>JBDRCO010000046.1:0-151559 GCA_043821645.1 Pseudomonadota bacterium | reverse complement strand
AGGGACACCGGCACCTGGTTGACGACGACCGTGCGGCTGGACAGCCCCAGCTCTCGAGCCCGCTGGACCAGCTCGATGGTCTCGTTGACCGGCAGCTCCTCGGGCAGGGCCACCACCACCAGCTCGCAGCGCTGGGGGTTCAACAGCAGCGCCTCGATCAGCGCGGCCTTGGCAGCGACAGGACCCACCCGCAGCATGCGCCGCACCGAGCTCGGCGTGTCGAGCAGGGTCACGGCATGGCCGGTGGCGGGCAGATCCACGATCACGGGTCTGTCCCGCTTCGCGTTCTGCTGCACCAGCTCGTAGATCTCGTCGAGGTAGATGGTCTCGACCACCGCCGGTGAGGTGCGCACGAACAGCCGCAGCACCCTATTGTTGAGCGCCACCCCGACGATGGCGGGCAAGTGCAGCATGCGCCCGAGCACCCGCGGCAGCGAGCGTTCGAGGTCGATGTTGCACAGCTCGATGCGGGCATCGGCCTGCAGCAGCTGGTCCAGGTGCGGGCGCGCCGCGATCTCCACCGCCACCGCGCCGCGCCGATGGCGCGCAGCCAGCATCGCCAGTGCAGCCACCACCGTGCTCTTGCCCACGCCGCCCTTGCCCGTGACCAGGATCAGGTCGCGCGAGCGCACCACGTCTTCGAGGCCGCGCAGGGTGGGGGACATGGAATCCAGGGTCTGCATCATCGTTGGCCGTCACCAGGGTCGTGATCGGCCATCTTGGCGGGCACTTCGGGACCTGGCAAGTCGCGCGCGCCCGGGCCCAGCGCCCAGCCTGCGAGCGACAGCGCCATGGCGAGGGCGACCAGCCACCATGGAGTGCGGGCTCCCATCTCCCGCAACTGCGCGGTGATGACGAGGAGGGGCGCCAAACCTGCGGCGGCGAGCACGGGCACCGCGTGGCCTGCCCAGCGTTCACCACGGCGCCAGGGGATGGCCAGCAGCACTCCCAGCGCCAGGCTGCCGGCGAACATGGCTGCTCCTGCGCCGTGCAGCAGGGCCAGCAGCAGCGTCTGCGTGGGCAGCGGGATCTCTGGCCAGCGGCGACCCAGCAGTTCGAGGTGGTAGGGCATGGGCTGCGTGGCCAGGCCATAGCGCAGGCCGGCGAGCGCCAGCCCGAGCACGACCAGGCCGTGACAGCCCAGGGCCAGGCGCCGACGCAGCGCCGCACTCATGCGCGATAGATGGCCGCGCCCAGGGTGACGCCCGACCCGAAGGCGAGGATGGCCGCGCGCTGCCCGTCCTTCAGCCGGCCCGTCTCGCGGGCGCGGTGCAGGGCCAGGGCCCACGAGGTGGTCAGGGTGTCGCCGAGCTCGGCGCCGAGGTCGACGATCTTGTCCGGTGCCATGTCGATGGCCGCGGGCAACGCGCGCAGGAAGTCTGGCGAGATCTGGGCGGGGATCACCAGGTCGAGATCGCTGCGCGCCAGCCCCTCAGCGTCGAGGACGGCCTTCAAGACCTCGCCTGCCGCCTCCAGGTACACCTGCTCCACCGCCGCATCCTTGCGCAGCAGCAGCACGCCATGCTTGCGGTCCAGGCGCACCGCCGAGCGGTACAGCTCCAGGTGCTGGTCCAGGGTCCTGAACACGAAGGAGCCAAAGCCGCGATCGCCGTGCGGCGACACGTCGAGCAACAGAGCCGCGCCGCTGGGCTGATAACACCAGCTGGGATCCGGATTCTTGTCCGCGTTGGCCTCGGAGGAGATGGCCAGACCCACGCGCAGCATGCCGGCCTGCAGCATGGCCGTGATGGCCTGGCAGGCGCTGAGCAGGCCACAGCCGCCGTTCTGCAGGTCGAAGCTCAGGGTCTGCCGGCCCTGGAACTCGACATTGATACCCAGCTGCTCCTGGATGAAACAGGCGAAGGCCGGCTCGGCGTAGTGGTGATCGCGGTACACGCCCGCGTTGATCAGCACCGCCACGTCCTCGGGGTGGTAGTGCGAGGCTTCCAGGCAGGCGCGACCGGCGCGCACGGCGTGGTCCAGCGAGCTGGCGCGGCCCCACTGGCGACGGGGAGAGCTGACCCCCAGGCTCTCGATGCGTGCGCGCATGGTCACGCCTCCCCCAGGCTCGCGCGCAGGCGCTCGCCCAGATCATCCAGCACGTAGGTGGCATGGGTGATGACGATGCCCGAGGCGCCGCTCACGAACAGCAGCTTGTGTCCGGGCTGCAAGGTGCCATCGCGCAGGTGCTCGTGCATCACCAGGAAGTGGCTCGTCGTGGTGGTGTTGCCGTAGGTCTCGCAGTTCTGCAGGTAGGGGTGGGGCACCTCGGTGCCCAGAAATCGGTTCACCACCTTGATGCCGTTCTTGATGCCGCGCACCGACACCTGGTGGGCGATGCCGAAGTCGATCTGATCCATGCTCCAGCCCGAGCGATCCACGGCCTTCTTCAGATAAAAGGGAAAGTGCTCGGCGCCCTTGAGCTGCAGCCCGCGCGCCTTGGTCACCAGGATGCCGCCGGTGCCACGCCGCGACGGGACCGAGTAGCAGAAGTGGTTGTGCTTGGCGCCGGTCACCATCTCCAGGTAGCGAAAGCCGTGCGCGTCGTCGTCGCAGGCGTCCAGGATCAAGGCCGCGCCGCAGTCGCCCAGGGTCAGGGCCGCCATCTGCCCGTCAAAGCTGGTCAGGATCTCGCGGGTCGCACTGTCGGCCAGGGGCCAGTTGTACTCGCCGCTGACCACCATCACGCTTCGTGCCTGGCCCGAGCGGATGTAGGCCTGGGCCAGCAGCACACCGTTGAACATGCCGGCGCAGGCGTTGACCACGTCGAAGGTCTGGGCGTTCTCGGCGCCGATGGCACGGCGGATCGTGGTGGCAGACGCAGGTTCGAACTCGACCTCGGGTACGCGGTTGTACTTGCAGATGCTGGTGCAGATGATCAGGTCCAGCTCCCCGGCGGAGTAGCGCGACATGGCTAGGGCGCGCTGCGCGGCCTGCACGGCCAGGTCGACCCCGAACTCGCCCTCGGCCACCCGCCGTTCCTGGATGCCCGTGATGCGCTCCAGGTCCAGGCGCGGTCGGTGGCGGCAGCGCTGCATCAGCTCCTCGGTGGTCAGCCGCCCTGGTGGCAGGTACACACCGATGCTCTCGATCTTGATGTTGGTAAGCATCCAGCCTTCTCGACAGCTCCGCTGCCATAACCGGGAGAGGTGCTTTTTACTCGCTTGCGGCGTCGGCGAAAAGCCCCAGGTAGATCGCGAGCAACGAGGCGCGTGGACTCTGACCCGCGGGGACCCGCGGCGCGGTGAACACGGGCCGGCCACCGGCCTGGGCGCGCAGCAAGTCCACAGCCTCGGCATGCCGGCTGGCCGAGACGTCCCGCGAGTGCCGCAGCACCTCGAGGCGCTCGATGAAGTCATGCACCCGCTCGCGTTCGTTGCTCCCTCCGAGCAGGGTGGTGGCCTGGCTCAGCGCGCGTTCCACGTCGACGTCCGGCGGTAAAAAAGGCGAATCCACCCGGTTGACCACGAAGGCACCAGCGTGGCACCCCGACTGACCCAGGCGGCGATCGATCTCTCGGGCCTCATCCAGGCGCTGGGCGTCGGCCGAGGTCACCACGATGAAGGTCGTGCTCGGATCGCGCAGCAGGCGTCCGACCCGCTCGCCGCGGGAGCGAAAGTCACCCAGCAGATCGCTGAAGGCCGAAAAAAAGCCGCGGGTCTCGTCGACAAACTCCTCACCGGCCACCTTGCTCAGCAAGCCCATGGCGGTGGCGCCGGCGCGATCGACCAGGCGCGCGGTCCAGCTGCTCGCGCGCTCGCCTGGCACGAACCAGCGCATGATCTTCTCGTTGAAGAACACCGCCAGGCGGTCCGGGGCGTCCAGGAAGTCCAGGGCATTGGTGGTGGGCGGCGTGTCCAGCACCACGGCGTTGTAGTCGCCGCTGCGGGTCAGGGTGTGCAGGCGCTCGACAGCCATGTACTCGAGGGTTCCCGCCAGCGAGCGCGACATGTGCTGGTAGAAGCGGTTGGCGAGCAGGGCCTGGCGCCGCGCCTCGTCGGGCACCAGCATGGCGATCATGTGGTCAAAGGTTGCGGTGGGGTCGAGCATGAGCGCGTGCAGGCTGCCACCAGGATGCATCTTGGCGAAACCTGTGATCGCCACCGGGTCGTTGGTCAGCCCGGGCAGGCTGAGGGCGTCGGCCAGGCGCCGGGCAGGATCGATGGTCAGCACGAGCGCGCGACGCCGGGTGGCGGCTGCATGCAGGGCCAGCACGGCAGAGATCGTGGTCTTGCCCACCCCGCCAGGCCCCACGCACACCACCAGCGAGGCCTTCTCGATGACGTCGCGCAGGCTGGGCGTGGTCACGCAGGAACTCCCAAAGTAAAAAGAACCGAGCGCCTCTCTTACCACAGCCGCGCCGTTAAAAATGGCCGTCAGTGACTGGACATGCTTTTTACCAGTGTCGGTATTGACGGACCAGCCTGCGCTCACGTAAATAGCGCCTTCGCGCCGGGACGCGGCGTCGGATGTGGAGAGCTGGCCGAGCCTGGTCGAAGGCGCCTGACTCGAAATCAGGTGTACTGGTAACGGTACCGGGGGTTCGAATCCCTCGCTCTCCGCCAGATCCGGCGCCGCACCCCGGAGCGATGATTGGTGGGCGTGCCGAACGCCCCTCGAGAAACGTGGTGTGCTGCCAGGGTGGGGGCCCCGTCGAATTCACTTCGACGGGGGAGGGGCGTGCCGAACGCCCCTGGAAAAACGGTGCTGCCAGGGCCATGGAGAGGTGACCGAGAGGCCGAAGGTGCACGACTGGAAATCGTGTGCACCTCAAAAGGGTGCCGCGGGTTCGAATCCCGCCCTCTCCGCCATGAAAAACCCGCGCCCCGCGCGCGACGGATCGAGGTAGGATAGGTTCTCGCCCCACGTGGGCGCCTGTGACCGCCGTGCAACGGCCGCGTCCTAACCCCGCCAGGCCCGGAAGGGAGCAACGGTGCGGACTCCCGGTCGTGTGTACGGCGGTCTTCTTTTGTGCTGTGCGCGGCAGGCCCGTCCTCGGCGACGAGAGTCTTGCCGGCTTCAGCCCGGCAGCGCGGCACGGTCCATCCACGACAGGTGAGACGGCGGCCGGCGAGCGTGGCCCCGTCAATCGCCGCGGACAAAGTCGAGGATGGCATCCTCGCCGAGCTCGGCGCGCAGGACCTTGGCCAGCTGCTCGCGCAGGCGGGACTCGAGCTGGCGCACGCGCTCACGGCTGATACCCATGCGCGCCCCCATCTCGCGAAGCGGCACCGGGGTCTCGGCCACCAGACGTTCCTGGAAGATCTTTTGCTCGCGCGGATCTTCCAGCGCCGCCTCGAAGCTGCGCAGCACCCGCTGCACCTTCTCGCGCAGCTCGGACAGCGCCGCATTCATTTCCGGATCGTCACCGTGCTCGTCGGGCAGGCGCTCCCCGAGGGACGCACCGCTCTCGCCGTCGCTGCCGCGGGTCGGCGCGTCGAGGGAGGTTGCGGGCCTGTCCAGCACCCGCGACACATCCAGGATCTCCTGCTCGGTGACCCCGGTGCGTTCGGCCAGCATGAGCGTGGTCGGTACGAAGCCCTCGCGCTCGAGCTTGGCGCGCTCCTTGCCCAGTCGCCAGAACAGCTTGCGACCCGCACGTGTCGACGACAGGCGCACGGCCCGGAAGTTGTCCATGACGTAGCGCAGGATGTAGGCGCGGATCCAGTACTGGGCATAGCTGGTGAAGGGCACCTCGCGCAGCGGATCGAAGCGCTCGATGGCCTCGACCAGACCCAGATTCCCTTCCTGGATCAGCTCCAGCATCTCGACCCAGCGGCGCCGGTACTCGTAGGCGATCTTGACGACGAGGCGCAGGTTCGAGCGCAGCAGCGTGGTGGCGGACTGGCGCTCGCCGGTTGCCTTGTAGGCGCGAGCGAGTTCCATCTGCTCGTCGGCGGGCAGCACCGGAAACTCTCGAATCCAGGACAGGTACCGAGCCAGGGGATCGGCCGCGACCAGCGCACTCTCGCCCCGGCGCGCGGGCACCAGGGCCGTGCTCGAGGCCGGGGAGGCCTCTGGCTCGCGCTCCAGCACCTGGCTCTTGACCTCGCTCATTGCACTCACTTCGCGGACTTTCCGCCGCGCCCGTCCTGCTCATGTCGCCGATTCACTGCTGCAGCGTGTAGCAGCGGCGGCGTGCTGCGGCAAGTCTGCGAGTCCAGCCCCACCAACCCCAGCCCTGCTCCTGGCGTGACCGGAATTTTTTTACAGGATAGCATGAGCACCTTCTGGCTGCCCCGACCCACACGAGGACCGCCATGCGTCGCCTGTCCCTCGTCGCGTTGCTTGCACTGTCCTGCACCACCTCGTCACCGGGGCCCCAGCGCGCGCCCGCAGCCGCGGCCTCTGCTGTCGAACGCGACCCGGTTCAGGCCACGGCGACCGTGGCCAAGCTCGAGCGCGCACGGGTCCGGGCCACGGCGCTGGTGCCCTACCTGGCGCACGAGGACGCGTCGGTGCGGGCTCGCACGGCTCTGGCCCTGGCGCGCCTGGCGGACCCCGAGGGTGCGCCCAGCCTCATCACCGCCCTGGGCGACAAGGATGCGGCGGTTCGCGGTCATGCGGCCTTTGCCCTGGGTGCCCTCGATCAGGAGCTGCCCCTGCTGCTCGACCAGATCCACGCCGGCCACAAGGGCTCCGACGCCTGGGTGCGCCAGGCCGCGCAGACCCGGGCCCAGGCCGAGCGCGCCCTCGACGCCAGGCTGCACGTCGAGCAGAATCCGCGCGTGCGCGAGCAGGTGTATGCGGCGCTGGGCCAGGTCGTGATCGGCCCGGGTCTGCACCACATCTATGCCGGCCTCGACGAGGAGGGCCTCAACGCTGCCTATGCCGCCCTCGCCTACGGTGTACACGCGGTGCGACGAGGCAAGGACGCACACAAGAACGTCGACCTGTTCGGCAAGCTCATCGCCCTGGGTCACAGTCCCCTGGCCGAGGTGCGTTTCGCAGCCGTCTATGCCCTGGCACGCCACGAGACCTGCCAGGCCCAGGAACTGTTCCCGACGCTGCTGCGCGCGGACGCCGACGCGCGGGTCAGGACCTGGGCCGCGCGCGGTCTGGGCGCCTGCGATGAAGGCGCGGACGCACTGGTCCGGGCCCTCGACGACGAGGACTGGCGGGTACAGGTCGAGGCCTTGCGCGCCCTGGGACGACGCGCCTCCCGCGATCCGAAGATGAACAAGGCGCCGCTGCAGCTGGCTGCAGACCGGGCGGTGGCGGCCATCCTGGCAGCGCCGGACAGTAATACGCCGGCAGCCCACGTGCTGGGGACGACGCTGTCCCTGCTTGACGACGACGGCCTGCGCCGGGTGGAGCGAGTACTGACGCCGGCGAGCGGCCGCGTGGTCACGTCCAGCAGTGTGGCGCTGGGGCCCGTGCGCTGCCAGGTGGCCATTGCCCTGGCGTCGCGTAGCCTCGATCTCAAGCCCCTGGCCCGTTGCAGCGGTCAGACCGAGCCCGAGGTCACGACCCGCATCCGCGAGGTCAAGGCCCTGGCCCTGGCTGCCCAGCGCTCCGCTCCCCTGCGCACCAGGCTTCATCCTTACCTGAGTGACGCCGATCCTCGCGTGCGCATCCAGGCCGTGCTGGCGCTGGGCGAGGCCGACGACGCCGCGACCCGCACCCTGTTGCGAACACGGCTCGCTGCCGACGACGACGCGGCAGTGATCGAGGCTGTGGCGGATGCCCTGACGGCCTGGCCCGAGGACCCCTCGCTGGTTGACGACATCCAGCGCGCCCTCGAACGAACACAGAGCGCCAGTGATGCCGCGGTGCTGTCAGCCCGGGCAACCCTGGCGCGAGCCCTGGTCACCCACGGCAAGAGCACCGCAGCCCAGGCCATCGCCCTGCTCGCGGATACCGGGCCGGTCGAGGTGCGCAATGCCGTGCGCCGCGCCACGGGCCGGGCCCCGGTGTTTGGCATGGCGCCCCGCTTCGGCACACCACCCGCGGTCGACCCGCGGGGGCTCCGCGCCCGCATGCACACGGTTCGCGGCAGCATCGAGATCGAGCTGTTTGCCGACGAAACGCCGGAGACTGCTGCCCACTTCGTGCAGCTTGCCCGCACGGGCTTCTTCAATGGCCTGAGCTTTCATCGCGTGGTCGCGGGCTTCGTGGTGCAGGGCGGCGACCCGCGCGGCGATGGCTTCGGCGGGCCTGGCTATGCCATTCCCGACGAGATCACGCCCCGGGCCTACGAACGGGGGACCCTGGGCATGGCCCTGGCGGGCCGCGACACCGGCGGGAGCCAGTTCTTCTTCACGCAGTCGCGCCAGCCGCATTTGGACGGCCGCTACACCGCCTTTGGGCGGGTGACCTCGGGCATGGAGGTGGTGGACACCCTGCTCGAGGGCGATGCCATCACCGGCGTGGATGTGGAAGCGGTTCCAGCGCGGGCAGGACCACTGGGCAGCGAGTAGGCGCGCTCAGGCTGCGCTGACGGACATCGAGCGATCCGTCGACCGCCGAGCCTCGGGCTTGACCAGATGCTCGCGGTCGATCTCGACCAGCAGCTTGTTCGCCAGCTGGGTCAGGGCCTCGACCCGCGGCAACAGATCGTCGTTGACCACCCGACACAGCTCCCGCGCGGCACCCTCGAGGGTCACCGGCGCGGCGTGGTCATCCACGTCGAACATCTCCTTGACCTCGACGTCGAGGGCGCCGGCCAGGGACTCCAGGACCTCGGGCGAGGGGAAGCGCAGACCGCGCTCGATGCTGCCGATGGTATTCATCGAGACGCTGGACGTGGTGGCGAGCACGCGCTGCGACATCACGCGGTGGTGACGCAGGGTGCGCAGGCGGCGGCCGAAAGCCAGCCGCAGCGGCGACGGTCCGCCGCTCGCATCGTCCTTCTCCTCGACTTCGTTGCTCGGCATGTTTTCCACCTTGACACGATTCATCGTGGACTCCTTCGTGTGGGACCCGGCGTATGTAGCACGCTGCTCCCGGCGCGCAGGTGACATGTGGACGTTCTGTGACACAGACCGCACTCTGGATACAGAATCCACGCAGTGCGGTTTGACCCCGCGATGGGCGCGCCATAGCATTCTCCAACAGCTCGGTATCACGTGAAGATCGCCCCGCATTCGAGACCGAGTCCGGAGCGCGCAGCGGAGCCGGACCAGGACGGGATCCAGGATGCTCGACTTTTTTTCAGATCCCTTTCGCGGCTGGCTCGGTCCCCTGGCAGATCACGCGAGCGATCCGGAGGTCAGCCATTTGCTCGCGGACGGTGAAACCAGCCTGCTGGTCGAGCGCCGCGGTCAGCTGCAGACCATCGAGGGCGCCTTGCCTGCAGGTGCCCTGGAGAGCATCGCCCGCGCTGTCGCGGCCGACGCGGGCCTGAGCGTGGACAGCCGCCTGCTACGGGGGCAGGGCCAGCACGGACAGGAACTGACCGTGTTGCGGATGGAAGCTGGCGAGGTTCCACATCTGGCCCTCAGCCTGCCACCCAGGCAGGGTCCGGACCTGGACATGCTGGTCGATGCGGACGTGGTGCCAGCCCTGGCCTTGCCCCTGTTGCGTGCCGCGGTTGCGGGACGCCGAGGCATCCTGCTGCTGACGCCGCCACCGGCGGTGGATGGCGGTCTGCTGGCTGCCCTGGTGCAAGCCCTGACCCCGCAGGAACGCGTCGTCGTGCTGATCGCGCACCCTGGCATGGCCCCGCTGGTCCCGGGCTGCATTCCACTCCACATCGATGCCTCGAATGCGGCAGAGCTGCTGCCGGGCGTCCTTGCCCTGCGCCCGGATCGCGCCGTGGCGCCCTGGCTCGACGCCACCACCGCGCCCTGGTTCCTGCAGGCCGCCACGGGTCTGGCGGGGTCCATGGCCCGGGGAACGGCCGTCGATGCGCGCAGTGGGCTCGCCCAGCTGGTCGCGCTGGCCTGCGCCGGCGGCATGGATGCGGTCGTGGCGCGCACCTTGTGCGACGCGGCGCTGTCCCTGGTGGTGGTCGTGGGACGCCTACCCGACAAGCGCCTTGCAGTGGTCGAGATCGACGAGCTGGTGCCCAGTGTCGAGGGCTCTGCGCTGAGCACGCTGTTTCACTGCGTCGCATCGGACGACGACGACGCGGCCGTGCCCGTGCTGGTACCCACCGGCCGGATCCCGAGCTTTTTGCCGTCGCTGGTGCCCCTGGGCGCCCGGCTCGATCCCGCGCTGTTCGATCCTTCGCGCCACGGACTCCCTGCGGCCGCAGAACCGACCCCACCCGCCGCGCCCACCGCGGCTCCGAACCTCGCGCCGCCGGTGATCCCTCCCCTGCCGTCACCCATGCTTCGCCGCGGTCTGGTCGACGCCAGCGTCGGGGCGGCCGAAGTGCTGGCGCGCGATGTCACCCCTGACCCGGGCTCCGACAACGACGATCCTGGCTGGGAAGTCGAGGTCATGGATCGCAGCAATCACGGGCGAAGCGCGCAGGACCTGTCGACCGAGGGACCTGCCACGCCGCCGGCGTGCCTGGTCGGCGCGCCTGTGCAGACCTCGTTCGAGGCCATCCTTCGCGCCAAGCAGGGTGCCGCTGCCGCACCGCGCGGATACAACCCGCACCCACCTCCGCTGCACCCCATGGCCCGGGAACTGGGCCTGGAACCGCCGCCAGACACCACGCCACCGCCCGACCTCGCCCAGGCCGAAGACGTCGTGCCCGACGACGAGACGCCGGGCAACTGAGCCCGGACATCCGCGACCAGGGGCGGCGCCGGAGCTGCGACGATTGCCGAGGTATGGACCGCACCTGGAGACGGATCAGAAGCACGCCCCCGAATCCTGCCCGGTGAAGCCCATGCAGGCTTGACCGGAGGGACAGCCGGCGTCGGTGGACTGAGGCCAGCACGACACGTGGCAGGTCACGGATGCGGCATCCGCGCCCGAGTAGGCGCAGGTGTAGATCTCGGCGCAGGGCTCGTCGACGCACGTCTGGCCTTCACCCTGCGCGGGTACACAGGCTCCCGTGGGCGAGGGACCGCCGTCAGGGAGCAGGATGTTCTGACAGAACTCGGTCTGCGCCTGGCACGTGCCGTCGCCCCGGATGCACTTGAGCCGGCACACGGCGTTGGTCGCCGTGCCGATGCACATGGCCTCCTGGGTACAGGGCGCGCTCTCGCAGTGACTCCCCACCGGCATGCCACCATCGGGCACCACCACGTTGGCGTCGCGGGGCGCGCCGAGGTCGCCGCCCGAAGCTGCGTCGTGCGGCACCGCCAGGTCGACTCCCGCTGCGGCGTCCCGGGGTGCGCCTGCGTCGAAACCTGTGGTGTGATCGACGCCGGTCGCGCGATCGAGGCCTGTGAACCTGTCCTGACCACCCGCCAGATCCGACGCCGTGCTGGCGTCCTGCACCGTGCTGCCATCCGGGCCCGTGTCTCCGGGTTCCGCCGCGTCCACACCGAAGTAGGTCACGCACCCCGTCAGGATCCACAACCCGAGCCCGGCAGCGATGGACAGGTGTCGCATGCTCAACCTCTCTTCCCCTCGGCAGGATGGGACCTGCACTCGCTCCAGTCACGACGCGACGCGCCCTCCTGCACAGCGGCGTGGCGCTATCGCGCAGGATTATGCCACGGCTCCTCCTGAGCTGTCTTGTGGGCCGGCCCCGGCATCCGATCTCCCACCTCGACCCGTCATCGCCAGCGCGCTATACCTTGGGGCCGCCCCTCGCGAGGACGCCATGCTGCGCATCGATAGCTTCGTACACCGACAGCAGCTGGCCGAGCTGATCACGCGCTGGATGCTCAACCGTCCGCGCTCCGGTGACGTCCGGCAGCTCAAGACCATCGTCAACTTCAACCTGTACTGCGCTCGCATCTGGCTCGATGACCTGACCACCCGCCTGCTCCGGGAGCTGCACAGCGCCGAGCCCACCTGGCACCCGACGCAGGTCAAGGGCGCCTACAAGGACTTCGCGGTCCGCAACCTGCGCTACACCTCACCCCGCATCGAGCAGATGTGCGATCGCTACCTGCGCTTTCCCGAGGACTTCTACCGGGAGACCCCCGTGGATGGCGGCTACTACACGGTCGAGGCCAGTGGCCAGCCGTCGCTGGTGGCGTGCACGCGCATCAAGCGCTTCCGGCGTATTGCCGAGAAGGGAGGGCGCCGCATCGTCGACGACATGTTGCGCCGGATCCGCGAGAGCGCGGACCAGCTCGCCGAGGAGCGCGCCCGCTCCCTCGGCGTCGACCGTCGCACCCTGGTCACGCCGCCGGAGAAGATGGCCGAGGAGTTCGCCCACGCCGAGCGGCGCGTGATCAAGCGCATCAAGCAGGGCACCATCGCCCGCGACCTGGGTGTGCAGTCCATCCCCGACGTGGTGGGCGTCAAGCTGATCCTCGAGGACCACGAACGATCGCGCCTGCTGCCCCTGCTCGAGCAGTTCGGCTGTCGCGTCGATGAGGTCGAGGAGCACCGGGGCGTCTACAACGCGACCAACATGCACGTGGCCTTGCCGTTCCCGAAGGCCATGCTGGCTGCGCGTCCACCGTCGGGCCGTTTCCTCACCTTGCTGCACCTGCGAGGCTTCGAGCCGGAGCGCGTGCTCGACGACTATCTGACCTTCCTGACCCAGGCCGACGATGAGGTCAGCGTCGAGATCATCGTGTCCAGCTTTCAGGAATACCTCGAAAGCGAGATCGGCCGCGCCATGCACGAGGAGCGGGTGCTCAGCCAGCGCCGACACCCTGACTACAACGGCAACCTGGGCATGAATATCCGCTTCCTCATGGAGTTCATCCTGAGCCTGTGCCGCGCCCCGGGTCTGAACGACGTGCATGACGTCCCGATCAAGCTGTGGGTCAAGTACATGCCCGACACCGTCGAGCAGCTGGTGCGCAGCCTCTACCTCGACGACGATCACTTCTTCGACACCGTGCCCGAACGCGCCCTCGAGAGCTGACCATGGGTCGTTCCCGACGCAGGCCCGATCGCGATCCCGTGCGGGTTCCTGTCTCCGGGTGCAGCGGGTGTGCGCGATGACCTGCCCTGTCTGTCACAAGGACCTAGGCCCGGAAACGATGCACAGGCCCTTCTGCAGTGAGCGCTGCAAGCTCATCGATCTGGGCCGCTGGCTGGGAGAGGGCTACCGTGTGCCGGGCCACCCGGACAGCGAGGAGGACTCGGGCCCCGGTCTCACCCCTCTCGAAGATGAAGAGATCTGAAGCCTTGGCGGATTGTGCTGGATCTCCACCCCCGCGAAGAGTACTTTGGAAACCATGAGGGTTTCCAAAGTTTCCAAACAAGATATCCTCGAGGCTGCGCGCCTGGCCTTCCAGCGCCACGGCCTGCGCGCGGTGCGCATCGACGACCTGGCCCGAGACCTGGGAATCAGCAAGAAGACCCTGTACCTGCACTTCGAGAGCAAGGAAGCCCTCGTTCGCGAGGTGGTGGTGAACACGGCCGAGGCGATGTTCGCCCAGGTCGAGCTGAACCTGCAGCAGAAGGGCTCGGCCCTGCACAAGCTCGAGGCCCTGTTCAGCCAGGTCCAGAGCTTCGTGCGCTCGCTGCCGCCGGGCGCCCCCCTGGACCTGGCCCGGCTGTACCCCGAGGTGCTGGCCGAGGTGATGCAGCGCCGGCACCACTTCTTGACCCGCTACCTGACGCTCATCGAACAGGGCCAGCAGGCGGGGGAGATCCGGGACGATTTCCCTCCGTCGATGCTGACCCAGGCGGTGCTGGCCATCGTCGAGACCGTGGGCACGCCGGCCTTCGTCGAGCGCTCCGGCCTCGAGCTGGGCGACGTGATCCAGATGCTGCGCGCGATCTTTCTTGGCGGGCTCAGCGCCCGCGCACAGGAGGTGTCTTCATGCGACGCGCCACCACGCTAGCCGCAGCCGCAGGGCTGTTCCTGGCCACGGCGGGTCTGGACCTGCCAGGCTGCGAGGACCCGGACGCCGGGGAGATCGTGGCCTACGGAGCCGTCGAAGCCACCGAGGTGCGGGTGGCCTCGCTGCTGGGTGGGGCCGTGCTCGAGGTGGGCGCGGCCGAGGGCGATGCCGTGCAGGCCGGGCAGGTGCTGGTGCGCACGGACGTGCGCGACCTGGAGCTGCAGCGCGCCCAGATCGAGGCCCAGCTCAAGGCGGCCCAGGCCCAGGAGAGGATGGCGCGGCGCGGGGCCCGGCGCGAGGACGTGCAGGGCGCCGAGCAGGCCCTGGCCCAGGCCCACCTGCAGGTGCAGGCCGGGGAGCGGGACCTGGCACGAACCCAGGCTCTGCTCGCCAAGGGGGCGGTCACCCCCAAGCAGCTCGACGACGCGGCCTCGATGCGCGACCTGGCGCTGGCCCGCGAGGCCCAGGCGCAGAGCGTGGTCGAGAAGCTGAGGCGGGGCGCCCGCGCCGAGGAGATCGAGGCCGCCACCGCCATGCGCGAGCAGGCCGAAGCCGCGCTGGCCATGCTGGACAAGAAGATCACCGATGCCGTGGTGACGTCCCCTCTCGCCGGCCGCGTGCTGTCGCGCCTGGTCGAGCCGGGCGAGGTGGCGCGCCCGGGGGGCCCGCTGCTGGTGCTGGCAGACCTGCGCCAGGTGCACGTCGACGTCTACCTGGCCGAGCAGGACCTGGGCCTGGTGCAGCTCAGCCAGGCCGTGCAGGTGCACGTCGATGCCCTTCCCGGTGCACCCAGACCCGGGCACGTGGCGTCGATCAGCGACCGCGCCGAGTTCACCCCCAAGAACGTGCAGACCGCCGAGCAGCGGGCGCGCCTCGTCTTCAAGATCCGCATCCAGCTCGCCAACGACGACGAGAAGCTCAAGCCCGGCATGCCCGCGCGGGTGGTGTTCGGGCCGCGGCCGGCGGCGACGCCGTGAGCGCCGGACGCGACATCGAGCTGGTGGCCGAGTTCCGCCATGCCGAGCTGGCCTACGGCGAGATTGCAGCCCTGCGCGGTCTGAGCTTCGAGGTGCGCCGGGGCGAGATGTACGGCCTGGTGGGCCCGGACGGCGCGGGCAAGACCACCGCCATCCGCACCTTGCTCGGCCTGCTCGCGCTGCGTGCAGGCACGGTGCGCGTGCTCGGCATGGACCCGCAGAAAAACCCCGAAGTGGTCAAGCACAGCGTCGGCTACCTGTCGCAGCGCTTCACCCTGTACGGCGACCTCACGGTGCAAGAGAACATCGAGTTCTTCGGCGAGATACACCGCGTGCCCGACATCCGGGGACGCCTGGGGGCACTGCTCGACTTCACCCTGCTCGGGCCCTACACCCGGCGCCGCGCCGATCAGCTGTCCGGCGGCATGCAGAAGAAGCTGGCCCTGGCCTGCACCCTGATCCACCAGCCGCAGCTGCTGCTGCTCGACGAGCCCACCACCGGCGTCGACCCGGTGTCGCGGCGCGAGTTCTGGTCGCTGCTGCACCGCCTGCTGCAGGACGGCCTGAGCGTGCTGCTGACCACGCCCTACCTCGACGAGGCCGAGCGCTGCACCCGGGTGGCCCTGGTGCACGCGGGCCGCGCCCTGGCCGAGGACGATCCGCTGCAGCTGCGCCAGCGCTTCAGCGATCGCCTCATCGAGATCGTGTGTCAGCCGGTGCGCGCCGCCCAGCTGCTGTTGCAGGCCTCACCACGCGTTCGTCGCGTGCACCCCTACGGCGACAGGCTGCACGCCATCCCGGTGCAGCGCGACGACGATCTCGCGGACCTGGTGCAGGCCCTCGCCGCACAGCAGATCCAGGTCGAGCACCAGCGCGACGTGGCGCCGTCGCTGGAAGACGTGTTCATCGACATGGTCGACCGCGCCAAGGTGGCCGCGGGAGCCCCGGCGTGAGCCCGGCCATCGAGGTGCGCGGCCTGTGCAAGCGCTTCGGCGACTTCCTGGCCGTGGACCACGTGGACCTCGACGTGGCCGAGGGGGCAGTGTTCGGCCTGCTCGGCCCCAACGGCGCTGGCAAGTCCACCACCATCCGCATCCTGTGCGGCCTGCTGCAGCCCAGCGATGGCCGCGCCCAGGTGGCTGGGCTCGACGTGGCCCGCGACCCCGAGGGGGTCAAGGCGCGCATCGGCTACATGTCGCAGCGCTTCAGCCTCTACCGCGACCTCAGCGTCGACGAGAACATCCGCTTCTTCGGCGGCATCTACGGCCTGGACGCCGAGCGCCTGCGCCTGCGTCGGGACTGGGCGGTGGAGGTTGGTGAGCTGCAGGCCCATACCAGGTCCCTGGCCCGGGACCTCCCTGGCGGCATCGCCCAGCGCCTGGCGCTGGTGTGCGCCCTGCTGCACCAGCCGCAGATCGTGTTCCTCGACGAGCCCACCGGCGGCGTGGACCCCATCATGCGCCGGGCCTTCTTTGATCTCATCGCCGAGCTGGCAGCCCAGGGCACCACGATCCTGCTCACCACCCACTTTCTCGACGAGGCCGAGTACTGCCACGCCCTGGCCCTGATCGCCCGCGGCAAGGTCATCGCCCGGGGCACCCCCTCGCAGCTCAAGGCCCTGCTCGGCGACCGCGCCCTGCTCGATCTGCGCTGCGGCGACCCGGCGCGAGCGCTCGAGGCGGCGCAGACCCTGACCCTGGTCGACGAGGCGACCTTGCACGGCGCAGGTCTGCACGTGTTCGGGCGCACCGGGGTCGCTCCGGCCGAGCTGACGGCGGCCCTGGTGCAGGTGCTGCAGCAGCGGCAGCTGGTGTTCGAGGCGCCCACGCCCACCCTGCCCAGCCTCGAGGACGTGTTCATCTCGCTGGCGCGGGAGGTGGAGCGATGACCGTGCGCGCCGTGGCCCGCAAGGAGCTGCGCCAGCTCAGCCGCGATCCGCGGTCCATCGCCGTGCTGGTGCTGGTGCCGTCGATGATGCTGGTGCTCTTCGGCTACGTGCTGAGCTTCGACGTGCGCCACATCTCGCTCAGCGTGGTCGACCAGGACCGCAGCGCCGACAGCCGCGCCCTGGTGGCCGCGCTCACCTCGAGCGAGTACTTCGACCTGGTGCACCGCGACGAGCAGGAAGCCGCCGCCCTGGCGCGCCTGGACCGTGGCGAGGCCACCGTGGCCCTGGTGCTGCCGCCGGGGCTCGGGCGCGACCTGGCGCGGGGCGAGCTGGCCACGGTGCAGGCCGTCGTCGACGGCAGCAATGCCAACGCGGCGCAGACCGCCCTGGCCTACCTGCAGGCCTTTGTCGGGTCCCACGGCGCGACCCTGCTCGCTCGCTCCGGCCTGTCCGCACACCCACCGGTCGAGCTGCGCCAGACCGTCCTGTACAACCCCGAGCTGAAGAGCGAGCGCTTCTTGGTACCGGGCCTGATCGCCTTCGTGCTGATGATCTCGTGCACCATCGCCACCGCCCTCAGCGTCGTGCGCGAGCGCGAGACCGGCACCATGGAGCAGCTGCTGGTGTCGCCCCTGACCCCGGCCCAGGTCATCGTCGGCAAGTCGCTGCCCTACGCGGGCGTGTCGGTGCTGGCCACGGTGCTGGTGCTGGTCACGGGCATGCTGCTGTTCGGGGTCGAGATCCGCGGCAGCCTGTGGTGGCTGGGCCTGGCCTCGCTGCTGTTCATCCTGGGCGCCCAGGGTCTGGGCCTGCTCATCTCGACGGCGACGGAGAGCCAGCAGCTGGCCTTCATGGTGGCCACCTTCATCACCCTGCTGCCGACCTTTCTGCTGTCGGGCTTCGCCTTTCCCATCCGCTCGATGCCCGCGGCCATCCAGCTGGTAACCTACGCCGTGCCCGCGCGCTACTTTTTGAGCGTGCTGCGCGGCATCATCCTGCGCGGTACCGGACCCGAGCGCTTCTGGCCCGACCTGCTGGCGCTGACCCTGTTCGCCGTCGTCACCATGGGCATCGCCCGGGCGCGCCTGAAGCGGGTGCGGCTATGACGACCCGGCAGCGACCCCTGGCAGCCCTGCCCCACGTCATGCGCAAGGAGCTGCTGCAGCTGAGGCGCGATCGCCGCATGTTGCCCATGGTGTTCGTGGCGCCAGTGGTGCAGCTGCTGCTGCTCGGCTACGCCGCTACCCTCGACGTGGTGGACGCGCGCATCGCCATCGTCGACCACGACCACACCCCGGGCAGCCGGCTGCTGGCCTCCACGCTCGAGGCCGCCGAGAACGCCAGCATCCTCTTTGTCGAGGACAGCGAGGAGGCCGCCCTGGCGCGCATCGAGCGCGCCCAGGTCGACCTGGTGCTGGTACTGCCGCCGGGGCTCGGTCAGGCCCTCGCCGGTGGCCCGGCGGTGCCCGTGCACCTCATCATCGACGGCAGCGATGCGGTCTCCGCAGGTCTGGGCTCCGCGGTCGTCGCCAGCGTGGTGCAGGGGCTGGGCCTCGAGGTCCTGCGCAGCCAGGCCGCCGCCGCCGGGCTGGAATCGACGGCGGGCATCCAGGTGCTGGGCAAGGTGCTGTACAACGAGCAGCTGACCAGCCGCAACTTCATGGTGCCGGCGGTGCTGGCCCTCATCCTTGTCATCTTCACCTCGGTGCTGACCTCGATGGCCATCGTCCGCGAGAAGGAGGTGGGCACCCTGGAGCAGCTCATCGTGGCGCCCCTGTCGCCGACGGTGCTGCTGCTGGGCAAGCTGCTGCCCTTCGTCGCCATCGGGCTGGTGCAGTCGACCCTGGTCGTGGCCGTGGCCACGCTGTGGTTCGAGGTGCCCCTGCGCGGCTCCCTGGCCCTGCTCTACGCCCTGATCCTGCTCTTCGTCGTCAACACCCTGGCCATCGGCCTGTTCGTGAGCACCATCTCGCGCACCCAGCAGCAGGCCATGATGACGGTGATCTTCTTCTTCCTCATGCCCATGATGTTCCTGTCGGGCTTCGTCTTTCCCATCGAGAACATGCCCGCGATCATCCAGAAGCTGACCTACGTCATCCCCCTGCGCTACTTCCTGATCATCGTGCGCGGCGTGTTTCTCAAGGGCGTGGGCATGGACGTGCTGTGGCCCGAGACCCTGGGCCTGGCCATCATCGGCTCGCTGCTGTTCGCTGGCGCGCTGCTGCGCTTCCGCAAGCGCCTGGATTGATCCGCTCGATCGCTGTCGGGTGAAATCGGTCTAGCGCTCGCCGGCCTTGGCCAGTTCCTTGCGCAGGCGCTGCACCATCGGAGTGGCCACGTCGGAGAGATCGCCGAAGAGGTTGTTGTGCTCGGCGGCATCGTTGCGCAGGTCGTACAGGTAGAAGGCGCCGCTCGAGCGCTGGTAATACAGCTTGTAGTCGTCAACCAGCGCGAACTGGGTGCCGACACGGCAGGCATCGACCATCACCGTGGGGTTGGCTGTGTCCAGCCCCTTGAGCCGGGCCAGCAGGCTGCCGCCGTCGGTGTGGTAGGAGATGCGGTCCACGCCCGCCAGATCCGCCAGAGTCGGCCCCAGGTCGAGCAGGCTGACCCGGGTCTTGAACTCCTCACCCCGGGGCAAACCAGGGGCGGCCACGATCAGCGGCACGTGGATCTGCTCCTGGTGCAGGGTGTCGCCGTGCAGGCGGACTCCGTGTTCTTCGAAGGCCTCGCCATGATCGGCACTGAACACGACGATCGAGCTGTCCATGTGGCCCAGCCACTGCAGCTGGGACAGCACTCGCGCCAGTTGACTGTCTGTATAGGCGATCTCCTGGTCGTAGCGGTCCTCGGGTGTGTCCCCGAAGTCCCCGTAGCCCGGCCAGCTCTGGTAGGGGTAGTGCACGTCGAGAAAGTGCGCCCACAGGAACAGGGGGCGGTCGTCCCCGGCCTCGCGCTGCAGGGTCCGGATCACCTTGTCCGAGAACTCAGCCGAGTTGCCAAAGAAGTTGTCGAAACGGTCGAAGCCCTTACGGATGTGGGTCAGGTACTCACTCACCAGCGGTACCAGGCCCACGGTGTGGTAGCCCGCGCGCCGGAAATGCTCGACGAAGGAGGGCGTCTCCTCGGGCACCGTGAACTGCTCGTTCTCTTGCACCTCCCCCGCAATGCGCGATGGCAGACGCGAGGTCAGCAAGCCGGCAAAGGACGACGCCGTGCAAGGTGCGGGAGAATAGGCCTCGCGAAACAACAAACCACGCCGCGCCAGAGCATCGATGTTGGGGCTGGTGTTTCGTCCGTACCCGTAGACACCGAGATGGTCCGCGCGCAGGGCGTCCACCGTGATCAGGATGACGTCGGGGGCCCGGCTTCCGGTCTGCTCGACCACGGGCTGCGGCACCACCACCACCGGTGCCGCCTCCGGCACCGTGCGCGAGCCCGAACTGAACTCGCTGATCGTGCTGTACACTCGCGAGGCCACCCCGGTGCCGTCGAGGAGCCCAGCATGCGCACCCATCTCCGCGATGACCTGCACCGCCAGCACCACGCCGGCGCCGACCAGCACGTTGGAGAGCGTGAAACCCAGCGGACCCGCGAGCTGGATCAGGCGACGCTCGACCGCACCTGTGCAGGCCACGAGGAGACCGAGCAGCGCGAACCCTGCGTAGGCGCCCACCCACCACAGCGGGGTCATGTCCATGGCATACAGCAGCGTCGCGCCACGCTGCCTGGCCACCACGCCCAGGATCAGTGCTCCGACGAGACCGAGGCCGAGCAGGGTCGGCAGCGACAGCAGCACGTGCCAGGACCCCAGCAGACGCTCCCGCCATCGCACCAGGCGCAGCACGAACACGCGCAGCGCCGGATGCAGCGTCAGCACCAGCAGCGTGATCACGAGCGCGCTGAGCGCCACCACCGCGGCCGCATTGGGAGCGCGCACGATGCGCCCGAACACCGGCACCGTGACCGCGAACAACAGACCTGAGGCAACCATCACCGACAGCAGCATGGCCCCGAGCCTGGCCAGGCGAACCGTCTCGAGGCTGCGCGGCCGGGGCCACAGGTTCAGGACAGCCTCGTGCACCAGCACACGCCAGGGTCTATCGCACACGCCATACAGGGTCAGCCCGAGCCACAGCCCCACCGGCACGGCCAGCAAGAGATCGACCGGGACCACGCGCATCGCCACGGCCAGCACGTGCTCGCGGTCCATCACGCCGTCGTGGGCAGCCAGTGCCGCCAGGGTGTCGGCGACGCACAGCAGGCCGCTGGCCAGCAAGGAGGCAAAGAGACCGGTCAGAAAGCCGGCGCGGCGGGTCCACTGATCGCGCATTTCACCCTCAGATCTAGCAGAGCGGGAGGGGGATCGCGATTTTTCACCAGGGGACCCGGTGCCGGGACGTTGACTGGAACTGGCCTTGTCCCTTGCCTATCGAGTAACATGGGGCAACTTTTGGCCTGGTCCACACCCGGGTGCCGTCGGCGCTGTCCCGGGTGCGAGTGAGGTGCAGGGTCCCGATGGCAGGTGCAGAACGCACGGGCCTCCCGCCGGTCCTCATCGTCGGAGACATCGGGCTGCTCCTCGAGATGGAGCTGTCCGAGCATGGCTTTGCCTGCGAGCTGGCAGACACAGGCACCGAGGCCGCCCAGGTACTGACCCAGCGCGCCCTGCCCCTGGTCATCGTGTCGACGTCGCTGATGGACATGACCGGCGTCGATTTCACTCGCAGCCTCCTGCACCACGTCCCGAGCACCCGAGTCGTGCTCTATGGGTCCGGCATCTCCGAGCCCGACCAGCAGTCCTTGGCGACGACCGGGCGCGTGTTCTGCGTGCCCGCCACCATGAGTGGACAGGAACTCGGCGAGAAGCTCGCGGATATGGCCCGCCGGGGCGATCTGACCCGGGGCGCAACTATGCCCTCCGGAGCTGCCGCAGCGCCCCAGGTCCCGGATGCCGCGCCGCCCCCCGCGCCCATCCACTTGCCCGCAGAGGGGGGAGCATCGGCGGAGCTGGAGGATCTCCGGCGCCGCGTGCGGGAGGCCGAAGGCGCACTGCAACAGAACCAGGCCGAGACCGAGAAGCTGCGCGCCGAGAACGAAGCGGCACGTCAACACGTCGAGCAGCAGAACCGGCAGCTCGCAGACGACCAGCACAAGCTCGAGGACGCCCAGCGCTACGTCACCGATGTGAACCGCCAGCTCGAGGAGGGGCGCCAGCATCTGGCCGGCCTCGAGCAGCAGATCAGCGAACTCCAGCAGGAGGTGGTCCTCGAGCGCGAGACCGCGAAGCGCGCCGAGCAGCGTGTGCTCGAGCTGGAGCAGCTTGCCGAGGACGACAGCGCCTCGACCGACATGTTCAAGACCCGCATCTCCGGACTCGAGGAGATGCTGGGTGAGACCCGGCGCCAGGTGCAATCCCTCGAGGGCGAGCGCACGACCGCGCGCACGGAGGCCGAGGAATTGCGCGCACGGGTGGCCGAGATCACCACCCAGAAAGCCAAGCTCGAGCAGAAGCAATCCGACCTGACCTTTGACCGGGACGAGGCCCGGAGCGAGGCCCAGCAGTTGCGGTCTCGGGTGAGCGAGCTGGATGACGCCGTCGAGGCCATGCGCGCGCAGCTGGCCGAACGCGAGTCCATGCACGAGGAGCTGGCGCTACAGCACCAGTCCCTGCTCATCGAGCGCGATGGCATCCAGGCCCAGCTCGATCTCGCCGCGCAGGCACGGGACGCCGTGGCAGAACAGGTGCAGGCTCTGGGCGATCAGCTGGCCGCGGTCAGCGATGAGCGCGATGCCGCCGTGGCCCAGGCGAGCGACCTCGAGGGCGAGCTCAACCTGCTGCGAGAGACCCAGGACGAGATCACCTCGATGCAGCAGCAGAAGATGCAGACTGCCGCCGATGACGAGGCGCGGCGCAACGAGATCGTGCGCCTGAACGAGGACCTGCAGAAGCGCCTGCAAGAGCTGGCGGAACGCGACGCCCGCATCGCCACCCTGCAGCGCGATCTCGAGTCCGCGGATTCGGGCGCCGAAGATTTTTCAGTAGTCGACGAGGAGGAGCTCGGCAAGGAGCTGGAGCGCCGCACCGCGCAGTTCCACAGCATGGTCGACGCGCTGAGCCCCCTGGGCTGGGGCCTGGAAAAGGCCATCGAGCACGTCGAGATGCTGGGCGAGGACACCAGCGAGGTCCACCTCAGGCAGATGCGTGTGCTGTTCAATGTGATCAAGCGCATTGCCGACGAGGTCGAGGCCATGAAGGCATCGGATCGCGCCCGCGCTGCGCACGCCGAGACCACACCGTCCTGAGGCCTCCGTCAGCGTCGCAAGAGCACGTACAGTGCCCCGGCGCCACCGTCGTAGGGACGGGCCGTGGCGAAGGCGAGCACCTGTTTACGCAGCGCGGAACGTCCCAGCCAGGTCACCACGCCCTCCTTGAGCACCGCCCGCTGGTCCTTGGAGTGCAGACCTCGACCGTGCACCACCAGCACACAGCGCTTGCCATCGCGCCGCGCCTGCTCGACGAAGCGCGTGAGGGCAGCCCGCGCCTCGTCGCGGAGCAGCCCGTGCAGGTCCAGATGCGCGGACACGGAGTACTCACCCCGCCGCAGGCGGCGCAGGATGCGGGGATCCAGGCCCGTGGCCACGCCCTCCACGTGCTCGTCGCCGTCGACGATGTCAAACGCGCCCTGTCCGGCCACGAACTCGCTGAGCTGGATCATGGCTTCCTGGTCCTCGTCGAGGCGTGGCGGCCCTGAGGCTGGGGGCGGCGGTCGATAGGACGAGGCGGCCCCGGACAGGGGCGCGACACCGGCCATGGCCTGCTCGAGGAGCTGCTCGTCATCAGGCTCGGCGGCCGGGAGCACAGGCGCTGGTGGCAGGGTCCGCGGTGCTTCGGCCCGGGTGGGTGTTTTCTTGAGAGCCGAAAAAGGCTGAAAGAAGGGTCTGTCCTTGCTGTGGGGGGTTCCTGCCCGGGCAGCTGGTGCGGAGCCTTTGTGAGATCGTGAGCGACGCGGCATACTGTATATGTTGGGCGGGACAGCTGGGCCTGGCAACCCTGCTGCGCTCGCACTCGATACTGGATGTGGGCCGGGGTGTAGGGCAATGTGCGTTTCTCTGGCACATACCAGCCCCGGTCCCGCGGGGACCCGTGTCTGCGCCGCGCGGTGGCGGACATGGAAGCCCAGGAGGCCTGACGATGCGCATGTCATGGAATGGGATCGCGGTGCTGGCGCTGGGCGGCCTGTGGGCCGCCTGCGACACCGAAGTCATCATCTACGAGAAGCCGGCGGACAAGCGCGACATCGGCCTGCCCTGCGTGCTGGACGGCGAGTGCTCGACCGGGCGCTGCATGGCCGGGGTGTGCTCGGTCAACGAGTGCAACAGCGACGAGGATTGCCGGGATGGCGAGATCTGCAACCCCATCACCCATACGTGTGAGTCCATCGACGTGTACGCCTGCGCGCCGGGCCTGAGCCCCATCGTGCAGCTCGACGTCACGGCCGTGGACTTTGGCACGGTGACGGTGGGCGAGTTCGGCGAGGACACGGTCACCATCAACAACATCGGCGACTGCCTGCTCACCGTCGAGCAGGCGCAGCTCGACAGCGCCCGCAGCGACCCGGCGCTGACCTGTGACAACTGCGCGGTCGCGGACTACCCCAAGTCCATTCCACCAGGACACACCCTGACCATTCGCCTGACCTTCACCCCCGTGGTGGAGCAGACCTACGCCGGCGTGCTGGTGCTGCGCACCGACGACCCGAGCCTGTCCGGTGGCCTGGTCGAGGTTCCCCTGGGTGGCGAGGGCCTGGGCCACGCGCGCATGTCCATTGACCCGGTGCTGGTCGACTTCGGCAACGTGCTGCCCAACGATCCGCCCGCGACGCAGACGGTGACCGTCACCAACGTCGGCGCCGGCACCCTGGAGCTCAGCCGCGTGTTCATCGACCCCCCGCTCACCTCGCAGATGACCGTGGCGCCGGCCGTGGGGCCCCTCGACACACCCCTCGCCCTGGTCGCCAATCAGAGCCAGGTCTTCACCATCACCTACGATCCGGTCAACCTGGCGTCGTCAAACGCGGTGCTCTACGTGTTCTCCAACGACCTGACCCGCACCTGCGCCAGCGACGCCACGGCGACCCCGGGCGTCGGCTGCATCGATCTCAAGGGCGACTCGCGAGGACCGCCGCAGATCCAGGTCTCGCACACCACCATCGACTTCGGCCAGATGACCCTGGGCCAGTCCGACTACGAGACCGTGACCATCTCGAACAACGGTCAGAGCGACCTCAGTCTGCAGGTGAGCATGACCGTGCTGTCGTCGACGGACTTCCGCTACACGCCGCCATCGCAGTCCATCATCCCCCCCGGCGGCACGGCCTTCATGAACGTGTACTACGAGGCCGCGCAGCTCAACCAGGTGACCGCCACCTTGCAGATCCAGAGCAACGATCCGGACGAGGCACTCAAGAACGTGAGCTTGCTCGGGTTCGGCGTGTCGCCGTACAACAACGACGTGCTCAAGGTCGAGATGATCTTCGAGAACGGTGACGATGGGTTCTTCGGCAACGACTTCCGCGACGTCAATCTGTACATGGAGAGCCCCTACGGCGAGATCGTGGACAAGGCCAGCCCCAATCCCGACTGGACCCACGGCGGCGCCAACGACCAGACCAACTTCGGACACCCGGTGTGGAGTTCCATCGGCGTGCAGGAGGAACCCGAGCGCGTGATCCTGTTCGACGCCCACGAGGACGCCTTTGGCACCTTCAAGGCCTGCGCCTACTACCGCGAGGACTGCGACAGCATCCCCACCGACCTGCTGGCCGGCCTGCTGGGCATAGGCGTCAGCGCCCTGCTCACGGGTCTGACCGAGGGCCTGATCTCGCCCGACGCCCAGGACGTGGCCGAGTTCATCCGCAACAACTGCTGGAGCCACAGCTCGAGCCGGGCCCAGATCTCGACCTTCGTCAACGGCGCCCAGGTGGCGCAGACCTCGATCAGCCTGCGTGCGGCGGGGGACTACTCGTGCCCGGTGACCGTGCAGCGGATCAACGGCCTGTACTGTGTGTCGGGCGCACAGCCTCCTCAAACGGGCTGCCCGTGATCCCGCTGTGCCGGTTGGCGACGGAGTGACACGGTGAAGCTGCGCGGGATCATGGCGGGGCTGCTGCTCGTGCTCGACGCCGCGGCCTGCCCGGGCCAGCCGGTGCAGACCTGCGAGGGCGATAGCTGCGATCCCACGTCCAAGCCCACCACCCCCCCCGTGCTCTACGTGGCGCCTGCCTTCGGGCTGGGCTTCGACTGCGTGGCCATTGGCTGCAACCAGAGCCGCGAGGTCAAGGTGGAGAACCGGGGTGGCGGCGTGCTGTCGGTGGTCAGCGCCCAGCTCACCGCCGGCACCAGCGCGGACTTCTCGCTGTCTGCCGCGCAGCCCCTGCCCTGGGACCTGGGTCCTGGTCAGGGCACCAGCCTCACCGTCACCTACCGCCCCCTCGACGCCGAGCGCGACTACGGTCTGCTGCGCGTGATCACGGCCGCCCAGCCTCCCGAGAATTCCAATGCGGGACCTGTGGAGTTGCCCCTGCGCGTACGGCAGAACGGGGACCCGGTGCTGGGCCTGTTCCGCGATGGCAGCGCGCCCGACGAGCGGGTGGATCTGGTCGAGGAGGACCTGACCCTCAACTTCGGCTACGTGCCCGGTGGCACCGTCGGGGAACTGGACCTGATCCTGTCCAACCAGACCAACGGCAACGCCATCCTGGAGCTGTTCGAGGTGATGCCCGGCGATCCCTTTGAACCGGCGTTCTACTTTGCGCCGCTCGGTCCCGAGCAGCGCTTCGTCAACCCCGGCGAGGACACGCGGGTGACCCTGCAGCTGCTGCCCGGTTCCACGGCTGCGGACCTGCGCCTGTACAGCGCGCAGGTGCTGGTGCGCACCAGCGACCCGGTGTACCCGGAGGTGGCGTTGCGGCTGTTCGGCACGGCCATGAACGTGCCCGTCCTCGAGGTGACGCCGACCCTCGTGGATCTGGGTTCGACGCGCTTCCAGACCCCCAAGAGCACCCAGATCGTGCTGCGCAACGGCGGTGGCGTTCCCCTGTTCGTGACGCCAAACCTGGTGGCTGGCGGCAACGTCGGTTTCGCGGTGTCCAGTGACGGGGTCGAGCTGCCCCCGGTGGGATCTTTCGAGCAGACCACCCTGGAGCTGACCCTGGCAGCATCGGTGGGCGGTGCAGTCACCGGCATCCTGCACCTGGACAGCAATGATCCCCTGCGCCCGCAGCGCGCGATCCCCCTGAGTGCCTTCGTCGAGGCTCCGCGGCTGGTGGTATCGCCGGACCCGGTGGCCTTCGGGACCCTGGTACAGGGCTGGTCGAGCGAGACCGCCACCGTGCAACTGAGCAACGTCGGTCACGGCACTCTGGACCTGCGCGACGTGCGCTTCGAGGTCGGCTCCTCGACGCAGTTCACCCTGGTGTCCCGGCCGCAGGTCCCGGACCAGCTGCTGCCCGGCGCTCCACCGATCGAGGCGCAGATCAGCTACACGGCCTACACTCTGGGACCCGCGCAGGGCCTGCTCGTCGTCGAGAGCAACAGCATCGATTACACCCGCACCGAGGTCCAGGTCACGGGCACGGGGGTGACCTGCGAGCAGGGTTGCACCATGCCCAATGCCACGCCGAGTTGCATCACCGGCAGCTGCCAGATCGGGACCTGCCAGAGTGCCTACCACGACGCAGATCAGGATCCGAAGAACGGCTGCGAGTGCCGCGAGGAAAGTCCCGAGGTGGGCAGCTTCTGTTCCGGCGCGCACGAGGTGGGCACCATCAGCGACACCTCGACCACCCGCTCCGGCAACCTGCACGATCCCAATGACATGGACACCTATGCCTTCTTCGCCGAGGACCACTCGAATTTCTGCTGGCCGTGGGAGGACGATGGCGAGATCGAGGTCAGCTTCACCACGGCACCGGCGGGGGTGGAATTCTGCGTCTCCTCGATCGACCACCAGACCTCGGGCAGCGGCTGTGGTCTGGGCAGCGAGCAGTGCGGCCTGAGAACCTGGAAGTACACCAACACGAGCTGCGGTGGCGACGACAACCGCGACGTGACCGTGCGCGTGCGCGTGACCCCGGGCCAGCAACCGGGCTGCGCGGCTTACACGGTGCGCTTCCGCTCGACGATGTGACCCATGCCAAGGACAGCAAGCCTGCGACCCTGGGCTGAGGCGCCCGTGGCGATGCGACGGCGCGTGCGCGGCCTGTTCTTTGATATCGACGACACCTTCTCCACCGACGGCCGCATCAGTGACCGCGCCTTTGCTGCACTGTGGCGAGCGCACCGGGCGGGGTTGATCCTGGTGCCAGTGACAGGCCGACCTGCGGGCTGGGCCGATCACATCGCGCGCATGTGGCCGGTGCACGGTGTGGTGGCCGAAAACGGAGCGATGGCCACCTTTCTGGACGGCGACCGGCTGCGCAGCGTGTACCTGCTAGACACAGCCGCCCGGGCCCGCAACCGGAAGCGACTCGCAGCGCTGCAGCAAGAGATCCTTCGCGCGGTGCCCGGCGCCGGCGTGGCCTCGGACCAGCCCTACCGCCTGTTCGACCTGGCCATCGATTTCTGCGAGGACGTGCCTGCGCTCGACGACGATCAGGTACAGCGCATCGTCGCGCTGTTCCGGCGGCGCGGCGCCACCGCCAAGGTCAGCTCCATCCACGTCAACGGATGGTTCGGACACTACGACAAGCTGGGCATGTGCCGCCGCTTTGCCCGCGAGGTGCTCGGCATCGACCTGGACCGGCAGCGTGATCGTTTCCTGTTTGTGGGCGACTCCCCCAACGACGCGCCCCTGTTCGAGTACTTTCCCAGTGCGGTGGGCGTGGCCAACCTCAGGCGCTTCATCCCGCAGGTCGAGACCCTGCCGCGCTACCTCACCCGGGGCCGCAGCGGCGCAGGTTTCGCCGAGGTGATCCGCGGCGTCCTCGAGGTTCGTTGAGCGAGCTGCAGAAGCGAGCGTAGCTCAGGCCAGCGCGTTGCGGCGGGCGATGGCAGCCTCGGACAGGAACAGGTGCAGCGAGCGCGGCACGGCCCGGATCTGGAGCTGGCAACCCAGGGGAAAATCGAAGCGCACGTGCGGTCCGTCGACGTAGATGCGGCCCTCGCGCATCGTCGAATGCACGCGCAGGGTCTGTTCCGGCGCCAGGAAACCCGCGGTGAGCAGCATGTTGTCGCGGACGCCGTAAGGCTCGCGCACCCGGAACTGCAGCCGGTCCTCGCCGATGGGCTGCACAACGCCGCCGGCGGAGCGGATCGCCGCGGTGGAACCCACGGCACTGGCGACCCACAGACCCGAACCCATCTGCGATTCCTCGTGCGCGCCGGTGGCGAGCAGGTAGCGGCTCATTGCCGCGGGATTTCGCTGGGTCACCAGCACGTCGTTGAGGGCCAGGACGCCCTGCATTTCGCCGTCGAGGCGCAGCTCGAGCCGGGTCACCCCCAGGGCCTCGACTTCACCGGCGCGCACCTGCGCCAGCATGGCATCGAGGTTGTCGACCTTTGCCCCCGCCAGCATGCCCACCGAGCGCCCAGGGTCCGAGTTGACACCGAGCACCGGGATGGGCGCACGCAGGTGGTGAGAGACGTCGAGCAAGGTACCGTCGCCTCCAACGGGAACGATCAGATCGAAGCCGTCGAGGCGGCCCAGCCGCGCCCGGTAGGTGCGATGCACCTCGTAGCCTGCCCGGCCGAGGCTCGCCGACACGCGCTCCAGGGCCAGGGTGTGGATCTCGTGCGCCTCGTGCAAGGCGCGCACGCTGGGGTCATCCTTTTGCAGAAGGTCCTGCACCCGCGCGCTGCGACGCTCGACCACGTAGAGCTGGTAGGTGCTTTTCTTGTAGACCAGGAGGGCCCGCATGCGCGCTCTCTCGCAGGTAATGGAGCGCGCAGCTTACGTCGTCACGGCCCGCCACTGCAACTGTGCTGCCGGCCCCATCGTGCTTGACCTCGGGGCTCGGGATCGCCACAATCCGGGCCACACAAGGGGTCTCCTCATGTCCAGCGACCTCGACCGTCTCGTCGACCAGATTGCCCGCCGGGTGCAGGACCGGCTCTCCGGAGCCATGCTCTCGGCGGCACCGGCACCTGGCGCCGCGTCGTGCAGCGACTGCCATGGCTGTGGCCACTGCGTGAGCAAGAGCGCGGACGAGGTGCGCGTGCTGGCAGCCAAGGGTGCGGTGCGCTTCGGAGCGCGCCCTGGCCTCGACCAGCCCAGCCCCGAGCTGGCCTCGATGATCGATCACACCTTGCTCAAGCCCGACGCCACCACGGAGGAGTTGCGCAAGGTCTGCGACGAGGCCAAGCGCTACAGCTTCGCCACGGTCTGCGTCAACAGCGCCAACATCCCGTTCGTGGCGCGGCAGCTCGGCGGCTCCAGCGTCAAGCCCATCGCAGTGGTTGGCTTCCCGCTCGGTGCGGCCACCACCTCCGCCAAGGGCTTCGAGACGCGCGAGGCGGTGCGCAACGGCGCCCGAGAGATCGACATGGTGGTCAACATCGGTGCGCTCAAGTCCAAGGATTACGCCCTGGTGTTCGAGGACATCGCGGCCGTGGTCGAGGCGGCGCGGCCTTACCCGGTCAAGGTCATCCTCGAGACCGGGGCCCTGGACCACGACCAGAAGGTCATCGCCTGCGCCCTGTCCAAGTCTGCCGGAGCCGCCTTCGTCAAGACCTCCACCGGCTTCGGCCCCGGTGGCGCCACCGCCGAGGACATCGCGCTGATGCGCGGCATCGTCGGTGACGAGATGGGCGTCAAGGCGTCCGGGGGTATCCGCTCCGCCGACGACGTCAAGGCCATGCGCGAGGCCGGCGCCACCCGCGTCGGTGCCAGCGCCTCGGTCGCCATCGTGACCGGCAAGAAGTCGACGTCCAAGTACTAGCCAAGCGGTCAGTGCTTCTTGTCCGGATCAGCGTCGACGCCGCGCAGGCTGGACTCCAGCTTCATGTGCCACGGGCTCTTGGGCGTGTCGCGTTCGAAGTACAGCATCAGCTCGCGCTCGTTGAGGCTGCCGTCGGCGAGGTTCTTGACCTTGACCAGGGTCTTGACCCGTGCCCGCAGCCCCGAGGAGTCGATCTTGGCGAACACCACCTCGTAGCCCATGATGTCGAGGAACTCGGGCTTGAGCGCGAACAGCCTCTCGATCAGGTAGGGGATGTCGACGGACTTCTGGATCTCCGGCGCGTGGTAGCGGGCCGCCTTGACGAAATCCTTGAACTGGATGTCCTCGAGAAAGGACAGGGCGATGCGGCGTAGCGCGGCGTTGCTTCCGCCCAGACCCACCAGGTCGAGAAAATCCGGGCGTGCCGTTAGAGCGAGGCCGATGGCCACCGCCAGCACCACCGCCGCGCCGATCAAACTCACTTTCCGCATCTCGCGATCCTCCGCTGGAGCAGGCCTTACAGGAAATCCTCGCTCGACGAGGCCCGGAGCACCAGCACCGAGGCCAGGTGCAGCGCCAGGGTCATGACGACGAGAACACCCAGCGACAGGGCGATCCATCCGTAGCCCACCTCGGACTTCACAGCCTCGGTGAACACACGATAGCCCCACTTGACGGGCATGAAGCGTTCTATCCACTCCACCGCGGTGCTGAAGTTCTCCCGCGGCAAGGCGAATTCGCTGAACAGGATCTGGGGCAGGATCAGCAAGGGGACCGCAGCCACGGCGAACTCCTGGCGCCGGCTCAGGGCGCTCACCAGGAGACCAAGACCGGTGCCGGCCGCGGCGCAACCCGCGAGGGCCAGCGCCTGCCAGAGGAGATTGCCGCGCAGTCCGATGCGGCTCTCGACCACGCCGAGGAGCAACGCCACCTGGATCAGGTCGATCACGAACAGAACCTGAGCCTTGCTCATCACGTAGGCCGCCGTCGACAGACCGAACAGGCGCTCGCGTTCGAGGATGGATCGCTCCTTGACGATCTCGCGACAGGCGTTGATGCAGCCAAACCATACCGAGGTGAGCGCCAGCACGAAGTAGAGACTGTCGGTGTCGCGTTCGATGCCACCCCAGACCAGCACACACAGCGCGCCGATCACCGGCGCCTGGGCGATGAGCAGCAGCAGGGTCGTGAGATCGCCCAGCATGAGGTCGATATAGCGATCACCGAGGATGGAGGCCTGACGCCGCCACGACGGCAGACCGACGACGCTGCGGGGGGCGGGCACCGCGCTCACGAGGCACCTCCGTCGCCCTGGATCTTCTGCTTGAGCGCCGCGAGCTGGCGCTCGATGTCCGTCGCAGGTTGCACCGGCTCGCGTGCATGGTCCGGGGACGCGGATCCTGGAGGCCCGGAGGGCCGCGCCACCGGCGGGGGGGGCAACGGTCCGGTGACCGCAGCGGGAGGGAGAGACGGCAAGGCCAGCGCCGCCCGCTGGGCTTCGTAGGCCTGCACCCAGGCCCGGGGTTCGCGCTTGGTCAGCTGATCGAAGATCTGCCTGAAGCCGTCGGCCTTGAAGAAGGGCAGCGCCTGGGCGGGTGGGCCCGCGTAAGCCAGGTGCCCGCGGACCACCACCACCAGCAGATCCACCACGTCCATGGTCTCCATGATGTGGGTGGTGACGACGACGGTACGCTCGCCCTGGGCCAGCCCGCGCAGGGTGTGCATGAGCTGCTTCTCGAGCCCTGGATCCAGTCCACTGGTGGGCTCGTCCAGGAACAGCACCCGCGGCTCGGCCAGCAACTCGACGGCGATGGAGACGCGCTTGCGCTGTCCCCCCGAGAGCTTCTTGACCTTGAGTGAGCGCCTGTCCTGCAGTCCCACCAGGGCGAGAGCTCGATCGACCCGCTGTTTTCGCTCCTCGGCGCTGGCCCGGGCCAGGCGCAGCTCGGCGGCGTAGCGCAGCACGGCCTCGACCCGCAGGCCGGTGTGCACGATGTCGTCCTGGGGCACGTAGCCAACGCGCTCTGGGGCCCGACCGCTGAGGTGTGCGTCGTCACCATCGAGCAGGGCACGCCCCGTCGAGGGCCGGCGAATACCACACAGGACCTTGAGCAGGGTGCTCTTGCCCGCACCCGAGGGCCCGACGATGGCAGCCAGCCGCCCCGGCCCCACCTCGAGCGACACGCCATGCAGCAGGCGCTGGCCTCCGGCCTCGTAGATCACACCCTGGGCTCGGACACCGGACAAGGGCTTCCTCAGCGCTCGGGTTGGAGCGTCAGCTTGACGACGTCAGGTGAGCGCTCGGACAGGGCCAGCAAGCCCAGGGGAGCGACACCGATGAGCGCACCCAGGCTCAGCAGGGGCACGGTGAGCAGGCTCGGCGCGGTGAAGATCGCCAGCAACGTCCCTGGGTTCTGGGTCAGCAGGCAGCCCAGGCAGGCGGGACACAGGGACAGGTTGGCGAGCGAGGCACCGACCAGGCACATGGGCCCGCTGCACAGCACGCAGCCGCCAATACCGCCGGCCACCCACCACCACTCGATCTCGGTGCGCTGCACCTCGACGCGCGCTGACCTGTAGCCCTGCAGGCGCGCCTCGATGCGGTGATTGCCAGGCAAGATGCTCTCCTCGTACACCACGGGCGAGGTGCCCACCTTGGTACCGTCGACGATGACCATCGCGCCCGGCGGCGTCGTGACCACCTTGACCTTGTGCGCACAGCCCGTGGCCAGGCCCAGGGCGACGACGAGAGACAGCAGGTGGGGTCGCATCAGAACAGCACCCCCAGTCCAGTATCGAAGCGATAGACCGGGCGGCCGTCGAGGACTCCGAGCGCCGAGTCCAGTCGCAGCATGACCATGAAGAAGCTTCCGACGACACCACCGCCGAGGTAGGCCCCGGGCAACCAGCGTGGTCGCCAGGATTCGGCCCCCGGGCTCTTGAGGTGAACCAGGACCACATCGTTGAGCACCCCGGCACTCAGGTGCGGGGTCAGGGTCAGGTTGCGGGTGGCGAGACGGTAGCCTGCCAGGGCACCCGCCTGGGTCGACAGGGTGAAGAGATCCGATCCCACCTGGCTGGAGCCGTCGCTCTCGGGAATGCCCAGGGTGCGCAGGGCCAGCTCTCCGCCCACGACGGGGCCACTGCGTCCGGTCACACCCCACAGGTAGGCCCCGCGCAACCCGAGTTGCAGCAGGGGGTCGGTGCCACCCTTGGAACGCTCGGGCCGCGCGGTCACGCTGCCGGTGAGGTCCAGGGCCACACCCAGGGGCGCGTCCACCTCGCTCTGCTTCTTGACGTTGGCCGCACTGCGGGGCGAGGCCGCAGCGAGCGCCGCCACGACGGCGAGTGCGATCACGGACATGTGGTCACCCAGCCCATCAGGGTCGAGAACTTGTCCTGGAAGGCGTCGCACAGCATGCCGAGGCGCGCGGGGGCGCCACTCGACACCTCCTGCGCCATCAGCTCCAGCACCAGCTCGAAGTCAAAGTACCAGTTGGCCGCCAGCTGCTCCTCGCCCAGGCGGCTGAGGGCTCGGTAGAGGGCTGGCGCGATGTCCTGGCGCAGTGCCCCGACGTCACGACCCGAGGCATCCCACAGGGCCCGTGCCCACACCGTCCCCAGGCAGTAAAAGTTCCAGTCCGCGTTGTGAAAGTTATCCGAGGCGCCCGAGCACAGGTCTGTCGACGTCCCGGGGAAGGTCTCGCCACTCTCCAGGGCCGTGTAGGTCGCCCAGTCCGCAAAGGCACCCTCGACGTCGCGCTGCAACCGAGTGCCTTCACCGAGATCCCCCTGGATGCTGTCCGCGATGAACTGGGTGCGACCCGAGAACGCCAGGGCATGCACGTCGGCACAGCCCTCGTCGAGAGCCTTGAGCAACACACCGAAGCGAGTCTCCTCGTCGGTCTGGGTGGTCGCGCTGCGCAAGGTCTTGTCAAACCAGTTGCGAAAAGCCGAGCGCGCGAACACGTTGTGAAAGAACAGCCGGTGGCTGAACTCATGCGCGATGACGCCGGGGTTGAGCGCGAAGGGGATGCCGTCGATGAGCTGGATTCGCAGCACCACGAAGGAGTCGGTCATGGGCACGAAGGCCGCGTTGTCGGCGGACAGAACGGGGATGGGAATGCCCACCCGCGCCGCCACCGTGGCGTAGAACCCGACCAGGGAGTGCGCGGACGTGGCGTCGGTGCTGTCACCGATGGTGTCGTGCGCGAAGCCCCACACCTTCTCGAAGTGGTGGAACACCGTCATCATCGACAGGCTCTCGAAGTCGTTGGCCACCGCGACCGGATCTCCGGCACTGTCGGTGACGAAGTCGTAGGACAGCTGCACCGGCTCGCCGCGCCGGTCCAGGGTCATGTCGCGCAGCTGCTCCAGAGTCACGGTGTCGGGGTCCAGCTCCTGGTAGGCCAGAACATCCTGGGCGACCTGCTGGTTGCCCACGAGATCGAACCATTGCCCCGTGAGGTTGTTGAGGTCCTTCACCGAGGTCAGGGTGGCCGTGGCCAGACGCCACTCCGTTTTGCTTTGGTCGTAGTCCAGGATCTCGACCTTGAGTGGCGCCGTGGGGCCAGGACAGGCTGCAAGCAGCGACAGGCCCAGCAAGCTCACGGCGACCGCACGGGTGGCGCGCATACGTCCTCTCTCTCGAGCTGCCTGTGGCTCTGGTCCCGACACCAGGACCGCCGCCCGCTCGCCGCAACGATTGTACTCGAATCTGCCGCCGCGCATCAGCTCCCTGCACCGGTCTGCGGACTCTCGAGGGCTAGCTCTGCGGCGGGCACTGCGATCAGGGTCCCCAGCGGGATGTCGGCGCCCTGCTGGGTCACCAGGTCGGTCAGCGCTGGGTTGTGGTCGATGAGCTGCGGGATGTCGACGCCGACACAGGCCGCCAGGCGATCCAGGGGCAAGGGCTGAACCATGCGCAGCACGCGGGGAGCCGGGGGCAGGGTGGGCGGCTGCCAGCTCTGGGTCACACGCACGACCGCAGCGAGCTGGGCAAAGTAGTTCTGACCATCGAAGCCGAATCCGCCCCGCGGCGTTGCCGCGACCAGCCGGCCAAGGTCGCGATTGCGACCACGCCCGAGCAAGCGGCGCAGGCGGGTGGGTCCGGTGTTGTAGGCGGTGACGGTCAGCGGCCAGTCGCCGAATTCGCGGTGCATGGCGTCGAGGTAGCGCGCCGCGGCCCAGCTTGAGCGCAGGGGGTCCAGGCGCTCATCCACGAAGGGATCGACCTGCAGATATTCCCGCGCGGTGTCGACGACGAACTGGAAGGCCCCCACCGCGCCTGCCGGCGAAGCCACGTCGGCTTCGAACAGCGACTCGATGATGGCCAGGCGCGCCAGGGCGGGGGGCACACCTTCCATGGCAAAGACATGCTCGGCCAGGACCAGGGCGTGGGCACCCCGATTCAGAGCCTGGTCCAGGCGACCGCGCAGCCCCTGGATGACCAGGATGTGCCGCGCGGCCGTGGCCACCAGCTTGCGCTGCCCCCCGTACTGGGCCAGCAGCTCGGGACCCGGCCGTCGTCGCTGACGGTTCAGGCGCTGGATCACGCGCTTCTTGGCCGCGATCAGGCGACGGTCGCACAGATTCTCTGCCGCGGCGGAATCGCCATCGGCAAACATCGAGCGGCAGTCGACCAGGCTGTGCACGACCCAGGGCACGCGACGATCCGCCAGCAGGTAGACGCGGTCGGCGTGCACGCCCCACAGCTTTTCCCAGAACTGGACCCGCGGCTCCAGGCTCGCGGGAACATCGAGGAGAACGGGTCTGTCGATGTCCTTGGCCTGTGTCTCGGGCAGCCACGGCGGTTTCTCGAACGGAAAGTCGGGACATGGCGGGCCCGCATCCACCACCACCACCGGCGGGGGCTCCTCGACCAGGATCCACAGCGTGAAGGCACCCGCCACGGCGAGGCCACCAACCATGCATCCCAGCACGAACCACAGCAGGCTTCGCACCACGTCTCCTGGTTCTCGGCTGGTCGACGGAGAGCCTGCGCTCAGCGCGACCAGAGGACTGGCGGATCCACAGACTCGAGTACGGCCTCGGTCGAGGCCGGGGGACCTGCTTCGATGTGCCAGACCAGGGTCGCCGGGGGCAGCGCAGGGCAGCAGCAACCCATGATCACCACCGCGACGGCAAGGACTCCAAGGCGTCGCCAACCGTCGCGCAGCGCACCTTCGGGACCTCGTGTCATGCCGCCGCGATAACCCATCCAGCCCTCGCCATGAGCATGGTATCAACCCACCGGCGTCCTGGCCACGCGCGTGGTCTGTTGAGCGCCCGCGACGAAGCTGCTACAAGTTCGGCCTCTCGCCCCGCCAAGATGGGGTCTCAACAGGAGAACGACGTGCTGATCGACATTCATGTGCACAACGAGGGGAACCCTGGCGCCATGTTCGAGCACGCCAAGGCGCAGGGGATGGACGGTCTGGCCTTCGCCGGTTCACCGGACTTTGCCGACGTGGACGCCGTGCGAGCCGCCGGTGCCGCGGCCGGGCTCACGGCGCTGTGCGGCTGCTCCGTGGCCACCAATCGCGGCGTCCTGCTGTGCTTCATCCCGGACCTGGAGAGCGCGCGCAGCGCCGGCAACTGGCTCGGTGTCGACGCGGACAAGCTGCCCGCTGCCACCGATGTGATCACCGCGGTCGAGGCCCTGGGAGGTGTGGTCATCGCCGCACACCCTTACTACAAGCAGGTGCCCGCTCCGATGGGGGACCACATCTTCTCGCTGCAGGGCCTGCATGCCTGCGAGGTGGCCTCACCGCTGACCACCGGCATGCAGCGGGACCTCGCCATCGAAGCCAGCGAGACGCTACAACTCACCTGCGTCGGCGGCTCGGCCGCACGCACCGAGGAACACGTGGGCATGGCCGCGACGTACTTCCCCGAGCCTGTGGCCAGCGAGGCGGACCTGGTGAGGCAGATTCGCGAGCGGCGCTGTTTCGCCGTGATGAGCCTGGAACACCTCCCCACCGATGCCCGACCCTCGCAGCCCGCACGTCCACGCCCACCACAGCGCAATCGCCGTCGCGGCCGGCGGCCTCCTCCCCGGCGCGAGCCTCAAGAATAAGCGGGCGCCCGCGAGGGCTGGTCCAGGGCCACGACGACAGGTGGAAGCAGGTGCATCCGCTCAGGTGGTAGCCCTGTCGTCGACGGGCACGCGCAGGTAGAAGCTCGTGCCCGCATCGCCGGTCTCGAACCACAGGGCACCGCCCAGGGTGCGCTCGACCATGAGCTTGGCGGCATAGCAGCCCAGGCCTCGCCCACCACCTCCCTTGGTACTGTAGTGACGCTCGAACACACGCAGCGCCACCGAGGGGGCAATGGGGGGAGCGCTCCACACGGCAAAGCAGACGTGCAGGGGGCCCGGCTCCACCTCGAGCTGTACCTTGTCGTCGTCTCGGCTCGCTTCGAGGGCATTGCGCAGCACGTTGCCCAGGGCGCGCAACAGCACGGGCGGATCGGTCACCAGCGTGGCGCCCATCGGCGCAGGCCAGGCCAGGCGCGCGGAGCGGCTCTCGCTGTCGAAGACCGCCCGCAGGCGCGCGACGACCTCGTCGACGGAGATGCGTTCGCGGCGTGTGCGGTAGCTCCCCTGCTCCATGCGGTGCAGGTCGCGCTGCGCAAGGACCATCTCGCCGAGCTGCGCGGTCACATGCTGCAGGGTTCGCAGCATGTTCTGGCGCTCGCCGTTGCCCGCGCTGGGCAAGGCCTCACACAGTCCACCGAGGCCTTGCAGCACGTTGAGCAGATCGTGAAAGAACAGCTGCTGCAGCTCGTCGAGCCTCTTCTCGCGCCGAATGTCCTGCAGCGTGAGGACGGAATAGCATGCGTCATCGAGACGCAGGGGTGCGCAGCGCGCGCGAAAAGCCAGCGTGCCGACATCCTCCCGCGCCGGGGTGAGCACACATTCCCGCTCCACCGCCGCATCGTGCTCCTGGCAGGCCAGGGTCGCGAGCACGGCGCCACAGCTGCGACAGGCCTCCCCCGTGCCACAACCCGACGGGGTCGAGAAGACGTGTCGACATTCGAGGGTTTCGCCCAGGCGCTGACCCAGAACGCCCTCCGGAACGTCGACGCCCACGGTCATGAGCAGGGTCCGGTTGACCGCCACGATCTGGCGCTGCGCGTTGAGCACGAGCACCACGCCGCCCATGGCCTCGAGCAGTGCCGCAGTGAGCGCGTGACCGGCGACCTGGTGTACCTGGCGATGCAGGAGATCTGGAGCTGCGCGCTCTGCCGGAGCAAAGAGCGTTTGCGCGCCGAGTGTCGCGACCATGTCTCCCCCCCACGGAAAGAATCTGGAAGCGATCTGGATTGTGCAGGCCCGCGCCAGCCCGGGCAAGTCGGATCGAGGTGCCTCAGCCGAGCAAGGCGTTGACCGCGTCCCAGTTGATGAGGTGGAACCAGGCCTCGACGTACTTGGGGCGAGCGTTGCGATAGTCGACGTAGTAGGCATGCTCCCACACGTCACAGGTCAACAGCGGGGTCTTGCCGTCGCGCAGGGGGTTCTGCGCGTTCTGGGTCTGCACGATCTCGAGGCCACCCTGCGCGTTCTTGACCAGCCAGCACCAGCCCGAGCCAAACAGCGTGGTCGCGGCCTTGGTGAACTGCGCGGTGAAGGCGTCGAAGCTGCCGAAGCTGGTGGTGATGGCATTCCCGATCGCACCCGTGGCCGTGCCGCCCCCGCCCGGCTTGAGCCCCTTGAAGTAGAAGCTGTGGTTCCACACCTGAGCGGCGTTGTTGAACACGCCGCCCTCGGCGGTGCGCACCAGCTCGTCGAGACTCTGGCTGGCCTCGGGCTTTCCCTCGGTGAGGTTGTTGAGGTTGGTGACGTAAGCCTGGTGGTGCTTGCCGTGGTGAAATTCCAGGGTCTCGGTGCTGATGTGCGGAGCCAGGGCATCGAGGGCAAAGGGCAGAGCCGGGAGCGTGAATGGCATGGTGTGTCTCCTCGTGATCGGAAGGGGTGAATTCCGGAGCCCATCGGAATCGCCAGACCCGGCAACACCCGATCGCCCCCGCACCGCCGTGTGACCGGGATCGAATAGCTGGAGTCCACCGCGCAGGCAAGTGTGGAGGCGGCGCAGGCTCGGTCCAGGCGAACTTCGCCTCAACCGCGCAGCAGCTGCCGCAGCACGAACAAAAGGATGCCGCCGTGCAGCAGGTAGTCGACCTCGTTGGGGGTATCGACGCGGGCAGTGACCTCGAAGCGCGCTACCTGGTCTGTCCCCTTGCGCGCCACCACGGTCAGGCGCTTGCGCGGTGTCAGACCGCTCGCCAGCCCTTCGATGTCCAGCACTTCCTCGCCCCGGAGACCGAGGCTCGCCGGGTCCTGTCCGTCGTCAAACTGCAGCGGGAGCACGCCCATGCCCACCAGATTGCTGCGATGGATGCGCTCGAAGCTCCGCGCCAGGACCGCGCGCACACCGAGAAGCCGCGTGCCCTTGGCGGCCCAGTCGCGCGACGAACCGGTGCCATACTCGGTGCCGGCCACGATCACCAGCGGCAGGCCCTCGTCGGCGTAGCGCATGGCCGCGTCGTAGATGGACATCTGCTCACCGTCGGGCCAGTGCCGTGTGACCCCACCCTCGACACCGGAGACAAGCGCATTGCGCAGCCTGATGTTGGCGAAGGTGCCACGCATCATCACCTCGTGATTGCCACGGCGCGCACCGTAGGAATTGAAATCGCGCTCGTCGACACCCTGCGCCTTCAGGTAGACCGCAGCCGGACTGTTGCGGGCGATGTTCCCGGCGGGGGAGATGTGATCCGTGGTCACCGAGTCGCCGAGCAGGGCCAGCACCCGGGCACCGCGGATATCCGACACCGCCGCAGGATCGCGGGGCACGTCGACGAAGAAGGGCGGCTGCCGCACGTAGGTCGAGGCCATGTCCCAGGCGTAGTGCGCACCCACGGGTGCCGGGAGCGCCTGCCAGGCCGCGTCGCCCTCGAACACCTCGGCATAACGCAGGGCGAACTGTTCTCGCAGCACGCTCTCGCCGACGACGGCCCGGATCTCGGACAGGCTCGGCCAGACGTCCTTGAGGAAGACGGGCTGGCCAAGACGATCGTGGCCCAGTGGCTCGCTATCGAGCTGGATATCCATGCGCCCGGCCAGGGCATAGGCCACCACCAGCGGCGGCGAGGCGAGGTAGTTGAGCCGGGTGTGCGGACTGACACGCCCCTCGAAGTTGCGATTGCCCGAGAGCACGGCCGCCACGTGCAGGTTGCCCTGGGTGATGGCCTCGACAATGGGCTCGGGCAAGGGGCCGGAGTTGCCGATGCAGGTGGTGCAGCCATAGCCGACGAGGTGAAAACCCAGTGCCTCGAGGTAGGGAGTCAGGCCCGCGCGGTCGAGATAGTCGGTCACCACCTTGGAGCCCGGTGCCAGCGAAGTCTTGACCCAGGGGCGCGTGGTGAGGCCACGCTGCACGGCGTTGCGCGCGAGCAGACCCGCCCCGATCATCACCGAGGGGTTGCTGGTGTTGGTACACGAGGTGATGGCCGCCAGCACCACGGCGCCATGGCCGAGGTCGTAGCGGAATCCATCCTGAGAGCGCTCGATGCGGCGGTCGCGCTGCTCGGTGGGGACGGCCTTGTCGAGCGCCATCGCGATGGAGGCCGGCACCTGGCTCAGCACCACGCGGTCCTGCGGGCGCCGCGGTCCGGCCACCGAGGTCTGCACCGTGGACAGATCCAGTGACAGCACCCCGCTGTAGCGTGGCTCGACGCTGTCGACGGACTGGAACAGTCCCTGGGCCTTGCAGTAGGCCTCGATGCGACGGATCTGGGCGGGATCGCGCGCGCTGAACTGCAGGTAGCGCAGGGTCTCGTCTCCGACGGGGAAGAAGCTGACCGTGGCCCCAAACTCCGGGGTCATGTTGGCGATGGTGGCGCGATCGGCCAGCGGCAGACGCATCACCCCGGGGCCGAAGAACTCGACGAACTTGCCAACGACTCCCTGCGTGCGCAGGAGTTCCGCCACGGTGAGCACGAGGTCGGTGGCCGTGGCTCCCGCAGGCAGCTCGCCTTCGAGTCTGAAGCCGATGACGTCGGGGATGAGCATGGTGACCGGCTGGCCCAGCATGGCCGCCTCGGCTTCGATGCCTCCCACGCCCCAGCCGAGGACGCCCAGGCCGTTGATCATAGGTGTATGCGAGTCGGTTCCGACCAGGCTGTCGGGGTAGAGCGCACCGTCGTCACCCAGGAATACCACCTGGCCCAGGTACTCGAGGTTGACCTGGTGGCAGATGCCGGTGCCCGGTGGCACCACGCGAAAACGGTCGAAAGCCTTCTGTCCCCAGCGCAGGAAGGCGTAGCGCTCCTGGTTGCGCCTGTATTCCTGGTCCACGTTGTATTCGAAGGCCCGCGACGAGGCAAAACGGTCGACCTGCACCGAGTGGTCGATGACGAGGTCCACCGGCAAGAGCGGATTGATGCGCTGGGGGTCCCCGCCCATGGCCTTCATGGCCTCGCGCATGGCGGCCAGGTCCACCACCGCCGGCACGCCAGTGAAGTCCTGCAGCAGCACCCGCGCGGGCATGAAGGCGATCTCGGTATCTGCTTTGTGCGCCGGGTTCCAGCGCGCCAGGGCTTCGATCTCCTCGGGCTTGACCGTGCGACCGTCCTCGTGGCGCAGCAGATTCTCGAGCAGGATCTTGAGCGACCACGGCAGCCGCGCGACCTCGGGGAACTTCCGGCTCATCATCTCCAGGCTGAAGATGGAATGCGCGACGCCGTCGACGTCGAGGGTCTGTCGTGTGCCAAAGCTATCGGACATGGTGCTGCTCCACGGTGGTCGATCGGGGCACTCAACGTAGTGCTGTCCGCAGGGCGCTGCAATGCTCATACGCCCGCGGCACGCGCGGCGCTCCTGCGCAGAAATCCCGCAGGCGCTCAGCAGACCCCGTGGTGCGCTTCAGTGACACGCGGTCCAATACAGGACGGGGAGGGATCAGATGGAGGGTGTCTCGGTGGGCTTGCGAGCCTGGCGCCAACCCGCAATGCCCTCGGGCAGAATGGCGACGTTGACGTAGCCCGCGTCGAGGGCTCGCTGGGCAGCGGTCTTGGAGGCCGTGCAGTGGGTGTTGGCGCAGTAGAACACCAGCGGCGTGCTCTTGCTCGCGGGCAGTTCCTTCGCGACCACGTATTGCGAGGACGAGCTGAGCAGGATCGCGCCGGGGATCACCCCCATGCTGGATCGCGTCTTGGAGCTGTTCACGTCCACCACCGCCAGCTTGTCCTGCAGTCCCGCTGTCGAGTCCATCAACCCCGCCAGCTCGGCAACACTGACCTGGCGAACCGTCATGGCCATCTGGCCATCTTCTCCGCAGGCGAGGCTCACCGACGAGATGCCGGTCAGGACAAGGGTGGCGCCGGTCACCACGAGGAGGTTCTTGAACATCTTTGACATCGCGTTCTCCGTCGCGGGTCGAGTGCGACCCGCCGTTCCGTTTGTGGGAAAGCACGTAACGCCGGCGCGCCGCCGGACAAGCCTCCGGTCGTTCCGCGGCGCGATGGTGGAGGTCAGGTGGACGGTGGGTATACAGAACGAACAGCCGCAGCGTGGCGACTTAGAGCGTCCGCCCGAGTTCGAAGCCCTGCGCGATGGCGTCCGGGATCTTGCCCACGGCGCCCGCGTCACCCACGACGCGAATCTCGACACCGGGCAGCCCCTCGAGCGCGCGGCCAAGGTCCGCGGTGGACCGAGCACCAACCGCCAGGACCACGCTGTCACAGGCGAGCAGCTCCTCGTCACCGCCCGCCTTGCGCACCCGCACGCCCTGCGGCTCGATGGCCAGCACGGTGGTGCTCTTGAGGGCTCGCACACCGCGCTTGTGCATCGCGTCGACCACGATCCAGCGCCGCGACCCGAGGTCACCCCCCAGGCGCCGCTCCATCTCCACCACCGCGACCTCGCGCTGGCCGCTCCGCTGCAGCTGGCGCAGGGTCTCCAGCGACTCCGCTTCGAAGAACAGCAAGAAGGCGAGCTGCTCGGGCGTGGCAGTGCCCTCGGCCGCGATCCATAGTGCGGTCTCGCAGCCCACCGAGCCTCCACCCACGACCACCACGCGCTGCCCCACCTCTGCCTCGCCGCGCAGCACGTCCCAGGCCTGCACCACGTGGGGCAGATCGACTCCTGGAATCGCGGGCCGCACGGGGGCCGCACCCGTCGCCACAGCCACCACGTCGGGCTTCATCCGCTCGACCAGCGCGCGGTCCGCGATGGTCTCACACTGCACGTCCACGCCGAGGCGCTCGAGGGCAGCGGCCTGGTAGCGCAGCAGCACCGGGAACTCGGGCTTGTGGGTCGGGATCGCCGCCCAGGCCACCTGACCGCCGAGGTGGTCGTCGCGCTCGACCAGGGTGACCTGGTGACCTCGCGCCGCGGCCGTGATGGCCGCCGTGCAACCGGCCACGCCCCCCCCCACGACGAGAAGCGTGCGTGCCGTGACGGCGGGTTCGATGGGGGTCTCGTCCTCCCGGCCGGCCCGGGGGTTGACCATGCAGCCCACGGGCTGCAGCTTCATGATGGCGTCGAAGCAGCTCTGATTGCAGGCCGTGCAGGGCACGATCTCGTCACGCGCGCCCCGCGTCACCTTGTCCACCCATGCGGGATCGGCGATGAGTGGCCGCCCGAGGCACACGAGATCCGCCAGGCCGCGTCGCAACACCTGCTCGGCGAGGTCAGGATCACCAAGGCGATTCGACGCTGCCACGGGCTTGTCCACCACTCGGCGTACCCCCGCTGCCAGGTACGCGAAGCCACCCCGGGGGACGTCAGCGGGAAGCTGAGGCACCCGCGTTTCGTGCCATCCTCCAGTGACGTTGATCATGTCGACATGCGGTGCCACCAGTTTGGCGAAGGCTTGCGCCTCGACGTTGGTATGGCTGCCTGGCACGAAGTCGTTGCCCGCGATGCGAATGCCCAGCGCAGTGCAGGCAGCGAGAGACTGGCGCAGGGCCTGACACAGCTCGACGCCAAAGCGCGCTCGGTTGTCGAACGACCCGCCATAGTCATCGTCGCGCTTGTTGATGAGGGGCGACAGGAACTGGCACACCAGGTAGCCCGCCGAGCCGCAGATCTCGATCAGGTCGAACCCCGCGCTCTCCGCGCGACGCGCCGCAGCCACGAAGGCGTCGAGGACCTGCGGGATCTCGTCGCGACCCAGGGCGCGGGACTCCTCGCGGGTGAAGGCGGAGACATGAGCGCTCGCGGACACGGCCTGCTCGCCGCTGAGCATGGCGTGGGAGTAAGCGCCGGCATGGTAGAGCTGCGCGCCAGCCAGGGCATCCCCGTCGTGGATGGCGCCCGCCAGGCTGCGCATGCCCTCGATGCAGGCGTCCTCCTTGAGGCTGAGCATGTGGCGACCACCCGCCCGCGGCTCCACCGTGCAGCCACCGACGATGGCCAGGGCCGTGCCGCCCTTGGCCCGTGCCCGGTAGAAGGCCAGGTGCCGTGGCGTCACCGACCCGTCCATCGAATAGGTCAGCTCCATGGCCGGCAGGATCACGCGGTTGCGCAGGGTCACGGACCCCACCCGCAGGGGGGAGAGCAGAGGCGAGATGCTCATCATCACTCCTTGAGAGGGCGAGCCTCGGTCGTCGAGGATGGCGACTCCGGGTTCAGCGGGACAAAGGCGGGGGTCAGGGCCAGAACTGGCAGCAGCACGTCGATGGCGAGGGCCTCGGCCCGGCGCGCACCACGAGGACGCAGCACCAGCGCCACGACCCGGCCTTGCAGGTCGAGCACGGCACCACCTTCCGTGGTCGCAGCGTCGATGACGAAGTGGCGTGCCTGCCCGGCTCCCCGGGGTGTGAACACGCGCGACACGCAGCCCGCGCGAGCGCTCACCTGACCGTGCTCATCGTGCCCGATCCCCACCACCCAGTCGCCCTTGCGCAGGCGCGTGGCGGGCCCCAGCTGCACGATGGGAAGCAAGCCCGCACTGGGAGCCCGCAGGATCGCCACCCCCAGCTCCGGGTCATGGCGTAGCACCTCGCATGGCAGGGTTCCACCCGAGGGATCCACGACGTGAATCGCGCGCGCGCCGCGCACAGCCCTGTCGCTGGTAATCATGGTCCCGTCGTGGCGCACCAGGAAAGCCGTGGTGTAGATGGAGCCGCCCGGCAACTCGCTGCGCAAGCGCAACACGGCAGCCTCGTTGGCACGAAACAGTTCCTGGAAGCGGTAGGGAGAGACCTGTGCCGCGGCGAGGCTTCCTGCACACAGACCCAGCAGGAGGATCCTGCGGGCTTCTCGGCTCAAACGATGCACGGGCAGAGGATACAGGTTAGCCTGTGATCAGGGCCACTGAATGCGCGAAGGAACTCGCGCGTCGGAGTTGCATGACGAGCCGACTTCTTGTTCCCGGCCTGTTCGTGCTTCTAGGAGCCGCCGGCCCGAGCTCGGCACCGGAACGCGCCCCGGCCCCGGAGATCTCGCCTCGCAAGCGTGACACGGTGCAGCGCCGCCAGGTCGTGCAGTCGCCGCGTCCTGCCGCACCCTCGGCGCGCCCCTCCCCGAGACGGCCCGCTCCGGGCCTCCAGCGCTGCGAGGTTCTGATCCCCCAGCTCGACGCACGGCTGCCCTTTGGCCCGGGCGAGGAGCTGGGCTTCGTGATCTCGCTGTCCGGCGTCTACGTGGGGCGCGCCAGCCTGACTCTGGGCGAGCGCTCCAGCCATGGATCTCATGTCGTGTATCCGGCCTACGGCCAAGCCTCGACCAACTCCTTCTTCACCAAGATGTCCAAGATGGAGTCGCAGCAGACCTCGCTGGTCACCCCCGACGGCGTGTTCCCGCTGCTGATGCAGAGCCACGCCCGGGCCGAGACCCTGACCCGCCAGGAAGAAGTGCGCTTCGATCCCGGGCAGCACAGGGCGATGGCCTCGCTGCGCATGGAGGGGACCAGCTCGTCGCAGCAACGCAGGGACTGGAAAGGCGAGGCGCAGGGAGGCCAGGCCGTCCAGGATGTGGTCTCCATCGTGTACTTCGCGCGCAGCCGACAGGTGCAGCCAGGGGCCAGCTACTGCACCGAGATCTACTATGGCAAGAGGCTGTGGGTGGTGCGCGGGCAGGTTGGCGAGGCAGAGAGTGTGAGTACGCCTGCAGGACCCTACCGCGCGATGCCGGTGCGCGGGGAGGCCGTGCGCGAGGGCGAGCCTCGCTATGCCCGACAATTCACCGTGTGGCTCACCGACGACGAGGACAGACTCCCGGTGCGCCTGGTGTCCCCCACCGCCTATGGTGAGATCGAGGTGCGTATCGATCAGTTCCGGCGCGGGCGGCGCCTGGTGCGGGAGGCCCAGGTGGCCCAGCAACAGCCGCTCAGGCAGTAGCGTTCGTCGACAGCTCGTTGGCTATCATGGCCTTGAGGTCGGCCAGGCGCAGCGGCTTGCGCATGAAACCTTTGACCCCGAGTTCGAACAGCTCCTTCTCGATGAGCTGGCTGGTCAGGGCAGTGAAGGCGATGACCGGAATGCTCCGCAGGGCGGCCTGCTCGCGCATGCGCCGGATCACCTCGAGGCCGTCGAGTCGGGGCAGCATGATGTCGAGCAGGACCAGGTCCGGTACGTGCTCCACCATGCGTGCGAGAGCCTCCTCGCCGTTCGCGGCCTGCACCACGACATGACCGGACTTCTGCAGCACGATCTGCAACACGCGCCGGATCTCGTCATCGTCGTCGACGACGAGAATGGTTGCGGAATCCTGCGCCATCCAGTTGCCCCCTGTCGGCAGAATTGTATACCGTGCGACGCCACAAGTGCCAGCACAGCCTGGGTGCGGGTTGGAGGGCGTGAGACGTGAGCAGGTCGTGGGACGTGATCGTGGTGGGTGCCGGCCCCGGGGGGAGTGCCGCCGCGTTCTACTGCGCCCGCGCCGGGTTGCGCACCGTGCTGCTCGATCGCGCGCGGTTTCCCCGCGATAAAACCTGTGGGGACGGTGTCGGAGCAGGCGGGGTGGACGTGCTCCGAACCATGGGGGTGTACGATCGCCTGGTCGAGGCCGGGGCCGGCCTGGCCACGGGCTACGGGTTGCAGAGCCCGGGCGGCGAGCAATTCCACCATCGTCGCATCGTGTACGAATCGACCCTGCGCCCCGAGCCTCTGCTCATTGCCCCGCGGGTGCTGCTCGACGAAGCGTGTGTCCGCGCGGCCCAGGCTGCAGGAGCCGAGCTGCGGGAGAACTGCCGGGTCAAGGGACTGCTGCAGGAACAGGGGCAGGTCTGCGGCGTCACGCTCGACGACGGCGCCACCCTGGACGGCCGGCTGGTGATCGGTGCCGACGGCGTGCACTCGCAGGTGGCGCGCGCTCTTGGACAGCTGGACCGCGATCCACGGCATCGGGCCTTTGCCCTGCGTACCTACTACCGTGGTCTGCGCGCCGTCGAGAGCGACGTCCACTTCGTGTACGACGAGCGCTTCATGCCGGCCTATTTCTGGGTGTTCCCGCTCCCGGAGGGTCGCGCCAACGTGGGAGTCGGACGCTTCGATCGCTACACTGCTGCTGACGCGCCGCCCCTGCCGCAGCTCTTCAACAGCTTCATCGAGGACTCGCCGCTGGTTCGACGCCTGCTCGCCGGCGGTGAACCCGAGGGTAGGCTCCAGGGCTGGCCGCTGCGACTGGGCACCGGAGCGGGAAGCGGCGTGGCCAGTGGCGCCCTGCTGGTGGGTGACGCCAACGGCTTCATCGACCCTCTGACGGGTGAGGGCATCCACTTCGCCCTGCGCTCGGGGGAGCTGGCGGCTCAGACCGCGATCGAGGCGCTGCACCATGGGGATCTGAGCGCGGTGGGACTGGCGAGCTACGAGCGGCGCTGGCGCTCGGAGTTTCAGGACGAGTTCCGCATGGCCGATCGCGCCCTCGACCTGCTGATGAACCACTCGCGGGTGAGCGACGCCGTCGTGGCCATGGGTCGCGACGAGCGCGATTTTGCCGTGCGCCTGGGCGAGGTCTTTGCCGGCTTGCGCCCCAAGCGCGACCTGCTCACGGTCTCCATGCTGGCGCGCCTGGGTCTGCGCATGTTGCGCATGGGGCTGCGCTGGCGTTGAGGCGCTGTGGTCAGCCTGGCGACGGCGAGCGCCCCGGCGGGGACCTGGCCGGAGCCGCACCGGGGACGGGGCGGGGTTCCGGAACGCGCGCAGCGAGCGATCCACCGAACAGCTCCAGCGATTCCACCTGCTCCAGCTGCGAGGCCAGGGCCTCCTCGACCGCATCGAGGACCTGGGCGCTGCGCGAGGTCTGATCTGTCTGCGCCTCGTGAACGCGCTGCACCAGCTCGGTGATACGGCGCAGGGCATCGAGGATGTGCTGGATGCCCTCCGCCTGCTCCCTGGACGAGCGCTCGACGTGCTCGGCGACCAGGCGCAGGTGCTGGGTGGCCTCGCGGAGCTGCTGGGCACCGCGCTTCTGCTCCCGCGTGGAGCCCGCGACCTGGTTCGCTGCGGTCGCGATGCGCTCCATGGCCAGGGCGACCGAGGCGGTGGCGCGCGCCTGCTCCGAGGCAGAGCGGGCGATGGCCTGCACCATCTGGTTGGAGCTCGCCGAGGCCGTGACGATCTCGGCAAACACCTGCTCGGTCTCCTGGGTCTGGCGGTGCCCGGCGTGCACCGCTGCGTCTCCGTCGTCAATGGCCCGGATCACCTCGCGGCCGCGCTGCTGCACCGAGGTCACGAGAGCCCCGATCTCCTTGGTCGAGTCCGCGCTGCGCGCTGCCAGATTTTTGATCTCCTCGGCCACCACCGCGAAGCCTCGCCCCTCGGTTCCGGCCTGGGCGGCGATGATGGAGGCGTTGAGCGCGAGGAGCTTGGTCTGGTCGGCGACGTCCTCGATGACCGTGAGGATGCGACCAATCGAACCAATCTCGTCGACCAGGCGCCGGATCACCTCGGAGGCCTGCGCCGAGCTGTTGCGGATGGCCTCGACGCCTTTCAGGGTCTTCTGTAGCGAGGAGGAGCCCCGGGCAGCGTGGGCAATCACGTCGTCCGCCAGGGTCGCGGTGCGGCTGGCGTTCTGCTCCACATGGGCGATGGAGGTCTCCATCTGCTGCATGGCCGCCGAGGTCTGATCCACGTCGGTGCGCAGAGCCTCGACGTTGGCAGCCACGTGCCCGATGACCTCGACCATCTCGTCGGTGGAGGCCGCGGTCTGGTCCACCGTGGTCACCACGGACTCGATCTGTCGCATCACGCCCTGGGTGGTGGCCGCGATCTGATCCGCGGCGGTGCTGCTGTCCTCGGCCGAGCGGGCCATGATCCCGGCGCTCTGGTCGATGGTGCGACTGAGTTCATTCATCTGCGCCATGGCTGCCCGGGTCGAGCGCAGGGCCACCCCCTGGGAGGCGGCCGCACCGGTCATCTTGCGGATGAACTCGCTCTTATGGACCGAATCCTGCTCGGTGCTGCGCTTGGCGAGCTCGACCTGAGTCAGAGCCTCGCTCAGCTCCGCGTTGGCGCGGACGAACTCGGCCATGCTGTGCGTGGCCTGCGCCACGGCCTGCTGTCGCTGCCACTCGAAGAGGTGCGAGATCACGTGAATGACGACGATGGACGTGATGCAGGCGCCGGCATGAAAGCCAAAGTGCCAGCTCGGGTTGGAATAGGAATTGCCCGCGAGCAGGTAGTCTTGCCAGTTCCACCAGAAGTACAGGATGCCCGTCACGGCCACGGTCGTGAACAGCGAAGCCAGGCGCGGCCCCACCAGGATGGTCGAGATCAGGGGGACCACGGTGAGGAACCACAAGGACTGATGCTCCAGGCCGAACTGCGAGAGCATGGCGAAGATGGCCGTGAGCGTGATCACGGGTACCGACAGCGAGACCAGCCTGTAGTGGAAGAAAATGCGAAAATAGACACTGGTGAACAGGCCGATACCGGTGCAGACGAAGAGCACCAGCGTGGCCGGATCGCTCCAGTTGAAGGGGACCTGGAGGGAGCCGATGAGATATCCAAAGGCCGCACTCAGCGCCGTGAGCAGCAGGATGGAGACCGCAAGCACACGCGATCGCAGCGCCTGGTCGGCATTGACCAGCGCCTCGCCAGGCAGCAGTCGATCGATGCCAATGAGTCGAGGCACCTGCATGTCTGCTCCCTGGGAACGCGCCCCCGCTCTGGCAATTCCACCCTCGGTCACAGCTGGAACACCTTGCGCAGCTTGAGCGCCAGCTCGGGCTTGCCATCGAAACGGATCTGCCCACGCAACAGGGCCGTCTCGACCCTGGCCTTGCGCATCAGGATGGCCGCCCACAGGCCCGCAGGCAGGGTCAAGGTCACCCCGGCGTGCTCGGGCAAGCTGCCGCGTTCGCAGCGCACGCGTCCGTCCGAGAAGAAGAAGCCCATCGTGTCCTCGACGCCACCGTCGGTGGTGAGCCGCACGCCCACATCGAAATCTATCTGCCTCGCCGTGGCGGCATCGACGCTGCGCACCAGCTCGTCGGTGAGCGATCGGGCCAGAGGCGCGTAGCGCGTGGTGCGACCACCCCCACGCAGTGAGAAGCGGGAACCCTGGGCCGGTCGCTGCTCACGGCGCCGTCTCTGCCAGGCCCCCAGGCGCCCGATCGTTCCATCCATCTCGTCGAGGTAGACCTCGCGCCGCACCGCGGCCGAGCGCTGCAGGGCGAGACTGAAGCGCAGCACCTCGCGGCCCTGGGCGCCGGTGAGCAGGGGGGGCGCCTTGCCCTCGATGGCATCGAGGAAGTTGTGGGTGGCGCCGACAAAACCCGCAGCCCAGTCTGAGTCGACGTCGTCAAAGTGCTTCCAGCCCTGACCGTCGAAGAGGGACACAGGAGGCCCGTCGAGCACATTGCCGGTGCAGCGCCGCAGCAGCAGCAGCCCCCGGGAGCCTGCGATCTCGAACCACTCGTCGTTGGCGTAGTACTTCGACGGCACGTGCATGTCCGGGGCATGCACCGCATCGAGCACGCCGTAGCGCTTGGCCCCCTGGTGCTTCCACATGATCACGGCGGGCGAGTCCACCACGCCATCAAGGCTATCTATCCAGGCCACAACCCGCTCGACCTCACCGAACAGGTGCCAGGCCACGGCGAGCATGTGGTGGCCATGATCGAAGGTCACGAAGGGGCGGCCGGCCACGGCCTCGCGGATGCGCCAGTCCCAGGAGGTGGCCTCGATGGGCCAGCCCCCCGAAGACCCACCGATGTACTTGAGATGCAGGCTCAGGGGATCACCGATGGCGCCCTCGTCGAGGAGCTTCTTGGCCAGCACCAGCGGCGGATAGGTCAGGTAGTTGTCGGTGACCTTGAACACGCGATCGGGCCGCGCGGCCGCCGCCTGCAGCATGCGGTCGGCGCTGGCGAGATCCGTGGTCATGGGCTTCTGCAGCGCCACGTGCTTGCCCGCCTGCAGCGCCTGCACGACCTGGCGCTCGTGCTGGTCATGCGGGGTCAGGATCTCCACCGCGTGGATCTCGGGGTCTGCCAGGATGGCCTCGAAGCGTGCGACCTTGTCGGCACCCCACTCCTGCCTGCGGCGCTCGGCAACAGCCGGGTCCAGATCGCACACACTGTGGATGCGCGCGCGCGCGTTGTCGCGGTAACCCAGCGCGTGCAGGTCTGCGATGCGCCCGCAGCCGATCAGGGCAACGTGGATCACGATCAGCCCCCTCCTGGCACGCTGACGTCGAACCTGCAGGGGTGCCAGGGCCGGGGGATGCTAGCAGCAGGTGCGGCGTGGGCTCAACGGTGATGCGCGACCTGATCGCGATGCCTGCCCGGAACGCTTTGCCCTTGCCATCCCCTGCCTGCTCGACTTGGATGCCGGCTTCGTCGCAGCTGGACATCGCGACGACACGGAGCGCCCCCATGGCAGAAAATCTCGACCTGATGCAGAAGATCGTCAGCCTGTGCAAGCGCCGGGGCTTCGTGTTCCAGTCTTCCGAGATCTACGGCGGTCTCAAGAGCGCCTACGACTACGGCCCTCTGGGTATCGAGCTCAAGCGCAACCTGATGAACGAGTGGTGGCGCGCCATGGTGTACGAGCGCGACGACGTGGTCGGGCTCGACGCCGCCATCATCATGCATACGCGGGTGTGGGAGGCCTCGGGACACCTCGCCGGGTTCAGCGATCCCCTGGTCGACTGCAAGAACTGCAAGGAGCGCTTTCGGGCTGACAAGGCCCCGGTGGTGGCGACAGGCACCGAGGTCGAATACAGCGAGGGCGGCAAGAAGAGCGGCAAGAAGCTCAAGGGCGTGGCCAACCGCGGCTACGTGTGCCCGGTCTGCGGCAGCCCGGACCTCAGCGACGAGCGCCACTTCAACCTCATGTTTCGCTCCAGCCTCGGTCCGGTGGATCCCGTGGGCGACATGGCGCGCTACGTCGAGCAGCACCGCGACCTCGAGGGTCCGGCGCTGCGCGAGGCACTGGAGAAGATCATCGGTGAGAGCGCGGTCTACCTGCGCCCCGAGACCGCCCAGGCCATGTTCGTGCAGTTCCAGAACGTGCAGGAGACCATGGGCCTCAAGGTACCCTTCGGCATCGCCCAGATGGGCAAGAGCTTCCGCAACGAGATCACCGTCGAGCACTTCATCTTTCGCTCCTGCGAGTTCGAGCAGATGGAGATGGAGTTCTTCGTCGAGCCGGGCACGCACAAGGAGTGGCTCGAGACCTGGAAGGACGAGCGCCTGGCCTGGTATCGCCGCTACGTCAACAGCCCGGACAAACTGCGCGCACGTGCCCACGAAACCAGCGAGCTCGCCCACTACGCCGACGCCTGCTACGACATCGAATGGGAGTACCCCTGGGGCTGGGATGAGCTCGAGGGCATCGCCAGCCGCACCGACTACGACCTGCAGAAGCACTCGACCCACTCGGGCAAGAAGCTCAGCTTCTTTGACCCCCAGAAGCTCAACCCCGAGACCGGAAAGCCCGGCCTGCGCTTCACGCCGTACGTCATCGAACCCGCGGCCGGTGCCACCCGCACCCTGCTGATGCTGCTGCTCGACGCCTACACCGAGGAAGCCGTGCCTGACGCCAAGGGCGAGGATGCCACCCGCGTGGTGCTGCGCCTGCACCCGCGCCTGGCACCATACAAGGCGGCCATCCTTCCCCTGGTCAAGAAGGATGGTCTGCCCGAGATCGCCCACGGCATCGTGAAGAAGTTCCTGGGCGAAGGCATCCATACCCGCTTCGACGAGCAACATGCCATCGGTCGCCGCTACCGTCGCCACGACGAGGCCGGCACCCCCTATTGCCTGACGATCGACGGGCAGACCAAGGAGGACGGCACCATCACGGTGCGCTACCGCGACGACATGAAGCAGGAGCGCATCCCGGTGGATCGCGCCGTGGACCTGGTCAAGGACAAGCTGCACAGGGGTGAGCGCAGCGTGACGATCTCCTCCTAGAAGCCTGTTGAGCTGCGGCGGTCCCCAGGCCTTTGACCGGTGGGCAGCGCCGGGATGGAACGGGAGCGGGCCAGCGCTCGCTCGACCCCGCGACCGGACCGTTCTATCGTGGAGGGCGAACCCACGCGAGAGGACGATGACCAGCGCGCAGTCTCGCAACTCGACCCGGCTCGCACGCCGCACCGCGCCCGCCCTCCCCGAGGAGGTGCTGCGCGATCGGCTAACTGCTGAGGTGGTCGACAGTGCACTGGCGGTGCGCTCGGCCCTGGGGCCCTTTTACGACGTCACGGTGTACCGCAATGCGCTGGTGGTCGAGCTGCGACGACGCGCGGTACGCTGCCAGAAGAACGTCGCCCTGAGCGTGGCTTTCCGCGGCGAGGTGGTCGGCAGCTACATGGCGGACGTGCTGGTCGACGACGCGCTGCTGGTCAAGGTCATGGCCCAGGGTCACCTGGACGTGCGCTTCAAGGACCATGTCCTGCAAGGCCTGGGCGCGGCGGGCGTGCGCCTGGGTTTGTTGTTTGACTTCGGCGGCTCCGAGCTGACCTTCTGCCGCATCCTGTAGAGGTGATCGTGCTGCTCGTACCTGCGCTGCTGCTCACCGCCGCCATCTCCTCGGCGACACCGAACTGGTACACGGGTCGGCACGCCGTCCTGCTCGTCGTCGACGGCCTGGGGGATGGCGAGCTCGAGGCACGCCTCAAGGTGGGCGCCCTGGCAGCGATCCGCCGCCAGTTCGTCGACGCGGGACGGCACCTGCCCTCGAGCGCCTGGTGGCCACAGCGCGGGGTCGGAGAAGCCTGCAGCGTCGCGACCGGTCGCCCGCAGAGTCTCCTCACGGGAGACTGCCTGCTGCCCCCGGAACTGGAGGGTCTGGATGGCCCTGGCCAGGTCACCGCAAGTGGCCGCGACCTCACGAGCGTGCTGGCGGCGCTGCAGAGGATCCCTCAGGACGCACTGCCACCGGTGCTGGTGGTCGCCCATGACGCGCGTTTTGCTCGGCTGGCCAGCAGCCACGGCCGCGCCAGCGTGCAAGCCACGGCAGCCCTGGCCCAGCTCGACCACGAGGTCGACGCCCTGGTCACCTGGTACCAGGCGCGCGGTCTGCTCGATCACAGCAGCTTCATCCTCGTCTCGCCGGCTGGGCTCGTCGACAGCCCGCGTCGGATCGACGTGGACAGGGTGCTTGCCCCTTTGCTCCCGCCCCGCGAGCGACGGCAGGGGCGCCTGAAAAATCTCCTGCACGCATTCTCTCCTCTCGATGTGCGCCATCGCGGTGGTGTGGCCCTGGTGCAGCCCCGTCGGACCCTGCCGGCCGGCGTCACACCGGCTCCGTCCACCTTCGAGGAGCTGCTGGACGCGACCGCGCGCGGCCGTCGCAGCGGTCCGGCGGTCCTCCGCGAGCTGGCCATGATCGAAGGTGTGGCGCTGGTGGTGGCCCGCCAGGCCGCGGGTGCAGCCGGGCAGGTGCTGACCGTGGTGAACCGGGATGGCAGCGCGCGTCTCGAGAGCCGCGGTGCCGCGCAACTTCGCTACACCGTGGTGCAGGGTCGAGACCCTCTGCACCTGCAGAAGGATGGCGACGCCCTGAGCGGTGATCGGTTCCATGCCGCGGATCTGTGGGCCACCCAGGCCGGGCCCTGGCGCTCCGCAGTGAAGCGCGTTGCCGGTCTCCTCGAGCTGGAACCAGGTTCTGCCCTAGCCATCGTGGCCGAGGATGGCATCACCTTCGACGACGACGGTCACCCGGCAGGTCTGGGCGGGAGTGCCGCGATGTGGATCCGAGGACTGGGCACGCCGCCCAGCGAGGTGCAGGTCGATCTGCTGCAGCTCGGACCCAGCGTACTGGCCATGCTCGGCGCGCCGCTCGAACAGAACCTGGCTGGCCAGGTGGTCGAGGATCTGATCGAGGTCGATCAGACGGCGACAGTGCAGGCCATGTGCCGGGAACTGGTCGAGCACACACGCGCCGCATTCTCCTCGTCGAGGAGTCACGATAGCTCGGTGCTCGACACCAGCGAGATTCGCCGCTTCGGCGCGCCACCACCCTACTTCGACGCCATCGAGCGCGATCTGCTCGCGGTGGACCCGCTGAGCTTCCTGCCCGAGGAAAAGATCCAGTTACAGATAGGACCCCGGCGTTCGCTCCTCGTCGCCACGACCCGGCTCGCGGCCCGTATCGAGAAGCTCGTGCTGACCCACCGCCCGGCGGAGATCCGGCGCTTCGATCCGCTCATCAGGCCGGAGTTGATGCTCGCGGGGTTCCTCGCCAACCCCCGCATGAGGTCGACCCTGCGTGTGCTCGAAGGCCCCCTGACGCGTTCGCGGCGTCGTGCCACACCCGTGACTGCGCCGTCGGCACCATGACGCCCCGCCACCGCGTACCCGGCCGTCTCGCCGCGACCCTGGCCCTTGCGCTGCTGCTGGTCGGCGCGCACCCCAGCACCACGCCGACCTCTCTCGAGCGCGAGTGGACCTCTGCCCTGGCAGCCCTCCGCGCGCATTCGCGCACCCTCGATGGCTTCGCGGACCTCCATCGGCTGCTGTGGCTCCGCGCCCACCTGGTCGACACCACGGCCCTCGACGCCCTCGTCGACCACATCGCCGAGGACCCGCGGAGCTTCCCGGCGCTGCGCGACCACGCCCGCGCCCTGGCCGCCCGGAGGGCCCGACGCGCCGGCGACGATGCCCGGGCCCGGCGTCTGCTCGCCGACACCGGCCTGGTCACCAGGTTCTGGCTGCTGGGACCTCTGGACAACACCGGAGGTTCGGGTCTCGCCGGACTCCCCGTCGACCCGGACCTGCTGGACCTGTCGGCGCCCGCGGCTGGCAAGCTCGGTCCGGTGTCCTGGCGCCGGGTCGAAGCCGGCGACACCGAGGGCTACCTCGATCTCGGTGCCCTGCTCGATCCTGCGGACGAGGTTGCGGCCCTGCTCCTGTTCGAGATCGAGGCGCCGCGCGCGGTCGACCTGGCCCTGCGCCTGGGCACCACCGATCAGCTGTGCCTGCACGTCGGCACCCTGCCCCGGCGCTGCTTCGACGAGCGCCACGCCTGGAGCTTCGAGCAGCACGCGGTGGGTCTGCATGTGGCCGCGGGTCGCACACCCGTGCTGGTGCAGCTCGGGAGCCTGGACCGGGGCTTCAAGACGACGGTGCGGCTCACGGCCCTCGATGGTTCCGCAGTGCCAACCGACGTGCGGGTCGCGCTTCCGGAACCCGCGACCCCGCTGCAGATGAAGGGGCATGCAGTGACTGCGCGGTCCGTGCTGGATCTCATCCCGGCCCTGGAGGCTCGCGCCCAGGGACGTCGAGGCAACCAGCGCGCCGACGCCCTGGTCGATCTGGCCAGGACCCAGACCGCACTCCACGCGTCCGACCTGCGGGCGGACCCGACGCCCCAGGCCGTCGTTCTGCGTCAGGCCCTCACGCTGCGTCCAGACGATGCCTGGGTGCTGCTTCTGCTCGGCCACGCGCTCTCGGTGCACGATCCCAACGCCGGCCGCGAGGCCTTCGAGCGCGCCCTGCGGGTGAACCCACAGCTGGGTCCTGCCCACCTGGCCCTGGGCAAGCACCGCCAGGGGCGCATGCTGTATCACGAGGCGCTGCCCTCGCTGCGGCAAGCCCACACCCTGGAGCCAGGGGATCCGCTGGCGCTGCTGACCCTCGTCGAGACCCTGCGCGAGCGGGATCCCGATGACGACGAGGCCCGGGAACTGATCGAGCGCTTTGTCCACGCCCACAGGACCACCACTGGTGTGGCCGGAGGGCCCGAGGTCGCCCGGCGCTGGATGCATGACCTCGAGGAGGCCGGACGGCACCGCGAAGCCCGGGAGCTCGCAACCGCGATGCTCGAGCACGACGCCACGGACAGCGGTGCGCTGCGGGTCCTGCTCCACGGGGCCGAGGTGGCCGGTGATCTCGAGCGCGTGCTGGCCCTGCAGCGGCGCTTCATCGCCTGCGATCCCCAGGCTCCTGGTCCGCGCCTGAGACTGGCCCATCGCCTGGCCTGGAACGACCGCCACGACGAGGCGACGCGACTGCTCGAGGAGATGGCGCAGCGTTTCCCGGATCATGCGGAGTTTTCGCAAGCCCTCGGCGAGACCCGGCTGCTGGCGGGTGACCGCGATGGTGCGGCCCGTGCCTGGCAACGCAGCCTGGCGCGCCGTCCGCAACAACCCGAGCTGCGCCGGCGTCTGGAGGCCCTGACGCGTGCGTCCGACACCTCGATGCTTCCCGCGATCGACGTCACCGCGTTGCGTCGACTGCAGGTTCCCGACAGTGCCCGGGCCTTTGGCGCCGTGGTGCTGCAGCAGCGCAGCGTCACCCGTCTGTTCGAAAATGGGCTCTACCGCACCGACGAGGAGATCTCCCTGCGCTTGCTCGACGCAGGCCGCGCCGAGGTGCTGCGGAAGCAAGGCGTGCCCTACTCCCCGGGGCGCGAGATCGCCTCGGTGCAGCTCGCCGAGCGCATCGATGCCCGGGGCCTCTCCTTGCCGCCAGACCGTGTGCGCGACAGCGGCTCGAGTGGCCGCAGCCAAGGCGTCTACAGCGATCGCGCGGCCATGGTCGTGGAGTTCGGAGAACTGCAGACCGGTGACATCGTGCGCGTGCGCAGCCGTGTCGAGGCCGTGGGCGAGGTCAACCTGTTCGGCGATTTCTTCGGGCAGATCCTCACGGCGCAGCGCCAGTGGCCCGTGCTTCACTACAGTCACACGGTCCTGGCCCCGAGATCGCGCCCGCTGTACGTCCACGTGCAGGGTCTCCGGCACGAGGTCGAGGACGACGGAGGACCGTGGATCGCGCACCACTTCACCGTCGACAATCTGCCCGGCCATCCCATCGAGCCGCTGATGCCGCCCTGGCTCGAGACCGTTCCCTGGTTCTCGGTGAGCACCTACCAGAGCTGGGAGGAGATGCTGCACTGGTATGCCCAGCTCATCGAGGATCAGTACCAGCTTGACGACAGTACCCGGGCCCTGGCGCAGCACCTGGTCGATGGAGTCGCGCTCGACGACACGCGAGAGCGCGTGCGGCGTATCCACGACCACGTGGTCAAGAAGACGCGCTATGTGGGCATCGAGCTCGGCATCCATGGCTGGAAGCCCTACCGCGCCTCGGTGGTGCATCGCCGCGGCTACGGCGACTGCAAGGACAAGGCGACGCTGCTGGTGGCCATGCTGGGTGAGGTCGGCGTCGAGGCCAGGCTGGTGCTCCTGCGCACGGTCAACCTGGGCGAGCTGGCCCGCGAGCCCGCGTCCATGTGGGCCTTCAATCACGCCATCGCCTACGTGCCGGCCCTGGACCTGTACCTCGACGGCACGGCGGAATTCTCCGGCCTCGATGAGCTGCCGACCGTCGACCAGGGGGCGATGGCCCTGCGCGTGGGTCGCGACGGTAGCGGCGAACTCGTGCACATCCCGCTGCAGCCCGCGGCGCGCAACCTCAACACCTCCGAGTACCGCATCGCCCTCGATGACAAGGGCACGGCACGCCTGAGCGGCACGGAACGATTCTGGGGTGCCCGCGCCGCCCGCCTGCGCCGGCAGTTCGAGGACCCGGCCACGCGCCAGGAACACCTCGAGCGAGAGGTCAGCGAGGGCTTTGCCGGAGCCGTGGTGCACGCGGTCGAGTTCTCGGATCTTGACGATCTCAATGCCGAGGTCTGGTATCGCTTCGAGGCCAGCTTGCCCGCGCGCGCCCAGCCCGTCGATGGCGGCTGGCGACTTCCGATATCGCTGTATCCCCACGGCCTGGCCTCGGCCTATGCGTCCAGCCCGCAGCGCCGCACTGACCTCGTCCTCGACCACCCCTGGCGCACGCGCAATGTGATGCACTACACCCTCCCCCCGGGCGTGCGGGGTCGCGCACTCCCCCAGCCCGTGCGCATCACCACCCCGCATCTCGTGTTCGAGCAGCGCATCGAGGCCACGGCCGAGGGCGTGCTCGTCGACGAGGTCACCGAGCTGCCTTCGCGTCGCGTTCCCGTCGCCGACTACCAGGGATTTCGGGAAGCCTGCCTTCGTGCCGACGCGGCCATGCAGCAGCGCCTCGAGCTGGTCAGGTCCCCTCAGACCGTCGGAGGTGCACCGTGACCCGCAGCGCCGTGCTTTTGACGAGCCTGCTGCTGGCCTGCGCCAGCGAGCAGCACCTGGACCCGGCGAGCACACAGTCCCCGGCGGCACGCCGACGTGCCGAGGTCCTGGACCAGCTGCTCACGCGCACGCCTGGGGACGTCGTCGCTCTCGTCGAGCGCGCCGAGCTCGCCGCCTTCTTCAGCGATGACGATCACGCCCGGGCCCTGCTGGGCAAACTGCCTGCGCCTCCGGCCACACCGCCACGCGGCGCGTTGCTGGCCTGTGAGCTGGCAGCAGCTCGGCGCGACTACCCGGCCATCCTCACCAGCTGTTCTCAGGTCCTGGAATGGGTCCCAGGCAGCCCGCTGGCAGAACTCGCGGCGAGCCAGCTGCTGCTGACCCTTGATCAAACCCGGGACACCGACGCCACCGTCGCGGCTGCGCTGGAGCGGGCCCGCCAGCGCTGCGCGCAGCAGGTCGAGAACACCGCGAGCTGCCTCGGCCTAGCCATCGCCGCCACCCGGGCAGGCCTCACCGTGGCCGCCCAGCGCAAGGATGTCGCCGCGTACCAGAAGGTCCTGGACCGCGCGGGTGCCATCCGCACCTGGCGCGTGTGCCCCGAGATGGCCCCGGACAGCGTGGAGAGTTTTCGGCGCGCGCGCCAGGACCTGGCCCAGGGCCCCGTCGACCACCCCGCCTGTCGTGAAAGGCGCACCGGGGAAGCCAGCCTGATGCTGGCGACCGCGGATCCGCTCGGGGTGCAGCTCGTCGAGAGCTGGGTTCATGTTCCCGCCGACAGCAGCGCGGCCCTGCTGTGGCAGGTGCCGCAGACTGCCCGCATCCTGGTCGACGGACTGGTGGTGGTGGACAGGGACAGGTGGCTGCGCGCCCGCCCGGGTAGTGTGCTGGTCGGCCTGCAGCTGGCACAGGGCTGGCACCACCTTCGGGCGCTGGTGCTGCCCGCCGGTTCGGGCGACAGCCTGTCGCTCTGGGCCCTGGACAGGAGCGGTCGCAGCGCGGTGGATCGCTGGCAAGCGCACCCACCCGACGACGGACCGACGACCCTGTCGCAGCTGGGACCCGTGCCGAGCACGGCCGCGACCTGGCTCGAGGCTGGCCTGGACGTGGATCGCGATCCCTGGCGAGCGCTGCGCCTGGTCGGCGCCTGGACTGGCGACCTGCTCGACGACGGTGAACGCGCCCGGGTGCTGGCCCGGCAGCTCGCCACACGCTTCCCGGACAGCGCTGCAGCCTGGTTCGCCCTGGCCGAGGGCACGCGCAGTGACCCCACCCTGCCCGAGACCAGTCGCCAGCTCGACATGCGGAGTGCCCTGGCCGCGACCCTCGAGCACCAGCCGCAGCACCTCATCGCGAGCTATCGCCTGGCCCTTCTGGATCAAGATGAGCGCCAGGACGAGGCACTGCAACGCATGCAGGACCTCGTCGCCGCGCACCCTGACTACCCCTGGGGACAGCGCCGCGTGCACGACATGCTGTCACGGCGCGGGCTCCCCGTTCCGGCCCTGGCGGCTCTCGATCGCAGCCTCGCCCTGGCCCCCGGTGAGACCAGCCTGGGCTACGCGGTGGGCTTCTTCGAACGTCGGGGAATGGTGCAGCGCGCCGTCGAGGCGCGACAGGCCCAGCTCGACAGCAGCACCACACTCTTCAGTGCACGCCGCGGCCAGAGACTTCGCGAGCAGGGTGACCTGGCCGGCGCCTTGAAGGCCTATGAACAGGCCTTTGAGCTGGCCCCGGATCGCCCGGGCTTCGAACAGTTGCTGGAGGTCGCGCTGGCAGTCGAGGGCTGGGATGGCGTGCAGCGGCGCGTCGACGACAGGTTGCAGATGTTCCCACGCGACCTGCTCGCTGCGCGCTGGCTCGTTCGCGCCGGCCGCGCGCGCGGTGACCTCGAGGCGGCCCTGCGGCGCGCCGAGGCGATCCGGCTCGGTCTCCCCACGTGGCAACACCTGCGCGAGCGCGCGTCCGGGCTCGATCCGGATCGCCACCTTCGCGTCGACACCGCCGCGCTGGTCGCGGATTTTGGCGCGCACTCCAGCGCCCACCCGGAGCTCTACGCGGGCTTTCCCTTCGTGTTTGTTCTCGACGCTGCGGCGCAGATCTTCACCGGTGGCGGCGGCGGCCTGCGCATCACCCACCAGATCCTGCGCGTGCAAAGCAAGGAAGCCGCCAGCCAGCTCGGAGAGGTGCGGCCACCCGCCGGTGCCGAGCTGCGCGCCCTGCGGGTGATCAAGGCCGATGGCCGGGTGATCGAACCCGAGGCGGCCCACAGCAGTGGCGACGTGTCGCTGTCCGGCATCGACGTGGGGGACTTCATCGAGCTGCACTGGATCCAGGAGCAATGGCCCGATGCCGTCGATCACGACCAGCTCGTGCGCTTCTTCTTTGCGACCCAGGTCCCGATCTTTTGCAGCCAGCTCGTGCTGGTGGGTCCCTCTTCCGAGATGAGCCGCCTTCAGATCCACTCCCTCGGCCTGCCACCGCCGCAGCGCCAGGTCGACGACGACCAGGTGCGCCTTCAGTTCGAAGCCCGCGACGTGCCAGCCCATCGCACGCAGCCCTTTGCCCCCTCCCCGGTCGAGGTCTTGCCTCACGTGACCGCCAGCCACGGTGTCGACATCGGACTCTACGCGCGACGCGCGCTGCGCAGCCTGGCCGAGGCCGAGCGCACGAATGCCGACCTGGATCGCTTCGCCCGCGACGCTGTTGCCGGCAAGCGAGGGGACGATTCTCGGCTTCGCGCCCTGGTCGAGGCCGTGGTGCGTCGGGTCCGCGACCCTGGCCCGGAACGCGACCCGGTCACCATCCTGGCCGCCGGCCGTGGCGATCGCCAGGCCTTGCTGCGAGCGGCGGGCCGCCAGGTGGGACTCGACCTTCGCTGGGTCGCCCTGCACCGCGCCTCGCCTGCACCTGTCGTGGACTGGCCGGACAGCGAGCTGCCCGAACGCGTGCTGCTGCACCACACGGCCAGAGGCGACCGGCCGCTCGTGCTGGCGGGACGCAACGTGGCTCTCGACGGGTGGTTTGCCCAGGCTCGGGGAGGCCACTGGGTCGAGGTCGACCCCGTGCTGGCGACGGCGCCGCAGCTCGGCCGCGCGCAGCCGGTGCCCGACACCTGGGTGTGCCGCGCCCCCTCGCGGATGAACGTCGAGGCGACCCTCGACGGGAGCGGACGGCTTGACGGATCCCTGCACATGGTCGTGCAGTCTCCGCTGGCGGGATACCTGCGGCAGCGCCTGCGCGCGGTCCCCCTCGACGATACGGCCCGCGCCATCGAGGGCTGGTTCGGCAGCATCTTCCCTGGCGCCGCGCTGCACGACTTCGCCATCGACGCTCTCGACGACGACCTGCAGCCTCTGGCCCTCCGCGCGCGCTTCGACGTGGCGAGCTATGCCCTGGCAAACAACGGTGACCTGGTCATCGCCCGCTTTCTGCCGTCACTGTCGCTGGTTCTCGGCGGCGAACGCGCTGCGCCCGCCAGTTACCTGCGCGTGGGTCAGCGCAGCGTGGCCGTGCTGATGGATCCCCATCACGAGACAGCGCAGGTGATCCTGCACCTCCCTGCAGGCCTGCGCCCACGCAGCATGCCGGCGGAGCTGGCCGAGGAAGGGCCTTTTGGCCGCTACCACCAGCACGCCCACCTGCGCGGCGACGCCCTGGAGGTGAAGCGCGAGATCGACGTGCCCTATGGCCGCGTCGAGGTCGAGCAGGAACCTGCACTGCGAGCCCTGGGCGAGCGCGTCGAGGCGCGAACCTCGACCCAGCTGGTACTCTCCGCAGCCCCCTAGACCGAGATTCAAGGCCGCGAGGCTCGAAGGCTGGCGCTGGCAGTCGGCCTCCCAGAGCTCGGTTCATGGACGGAATGCTTATGGTTTGTGCCTGCAGCCGCACAGAGAGGCTCTCTCGCTCCGAAGCCGGTGCGTACCAACACCCTTCGGCGATCCCGTCGCACAGCGTACAATGAGCGAGATCACGTGACGGCCCTGCACGAGGCGCAGGTGTTCGACGCACGGTCGCAAGCTGGCGATGGACGCGGATGCAGTACCCGCTGACCTACCTTTACCTGCTGTCTTTCTGCGTCATGCTCGTCATGACCACGCTGTACACCGTGGCGTCTCCTCCCAGCGCCGAGAAGCGCCGCGTCATCGTCCTCTTCGCCCTGATGACCTTGTGGTGCCTGGCCGACCTGCTGTCCAACCTCTCGTCGAGCGCCGCGCAGGTGCGCTGGCTGGCCTTGCTCTTTGCACCCGTGTGGGCAGCCGTGCCTCCCCTGGTGCTGGAGGGCGTGAGCAACTACACGAGGTGGCCGCGCTGGCTGCGCCATCCCGCCGCGCTGCTGCTGCTGTTCGCTCCGGCGGTGGGCTGCGTGGTGCTGGTCGAGGGCGGCCTGCTGTACCGGGAGTTCCTGCCCGCCTCGGTCAATGGAATGTACTTCCAGTCGCGATCCACCGGCTGGCAGGTCGCCATCAATTTCTACCATGGCGCCTGCGTCATCTCCGCGGCCGCGATCTTGCTGCTCGCCGCGCGCCGCCAGGGCGTCGACGCCTTTCGCACCAGCGGTCGTTTCGTGGCGCAGGTGGTGGTGCCGATGGGTCTGCTGGCTGGCATCATCAATGGCGGCCTGTCACCGCTCGGTGTGGACCTGCCCTTCGCGGCCTCCGTGCTGCTCGCGGTGGCCTTCGTGATCACGGGCGTGGGCATGCTGCGGCGGGACTACTTCGCACCTGTCGATGTGTTTCGCCGCGAGCGCGACCTGGCCCGCGCCCAGCTCGAGCGCCGCGAGGAGGTGCTGAGCGCCCTGTCGGTGGGTGTAGCCATCGCCGAGCGCAACGGCACCGCGCTGCTGTATAGCAATCCACACTTCTGCCTGCTGCTCGACCTCGACGAGGGGTGCACGGCACTCCCCGGGGAAATCCTCGAGGAGGTGCAGCGCTCGACCGAAAAAATGCTGCAGGATGGACACGAACTGAGCTGGCCTGTGGGCGCACCCGTGCGCACCTTGTTGCTTCACGCCCAGCAAGTGAACTACGCAGGCCAGCCGGCGCAGCTGCTCACCCTTCGCGATCTCACCGCGCACAAGCAGGTCGAGGCGGAGCTCGAGGACAAGCGCGCCCAGCTGCTGCACGCCCAGAAGATGGAGGCCATAGGCAGACTCTCCGCAGGGATCGCTCACGATTTCAACAACCAGCTGTCCGCGATCCTGGGCAACGCCACCCTCGTCGCGGACAGCCTGGGGCCCCAGCATGCCTTGCATGGGGATCTGCTCGACATCCAGCGAGCCGCGGAGCGCGCCAGCGTGCTGACCCGGCAGCTCCTGAGCTTTGGCCGCAAGCAGCCCACCCACACCGAGGATCTCGAACTCAATCAGGTCCTGGCCGAGATCCAGCGCCTGTTCAGCCGCATGGTCGGACCCGAGATCGCCCTCGAGGTCGTCGCCTCGGAACAGCCTGCCTGGTTGCGCATGGACCGCGTGCAGCTCGAGCAGGTGCTGACGACCCTGGTCGTCAACGCCAGCGACGCCATGCCCGAGGGTGGAAGAATCACCTTCCGGGTCCGTGTCGACCCTGATGAGGTCGTACTCGAGGTTCAGGACGCCGGCACGGGCATGACCGCCGAGGTCCAGGCCCGGGCCTTCGAGCCGTTCTTTTCGACCAAGGGAGAGATGGGTACAGGGCTCGGTCTGGCCACGGTCTATGCCCTGGTCACCGCAGCCGGAGGCCGCATCACGGTCCACTCCGTCCCCGGCGAGGGCGCAACCTTCGTCCTGAACTTCCCGCGCATCCCTCTGCCCGTCTACCCCGTCCAGCCCCATCCCATGGAGTCAACGACCTCACCTGCGAACCCGGGTCCGGTGCAGAAGGTGATGCTGGTCGACGACGAGGATCCGGTGCGGCGGACCGTGGCCCGCATGTTGAAGCGGGCCGGCTTCGAGGTGCTGAGCGCACACAGCGGCGAACAAGCGCTGGAGATGTTCGATGCGGCCGCCCCCAGCGTTGACGTGGTGCTGACCGATCTCGCCATGCCTGGCATGGACGGCAAGCAGCTGGCTCGGGCACTGCGGGACCGGCGGAAGGATCTGCCCGTCGTCTTCATGTCGGGGCACCTGCTGGCCGAGCAGCGCCTCGCCGACCGGCGCCAGGTGTTCGTGGCCAAACCCTTCCGCCCCGAGGTGCTGATCCAGGCCCTGCGCCGCGCCCTGGCCGGCGAGGTCGGTCCTGCCGATAACACCCCGGCTCTGCTCGTGGTCGAGGACGAGCCGGCCCTAATGCGTCTGATCACGCGCGCCCTCGAGAACGAGGGTTTTCGAGTCCACGGTGCCAGCGGTGTGACCGAAGCCCGGCGCGTGCTCGAGCAGGAATCACCGCTCGCGGTGCTCACCGACCTCGGTCTCGACGACGGCTCCGGCGCCGAGGTCCTGAGGCTGGCGCGGCATCTCCACCCCGGTATCGCGTGCCTGATCATGAGCGGCGGTGACCTCGAGACGGCCGACGCGGAGACCGCTCTGGGCCCAGTGTACCGCCTGCCCAAGCCCTTCACCCCGGACCAGCTCCTGCGCGCGGTGCGCGACTCCCTCGAGCCCGGCCACACCCCTGGAGCGCCCCATGGCATCGCCTCCTGAGCCCGAACGCGTCGCGGTCCCCCTCGAGCGCGCCTACCGCCTGATCAATCCCGGGCCGCTGCTCCTGATCAGCACCCACGACGGAGAGCGTGCCAACGTGTGCACCATCGCCTGGAACATGCCCCTGAGCCGCAGCCCGGCCCTGGTGCTGCTGGCCATGGATCCCGGACACAAGACCCACAGCAACATCCTGCGCACGGGCGTGCTCGGGATCAATGTGCCCACCGCCGACCAGGTCGAACTGGTGCGCTACTTCGGGAGCTGCTCGGGTCACGACGTCGACAAGGTGGCCGAGCGCGGCCTGGGTCTGTACGAGGGTGGTGCCATCGCCGGGCTGCCCTTGCTGCGCGACGCTGCGGCCTGGCTCGAGTGTCGACGGACCGAGGCCACGGGCCTGGCGGACCACGACCTCGTGCTCGCGCAGGTGGTGGCGGCGTGGGCGCGCCCGGGTGTGCTCGATGCCGAGGGCTGCTGGAACAGCGCGCGCTTCCCCACCCTGCACCATGCCGGCGGCAGTCGATTCATGCAGGGCACGCCGTGGACCGGCCCCGCGAACACCGGCTGAGCGGCCCCGTCCGCACGGACGGCTGTCTCATCGACGCGCACTGCGAGCGACCCGGACGTCGCCGCGGCGCAAGGTCACACCCTCGGTGTCGAGCCACTCGAGCAAGGGGATGATGTACTTGCGGCTGAGTCCCCCGCTGAGCTGCTTGAGGTCCGCCGGGCTGAGCTGCGGCGTATGCGCCAGGTGGTCCAGGACACGGCCCCGGATCGCGTCGAGCGCCTGGCGGTCCACATGCAGGCGATCGGCGAGACGCACCAGGCGCCCCTGGCGCTTGAGTTCGTTGAGAGCATCGCGAAACAAGGCTGCGGAGAGCTGCAGTGCTTCCCGGGCTTCGTCATCGAGGGGGGCGCTGAGTCCGCGCTCCTGGTACAGCGCGGCCAGGGCGTCGACCGAGGCGCCCGCGGCCCCCTGCGCCACCTTGTGATCCGGCCGGTGCAGCACCTGGTCCTGGCGTTCCAGGCGGCCCTCCTCGACGAGAAGCTGCACGGCCCGCTCGACGAGCCACGTCGACAGCTGCGGGACCTGACCGCGGAGTTCTGCCGCGGTCACCCCGGCCAGGGCGGGGTGAGCGGCGTGGTAGGAGCCCACCTCGTCGAGCACGCGCGCGGCAATGCCCTGCAGGACCTCGCCATCCACCCAGCGCGACGTGGCGCCTCCGTCGATCTTCACCACTGCTTTGAGCTTCTCGAGCTCGGCCAGAGCCTTGTCCAGGTCTTCGTCGGGCGGCAGGCGTCGCGCCAGCTCTCCACGACTGGCCCCGCTCTCGCGCGCGTCCTGCAACAAGGCGTGCATGCGCTGTGCAAGCTCGCCATGGGACAGCGCCGTGGCCACACGTGCCCAGCGCGCCAGGCTGCCCTTGCCGGCGGCGGGGTGCGGATCGAGGACACGACCGCCTCCCACCGTACCCATGCCGTGCCGCCCGGGCTGGCGCAGCACCAGGTACTGGCCCGCGAAGGCCGCGACCGGTCGATCGGCCACCAGCCGCACCGGCGCGCGCGCTCCCGCCTCGACCCGGCGCTGGCCCAGGGGAATGGCGCGTACCAGCACGTCGTCGGCGCCGAGGTGCAGGGACAACCGGGCCTCGCCATCCACGGGCTCGACCCCCTCCAGCAGCTGGATCTCGACGTGAAGCTGGGCCGTGGGCTGCTGCCAGCCTGCGCTCGCCAGAGCCATGCCCCGGGAGATGACGTCCGAGCCCTCGCCGCGGAGGTTGAGCGCCACCCGCACGCCCGCCGGCACCTGCTCGACCTCGCGATCCTGAACCTGCAGTCCGCGCACGCGCAGACCGGACAGCAGCTCGCCGCGAGGACCCGGCAGAGCCTCCAGACTATCCCCGACCCGCACGCGACCGGTGAGCAGGGTGCCCGTCGCCACGCAACCGAACCCTGCCTTGTGAAAGACCCTGTCCACCGACAGGTAGGCCGGCCCGCTGTCCGGGCGCTGGGACAATCCGTCGAGGGTCGCTCGCACGGCGTCCGCCACAGCCGGCAGTCCCTGGCCGCTGAGGGCCGAGCACGCCAGCACCGGCGCATCTTCTAAAAAGGTCCCACGCACGGTCTCGTTCACGTCTTCGGCGACCAGCTCCAGGAGCTCGGCGTCAACCAGGTCCGACTTGCTGATCACCACCAGCCCACGGCGCACGCCCAGCAGCTGGCAGATGTGCAGGTGCTCGCGCGTCTGCGGCATCACGCCGTCGTCCGCCGCGATCACCAGCAGCACCGCGTCGAGGCCACTGGCACCTGCCGCCATGGTGCGCACGAAGCGCTCGTGTCCCGGGACATCCACGATGCTGGCCACCAGGTCCTCGCGCAGCGGCCAGGTGGCAAAGCCAAGCTCGATGGTGATACCGCGGCGCTTCTCCTCGTCGAGCCTGTCCGTGTCGACGCCGGTCAGCGCCTTCACCAGGGCCGTCTTGCCATGGTCGACGTGACCGGCGGTTCCCAGAACGCAGCGACGGATCTGCAGCACGCGGCCCTCCCGCAACGAAGTCTGAACATCCTAGCGCGCTGGCGAGACCCTGACAGCCCCGTCGTCATTCGAGGTATCACGCTCGGAGTGTTTTCGCTTGCCTTGGATCACAGCCGGCGCGGATGATGCGCCGCCAGCGGGCGTGTGCTGCCCGTGACAAGGAGGCATGGACCATGCGCAGGCGCAGTTTGGTGCAGGTGGCAGTCCTCGGCAGCAGCCTCAGCCTGCTGTTCGGCTGCATGACCTTCGAGACGACCATGCCCGGTGTGCTGGACATGCGCGCGGAGCTCGCCAAGCCGCAGGACGCGCCGGTCGAGCCCAAGCGGCCCGCCTTCGGTGACATGGATGACTCGTACTTCGAGGGCTTCGTGTTGACCGAGGCGACGGACCAGCCCACCCAGGGCGAGTACGTGAAGCCCACGCAGGCGAAGGTCGGCGAGTGGGCCACCCCAGCCAAGCCCGCCGACGCCGAGATCTACCGCCGCGTGCTGCGCCAGTGGTTCATCATCGGGCTGTTCCCCATCCTGGCGGATCCCGCGGCGGTCACCACGGATCTCAAGGCCGAGCTGGCCACTCCCGGCACGCGCATCACCAACGTTCGCGTGACCTCGGGCATGGATCTCATCGACTTCGGCCGGGCCGTGGTGGCGCAGCTGTTCTCGTGGACAGGCATCGTCGGTCTGCTGTCCCTGGTCCCCACCCGCACCACCGAGGTGATTGCCTACGTCGAGCGCGCCCCGGCCTCCCCGCAGGCCCTCCCTTCGCCGGTGGCTCCGCCGTCGCCAGCGATCCCACCAACACCTGTGGCACCCCCTCCGGGTCCGACACCAACAGGCCCCGTGCCTTCGCAGCCTGACGCCCCCCTGGCGCCCTCGAGCGGAGGGAGCTACTGATGCGACACCTTCACCGCTTCACCCTCCCGGTTGCCCTCGTGCTCGCCCTGCTGGCGACCAGCGGCTGCAATCACATGAGCTACACCACCCTGCCCGGCGCCCTGGTCGGCGAGGGCAGCCTGGCCTACCGCGAGGTCGGCACCTTCGAGATCGAGGTGGGCGAGCAGTACTGGCTGTGGGGTTACGCCAAGGGCAGCGACGAGAAGGTCGCCCGCGCCATCCTCGAGAAGGTGCGCGAGATGGGCGGCAATGGAGTGCGAGACCTGCACTACAAGGTCACCTGGACCTTTCTCGACCTGTGCTTGAGCTTCTGCGGCTCCTTCATCACCTTCGGCACGCAGACCGTGTTCGTGTCCGGCACCGTGGTCCAGATCACCGGAGGCCGCGCGGACCATCTGATGACCCTGGAGCAGCTCGAGACCGTGGCCTCGGGTCATGGCACGCTGGAGATCCCTATTCAGGTCCAGTGACCGGCCCCGGGTCCGACACACAGGTCGACCCTTCCACCTTGAATCGAGCTAGACTCGGCCCATGCGTGCGATCTGGGCCTGTCGCTCCGACGTCGGTATCAAGCGACAGATCAATGAGGACAACTTCAAGGCCAACCCGGCCGAACTGTTCTTCGTCGTCGCCGACGGCATGGGGGGCCATGCGGGTGGCGAGCTGGCCAGTCGCCTGGTGGTCGAGTGCATGGACCAGTTCATCACCACGACCCGCGCCGGCACCACCGCGCCGCTCCCCTTCGCGCCGCGCGCCGATCTGACGCCCGAAGCCAACCGCCTCTATGTCGCCATTCGCGCCGCCAACCGGGAGGTCTACGATACCGCCGTGCACAACCCGGCCCTTGCAGGCATGGGCAGCACCGCCGTCGCCATCCTGGGCCACGGCCGCGACCTCCACCTTGCCCACGTCGGAGATAGCCGCTGCTACCTGCTGCGCGGCGACAAGCTCAGCCAGGTGACGCGCGATCACAGCTACGTCAACGAACTCATCGACGGCGGGCAGCTCGATCCGGATACGGCCTATCGTCACACCGAGCGCAACATCATCACCCGCGCCATGGGTTCCACCCCCGACGTCGAGCCCGACGTCACGACGCTGCGGATCAAGAACGAGGACCTGTTCCTGCTGTGCTCGGACGGTCTCACGGACAAGGCCTCGGATCGCAAGCTGTTCGAGCTGATGCAGCCCCTGGTGCAGAGCAGCGGGTTGCCCGATGGGAGTCTTGACGACGCACGCCAGCGGCTCGACAAGGTGCTGCAGGTCATGATCAAGTACGCCAACGGTCGCGGTGGGGACGACAACATCACGGCCCTGCTGGTCCAATTTCGCGAGTGAACCGATGAACGATTCCCTTCTGGCCGTGCTCAAGCCGCTGCGGGTCGAGGTGTTGACGCACTCGACGGCACTGGGGACCATCATCCTGGCGGCCACCGCGCGGGGGGTGGCGCGCCTGCAGCTCCCGGGCGGCACAGTGGAGCAGGTCCTCACACCCTTCCTGAAACGCCACGCCAACCTCGAGATGGTGCACGTGCGAGGTCCGACCCCCTGGCTGGAACCTGCACTGGAGGCCCTGGAGCTTGCCCTGGCGGGTCGAGATGTGGAGCTTCCGGCCACGGACATGGACGTCACCGAGTTCGAGCGCGCGGTGCTCAGCACCATTGGCCGCATCCCGCGGGGCGAGACGCGCAGCTACCAGGACGTCGCGCAGGAGGTCGGACGGCCGCAGGCGAGTCGCGCGGTTGGCCAGGCCTGCAGCGCCAATCCCCTGCCCATCCTGATCCCATGTCACCGCGTCGTCGGACACAGCGGCGGACTCACCGGCTTTGCCGGGGGCACCGAGCTCAAGGTGCAGCTGCTGGCGCGAGAGGGCGTGCTGCTGACCTGACACCACGGGCCTGAGGTCCCGTCGAGGAGATCCGACATGAAGCGCGCACGGCGAGCCTTGCTGGTGCTGCTTGTCCTGGGGAGCGCGGGCTGCCAGCGCTGCGCACGCTCGGAGGCCTCGCTGCTGGACAGCATTCCTGGCGACGCCAGTGCCGTGGTGCTGTTGCAGCCGCTCGGTGCCGTGGCGGTGGCCTTGCGCGGCGGCATGAACCTGACCCAGAGCCAGCCCGAGGGAGCGCAGGCGGTCGAGGATCTCAAGCAGGCGCTCGGTTTCGACCCGACCACCGTCGAGGGCTGGCAGCAGGCCGGCCTGGATCCCGCGCGCCCTGCCGCGCTGGTGGCCGTTGCCGGCGAGCCCGTGTGGCTGTTGCCCATGCTCGACGGGCCGCGCGTGCTCGAGAACGCCCGCGGTCTGGCCACGAAGCTGTGGCGTGCGGACAAGGTCACCCAGGTGCAGGTGGCAGGGCGTTCGGGCCTGCGCCTGGCACGCAGCTTCGGCGATCGCGAGGTGGTGCTTGGTCTGCTGGTGCTCGACCCGGCGTCGAAGCTGGTGCTGGCGGCCAATGGCGATGCCGGCAGCGAGGCCCTGGGCCGGGTCCTGGCGACCCAGCCCGCGCAGAGCCTGGCGCGCAGTGCGGCCTTTGCCGAAGACCGCGCCCTGGTGCGTCAGGGTGCGGTGCTGCTGTGGACGCAGATCGGCGACCAGAACACGGCTCCTGCACAGCTGCAGGCGGTGGCCAAGCAGGTGTCTGGCGCGGTGGCCAGTCTCGGTGTCGACAAGGGTGCGCTGTGGCTGGAGGCACGCGCGCGGCTCCGGCCCGAGGCGGCAAAGGAGTCCCAGGCCTTGCTCGCCTCGCAGGTGAAGCCTCCTGACCTGTTGCGCAGCGCGAGCGCGGAGGCCGTGCTGCTTGCCGCCGGCAGCGCGGACGTCCCGCGGATGCTGCAACGCCTCGAGGCGGAGCGCGGGCGCGGAGATCTCGACGCCTTGGCGCGCTCGGTCGGCCTGGATCTCAACCGCGATGTGCTGGGTCGGCTGGCCGGTGGGCTGGGCGTGGTGCTGTATCTCGAGGATCCGGCACCCCTGCTCCGCCACCTCGGTTCGGCGCGACGCATCGGACAGGTCCTCGGACGCGTGCTCCAGGTCGAGGCTGTGGCCGAGCTGACACCCCAGGGCAGCGACGGAGCACTGGCCACGCTCGATACCTACTTTCGCGAGCGGCAGCTGGAGCCAAGCGCACGCAGCGTCGCCGGTGGCGAGGTGCACACCGCCAGCATGGCGGGAAGCGACGGCAGCCATCAGGACTTTCACTATGCCGTGCGCGAGCACCACTTGCTGGTGGGCAACGCGCCGGCCGAACGCTTCGACGCCTGGGTCCAGCGCCGGGCTGGCACGGCCGGGGGCGGACTGCGCGAGGGGCTATCCGAGGGACTTCGCGAGCTGCTCGAAGCCGAACGTGGCGGCCGCCTCTACCTGTCCTTCCGCGCCCTCGCGGACCGCCTGCGCCAGCTCAGCGACATGCCGGAGTTCCCCGATCCTGCGCTGCGCTCGACCCTGGTCAAGGCTGCCGGCCCCCTGGCGGCCCTCGGACAGCTCGCGGCGCACCTGCAGATCGAGGGCGATCAGCTGCGGCTCCGGCTGCGCGTGGAGGCGCCATCCGAGCCGAGAACCACTCCGTGATCCGTCTGCGCGAACTGCGCAAGCACTACACGCGCGACGGCGCGCCGCGCGACGTCCTCGATGGGGTGTTCCTCGACGTGGTGGCGGGCACGCTGTGCGCGGTGCTCGGCACCTCGGGTGCGGGCAAGACCACCCTGCTGCACATCCTGGGCGGTCTCGACAGCGCCTTCAGCGGCGAGGTCGAGGTCGCGGGTGTGGCCCTGCGCGATCGCACCGAGCCCGAGCTGGCCCGCTACCGGCGAGACACCGTGGGCTTCATGTTCCAGGACTTTCACCTGCTCGACCACCTCAGCGCCCTGGACAACGTGCTGCTCGCCGGCCGCTTTGACGACACAGCGGTGCGCCAGCGCCTGCGCGAACACGCCCTGCACCTGCTCGAACGCGTGGGGCTTCAATCGCGGACCGCCGATGCGCCAAGTTCACTGTCCGGCGGCGAGCGCCAGCGTGTGGCCCTGGCGCGCGCCCTGCTGAGGCAGCCGCGGGTGCTCCTCGCCGACGAGCCCACGGGCAACCTGGATGGTGAGACCGGAGCGCGCCTCCTCGAGCTGCTGCGCGAGACCGCGTCGACCGAAGGCACGGTGGTGCTGGTGGCCACTCACGATCCGTCGCTCGCCCGGGCCGCCGATCGGTGCCTGCGCCTGCACCAGGGGCGCCTGACCGAGATCGAGAATCGCGAGGTGGCGACGCCATGATGCCGGTGCTGCGCGCCATTCTTGACGATCTGCGGCGCGACCGCCGCGAGGTGGTGCTCGCGACCCTGGGCGTGGCAGCCGGTGTGGCGGCCCTCACCTTCTTCCTGTCTCTCGGTCGCGGGGTCGAGAGAGCCGTGCTGGACGATCTGCTGGTGCGACTGCCGGTCAACGTGGTCAAGGTCGAGCCCCGCGCTGGCGTCGCCCTGGGTCCGCTGCGACTCGGTGCCGGCAGCCTGCTGGCCCCGGCGCTGGACGAGCCAGCGGTACAGGCCCTGCGACGGATCGAGGGCGTGCAGGCGGTGTACCCCCTGACCCCGGCGCAGTTCCCCATGCGCGCCCAGGGTGGTCAGAACTTCCTCGGGCGCACCGTCTACATGGACATGTTTGCGGTGGGCGTGGACCCGGCTTTCGTCGCCGACGAGGTTCCCAAGGATCGCTTCGCCGATCGCGGCCCGCCCGCGGAGGGGGCCGTCGAGACCGTGCCGGTGCTGGCCTCGACGCAGCTGCTTCAGATTTACAACCGCACCGTGGCACCCGCGATAGGCGCGCCGCGCCTCACCGCGGAGGTGGCCCAGGGCTTCGAGTTCGAGCTGTTTCTCGGCGAGAGCTACGCCTCGGGTCGACGAGGAACGCGCCATCGCGTGATCGCACGCGTCGCGGGCCTCTCCGGCAAGGTCCCGCTCGCCGGCATCACCCTTCCCCTGGCTGTGGTGGAGCGCTGGAACCAGCGCTTCGCGTCGGGCACCGCCGTGCACTACAGCGCCGCCTACGTGGTGGCGCGGTCCGCCCGCGAGGTCGACGCCGTGGTGCGCCAGGCCGATGCCCTGGGCCTCAGTGTCGACGACAGCGCGCGGGTTGCCGGTGCCCTGATCCGGGGTGTGACGGCACTGCTGTCGCTGATTGCCGCCCTCATCCTCGTGGTGGCGGCCCTGCACACCGCGCAGACCTTCGAGGCCAGGGCGCGCATCCGGCGTCGCGAGATCGCGCTGCTGCGCGCGCTGGGGGCGACCCGGCGGCAGATCCGCTGGCTCCTCGCCGGAGAAGCCCTGATCGTGGGCGTGCTGGGCGGACTCCTCGGCGAGGCCGCGGGTCTGGGGGGCGCCCTGGCCGCATCGAACATGCTCCGCGCGCAGCTCGCGGGCTCGCCCTTCGAGCTGACGAGGCTGGTGGCCTGGGACCCCTGGGTGGTGGCACTGCCGCTGGGCGCCGCCCTGCTCGCCGCCTGGCTGGGTGGGCTCGGGCCCGCCCGCCGCGCCGCGCAGCAGGACCCTGCCGCCGTGCTCTCGGGTGGCCGTTCGTGACCTGCGCGTGCTCGTGATCAGGCGTCGCGGGAACCTGGCAGCGGTGGGGGCCCCCCGGGACTCGAGGCGTTCAGCGCGGGCGCGCTGTCCCGGACCTGGGTGCCGGCAAGGATATCGCCAGCACGTACACCCTTGGGATCATTGAACACCATGTAGCCTTCGAACAGCACCACGGCCATGCCAAGGGTCAGGAACAGCGCCCAGCCGATGAGCGGGATGAGCACGAACAGGCCCGCGATCCCGAGCGGTGCGTTTCGCAGCAGCGAGTCGAACACGCTGGCGGGTTTGCCGTCGCGCCCCCGCACCACCTGCAGCTTGGTGAGACGCTTGCCCACGGACGCGCCGTCGAACAGGCCATCGGCCAGCAGCAGGTAGACCAGGGCCACCAGTGGTCCGACGTAGGTGATGCTCTCGGAGAGCAGGGCAAAGATCGCCACGTCGATGGCGCGCGCCAGCACCCGGCGGCGCAGATCCGCGCGGCTGGGATCCGCTGCCGACCGGGGCGACCGCGGGCGCCGCGCCTGGCCCGGACCCGAGCCCGGCGCCCCGGCCTCGTCGCTGAAACCCGCTGTGCGGTCACCCAGCGCGGTGCTGCGACGGACAAAATCCTCAGCGGTGACAAGCTCGAAGCGTCCGTTCGGGCCCCGCAGGTGCAGGGGCTGGCTGTCCTGTTCCGTCTCGGCGACATCGTCTGGCTCGGCCCCGGCCGTGGGCGCGTCCTCACCGTCTGCGGCCGGCTGCTCGACGGATGGCTCGGCGGCTCCGCCATCGGTTGCGCGGACCTCGGTGCCGGGGCTGTCCCCGCTGCTCCCCACCTCGGAAGCCGCCTGTTCCGGAGCCTGGCGCTCGTCGGCGGTCTGCTCGACGCCCTCTGGCTCGCGCTCGTTCACGCTGCCCCCTTTTCGTCCGGCGCCTCGACCTGCCGCGTGAAGATCACGAAGGCCATCTTGGGTCGCTTGCTGCCCTCGTTGGGCACGAAGCTCAGGGTGTCAAAAACCCAGCCCTTGCGCGACCAGGTGTTGAGCACCTCTTCCAGGATATCGTCGGTGACGGTCATGCACTCGACAACCTTGAATTCCGTGAACATCATGGGGCAGGACCCTCGGCCTCAGCGCAGACGCTTCGCCGCCTCCACGGCCCAGTAGGTCAAGATCAGATCCGCACCGGCGCGGTGGATGGAGCACAGAGCCTCCATCATGGCGCGCTCGAGGTCCAGCCAGCCGCGCTCGGCCGCAGCGCAGATCATCGAGTACTCGCCCGACACGTGGTACGCCGCCAGGGGGTGGTCAAATTCCTGCCGGGCGGCGTACAGGATGTCCAGATAGGTGTGCGCCGGCTTGACCATGACCAGGTCCGCGCCCTCCTCGATGTCCATCGCGATCTCGCGCATGGCCTCGAGGGCATTGCAGGGATCCATCTGATAGCCCCGGCGATCGCCCTCCTGTGGCGCGCTCTCGGCAGCGTCGCGAAAGGGGCCGTAGAAGGCCGAGGCGTACTTGGCCGCATACGCCATGATCGCCACCTGGTCGAAGCCCTTCTCGTCGAGGGCCTCGCGCAGGAAACCGACCCGGCCGTCCATCATGTCCGACGGTGCCACGATGTCAGCGCCGGCCTTGGCGTGGCTCAGGGCCTCGTTCGCCAGCAGCTCGAGGGTGGCATCGTTGTCGACCATGAGCTGGCCGCCCGGGCCGCGCGTGATCTGCCCGCAATGGCCGTGGTCGGTGTACTCACACATGCACACATCGGTGATCACCACGCCCTCGGGCCGCACCTTCTTGATGCGGCGGATGGCCTGCTGCACGACGCCCTCGTCGTCCCAGGCCGAGCTGCCCTGGGCATCCTTGTGGTCCGGGATACCGAACAGGATGACCGCCGGCACGCCCGCGTCGAAGGCCGTCGCGGCCTGCTCCGCAACCTTGTCGGGGGAGCCGCGACGGACGCCGGGCATCGACGCCACCGCCTGCTCCACACCCTGACCGGGCACCACGAACAGCGGCAGCACCAGATTGTCGGCGGACAGCCGGGTCTCGCGCACCATGCGCCGCAGGGTCTCGGTTCGCCGCATGCGACGAGGACGGTAGTCGGGAAAATGCATCGCGCGATCTCCTGTGATGGACGCCGCCTGAGAGGCGATGCGCTTACCCGTAGCGGCCAGACCCGTTCAAGTCAAGGTCGCGAGAGTCACCGCGAGCATCCCTTCCCGTCGCCTGCGAGGCAGCGCGGGCCACGACGTGATACAAGGACAGCGCGACAGGAGACCCCGCCCATGGCCACGGTGCGACCGCGACCCCAGCTCGGAGACCCGGATCCTCGCCCGCAGCTGGGACCCGCCCTGGACAAGCTCCTCGACAGCCTGAGCCGCGAGATCGGGGCCCTGGCGCACATCGATGCCTCGACCCTGCTGGTGGTGCACGGACAGGCGCGCGGACCGGCCCGGGCCTCCATCCGCTCCCTCGTCGAGGGCGTCGCCACCGCGCGGGTCGTGGTGCGCGGCCAGCGTCGGCAGTTCGAGCTGACCCTGCGCCCGCCGTGGTTTCGCCACGGTGGCGTCGAGGACAGACTGCGCACCCTGGTGCACGAACTGTGGCACATCGGCGCCCGCGGCACAGGCGCGCTGGACCCGGCCCACCGCCACCACGACGCGAGCCACCGGGCCCAGGCGCAGCAGGTGGCCCGGCTGTGTCGCCAGGCGCTGCGGCAGCTGGATCCCCTTCTCCTTGCGCCCCTGGGGCACGATGGCGAGCTGCTGCTTCCCTGCTGGCTGGAGCGCCCTGTCCTCACCGGCGAGGCGGTGCGGCGATCCCGCTACGGTGACCGCGACCTGTTCCTGCAACCCGTGCGTATGATCACAACTCGATCGGCCCGCACCGTCTGGTGGTAGGCATAAAATTGACTCGCTGCGGCACCTCACGTACCGTGAAGTCGCGGGAGGCCCCGCATTTGTCATGCGTGCGCGAGACGCCATAGGATACGCAAGCGTGCTGATGACCGTCCTGGCGGCGGCGTCCACCCGTGCGGCCAGCGACGACTATAAATCCACGCCAGAATACCGAGCCCTGTCCGAGAACTTCCGCGTCACCTCGGTGGTGACCGCCGATCTCGATGAGGACAGGGTGGACGAGGTGGCGGTGGCCTACCGCACCTCGAGTTCCAGTGCCACACCCGAGGGCGGCCTGCTGGTGCTCAAGCCCACGGGCGGAGCCTGGCGACCGGTGTTTCACGTGTTCTTCGACAGCACCTACGCCAGTGAACTGGCGGGTCAAAAAGGCCAGCTGGAGCTGACCCTGGTGCGGTCCAGTGCCGCGGGCGACGAGGAGCGGCTGCTCGAGTGGAAGTACGGCGAGCAGTTCGTGTTCAATGGCCACGAGCGCTCAGCGCTGCGCAACCTCAAGGCCTCGGCCACCACGACCATGAAGGGCGGCTCGGCCTATGCCTCCAACGCCATCGACAACGACCTGGACACGGCCTGGGCCGAGGGTGTCGGCGGCACGGGTGTGGGCGAGAGCATCACGCTCAAGCTGGCGCGACCCATCGGCGTGGGGCTGCTCGGCATGTTCCCGGGCAAGAACACCGACGACAAGGCCTTCAAGCGAGCCAACCGGGTACACCGGGCGACCCTGGAGATCCAGACCGAGTCCGACGTGGGTGACGAGGCCTCGGCCCTGGACTTCTCGGACCTCGGCATCGACATCGCCGGCGACACCGAGGAGCTGGCCTTCGAGAACAAGCCCGAGTTCCGCTACTTCAAGCTCAAGCGGCGCAAGGCCCTGAACCTGATCATCAAGCTCGACAGCGTCTACCTGGGTGACAAGGAAGACGACACCTACATCGCCGAGATCGAGATCGTGCCCCTGCTGCCCCGCACCGAGACCCTGGACAAGGCCAAGAAAAAGCCTGCCAAGAGCGGCGCAGCCCCATCGGTCAAGGGCGCCGTGGTCAACGACTAGGTCGCGAGGCCGGCTGCGACGCCGGTTGTGACGCGGGCCGGGATGACGGCGCGCTCGCGGGAGCGGGGCGGGAGTCCTCGACGCGGGTGGACTGGCTCTCGTCGTACAGCCACAGGCCCCGGGTGCCGTCCCCGTAATACAGGATGATGGCCTTGCCCTCCGGCGTCACCGCGAGGTCCATCTGACTCGCCACGGGGCGACGGGTGTCGACGGGATACCGCGTCCATTGCCCGTCGTGGCGACGGAACAGCGCCAGGATGCTGTCCCCCAGGCTGCCCTTGCCGGTCTCGGCCGCCGCCAGCACGAAATCGCCGTTGCCAGCGCGCTTCATGCGGATGCGATTGATGAAGTAACCCAGGACCGGCGTGTCGACCATGTCGTCGTCAACCGGGACCGGACCCACGAAGATGCGCTCGCGGCGCAGCCCGGTGAAGGCCATCCACAGGCCCTGGTCCGGCGTCGGCACCAGGCTCGACATCCAGCCGGGTGTCATCTTCTTGAGCGGGTACGCCACCCGCACCGACCAGGCCCCCCCGGCGAGGGGCCGCTGGGCCAGGCGCAGCTCGCTGTCCACCCAGTTCCAGTGCGGATAGCTCGCCACCAGCTGGTCACCGGATATCACCAGGTCTGTCCAGATCGACCACGAGCCATCGGCGCGGTCGATCTCCTCCTCGTGCCAGGCCCCCTCGCTGCCAAAGGGCGCCTCGCTCAGCGGCTTGCGCACGGCCATGAACAGCTGGCCGCCATCGCGGCGGTTGGCGTAGTACAGCGCATAGGCGATGCCCTGGTGCACCAGCAGGCGCGAGCCCATACCGACCTCGGCACCCCAGGCCAGCCGCTCGTGACGCTCCGCCTCGTCGGGCAGGCTGGTCAGCTCACCCTCGACCCGCGGCACCTGCAACCAGCCCTCAGCCTGGCGCAGGGTGTACTTGAGGTACTTGGTATCCTGGTCGTGATACAGAAGGTGCGGCTGGTCCGCGTCGTCCACGGCCAGGGCGATGTACTTGCCCACCGCGCCGTAGGCGGCCACGGTCTCCAGTCGCAACACGCCATCGTCGCCGCGGCGCCCGTAGCGCACATCCCCGTTGCTCTTGTCGCAGTAGGCCAGGTGCAGCGTACCGGTGCTCCCGCGGCGCAGCGCGGGGTACCATCCAACCTCGCCCTTGTCGTCAGCCGGTAGCTCGACCGCCACGGGCTGCACGCCGGGCGGCTCCACGGTGCGCACGGCCAGGGTGCGTTCACAGGCGACCAGCCACAGCAGAGCCATCAGCACAGCAGCCCGGGACATGGGGGTCTCCTTCAGACCTGCGGGTGTCGACTCGCTCCGACGGATGTCGACGGACCTATCCGGGGTCGGTCGCCCTGTCAAGGACGCGCCAAAACCGTTGACGCCCCGCAGACCGTCTGCTACTCCCGCCATCCTCTCAGACGAGGCATGGCGATGGTTGGCAACCGGGATCTGCGCGAGCACCTCAACGAACTGTGGAAGACCACGGTCGACCAGTTCGACGAGATCAAGGACGTCATCCTGCGCAACTCGCACGTCGGGCGCAAGAAGCTCGACACGGCCTTTCTGCGCCGCCAGCGCGATCGGCTGCTGCAGGACCTGGGAGAGTCGGTGTTCGAGCAGGTGCAGGCCAGCACCCTGGTGCTCAACCCCGAGGGCCAGCGCCTGGTCGAGCGCGTGCACGAGGTCCTGGGTCAGATCGAAACCGAGGAGGCCGAGATCTCGCGCCTGGCCAAGCTCGGATCCCCGGAGACCGGCCACGATGACGAGCCCACGCAGCAGACGCAGGCTCTGGATGCCGACGGTCAGCCCGTGGCACGCGCCGCCGCTGCGGCCGAGGGTGAGATGGAGACCGCGGACGGCGCTGGCAAAGACGGTGCTTCCGCTGTTGACGCCGTGGCCGCGACCGGCGATATAGAGGATCCCGAGGGTGCCGCCGCCCCCCGTCGACGGCGACGGCGAAGACGGCGCACCAAGAAGGACGAGGCCGGCGCCGAGAGCGGCCCCGAGGACGATGAGACCTGAGGTGATGAGGAGGGTTGTGGGGCTGTAGCTCAGCTGGGAGAGCACCTGAATGGCATTCAGGGGGCCGACAGTTCGATCCTGTTCAGCTCCACCACGACAAAGGCTAGCGACACCAGCTAGATGAGAAAGCCCTCGGAAACGGGGGCTTTTTCATTTTTTGACGGCACGCAACGCGTGGGCAAAGCCACCCTCGCGAGAGCGCGACCGGCGAATCCGGCCACCACCCCTGCTCAGGGCAGGTTGAGGTTGTCTGCGCGCAGGGTCACGCCCGAGGCTGGCGTGCTGCCGGTGACGCGGGTGATCTGCAGCGCCACGCTGAGCGGGTCCAGCGGGACGGCGGGTGACACCGGGACGCTGTGCTGGGTGGTCCAGCTGGCACCGGCCGCGCTGCGCCGCTCGAACAGCAACTGCTCACCCTGCTGCCGCAAGCGCAACCAGCGCGTGTCGATGTCGGGGGTCTCGATGGGCCCGAAGATCGCGGCGCCAAATTGCTGGGCCACCTCGGCGACCACCGAATCCCGGCCCAGGGCCCAGGTCACGAAGTAGCCCTGGGTGCCCCACAGCTCGATCCCCAGCCGATGGTTGATCGGGGGTCTTTCGGGGAACTCCACCAGCACCTCGCTGTCGCGAATTCGATACCCCTCGACGCGGTACAGGTCGCACTGCGGCCCGCTGCCAGGACGCAGCGTGAGCACGGCCTGGCCATCGACGATGCCGCCCTGGCAGCTCGCGAGGTCTTCGGGGTACAGGCGCCAGCGCGGATCCAGCTCGGAGGCCTCGAAGTCGTCGTGCACGCTCGAGGCCGGACACCACGACCCGGCTGTGCGATCCGTGTTCAGGTTGTCGACGATGATCCCGTCGGACTGGCCCTCGGCAGGGGACAGGCCGAGGTGAAGATGAGCGTGGTCGACGAGGTCGGGTGCGGGCAGTCGCACCAGCTCGGTCCACGGGTCGCCGCCGGGAGAGGTCTCGGCAACCAGCACGCCGCTTTCTTCACGCCAGCGCCACAGGCGATGCGCCACGGGGTCGAAAGTCACCGCTGACGCCGGCAGGGGGCCAAGCTCCGCGCTCGCCATGGCGCGCAGATTGCCGCCCTGCAGCGCCATCTCTATCCATAGATCGTGCTGCGGGGATCGGTCCTGCAATCCGAAATAGACCGCGGTGTCCGGCAGGGCGGGCACGGCCATGAACTCGATGCTCAGCGCGTCGCTGCGCAGGGATGCGGCGAAGGTCGACACACAGGTTGGATAGGCGCGGTTGTTGCCACTTTGAGCATCGAACAGCAGCACCTCCTGCTCCACCCGCGCACCGTCGTCCCCCCACGGACAGGTCAGCCCCCAGGGCCGGACCGGACCGGACTGCGTGAAGTCGTCCCACATGGCACGCATGTACCCGCAGTCGGAAGGTGGTGGTGGCGTCGGTGGCGCCGTCGTGGTGGGGACACACAGCTGCCACCGCGGCTCGCAGCGGTAGTGTGCGGGACAGGGCGTGTCGGCGTCACAGGGTGTGGCGGACAGGGGCGGCCGGCACGCCGGGGCGGCCATCACCACGAGGACGAGGAGCCCGTGCAGGCGACCTGCACCTCTGCCCGGGGACCGGTCCCTGGGGTGGGCGCCAGTCATGACCGGTGCGCCTCGATCTCGCGGCGCGGCCAAGCCTGGGGATCCTGGCCCAGGATGTCCACCACGGACAGCGCGTGCAGCGTGTCGCCCACCACCACGAAGCGCGGTCTGCGATCGCCCAGGGGTTCTGCCCAGGACCAGATGCCCGAGCGGTCCCCTACAAAGCCACAGCGGGTGTCGAAGGGAACCTGCTCCGGACGCACATCGTCCACGGGCGAGGCGAGGTGACCGACCAGGATGCGGACCAGGGCCTCGAGGTCGTCGCGGTCGCGCGGCGCACCCAGCGCCACCAGCTCGACGCGTCGGGTCTCGGCGCTCCCGGGTGCAAGCTCCGCCTGCGCGAGCCAGGCCGCGGGCCGCGGACGCTTGTTTGAACGCGTCTTGCGACGCGGTGTGGAGCTGGGACTCACAGCTTGCGGATCATGAACGAGCGCGCCTTCTCATGGTACAGCGAGCTCGACGACGTGCCGTTGATGATGCGCTTGAGCAGCGTCCGCGCACGATCCCGGTCGTCATTCTTGTAGGCCTCGAGGGCGTCGCGGTACAGCCCCTTGGCCTCGCTATCACTCATCCGTGCGGAGCTGGCGCGCGGTCGTCGACGCGGCTTGCGAACCGGTGGCGGCTTCTTGCGCTCGGGCTCGACCTTGGGTGGGGTGTTCTCTGCAGGCGTCTCCTGCACCGGCGTCAGCGGTGTGCTCTTCGCCTTGTCGATGTCCTTGGCCAGGGCCTGGCCCGCGCTGTGCTCCGGGACCATGTTGAGCGCTTTTTGCAGGATCTTCTCGGCGTCAGCGAGCTGGCCACCCTTGAACAGGGTTCGCGCCTGCGCCACCAGCTCGCTGGCCTCGGCCTTGTCGATGCGGGACCGGGCATCCTCGACGTCGCGGAAGCGAGGCGTGTCCGCCAGCACGCCCTCGAGGGCATGGCGGGCCCCGTCGTAGTCCTTGCCTTCGAGGAGCTGCAGGGCACGCTCGAAGGCCGCATTGCTCTGCCGCGTACGCTGCAAGATCTCGAGACCCTTCTTGGCCTCGTCGTTGGTGGCATCGAGGGCGATCGCCTGCTCGAACTGCGCTCGTGCCTCGTCGAACTTGGCCACGGCCAGGGCCTGGTGTCCGCCCACCACCAGGGCGCGCGCCTGCTCGGCCCGGTTGTTCTTGAGCTGGGTCACGTAGACCACGGCACCGGCGATGCCGAGCAGCACCAGGATGATCACCGCACCACCCAGCAGCCAGCCCACCGAACCAAAGCGCCCGGGTGCGCCGATCGCCTCTCGAATCTCGGTCAGGCTCTTGCCCTGGGCCGCCTGGTCGACGGGAGGCATGCGGGCCGGCGCTCGCGACGGCGGTGCTTCGGCCGGGACGCGCTGGCGCTGCAGCGCGGGCGCCGCAGAGGGTCGCGACGGCGCAGGACCGCCTCGTCGCGCATGCCTCTCGTAGGCCTCGAGCTCGGCCAGCAGGGTCTCGGTCTCCGGCCACAGGTCCGAGGGCCGCGGTGCCGGGCGCGGTGGCACCACCGAGATCTCGCCGGTGTTGTGGCGGGGACCGCCGAAGGCCGTGAAGGTCAGTGCCGAGTTGCCGATCTCGATGCGATCGCCCGAGCGCAGGGCCGCCTTCTGGATGCGCCGGCCATTGAGCCTGGTGCCATTGCCCGAGCCGAGGTCCAGCAACAGCACCTCGCCCTGGTGCACGCGCAGCTCGATGTGCTGGCGGCTGGCCGCGATGTCCTTGAGCACGAAGTGGTTGTCCCGGCCACGACCGATGCCGAACACGCCCTCGGTCAGCATCAGGTCGTTGCCCTCCTCGGGTCCCGCCACGCAGCTCAACACCCCGACAGCGTCGGGCGGAGCCTGTTCCTGGATGGCGCGCGAGGAGCGACGCGAGGGTGCAGGGGCCGCTGCCGGTGCCGCGGAATGCATGCGCGGGCGCACGTCGTCCCCGGGCTTGGCCCACACCCCGGACGGGGCCGCCGGGGAACGGGCCGAGCGTCCACCCGGCACCAGCGGTGCGATGTCGAGGCTGTCGTCCTGTTCCGGGTCTGGCTCACCGTCGGACCACACCGGATCCGACAGCCGCGCGCCGCGCGCACTCCGTCCATTGCCCCCCGAGCTGACCTCGCTGCGGCTGGATCGGACAGGTTTTGGGCGCTTGCGCTTGGCCATGTTCCATCGCACCCGGGAGCAGCTGCCGTCGGGACCGCGCAGGGCGCGATGACCGGGCAAACACACCCCGACGCACAGCCTGTGCACGTACACCGGCCGCGCGACGAGGTCAGCCCTCGATCAAAGTATATGTGTTGCTTCGTCGGGGATCAATTTTGAGCCAGGTCCTGCCGCGTCAAAAACTGTGTTCTTTCCCACCCAGCAGGCGCCGGATGTTGTCTCGATGTCGGAGCAGGATCACCGCGGCGATGGCGATCACGGAGAACAGCGGCCACCAGGGCGGGGCCAGCAGCGCCGAGGTGATCAGGGTGCCACCGAGCAGCGCGAAGGACCCCAGAGACGAGGTGCGGGTCGCGGCGAACATGCCCAGGTAACTCAGGGCGCCGATGCCACCTGCCAGCGGGCTGAGGGCGATGAACACACCCAGCCCCGTGGCCACGCCCTTGCCTCCTTGAAAGCGCAGGTAGACCGGGTAGCAGTGCCCCAGCACCGCAGCCAGGGCGACCAGGCCCAGCCATCCGTCCTGCACCCCGAGCCCGCGCGCCACCCACACCGGTGTCAGGCCCTTGATGGCGTCGAGCAGCAGGGTCACGGCGCCGAGCTTCTTGCCCGCCACGCGCGCCACGTTGGTGGCCCCGATGTTGCCAGATCCCGCTGCGCGGACGTCGGCACCAGCGAGCACGCGCGCCAGCAACAGCCCGAAGGGAATCGCCCCCAGCAGGTAGGCGCCGATCACCAGCGCGCCGTCGAGGGCGGTGGGTGTGTGGAGTTCGAAGAGGTCCATGCGCCTTGCCAAAGCGCCGTGTCCGCGCCAGCCGTGGTATCACCCAAAGTGCCCCGCTTGTCCAGACGTGGCGAGGTCTGAATCCCTGCACGCTGCGCCTGGCTCTGACGGGCAGCGTGGCAGGCGTCCGCGCCCGTTGCTATGGTGGACAGATGGCACAAGGCAGCTCGAAATGGATGGGTCACCTGCGCGCGGTGCTTCGTGGCGTCGGACTCGCGGGCATCATCGCCCTGTTCGTGCTGGCCATCCTGAACAGTGGCAGCGGTCTGACCAAGGGGACGCCGGCGCCTCCGGTGGTCGGACAGGGCCTCGACGGACAGCGCGTGGCGCTGTCGGGTTTCAAGGGTCGTCCCGCCGTGGTCAACTTCTGGGCGACCTGGTGCCCACCCTGCCTGGCCGAGCTGCCGGAGCTGGAGAAGGCCCATCGCCTGCTGGGCGACCGCGTCGATTTTTATGGCCTCGCCGTGGAGTCCGGTACCCCCGCCCAGGTGTCCGACATGGTCAAGCGCTTCGGCCTGACCTATGCCGTGGTGCTGCCTTTCCACGAGGTACAGCAGGCCTACCGCGTGAACAGCTTTCCGACGACCTTCATCGTGGCACCCGACGGCACCATCGCGCGCACGTACTCCAGCACCGTCGACCTGGAGCTGCTGCAGCGCGATCTCCAGCCCTGGCTCGGCACACCCGGTTCCTGAGCTCCGTCCCGACGATCCCTGGCGCTGTGGATGCGAACTGATCGATGCGTCGTGGGCGGGTGCCGGTCGCCGTTGCTCCCCCGAGGACCAGCCCGTACACTGGCGCCTGTCGCGCCCCGGGGCGCCTGGAGCTCGCGTGAAGGTCTTCTTGGTTGCCCGCGAACATCGCATCGCGCCCTTTGACGAGCCCGCACGCGAGGCCGTGATCGGTGGCCAGAGCCTGACCGCCCACCACGACGAGGTGTGCCGGCGGCTGCGCCTGGAGCCGCAGCGGGTGCCGGACCTGGCCGCGATCCCCGACGCCGCCCGGCCCTGTCTGGTGTGGCACGACGATCTGTTCGTCACCCGTCGCACGCTGCGCGGTTTTCTGCGCCAGGCCCGTCGCCACCGCGGCGCCGCACGGCTGGCACTCCCCGACAGCTTGCTGATGCAGCGCTACCATCTGTTGCAGGATCTCCCTCGCGATGACGACGGGCGCTGGCTGTTTGACCTGTGGTACCTGCCCCGCGGAGCCGTCGACCCGGGGCTGCGCGAGGCCGCTGCGGTGTCGCCGCCGTTCAAGGAAATCCGGCATCCGGTCCGGGCGCCCCGCAACATCGTGGGCTTCGAGCAATACCTGCACCCGGTGACCACGACCGTGGCCATGCGCATCCGCCACTGGGTGCACATCCTGTGGGCCAACAACCTCATGCCCCAGGTGCGCCTGGTCGAGCACATCACCGACCACCCCTTGGGGACCCTGTGGCGCCTGCTCACCTCGTTCGGCTCGCGGGCGCGGCTGCTCGAGCGCCTGACCTACACCGGTCGCCGCTGCCGCATCCACCCCACCGCGCGGGTCGAGTACTCGGTGCTCGGTGACGACGTCGAGGTGGGCCCCTTCGCCTTGCTCCGCGGCGCCCTGGTGGGTTCGGGCACGGTGATCGAGGACCGCGCCGACATCCAGTTCACCAGCCTGTCGCCGGGTAGCTTCGTGTCGCGCAACAGCGTGCTCATCATGTGCGCCGGCTATCCCGACGCAGACATGTGCGTGAACGGCATGCAGTTCGCGCTGGCCGGGCGCCGCGCTGCACTCACCTCCTTCGTGCGCCCCCTCGACCTGCGGGTGGGCGCGCCGGTGCGCGTCGTCGACGGAGACCAGGTCGTGCCCCTGCCCGGGCATATGCTCGGCCCCTGCTTCGGCCACGATGTGTTCGTCGGTCCCGACGTCACCATCCATCCTGGCCGCGCCATTCCCAGCGGCTGCCGCATCCTGCCACCGCCCGGCAACGGGCTCAGCCACGTGCCCACGGACTGGCCGCCCGGACAGGCCGGCATGGTGCGCGATGGACACCTGATCGCGATCCCCGAGATCTCTTTAAAGCCCTGATCTGCCTTGTTTTGTGACGCCGTTGGGTGATCGCGCGCACAGCGTGCGACCTTTGCACCGTGGCGGCATCCAAAGAACGAAGGCACTCGATAGCCAGTCGCGAATGGGGAGAGAACACATGACCCGCACATCAGCTTTCGCCGTGGTTCTTGCACTCACCGCCTGCGTCGAGGTGCCGCCCGAGATGCCCGCGCCGGACAATCCGCACAAGGCCACCGCGGTGGTCGACAGCGCTGGCCGCACCATCCGCGGCGGTAACCTGACCCTGGTGATCCCGGCCGGCGCGGTGTCCGAGGGAGACAGGCTCCGGGTCACCATCGACGAGATCCGGGGCACGCCCGCGGGCAATGTCGATGACGCCTACCTGGTGGAGCCGCAGGACTATCACTTCAACCAGCCGATCTCGATCAGCTACCGCTACACCACACGCATCCGCGATGCCGCCAGCGACGCCACCAAGCTCTTCCTGGGCGAGGCTCGCTTTGACAGCTGGGAGCCCGTGGCCGACCAGGAGCACGACCTCGACGCCCGCCGCGTCACGGCGCAGCTGTTCTCCTTCGGCGTGTTTGGCCTGGTGGACCCGCTGGCTCCGGTGACAGGGCTGGACGCCGGCCACCCAGCTCCGGATGCCTCCACCTCTCCCGACGGCAGCGCGGCGCAGGACGCCGGAACCTCCCCCGATGGCAGCACCACGCCCGATACGGGCACGCCTGCGGACGCAGGTCCCACCCCCGACAGCAGCGTTGGACCGGACGCGGACCTGCCCGGGGCCGCGGTCCAGATCATCCTCACCTGGGACAATGGCTTCGACCTCGACCTGCACCTGTTCCACGCCGGCACGGCGGCCTTCTCGACCACCGACGATTGCTACTACGCGACCCGGGCGAACCTGGACTGGGCCCCCACCGGACCGGACAACAACCCGATCCTGGACATCGACGACCTCGACGGCTTCGGACCGGAGATCACGTTGCTGCCCCAGGCGATCAGCGGCAGTTACAGCGTGGGCGTACACCTGTACGACCGCAAGAACCTGACCACGACCGCGACCTTCACGGTGGCCGTGCTCGTCGACGGCAGGGAAGTGCGGCGCATCACGGGGCACGCCGACACCTGCGATCAGTTCTTCACTGTGCTCGACCTCCAGGTGCTGAGCAATGGCGCCCAGGTCATCACCTCGCCGCGCAGCGACGCGCCGATTCTGCCCGGCAAGAGTGCCTGCTTCTAGCGCGCGAGTTGCCGCCCTGGGTCCGGTCGGGTACAAGAGACGGTACGGAGATCGCACATGCTGGGGTGGTACCCGGGTTCCAGGAGCGAGGGTGATTGCCGTGAATGAGAGGCATGAGATCATGGTCAGGAATGCATGGGGGCTGGTGCTGCTGGTGCTGGGTTCGGCCTGCTTGACGGTCCCGCCGGAACAGCCACCGGCCGAGAGTCCGCGCAAGGCCACCGCCGTGGTGGATCACACGGGACGCACCATCGAGGGCGGCAATCTCACCCTGAGCATCCCCGCCGGCGCCATCCCCGAAGGCGAGCGCATCCAGGTCACCATCGACGAGATCCTGGGCGCGCCCGAGGGCCACGTGTCCGATGCCTACCTGGTGCAACCCGAGGGTTACACCTTTCTCGAACCTGTCAAGGTCACCTACCGCTACACCGAGCGCATGGTGCGCGACGTGGCGGACTTGACGCGCCTCTTCGTCGGCACCGCGCAGGGCCCGCGCTGGCAACTGCTTGGCAACCCGATGCACGACCTCGACGGGCTCAAGGTCAGCGGCCAGGTGCTGCACTTCTCCGTGTTCGGCCTGGTCGATCCCTCGGCGCCCCTCGACGGCGGTTTCTACGACGCCACTCCTGGCACCGATGCGGCGACGGGACAGGATAGGGCCGGCCGGGATGCTTCGGGGCTGCCAGACAGCACCATCAGCTACGATGCCGCGGCCGCTCAGGCCTTGCATGTGCAACTGGTGTGGTCGGGGCCACACGCCGACGTCGATCTGCACCTGTACCGCTCCACCGGGGTGGCCTTCTCCAACACCGACGACTGCTACTACGCGAACTGCAAAACGACGTCCCCGGACTGGCCTCCGACGGGACCCGTCAACAACCCTCTGATGGACATCGACGATACCGACGGCCTTGGCCCCGAGAACATCAACATGGACCAGCCCGAGAGCGGGAGCTACGTGGTCGGTGTCCATGTCTATTCGCTGCATTCGGATCCCCTTCCCATCACCTTCGAGGTCAAGGTATTCCAGGGCGCCACCCTGCGCGGCACCTACACCCGCGAGATCACCGCCTGCGACCAGTTCTTCAATGTCGTGGACCTGTCCGTCAGCGGCAGCGGCAGCACCCTGAACCTCACCGAACGCAGCGAGGCTCCATTTCTGTCCAACCATGGCGCCTGCTAGACCCACAGCCCCAAGCGAGCACCGATGACCCGCCGCATCGATCACATCGGCATTGCCGTCGAGGACCTGGATCGAGCCCTGGCCTTCTGGCGCGACGCCCTCGGCCTCGAGGTCACCCACGTCGAGGACCTGCCCGAGCGTGGCCTGCGCGTGGCCATGCTGCCCCTGGGCGACACCCGCCTCGAACTCATCGCCTCGACCCGCGAGGACAGCGAGATCGCCCGCACGCTGCACAGCCGCGGCCCCGGTCTTCACCACCTGTGCCTGCTCAGCGACGCGGTGGATGCCGAGCTGACTCGGCTTGGCGAGGGAGGCACCAGGCTCATCGACCGCCAGGCTCGACCCGGGGCCGACGGCGCGCGCGTGGGCTTCGTGCACCCCAAGGCGAGCGGAGGGGTGCTGGTCGAGCTGAGTCAGCCTGGTCCGTGAACATCCGCCACCCCGTCTCGGGGGTAGCGCCCGTGTCTGTGCTGTGACAACATCGCGCGCCTGACGTGCACGCCACGTCCGCTCGACGGTGCTGCGACGGGTGGCGCTGGCTGCTGGACGCGGATTCAGGGATCCCGATGGCCAACACAGTGCGCTCGGTCCGACCGCAGCTCGAGGCGCTGTCCCCGACAGCTCTTGACGTGCTGCGCGTGCTGGAACCGGTCCTGGGGCGCATCATTGCGGTGGCCGTGATCAAGTACGCCAGCCACGCCATCCAGCTCGACCCCCTGCACCTGCAGCCCGAGCACGTCGAGCATCTGGTCCCGCACATCGAGCGATCCCTCGTCCAGTATGACCGCCTGGGCGAAGTGGGAGACGCCCTGCGCAGGTTGGCCGCGACATCCAGGGGGCCCGCATGAGCGAGCTGGTGTTTGGCGTCGACTTCGGGACCACCTACAGCACCATCGCGGTGAGCGACGGGACCAATACCCGCGTGATCGAGACGGGGGGCGGTGAACGGGTCACTCCCACGGTTGTCTACCTGGGACAGGAGGGGGAACGGCTGGTGGGCGAGCGCGCTGTCCAGCGCAGCATCCTGGAGCCCGACCGCACCGTCGTGGGCGTCAAGCGCCTGCTCGGACGAGGCTTCGACACGCACGTGGTGCAGCAGTTCCGCCAGACCGTGGCTTACAGCATCGAGCCCGACGACCAGCGCTACTGCGCAGTGTCCGTCGACGGGCGGCATTACTCGCCGGGTGAGATCGCCACGGCCGTGTTCAGCGAGCTGCGGGATCGCGCCCGCGCCGCCACCGGGGCCTCGGTGATCAGCGCCGTGGTCACGGCCCCGGCACACTTCGGTGCGGCCCAGCGCCGGGCCATTCACGCCGCTGCCACCCGCGCCGAGATCGACGTCGTGCGCGTGCTCACCGAGCCCACGGCCGCCAGCGTGGCCTATGGCGCCCGCGCCAAGCCCGGCGAGCGGGTCATGATCTACGACCTCGGCGGCGGCACCTTCGACGTCACGGTGCTGCGCATCGAGGAGGACGTGCACGAGATCCTGGCCGTGGGTGGCCACCCGCTGCTCGGAGGTCTCGACTTCGACAATGCCATCGTCGAGGACCTGGAGTCCCAGATCCTGATGCAGTGTGGGCGTGCCGTGCGGGAGGAGCCCGTGGCGCTGCGCCGCTTGCTGCTCGAGGCCGAGAGCATGAAGCGGGAGCTCAGCGACATCGACAAGGTCGAGCGCATGATGCCTCAGCTGTTCCCGGGCTCGGACGTGCGCTTGATGTACACACGCTCGGCCTTCGAGTCCCGCATCGCCCGCCTGATCGAACGTTCGATCGAGATCGCCCGCAACACGCTGCGCGACAGCGGGCTGCACGAGCAGGAGATCGACCACGTGCTGCTGGTGGGCGGTTCGACGCGCGTGCCGAGGGTCCGCGAGGCCCTCAAGGAAGCCTTTGGCATCAAGCTCTCGCACGCCGTTCACCCCCAAGAGGCGGTGGCCGTGGGTGCCGCGAGCTTCGCCGCCAGCCTGGGTACCGACCGTGCGATGCGCATGCTCGATGTGCTGCCAGCCAGCGTGGGGATCGCCGGCGAGCGCGGAACCATGGTCCCCTTGATCAAGCGCAACACCATGCTGCCCTGTGAGGGCAGCTTCGAGATTGCCTTCGAGGGCCAGGACACGCGCGAACTCGTGATGTACCAGGGCGAGAACGAGTACGTGTCCGACAACGAGGCGCTGGGGGCCATCTCCCTGGCGGTCGACGGGACCCCCATCGAGCGTGCGCTGGTCACGGTGCGCGCCGACATCGAGGGCATCATCACCGTGTCAGCGTTCGATGTGGCCACCGGACGTGTGCTGCGCACCCAATTCTCGCTGCGGGTCTCCCAGCGCATGAGCGCCTGGGCCCGCTGATGTTCTACAAGGAGTTTTTTCATGAAGCGACTCGTCGTGACCGCGCTGCTGGCGCTCTCACCCACGCTGCTCCGGGCTCAGACACCTGCCACGGCCACCCCGGAAAAGCCCGAGGCAGCCGCGAGCGCGCCTGCTGATGCCCCGGACAGCGCTCCCGCCGTGACCGAGACCGTACCGGCGCCGACTGCCGTCGACATCGACGCGCTCAAGGCCCAGATCAAGGCCGAGCTGCGCGAGGAGATGCAGGCCGAGGTCCAGAAATCTCAAGACGAGATGCAGATCGGCAAGAAGGCCGAGAGCGCCTGGAAAGAGGAGAGCTGGATCGAGGAGATCAAGCCCAAGCTCAACTTCCTGGAGTTCGACGGCTACCTGCGCGCGCGCATGGACCTGTTTGATCGCCTGCACCTGGGCACCTACGACGATCAGGCCCCGGTCAACAGCGCGGATCCCAACGCCGGCACGCGCATCCGCGCCACGTCATCGGTGCCGCCGCCGACACTGTTCAGGCGCAACGCCGAGAACACCAACACCCTGACCAGCGCCAACATGCGCCTGCGGGTGCAGCCCATCCTCAACGTGTCCGAGGACATCAGCCTGCACGCCACCATCGACATCTTCGACAACCTGGTGCTGGGCTCGACCCCGGAGTCCCTGCCCGGGTTCACCGGCAACCCGACGCTGCCCCTGCCTGCTTTCACCGGCTCCATGGTGTCGCCCCAGGCGGGACTCAACGGCGTCACCGATTCCATTGCGATCAAGCGGGCCTGGGCCGAGGTCATGACGCCCTTTGGCCAGCTGCGCTTCGGCCGCGTGCCCAGCAACTTTGGCCTCGGGCTGCTGGCCAACGACGGCAACAAGCTCGACAGCGACTACGGCGACAGCGCGGACCGCATCATGTTCGTGACGCGACTCTACGGGCACTACATCGTGCCGGCCTGGGACTTCACCGCCACCGGCCCCAACGGACGCCTGGGCGGCGACGGCAACCTGCGCGCCCAGGCCAACGAGGGCGGCCAGCGCATCGACCTCGACCCCCGGGACGACGTCAAGAGCTGGATCCTGGCCGTGGCTCGCCGCGACAAGCCCGAGGACATCGAGGAGCAGATGGCCAACGACGGCTGGGTGGCCAACTACGGCGGCTACTTCGTGTATCGCACCCAGTCCTACGACCAGCCGCAGTGGTACATGAGCCCGAGCTTCCCTTACGGTGAGCTGGCCAGCGATCAGCCCGGCACCTACGTGCGCCGCGACGCCAACGCCTTCATCCTGTCGCTGTGGGGCATGTTCCAGTGGCGCAAGCTCAAGCTCGAGGCCGAGGCCGTGGGCATGTACGGCACCATCGGCAACATGTCGACCAGCGGCGGCATCACCGCCGAGGATGTCTACTCCGATCCCATCACCATCCTGCAGTGGGGCTTTGCCCTCGAGGGTTCGTACAGCTTCCTGCACGACAGCCTGATCGTGGGCCTCAACCTGGGCATGGCCTCGGGTGACGACGCCCCGGGCTTTGGTCTGCGCCCTGCGGCCCAGGGCGCCAAGGATCCCGAGCCCGGCGACTTCGACGGCCGCCAGTACGGCGCCTGCCTCGAGTTCCGCGACGACGGCAGCTGCGCCCGCTACGACACCGACATCACCAACTTCAAGTTCGACCCCGACTACCACGTGGATCTGATCCTGTTCCGCGAGGTGCTGGGGACGGTCACCGACGCCATCTACCTCAAGCCCAACGTCACCTACTACATCACCGAGGGCCTGGGCGTGAACGGTGCGGTGATCCAGAGCTTCTCGCACTACGCCTCATCGACACCGGGCAACTCCAACCTGCTCGGCACCGAGCTCAACGCCCACCTGTTCTACCAGTCTGACGACGGCTTCGTGGCCGGCCTGGCCTACGGCATCCTGTTCCCGTGGCAGGGCCTGAGCCACCGCAAGGAGCTGGCCCTATCGAGCGAGAACTTCCGCGAGGCCAAGTTCGCCCAGACCGTGCAGGGGCTGTTCGCCGTCCAGTTCTGAGCGCGCTGCCCGCCCACACTCCCGGACACGGCCCGACGGCACCGGGGGCAGCTTGGTTGCGGCGACCAGATCGCAGCCATCGCTCATCCGTTGCATCCAGTTGCACCCGGAGGCCGACGCCAGGACAATGCGCCTGTTGCCTGGTCCTCCTCATCACCACGCATCGGGGCTCACCATGACTCCCAGAAATCTTGCGCGCTGTGGACTCCCCGCGATCGTCGCGCTCGCCTTGGCGGCGTGCTCGGCCAACCGCAGCACGGTGGACACCCGACCGCAGGAGGTGGATGCCATGACGACGAGAAGTACCTCTGCAGGGGATGCCGGAATGCCCACCGTGGAAGCCTACGGCGGGACCTTCGCGGAAGGCTGGAAGGCCTACGACACCCTGACCGACGAGCAGAAGTACGAGGAGGCCTCGACCCTGGTCGAGAAGCTGCTAGCCAAGGCTCGACAGACCCAGGATGGCCCGCAGCAGGTTCGTAGCCTGATCCGCTGGGTGCAGCTGCGCAGCGCGCTGCACGGTTACGAGACCAGCGTGCGCTTCCTGCGCGAACAGCAGTGGCCCGAGGAGCTGCTCAGCCACACCACCCTGTCGCTCTACTACGCCTCGCTGCTCGAGCAGTACGCCCAGGTGTACAGCTGGGAGATCCGCCAGCGCGAGAAGGTCGAGTCCACCGCCGCGGTGGACCTCAAGGCCTGGACCCACGAGCAGATCCACAGCGAGGCACAGCGCGCTCTGCAGGAGCTGTGGCCCCTGCGCGAGCAACTGGGCTCCTCCGCCGTCGAGAAGCTGAGCGAGTACGTGGCCCGCAACAACTATCCGCAACACATCCGGCCCACGCTGCGCGACACCCTGAGCTACCTGCGCGCCGATCAGTTCGCGGACAGCGGACGCTGGCGCCCCGAACACCAGAACGAGATCTACCAGCTCTCGCTCCCCCTGCTCATCGGTGGCGGCGCTGCCGACGCCGAGGGGAGCTTGCCCGACGACAAGGGCTTGCTCGACGCCGCGGTCCACCCCCTGCTCAAGCTGGCGGCCGTGCTCGATGACCTCGAGCGCTGGCACCAGGGTCGCCAGGAGCCCGAGGCCGCGTTCGAAGCCCGCCGCACCCGACTGGAGCTGCTGCACCGCCATTTCTCCGGCGACGCGGATCGTGCGCGCCTCCGCGACGCACTGCGCGCGGCCCTCAAGGGCGTCGACGGCAAACCCTGGTGGGCCCTGGGCATGGCCACCCTGGCCGAGATGGTGCGCGAGGAGCCGGCTCCCGACGCCCTGGTGCGCGCCCGCGGCATCGCCTTGCAGGCCGTCGAGGCTTTTCCCGACAGCGTGGGGGGCCAGCGAGGCCGCCACATCGCCGCCGTCATCGAGCTGCCCGACTACAACCTCGAGGCCATGCGCCAGGACGGTGTCGAGCGGCGCGCCGTGGGTGTGACCTACAAGAACCTGACCACCCTGTACTTCCGCGCCCACCGCCTAGACCTCAAGGCCCACCTCGAATCCCAGCAGGACTACAACCTGTACCTCGACCAGCGTCAGCTCGAGGTGCTGGTCGACAAGAAACCCCTCAAGAAGTGGAGCGAGAAGCTCGAGGCCACCACCGATTTCCGCATGCACCGCAGCTTCGTCACGCCACCCCTGGGCGAGCCGGGCTTCTACATCATCATCGCCTCGGCTCGCGAGGACTTCTCCGGCGGCAGCAACAAGCTCCAGGCCGTGCCCGTGATCCTCGGCGACCTCGAGCTGGTGTCCCAGCAACAGGCGGGCGACAAGCTCGAGGTGATGGCGGTGTCCGGTTCCAGCGGACGTCCGCGCGCCGGTGTCGAGGTCTTTCTGTACCAGTACGACTGGCGCAAGCGACACCACAGCGTCGCGCGCGAGCGAACGGGCGCCAATGGCCTGGTGCGCTTTGTGCGCAAGCCCGGCGACTCGTTCTTCGTGCTGGCGCGCAGCGGCGGCGAGGCAGCGCTGGATCCGGGCTCCTATCATTTCTACCAGTCAGGCAAGCCAGGGGAGGTGACCGCCTCGCTCCTGTACACTGACCGCAGCATCTACCGCCCCCTGCAGAAGCTGAAGTTCAAGGTCCTGGTCTACAGCGGCCAGCAGGACGAGGGTCAGTTCAAGGTGGCGACCAAGCGGAAGGTCAGCATCAACCTGATGGACCCCAACCATCAGGTGGTGGCCACCCAGGAACTGACCACCAATGATTTTGGCACCGCCTCGGGCGAGTTCGACATCCCGACCGGACGCCTCCTCGGCAACTGGCAGCTGCGCTCGTCGCTCAGCGGCTACGCCGCGATCAAGGTCGAGGAGTACAAGCGACCAACCTTCGAGGCCACGCTCAAGGAGCCCGCCGAGGCGTTGCGCCTCAATCGCGAGGCAGAGGTTCGTGGCGAGGCGCGCTATTACTTTGGCCTGCCCGTGACCAGCGGCCAGGTGCGCTGGCGCGTACAGCGCACACCGCAGTATCCGTGGTGGTGGAGCTGGTGGGGCGGCAACCGCAGTGCACCGCAGACCGTGGCCGCAGGGACCAGCAGTCTCGACGACAGCGGCGCGTTCACCCTGCGCTTCACCCCGCGCGCGGACGAGCGCGACGGCACCGATCAGGCAGGCGTGACCTACCGCTACGGCGTCAGCGTCGAGGTGATCGACGAGGGTGGCGAGACGCGAACGGCGAGCCGGTCCTTCCGCCTGGGCTTCGTCGCGGTGGAGGCCCGGGTCGAGCAGGAGCACGCGTTCGAGCGCACCGGTCAGGCCGTGAACCTGCGGGTGGTCCGCACCGACCTCGACGGCGCGCCCCAGGCTGGCCCTGGTTCGTGGCGCCTGCTGGCCCTGCGCCAGCCGGACAAGACCTTGAGCCCTGCCGACCTGCCCCTGCCCGAGCCCCGGGCCAGTGGTGACGTCAAGCCCCTGCGCACCACGGGCGACGGCCAGCGACCGCGCTGGGCCACCGGCTACACTGCCCAGGCCGAGCTGCGACGCTGGTCCGACGGCGCCGAGATCTCGCGCGGCGAGCTGAGCCACGATGCCAAGGGCATCTCCGGCCTCGAGCTCGGCATGCTCAAGCCCGGAGCCTATCGCCTGCGCTACCAGACCCAGGACGCCTTCGGCGCGCGCTACCAGCTGGCCCACGAGTTCGTGGTCAGCGGTGGCTCCCACGATCTGCACCTGCCCGAGCTGTTGCTGGTGGAGTCGAGCTCGGTGCAGGTCGGCGGCACCGCGCGCATCCTCGCCCTGAGCGGCCTCGACAAGCAGCGGGTGATCGTGGACATCTTTCGCCGCGGCTCGCGCAGCGAGCGCCGTGAGATGGTGGCTGGCAGCGATGGGGCGCTGATCGAGATCCCCATCACCGAGAAGGACCGCGGAGGGTTCGGGGTGACCCTGTGGCTGGTCCACGACCACCAGCTGATCCAGGAGTCCGCCTCCATCTTCGTCCCCTGGGACTCCAAGCAACTCGACCTCGAGCTCACGACCTTCCGCGACAAGCTGGAACCGGGTCAGAAAGAGACCTGGACGGTCAAAGTCACGGGTCCCGCGGGTCAGGACAGCGCGGTGGCCGCCGCCGAGGTGCTGGCCTACATGTACGACCGCAGCCTCGACAGCTTTGCCCCCCACAATCCGCCCTCCCCCCTGGCGCTCTATCCCTCGCACACGGGTGTCGTCGGTCTGCGCACCAGCCTCGGGCAGGTTGGCGCCACCTGGGTGCGCAGCTACAGCTTCGGCTCGCCGCCGGGCTACCCCTCGCTGTACGGCGACAGACTCAACTTCCCGTCGGGCTATGGCATTGGTGGACCGGGGGCGCGCGGCGGTCACGGCGGGCGCTACCGCGAAGGCTTGATGCCTCCCTCGCCCTCGACGGCAGCTCCGGCGCGCAAGCTCATGGCCAAGTCCGAGTCCCTGGCCGGCGACGAGAGACTGGCCGAGGCCCCGGCCGAAGAACTCTCGCGCAGCGACGACGGCGCGAAAGACAAAGACGGACGCGATGCGCCCCCGCCACCACCGCCTCCACCGGCAGACGAGGCCGCGCCCGTGCGCTCGAACTTCTCCGAGACCGCGTTCTTCGAGCCACACCTGGTCACCGGCGACGACGGCACCGCGAGCATAAGGTTCGAGGTTCCGGACTCGGTGACCTCGTGGAACGTGTGGGTGCACGCTGTGACCAAGGACCTGATGTCGGGCTCGCTGAAGAAGGAGGCCCGCACGGTCAAGGAGCTGATGGTCAGGCCCTACCTGCCGCGCTTTCTGCGCGAGGGCGACCAGGCCGTGCTCAAGGTCGTGGTCAACAACGCCTCGGATGAGGAGCTGCGCGGCGAGCTGGACCTGGACATCTTCGATCCGGCCAGCAACGAAAGCCTGCTCAAGGAGTTCGGCCTCGACGCCAAGCAGGCGCGCGGCCTGGTTTTTGCGGTCAAACCCCAGGGTGGCAGCAACCTGAGCTTCACCCTGAAGACCCCGGCGCGCGTCGGCAGCATCGCGGTCAAGGTGGTGGCTCGCGCGGGCAAGCGCGTCGACGGCGAGCAGCGCGCCCTGCCCATCCTGCCCAGCCGCATGCACCTGATGCAGTCGCGCTTCGTGGTGCTCAAGGACAAGGCGCGACGCGAGATGGTGTTCGAGGATCTCAAGCAGAACGACGACCCCAGCCGCATCGACGAGCAGCTGGTGGTCACCCTCGACGGGCAGCTGTTCTACGCCGTCCTCGACAGCCTGCCCTACCTGGTCAACTACCCCTACGAGTGCACCGAGCAGACCCTCAACCGCTTCGTGTCGACGGGCATCCTCACCTCGCTGTATGGCCAGTACCCGGCGGTGGCCACCATGGCCAAGAAGATGAGCGAGCGCTCGACCCAGCTCGAGCAGTGGGACGCGCCGGATCCCAATCGCAAGATGGCCCTCGAGGAGACACCCTGGCTGCAGCAGGCCCAGGGCGGCCGCGACCCGGGCTTCGAGCTGCTGCGCGTGCTGGATCCCACGATCGCCACGGCCCAGCGCGACGGCGCTCTGAGCAAGCTCAAAAAGAGCCAGACCTCCTCGGGTGGTTTCCCCTGGTTCCCGGGCGGCCCACCCTCGCCCTACATCACCCTGTACCTGGTCTACGGTCTGAGCAAGGCCGTCGAGTTCGGCGTCGACGTGCCGCAGCAGGTGGTGCAGCGCGCCTTTGGCTATCTCAAGGCTCACTACCTCAGCGACGACGTGAAGACCTGCATGGCCCACGACGGCTGCTGGGAGTTCGTGAGCTTCTTGAACTACACCATAGGCAATTTCCCCGACACGGCGTGGACAGGCGGTGCCTTCTCCGACGCCGATCGCCGCACCATGCTCGACTTCAGCTTCAAGCACTGGAAGCAGCACGCGCCCTACCTCAAGGGCTACCTGGCGCTGACCCTCAAGCGTATGGATCGCGCAGGCGACGCGCGTCTGGTGTGGCAAAGCGTCATGGACTCGGCCAAGTCCAGCGAGGACCAGGGCACCTACTGGGCGCCCGAGGACCGATCCTGGCTGTGGTACAACGACACCATCGAGACCCACGCCTTTGCCCTGCGCACGCTGATGGAGCTGGAACCGCAGAACCCCAAGCTCGACGGGCTGGTGGTGTGGCTGTTCTTGAACAAGAAGCTCAACCACTGGAAAAGCACCCGCGCCACCGCCGAGGTGCTGTACTCCCTGGCCCACTACCTCAAGGCCACCGGGGCTCTTGGCGTGCGCGAAGAAGCGCATGTGCAGGTCGGTGACGTCGAGAAGACCTTCGTCTTCGAGCCCGACCAGTACACGGGCAAGAAGAACCAGATCGTGATCGCGGGACCCGACGTCAAGCCCAAGACGTCCTCGACGGTGAAGGTCGAGAAGGACACCAAGGGCGTGATGTTCGCCTCCTCGACCTGGCACTTTTCGACCGAGAAGCTGCCCGACGAGGCGCGCGGGGACTTTTTGGGTGTGACCCGGAAGTACTTCCTGCGCGAGAAGTCGGGGCGCGAGGTGGTGCTCAAGCCCCTGGCCGAGAAGCAGAAGCTGCAGCCTGGCGACGAGGTCGAGGTGCAGATCTCGCTGACCTCGAAGCACGCCCTCGAGTACGTGCACCTGCGGGATCCCCGGGGCGCCGGCTTCGAGCCCGTCGACAACACCAGCCGACACAAGTGGAACCTGGGCCTGTACTGGTACGAGGAGATCCGCGACAGCGGCACCAACTTCTTCTTCGAGCGCCTGCCCGTCGGCGAGTACACCTTCAAGTACCGCATCCGCGCGGCCATGGCCGGCACCTTCCGCGTCGGTCCGGCCACGGTGCAACCCATGTACGCACCCGAATTCGCCGCCTACTCCGCGGGCCACACGCTGCAGATCGCCCCTGCCACACCCTGAATTTTCAAGCGGAGAGAGATCCCGCCATGATCCAGCAACCCACCCTTCCCTGGCACGCCGTCGCAAGGCCTCGCCAGCACCTGCAGCGCCTGGCCCTCGTCGTCGCTGCACCTGCCCTTGTCCAGATGGCCTGCTCGACCACGGCTCAGCCCATGGTGAGCGCGGATCACGGCGACGTGGTGGAACTGTACGGCTCGACCGAGCTGGCCCTGCGTGCGGGCAGCCGCGTGCATCAGGACAGCGCGGGGCGGCGCTACCTGGTGCGCGAGGAAGAAGACCCGCGGGCGGGCTGCGCACTGGCGGATGCCGCGGCGCCGGACCAGGTCGTTGGCCACTTCGCCGTGCCGACCGACGCCGAGGGCTTTGACCACTGTGTCTACCTGGGTGGTTCGCCTGGCCAGGACGGGGCCAGTGGCTGGGTCCTGGCCGGTGGTGTCGGCACCGCCTGCGCCTACAGGATCGACGAGCTGCTGGCTGCGATGCAGCAGAAGCGCGCGCCGGCGTGCGCGGTCGAACTCCCCCAGGCCGCCAACCCCGCTGGTGGTGCGCCCGAGGTCGTCGGCTGGCTGAGCGAGCAGTACGTGGTGGTCAAGACAGGATACTGCTGCGGCAGCTACAAATACCACGTGGTCCACCTCGACGGCGGCCACGTGGTCGGCCTCGGCATGAGCTTCGAGTCCCGCTCGCCCAAGCAGTTCCCAGCCCTGCGGCCCTGGAGCGCCGAGCGAAGCGATTACTGGATCGTGCAGCGGGCGGCCGAGGCCTCGGCGGAGTGGCCCTCGACCATCGCGACCGTGCACTGTTCACAGGTGCTCCACTACCTGGACAGCGGCCAGGGTGCCTACCGCGAGCTCACCGTCGACGGGCGACGCGTGCCGGCCGGGGCACGGCTGGACATCCCGGACCGGAGCGAGCCTTGCCCCACCGGTGCGGAGCTGTTTGCCCCGGGACAGGTGGTGACGCCCACTGAGCTCGGACGCTGAGCCCGCCAAAAGCGGTCCCAAGCAATGAACTGGATCGCGGGGAGGGAGTGAGCACCGTCCACGAGGGGACTGGTCCGTCGTCGTGCGTCAGTCGGGGTCGAACACACCGTCGCGGCGAAGTTGCACGAAGCGGGCGTGGTCGTCGACCACCTTGTTGGCCAGCTCGCGAGCCTGAACCACCACCTCGTCGGTGAAGCGGTCCGGTTCCAGGCTGTCCAGGATGCGGTCCTCGGCATGATCGGCACAGCGGGCGTGGGACAGAGCCAGGGCCTCGCCGCAGCTCCGCGCGTACTGCCTCAGTGACGCGCTGTCACCGTCCTCGACGTCGAAGCGCTGCCACTCGGGGCTGCGCTCGCGCACCATGAAGCTGCGGCGGTCGAGGGTGGTGTGGCCGTACAGGGGATCGCCGTGCACCACCTGCACATGGTGGGCGCTGGCCACGCGGGCGCCACCGGCGCGCAGGCTCATCGCGTCCATGCCACTGTAAGGCTCGAGCACGCTGGGCAGGCTCTGCTTGAGCTCGAGGATGCGGTCGTCCTTGCCCTTCTTGCCGGGGCCCTCGACCAGCACGTAGTAGCGCTCGGCGCCCAGGCTGCCGGTGCCACTGCCCTGCTTCTGCACCACGTCCTTGATCTTCAGAAAACCGTCCGCGGGCCGTCTGTCCTCGGGCAGCGATTCGACATAGAGCTGCACGGCGCGCTCGAACTCGGGGATGCGCTCGCGGCAGGGCAGCAGCTCGGGATCCTCGACGAAGCGGCCGTGCGCGACCTCGCCCTTGAGAAATTTTGTGCGCGAGGCGTCGGCGGCGCGCTCGAGAAGCTCCTTGACCGGGCCCTTGGTGCGCTTCTCGGTCTGGGCCTTGTGCTCGCGGTCGCTGCCGTCCGCCTTCTCCAGCATGTCCAGGTAGCCGTCGACGAAGGCCCGCACCACCTTGCCGCGCTCGGCCGGCGACAGCCCCTTCTCGGCAGCCAGCAGCTGAAAGCCCGTGGCGCCTCGCTTGACGTCGAAGCTGAAGGGCGCCACCGCGGCCTCGTCGAAGTCATTGAGGCCGAACACGGGCTTGCCATCGCGACCAGGCATGGTGCCGAAGTTGAGGGGGTGCACGTCGCCATTGCACAGCACCGCGGGCCTGTGCCGCTCGCTCTTGGCGAGGTCGGCGTAAAACAAGAAGGCCGTGCCGCGAAAGAACACGAAGGGGCTCTGCTCCAGCCGGTCCAGCTTGGTGGCAGCAGCCTGGGGGTCCAGCCTGGACACCGTGCGCTGCGATTCCCTCAAGGCCCGGAGCACGAAGTCCTGTCGCGACTCGCCGGGGTGCCGGGTCGGCACGCGGGTCTTGGGCGAGGTCGAGCGGGTCCGGGTCGGCCCCCTGTCCATGCGATCGCTGGCGACCTTGTCAGGTGTGAGGTGGTCGTGGGTCGTGGCCCAGCTGCTCTCGCGACGGGTAGGTGGTGTCAGGCGAGCTGTGGACGTGCGCAGGCCGCTGATGCGTCGACTCATGGTCCTTCTTGTACCGTGGAGACCGGCGCTTTGGCCAGCCTGCGAGCCCGCTGTGGCGCCGTGCTATGGTCAGGCCTCCCATCGGCGCGGAGGCGTGCATGAAGAGGCAGATTCCCTGGTTGTTGTCGGCCCTGGTCCTGGCAAGCGGATGTCCGACGCCGGTCGATGTGCAGGATGCCTCGACCGCGGACGGTGCGCTGCAGATCGATGCGGCCCACCAGGACATCCTGGTCCTCGACCTCGCCGTGTCTGATCAGGATCCCGGCGTGGACCTCGCTCCCCGGGACGCGGCATCGGGCATGGATAGCGCGCCGGTCACCGATGGGGCCGTGCCAGCGGATGCAACCTCGCAGGCGGACGGCGCCCCGGCGACAGATGCTGTCACCACGGGCGATGCGGCCTCGCCCGGAGATGCCCTCGCGTCCCACGATGGCAGCCCTGCAGCAGACGCCACGGCAGGCGCGGATGCAGGCGCCGATCCCTGGGCCAACCTCCCGCTGGGCCAGTGCTCGGTGGATGGCGACTGCCCGAGTGGACCCGGATCCTGCTCGCGCAGCATCCCGGGTGGTGTGTGCAGCCCCTGCGGATCCGAGATCCACTGCCCGGGTCTGGCCATCTGCTCGCAGTATGGGGCCTGCGCCCTGGAGTGCGCGGGCGAATCCGACTGCCCGCCGGGGATGACCTGCACGGGCACGGGGCTGTGTCGAGCGGCCGACTGCATCAACGGACAATGCCCCGTATCCATGTATGGTTGCAGTAGCTCCAACCGTTGCGAGCGGGTGGCCTGCGGCCAGGGCTGCCCCACCCATACGACATGTGTCAGTGGCCTCTGCGTCGAGCTGCGTCAGCAGTGATTCCGCTCACATCGCGAGCCCCATCCGTCAACTGACCGATGCATATGGACGCGACCTCGGGCGACCTGGGAGCGATAACTCCTCCATAGAGACACACCGAACGCGCCAGGAGAGCAGGACATGACCACCGTCAGCAATGCCACCGCCACCCGCAACGCCTCGCGCACCCCCGCCAGCTCTGCCAGCGTTGCCGACACGCTGAAGACCCATCACATGCTGGGCCGCGGCGCGCGCGGGACCGAGGTCAAGGAACTGCAGAACCTGCTCAAGCAAAACGGCATTGACCCGGGCCCCAGCGACGGCATCTTCGGACCCAAGACCCAGGCTGCGGTGCGCCAGTTCCAGCAGAAGAAGGGCCTGCAGGTGGACGGCAAGGTCGGACAGCAGACCTGGGCTGCCTTGCACGGCATGAGCGCGGCTCCGGGCACCAGCATGCTGGCCAAGAGCGCGCCAACCGGCTCGGGCGACGGGGTGGACGCGCCGCGGCCAAAGTCGACCAGCACCTCGGGCAGCTCGGGGACGAGTGGTGGCGTGCCGCCAGATCTCAAGAAGTATGGCAACGGGCGCATCCCACGCTCGGCCCTGTCCCCCATCGGTGTCGGCAATCACCGCCTGGCGCGTCCCGCTGCGGCGGCGTTCCAGCGCATGGCCGCCGACGCGCGCAAGGCCGGCGTCAACATCGGCGTCACCGATTCCTATCGCTCCTACGAGGCCCAGGTCGACGTGGCGCGGCGCAAGGGTCTGTACAAGAACGGCGGTCTGGCTGCCACGCCCGGCACCAGCAAGCACGGATGGGGACTGGCCGTCGACGTCGACGTCAACAGCAAGGGCCTCAACTGGCTGCGCGAGAACGCCTCGAAGTACGGTTTCAGCACCATTCCACGCGAGCCCTGGCACTGGCAGTACGGCGGCTGAGCGCCCGCCCTGTCCGGCTGCCCACTTCTGGCCTCACCTGCTGCAAAAAACAGATCCCAGAAATCAAACGTATGCGCGCGCACTTGCATCACAATGTGGGCGCCATCACCGCCATTGTGATGCAAAACTGTCGCATTGTGCAGCACGCGCCTTTGCCTCGCGAACTCGCCGCTCTCCAGTAAAACTATAATATTAATAGTCTTTTAGCAGAACTTCGGCGGCTGGCACGCGTTGGCCCCCAGCTTGCACAAGATGGAGACGATGCGAGCGAATGAAATTTTCGAGCACGCGGTGCGTTGAAGTACACAAGCGGGAAACGCGAGACAGGACAGAGGAGGACGCCATGTTTGACCAGCTGATCGACCTCCTGACCGAGACCGAGAATGCCTACTTCGCGGCCCTCAAGCAGCACCAGACAGCGCACAACGCCGAATCCAAGCGCGCCCTCAAGGAAGCCCTGGCTCGCCTCGACGCGGCCAAGGCCGAGGCCGACCGCGTGCTGCATCAAAGTGCGAGCTGATCGCAGAAGCCGACGCCCTGCCACTGCCGCTCACGGCCCGTTGTTCGCGATCAGCGCAAACGGACAGTTCAACCCGGTCCCCTCACACCAGTCGCTGTACAGAGCCGAGGCCGTGGCCGTTGGCAGGGCGGCGTTGTTGGTGATCTGAAACAAGCTGCCTGCAAAGGTGCAATCCGCACGCAGCCCGAGATCGTGCAGCACCAGGTTGCCGTTGATGACCAGGCCCCCGGAGTACAGGTCGGGTGTCTGCCCGACCTCACCACCCAGGACCGCCAGGCCGCTGAGACCGGCGAGCTCGAGCAGGGCGTCGTTATCCTCGATGATCACGCCGGCCGCGATCTCGCCCACCTGGTGCAGCCCGTCCAGGCTGATGAGCTGGGGGTTGCGCTGCACGCTGAGCTCGCCGCCGATGTGCAGCACGGCGTTCAGTGCGACCACCTGCTGCAGGCGGGCGTTGTCCTCGATGACCAGGGAGTCGTCGACCTGGGTCAGGGCGTTCAACCCTTCGAGCCCGGGCAAACTGGCGTTGTCATGGATCGCGAGCATGCCGGCGCAGCTCTTGGCTGTGCGGCGGGCCTGGGTGCAGACGCGGGCGGGGTCCAGGCGCACGTGCACCAGGCTGTCCAGGCCGTCCAGGCTCTGCAGCAGGGGATGATCGTAGATCTCGACGTGGGTGAGCACGCCGCTGACGGTCTGCGGCAAGCCCTGCAGGGTGACCAGGCCGTCGTTGCTTCGGATCTGCAGCCACTGCGAGATGCGCAGGTTCTGCAGTCCGCTGAGGTCCTGCAGCAGCGGACAGCTGGTCACGTACAGGCTGTGCAGGTCTGCGTGCAGGAACTCGAGTGCGCGCAGATCCGTGAGCTGTGGCAGGCTCACCAGCCCCAGGTCCGTGCCCACCTGACTCACGTTCTGCAGGCCCTCCAGGCTGGTCAGCCGGGGCAGGTCCTCGAGCCAGAGGTAGGCGCCCATGCTCTGTAGCCGGTGCAGGGCCCGCACATCGCCGAGGTCGTTGCAGTGCTGCACCAGCAGGTGACCGCCCAGGGTCTGCAACTCCTCGAGGCCGTGCAGGCTGCCGAGCTCCGGCGACAGCTGCACGGTGAGCGAGCCGCCGATCTGGCGCAGGCCACTCAGGGCGTGGACGTCCTGCAGCGAGTCGTTGCCCAGGTGAACCCCCTGCGCATTGTCATAGTGCCCCAGGTACAGCGCACCGCCCACGGTGTGCAGGGCCTCGAGCCCGGTGAGGTGTGACAGGTCGGCGTTGTCGGTGATGTCCAGCGTGCCCGTGACCTCGACCAGGCCCCGCAGAGGGGCCAGGTCGAAGAGGCTGGCACTGGGCCCTATGGTCAGGTGGCCCTGCACCCTCCAGCAGCCCGAGACGGAGTTTCCGAGCTCCACGAGCTCGGCCGCATCGTGGATGATCACAGGCCCGTTCACGGGTTGCGGGTTGGTGCACTCGACCGCGACCTCGACGCTGGCGCAGACCTGGCCACCGGGCCCCGTGCAGCACACCTCGATGTGACGGGTGGCGCTGGGTGCCAGGCTGTGCTGGACCTGCCCGCCCGCGTTGATGAGCACCGCGACCTGGTCGATCGTGCACTGCGTGGCGTCGTGCGGAGTGAAGCGGATCTCGGTGCTGGCTCCGTAGATCACCGAGGCCGGGACCGCCTGCAAACCCGCGATGCGGGGGAGCGGCGAACCCCCATCCTGGCCGGTGAGGTCTGCACCCGCGGCGTCGCCAGCGAGGACATCGCTGCCCGAGGAATCCGCGGTCGTGACATCGGCGGGGGATCGATCCAGGCCACCCGTCTCGTCCACACTGGCGTCGGCCAGGGACGAATCCGTGCTGGCTGCATCGGCGGTCAGCAGGTCGGCGCCGGCGCTGTCCAGGGCTGCGTGATCCTGACCCGAGGCATCGCCAGGAGTGACGTCGCCCGCGCTCGCATCCCCGGGCAGCGCCCGACGATGACACAGGCCCTCGGGAAGCGCACAGAAGTACCCTGTCGGGCAGGAGCGATCGTCGCGGCACACGATCTGTGGCGAGGGACCGGGGCAAGCCAGCCCCAGGAGCACGCCCAGCATGCCCAGGGCACGGCACAGGGTCGAGGGAGCGGGTGCGGTCACAATTGCTCCACGCTGATGACGGTCAGTGTACCATGCATCACGATCGGCCATCGGAATCACAATAATTGCGAGCCCAGATGCATTGATTTGCCCATTGCAGGTTGTCGCCTGGGACGATGTGCTGGGTTCACACTCGCGGTGGAGTTCGTCATGCTGTTCCGAGTGCTGGACAAGCCGCTGTTTCGCAACCTGGTCGAGCTGATCCTGAGCACCAACGAGGTCATTGGCCCCAGGTGTATAGGCCAGCGCGGCGACGGGCAGCCCATTCACCAGTTCCTGCCCGTGACCAGCTTCGACGCGCTGGACCTGGACTACGAGACCACCGAGTACTCGGCCAAGACCTACTTCTTGCCCTTCAAGGAGAACCTGTCGACCTTTCGCTTTGACGACGACGGCTGGGAGCAGGACATCCGCTACCGCCTGCAGCCGCGGGCCCTGATCGGACTGCATGCCTGCGACATCAACGCGCTGGTCAAGCTGGACAAGGTGCTGGCCCGGGACTTCTTCCCCAGCCCCTATTACATCTCGCGGCGGCGCAACACCTTCGTCGTGGGCCTGGACCACAAGCCCTGCAAGGGCGGCTTCTGCCGCTCCATGGGCGCGGACAGCGCGACCCATGGCTTCGACCTGTTCCTCACCGATCTCGGGGACCGCTACTTCGTGGCCATCGCCTCGGACCGCGCCTTCACCATGCTGCAGAAGGTCGGCCCCCGCGATGTGACCGAGGAGGACAGCGACGCGTACCTCCGCGTGCGCCGCGACAACAGCGAGGGCTTCGACACGGTGGTGCAGACCGAGAACCTGCCCAACCTGCTCGACATCGAGTTCGAGAGCGAGGTGTGGACGCGCTGGGGGCAGAAGTGTCTGAGCTGCGGAGCCTGCGCCATGGTCTGCCCCACCTGCTACTGCTACGGCGTCCACGAGCGCGTGGCCCTGGATCACGGCAGCAGCGCCAGGGTCAAGCAGCTGTACTCGTGCAACCTGATCGACTTCGCCGAGGTGGCGGGCGGCCACAACTTCAGGCCCAAGAGCGGCACGCGGCTCAAGTACCGCTACTACCACCAGCACCGCGGCTTCGTGGAGAGCTTCGAGGAGCCCAAGTGCGTGGGCTGCGGCCGCTGCAGTCGCGCCTGTCTGGCCGGCATCAACCCGCCCGAGGTCATCCGCGACCTGCAAGACGAGGATCGCACATGAACAGCTCCACGCCGCGCGAGCCCGGGACCCCGCCCTCGGCCCCCCACACTCCGGTGCTGCACGCCTTCGACATCAAGCGCGAGACCGAGATGCTCGAGCCGGTGGACTACAACCGGCGCAGCCGGCTCAAGCACGTGGACCGCCTGTACCCGGCCACCATCACCTCCATCGTCCCGCTCACCGACAAGGAGAAGCTGTTTCACCTTCGCATCGACGATGATCAGGAGCGGCAACGCTTTGGCTTCTTGCCCGGGCAGTTCGTGATGGTCGCGGTGCCAGGCTACGGCGAGGTGGCCATCTCCATCTCGAGCTCGCCGTCCCACAAGGGCTACCTCGAGCTGTGCATCCGCAACGCTGGCCTGGTCACCAGCGTGCTGCATCGGGCCCGGCGCGGTACCCGGGTCGGCCTCCGCGGACCCTTTGGCTCGCACTTTCCCCTGGACAAGATGAAGGGCCACAGCGTGCTGCTCATTGCCGGCGGCCTGGGGCTGGCGCCGCTGCGCGCGCCCATCTACGCGGTCACCGAGAACCGCTCGGACTACGAGCAGGTGCACATCCTGTACGGCACCCGCGAGCCCGACGAGTTGCTGTTCGACTACCAGTACGAGCAGTGGCGCCGCGTCGACGGCGTGCAGCTCGACATCGTGGTCGAGAAACCGACGCCGCAGTGGACGGGGCACGTCGGGATGGTGACGAAGTTGCTCGACGGCCTCGACCTGGACATGGCGCGCACCTACGCCATCGTGTGCGGACCACCGGTGATGTTCAAGTTCGTGTGCCAGCGGCTGAGCCAGCTCGGCATGCCCATGGATCGCATGTTCGTGTCGCTGGAGCGGCGCATGCACTGCGGCATGGGCAAGTGCTGCCGCTGCAACGTGGGGTCGACCTATGTGTGCCAGGACGGTCCGGTGTTCGATTTCTGGACCGTGATGAACCTGAAAGAAGCGATCTGATAGCACCGTCTCTCGACGAGGTTCAGGCATGCGCTACCTGGGGATCACGCCCAACAAGATCAAGATCGCGGTGTTCGACTTCACCTCCTGCGAGGGTTGCGAGCTGCAGCTGGCCAACAAGGAGGACAGCCTGCACCACTTCCTCGACCTCATCGAGGTGGTGGACTTTCGCGAGGTGAGCTCGGCCCACGGTGACGATTACGACGTGGCGCTCATCGAGGGCGCCATCACCCGCGCGGACGAGGTGGAACGCCTCACCCGGGTGCGCGCGCGCGCCAAGACCCTGGTGGCCCTGGGCGCCTGTGCCTGCTTCGGCGGGGTGGCCAGACAGAAGAACGCCTATGACCTGGACGAGGCCAACCGCATCGTGTACGGCGATCACCCCAAACCCACGACGACCGTGCGCGCGGTGCACGAGGTGGTGGCGGTGGACCTCGCCATACCGGGCTGCCCGGTGAGCAAGCGCGAGGTCGAGCGCATCGTGCAGCACCTGGTGTGGGGCGTCCCCTTTCGCTTCCCGCGCCACCCGGTCTGCGTCGAGTGCAAGCAACGTTTCGTGACCTGCGCCTTCGACCGCGGTCAGCTGTGCCTGGGTCCGATCACCCGCGGCGGCTGCGATGCGCCCTGTCCCGCCGGCGGCCTGGCGTGCTGGGGCTGCCGCGGCCCCAGCGACGAAGCCAACGTCGACGAGTTCTGCCGCATCGCCCTGGACAGGGGGTTCTCCACCACGGAACTTGGCGAGCGTCTGGGGTTCTTTGGCGGCTTCACGGCGCAGCCACCCGCCACCAGGATGGGCAGTCCCGAGCACGAGGTGAGCGCATGAAGGTCGATCTCAACGTCGATGTGCATCACCTGGCTCGGGTCGAGGGCCACGGCAACATCCACGTTCAGGTCCGGGATGGACAGCTGGTCGAGGCGCGCTGGGAGGTGGTCGAGACCCCCCGCTACTTCGAGGTCATGCTGCGGGGCAAGCACTTCTCGAGCGCGGCCCAGCTCACCGCGCGCATCTGCGGCATCTGTTCGATCGGGCACGCGCTGTGCAGCCTGCGCGCCACCGAGCACGCGATGGGAATCGTGACCCCACCCCTGGCGGACACGCTGCGGCTGCTCGCCAAGCATGGCGAGACCCTGCAGAGCCACTACCTGCACCTGTTCTTCCTGGCCGCGCCGGACTTCCTGGGCTTGCCCTCGGCGCTCCCGCTCCAGGAGAAGAACCCCGAGGTGTTTCACCTGGCGCGCCAGCTCAAGGGCATGGCCAACCAGCTGTGCGACGTGATCGCAGGCCGCACCACCCACCCCGTGTCGCTGGTTCCCGGAGGCGTGGCCCGGCGCCCGGATGGCGACACCCTCAAGCGCCTGCGCGATCAGCTCGAAAGCTCGCTGGCCGATCTCGAGGCCACGGTGGTGGGCCTGTTCAGCACCTTCGCGATCCCGGACTTCGTGCGTGAGACCGAGTGGGTGTCGCTCAAGGGCACGGCCAGCTTCCCCTGGATTGGCGGCGACCTGGTTTCCAGCGACGGCGTGCTCAAGCAGGAGCCCGAGTACCTGGCCATGACCAACGAGGTGGTCACCGACGACAACACCAGCAAGTGGTGTTCTCTGTCACGGCCGAGCTTCGGGGTGGGTGCCCTGGCACGCATCAACAACAACTTCGCGCTGCTGCACGACGAGGCGCGGCAAACCGCGGCCGTGCTTGGGCTCAAGCCGGTCTGCCACAACCCCTACATGAACAGCGTGGCGCAGCTGGTCGAGTGCGTGCACGTCACCCACGACACCATCCGCCTCATCGACGAGGTGCTGGCCAATCCCCGGGGCGAGATCCAGGTGCCGGTGCAGCCTCGCGCTGGCCGCGGCGTGGGCGCGGTCGAGGTACCGCGCGGCATCCTCTACCATTGCTACGAGATCGACGGCGAAGGATGCATCCAGAAGGCCGACTGCGTGATCCCCACCACCCAGAACAACAAGAACATCCACCTCGACCTGCAAGCACTCGCACCCTGGCTGGCCGGGCAGGGCGTCGACGACAGCAAGGCCACGCTGCTGTGCGAGATGCTGGTGCGGGCCTACGATCCCTGCATCAGCTGCTCGGTGCACTGATCGCGAGGCAGCCTCGCGGTCTCCCGGTCACTTCCAGTGGGTGGCGATGTACTCGTCCATCTCGGGCAGGCCGCCCTGCATGATCAGGTAGCCGTTGTGTGGCTCGCGGGGCGTGATCTCGCGGTTGATCGAGGTCTGCATCATGCGCACGACCTCGTCGCGCGACAGGCCCTCGTGCCCGAGCACCCAGCTCAGCTTCATCAGCGCGGTCTCGGGGAGCATGTTGTCCAGGGGCACGATGCCCAGGTTCAGCAGCTCGCGGCCGGTCTCGTACACGTACATCTGGGCGTAGCCCCACAGGGTCTGCACGGTCATGACGACGTGCACACCGGCGTCCACCGCGCGCTTGATGGCTGGGTACAGGGGCTTGTTGATGTGGCCCAGACCCGTGCCGGCGATGACGATGCCGCGATAGCCCTTCTCGACCAGGCCGTCGACGAGGTCGGGGTGCATGCCCGGGTAGTAATAGAGAATGGTGGTGCGGTCGTCGTACACCGCGTCGATCTTCACCCGCCGCGTCTTGTCGCGGTGGCGGTAGATCTCGGTGATGGGTGTGAAGCCATCGCGGCTGACGGTGGCCAGAGGGATGTCGCCGACGGTGCGGAAGGTCGAGCGATACGAGCTGTGCATCTTGCGGCAGCGCGTACCGCAATGCAGCAGGCCGTAGCGGTCCGAGGTCGGACCGAACATGCTGATCATGACCTCGGCGATGTCGCTGTAGGCCGCGGTGTTGACCGCGTGGATCAGGTTGAGCGCCGCGTCCGACGATGGCCGGTCGCTGGAGCGCTGGCTGCCCACCATGACGATGGGGACCGGCGGCTCCTGCACCATGAAGGACAAGATGGCCGCGGTATGACCCATGGTGTCGGTGCCGTGGCCGATGACGATGCCGTCGGCGCCGGCCGCGATCTCGTCGCCGATGGCCTGCGCCAGGGTGATGTACTCCTCGCGCGCCATGTTCTCGGAAAAGACCCCGAACAGCTTCTTGGTGGTCAGGTTGCAGATGTCGGCCAGCTCGGGCACGGCGCCATACAGCTCACCCGGTGTGAAGGCCGGGATCACCGCGCCGGTGCGGTAGTCCAGGCGCGAGGCGATGGTGCCGCCGGTGCCGAGCAGCGTCACGCTGGGCAGGTTGTCGCGCCTGGGGAACTCCTGCTCGGGAATCTTGTAGTGGGCTTCCTTGTATCCGACCTCGGTCACCTTGGTGATGCGGTCGACGTGAACGCCCACGTTGTAGCCTGTCTTCAGCTTGAGCACGACGTGCAGGTCGTCGAAGGTCACGCTGCGCGGCAGGATCACGCCCTCGAACACGCTGCCCGCGTCGTTGGTGAGCTGCACATCGCTCCACACGCGCACGCCCAGCTCGGTCAAGCGCTCCCGGGCCCGACCCCGGTACCCCTTCAGTGCATCGGCGGTCGTCATGCGCTCACCTCGATCGCGGCCTTCACGGCCTCGCTCACCTCGCGAGCGTCGACGCGCCCGCGCAGCAGATCCATGCAGCGCCCCAGGGCCAGGCGGTGCAGTCGGCCGCGATCACCCGGATCGTAGCTCTCGATCCGCGCCTGCTTGACGCCTCGCTGAACATGCTGGTGCCAGTCCTCGGGTGCCGTGCCCAGGCCCTGGCGCGCGATGAGATCGTCGACGCTGGCATCCGTGAAGGCCGCCAGGGCCCTTACCATGGGCTGCCAGGCCTGCCACAGCACGGGCTGCGCCGCAAAAGCGGTGAACAGCTCACACCAGCGCCCCACCGGTATCTTGGGGATGTCGACACCGCTGCGCCCGAGCCCCTTGAGCTGGGCGCCGAAGAACAGCCCCGCACAGCGCAGGTCCGCGCCGGTGACGCGCACCACCTCGTCGACCAGCGCCGCGCCCCCACGCCGGATCAAAAAGCGCAGCACGGGGAGCGGCAGCCTGGCCTCGCTGTAGCGCTGCTCGCGCGTCCAGGGAGGCTCGGGCAAACCGCGCTGCAGACCCTCGACCCGCTCGCGCAGCACCCGGGTGGGTGGGCTATCGGTGTCCGGGTACATGCGATCGGGGCCGGGCAGGATGCGCTCGAAGTCCGTGCTGCCGTCGACGAAGGGCTGACGCGTCTCGGCAGGCACACCGGCCAGGGCGTCGATGTAGCGCAGGCGAATCTCCTCGACCGCGCTCAGGGTGTCGTCGTGGGGTCCCCACACCACCACGATGCTGTCCTGGGGACCGCAGCGCAGGCGGCGCCGGATCTCCTTGAGCAGGCGGACCGAGCCGTGGTGCTCGGGCCACTTCTCGCTGTGCATGAGCACGGGCTGCTGGTCGAGACCCGCGATGACGCGAATGCGCCCGGCCAGCTCGCTGGCAAAGGTCCGGTCGGGCTGGGTGGGCCAGCTCAGGGTGCCTTGCAGGCCAACCAGGCGCACCGCGCGCACGCAGTAGTCGCCCCGGCCCAGCTCGAAGCCGGCGCGCCGACCGCTGGTCTCGACCCAGCGTTCCCATTCCTCGCGATGCAGCATGGTCAGCTCGCTGGCGTCGACGAGCTGGGTGATGTCCACCGAGCGCAGCTGCAGGTCGGCCTCGGTCTTGAATCCACGCTGCGCGAGTTCATCGCGCAGGCCCAGCAGGTTGACCTGGCGCACCGCCTCGCAGTGCACCAGCCGTGGTGCCCACGAGGCCTTGGGTACACCCTTGATCTCGACGCGGGTGCCGCCGGTCACGGAGACATTGACGTCCTGGCGGCTGGCGCCCAGGCCCACACGCACGTGGCCGGTGGAGCGGCACACCCGGCCCACCAGCAGGATGGCCTCGGCCACCTCGTCAGGAGTGCGCAGGTCGGGTCCGGTCACCGTCTCGATGAGGGGCATGCCCAGGCGATCGGCGCGCCACACGATCAGGTGGCCGCGATCCTCGACCTCCCGACACGAGTCCTCCTCGACACTGACCTGGATGATGGACAGCTCGCGACCCGCGAAGGGCAAGCGTCCGTTGACGCCGACGATGGCGGTGCGCTGGAAGCCGGTGGGGATGCTGCCGTCGAGGTACTGCTTGCGGGCGATGTGCACCTCGTCGACGATGTCGCAGCCCAGCATCAGGCACTGCTCGATGGCGATGTCGATGGCCTGCTGGTTGACCAGAAAGGGCGGCGTGTCGTCCATCTCGTAGGTGCAGACGTTGTCCTTGTGCAGCAGGTAGATGATGTTCTTCTTGGTCTTGAACTCCATGAGCGCGGTGCCGTCGTAGCTGCCCAGCTCGCTCAGGGTGGGCCGCATGTGGCGCAGCACCTCGCCGTCGTGGGTGCGGGTGTAGCGTCCGGCCGGGCAGCGGCAAAACAGCTTGCGCTCGGTGAGCAGCTGCTGGTGCACCTCGAGCCCGACCTTGAGACCGACCTGCGCGTAGTCCATGGACATTCTCGCTCTCCGTGCCGCCGCCGCAGCGACGACAAAAGCGGGGGCACGCTACTCCGCCGCAACGACGAGGGGAAGAGGATCGCGCCAGGAAAAAGACCCTGAGCAGGACCGGCAGGGACCGGCCGCTGGCCCGGTCGAGTCGGCGACCCCTAGATGACACGCTGGCGCAGGTTGGCTACAGTGCACAGCACGCGCAAACGTTCGGCTCGCCGTCGACGGAGCGGCCCTGACGCAAGGAGCAACAGCGTGATCGAATTCGTGGTCGAGGGCGGCGCGCCCATCCAGGGCACCGTGGTGCCCGCAGGCAACAAGAACGAGGCCTTGCCCGCGGTGGCCGCCACCCTGCTCGCCTCGGGCCCGGTCACCCTGCGCAACCTGCCTCGCATCGGCGATGTGCGCTGGCAGATCAGCATCGTCGAGAAGCTCGGTGCGCACGTCGACTGGCTCGACCCCCACACGGTCCGCATCGACCCGCGAAGCCTCGGCGATCAGGAGCCCGACCCCGAGCTCTGCGCACGCATCCGCGCCAGCTTCCTGCTGGCAGCGCCGCTGCTGGCACGTCGCGGTCACATCCGCCTGCCGCGCCCGGGGGGCGATCGCATCGGACGCCGCCGCGTCGACACGCACCTGCTCGCCCTGTCCGCTCTCGGTGCCACCATCGAGGTGGGTGCCGAGTACGTGCTCAGCGTGCGCGGCCCGCTCAAGGGCGCCGAGATCTTCCTCGACGAGGCCAGCGTCATGGCGACCGAGAACGCGGTCATGGCCGCGGCTGCCGCCGAGGGCGAGACCATCATCTACAACGCGGCCTGCGAGCCCCACGTGCAGGGTCTGTGTCACCTGCTGCAGGCCATGGGCGCACGCATCGACGGCGTGGGCAGCAACGTGCTGCGGGTGCAAGGTGGCGCGCTGCACGGCGAGGTCGAGCACCGCATCGGTCCCGATCACATCGAGATCGGCTCCTTCATGGGCCTGGCCGCAGTCACCGGCGGTGAGTTGCGTATCCGCGGCGTGGGCGGCACGGACCTGCGTAAAATACTCATGGATTTCAGACGCTTGGGTGTGCGAACCGTGCGCGAGGGAGAGGATCTGCTGGTGCCCGGCGGCCAGCGTCTGGAGGTGCAGGCCGACCTCGGTGGCGCCATCCCCAAGATCGACGACGCACCGTGGCCGGGTTTTCCAGCGGATCTGACGTCCATCGCCCTGGTCACCGCGACCCAGGCCAGCGGCACCGTGCTCATCCACGAAAAATTGTTCGAAAGCCGCCTGTTCTTCGTCGACAGGCTGATCTCGATGGGTGCGCGCATCGTGCTGTGCGATCCACACCGCGCGGTAGTGGTTGGCCCGTCACCGCTCTCCGCAGCCACCCTGTCGAGTCCCGACATCCGCGCCGGCATGGCGCTGCTCATCGCCGCCCTCGCCGCCAAGGGCCAGAGCCGCATCCTCAACGTCGAGCAGATCGACCGCGGCTACGAAGCCATCGAGCAACGCCTGGTGGGACTGGGCGCGCGCATCGAGCGCATCTCCGACGAAGCGTGAGTCCCTTGGACGAAAAGAGCACCGTCTACATCACCCCCGAGGGGCACCAGAGGCTGGCGCGCGAGGCCGAGTACCTGTGGAAAGTCGAGCGCCCCAAGGTCACGCGCGAGGTCGGCGAGGCCGCGGCCCAGGGCGATCGCTCCGAGAACGCCGAGTACATCTACGGCAAAAAACGCCTGCGCGAGATCGACCGCCGCCTGGGCTGGCTGAGCAAGCGCCTGGACCAGCTCACCGTCGTCACCGAGGTGCCCCGGCAGCAGGACAGGGTCTTCTTCGGCGCCTGGGTCTCGCTCGAGGACGAGGACGGCAACGAGGCCACCTACCGCATCGTCGGCCCGGACGAGAGCGACGCCGACCGCGGCTACATCAGCATGAACTCGCCCATGGCGCGCGCCCTGCTGCGCAAGGAAGAGGGCGACGAGGTCAAGGTGAAGCGGCCCAAGGGCGAGACCCTGTTCACCATCGTCGAGGTCCGCTACACCCCACCCGGCGACGACTCCCGCTGAGTCGAACCCCGCAGCCCGGGCACGGCGACCTACGCCACCCGGCTCAGGGCAGGCTGGCCGATGGCAGGTCGGCCATGCCGCTGGCGATGGGCACGCCGCCGATGCGCAGACGCGCCGCCGCCGGATCGGACAGCGCCGTGACATGCAGGCCATCGCTGATGCCAGCCGCGGCGTGCACCGACCACAGCCAGCGCCCGTCGGCCGAGACCGCGGCGTGCGGGCTGTCCGGTGAACCCGGGCTGACGGCGACCCGCCGCACCTGTTCGCCATCATGGCGCGCGATGTAGACACGCGCTGCCGCGTCCCCGTCTTGCTGCGCGGTGTAGGCCACGTAGGTGGCGGCGCCGATGGTGGAGACCCCCAGGAACGCCAGATAGTTCTCGCTGGTCAGCGCGGCGTTGACGGTCCACGCCGGGGTCGCGCCGTCCAGAGCCGCGAGGTGCAGGTTGGTCCCGCTGGGAGGGGCGTCGGTGGCGCGCATTGCCACGAAGCCACCCAGCAGCTGGTAGCTCTGGACGCCCGGCGAGCCATGCGGGAAGGCCGGGCCCAGCAAGCGCTCGCTGCCCACGCTGGCGTCCACGTCGACGACGTAGAGCCGGTCCGCCGTGCTGGTCTGACCATCGAAGCTGCGCTTTTGGTAGACGACGTGGCCACCGTCGCCGCTCAGCGCCCAGGTGGCGATCGCGTCCCCGTCGACGACAGGCCCGTTCACCACCGTCTCGACGTCGAGCGCGGGCAGTGGCTTGCGCACGATCTTCAAGTGCGCGGCGTAGGTCTCGTCGTAGGCGAGGTACACCCAGGCCTCGTCCGGCGAGAACACGACCTGGCGGCTCCCCTGGGTCGACACCGGGGTACCGTTCTCGATGGAGAGGGGCAGGTGGTCCGGCAGCGCGGCTGGGGTGAGGGCGACCGCGCCGCTGGCCAGGTCCGCGGTGTCGGCGAGGAAGGCGCGGGCCGGGCTGCCGCTGGCGACGAAGGCGACGTAGCGCCCCGAGGGCGAGAACTGATGTGTGTACGAGGAGGCCACCGTCGCGGCGCTGAGCTCGACCGCTGGCTCGTTGCGGGTCAGGCTCTTGAGGTACAGGTGCCTGGTGCTCCCGCTGACGCCGTGGAACAGCACGTGCTCGCCGCTGGGGGAGGTGGCCAGCAGCTCGAACACGGCCGTGGCCGGCGCGAGGTCGACCTGAACCGGCGGTCCGAGGGTGTCCAGCGGGGTCTGGAACAGGAGCCAGGCGCCATCCTGGTAGCCGCGGTACAGCAGCTGGTTGGTGGCCGGCAGGACCTCGAAGGACCAGGTGGTGAGCACCGCCGGATCCGGATCCCACGGGAACAGCCGCTGGACCACGCCGGGCGCGTCCGGTTCGACCGCGTACAGCTGGGTCTGGCTGTTGTTGTCGTTGACGGCCGCGAAGATCACGGTCTGCCCCGCGTTGGCCAGCGCGGCCCGGTACACCTGGGCGCCATTGGCCGTGCCATCGCCGTTGATCTTGACCTCGACCCCCGGCGTGGCCAGCGCGACCCGGTTGAGCTGGCGCGCGGTGGCGCTGTAGTCGCGGCGGTAGACGACGGTGCTGGCGTCGACGGTGAGCGACCAGGATGCGAGGTCCGCCACGTCGGGTGAGACCCGGGTCGGCGTCGAGGGGGCATCGCGGTCCCAGCGGAAGAGGCCCGCATCTGCACCCGCGGTGACCGACAGCAGCAGCGTGTGGCTGTCCAGCCACAGCGCCTCATCGATCGCGCCATCCAGGGTCGCCGCCACCAGGGTCGGGGCCGGCGTGTCGACGGGGCTCACCCAGGCGCGCCGGGGCCCATCGGACACACCCCACATCAGCGTCTGCCCGTCGGGCGCGAAGGCGAGGTCGGGGTAGGCGCCGCCGGTGACGAAGCTGCCGCTGTCCGAGACGCGGGTGGGCGCGCCGGCGTGCGGCCAGTCGACGAACAGCAGCGTCTCCTGCTCGGGCGTGGTCGGCTCCGCGTCGTGGTCGATCTTGGCGATGTAGGCGATGCCCGAGCAGTCAGGCTTCCAGGCCGAGAGCCGCAGGTAGGAGGTCTCGCTGCCCGTGTAGGTGGGGTTGAGCTGGACCGGCGCGGTCTGGCTGCCCGGGCTGGCACGGTAAGCCGCGACCCAGGCCGTCAGATTCACACGATACAGCTGCTCGAACCTCGTGTTGACCTTGGCCGAGAACACCACCTCGTCGCCGCACACGCGCAGCGGCAGGTCGCCGCCCGACTGTGCGACGGAAGCGGCGCTGAAGACCTCGACATTGAGCTCGCTGGACGCGGCCAGGGCCGCGGCAGCATCAACCACGCGCAGGGTCGGGATGGTGCCGGTGCGTGCCACGTAGGCGAGCAGTGGCTGACCACCGACGAAGGCGAAACCCGAAAGGTAGGCGCGCGTGTTGCTGTAGAAGGTGGCCTGGTTCGGTGTCGCCTGCTCCAAGGTGGCCAGCTCGAGCACCAGGCCGTCCTGGGTGCTCCCCACCGCGGCGTAGGCGTCGTCCGTCGAGAAGGCCGCGGGGGGCACGAGCAAGCCGACGTCGTCCAGCACGCGCACGGCGGCGCCTCCGCTGTGCAGGTCGACGAGGTAGATATCGAAGGCTGCGGCGTGGGTCCAGAAGACCAGGTAGCGCCCGGTGCTCGAGAACTGGTAGCCAAACACGCTCTCGTCCGCAGCCAGGGGCGGGTTGAGGACGCGGGGCGTGGGCGGGACCTGCGTGGCGTCGACCCAGTACAGCTCCCACTGATTGGCGACGTTCTGCTGCACGCGGTAGGCGAAGCCTCGGTCGTCCGGGCTGGCCAGCAGGTTGACCACGCTGCCCTGCCGGGCGGGGGCGCTGACGACGTCCGGGCTGCTGGGATCGGCGAGGTTGGCGCAAAACAGCTGCTGCCGACCCTGGATGCTGTGGTCGGCGACGTAGAACACGTCACCGGCGGCCAGCACGAAGTTCTCGACCCGCCCTCCCGGCGCGAACAGGGCCTGGTTGAGCACGACCGGGCTGCCCGGCGCCGCCGCCCACAGCACCTGCTTGTACTCGACCTGGTTCTCGGTCGAAAGGTAGAGCGCGACCGGCGGGTCCTCGACCTGCACGGTGCGCTGGGCGCTGTCCGTGAGGCCCCAGGGATCGCTGCAGTGCACCGCGATGTGGTGGGTGGTCGCGGACACCAGCGGCAGGTGACGCGTCGCGCCGCTGCCGGCCACCAGCTGCCCATCCAGCGTCCACTCGACGCCCGGCGACCCGGGGTCGTCGGCGTCGCTGCATTCGACGGCGAGAGTGAGTTCGGTGCCGGTGAGCAGCACGGCGCCGTCCGAGGGGTCGATCCAGGTGATGGTCGGCGCGGCGTTGGTCACCTGCACGCTGCGCGTGACGGGTGCCGACGATGCGCCGCGGACGTCGCTGCACTGGTAGCTCACCTCGAAGCGACCGGTGGCGGCGAAGGCGTGCTGGGGCTCGGCCTCGACGCTGGTCTGGCCGTCACCGAAGTCCCAGGCGTGGGTCAGCGGCAGGTCGTTGTCCGCGTCGGCGCAGCTGGCCTGAAAGCTGGCGGTCTCGCCGATGTGGAAGCGGGCACCGCTGGCCGGCTCGACGATGGCAGCGACGGGCGGCGCGTTGAAGGTGTCTGGGCCGGCCGCGTCGGGCATCGCGGCGTCCGTCGCAGCATCCGCGGGCGCACCATCCGGCACGGCGCTGTCGTTCGCAGCGGCATCCTGGCCTCCGCGATCCCCGACCACCGCGTCCAGCGTGCTGGCGTCAACCCGGCCGGCGTCGACCGTGACATGGCCGCCGGTGTCATCCGAACTCGTGTCCGCGGGCTCGCAACCGGCCCAGCCCACGGCGATCAGCACCAGCGCACACGCCCGGCGCGCATCCTGCACACTCCCGTCCACTCGACGCATGTGACACCCTCCTGCGTGCGCTGCCGCGCGCGCCCACGCTTCGTTACCGAGGCTTGGCCCCAGGTTATCACCCAGCTCCGCGCCGGTGGCACCCAAGTGGCCGGCGCCCAGCGCTGTCGACCGTTCGGGGCGCCCTGGCGACCGCTCGTCCACAAGTCCTGGCCGCTGGCGCGGAGCGCGCCCCGTCGAGGGGGCGCCTTGCCCTACCCTGGTCTCAGCACCAGGGAGGATCCCATGACCACCGCCCTCGCCCCGCGCCGCGCCCCCGTCGACATGCTGCAGGCCCCGGCTCTGCCAGCTGCCGTTCGGGGCACCCCCGTGCCACGCACCGCCCTGCTGGTGGCGCCCTTTTACCCGAAGGACCCGCGCACCAGCTTCGGCAAGCACGTGCTCACCCCGGCTCTGACCCTGAGTGCCCTGTGCGGCGCCACGCCCGAGAACTGGCAGGTCAGGGTGTGGGACGAGAACCTGCTGCAGGGACCCGTCCCCGTCAACGACGTGCCCCAGGTGGTGGGCATCACCGTGCACCTGACCTTTGCCCGCCGCGCCTACGCGCTCGCAGCCTGGTTCCGGGCCCGCGGCAGCATCGTGGTGCTGGGTGGCCTGCACGCCCTGGCCTGCGCGGACGAGATGCAGATTCACGCCGACGCCGTGGCCGTGGGCAACGGAGCCATCACCTGGCCAAAAATCTTGCACGACGTCGACGAGGGTACGTTGCGACCGCGCTACCTGGGCGCGTACACCTGCTACGACGACGAACCTCTGCCCGATCGCTCCAAGCTGCCGCCCTGGGCCTTCTTGACGCCGCTGTCGCTCGTGGCCAGCCGCGGCTGCCACCACCGCTGCGACTTTTGTCTGCTGAGTACCGGACCACGCCAGAAGTATCAGACCCTGGCCATCGACAAGGTCGTGCAGCAGTTCGTCGACGGAAAACACCCCTACGGCGTGTTCATCGACAACAACCTGGGCAGCAAGAAGAGCTACCTGCGCGCCCTGTGCCAGGCTCTCGAACCCCTGGGCGTGATCTGGAGCGCCGCGGTGTCGCTGGACGTCAGCGACGACGAGGAGCTGGTGCGCGAGATGGCCATGAGCGGCTGCACGGGAGTATTCATCGGCTTCGAGAGCCTGGACGACGACAACCTGGCCCGCGCCGGCAAGAAGAGCCCGCGCGCTGACGACTACGCTCGCCGCATCGCCCTGTTTCAGGGCTACGGCATTCAGGTCAACGGCAGCTTCGTGCTCGGCTTTGACCACGACGGGCCCGAGGTCTTTGACCGCCTCGCCGCCTGGGTCGACGCCGTGGGCCTGGAGTGCGCCACCTACCACATCCTGACCCCGTACCCGGGGACGCCTCTGTTCGAGCGCCTGGCCGCCGAGGGCCGGCTGCTGCACCGCGACTGGGACCTGTACGACACGGGTCACTGCGTGTTCCAGCCCGCGCGCATGACGCCCGAGCAGCTCGAGGCCGGCTACGCCAGGCTGTATCGAAAAACCTTCTCGCTGGCCTCGATCTGGCGCCGCCGACCCGCGCAGCTCTCGGCTCTGCCCACCTACCTGGGCATGTCCTTTCTGTACAAGAAGGCCAACTGGCTGTGGCCCCGGCTCATCCGACAGCGCCTGGTGCATCGCGTGTGGGCGCCCCTGGTCGAGCTCAGCCGCCGGCGCCACCTGCGCTTTCGCAAGCAGCTGGCCGCCGACCTCGGCGCCCGTCGCTCGCGCCCGGTGGCCCTGTTCGAGGCCACCACATGAGCGTCACCACCGATCTGAAGCGCGCCGTGCGCTGGCTGAGCTTCGGACTCGCGCTGCTCCTGATCTACCCCCTGGCCCTGGCCCTGGTCGCCGCGGCGCAGACCTCGCTCTCGCTGTCGTCGTGGGCCCTGCTCGGTGGCCTGCTGCTGATCGAGCTGGCCGCGCTCGGCGCACCCCTGCAGCGAGGGCTCCTGACCTGGTCCTCGGGCCTGGCGGGCGCGGTGCTCCTCATCGTCACCACGGTGCCGCGCTCGTGCGCGTCGGACGCGGGAGGCATGGTCTCGGTCGCGCGCGCGGATGCGGGCCCGGAGCGTGGCTCCGTCGTCACCCCGGCCGACCCACCGGCCTGGTTGCTCGAGGAGCGCGACCTGGTGCTGCTGGCGGCACAGATGCTGCCAGGCACCCGCTGGCTCGAGCCCGGCGAAGCCCAGGGCCTGAAGCAGGGTCTGGCCGCGGGCTACGACGCCGTGCTGACGGCCCCCGACGGTCTTCGCGCCGGCGCCCCGACCTGGCGCGCCCGGCAACAGGCTGGCCTGGTCGACGCCCTGGTGGTCCACAGTGCACTGAGAAGTCCGGAAATCGGACTCATCTTTTTACATGGCTTCGGCGGAAACTTCGCCTGGCCCTGCTGGGCCATGGCCCACGCCGTGCGCCAGCAGGTATCCGTCACCCTGTGCCCCTCGCTGGGCACCCAGGGCGACTGGTGGAGCGCCCGCGGCCTCGAGGTGGCGCAGCAGGCGGTCGAGGCCCTGCGCGCCCGAGGCATCACCCGCTACATCCTCGCGGGCCTGTCCAACGGCGCTCTCGGCGCGGGCGCCATCGCCAGCGCCCTGCAGCCCAGGCCCGAGCGCCTGATCCTGATCTCGGGTTTGCCCCGGGGCGAAGTACCGGCAGAGCTTCCCGTGCTGCTGGTTCAAGGGGACCAAGACAGGCGCGTGAGTACGGCCCGCGCCCGCCGCCTGGCCCAGCAGCACGCGGACACCTGGACCTACCTCGAGCTCGACGGGGATCACTTCGTGTGGCTGCGCCGACCCAAGCGCGTCGACGCCGCCCTCCGCGCGTGGCTGCCCGCGTCGACCGGGAACGCCCGCTAGGAGCACACCGAGCTGCACACCCCCGAGCAGCACTTGCTGCAGCTACCGCAGGTGGGGTGGCCGCTCGGATAGCAGCTATGGTTGCAGTGGTCGAGGATGCTCAGCGTGCTCGCTGCGTCGCCCAGCGACGAGCTCGCCGCCAGGGGATAGGAACCGAAGCTGGTCGCCCGCATGTAGAAGGTCACCGTCGAGGTGCCGCCGGCGATGGTCACGCTGCTGGTCGCCCCCCCACAACCAGACGAGGTGTAGAAGCTGACGCTGCCACTGGTGCTCGACAGGGTGACCGGCAAAGCGGTGGGCGTGTTGATGGGCACGCCGCCCGCATCGACCACGCGCACCGTGCCCGAGTGGCAGCTGCCCGTGCTGATGTCCTCGAACGAGTAGTACGCGCTGCCAAAGGCGATGCCTGATGGCGCGGGTGCACCGTAGCTCACGTCGTGGCTGTCGCCGGCCAGCACAGCGTTCGGGTCCTCGGCCAGCAAGGTATCCGTGGCGATGCTGCCCGTCGCGCTCTTCCAGTAGAAGGTCGTGGTGGGGCTGTAGTAGGTGATGCTGCGCGTGACCGTGGCTGCGGCGTTGGCGCAGGTGTAGCTGCCCGAAAACAGCGTCTCCCCAGTCGTCGACGACAGCAGCACCGAGATGTCCTGCGCTTCGATGGCCGGACTGCCGTCCTCTTTCTGGATGGTGACCTTGCCTGACATGCAGCCCGTGGTGGTACCCAGGGCCGACGTGTCCTGGAACACCAGCTGGGTGGCCGGCCCGTCCCCGACGCCCACGGTGATCAGGGCTCGCCCCAGCACCTGGTTGCGGGCGCTCAGCTCCTCGTATGAGCTGGCCCAGCTGGGTCGCGCGCTGAGCTCGACGCGGGCGGCGCCGTCGCCCGCCACCACCTCGTACACCGCGTCGCCCTGGCAGTCCGCACCCTCGAAAAGCGGCATGTTGGAGCTCAGCTCGATGCGCTCGCCGGCAAAGTCCGCGGGCGCGCTGTTCTCGGTCTTCACCAGGTCGAGCCCGTTCCAGCACTGGCCCGCGTAGCCCGAGGCCTGCTGCAGGTCCCACTGCAAACCGAAGCCGGTGGCGACGCAGGGGTCCGTGGACACGCCGCCGCCCAGGAAGCCCGGCTTGCACACGCAGGCATAGCGCACCGTGCTGTTGATCCAGTTGCAGTCGGTGACCGCGGCCTGGCAGGCCGTGCACGCGGTCACGGTCTTGCTGCACATCACGGCATCGCCCCAGTACCCCGTGTCGCAGGCGCAGGTGTAGCTGCCCGGGGTGTTCTGGCACACCCGGTGCGGGCCGCAGGTGAAGTCGCCCGTGCTGCACTCGTCGACGTCGACGCAGGCGCTGCCGTTCCAGGTCCAGCCCGGGTTGCAGGCGCAGCGCAGCAGGCCGCTGCCCACATCGCGGCAGCTGGCGTTGGGGTCGCAGGCCTGGCCCTGGCTGCAGTCGACGAGGGCGAGGCAGATGATGCCGTCGCCCACGTGGCCCGCGGGGCAGGCGCCGCAGCTGAAGCCCGAGCCCGGCGCCGGCACGTCGGTGCAGCTCACCCCCGCGAAGCAGGGAGCGCCGGCGCAGCCGTCCGTGTCCTGGCACAGGGTGCCGTCACCGTTGACGTCGTCATAGCCGCTCGGGCAGGGCTCGCACCAGTAGTCGCCGTCGACGTTGTGGCAGGCCACCAGAGCATCGCAGAGGTCCGTGCCGCGATCGCATTCGTCGATGTCCACGCAACCGCCGTCGCTGTTCTCGTAACCGCCCAGGCAGGCCGCGTCCACACCCATCGCTGCGTCCACACCCGTCGCCGAGTCAACGCCCGTCGCCACGTCCACACCCGTCGCTGCGTCCACACCCGTCGCCGAGTCCACGCCCGTCGCCGAGTCAACGCCCGTCGCCGCGTCCACGCCCGTCGCCGAGTCCATGTCCGTCGTCGAGTCCACGGTGCCGGAGGCGTCCAGGCTGGACCCGCTGTCCAGCGTCAGCTGCTGATCCCATCCAAGTGCGCTGTCGCGCAATGCGGCATCCACAATGACCGTCGCGTCGACACCACCGCCCTGATCCCTGCCTGCACCTGTGTCGAGCACGGCGTCGGCGGCCACCCCGCTGTCGAGGGTGGAGTGTGCGCCGCTGTCCGTGGGAGGCAGGATGCCCGGGGCCTCGGGGCAGGCCTGCCACAGCGGCAGTGTGAGCAGGAGCAGCGAGGCGTGGCGTCTCATGCAACCTCCGGGCAAGCCGAGCAGAAGCAAAAGCTTAACATGCACGGCCTGTCCCAGATCCTGGCCAGTCCCGTGCCAGCGGCCCGAGCCCTTGCGGCGATGCTGCGGAGGTCGGGAGTTTCTATCTATATGTTTTATTAAACTATTTTGTATCTCATCCCAATTTTAACACGCCTCTTGACGAAGTGCGTCACCAAAGTAACTCTATACTGAGTTACTAATAGAGGTGACCCCATGAAAACGCTGCGCAGCATCATCCTGGTCTCTTCGCTGGTCGGTCTGTGCTCCTGCGGCCTCGACCTCGACGGCGATCAGCCCGTCGACGAGCGGGCCCTGGCCGGCGACCAGACTTACGGACCGCTGGCCTCCGATGCAGACCTGGCCACGCCCCCGGGCGCCTCGATCAACTTCGGCGAGAACTGGGGCGAGTACGTCAACCAGATGCTCTACGCCGGTGCCGAGCTCATGATCACCGCGCACCCCAGCCGCTTCACCGTCTGCGGCACCACCGGGCGGGTGCACGCGGGCCTTCGTTACGCCGACGGCGACACCCGCGAGGTGCTCCTCGACCAGGGCTGGCCCGGCTACGACCGCTGGGCCATGACCGTGCTGCGCGCCGACGTCACCGCGGTCGAGATCTGGCTGTGGGCAGACAACGACGCCGGCTGTGTCGAGTACGACAGCGCCTTCGGCGACAACTACCACTTCGCGCTGCGGCCCTGGAAGCCGGTGCGCGTTCGATTTTCGGACGACTGGAGCGAGCGCGTCGAGGGCGAGCTGCACGCGGACAGCGTGCTGGTCATCGACTACGACTGGGACCGCCTGCCACAGTGTCGCGTCGTGTACCGCGGCTTCGAGAACTGGGAGATCCTGGCCCACCTGCGCTTCGACGACGGGACCTATGTGCCGACGCAGTCCGTGACCCGCTACGGCGGCCAGGGCGACAATCACGTGCACCCGGTGCTGGCCGTGTACCCGGTGCCGGTCGGCGCCCGCCACGTCGAGCTGTGGTTCGAGAACACCCAGTACCCGCCCACCTGCCAGGCCTGGGACTCGGACTTCGGCCACAACTACCACTTCGACATCGCGCCCTGAGCGCGGTGCGCGAGCTACTGTCCCGGCGACAGTCAGGCAGCCTGGGGCGCCGGCCCTGAAACACCCCGCTGCCTCTTTGTTGGACTGGCTGTTCCGGGTAAACCCTCCAGCCAGCACAGCCAAGGACGCTTCACCTGCTGATCGCGCTCGGTGACGACGGAATTTTTTGGATACCAGCACAGGCCGGAGAGGGATCTCCGACGGTCAGGCCTCGGCCTTCTTGGCCTCGCTGAGGACCAAAAAGCGCATCTCCTCGGCCGTGTAGGGCTGGCCACGGATGGCCTCGAGGTACCAGACGAAGGATTGCTGTGCCAGGGCGCGGTAGAAGTCCTCGTGGTCGCGAGCGGTGGCGTTGGTATCGTCGCGCACCTTGTTGAGCGCCGCCTTGGCCTTGGCCTCGTCGGGGCCGGCCTGCTTGAGGTCCTGTAGCCAGCGCGACACGCGATTTTGCTTGGGCTTTTGCTCGCTCATGCCGTCAGTACCAGGCGATGGTCGTCGCCATGTTGTCGAAGAAGTTGTTGTACGAGGCGTTGTACATGTAGTTCGAGTAGTTCATGTCCATGCCGCCGTAGCCGCCGGCGCCACCGCCCCAGCCATAGTCACCGCCCCACGACGGATAGACCGAGCCGTAGTTCATGCCGTCAAGCAGGCGCGAGCCGACGCCCGTGCCAACCCCAATGCCAAAGTTGTCGGTCAGGGCCGCGGCCGCTGCGCCCGAGAACGAGTCGGTGAGAAGGCCCGCTGCCAGCCCCTTGCCCAGACGACTGAGAAAACTCATCACGACCTCCGTTACTTTCTACGGGGGCGTCGGCCGCCCCCTCCCCGTCGAGAATGAATCTCGCCGGGGCCCCTCCCCGGCAGCAAGCTCGCGTTGTCCATCAGGGCGTCGGCCGCCCATCCGTCCCCAGTTCACTTGTCCCGGCTCTTCTTGCCCTGCACCACCATGTTGAGCAGGTTGCCCGGACCACCACCACCCGGCAGCTTGGTCCTGGTCACCCCACCCACGGCCTTGGCGGCGCTGTCCCGCACCGCAGCGTTGAGCATGCCGTCGGCATGGATCTGCACCAGGCCACCGTCGGCGGCAAAGCCAAAATCAAAAGGATTCTTGAACGCCCACTCGACGTACTCGAACCACTCCTCGGCCTCGAGCCCGAGCTCACGCGCGATGAACATCTGGGTGTCCAGCCAGGCCTTGACCGCCTGTTGCTTGTCTGGCTCCAGCGACTCCATCGCGTTTTTCCAGGTCGCGGGCATGCTCATTCCACAGATCCCCACGCGGACCCACTGGCCCGCCAATCATTATCCAGCACACAGGAATTTTGGAGCGGTCGCCTGTTCATCTCTGGTTGTACGAGATGTGGTCCCCGGTCGCAAGCGGACCCGCGCCAGCGCGACCCGAGGTCCCGCAGGGGTGAACGCGCGCTCCCCTCTTTGGAAGGTGCCCCAGAAAACAAAAACCCCCGACGTGATCGGGGGTTTTTTGAGCGCGGAGGGAATCGAACCCACAACCTATGGATTAAGAGTCCATTGCTCTACCAATTGAGCTACGCGCCCTCGAGAAGGCGCATCCTAGAGATCCGCCGAGTGGGGTGTCAAGCGCTTATCCACCGCTTTTTTTGTCCAGCGTGACGTCGGACAGGTCACCGTCGCAGGACGACGGGAGACGCAGCCCCCGGCGGCGGTTGAGGCCAGGGGCAACCTCTGCTATCGAGCAGGGGATAATGATGTACTGGACCATGAGGTGGCGCGTGCGCACGACGCTCTGGATGGCTGCGATCGGGCTGGCGGGATGGCTGCCGGGAAGCGCCCTCGCGGACGAGGGGGAGGGCATCTCCATCGCCAGCCTCGCCCTGGCGAGGGACAGTTCCTCGGCCCAGCAAGCCGTGCTGGTCGACCACCTGGTGCGCCAGAGCTTCGAGCGGAACCCGCGCTACAGCCCGCTCGACGTCGAGGGCTTGCTCAGCGGTGACGCGCCACCGCCCGAGCGTGCACTGGTGCTGCAGGGTCTCGAGAAGCTGCAGCGCGGCCGCGAGATGTATGACGCCTTCGAGCTGGAGCCCGCGGTGGCGACGCTCACCGAGGCCGTGATCGCCTTCGAGCGCGGCGCCGGCGCCCTGGTCGACGTCACGCCTTACCTGCGTGCGCTGCAGATGCTGGGTGCCACCTCTGCCCTCAAGGCGGACCGCAGCGGCGCGCGCAGCGCTTTTGCCCGTGCCCTGCTGGTCGACCGCCGCGCCACCCTCGAGGGCAGCGGCTTTCCGCCGACCGTGCTCGAGCTGTACGAGGAGGCGCGCGAGCAGGTGGGTCAGGCGGCACAGGCCACCCTGTCTGTCTATGCCAACCCGGCTGCGGCCGAAGTCTATGTCGACGGCGTGTTCCGCGGCTCGTCGCCCTTGACCGTGGATCGCTTGCCTGCGGGCCGCCACCTGGTGCGGCTGTACCGCGCGGGTTACCAGGGATATGGCAAGGTGGTGGAGCTGGTGGCGAACAGCGAAGAGACCTTGCAGGCCGCGCTCAAGCCCACAGCCCAGGCCGCGCAGTTCGAGGGTCTGGTCCGCCGCGCGGGCCCCGAGGCGGCCCAGGACGGCATGGGCAGCGCGACCAAGGAGCTGGGAGCCTGGTTCAAGGTCGACCAGCTCATGCTGGTGCAGGTCACCGCCTCCGGTGACGACGTGACCTTGCAGGCGGCCCACTACGACGCTGGGGCCGGGCAGCGCCTGCACGCCGCCACCCGCACCTTCGCTTACAGCTCGCCCCGCTTCCGCGCCAACGTCGAGGAGTTCATCCTGACCGAGTTCCGCCAGGCCCAGCTCGGGGTGAGCTCGGGCCAGGGCACCTCGGGCCAGATCGGCTCGGGCTACGCACCGCAACGACCGGATAGGCCCCTGCACCCGGGCTTCCTGTGGGGCGGTGTGTCGCTCGGCGTGGGCGTCCTGCCCCTGGCCGCGGGCATCGTGTTCACCATCTCGGCGGTCCACATCAACGACAAGCTGTCGAAGATGCCGCAGATCGATCCGCGTTCGCCGGATCTGATGGGCGTGGGCCAGCGCGACGTCTTCATTGCCACCGCGGGCTACGCGGTGACCGCGCTGCTGGCCACAACGGCCGTGGTGCTGTTCATCATCGCGGGCACCGAGGAAGAGAACGTCGAGACCATCCTCGCCACGCCCGGGTCCGGCGGCGACGGTGCGGCCTGGATGCCGGTGGCGGCGGGAGGTGGCCGATGATGCGCATCTCCGCGGCCCTCGCGCTGCTCCCGCTGGCGACGGGCTGCTACATCTTCTCCGAGGACAACAGGCCCTGTACTGCCATCGGCGAGTGCAAGCCTGGCTTCACCTGCGTCGAGGGTTTGTGCGTCAAGTCCGGGGTCAAGCAGATCGGCGAGGCCTGCCTGGACACCGGAGAATGCGTCGACAGCAGTGTCTGCGCCGAGGCCTACTGCGACGACAGCGCCCGCACCGCCTGCGACACCGCGGCGAGCTGCGGGCCCGAGGGAGACGACAAGTACCTGTGCCGGAACAAGACCTGCAACTGCAAGCGCGTGTGCCGGCCGCGCTGCGATTTCCCGGATTTTGCGAAGTGCGGCCTGGGTCAGCTGTGCTGGTTCGATCCCGACCAGGAGCTGGGTTTTTGCCAAGAGGGCAACTGCGGCGAGCGTGACGACGGCACCAGCGTCGGCACCTGCCTGTCGAGCGAGGTGTGCCTGGAGTTCCACGGCAAGGGCAGCGGCCTGTGCAATCCCATGTGCACGCTGCTCGAACAGAATCAGCTGTGCCAGAATCCGCCGGTTCCCGACGGTGTGCTGTGCTGCGCGCCGCAGCAGAACTGCGAGCACATCCCGCAGCTGTGGGGCCTCCCCCTCAATCCGACCAACGAGTTCGGGGTGTGCTTTGACACCGGGACCCAGGGCGAGGGCGATCCCTGCAGCAATGACCCGGCACAGAATCGCTTTTGCACCCGGGGCAATGTCTGTGGTGGGTCCGGGTTCTGCGTCAAGTACTGCAACCTGTGGAACCCGGGCACGCAGCCCGCATGCAGCGCGGGCCAGAACTGCATCGCCCTGCAGGGTGCCGAGAGTCTCAACCTTCCCTACGGCTGGTGCCGGGACCTGTAGAACCATGTCGCAATTCGAGATCGTGTACAGCAAGTACCGCAGCGCCGACGACGACGCCGGCGACCTGGCCTGGGCAGCCAAGCAGGGCAAGCGAGCCATGTGGGTCTCCGAAGATGAGATGACCCAGGAAAACCTGCGGCGGCTCGAGCTCACTGTCGACGAGAAGGCCCTGGTGCGGCTGCTGCGTATTCCTCGCCACTACGCCGAGGCCGAGAACTGCGGGGCCCTGACGGTGAAGGAGTCCCGGCGCTTCATGCGCGCCTTGCACGCGGCCGAGATCCTGGAGTTCAAGGATGTCGACAAGGCACGGGCGCTGGTTCCCATCGAGCTCAAGCGTGCCCGCGAACATGTGACGGGCAAGGCCAGCGCACCGCGCAAGGCCCCCGCTCGCCTGCAGGCCCAGGTCTACCGCCCCAGCCTCGACGACGAGGAGACGCGCGACGAACCCGCCATCCGCAGTGCCGCACCACGCAGCGCCACCCCGGCGGTGACCCCTGCGGCCAGCGGACCCGTCAGCGACGAGGACCGCGCGCTGGAGCGCGAGATCCAGGACACGCACCGTCGACTGCGCCGCGCCAACCACTTCGATGTTCTTGGCCTGGAGCGCAAGCCCACGACCGATGAGGTCAAGAAGGCTTTCTTTGACCTCGCCAAGCGCTTTCACCCGGACCGTCTGGCCGGCCACAACTTCACCGACCCGGCCAGGACCACCGAGCGCATGGAGGCGATCTTCTCGAGGATCAGCGAAGCCTACAAGGTGCTCCTCGACGAGGACGGACGCCGCGACTACCTGCAGCGGCTGAATTCCGGCACCCTGGACGAGGCGACCGATGCGAAGGGCGGCAAGGTGCGCCGGCCTGGCGAGGCCCAGGTGCAATACCGCAAGGGCCTGGTGTTCCTGCAAAAGAAGGACATACCCCAGGCCCGCCACATGTTCCAGATGGCCGTCGACCTGGACCACGGCGATCCGGTCTATCCAAGCTACCTGGCCTGGGCGGGCTACCTTGACGAGACCCAGCCCATGGAAAAGCGCGAGCAGGAGGCTCGCGATAGCTTGACCCAGATCCTCACCGCGACACCCAACGTGCACGCGGCCTACTTTCTGGGCATGCTGCTCAAGATCGCGGGAGACGATAAAACCGCCTACTCGAAATTCAAAAAGGCCCATGAGCTCGACCCCGCCCACGCCGACGCAGCGCGCGAGGTGCGGCTGTACGAGCTGCGCCAGACCAAGAGCAAGCGCGACACGGCGTCGGCCAACAAATTCGACGCGTCGCTGGGCGGAAAGGCCAGCAACCTGCTCAACAAGTGGCTGAAGAAGTAAAGAGGCCCTGGCGCGGGCCCGACGTCACGGGCAGGTAAAGCTCAGGCGCCCTCGCCAGAACCGTCGTCGAGATCCTCGGGACCCGAACCCTGTGGCGCTCCGGCACCGGCAGTGGCCTCGACGCTGGCCGCGACCTCGGCCGTCTGGGCGGCCTCGCTGGCTGCGGCGTCCTTGAGATCACCCTCGCGCGGTTCGGCCGGTGCATCGCGGCCCACGCCACCGTCGTTGAACCACTTCTGGATGATCTCGACCAGCTGCAGGGCCTGGTTCTCGGACGAGATGTTGAACTTGGACTGGTAGCGGTACTGGCCGCCCACCTTCTTGAAGCGCCGGATCGAGATCTTGGGCGCGCGGTACTGGCGTTTCTTGCGATCCAGGTCCTGGCACAGGAACACCACCGTGGCCCAGGCCCCGCGACTCATGACCTCCTTGGCCAGCTCGCGGACGACCTTGTCGCCCCCCTCCTCCCACTCGACAGTGAGATCATCGACACTATCCGCCATCACCCGCTCCTTCCCCTGCGACTGACGTGTGCTCTGGCAGCCCCCTCAGGTCCCGCGCCCCCACCACCCCTGGCTGGCGCGTGGGCATCGCTCCTCGCGTCGGCTGCGGCACTGCCGGGCCGGCGCCATAGGCCCGCCTCAGGCGATGCCTACTGCTCGCGCTTGGTGCGCACCTTGACCGCCGGCGTGACACGCACCAGGCCGTGATTGGCACCGGGCACCGATCCGCGCAGCATCACGATGTTCTCGTCCTTGAGCACCTTGACCACCAGCACGTTCTGCGTGGTCACGATCTCGTTGCCCATCTGGCCAGCCATGCGCTTGCCAGGCAGCACGCGGCCCGGCTGGGCGCGCATGCCGATGGAACCACCGTGGCGATGGTACTCGTGGGTACCGTGCGTCATGGGGAAGCCGGCCATGTGGTGGCGCTTGATGACGCCGGCGAAGCCCTTGCCCTTGCTCACGCCCTGCACGTCGACCTTCTGACCCTCGCTGAACAGCTCGCAGGTCAGGTCCTGACCCACCTCGAGGCTACCAAGCTCGTCCGCGGGAAGGCGCAGCTCCCTGAGCACCTGCACCGGCTCGAGGCCGAGCTTCTCGAAGGCGCCGAGCTCGGGCTTGTTGAACAGACTCTTGCGCTTGCTCCCAAAGCCCAGCTGCACCGCGGAGTAGCCGTGCGCTTCCTGCGTGCGCTTGCGCACGACCTTGTTGGGACCCAGCTCCACGACGGTGACCGGGATCACCAGACCTTCCGCGTCGTAGATGCGCGTCACTCCGAGCTTTCGACCGATCAGACCCAAACGCATCACAGCCTCCGAAGCCGGCAGCGAGCCGGTCCTTGCGTGCTCAAGCCTATGGCCTGTGGATGTGGCACACGATCCATGGCAGGCCCGAAGAACGGGGAGCCTATAAATCCTGGTTGCAGGATGTCAATTGAGGACTGCGCAGAATGGACACCGGGAGCCGGGAGGCTTGCTTGAAGCGTCAGGGTGCGCTCCCTATACTTAAGAGGGGAGCTCCCTTCCGGGGTGTGGCCTATGGACGAACACGGCGAGCGCAGGCGGGAGCAGAAGGCCAGGGATCGCAGCGGCCTGCTGCTGGCCCTGGCCGTGTCCCTGCTGGCCCACCTGGCCCTGCTGCCCCCCCTACTGCACCTGTTCCGCCAGGGCGACGACAGCTTCACCCGGCGCGAGGCGGTGCGCCTGGTCTCGATCCGGCGCTCGGACTGGCAGCGACATCGCAGCCTGAAGTCCGAGGCGATGCCCTCGCCCGCGGCCGAGCCACGTCAGGATCCACCGCCAAAAAAGGACCAGCACGACGATCCCGAGGCTCCTGGCCAGGTGGTGGCCTTGCCGCCGCCCGAGAAGAGCGAGCGGCCAGATCAGGCGAGGTACGCCTCCGAGTACGACCGCCGGGTGGAGCGGGAGACCCGCAGCCGCTACCAGACCCCGGATTTTTTGAACCCGACGCACCGGCCCCAGGTCGGGGATCCGCAAAAGCGCGACACGCCTTCAGCCTCGGAGCCGAACAAGGCCCCCATGATCGTCCAGGCGGAGCAAGCCGGAGGGCCCGAGGGCCCCGGCCGGCAGCCAGATGGCCGGGGCCAGGCGCCGGATCAGAACGGCGGCGGACGGGCCGCAGCCGAACTTTCACTGCCGCGCCTGGAGCAGCGAGACGCCCTGGCCTTGCGCACGGATCCGAGCACAGGATCCATGCGTAACAGGAGTTATTCTGAAGCCTTGAACGGGCTGGATCAGCGCCTGGCTTTGCGCCTGGGACCCCTGCAGCAGCGCGGACAGGGCGAGAGACTGGCACCTGGCCCCGAGGGCCAGCAGGGGGGCAGCGGACAGCAGGGTCCGGGAGTGGCCGCGCTGATGCCGGATCTGCGCACCCTCGAGAGGCTGAGCGGCGCTCCGGCCAATGACCATCTGCGCGATGTCGAGGATGACGAGGCGACCTTCCTGAGCACCTGGCAGTGGAAGCACGCGCCCTTCTTCAATCGCGTGGCCGACGGCATCCGCCGCGAGTGGAGACCGGGTCCCGAGATCGCGCGCCGCGATCCCACGGGGAACATCTACGGTTTTCAGGATCGCTACACCCAGCTGCGGGTGACCATCAATCGCACCGGCGCGATCCAGGGCATCGTGGTCAGCGAGTCCTGCGGCGTGGACTTTTTGGATCGCGAGGCGGTCGGCGCCTTCCAGCGCGCCCAGCCCTTCAGCAATCCACCGTCGCGCTTGTTTGCCAGCGGCGAGACCTACACCTTCCAGTTCGGCTTCAACGTCGACTTTCAGACCTCGCCCATGGTGCAGTTCAACTGGCGGGCGGCGCCGTAGCACACGATGGGATGGCCGTCGCGGCGGCTGTTTCGTCGTCGTCACGCAGGGCGGGTGTGGCGGCGTCGAGGGACCTGCCCGGGCTTGCGTCGGCAGTGGGCTCCACCACACACGGCCCGGCGGTGTGCAGGGCGGCGAGCAGCTCGAGCAGGCACCACGTCGTGGCCAAGCCAAGCACGGTGCCCGCCAGGTCCCAGGCCAGGTCGCGATACGAGGCGTCGCTGCCCCGCATGACGTCGTAGACCTCCTTGGCCGCGCCCGCGCCCAGGGCCAGGGCGCCACCGACCAGCAGGGCGGCACCGTCCTGTTCCACGACGAGGTGGGTCGCGCTGTAGCCACCGCTGGCGATCACGGCGCTGGCCGTGACGTGCAGGACCTTGTCCTCGCCGAGCCAGGCGTCGTTCTCGAAGGCCTGGGCCGGGTGTGGGCACGCGAGGCCCAGCAGGATGCCTGCAGCCAGCCACCACGGCGCGGGCACGGGGTGCCGGGCGCGGGGCCTCACCCTGCGTCCTGTGCAGCAGCACGCACTACAGGCAGCGCCCCGTCAAGGGGTTGAGCGCATAGCGATCGCCGCAGTCGCAGGTGCCGTCCTGGCGACAGGTGCCGTGCAGGCTCGAGATGATCGGGTCGTCGTTGCACATCTGATCTGTGCCGAACTCGCAGGCGGTCCAGCACACCTTGTGGGGACTCACGGGGGTCTGCGGGTCGCCAGGAAACAGCTCGACGATGCGGCACTGGTAGCCAGGGCGGCAGTCGCTGTTGCTGTCACAGCTGAGCAGGCAGACCCCGGAGATGGCGTGCATGGGCAAAGGCGAGCAGGTGGTCCCTGCAGGACAGCTGACGTCGGGCTCCCGGCAGGCCGTGGGCCCGCCAGGCGCGCCGGGCATGCAGTAGCCGTCCAGCGTCAGGGTGTAGCAGTCATAGCCCGTGCCACAGTCATGAAAGTCCGTGCATGCGGTGCCGGTGACCTGGGCCGCGGCGGCGTCCTCGGCGGCAGCGCTGTCCCGGCCGCCATCCAGGACCGTGGCGTCGGTCGCGGTAGCGTCCGTGTGGCCGGGATCCGGCGTCACGCAACCGGTCATGGCGAGGACAAGAAACAGGCTGCGTGCGCTGCGGGACATGGCCCCTCCCCGTGGCTACGCCACGCTGTCGCCCGTCGGCCCCGGACCGTGCCCGTGCGCGGGCTCGTCTAGATCCAGGTCTCGGGGATGGTCTGCGGGTCCAGGTTGTACAGGCCGTTGAGCAGGTTGAGGGTGCGCTCGGTGGCCGCGTTCGAGGTGCCACCCTGTTGCAGCCTGTCGCGGTAGGCCTCGATGGCCTGGCGCCCCTCGGCGCGGCTCAGGTGCGCGAAGTCCGGCACGTCCATGCCCACGGCGCGATAGCCCGCGGCCAGGTCGCTGCGGTAGGTCTGGGCAAAGCGCGGCGCCACGTTGCTGCCGTAGAACAGGGTGCGGATGGTCTGGTCGCGACGGTGCGCCACGTCCTCCTGTTGCCAGTGGCTGAGGTCGGGGTGCTGCAGCAGCTGCTGCAGGGTGCCGTAGTAATCGCGCAGAGGGCCGGTCTGCGAACTCTGCACGACGTCCTGTCCCGTGAAGAAGCGCGTGAAGGCCGGCTCGCCGTCGCGCACCGCGGACTGCAGCTCCGAGATGGGCGGCCCCTGGTACACCACGTTGTCGCCGCTGGCGGTGAAGATGTTCTCGGCCTTGCGCATGCCGCGGTCCTTGAGCCGCTCGGCTGCGGACTCGGGGGTGCCGTCGCCGCGCGTCGAGCGCTCCCAGGCGGCCTGGTGCTGCACCGCGCCGGAGCCCGTGCCCGGCGCCGAGCCCGAGTAGGCCCACAGGGTCTTCAGGTTGGGAAAGATGTCCTTGTAGGTGCGCTGGCTCGAGGTGCCACCCGAGTAGCAGGCCGAGATGTTGAGATCCTCGATCTGCCCCACCGCGCGCGGCATGGCCTCGGCCAGGCCCTTGAGCGAGGTCCAGGACAGCTGGCCGTTGCCGTCGCCCCAGGGCCCCGAGCCCACGTTGTGACCCGAGATCACCATGCGCGAGGGCATGTGCTCGCCGCGCTCGCCCTTGGCCCACTGCTGGGCGATGCCGGCCAGCTCGTCCTTGGCGTTGCTGTTGCCCGCGCCGATGGCGTCGGCGATCTTCTGGGTCTGGTCCGCGGGCAGGCCCAGGGTGCGCGCGAAGCCCAGGCGCTGACCGTCGTCGTTCAGGTCGTAGTCGCGGCCGCCGACCTTGATGTGGTCAGCTTCCTTGCCCGGCAGCACGCTGGAGAGGTTGGCGCCCGCATTGCGCAGCTGCTGCGCCTCGTAGGGTGCGCCCGCGCTCTCGCGGGTCGGCGGGTTCATGCCCACGAACAGCACGTCGTCGTTGGATCGAGTGCGCGGCGGCGGCGTGGAGCCGGCCTGGCCCTGCACGTCGCGGTTCTGCATGAGCAGCCCGAGCGCATTGACCGCCTTGCCCGCGGGCGTGGCCTGTCCGGCCCTGTCCACTGCCACCAGGGTGTTGGCGTTGCCGTCGCGGTCAAAGTTGTCGGCCACCTTGAAGGCCTCGTCGGTGTCGAGCTTGCCGTCGCGGTTGGTGTCGGCGCGGCGCAGCTGATCCACGGTCAGGCCGCCCTGCTCGGCCTGGGCCTTGGCCGCGTCATTGCGCGACAGCTTGTCGAGATCGATGCTCTTGCCGGCGTTCTGGTTGGCGAAATTTTGCTTGCTGATGGTGGTCACGAGGCCTCCCGATCGGGCGTCTGACACAGACGTCCGTTGTCGCGATCTGCGATTGTCCTACCATATCTGCATGGGGCCCATTTTGCTCGACTGGACAAAAAAATGCGCCTTGTGGACCCGCAGCCCTTGTTTTGCATTTCTTTGACAGTCGGTGGGCTTGCCGCAGGCCATGCTCTGCAGCGCCTTCAAACAGGTATGTTGGGGCCAAGCTCGCGAGGCACGTTCATGTTCCCTGTTCGAAAAAGCACCTTTCTTGGTCTGCTCTCGATCAGCTTCTTCGTCGCCAACACCCTGGCGGCTGGGGTGTTCGTGACCGCGCTGGTCGTGGCGCGGCTGGTGCCCGTGGCCGGCTGGCAGAGGCTCTGCGCCGACTGGCTGACCTTCGTCGCCGAGACCTGGATCGCGATCAACAACCTGAACCAGGAGTGGACCCAGCCCACCCGCGTCAGGGTCTCGGGCCTCGACGGACTGCGCCGGGACGGCCGTTACCTGCTGCTATCCAACCACCGCTCTGCCGTCGACATCGTGGTCCTGCAGCGCGTGCTCAACCGCCGCATCCCGCTGCTGCGCTTCTTCATCAAGCGCCAGCTCATCTGGGTGCCGGTGCTGGGCCTGGCCTGGTGGGCTCTGGGCTTCCCCTTCATGCGCCGCCACTCGCGCGCTTTCCTGGATCGGCACCCCGAGCAAGCCGGCGCCGACCTGCGCACCGCCCGCGAAGCCTGCGTCCGGCTCGCCGACAGACCCCTGACCCTGGTCAACTTCGTCGAGGGCACGCGCTGGACCCCATCCAAGCACCAGCGCCAGGGTGGACCTTACAGGCACCTGCTGCAGCCCAAGGCCGGTGGTACCGCTGCCGCCGTTGCCGCGCTGGGTTCCCAGCTCGACGCGGTGCTCGACGTCACGCTGCACTACCCTGGCGGCTCCCCCAGCCTGCTGGATCTGTTCTTTGGCCGGGTGCCCGAGATCGTGCTGCAGGTGCAGGCGCTCCCCGTGCCAGAGCCTGAACTGGCCACGGCCTACGTCGAGCACGCGAACCAGCGCGAACCCTTCGTGCGCTGGCTGGATGGTCTATGGCGGGGCAAGGACGGGGTCCTGGCCGCACACATCGACGGCGGCGACGGGGCTCGCGACCGCGACGAGGAGTACAGCGACGCGCCGGCAGCCGGCATCCTGGTCGCGCTCACCCGGACTCAGGCTCCCGTGTCGTCGGACGAGCAAGCCTCGGTCGCGCCCGCGCGCGCAGCATTCGCCCGCACCGCCGCCACCAGGTAGGCGCCCAGCCCCGCCTGCGACCGCTCGTAAAACGCCGGGACCCGTGGGGCCCCACGATGTGGTCGAAACGATACGATCTTGGATGACATCCCATGCGGGCTGGGACTGACTTGAAAACGATGCAACGTTGTGGCCTTGCTTGGCCAGGGCACGGAGTGCAACGTTGAACCTGTTCTCGACATGGCTCTGTGGCGCGCTGCTGTTTCTGGTCCAGGGCTGTGTGCGACCCCCGGCCGACGTGACCTTCACCGTGCCTGGCGCGACCGCCCCCATCGTCCACGGCGAGCCCTGCGAGGCCTGGGAGTTCCCCAGTGCCGGGGCCATCCTCACCCGGGGCTACGTCGGCGGCAGCGAGCGCGCGGGCATGGTGTGCAGCGGCGTGCTCATCGCCCCCGACGCCGTGCTCACGGCAGGCCACTGCACCGAGATCGAGAGCTCTTTCTTTGGCGGCCAGGGCCAGGATATCGAGACCTTCTTCACCCTGGCCCCCGACGTGCAGTTCTTTGGCCGCAGCAGCAGCATGCCGCCAGGACCCTTCCGTCAGATCAGCCAGCTGATCGCCCACCCCGACTACGACCGCGCCAACTTCGCGCTCTACCCCGTGGGTCTGGCCAGGCTGGCCGACATCGGCGTCGGCCTGCTGCAAGAGGCCTTCGACGACGCGCCGACGGCGGTGCTGTCAGCGGCAGATCTGGGCGGCGCGCTGCAGCCGGACCTCGTCGTCGATATCGTCGGCTACGGTCGCCCGGCGGTGGACGCGGCCGACGGCATCAAGCTCAAGGCACGAAGCATCGTGAACGAGATCAACGCCACCGAGGTCCAGGTGGGCGATGCCCTGCCCACGCCGGTGACCTGCCTCGGCGACTCGGGGGGCCCGACCTACCTGCAGCTCGACGACGGGCAGTGGCCGAGCCGGCGCCTGCTGGCGGTGACCAGCCGTGCTTACGACGCCAGCGTGTGCGAGGTGGGCGGCGTGGCCACACGCTGCGACGCCTTTCGCGGCTGGATAGACCAGACCCTGCGCGCCGCCTGCCTGGATGGTCTGCGCGATCCTGCGCAGTGTGAGGGTGGCGGGGGACTGGCGCGACCGGTGCCCGTTACCCAGGCCGACGGAGGTCCGGGCCCCGACGACGAGACACCGGGCTGCGACTGCCGCGGACTCCCCGGCTACCGCGGGATGGGATGGGCCGGGCTGCTGCCGTGGATGGCCGCACGGCGTCGACGCGAACCGCGCTAGGATCCTTCTTGATTCGTGTCCGGCGGAATCTCGGCGTGTCCCCCCAGGAGCGCATGGAGCAGGCGCGCCAGGTGCTCCAGCTGGTAGGGCTTGGCCAGCACCTCGTCGAAGCCATACGCATCGGGGTGGGCCATCACCGGATCGTTGGAGTAACCCGACGTGGCGACGAGGCGGACCGCAGGGTCTTGCAGGCGCAAGGCCCCCGACACTGCGGCGCCGCCGAGGCCTCCGGGAACCGTCAGGTCGAGGAGCGCGGCTCGAAAGCGCTGCCCCTCCTCCCACGCGCGGCGGTGAGCGGCGGCGGCCTCGGCGCCATCCGAGACACCTGTGGGCTGGTAGCCCAGAGCACGCAGCATGGCCTCGACCACGCGCCGCACCTGCGGATCGTCATCCAGCACCAGCACCCGCCCGCTGCCGCGCGGCATGCCGTGCTCGCCGGCGGGGGCCAGCGCACGGACCTGTGCCTGTGCCGGAAGCAGCAGCGTGAAGCAGGTCCCCTCGTCGAGGACGGATCGGACCGAGATCTGTCCTCCATGCCCTCGCACCACCGAGTAGGCGACCGCCAGGCCTAGCCCACTGCCCCTGGGCTTGGTGGTGAAGTAGGGATCGAAGATGCGGTTCAGGTTCTCGGCGGGGATCCCGACACCCGTGTCGGCGAGCTCGATCTGCACCCAGTCTGCACTCTGCGTCGCATCGACTCCGGGCGGTCGGCACACGTTGCGCGCACGCACCGAGATGACACCACCCTGGGGCATGGCCTGGGCCGCGTTGATGAACAGGTTGCTGAAGATCTGCGACAGCTGACCGTCGTCACCCTCGACCGGGCGCAGGGCCTCGGCCAGCGTCAGCTCGACCCGCGCGTTGCTGCCCGCGAGGGCAAGCTGGGAGGCATCGGTGATGATGTGTTCGAGATCCACCGCTCGCTTCATCGGCGCGCCGCCGCGCGCGAAGGTGAGGAGCTGCTGGGTCAGCGCCCGGCCCTTGAGCGCTGCCTTCTCGGCCATGGCCAGGCTCTCCTGGGCCACGTGGTCAGATGGGAGGTCGAGGCCCGCCAGCTCGATACTGCCCAGCACCGCGGCGAGCAGATTGTTGAAGTCGTGCGCGATGCCACCAGCCAGCAGCCCGACAGACTCCAGCTTCTGGGTCTTCAGCAGCTCCTCCTCGAGCCGCCTGCGCTCGCTGAGGTCGAGCACCAGACCTCGCATCCCCACGACACGATCGTTGCGCACGATGGGGCGGGCCTGGATGTGGACCGGAAAGCGCGAACCATCCCGGCGCAAAGCAGTGTACTCCTCGTTGCCAGGATCGCCCCTGAAGCCCGCGGAAAGGCCCTGCAGAGCCCGCGCCCTGTCCTCGGGGACCAGCATGTCGACGACAAAGGTGCCTTGGGCCACATCCTCCTCGGTGTAGCCGAAGTTGCGCAGACCCGCGTCGTTGACGTAGGTGAAGCGACCTTGCAGATCGAACTCGAACACGGCCTCGGGTAAAGCCGCCGCGAGTTCACGGAAACGCTGCTCGCTGTCGCGCAGACCCTCCTCGGCGTTGTGGCGCAGGGTGACATCCCTGGCCAGGCCCTGCACCGCCACCACGCCGCCCTGCGCGTCGCACACCGGGACCTCGACCACCTCGAGCCAGTGCACCGAGCGGTCCCTGGCGTAGATCTCCACGCAGTAGGGGGGCTGCACGATGCCACTCAGGGAGCCCTGGGTGTGCTCGACCGCTCGCTTGTTGACAGGGTGCTCGGTCAGGTAGGTCGTGAAGTGGGTGCAGAACTCGGCGGCGGTGTAGCCCAGGATGCGCTCGATGGACGGGCTGATGTAGATGAACACGCCGTCCAGGTCGTGGGTGTAGATGAAGTGCTGCTTCTCGACATTCTCGAGCAGCAGGCGCAGCGAGGCCTCGTCTGGCCTGGACGCTGCTGGGATCTCGAGCCTCTCGTCTTTCACGCTGCGTCCTTCAGTGTCTGGCGCGGGCGCGCCGGTCCTTGTCGTCGACGAAGGCCCCGAGCAACCAGCTCACCACGGAGGTGACCACGGCCCCCCAGAGCGCCGCGCCAAAGCCGCTCACGCTCAGCGCCTCGGTGAGGTAGGCCGTCACAGAGAACAGCGCCGCGTTGATGATCAGGGTGAACAGGCCCAGGGTGAACAGGATGAAGGGCAGGCTGAACAGGCGCAGCAGCGGCTTGAGCAGCGCATTGACCACGCCGAAGACCAGCGCCACCAGGAGCACGGCTGAGGGGTTGCGGGTGTCGAGAACGACGCCGTCGACCAGATAGGCGGCGGCCCAGATCGAGGCTGCATTGACCAGCAAGCGGATCAGCAAACGCACCATGGCCTGTGTTGTACTACGGGCGTGGCGGACGCGCAGCTCCCACCCCCCGGGCCACACTCGCCGGGAGCGCTGGCAAGAAGCCGCAACAAGCGCGTGTCTCTGCGTGCGGGGCCAGGTAGCCTGCAGTCCCGGACCCCTTCTCCGGGCAGGGTGCCAGCCCCGGGAGCGGACACAGGATGATGCACGACAGGGCCTCTGCAGACAGCCCGAGCGGAACGCAAAGCACTGTGGCCCCATGTACGCCAGCCCTGCTGGTCGACGACGGGGGAGGGCCGTGCGACCTCGACGGCGCCGAAGTCCAGGCACGCTTCGGCGTGGAGTTGAGCCTACAGATCCATTTCGACGACGACGAGGTGAGACGAGCGGTGACCCGGGACGCGGAGCGCGCGGCCGAGCATCGTGCCAACCGCAGGCTGCTCGATCGCTACGGGCAGGATCTCATCGAGCCTGCGCGTCTGCTCGAGCGCGTCTACGTGGGCGACGCGGGCGCACTGGGACATGGCCTTTTCGCTGTCGACGCACTGCGCAACGACACCGTGGTGGCGATCTACACGGGGGACATCCAGCGCGACCAGGGCATCAACCGCCACGACCCCTACCTGGTGTCGTACCACCGCAGCTTTCGCTGCCCCAACGGCCTGTTCTGTCGGGCCAGCGACTTCGATCTCGATCTGAGCGCGCAGCGCCGCGGAGGACCCGCTCGCTGGATCAATGGCAGCAAGAGCCAGCCGCCCAACCTGCAGGTGCAGGTGGTCGCCCACGACGGACTGTTCTGGCCCCTGCTGACGACCACGCGCCGTGTGGCGCGGGGCGAGCAGCTCAAGTGGGACTATGGCGAGGCGTACTGGATCAGCTGGGGCCACGCCGTGGAGCACCTGGATTAGAGGGAGATGGCCACCTGACACGACACCCTGCGCGTCCCGGATCGCAGCCGACCAGAGTCACCACCCTCCCCTTGGCGATTCTCACGCCGCGGCTCCGTGCTCGCAGGTCGATGGCATTCCGAGCACTTGGCATTTCGTGACGGTAGGTGTTGACACCAGCGGTGACGCGCCTCACCTTGAAAGATGCGGGGAGGGGGATCTCCAAGCACCATCCGGCACAGACCTGGGGAAACACCGGGTGGGGCTTGGACTGTGCGCGCTGTGCTGAAGCGGCAGTCCGCCCGGGGATGGCGGGAGGGAGGCGGGCCGGATCGAGGCCGCGCGTGCAGTGTGCTGCGATCGTGCTGAGCTCCGGGAGGGAGAAAGGGAAAGGACGTCCGCAACAAGGAGGGGGAAATGCGACAGAGTCCATGCGTCGATTCGGCGACGAGCGGCCGCGAGCGGCGAGAGAGCCCGCGACACCTGCTGTGCGTGCCCTGCACCGTGCTCGAGTCCCGCACCAACATCGGCATCTTCTGGTCCCGAAACATAGGGCTCGGCGGCGTGTTGATGTGCGGTGGCGACTTCTTTGAACCCGGGCAACGCCTGCGCATCATCCTTCACTTTCCGTGGTCGCGATCGGTGTCGGTGGCGGCCTCGGTGGTGCCACGCGATCCGGAGGCGCCTGCCGAGGCGGGCATCGCGCTTCGCTTCGAGCACGAGGTGTTCTCGTCCCGGGACCCGCTGCAGCAGGTGCTGGATGAGCGCGAGCAACCCCGCGCCGGAAACGATCCTGTGCAGGCCTTGATCATGACCACGGATCGCGAACTGCGCCTGGAGCTGGAGCGCGATGTGCTGTCCGCGGACGCACGGCCTGTGCCGGCGCGCCGACCCCTCGACGCCATCTGGCGCCTGACCTCGAGCGCCACGTCCATCCGCAGCATCTTCGTCGACAGCCGGCTGATGGGCGCGCGGTCCCCCGAGTGGTTCCGCTTCCTGGGCAAGTCTTTTCCACACCTGACCAGAGTGCTCGTGCAGACCCTGCCCATGGCTCGCCACCCCAGCTCGATGCTGCTCATGGGCCTGATCGACGCCTTCCTGGTGGCGCCCTGGTCGAGTTCCTACGTGCACGAGATCGTCACCGGTGATCGCCACCGCGTGCTGGACGCCCAGCCCGCCGAACTCCATGCATCGGGACGGCCCGTCTACGCCTTCGCGGCCCTCGCCGGATAGCGCGCGCGTTCGTCACCGCGGGTGCCGACGCTGCAGCGGGAAGGTGATGACGACGGACGGCTAGTACTCGATCTCGAAGCCCTCGCGCGCTGCGATGGCGCCGCGAAACGCGCGCGTGGCCTCGGCCTCGATGGCATCGACAGCGTCGTCGTCGCGGTTGGGGTCGTGGTGATACAGCAGCAGGTTGCCGACGCCCGCCGCACTGGCCACGCGCACCGCCTCGTCCCAGCAGGAGTGACCGAAGCCGCGAGCGGACTTCTCGTACTCCGCCTTGGTGTACATCTGGTCGTAGATCAGGCAGTCCGCACCCTGGGCGAAGGCGATGAGACCGTCGTCGAGCTCGGTGCCGTGCTCATGGTCGGTGGTGTAGACCACCTTGGTGCCGCGGTACTCGAGGCGGAAGCCCAGGCACAGGTTGGGGTGCTTGAGCCGCACCACCTCGACATGGACCTCGTCGAGATCGAGGCTGTCGCCGGGACCGATGTCGTCGTAGGTCAGCTTGCTGCGCAGGTCCTTGCGCTCGACCGGAAAGTTGGGTCCGGTGAACTGCTTGGTGACCTCGTCCTTGACGCCGAGGCCCTCCTTGCGCTCGCCGTGGATCGCCAGCACGGTCCCCGGGGAATAGATGGGGTAAAAGAAGGGCAACCCCATCATGTGATCCCAGTGATAGTGGCTGATGAAGACGTCAGCGCGCACGGGCTGGCCGCTGGCCATCAGGTCGTTGGCGAGCACGCGCATGCCCGAGCCGCAGTCGAGGATGATCTTGCGATCGCCAGCCGTGTACAGCACGCACGAGGTGTTGCCACCCGTGCGTAAGGTCGACGGGCCGGGCACAGGGAGGCTGCCACGCACGCCGTAAAAACGAATGGAAACCCCCTTGGGCGCCATGGTGGGATTATCTCCCTTTCGGTCGAACGTACAAAAAAAAAAGACGCGAACCGCACACCTGGCGCTGATAAGTTGTGACTCGCTGCAGCAAGGAACGCGCGATGACCGATGCTCTCCCCACCCCGACGACGGCTCCCGCTCCCGACGCCACGCGGCCAGGGCTGCGTCTGCTGGGTTGGGCCGCTGCACACCGCGACCTGTGCTGGGGACTGGCCCTGGGTTTGGTGACCTACGTCACATTGCGCATCACCAGCCCCACCGTCGGCTTCACCCGCGACGAGGGTTATTACTTCAAGGCCGGCGAGCAGTACTGGGGCTGGTACCGAGAGCTGTGGCGCAACCTGTTCAGCGGGCGCTTCTTCGAGACCTTCTCCGACGCCACCATCGTGCGCTTCTTCGAGTACAACCACGAGCACCCGGTGCTGATCAAGACGCTGATGGGCGCGACCTGGTGGTGGACCCACGAGGTGCTCGGCATCAGCTCCAACGCCGAGGGCTTTCGCGTGGTCGGGCCGCTGTTCGCCGCGCTGTGCACGGGCTTCACCTTCGCCCTGGGGCGCCGGGCCGGGCTGGGTCGCCCCTTCGCGCTGTTCGCGGGCCTGGCGTGGTGGTGGATGCCCCACAACTACTTCTACAGCCACCTGGCCTGCTTCGACGTGCCGGTGACCGCGATGACCGTGCTCGTGGTTTACAGCTACCTCGCCGGGCGCCGCACCCTGCGCGGTGCGCTGATCGCGGGGCTGGTGTTCGGGCTGGCCTGCGCCACCAAGCACAACGCGCTGTTCCTCGCGGTGCTGCTGCTGGCGCACTATCTGTTCATCCACTTCAGGAGCTTCTCCCTGGACCGCGACGGAGGGGGATCCTTGCGCCTGCCACCGCTGCCCCTGGCCTTCGTGTTCATGGCCGTGGCGGCGCCGCTGATCATGTATCTGCACTGGCCCTACCTGTGGCATCACCCCTTCGAGCGCTTCGGCAGCTACCTGGCCTTTCACCTGAACCACGAGCACTACCCGATCTCGTACTTCGACCGCCTGCTGTTGCTGCCGCCTTTCCCGGTGACCTTTCCCTTCGTGATGACCGCGTTCACCATGCCCCTGGGCACGCTTGCTTTGGGCGTGACGGGCATGGGTCTCGGGCTGCGCCGCATCGTGCACGAGCTGCGCCACGGCCCGGCAGCGACGCCCCAGACCCTGCGCAGCGCCGACGGAGACAGCGAAGGCGCCACCTTGCTGCTGTGGGGCATGATGGCGCTGTTCCCCATGGTCCTCATCGCCCTGCCCAACGTGCCCATCTTCGGCGGCATCAAGCACTGGATGCCGTCGACACCCTTCGTGGCCCTGTTTGCGGCGCTGGCCCTCGAGCGGGCCTGGCACGCCCTGCAGACGCATGTGCCGCGCAGCACGTGGCAGTGGGCGCCGGCGGCCCTCCTCGCGCTGGTGCTGCTGCCAGCGCTCGTCGACAGCATGCGCGTGCATCCTTACGGCCTGAGCTACTACAACGCTCTGGCCGGTGGCATTCGCGGTGGCGCCAGCAAGAACCTGCAGCGCACCTTCTGGGGGCACTCCAGCCGCCGCCTCATCGAGGACGAGCTCAACCGCGCTCCGGCCAGCAGCCGGGTGTTCTTCAACCGCACCAACTTCGACAGCTACCGCATGTACCAGCGCGATGGCCTGCTGCAGAAGGGTGTGCAGTACGCCTCCAGCGTCGAGACCTCGGACTTCGCCCTGGTGTTTCATCAGGGCGGATACATGGAGGAGCTGTACAAGGTGTGGCAGAACTACGGCACGCACACGCCCATCGCGGACCTGCACCTGCGAGGGGTGCCCCTGGTCAGTCTCTACGCCAAGCCCGGCCGCACCCTGACGACGTCGACAGCGCGCTGACGTGGATTCCGGGCACCGCCCTGCGCTATGATGCCGCCGCCCTGAGGTGGACCCCCACCGGGATCACGAAAGGACCGCTGCCATGTCCAGGCGCCTGGATGCACCGCTCACCATCGAGAAGATCACCGAGGAGCACCGATTCTTGCTGCGCACGCTGCTGCGGCAGGACCTGTTCGGGAGCGAGGTCTCGCTGTCCGAGGCCGAGAAGTTGCTGGAGCCGAGCCTGTCGCTTGGCTTCGTCGACTACTGCGCCTTTCTCAAGAAGACGGGCTACCTGAACATCGATCGCACGAACAACACCGTGGCGGTGAGCGATCGCGGCAAGAACATCGCGGACGGCCTGGAGGACCCGGGCTTTCATGCCCGGCTGGCGGCCCACTTCGCGCCGCGCCTCAAGCGCGACGACGCCACCCGCACCTCCGTGAGTCCGGGCTCGCCCCCGCCCATCCCCCGCCGCGAGGCCGTGGCCGCCGGCGCCCTGAGCGAGAACACGGGCCGCCTGCTGTCCGAGAGCGAGGACGTGGTCATGGGCCGCTACGTCCGCTACGACGCCATCGGCCAGGGCAGCCTGGGCACGGTGTATCGCGGCAAGAATGTGGTGCTCGGCCACGCTGTGGCGCTCAAGGAAGTGCGCCACGTCTTCGAGTATGTCTCCTACGTGCCGCGCGAGGAGATCCTGCGACGCCTGCGCCGCGAGGTCATGGCCCAGGCCGGGCTGGTGCACCCGCACATCCTGGCCATCCACGACGTCGACTTTGACTGCACCTTCCCGACCCTGATCATGGACTACGCCCAGGGCGGGTCGCTCAAGGAGCGCTTGTTCCGGCGCAAGACCGAGGATCAGGGCACGCTCCCCATCGACATCGCCCTGCGCTACCTGCTGCAGATCTGCTACGGCCTGCTGTATGCCCACAGCGAGGGCGTGGTGCACGGCAATCTCAAGCCCGAGAACGTGCTGTTTGACCGCATGGGCAACGTCAAGCTGACGGACTTCGGGGTGGCGCGGGTCACCGAGAAGGATCAGAGCACGACGGTACCGGTGTACGTCGGCATGGGAGCGCCCAGCTACATGGCACCGGAGCAGCTGCACAGCAGCGCCGAGGTCGGAACCGCGGCCGACGTCTACGGCCTGGGCATCCTGCTGTACGAGATGCTCACCGGCCAGCTCCCGGGTCGGCGCTCCCCCATGCCGTCCAAGCTCAACCCCCAGGCGGGCGAGACACTCGACGACCTGTTCGATCACATGACCCGCGACGAGATCAGCGACCGCTATCAGAGCGTGAGCCAGGTGCTCGACCACATCTACCAGAACTTCCCGCCGGGGAGCGTGGTCGAGCGCGGCGTGCTGCTGCTGTTCGAGCACGACCCCTTGCCGCCTGCTGAGCTGGGCGGCGACGAGCCTGCGGTGGAGGACAAGAGGGATGGGGCCGACACCGCGCTGGCGGACAACGACGAGGTCCTGGACCTGACGCGCGAGAACACGGCCATCGAAAACTGAGCGCTGCCGTGCCTGCCCACCGGGCGTGCACCCGCGTGCCGACTTCCGCTACCAGATCCGACGTCCCAGCTGCCGTGACACGCGCGGCTGGAGCAGCTCGCGGGCATCCAGCTTCAAAAACTCGGCGCCTTTGTCGATGGCGTAGGTCAGAAACGCCTCGGAGGTGTGCGGGATCCGACGCTGGCGATTGAAGGCCTGTATGGCCTCGGCCGACTGCGCCAGCTCGACCAGAGATTGGCGGATGACCTTGGTGACCCGGCGCCGCTGCGGGGCGTCGACCAGCCACTTGTCCGGGCACCAGATGGTGCGCGGCCCGGTCAGCTGGTCATCCTCGTACCAGCGGAAGGGGTACAGCCGGCAGGTCATGGGGCGCAGCTCGTAGATGCTGCAGCGCCGGCTCACGTGCATGGTGTGCAGGAACACACAGGGCTTGGAGTTCCCCGTGGATTGCAGGGTCCCGCTGTCCAGCATCAGGTGCATGGGCGTGCCCTCGACGTCGACGGGCGGCGAGTTCCAGTCGTCGGTGCGCGCCTGCAAGAAGCAGAACTCCTCGGGCCGCACCGAGAGCCCCACGCAGATGCGCGCCACATCGTGGACGGTCAGGGACAGCAGCAGCTGGCAGCAGTGGCCAGGACAGCGCGGGCAGGGGTTCGCGCTGGCCTCGATGTGCTTCAGGACGCGCAGGCGATCGGCCTGGGGCGCATACTCCTCGGCGGTCATGTAATGCGCCACCTGGATGCGGGGAAGGCGCGGGCCGCGGTCGTGTCGGGTTGGCATGGCGCGGTCTCTCCTCAGGTCGTCAGCAACATCTCCAGGGTGCGGGTCGCGTTCTCGCGGTGCTCGTTGATGAAGCGTCGCATCAGCTCACTTTGACCGCGCTCATCCTTGGCCTCGCGCAAGCTGCCGATGAGCTGGAGCACGGGGCTTGCGCCCACCGGGGCCTGGCGCGCCACCTGCATCACCACACCCGGCGACAGCATGCACAGTCGCGCCATGGCCGCCGGTGCGTAGGGATCGCTCGCGGACACCGACGGAAGCGGACCCGCCGGGCCACTGGTGCGCGACACTCCAGAGAGATTGGACAGGCCGGTCAAGCCGGACATGTGGCTCGCGGCCTCGTCATCGTCCCAGTCGCCTGCCTTGCCCGCGGCGCCGTCCAGCGGTGACCGGGCGTCGTCATCCCAGTCCGAGACCGAGGGTTGTGGCTGCCGGGCCTGAGGTGCCGAGGGTGGGCGCCGAGGCGCGGCGGGTGCCCGGGCGGCCGGGGCGCGCGCCTGCGGGGACCCCGGAGGTGGTGGCGTCGGCTGCCGCGGCGCGACTGCAGCCTGCCGGGCGGGAGC
>JBDRCO010000045.1:0-6910 GCA_043821645.1 Pseudomonadota bacterium | reverse complement strand
CGCCCAGCCACGTGTCGGCGGTGATGTCAGGCGTCATGATCAAGACCGGCATCTACGGCATCCTGCGCGTCACCGCCGTGCTCGACCTGGCCACGCCGACCACCGCGCAGATCGTGGTGGTGGCCGGGGCCCTGTCAGGTGTGCTGGGGGTGGTTTATGCCCTGGGCCAGCACGATCTCAAGCGCTTGCTCGCCTACCACAGCGTCGAGAACATAGGCATCATCCTGCTCGGCATGGGCCTGGGGATGCTGGGCCTGGTCCACCAGCGTCCGGCCCTGGCCGTGCTCGGCTTCGCGGGCTGCCTGCTGCACGTACTCAACCACGCCCTGTTCAAGTCCCTGCTGTTCCTGGGGGCCGGAGTGGTGCAGCAGCGCACGGGGACGACCTCCATCGATGCCCTGGGCGGCGTGCTCAAGAAGATGCGGATCACGGGCAGCGCCTTCATCGTCGGCTCCATCGCCATCTCGGGTCTTCCGCCGCTCAACGGCTTCGTGAGCGAGGTCCTGGTTTACGTCGCCGGCTTCCAGGGCCTGGGTCTGCCACGTTTCGACGTCGTGCTGTGCCTGCTGGCCATCCTCAGCCTGGCCCTCATCGGGGGCCTGGCCCTGGCCTGCTTCACCAAGGTGGTGGGGGTGGTCTTTCTCGGCGAGCCACGCAGTGAGGCGGCCCGGAATGCCCGCGAAGGCGGCCCCGCCACGCTGGTTCCCATGCTGGTGCTGACTGCGATCTGCGGGATCATCGGCGTGCTCCCAGGCCCCTTTGTCCGCGCCAGCCTGGCGGGCGTGGCCGTGCTGGTTCCCTTCGCCGTCGACGGGGTGCTCGCTCCCACGCTCGCGGTCAGCAGTGCGGCTGGCCAGGCCGCGGCCCTGCTCGTCGCCCTGGTCCTCGGGCTGTGGCTGCTGCGCGGGCTGCTGTACCACAGCAAGCCTGTCACCCGCGCGGCGACCTGGGGCTGCGGTTTCACCCAGCCGACGGTGCGCATGCAGTACACGGGGAGTTCCTACGCCTCGACGCTGCTCGAGTTCTTCAGACCCGTGGCGCCGCTTCGTGTCGACGCGCGCGAGGTGCGAGGGCTCTTGCCAGGACCCGCCAGCTATCGCAGCCACGTGCAGGACCTGGCCGAGATGGCGATCGAAAGAGGCGTGGTGCAGCCCGTGCAGCGGCTGTTCGAGCTCCTGCGCTGGATGCAGCACGGCGAGATTCACCTCTACATTGGCTACATCCTGCTGGCGATCGTGGTGCTGCTGCTGTTTGTCTGAGAGCCCGCCTGGGTGGTCCCTTCCGTCGTGGACAGGGCCAGCCCGCAGGCAGTTTGGGGACGCTCATGCTGGACCACACGAGCCTCGAATCCCTGCTTGGCTACGCCCTGGCGCTGTTGCTGGCGCCTCTGCTGGCGGGCCTCATCCTCAGGGTCAAGGCCTGGGCCGGGGGGCGCAAGGGCTCGCCCCTGCTCATCCACTACTTCACCCTGGCCAAGCTCCTGCGCAAGGGATCGGTCTACAGCACCAGCACGACCAGGATGTTCAAGCTCGGTCCGGTGGTCTCCCTGGCCACGGTGCTGCTGGCGCTGGCCTTCGTGCCCCTGGCCGGAGCGGCGCCGCTGCTGTCCTTCGAGGGCGATGTGGTGCTCGTGCTGTACCTGCTCGGGCTCGGGCGCTTCTTCACCATCGCCGCGGCGCTGGATACCGGCTCTCCCTTCGAGGGCATGGGCGCGGCGCGCGAGGCCACCTTTCCGATCATCTGCGAGGCGGCGCTGTTCATGATCCTGATCCTGTTCCACCGCCTGACCGGCGGCCTGAGCCTGGGTGCTTTCCTGGCCCCGAGCCAGGCAGCCAGTATGTGGGGGGCAGCCGGGCCCTCGCTGCTGTTCGCGGTGCTGGCGCTGTTCATCGTCCTGCTCACCGAATCGAGTCGGGTCCCCGTCGACGATCCGTCCACCCACCTCGAGTTGACCATGATCCACGAGGTCATGATCCTGGACCACAGCGGCCCTGACCTGGCCGCCATCGAGTTCGGGGCCTCGCTCAAGCTGTTCTTCTACGCGGCCCTCATCGCCCAGCTCGTGCACGCGCTGGCGGCTCCCAGCATCGCCGCCGGCAGTGCGCTGTTCGTGGGCGTACTGGTCCTGATCTACCTCGCCATCGGCGTCAGCGAGTCCGTGATCGCTCGCTATCGCATGGACCGGGTCCCCAAGTTCGTGCTCACCAGCTTCGCCCTGGCCGCCTTCGCCCTGGTCCTCACCCTGGAGGCTGGCTCATGATCGATCCCGTCGACGCCATGTTGACCCTGGTGCTGCTGTCGGTGCTGCTCTCCTTCAGTGCGAGCCGCCTGCTGACCCTGATCCAGGTCCTCGCCCTGCAGGGCCTGGCAGTGTCGGTGGTGCCACTGCTCCTGGGCCACGTCACGACGGCGGGCGCCATCATCTTGACCCTGGGGGCCTTGCTGGTCCGAGGCGTGGTCATCCCCGGCAGCATCTACCTGGCCGTGCGCCGCGTCGCCTACCGCCGGGAGGTGTCGCCCATCGTCGGCTACCACCTGTCCATGTTCGCGGGCCTGCTGCTCCTCGTCGGCGCAATCTATGCCGGGCGCCACATCGAGCTGCCCCTGCCCACCGCCCACGCCTTGCTGCTTCCCACGGCGATCAGCCTGCTCGGCGGCGGCATGTTCCTGCTCATGGCACGCCGCAACGCCATCGCCATGGTGCTCGGCTACATCATGCTGGAGAACGCGATCTACCTGGCAGGCACGACCTTCTCGGTGCGCGCTCACCACATCGTCGAGTTCGGCATCCTGCTCGATGTGCTGGCCGGCGTCATGATCATGGCCATCATCCTGCGCAGCATCCGCGACAAGCACGACGACCTCGACGCCACGCTGCTTCGAAGCCTCAAGGACTAGGGAGCGTCTCCATGATCGAAGCGCTCATGCTGCTCCCCCTCGCCACCGGGATCCTGTGCTTCTTCCTGCGGCCAGCGCTGGGCCGGGTGCTGCTCGTGCTCACGGCGTGGAGTCACCTCGGCCTCACCGTGGCGGTGTGGTGGGCGCAGCCGGCGGCGCTGTGGCCCGACTACTTTGCGCTCAGCTCCGAGGGCCTGCTGTCCCTGGGGGTCATCTCGCTGCTGTTCGCACTCATCGCCATGTACACCCGGGTCTTCCTGCCGCGCGAGAAGCTCGAGGCCGAGAACATCTTCCTGGGCGCGATGCTGCTGTTCTTGTCCACCATGACCATGGTCACCCTGTCCGATCACCTCATGGTGATGTGGATAGCCATCGAGGCCACGACCCTGGCCAGCGCACCGCTGATCTACAGCCACCGTACCCCCGGGGCCCTCGAGGCGACCTGGAAATACGTGCTCATCTGCTCGGTGGGCATCGCCATGGCACTGCTCGGCTCGGTCCTGGTCTCCGTCGCCATGGACGCCGGGCAGGTGCAGGCGGCCCTCACCTTTTCCGACCTGAGCGCTCATGCGGCCGGGCTGGATCCCACCTGGCTCAAGGCGAGCTTCGTGTTTGTCCTGGTCGGCTACGGCACCAAGATGGGGCTTGCCCCCATGCACACCTGGCTGCCCGACGCGCACAGCGAGGCCCCCAGCCCGGCGTCCGCGCTGCTCTCCGGGGTGTTGCTCAACTGCGCCTACCTGGGCATCTTCAAGACCAGCCGCATCCTGTACGCGGCGGGTCTCGGGGACTTCGCCGGCAACGTGCTGATCGCCTTCGGCCTGATCTCCATGCTGGCCGCGGCCACCTTCATCGTGCGCCAGACCGAGATCAAACGCCTGCTCGCGTACTCCAGCATCGAGAACATGGGCCTGATCGCCATCGGCACCGGCATCGGAGGCCTGGGCGTGTACGGTGCGATGCTGTGCCTGATCCACCACAGCCTGATCAAGTCGTCACTCTTTCTGTGCTCGGGTCACATCCTTCTCGGCGTCGGCAGCGGGCGCATCGATGGGGTCGGCGCGCTGATCCGCCGCATGCCGAGAACCGCGATCACCTTCCTCGCCGGCTTCGTGGGCATTGGCGGCCTGCCGCCCTTCGGCCTGTTCCTCGGCGAGCTGTTCATCGTCCTCGCCGCCATCCGCGCAGGGCGCTACGCCGTCGTCGCGGTGCTGGTGCTGTGCCTCACCGTGGCCATGGCCGGGTTCGTCCGCCACGTGCTGCGCATGGCCTTCGCGGACGCTGGCAGCTCCGAGCCTGTGCCCGAGAGCCTGGGCCTGGTCTGGCCACAGCTGGCCCTGCTCGCCACCTCGTTGCTGCTCCTGTTCTGGATGCCCGAGACGCTGAGCCAGACCATCCAGAGCGCCATCGCCACGATGGGAGGAGTCGCGAGATGAGCGATCCCTTCGTGACCCTCACCCCGGGCCAGCCCATCGCGCGCAGCGAGCTGCCGCGACTGTCGACGGATGCCTTTCTCGCCACATGCCGCGATGTCGTGAGCAGCGGCGGCCAGGTGGTGCAGTTCTTTGGCTTTCTCGACGACGGGGCGGTGCAGATGGTCGCCGTGCTGCGCACCGATGTCTTGCGGGCAGCCTGCTGCGAGGCACCCCCGTCCTACCCCTCGCTGACCACGACCTGCCCCGCCTTTCATCTTTTCGAGCGCGAACTGGCAGAGCAGTTCGGGATCCGCCCCGAGGGCCACCCCTGGCTCAAGATGGTTCGCTACCACCCCAATGTCCTCGGTCGCGAGGACCTGTTCGGCAATGACTACGCCGAGGACATCCCGGGCCGCTATCCCTCCTACCAGGTGGCGGGCGACGAGGTGCACGAGGTGGCGGTGGGGCCGGTGCACGCCGGGGTCATCGAGCCGGGACATTTCCGCTTCAACTGCGTGGGCGAGCGCGTGCTGCATCTCGAGATACAGCTCGGCTACCAGCATCGAGGCGTCGAGGCCATGCTGCGCAGCATCGCACCCCCACGCATCCCTCTTGTCGTCGAAAGCATCGTCGGCGACAGCGCGGTGGCCAGCAGCCTGTGCCTGAGCCAGGCCGTCGAGGGTCTGATGGGCCTGTGCGTGCCCCGGGAAGCGCAACGACTGCGTACGGTGGCCCTCGAGCTGGAGCGCCTGGCCAACCACGTGGGAGATCTGGGCGCGCTCAGCGGCGACGTCGCCTTCGTGCCGCCGCAGAATTACTTCGGGCGCATGCGCGGCGAGCTGCTCAACATGACCCTGCTCCTCGCCTCCAACCGCTTCGGCAAGGGCCTGGTGCGCCCGGGTGGGCTGGGACTGGACTGTCCGTCCGCGCGCCAGCGCCTGGTGCTCGAGCGGCTGCAACAGCTGCGGCCACAGCTCGAACATGTCATCGAGTTGCTCTTCGGCACCCCCAGCGTACGCGCGCGCTTCGAGGAATGCGGTCGGGTGTCCACCGCCGACGCCCGCGCCCTGGGCCTGGTTGGCCCGGCCGGGCGTGCCAGCGGACTGCCCCACGACGTGCGGCGCAGCTTCGGCACCGAGCTGTACCCCGAGCTCATGCTCCCCGATCACTGCGAGACCAGCGGCGACGTGTACGCCCGGGCGCGGATCCGCGCCGACGAGATCCTGCAGTCCGTGGCCCTGGTCGAGCGCCTGCTCGGCGAGACGACCAGCGTCGACGCGGCGCCGCTCGCAGCGTGGGCACTGGCGCCGTCAAGCCTGGTGGTGACCCTGCACGAGGCCTGGCGCGGCGAGCTGTCGCACTGCCTGATCACCGACGAGTCCGGCAGCATCGCCCACTACAAGATCAAGGATCCTTCGTTTCACAACTGGAGCGGCCTGGCCCTGGCCCTGCGCGATACCGGCATCTCGGACTTCCCGCTCAACAACAAGAGCTTCAACCTGTCGTACTGCGGACACGACCTGTAGGAGCCTGTGATGACGACGTCGTTGCTGCGCAGCGTCCGCGCACCGAGAAGGCCATGCTGAACCTCCTGAAGAACCGCTGGGAGCAGGGCACGCGGACCTCCGCCTACCCGAAGCAGCCCATCGATCTCCCCGCGCCCTATCGCGGACGGCCCCTGCTGCAAGCAGACGCCAGCGATGCGGATGTCGCCACCTGTGCTGCCGCCTGCCCGCAGGAGGCCATCGACGCGTCCCGGCGCAGCCTCGACCTCGGGCGCTGTGTCTTCTGCGGCCTGTGCGAGCGCGCCACCGGCGGCTCCTTCGTCCGCTTCAGCCAGCGTTTCGAGCTGGCCGTCGCCGAGGCCTCCCAGCTCGTCACCCAGGGCGAGTTGCCCGATCTGGCCCGGCACGCGAAGCAGCACTTCAAGAAGCTGTTCGGCCGCTCACTGCAGCTGCGCCAGATCTCGGCGGCCGGCTGCAACGCCTGCGAGGCCGACCTCAATGTGCTCGCCACGCCCTTCTTCGACCTGGCCCGCTTCGGTATTCAGTTCGTGGCCTCGCCGCGTCATGCCGACGCCATCGTCGTCACCGGGCCGATCTCGCGCAACATGCGCACGGCCACGCTGCAGACCTACGAGGCCGTGCCCTCGCCCAAGGTGGTCATCGCCGTGGGGAGTTGCGCTCTCAGCGGCGGGCCCTTTCGCGGCAGCCCCGAGGTGAGCGAGGGCCTGCACAGCCTGCTCCCTGTCGATCTCTTCATCCCGGGCTGTCCCCCCCACCCCCGGACCCACCTTCACGCATTGCTGGGCTTTTTCAAGTAGCTCGCAGCATTTCCTACTTATTTGCTGGGTACGACAATTGGACACCTCGGGTGGCGATCGTTACGCTGGATCCGTCCGCGCGTGAACGGAGGGATGGAGCATGCAGCCGACCACCCGCAACTGGCTTCCACCTTACTGCGACCCGAACTCCCTGCTGCCGAGCGTGCAGGAGACCATCGTCCTGTTCCAGGAGCCGCCATACCTGTTCCAGGACTTCGTGGGCAAGGCGATCGCATTCCTCAAATCCAGCCTGGTGCGGGATACGGGCTTCATC
>JBDRCO010000044.1:0-87691 GCA_043821645.1 Pseudomonadota bacterium | reverse complement strand
GCGCCCTCGGCGGTGGTCTCGACGAACAGGCGGTCACCGCGCGGGCAGGTGCACGCCTCACACACCTCGTCGTACACGCGCTCGAAGCGAATGTTGAACACGGGGATGCCCAGGCTCTCGAGCCAAACGCGAACCTGCGTGTTCTGGTCCAGGTTGGGGTCCGTGCTGCTGTTGCGCTCCCAGGGGTTGCCGCCGCACTGCACCGGGTCGATGTAGGCGGTCAGGGTCTGCGGGCAGCCGGTGGCGTCGGAGCAGGTATTGACGCAGGTGCGACGGGTGATGCCGGCCGCGTCGGCGCAGACCTCGCAGGTGAGCTGCTGGCCGTTCTCGACGTAGGTCTCTGTCCAGCACTGCTGCGGGGGCCGGCAGGAGTCCGACACCACGTTGCCGAAGCCGTCGTGGCAGATGGTGCACAGCTCGTTGCTGGACGTGGCGACGTCTTCGCACCAGATGGGCTCGGTGCCGCCCTGGCAGCCTTCCTCGGTCACGTTGCCAGCCGCGTCGTAGCACACCCAGCAGCGCTCTCCAGCCGAGTTCGCGCGCTCCTCGCAGACGCTGGGCGGTGGGGTGGTGCCCTCGCAGCGCTCCTGGGTCACGGTGCCGTCGTCGTTGTAGCAGATCACGCACACGGTACCGTCGCTGTTGACGCGCTGCTCGCAGGTCTGCGGCGGCGGCGGGCAGTCGGTGTTGGGGTCGCCGGGGTTGCAGCCCGTGCCGTGGCAGAAGCGAGAGAGTTCACCCGAATCCGTGGCGCAGACCTCGCAGACCACGAACACGCCGTTCGGGTCCACCTGCTCCTCGCGCCAGCACTGCACCTGGGCGCAGCTGTTGTAGACCACGTTGCCAGCCTGGTCGTAGCAGATCTCGCAGGCGGCGTCGGTCACGCCCGTGGCGTCGTCGGACTGCTGCACCACGCAGCGCGGGGGCTCAGGATTGCCCTCGCAGCGTCGCTCGACGACCTGACCGGCCGGGTCGTAGCACACCACGCAGCGCTCGCCGGTGCTCGAGGCTATCTCCTCACAGCGGATGGGATCGATGGGCGGCGGGTAGCAGTGCGCATCGCTCAGGTCCTCGACCCCATCGCCATTGAGGTCGCCGCAGATCTCGCAGAAGTAGCCGTTGGCCGTCTGGAACAGGCGGCACTCGCGCGGACCGCAGTCCCAGATGCAGATGCCGTTCTCGCACGTGCTACCGGCCGGGCAGTCGGCGGCGGCGGCGCAGGCCAGGTTGAGGTCGGCCATGGGACAGGGGGGATCGCTGCACTCGCGACGCGCGATGTTGCCTGCGGCGTCGACGCAGATCAGGCACACGCGGCCGTTGGGCTCGCGGTACTCGCGGCACTCGACCGGCGGCGGGGGCTCCGTCTCGCAGAAGCGCTCGATGGCATTGCCGGCCTCGTCGTAGCAGACCCGGCAGAAGGTGCCGTCGTCGGTGATGAACTCCTCGCAGCGCTGGGGCGGCGGCGGCGGGCAGGTGTTGGTGGCGTCGAAGGTGCAGCAGGTACCGTCGAAGCAGGCCAGACCTTGCGGGCAGTCGCGGTCGCTCTGGCAGCCACCGGGCATCATGGAGCAGGCGCCGGGCTGGGGCTCGCAGGGCACGGGCCGGCACGAACGCTCGACCACCTCCCCGTTCTGGTCAAAGCAGTACACACACTCGAGGCCGTCGTCGGTGGTCAGCACCTCGCACCGCGCTGGATCCGGGTCCACCCAGCACTCGGTGAAGGTCTGGCCGTCGGCGGTGACGCACACGCGGCAGGTCTGGTCTGCCTCGCGCGCCACGCGGCACTGCTCGACCGGGGGAGGCAGGCAGTTGCCATCGGAACGATCGTCACACACCGGGGGCGGCATGCAGTCGGTGTTGGGGTTGTTGGGGTCGCAGCCCTGAGGCGGCGCGCAGTCCGCACTGCCGTCAAGGCAGGGGTCCTGCGGGAGAACCGGGTGGCACTCACGGCTGACCACGTCGCCGTTGTCGGCGTAACACACCGCACACACCAGGGCCACGCCATCGGCGCCGGTGGTGTCCAGGCGCTCGCAGCGGGTGTCGCCGAGCTGGTCTGCCGGCACCGCGCAGGTGTTGGCAACCTGGTCGCCGCTGTCGTCGGTGAACACGGTGCAGTCGTCGCCATTGCTGCGCTCCTGGCTCTGGGCCTGGGCGTCGCTGGCCTGGGCCTGGCGCTCGCGCACCACGTCGCCGTTGGCGTTGCGCAGGCGCTCCAGTCGCTTCGCGCGATCGATGCGCACCAGCTCCAGGGTGTGGCCCGCGTACTCGCGCGCTTCCTTGGCGCGCAGCACGCGGCCATTGGCGGTGACCAGGGCTCCGGTCTTGCTGATGGTCAGCGTGGCCAGGATGTCCTCGTCCTGTTGGGGACAGCCCCACAGCAGCGTCGTGCTACACAGGGCCAGGGCGCTGGCGAGTGCTCGGGTCCTCATGGCTTCCTCCTCCTTGTGCGCCCCCGGTGAATGGCCACCGTGCGCGTTGCAGATGGATTCCTGAGCAGGACCCGTGCCGACTCGTAACCCACCGTTAAATTAGATGTTTCAATGCTGCCGGCGGACCTGGCGGTGATGTGTGATGCGCGCGCACCGCAGCGGTTGCGCATCAGCCGCAGCGCGTTATGACGCCCCCGCCGAACCCGGTCGGGCCGCTTCACAGCTCGTAGGTGATGATGAGGCGCGCGGCGTAGGTCCCCGCCGTGGGGTAGTCGTACTGGCGGAACTCGAAGCCGCCGTCGGGGTCGACGAGCTTGAGAAGGATGGATTGCCCTGCGGCCCAACCGGACAGATTGACGATCTCCTGCACGAGGCCGTGCAGGCCCGGTGAGTCGTTCCAGGCGGCGGGCAGGGTCGCTGTCCATGTCTGGGTGGTGGCTCGGTAGCTGCGGTTCGAGATGTTGTAGGCGGTGGTGGCCAGGGCTGCCGCATTGGCCGTGTCCTGGATCGCGATGGTGACATCGGCGTCTCCCTCGGCGGCAGAATCGATGTACACGCGGAGCACGGCGCTGCGGATGATCGCCCCCTGCGGGATGTCGACGAGCTGGAAGCGCAGTCCGCCGACGTGGCTCGAGCTGCCCAGGCTCATCCAGTTGTAGGCGATCAGCACCTGGTTGGCGCTGTAGGGGTCCTGGTACCCATCCTGGTTGGCATTGGCGAGGATGAAGGTTTGCGTCCTGCGACAGCGGCCGGTGGCGTTGTAGCAGGCGTAGTTGACCGGGCAGCTGTCGGGCGAGGCAGTGCAGTCGCAGCGGTCGGAGGTGTCGTTGCAGGTGGGGCGATAGGGCACGGCCGAGCAGATCGCATTGCCCGTATACTGATGAACCAAGCAGCCGCCGCCGCTGCAGGTATCGGTGCCGTTGCACCACAGCGTGTCGTTGCAGCTCGCCGTGTTGTCGCTCTGCCCGCAGCTGCCACTGCTGCACACCTTGGTGGTGCACACGTTCGTGTCGTCCAGACAATCCGCCGCGGTCCGGCACTGCACGCAGCGATCGTTGGCCTCGTCACAGTAGGGCGTGGGGCTCGAGCAGCGTCCATCGCCGATGAACTGGTGGCTGGAGCAGCCACCACTGCTGCACACGTCACTGCCTGTGCACCACAGATCGTCGTTGCAGCTCGCAGTGTTGTTGTTGTGCTGGCAGCTGCCATTGGTGCAGGCCGTGCTGGTGCAGACGTTTCCATCGTCGCTGCAGTTGCCAGCAACCAGGCACTGCACGCAGCGGTCGTTGACCTCGTCGCAGTAAGGCGTGCCACTGCCACAGCGCGCGTTCCCAGCGTATTGATGGACGGAGCAGGTGCCGCTGCCGCAGGTATCCGTGCCCGTGCACCACAGCGTGTCCGTGCAACCGGAGCTGTTGTTGTCGTGGGCACACACGCCATCGGTGCAGGCCGTGGTGGTGCAAGGGTTGCCGTCGTCGGTACAGTCGCCAGGGCTCCGGCACTCGACACAGCGGTCATGGACCTCGTCGCAGTAGGGTGTGCCGCCGCTGCAGCGCCCGTCCCCCGCATACTGATGCAGGCTACAGTCCCCACCGCCGCAGGTGTCGCTGCCAGTGCAGAACTCACCGTCATCGCAGGTCGCGCTGTTGTTGACGTACTCGCACTGGCCCAGGGCGTTGCACTGCGTGGTGGTGCAGACACGGTTATCGTCCACGCAGTGCTGGACGCCCAGGCAACCCACGCACTGGCCCAGGGCCTCGTTGCAGTGCGGCAGGCCCCCCAGGCCCGGACAGGGGTCGCCCGCGGAGACGCACACCCCGCCGCTACAGGTGTCGGCGCCGGTGCACAGCAGGCCGTCGTCGCAGTCACTGCCGTCGTCGCGGTCCCTGTAGCCCGAGCGGTCGAGCTCGGGCCGACAGGCGCGACAGGGGGAGCCTGGCTGCACACTCCCCTCATCGACCAGAACGCCGCCAATCTCACAGGACGGTACGCACTGCGCCAGCCGACAGAAGCCGTCATCGCAGGGCGTGCCATCCGCCGCCGTGGTGAAGCTGCAGGCGCTGTTCGAGCATGTGGGTACCACACAAGGTGAGGGGTGCGGCGGGCACTGCAACGGATCGCATTCTGCGCCCCCATCGCTGGCGTCGATGGCGTCCGTCGCGAACCGGTCCGACCGACCCGAGTGATCTGCGACGATGAGATCGCTCCCACCGCCCACGTCGCGCTCACCTCCGTCCGGGCCATCCCCGGCAGACGTCCTGTCCCGAACGCCACCATCGAGCTGAACCACCTGGCCGTCACCGCCACCACCGTCCAGCAGCCAGGCCGCGTCCGGGCTGACACAGAAGCCGTCGACGCACTGGAAGGCACTGGGACAGCTGTCGTTGCTGACGCAGCGCGAGGGGGCCACTGGCTCGAACGGGCAGGCGGGCCATGTCACCAGGGCTGCTGCGCCCAAGAGCGCGACCAGGCGTGCTGCGACGGCCCTGGTCTGGTCTTGAATGCTCCGGTCGTGCGCAGCCATTGCCACATTGTAGCGCGGGTTCTCGCGCGACGCAGATTACCGCGCGCCCGACGCCCAAGACAACGCCCTTGGCACCGAGCAAGCGAAGCGCCGCGAGGTGTCTCTGACAGCGCTGGTTAGGAGGGGGCCCCGGCGGGATTCACTCCCGACGGGGGAGGGTCTGCCCGACAGACCCTCAGAAAGAATCGAGCGACCGACGCCCCCCTTGATCAAAATATGTTCGGCGTCACACCCCGCCGTACATAGCGCCGGTAGTGCAGGTTGACGACGAGGCTGAAGGCCAGCATGAAGGGGTTCTTCCACAGCATGCGATTGGTCACGATGCGCTTGAAGATGCTGCGCAGCGAGAAGGTCTGGCGGTTGATCCACCAGTACATCTCGGTAAGCATCTCGGGGCTCATGAGAGCCGGACGATGCACGGCCTCGGTGCCGGTGTAGCGCGCCCAGTCCTCGTGGACCAGCCGCCCGTCGCGACGGAACTCCTGATACAGCTCGGATCCAGGCATGGGTGTCAAAATGTAGTAGCGCGGAATGGGGATCTGGTTTCGCTCCACGAACTCCAGGGTGGCGCGAATGCTGTCCTCGGTGTCCGAGTCCAGCCCCACCATCATCTCCGTCGACGGCACGATGCCAGCGCCCGCGATGCGACCGAGCAGAGCTTCGTGCTCATCCACCTTGACCCACTGCTTCTGCAGCGAGTCCAGGTTGTCCTGCGAGATGCTCTCGAGACCAAAGCTGAGGATCTCGCACCCTGAGGCCGCGACTTTCTCGAGCAGGCGCGGGTTGCGCGCAAGTTGCAGCGAGCACTGGCTCGACCAGCGCATGCCGAGGGGCGCGATCTCCTCGCTCAGCTGCTCCAGGAAGCCGGGGTTGCCCACGATGTTGTCGTCGATGAGGTAGAAGCGGTCAAAGCCCAGGCGTCGCACCTGTTCGATATCGCGCAGCACCTCGTCCAGTCGCCGCGTCAGGTAGCGCCCCTGGTAGACGCAGGCGATGGAACAGAAGCTGCACAGGTGCGGGCAGCCGCGGCCCGCCATCACGGGCAGCATGTCACCGATGGGCTTGTCGAGCAGCAGCTCGTAGCGCGGCAGGGGCAGGCCGTTGAGGTCCGCCACCGGGTTATCGTAGACGCGCGCGAGGCGACCGGTGCGCTCGAAGTCGCACAGCAAGGCCGGGTAGGAGATCTCGGCGTCCCCCCTGACCACGCTGTCGACGACGGTGAGCGCGGTGTCCACGACCATGCTGGCCATGTAGCCACCCATGACCACGGTCTTGCCACGCGCCTTGAACTTTTTTGCGATCTCGAGCCCGTGCAGCGCCGCGTGGCCCATGGTGCCTATGGCCACGATGTCCGCGTCCGTGTCCCAGTCCACGTCGTCGACCACCTCGAGACAGACCTCGACCTCCCAGTGATCCGGCGTCAGCGCAGCGAGCAGGGGGAAGGCCAGACCGGGCAAGAAGATGCGCCGCTGCTTGCACAGCGTTCCGTCGCTGGCGTACTGGGTGGGCTGGATGAAGAGGATCTTTGGCATCACGCCACCCCTCGCGCACGGCACCAGCGAAACTAGCCAAACCTCTTCGCCTCGCGCAGCTTGTCCAGGTATTGCCGGCGCACGCGCCAGGTACCCGCCAGCATCTTGCCCATCATGCGCCGCGGATACTTGAGATAGCTCCTCAGATAGCGCGGCTGGTACAGCGTGACCATGTAGAGCTTGATCAGCTGCTGGTAGAACTCGGCCACCGACAGGTGCTGCGGCCGCACCGCCACGTGGGCCAGATCCCAGCGCTCGAAGTCTCCAGGCGCCAGCAGCAGGTCCCTGTCCTCGACGTGGAGGCCGGTCCCTGGCAGCGGTGTCAGCGGCTGCAGATTGACGTACTGGATACCAAGTTGCTTGAACTTGGTGCCGTGGAACGCGAAATCCTCACGCGTCCAGCTCGGCGGCACCACGATGGTGGCAAAGACATCGATGCCCAGCTCGCGGCACAGACGCATGGCCTCGACGTTGAGCGAGAAGTCCGTGCGCTTGTTGTAGCCGTCCAGGTCCTGATCACGAAAACTCTCGAAGCCGATGATCACGGTGCGCAGACCCTGGGACCTGAAGCGCCGAAGGATAGCCGGGTTGCGGGCGATGAAATCAGCGCGACCGTAGATCAGAAAGCTCTTGTCGAGGCCGCGTTGCCGCAGCCCATCGAGAAAGGCGGTCAACCTTTCAACCGAGATCAGAAAGTCATCATCGACGATGTAGATCTCGCGCTCGCGGATCTCCTGTAGCTCGTCCAGCACCTCGTCGACGGGACGGGGGTGGTAGCGGTCGTCGGTGATGGCGCGGCAGTAGCAGAAGGTGCACTTGAAGGGACAGCCAAAGGCGGTCTTCAGCAGCGCCACATGATCGTGAAAGATATAGAAGTAGTGATCGCGCTGGTGCGCGGTCAGGCTGCGATCGGGTTTCGGATAATAGAAGTCAAACTCTGGAAGCTCGACCTCGTCGAGGCGCTGCCCCCGGACCAGGACACCTGGCGGCACGTCACCCTGGCCGCGCAGGTGGTCGAGCAGGGCGGGGAAAGCCCGTGTGGCATTGCGCACGATGCGAAAATCCACCGCCGGATGATCGAGGTGCTCGGGGCAGACCTCGACGTGCACGCCGCCCACCACCGTGCGCGTTCGCGCGTCAAACTGCTTGCTCTCACGGCACAGCCTCACCATGGCAGGCACGTTGGTGATGTAGCCCGTCACCGCCACCAGGTCCGGGCGATGCTGCTTGAGAAACCACGACAGGGGCCGTGGCTCGACCAGCAGGTCGGCCAGAAAAACCTGATCGCCTGGCCCGCGCAGGGCGGCCAGCACCTCGAGTTCGAGGGGTTCGACCACCATCACGTGCTGCAACCCTATGGTCTCGGGCGAGGGCGCAGGCCTGACCAGCAGGACCTTCATGCGGGGGTTGTAGCACCCCGGCCGCGGGCGGAGCGAGCGCGGCTTACACGCGGCGTCGACACAGGCCCAGGCCCAGCAGAAGCAGCCCCGGACCCAGCAATGTTACGGCGGAGTCACGGCGCATCGCACAGCCACAACCCGGGTCGGCCACGGCCTCGGGCTGGCACTGGAAGCTGACGCAGATCTCACCCTGTGGGCATTCCCCGTTGCGCTGGCAGCTTGTGCTGGCATCCGCCTGGCTGGCGCTGTCCTGTAACCTGGCGTCGGCCTGCGCCCCGTCAGGGGGGCGTGTATCGGCAGCCGAGCTATCGGCGACGGCATGATCCACGAGCGCGGCGGTGTCTGGATGGGCCGTATCGAGTCCTGCGGCGTCCGGCTCCGGCGCCCAGGCGTCTGCGCAGGTACACACATCCTGCGGCGGCCCTGCATCGGGTCGGCTGCCTGGCAGTATCACCAGTTCAAGCACAGGCCGGGTCGACAGGTCGGGGTTCTCCTTGCTGCCGTAGGCTGCGCCGTCATTGGCGGTGGAGATCATGGCCATGGACACCGACGCGCCGAGCCACATGGCCGCCGTCACATCCAGGGCATAGCTGTCATCGATGACCACGGCCCCGGCCTGGTCGTACAGGGCCGCGCCCATCATGGGCCTGTTGTTCCAGGTCAGGGTGGACTCGGACCAGGTGCTGTCGGGCACCGACACCACGGCACCACCCCAGCCCGCGTTGGTGGCGCGCAGGTGCAGCCGCGCCTGCTGCACGACTCCGGTCACGCCGGTCAGGTCGAACTTGAAGTAGATGGTGCGACCGATGCCGTCGCTGCCGTCGCCCCCGACCTGCACCGTGGGCTCGCTGCCGTGCACCTGGTCCGGGTTCAGAGGATCGGCAAAGGTGTCATCGATGGGGGGGAGCAGGATCTGCTGCAGGCCGCCGCCCGCGTCGGACGTGGCCGCATCCGCCGGGCCGACGCCGCCATCCCCGCCGCTGCCGCTCTGATCCTCGACGGTGACCTTGACGTTCTTGTAGAGGACCCCGGGTTGCTCACCGTAGTTGGGCTTGGGCTCGCGGTCGCGCCCCACCAGCAGGTAGCGCAGCAGGACCGGCGCGCCGTGGCTGTGGTCGTACAGCACATTGCCATCGCGCTTGAGCACCACGCGCCCTGTCGGCTCCCAGCTCAGCTCGTAGTGGTAGGTGGTGCCGCTGGCGTCGACGAAGTCGTGATCAATGCGCTCCTCGTAGCCCGAGGTCAGATCCTCCGGTCCCTGCGAGCGCGTCAGCAGCTTGTAGTGGCAGTCGGTGGACGCCGGCGGGAAGTAGCCGGTACCCGTGCGCACGATCCAGTGCGACTCGTCCGCCGCGGCCGAGCTGTCGCGGTACTGGTTGCTGCTCTGCCACATGCTCAGGATGTGGCACTTCTCGTTGTTGGGCTGCGAGCAGGGCTCGAAGTTGGTCAGGTCCACCTCGAAGCGGCCCTGGGCATAGGTCTGGCCCAGGTCATAGGTGATGCGCACGTTTCCAGCCTCGGCCTGCCAGCCACCGCCGGTGAAGGTGCCACCTTCCTGGGTGCCGAGGGTGGCCCCGTTGAGAGCGTCGTCAATCAGCAGCACTTCGGCGGCCTGCATCGGGCTCCCCAGCAGCCAGAACACCACGACAAGAATCCACTGACGCCATCGCATGACCATCCCCCTGCCGCATGTTCGTGCTCGCTTCGGGCGCAGCACCTTCACTCCACCGGGCGCACAAACTCGCACAGCTGGACACTTGGAAGCCACAGAGCCTTGTCGATCATGCGGGTCACGCTCTCGTCGAAACCCGCGGCGCAGAAGATGGCATGCAGCTCGCGCGCCGAGTGGTAGGTCGAGCGGCTCACGGTGAGCTTGATCACCGCCAGCCCCAGGACGTCATACAGGGTCTCGGTGTTGCCCTGCACGATCCAGCAGCGGCCACCGGGCCGGGTCAGCCGGAACAGCTCCCGCGCCGCCCGATCGTGATCACTCACGTAGGGGAACGCATTGCACATGCACACGAGGTCAAAGGGACCTCTGTCCTCGTCGCACAGGCGTCCCACGCGGTAGTCAACGCGACCATGGCGTTGCCGCGCTTGCGCGATCATGGCAGACGAGGGGTCCAGCCCATGGAGCTGCAAACCAGGCCTGAGCTGCGCGATCTCGTCGAGAAGCTGGCCCGTGCCACAGCCCACGTCGAGCACACTCCGCGCGTCGCCACCGACCTCGTGCAGGCGCTGGCGAACGGCATCGCGGGTCTTGCCCAGCACCCAGTCCTGCACCCACAGTCGCTCGTAGACAGGCGCCCAGCTATTCCAGATCCATGGACCCCACATGCTCGGCCTCCGTGGCGGCGGCCAGGATAGCCTGTCACGGCGGCTCAGGGTAGGCGTGGAATCAGGTCGGAAGGTCGCTCGTGGCCAGGCTCACGCGATTGCGCCCCTCAGCCTTGGCCCGGTACAGGGCCCGGTCCGCGACCATGACGGCGTGCCCCGCCTCGCTGTGGTCATCGGGAATGGCGGCCCACAGCCCGACGCTGACGGTGACCTGCAGGTCGCCAGCACTGGTGCGCAGACCACTGCATGCCACATTTCGCCGCAATCGCTCGACCGCGTCCTGGGCCTGCTCCAGCGTGCAATCGACGAGGAGCATCAGGAACTCCTCGCCACCGTAGCGCGACAGGATGTCATAGGGACGCAGGGCCTGGCGCATCCTGTCGCTGACACCGCGCAGGACCTCGTCGCCCACGGGATGGCCGTGGGTGTCGTTGATGCGCTTGAAGTTGTCGATGTCTATCATGGCCACGGCCAGGTGCTGCTTCGAGCGGACGGCGCGTGAATACTCACTGGCCAGCAGGCTCAGGCCCTGCTCTCGATTCCACATCCGGGTCAGCGGATCGATGGTGGCGCGGCGGGCCAGCACGTGCATTTCCTGGCGCAGCGCGCGCTCGCTGCGGGCAAGCTGGCTGTACGCGATCTCCCGCTCGACCAGGATGCCAAGGTCCTTCAGGACGCGCCCATCCTCGTCGTCAAAGTGGCGTTCGACGTGATCCAGCACGCACAGGGTGCCGACGCGATGGCCGTTGACGGAATGGAGCGGATAGCCCGCATAAAACCGCACATGGGGGCCCGTGGTGACCAGGGGGTTGCTGGCAAAGCGCTCATCGGCGTACGCGTCCCGCACCACGAAGACCCTGTCGTCGAGGATGGCGTGCCCGCAGAACGACACCTCGCGCGGGGTCTCCTGCTCGTCTATCCCCTGGGCGGACTTGAACCATTGCCTGGCCCCGTCGACCAGCGAGACCAGGGCAATCGGGGTACCGAACACGCGACGCGCGATGCGGGTGATGCGCTCAAAGCGCTCCTCGGCCGGGGTGTCGAGCAGCTCGAGTGCCTGCAAGGACAGCAGACGCGCGGGCTCGTCATCGGGAATGGGCGGGGCGAGCATGCGTCGAGACTCTCGCGCTGGTTGAACCTCGGACTCCGTTCCCGGACATAGCTAGTTCGCGGGAACTCGCAAAGCTTTTGCTGTGCGACCTGTGCGAGATGCCACTGATGCGTCCCCACCTCACGCCTGACCGGCCTGTCGCTCGAGGGCTGACACTCGAGACCTGAAAAAATCCGACACATTCAGAAAAGCGCTTTTTTTACATGTGGTTATAAAAACGGCACAAAGTCTGCTCTCGCTCCCCTCAGCCAACCGGCGGAGGGAACATGACACGACACGAATGGCAGTTGATGATCCTGGCCCTGGCCTGTGCGGGCCTGGCCGCTTGCGGCGACGCCTGCACCCCGCAGATCCCCTGCGACGAGTATCCCGGCCTGTGCAACCACAACAACTACAAGGCCGCCCTGCGCCCGGCAGAAGACTGCGAGGACCTGCTCGGGCTGCTGCGCGCCAGCGCGGTCGAAACCATGCGCGCGCAGATCGTGCAAGGCATCGAGAGCGCCCTGCAACCGCGATGGTGCGGGCCGTCCTTCCCCATCTACGACACCCAGCCCTCGATGAGCGAGGACAGTGCCGGGGGCGCACAGGAGTACTCGACCACCAACAACCAGGAGCAGGGCGTGGATGAGGCGGACTTCGTCAAGAACGATGCCTCGACCGTCTACCTGCTGGCCGGCGACCAGCTCAAGATCCTCGACGTGTGGCCACCCGAGGACACCCACGAGCTCTCCACCACCACCATCGAGGGTCAGCCGCACCGCCTGTTCGTGCGCGGAACGCGCGCCGTGGTGTACTCCAAGCTCGAGCGCGACGGCGCCAGCGAGGGCTGCAACTGGGATGCCTGGTACGGCTGTCGACCCGAGAGGGACCTCAAGATCACCGTGCTCGACATTTCGGACCTGGCTGCACCGCGGGTGATCCGCGAACTGCGCACCCATGGCAGCTACGTCAACGCGCGCCGCCTGGACAACGCCGTGCACACCGTGGTCGCCTTCCCGGAATCCAGCTCCAGCTCGCCCTACGGCGGCGCCTACCTGCAAACCTGGCCCAACGACTTCAACCCCTGCTTCCGCTCCAGCGCCGAGATCTTCGACGCCTTCTACGCCCTGTTCGTGGAGAACAGGCGGCAGATTCTCGAGCGACCACTGTCGCACTGGATGCCCCAGCTCACGGATCGGGTGCTGGGTGACGACGGTGTCGAGGAGCGCGGCAATCCCTTCGAGTCCTGCCAGAACTTCTACGCCCCGGCTCTGCCCGGCGGCAGCCAGGTCATCGGCGTGCTGTCCCTGGATCTCGACGACGACGAGGCCGAACTGCATGCGACCGCGATCACCGGCGAGCGCGGCACGATCTACGCCTCGCGCAACAACCTGTACCTGGTCACCTCGCACTATTACTGGAACAACGGCCCCTGGTTCGACCTCGATGGTCTGGGCAGCGAGGCCAGCATGGTGCACCGCTTCGCCCTGGATCCCACGCCCGCGCGATCGCGCTACACCGCCAGCGGCAGCGTGCCCGGCCGCGTGCTCAACCAGTTTGCCCTGGGCGAGTACGAGGGCTTCCTGCGCATGGCCACCACCACGGGCGAGTTGTTCTCGAACGCCACCAACGCGGTCTACGTGCTCGAGCCCCAGGACGGCCAGATGGCGGTGGTGGGCAGCGTCACCGGGCTGGCGCGCAGCGAGGACATTCGCTCGGCGCGCTTCGTGGGCGACAAGGGCTACCTGGTCACCTTCAAGAAGACCGACCCGCTGTTCACCCTGGACCTCAGCGACCCTCGCCATCCGCGGGTGGTCGGCGAGCTGCACATCCCGGGCTTCTCCACCTACATCCATATGATGGATCCCACGCACCTGTTGACCATTGGCTTCGACGCCCAGGATGAGGGTGACTTCGCCTGGTTCCAGGGCTTGCAGCTGCAGATCTTCGACGTCAGCAACCTGGCGCAGCCGACCCTGACCCACAAGACCGTCATCGGCACCCGCGGCTCGTCCAGCGAGGCCAGCGCCAACCACCTGGCCTTCAACTACTTCGCGCCCAGGGACCTGCTGTCCCTGCCCATGGTCATCTGCAACGACGGCTCCGGTGGCAGCAGCTACGGCGACAACATGAGCTTTGCCGGTCTGCTGGTCTACGACGTCACGGTCGAGAATGGCTTCTCCGAGCACGGCCGGGTCAGCCATCCTCTGTTCACCGACGAGTACGGCTACAGCAGCGACGGGAACTGCGGGGCGTGGTGGCAGAATCCCCAGACCAACGTCAAGCGCAGCATCGTCATGGACGACTACGTGCTGTCGTTGAGCAACCAGCGGCTCAAGATCAACCACCTGGACAACCTGTACCAGGACATCGTCAACATGAGCATTCCATCGCTGCCGAGTGACGACGAGATGATGGTGTGGTGACGCGCGCTCGGACCCAGGCCCCCTCCCTCATCCCCACCTGATCAACTTGTACAGCAGCTCGACCCCTGACAGCAGCGAACGCAGGGTCAGCCGCAGGGTCCCCCACACTCCCAGCTCACGGCGGATGAAACCCAGGGCCTGGCCACCCAGGTTGGGCACCAGGTACAGACCAAAGAGCCTCAAGTAGTAGCCGAGCCGTGTCATGTGACGGGGCTTCTCGGTCAGGCGCAAGAAATCGTAGCGCCAGAAGCTGGTGTCCTGGCCAAAGGCGCGCCCCTTCGCCAGCGCCGTGCCCGGTAGCACGGTCCGGGTCGAGAACATCGCAAAGGGGATCTTCTGCTGCCGGATGTAGCGCGCGAGCTGCTTGAACTGCCAGGGTTGCCACGCCGGATCCGCGATGAACAGGGCAATGAGCTCCAGCCCGAGCGTGTGACAGATCTCGACCGTGCGGTCGTTGTCCACGCGCCGCGCGCGCTTGTTCATGTCCCCCAGCTCGTCGTCGTCAATGGACTCGAAACCCACGATCACCGAGCGCAGACCTACGGCCACGAACTCGGCGATCAGCGCCTCGTGGCTGGCGATGAAGGCCGCGTCGCCGTAGACGATGTAGTGCTTGGCCAGACCGCGTTCGCGCGCCCGGGCGATGAAGTCCTGAACCCGGCGCTCGCTCGACAAGAAGTTGTCGTCGAGGATGAACACATTGTTGACGGACAGCTCGGCGATCTCGTCGATCACGGCGTCCAGCGGTCGGGGCCCGTAGCGCCCACCATGCATGGCCGTGCAGAAGCAGAAGCTGCACTTCTCGTGGCAGCCGAAGGCCGTCTTGACCGAGGCACAGCGCGGATGGTGTAGGTAAAAATATGCGTCGGGATCTTTCTCGAGCAGCACCCGGCGCGGTGCGCGCAGCGTCGCGGGGTCCAGGGGCGATGCCGGGTTGGTGGTCCATCCTGTCGCCGAAGGTGCGCACAACCCGCCCACGTCGCTGAAGTTTTTTCCTGCCGCCACCCTGCGCGTTACCTCGGCCACGGCCTCGAGCTGGTTGGCCATGAACACGCCGTGAACGCCCTCGAAAAAGAAATGCTCGGGACAGACCTCGGCGTGCGGCCCCCCCACGAAGACCCGCGGCGGCGAGTCGAGCTTGGCGAAACGCACCGCCAGCTCGCGCACGACCTCGACATGGGTGATGAAGGCCGTCAGCAGCACCACCTCGACCCGCTGCACCCGCGCCAGCGCCACCGGGTCTGTGTCGTCGGTCATTCCATCGAGCAGGGTGACGTCGTAACCCTCGAGATAGGTGTACAGCCACTCCAGCTCCAGGGGCTCGCAGCACACCAGCCCCTGCATGCCCACGGTCTGGCGCGCGGGACCGGGCTTGTAGGCGAGGATGCGCAGAAGATTCGTCAAGCAGGTCCTGACGGCCGCCGGACGAGGCTGGCAGCCACTGCGGCAAGAAGGTAAAGGGCCATCGCCAAGATGTAGAGAGAGGCGAAGCCAAAATACATGGCGTTGTACTCGAGCATTCCACCCAGCATCGCGCCAAAGATGTTCGACGCCATGATGCCAGCCAGGTTGCTCGTGTTCGCGATCAACGAGGAGAAGCACAGCCCGCTGAACAGCAGAGGCAACGTGAGCAAGGCAACCGTACCCAGGCGCCCGCCGAACGTCGCACCGAGTCCGCCCATCCTGGCCACTGCCAACCCGAGCCCGATGCTCGCAACGAGGAGCACGAAGACCAGGATTTGCGGTCTGGGCCGCCAGAAATGCACCAGGGAATTTGCCGCAAAGGCCATGATTAGAACGCCGGCGATGGCGATGGCGACGACCTCCCAGGTGTTTCCAAAGACCAGCCCGAGCTCCGTGATCGCCTTGGTCTCGACGAGCATGAACCCAGCGCCAAGCAAGAACGCAGTCAGCGTGTCCGCACCGGGTCTTTGGAGTGCATCCTGGCCAAAGATGCGGACCACAAGAAAGAGCGACAGCAGGATCACGACGAGGAGAACAACGACGTAACGGACAGGGAACACCCTGCGTGGCATGTAGAAGAATGGCCAGTCATCGGTCGAGACGTCTGCTTGGATGGATGCATCCGCAAACATCTCGGTGACGTCGGAAAATGAACCGGATACGAGCATCCCCAAGGGGACCGTCGGCGCCACTGTCTCGGCGGATAGAAACACCACGCCGCCGTCTTTTTGACTCCGCAGAACTCTGGGCGGACAGTTGTCAAACGCCTCGTTGAGCATCAGGTAGAGCTTGCGTCCAAGTTCCAGTGTCATGATGGAGAACGAGAGACTGAGAAGTCCCCCGGGAGCGAGCCGAGCCCTGGCATCGCGAAAGCCCTCGACGGTGTAGACGAAGGAGTCCAGCCGGACACTGGAGTTCTGGCTGATGACGGTATGCGAATCGAGCAGTCCATAGACGATGGCGTCGTAGACCCGAGGTGTGGTGCGAAAGAAGGAGCGCGCGTCATCGACGACAGGCCGGACCTTGTCACTCCAGTACGGGTGCTCGGGATGGGCGCGGATACCGAGTTCTAGAATCGCCTCATCGATCTCGACCGCGTCGATCTCCTCGACCCCCATGCGGAGCGCCGCCGCAACGTCGTTTCCGGTCCCGGCGCCAACGATGGCGACCTTTTCGGTGCTATTTCTGATGCGATACGGAAGCTCGTAGTACCAGGCCACGGCGTCGCTATGGTCCCGCGAGATCTTGGAAAAGTCATGAATGCGCTGGTAGTAGTGGCCCGCTGCGCGAAGTTCGATGTGTCCTCCGGAGAGGAAGACCTCGAGCCGCTGGTAGGGAGAATCTACGGTCATCACGAAGTCCTTCGAGGGCCACGTGAGGGCGATCAGGCCCAGGGCTCCAGCAACCAGACAGGTCGCCATGGCCTTGCGGGAAAAGACCTGAACGAGAGCGAGGCCGATGATCGCGATGCCGAACCAGATGACGGGTGGAGTCCATTCTCGCGCCAGGAAATGCATCGCCAGCACACCTAGCAGGCTGCCGAGAAGGTTGAGTCCGTATGCTCTGAGCTGTGGTCTTCGGTTCATCAACGAACCGCAAAGTTGTCCCAGCGGCAAGAGCGTCAGAACTTGAAGAGAAAAGACCGTCACCAGGAACCCGAAGAGAACGAGTTCTTGCGTCCACTGTACAGGAGCCAAGCCCATGGCGACCTGCTCCGTCGTGGGTGCGCCCTTGAGGAGGACCGTGTCCCAGAACCGCGGGCCATAGCGGAGCCACTGGATGACGAAGAACTGCCACGCGAGCAAGGGCGTCACCAGGACGATCGGGATCTGCTTCCGACCGCTCATGGCGTATCCCAGCCCGAGTCCCAGAAACGCGGCCAGCAGATTCAGGTTCTTGTAGAAGGCGAAGACCGGGAACATGGCTCCGTACCAGCGAATGAGAGCAAGTTCCAGCAACAGACCCAGGGCTGCCGTCACCGCAATGCCGATGTCGAGACGCCTGCCTGCGCAGGCCCTGATGAACCTGTCCTGAGCGGCAGCCATGCGCTGAAGCGCCATGTCCGAATGCGCGAGCCGTCTCAGCACGACCGCGGTCACACCGCTGACCGCGAACAGGACGAGGATCTTCTGCAGCATGTTCGCTGCCCACATGGCCGGCGGCACACCTTCGCGCCACAGCACGGAGACTACGGAGTACCAGCTCAGTACGCACAAGATCAGGCATGCGACGAAAGTCAGCTGCGCGACGCCAAGGATCCGGCGAGTCGGCGTCATCTCTCCGGCAGCAATCGCTGTTCGAGGCATGTTTTTCTCTTTCTCTGGTGCCAGCGAAGAGACTGGCCTGGTCTCTATTACCGGACAGGATCCGCCTTGAACACATGCACCGCCGGGACCTGGCGCCGGTATTCCAAAAAGCGCGAACCACGGGCAATCATCATCTGCACCACGCGACTCGGGTGCGTGGCGAACATATGCTTCTCGACGAGAGTTCCGCCCAGGCGCATCTTGGGAATCTCGGCGGTCTGCCCCAGATCGATACGCCGCGCACCCCGGGCAATGGCCTCGCGCAGCACCCCGACGAGCAGGTTGAAGTAGCCGTGCTCCACTTCGGGATCGTGGCCCTCGAGCAAGAAGTAGCAGGTCTCCCCGTCGACCAGTGTGATGTGCCAGCCAAGGAGGGCGCCGGCACGGCGATAGGCCGTGAGCACGAAGCGCGCATCAAGCCGGTCGAAGAAGATCTTGTCGAGCTTCTCGAGCTTGGCATCGCTGCGGCCGTACACGTCGAGATACTGGGTATACATGGTGTCGTCGAAGTCGCTGCAGGACGATCGCTGGACCTCGACATCCGCAAAGGCCTTCACGATCTTGCTCAGCCGCCGCCGGTAGTCGCTGCGCAGCGCGCCGAGGTAGTCGTCAAAGCTGTCAAAACCACGGTCGATGATCACGGTAGGCAGGTTGCGCCCCTCGACGAAACCCTTGAGCCCCAGCCTGTGATCGAGGTTGAGCCCGACCACGAAGCGCGGTTCCTCGAGGGGCAAGCGCTCGATCAGGCGCCGCGTCGACTCCGGCGCACCCACCACTCCGGGGGCCGATTGCGAGCAGGGGACGCCCAGGAAGTTCAGGGTCATGCGACTGGGCATATGGCTGTAGGTGAGCAGGTCCAGAGGCAGGGTATAGACGATGGCACCGGCGCGCAGCGCGCCTGAGTCGTCGCGCAGCTCGTAGTAACGCTGCCGGCATGCATTGGTGTCCTCGAGGTGGGTCAAGAAGTCGCGGCGCTGAAACGGACTCGTACACAGCGCATCCCACTCGGGCACCAGCAGGCTTGCACGCGCGATCCTGGCCACCAGGATGCGAGGCTCGGCAACCATCACTCCACGCCTCCCCCTCCGCCTCGACACAGTCTTTTGGGACGTCCGATCCCGTTCACGACCTCAACTCCCCCTCGAAGAGACAGTAGCGGCGAAAAGGTTCAGGTTCACGACCCATGGCGCGGCTGATGTAGGCCAGGGTGTAGCCTATCGAACTCTGATTCTCTTCGAAGATGAAGCCTCCCTCGGTGAACAGGTGGCCGCTCGCCTCGACCCGCTCGATCATCTTCATGGTCATACCCGCCAGCACCTTGCGTGAGCGATGTGCCGGGTGCACGGCGATCTCGGTCAGGCGCACCGCTTTGATGGGATGGCGTCCCGCGGCCTTGAGCGCGCGGTACTTCAGCAGCGCCTTCACACCCAGAGCTTGTCCCGGGCCCACCAGCTCGTTGAAGTCGGGGTACCACAGCAAGAAGCCTATGGGCTGGCCTTCCTTCTCGGCGATGATCAGATGATCGTCGTCGAGGAACCACTTGAAGCCCTCGAACAGCTCCTGGTCCTCGCTGGACTGCCGCGCCGCCCAGTACGGGTGATCGTGGAAGCACACGTTGTTGAGGTGCGTGTAGATGTCCATCTCGCGCGCGAACTGCCTTTTATCCCACAGCCGGATGGTCACGCCGCTGAGATCGAGGGCCGGCTCGACGACACGTCTCAGGTCGTAAAAGCCCTGGTTCTGAAAACGATACGAGACCATGTCCCGACGCCGCAGGCCCTCAAAGTAGTCCAGGTAGTATGGAGGCGTGTAGGGCAAGCCGAACACCGGCGGCTCGTCGTGGCGATCGACCAGAAAGCCGCAGGCGTAGTTGAGGTGGCCGTCGAGACCGACCACGATGTCCGCGCACTCGGGGTGCATCGCGCGCGCCTTGAGCAGGATGGCATCACGAACGCCCTCGAGTCCGGGAAGCGCCTCGAAGAAGGCCACCTGCACCACCTCGGGCCTGCGCTCGTCGCGAATCAGGGCAAAGCGCCCCACCGCGTGCCAGCCGTTCTTGAGAAGGTAGGGGGTGATGCTGGCATGGCGGCAAAACAGCGACTTGCCGCCGATGAGCCAGTGCGCGATGTCATCGCCGGTGCTGCGATGCAGGGGGTAGGGCCTGTACACCTGCTCGCCGAGGGCGTGCCAGCGTCGCAGGTCGAGGCGGTTGTGGACCGCCTGTATCGAGAGGGCCATGCGCAGCCTCGCGGACGCGGGACGTTCAGCGTCGTCGAGACTGTGTTGCTATCACGAACCCGGCGGCGCTTGAAGCATGCTGCACGAGGCGATCGTGCCCGCGTCAGGCCTGGGCGTGGGGCTGCTTGTCCGCACTCGCCTCGGCGATGGCGGCGGTGCTCAGATCCTTGCCCGTGCCGAGAATACGGGCGTCGATCTCGACCTTGTCGCGCGTGGGGTGGCCGCCGACCAGGGCTGCCGCCAGGACCTCGTCCATGTGCTTGGCGAACACGAACTCGATCTCGTTCTTGGTCTCGTCCGGCAGCTCGAGCAGGTCCTTCTCGTTGCGCCAGGGCAGGATCACGCGCTTGATGCCGGCCCGATGTGCGGCGAGCACCTTCTCCTTGAGACCACCGACGGGCAGCACCAGTCCGCGCAAAGTGACCTCGCCGGTCATGGCGACGTCGGCGCGCACCTTGCGGCCCGTGAACAGCGACACCAGGGCAGTGAAGATCGTCACACCTGCCGAGGGACCATCCTTGGGAATGGCGCCAGCCGGGAAGTGCAGGTGCACGTCGGTCTTCTCCATGATGAACGAGGTCAGGTCCTCGGCCAGGCCGAACTCCGGCGCCTTCGAGCGCAGGTAGCTCAGCGCGGCCTGGGCCGACTCCTTCATCACGTCACCCAGCTGCCCGGTCAGGATCATCGAACCCTTGCCTCCCATGCGAGTGGCCTCGATGAACAGCAGGTCGCCGCCCGCTGCGGTCCAGGCCAGGCCCGTGGCCACGCCGGGTAGCTCGGTGCGCTCGGCCATCTCGGGGAAGTGCCGCTCGGGCCCCAGCACCTCGAACAGCCTGGCCTCGTCGACGACGATCTTCTCGAAGGTCGCCGGGTCTGCGAGCTTGGCCACGCGCACCGCCACGAAGCGGCAGCAGGAGGCAATCTCGCGCTCGAGATTTCGCACCCCGGCCTCGCGGGTGTAGCTGGTGGCGATCTTGAGCACTGTCTCGTCGGGGATCACGATGTGGTCATCGGTGATCCCGTGCTCCTTGATCTGCTTGGGGATCAGGTGCTGCTTGGCGATGTTGAGCTTCTCCTCGAAGGTGTAGCCGGGCAGCTCCAGCACTTCCATGCGGTCGCGCAGGGCCGCGGGCACGGGCTCCATCTGGTTGGCTGTGGCGATGAACAGCACCTTGCTCAGGTCAAAGGGCACGTCGAGATAGTGATCACTGAAGGTGTTGTTCTGCTCCGGATCCAGCACCTCGAGCAAGGCGCTGGCGGGATCGCCCCGGAAGTCGTGTCCGAGCTTGTCGATCTCGTCGAGCAAGAACACCGGGTTGGCGGTGCCAGACTTCTTCATGTTCTGGATGATACGGCCCGGCAGGGCACCGATGTAGGTGCGGCGGTGACCGCGAACCTCGGCCTCGTCGCGCACGCCGCCGAGCGAGATGCGCACGAACTTGCGGCCCAGGGCGTCCGCCACCGAGTGACCGAGGGAGGTCTTACCAACGCCCGGGGGACCCACCAGGCACAGGATGGGACCCTTCATGTCGTTCTTGAGCTTGCGCACCGCCAGGTACTCGATGATGCGCTTCTTGATCTTGACCAGGTCGTAGTGGTCGTCGTCGAGTTGCTTCTGGGCATTGTCCAGGTCGAGGTTGTCCTCGCTGAAACTGGACCAGGGCAGATCGGCCAGCCACTCGAGGTAGGTGCGGGCCACGGTGTACTCGGCCTGGCTCGGCTGCATGTTGCGCATGCGCCTGAGTTCCTTCTGCGCGGCCTTGTCCGCCTCTGGCGGCAGGCCAGCGGCCTTGAGCCTTTTCTCCAGCTCCTCGAGACCGCTCTCCTCGTCGTCACTGTCGCCGAGTTCCTCCTTGATGGCCTTGAGCTGCTGCCGCAGGTAGTACTCGCGCTGGGTCTTGGACATCTCGCCCTTGACCTGCGAGTTGATCTTGTTCGACAGCTTGAGCACCTCGAGCTGTCTGCTGAGCAGCTCGAGCACGCGCTTCATGCGATCCTTGAGCTGCACGGCCTCGAGGATCTCCTGCTTCTCGTCGATGGTGGCGTCGATGTTGGCCGTGATCAGGTCGGCCAGCTGCCCGGGCTCGCTGATCGAGTCCAGCAGCTGCTTGGCCATCACCGGGATCTCGGGCAGCAGGTCCACCACCTCGCGCGCGGTGGACTTGAGGGTCATGGCCAGGGCCTCGACCTCGACGTCGCCAGAGCCCTCGTCGTACAGCGGCGTCACGTCTGCCAGGAAGAAGGGATCTTCCTGCTTGAAGCCGTCCACGCGGAAGCGGGCGATGCCCTGCACCACGATGTTGAAGCCTTCCTTGCCGGTGCGCGCGAGCTTGACGATGCGCGCGGCCGTCCCCACCGGGAACATGTCACCCGGTGACGGATCATCGATCTCGGGAGCGCGCTGGGTCACGATGCCGAGCAGCGAGTTCTCGCGCGTGACCTCCTCGATCAGCCGCACGGTCTTGGCGCGACCTATGGTCAGGGGCATGACCGCGCCCGGGAAGAACACGCTGTTGCGCAGCGGCAAGATAGGCAGCACGGGCGGCACGTCTTGCGGTCGAATCTCGAGCTTGGGCTCGCCCTTTTTGGTGGACACGATGAACTCCCATTTCACGACTTCGCGGCAACGGGCAGCGAAGCAGGTGGCTATGCGGACGGCGAGTGCGAGCAGACCACACCCGAACCCCGCGCGTGCGGGGATGGGCAGAATATAGGCGCGCGCAAGGGGGTGGCAAGCGCGTTGCAGTGCCCAGGGGATTCGTGGCTGAGAAATCCGTCTGGATCAGGTCACAGCCGGAGGTGGCGGGAGGGGTGGTCGTGAAAAAGAAGGGCTCTAGTCCGCCGCCCTGTGGGGGATGGTGCGCAGCAGGGTTCCGTCGGCATCCTTCCAGCGCTCCTCGAGCAAGTTGCCGCGGGCATCGTAGGTGAACTCCTGCACGTTCTCGATCTGCCCCGCCTTGAGCAACTCGGCGCGAATGCGGTTGCCCTTGTCGTCCAGGGTGTAGCTGAAGGTGGTCATCAGCTTGCCCTCGAGGTTGTGCCAGGCGCGGGAGATACAGCGCCCCTTCTCGTCGTACTTGAAGTGGTACGAGCCCGAGCACTTGTCCTCGTTGTCGAAGTGGGTCTCGCTGGCGATGCGGCTCTGGGCGTCGTAGGTGTACTCGTTGCGACCCAGAAACTCCTCACCCTTCAGGTAGCGCTCCTCGAGCAGGTTGCCACTGTCGTCGCAGCGACACTCGGTGGTGTACAGCACCCGTCCGGTCTTGGTCCTCTCCTCGCGCCGGGTCATGGTGCCGCGCTCGTCGTAGCTGTAGTAAAAGCTGGTGACGACGATGCCCTTGCGCTCCTTCCACACCGAGGCCACGACGTGCTTCTTCGCGTCGTACTGGAGAAAACCACAGGTCGCCAGCTCGGGGCGCTTCTTGACCTCCTGGATCTCCATCACCTGGTTCTTTTCGGACCGCATGATGAAGTACTCGTCGGGCGGATCGGTGGTGAAGGGCTCGACGATCTTGACGCGGCCCCGGGCATCGATCTCCCAGCCGCGCGCCTTGCTCTCCTTGAGGTTGGACCCGGCTTTTGTATTCATGGCTTTCTCCCCTACCAGACCTTCTCGAAGTTGCTGACGACTCGACTGCGCACCTGGTAGCGACTGACGTACTCGCGTCCGTGCTTGGCGATGTACAGGTGCAGGTCCTCGCGATAGCGCAGGAACATCCACAGCGGCGCACCGCCATAGGCCGCTGCACAGCGCACCGTGCTCTGGGTCAAGAACTCCTTGGACTCCTCGTCGCTCATGCCGGCACTGGCCTTGAAGAACAGGTTGGTCGAGAACTCCTGGTCATCGGTCAGGATGTCGACGATGCCATAGTTCTTGGCCTCGTCGCGCAGGATGCTCTGCTTGCCCAGGGTGAAGATCGACCGCCCGTAGCTGTGGATCAGATCCGTGTGGTCGCTGATCGCACGCACCGTGGAATCGGCCTCGTCCTTGCTCTCGGTGGGGAAGCCAAAGAAGATGTACGCGTTGTTCCAGATGCCCGCGTCGGCGGCGTCCGTCAGCACGTCCCAGCGCTCCTCGAAGCCGACACCCTTGTTGATCAGATCGAGGATGCGCTTGGAGCCCGACTCGAATCCCCACAGCACCAGGTTGAGACCCGCCTGGTGCAGCTTGAACAGCCGCTCGCGGGTGAAGGTGCGCTCCAGCCGACCGTTGCACAGCCAGCTGATGTCCAGTCCCTCGGCGAGGATGCGGTCGGCCAGATCCTCCATGTACTGAGGGGTCATGCACTCGTCGGTGAACTCGAAGTGGCGTACACCCCACTTCTGGTTGACGTGCTTGATCTCGTTGATCACGCGATCGATCGAGGCCTGATCCTTGCGTACCCCAAAGAAGGAGTCGCAGAACGAGCAGCGCCCCCAGTAGCACCCCTTGCTGGCCTCGAGGCAGAGCACGGTGTCCGGGATCAGGTACAGGTACATGGGCAGGCCGGTCAGGTCATGAAAGCCGCGCGTCTCCAGAGGCTCGGGCTCGCCATCCTCGGTGCGCTTGACCGTGCCGCCGTCGTCGGTGAGGAACAGCAGGTTGGGCACCTCGTCGAGAGGGCGCTTGCCCGCCACCGCGTCGAGCAGCGCACTGAGCGGCCGCTCGCCCTCGCTGAAGGTGATGCTGTGGCAGAACTCCTCGAAGAAGGCCGGCCTCTGGCGCAGGTTGTCGAGCACGCGGCTGAAGAAATTGCCGCCGATGTTGATGTGCACATCCGGCGACACCGCGCGCTTGAGCATGCGCGCCAGGGTCAACCCGGGCAGCACCTGCGAGAAGGTGTTGATGCTCAGGGCGATGACGTCGTACTGGCCCGTGGTCAGCGTCGGCAGCTGCCGCTCGAAGAAATTGATGAACATGTTGCCATGCTCATTGTCGACGTAGCCGACGATGTCTTCGAAGTTGAGCTGGGCCAGGGGGTGCTCGAAGAAGTTGAACTGCAGGGTGCTGGGCCAAAACGGCAGCGAGTAGATCTCCAGCGCATTGTCCACGATCTCCATGGCGTCGCAGAACTGCTCGGGGTCGTAGTAGCGCACGGGATCGCGCAGGGTCGCCAGGGCGTCCGCGATCAGGGTCGGGATCGAGGCAAACTCGTCGGGATGGCTCTTGACGTAGTGCTCGATGTGGTCGGCCTTGGCGCCGTCGAATTGAAAGTCGAGCCCCGTGTCGTCGACGATGGACTGCAGGCGCAGCTTGTCGCACAGGAACTTGTGCTCGAGCAGGGCACGCGTGCGCGACAGCTCCAGCGCCTCCCGGGTGAGGATGCTGGTGTAGAACAGGATGTTCAGATCGACCGCGTCGACGTGGTAACCGCGCTCCCGCAGGGTGCCGGTGAGCGAGGTCAGCACGAAGTGCGGGTTCTGCGGCGTCCACTGCGGCGGGAACAGAAACAGCATCCGCGGCGCGGCGCGTCCGTCGGCGTTCTTGTCGGCGGTCGTGCTCATACCGGGCTCACTTCTTGGCCTTGGTCTTCTTTTCCTTGGTAGGTGCGGCCGGCGGAACGGCGGTAGCGGGCGCCTTCTTGGTGCCGGGCATGCCCGAGTGCAGGCGCTTCTCGGCCACCTTCTGCTTGCCCTCGCCGATGGCGTCCCGCAGGCGCTGTTGCGGCGTGCGGTTGGTGCCAGCCTTGTCTGCGATGAAGGCACCCAGCTTGTCGATGATGGGCAGCATCTTCTGCTCGCGCAGCTTCTTGATGCTGTCGATCATGGCGTCGTGCCGCTGCAGGTTGCGCCGGACCTCGTCATCGCTGCCCAGCATCTTGAGCTCGAGCAGCTTGGTGCGGATCTCTTTTTCTTCCTCGAGCGCAGCGACGAACTGTCGGGTGAGCTCACGGACCTCTTCCTTCTTCACGATCGCCTCCCCGGCGGTGGACGCGGAAGCCTAGCATAGGGTTTTTGGCGAACGCCAGAAGCTCTGCAGACCGTTGCCTGCACGAGGCGCTTTCCCGGCTGCTGTCTCGCCCCGGACGCTCTGTCGACGGACCCGCGCAGCGCGTTGGCTCACCGCGTCAGGAAGTGGCGTCGACCCTGCGGTTTGTGGCGAGGGGAAGCCCTCAAACACGAATCCCCGTCGACGAGGAGGAGCGTCAACGGGGACCGTGCGTCACTCAGAGGGTGCGAACTCAGTACGCGAAGGCAAAGGCCTGGGCGAAGATGGGCTCGAACTGGCGCATGTCCAGGAAGTTGTTCTGCACACCCATCCAGCTGCTGTTGAAGCTGGTCATGTTGAAGCCGAAGGCCATGGTGTGTTCCTGGGGAAGGTACAGCTGTTCCCGCGCACCTGACATCGCGCCCAGGGCCTTCTTGCCCTCGTCGGTGTCGAAGGTCTTCAGGGCCTCGTCGCTGAGGCCGTACTTCTCCTTGATGGACTTGACGGCGTCGCCGAACTTGTAGTCCGCGGTGCCGAGCATGCCGTTGCCGCTGGCGTCGACGATCTTGTCGCCGTTCTTGAACTCGAGGGCCTTGCGGCCGTCGACGTCGGTGATCTTGGACTCGATGCCGTACTGATCCTTGAGCTGCTTCTGCACTTCCTCGAAGGGCATGTTGTCCGTGTGGCCCTTGAGAATATTGTTCAGGGCCAGCACCGTCTCGGGCGAGTTGGCCATGTTGCTCTGCTTGCCCTTGCCTGCCGAGTTACCGGCGGCGAACTCGTCCTTGAGCTCGCGCTGCATGAGGGCGGGCGAGGTGATGGTGGCCTGGCCGTACACGCTGAGGTTGCTGATCGAGCTCTGGCCGAACAGCGCCTGGGTCGACATGTAGTTGCCGACGACGTTGTTCATGGCCGACATCTTGAGGAACTGGCCGAAGCCGAACTGCCCCTGGCTGCCGCCGAACTGGGCCAGGTTACCGACGAACTGGGCCATCTTCTGCGCCGCCATCTCGGGGCTAACGCTGTAGTGCGGGGGCCGGGGCAGGTACGGGGGAGGCAGGTTGGCAAAAGCCGACGCGAAGTTGATGCCGCCTCCGGCCAGGGCGAAACCATCCGAGATGGCCGAGAACGATGCCGAACTGACGACGGAGGCGCCGCCAAAGGAGATCTGGCTGAGCGAGTTGAACGCCGCGTAGTTGGTGTTGACGGAGAGGTTAAAATTGACCGACATCGTTTCCTCCTTGGGTGGCTCAGCCTTGACCCTCTGGCGTATCTTATCGACCAGTATACCGCGAAGGTTGCCTGATCTGTCGCTTTTTCTCGATTTGATAAGATTCAAAATAGCCAAGCAAGACGGGGAAGTACCTCGGCGGACAAAAACCTACATGCATCTTTTTTTAACCGGGATCACTTTTTTGCGGTCCGGCAGGCCCCGGACAGCGCAGCTGGGTGCCGAAGTCCCGCTCCATACTATCTGTCTTTGATCGCGTTCTGCTTGTGCTTACCCGGCGGCGGGTGGGGAGGAATCCGGCAGTTCAGGGGCGAAGCGCCCCGGGTTCCAGCATGGCGCCGTCGCGTCCGCGGGCAATGGTGACGCCAGTGGCCGAGGGCAGCCCGGGCAGGATGGGCCTCTGCTTGCGTACCCTCACCTCGACGCTGTGGGCGCCGGTCGCCTCGAGGACGGCGCTGGCGATGCGATCGGCCAGGGTCTCCAGCAGCTTGAAGCTGGAGCTGGTGCCCAGCTCGTGGGCGATGCGGGCGAGGTCCACGTGATCCACGGTCCGCGACAGGCGGTCGCCAGCGGCTGCAGCCCGGGTGTCCAGGCAGGCCACGACGTCGACCCACATCTGATGCCCCTCGGCGCGCTCGCTGCGCGACACGCCGTGGTGGCCCACGAAGGTGATGCCCTCGACGTAGATGCGGTCCATGGGGTTCACGGTGCGGCGGCAGGCGCCGAGGCAGGGGCCGTGGCGGGCTCGGGCATCACCACGGGAGCGGGCCCGGTGCCGCCAACGTCGTTGCGCAGGGCCGAGATCAGATCCAGCAGCTGCTCGCGGTTGAGCTCGCCGACAAAGGCCGGCATGGCGCCATGGCCGTGGGCGATGTGGCGCGCCAGGTCGCGCTCGGTCTTGGACTCGAGCGCCGCCGGCCTGAGCGAGGGCACGGGGTTGCCGTCCGCGAGCGTGGAGGGATCCCCCTTGCCATGGCAGCGCGCGCACTTGTCGGCAAACAGGACGCGGCCGCGGCTGGCCTCTCCACCCTCCCAGGTCATGGTGGGGGCCATGGCCCCGCCCTCGGCGTGCATGGCCTCGGCTGCGGCCTTGGGCTGCTGATCGGCCGCAGCGAAGTTCTCACCCCAGTTGACCTCCTGGCCCTTGACCGCTTCCGGTGCCGCCGGATGCTGGTCCGGACAGGCGGTCGCGCCGAGACAGACAAGCAGACAGGCAACGGACAGGTTCTTCGTCGTCATGGTCGTCCTCTGGTCAGTGCCCTGCTTGACTATGGCCTGCACCTGGAGGTGTCAAGACTCCCCCGTCACGGTCCTGTCCTCGTCGATGCGTGGCCCGGGCAAGCACGGCGCCGGCTCCCGCCCGAGCTGCGCTGCGGACCTCGCGGGCGCGCCGCTTGCGGCCAGGGTCCAGCCTTTGCCATGCTGCGGCCGTGGTTGGCCCGCTCACCATGACCTGTGCCCTGTTGTGTGGACTGGCGCTGGAGAGCGTCGAGGCCCGCTTTGGCGCCACCGACAGCCTGGCCGCCCTGGCCAATGGCCAGATGGCGCTCACGGTGAGCGAGCGGGGCGACGTCACGGCCCTGCGCTGGCCCAGCACCGGGCGCTTTGATCAGCTGCATTATGTGACCCGGCCGCCCCCCGCCGATGGCCTCCCCGCCCTGCCCCGCGCGGGCGCGCAACCTGACATGGGGCTGTTCGTGGGTCTGCGCTTCGAGCAGGACGGGCAGGCCTGGGTCGAGTGGCCGCACCAGGGTGAGGGCTGGTCAAGCGAGGTCAGCTACCTGTCGGATACCTCGCGGGTGGTGCGCGTCGAGTATCGCCTCGACGACGATGCCCTGGTCCTGATCGAGGAGTACTGGCTGGCCCCGGACCGGCCCCTGCTGCTGCTGCAACTCGAGCTGCAGACCGAGGGCGCCCGCCGCATCCCCGCCGGCCTAGTGCTGTACGAGAACCTGGCTCCCTGCGATCAGCACATCCCGGGACAACCGGTGGCGGACTGGCTCTACGACGCCCAGGGAAGCGACCATCCTAATGATTTTGCTCTTCTTTACAGCGCGCAGGCGGACGCCCTGCTGCACTTCAGGCCGCGCGACAGCGAGGCGCTGGGCCAGCTGTGGGCCCCCGCCATGGCGGCGATTGGCACCGACGCTGCCGGGCAGGCCGCGGCCGACGCGCTGCTTCAGGAGCTGATCCAGGAGCCCCGGGAAGGCACCTACCTGGCCCTGGGCGCGGATCTGCCCAGCCTGGCGCACCAGGTCGGACGCGTGGATCCGACAGATCTGGCGCGGCCGCGCGACGCCTATCTCGATGCCGCCGACGGCACGCTCACGGGGCAGCCTGCGGTCCTCGGATCCGCCAGCGGTGCCTTGCTCTGGAGCTGGCCGACCTCCTCCTCCGTGGTGACCGTGTTCGTGGCGGCGGGCAGCCTGGCCGGCGAGGCGCTGGCCCTGATCGAGAACGCGCGCCTGTACGGGTTCGCGACTTACAGCGAGCAGGCCCTGCGCACCGACGGCGAGCTGGACCGCGCCATGGCCATGCCCGATACCCAGGACCTGGCGGTGCGCCAGGTGGCCCGCCGCGCCATCCGCGCCGTGGCCACGGCCCAGAGCGCAGGCAGTGGAGCCCTGGTGGCGGCCCTGGCCGGGCAACCTCCACTGGCCCTGGACTGCCCGGCCTACAGCGCGTGGATGCGCGAGGCGCTGGATCAGGCGGGGCTGTATGGCCAGGCCAGCGCGCACGGAGTGTTTCTCGCGCAGGCCCAGCAGCGTGCGGGGAGCAGCGCGGCCTCGGGTCGCTGGTGGACCTGCCACGACAGCCTGGGTGAGCCTGCGGCGGGATTGCCCTCCGCCATCGACGCCTCGGCCCTGGCGGCGTGGTCCATGGCCCGCCACGTCCAGGTACTGCGGGATGCCCGCCATGACGACGAGGCCAGGAGCTACCTGGAGCGCGTGGCCACCTCCTTGCTGCTGGCAGGAGATGACCTCGACGGCTGCCGCGACGCGGCGACCGGCCTGACCTGCGCGGCGGTCGAGGATGAGGACGCGGTGGCCAGGCAGAGCGTGCGCGCCGCAGCGCTGAGCGTGGCCGCCCTGGAGCAGATCGCCACCGCGCTGTCCTGGCGCGACGCGCAGGATGCGCGGGTGGAACGCTATCGCGAGAGCGCCCGCAGCCTGCGGCTGGCAGCCCGGCAGCACTTCGTCGACGCCGCGGGCATCCTGCAGGGCAGCCCCGTCGAGCGCGCTCTGGCCCTGTACCTCGGCCGGCTGCTCGAAGCGGGGGCCGTGCACGACGCCGCGGTGGATGCCCTGCTGCTCGAGGTCGAGTCGGAGCTGGCCCTGCAGCAGGCCACGGTGCAGGACCTGCCGCTGCGGGTCTGGATCCTGGCGGAGCTGTGCCGCGACGACAAGGCCCGGCGCCTGCGCCTGGCTCCCTTGCTCGAGCAGCTGATCGCGCTCGCGGACCCGCGCAGCGCCCAGTACGGTGGCCTGCTGCGGCGCGTGGATGACGACGGCGATGGCCAGCCCGACCGCCTGCAGCCACAGGTGGCCACCCCCTTCTTGCCCGCCGGCGCCCTGGTCTACCTGGCCACCGTGGCCTTTCATGGCCGCCAGCCCCCACCCTCCTCGGTGGGCCCCATCGACACCTGTGGCTGCACCACCCTCGCCGCAGGTCCGGCCGGGCTCGGGGTGGTGGTCCTGCTGACGCTGACCCTGTATCGACGACGAGGTACGCGCCGAGCACCGGCGCAGGGAGCATCCCGATGATCGAACTGGTCGAGTTCAACTGCGGTTCCTGCGAGGCCCCCAACCGGCTGCAGACAGCCAAGCTGCTGCGCCTGAGCCGCTCTCCGCGCTGCGGCAAGTGCGGCGAGCCACTGTTCCGCTCGCTGGACAGCAGCCTGGGCGACATCGCCCCCAGCGCCTACCAGCATCCCCTGGACAAGGACGCGCTGGAGGCATTGCAGAAGATCCCGGGCATTCGCACGCTGCTGCGCCGCGTGATCCGCTGGACCCTCGAGCTGAATTTGCGCCTGAGCCAGGCCGCCAACACGGTGCAGGTCAGCGCGCAGCAGATGCCCGAGATCTACGCCCGCTTCGAGGACGCGGCGGCGCGCCTGGGCATCACGCCGCTGCCCGAGCTGTACGTGGTGCAGAACCCCTTCCCCAACGCCTCGACCTATGGCGTGGAGCAGTACTTCGTGACGGTGACGACGGGCGCGCTGGAGCTGCTCGATGCCGAGGAGCAGATCGCCCTGTTCGCCCACGAGCTGGGGCACATTCACTCGGACCACATGCTGTACAAGACCGCGGCGCGCTTCATCTCGGCCCTGGCCTCGCGCCTGGCGGCGGTGAGCTTCGGTCTGGGCGGGCTCATCGCCCTGCCGCTGCAGCTCGGCCTGATGTGGTGGGACCGCTGCGCCGAGCTCACCGCGGACCGCGCGGCGCTGCTGGCGGTGCGACGGCCCGAGGTGGTGCTGCACCTGCTGATGAAGATCGCCGGCGGTGCGCCCTCGCTGCTCGAGCAGCTCAACTTCGAGGCCTTCTTGCAGCAGGCCGATCGCCTGGACAAGATGAGCGCCGACAGCGGCTGGGCGCGGGCCCTGATGCTGGTGCAGGAGATGTTCCGCTCGCATCCCTTCCCGGTCTACCGCGCCAAGGAGATCGTGGACTGGGTCAGCTCGGGCAACTACCTGGAGATCCTGGACGGCGAGTATCGCCGGCGCAGCGACGAGGACAGCGCCCCCTGCGCGTCCTGCCACAAGCCGGTGCTGAAGACCGCCATGGTGTGTCCGCACTGCGGCGTGGACCCGCGCGGCGGCACCTCGACCGATGACGAGGAGGCGAGCAGCGACGGACCGGCCAGCGTCGACGACTTCTTCGCCGAGGCCTCACAGGCGGCCAGCGGCGCGGTCAAGAACGCCGGCGACGTGCTCAAGAACGCCGCGGGCGAGGCGGCGTCGTGGTGGAAGAAGACCTTCGAGGCCAAGCCCGGCGCAACACCAACGACCGAGGACGGGGACGAGGACGGGGCGGACGACGAGAAGTAGTCGCCTCCTCGCAAGGTTTCGGCCGCAAGCGCTGGCGAGGCACAGCATCCTTTGCCCCCAGCTCCATCGGGCAGTCCCGGCTCATGACAGCTGGCACCGGGCTGCGCTGACCTCGATGGTCGCGCTGCACCCTGCGGGGCCGGTCAGTGGGCGTAGTGGATGCTATCGGGGCTGGCGTTGTAGTCCATGTAGGTGATGTGCGGATTGCCCGTGGCGTCCAGGGACAGGCTATGCCGGCCGCCCAGAAAACCAAGGTCTTCCGCCACGATCGTGCGGTACCACCGCCCCCCGGATAGCAGGAGATAGTTCAGGTCGTAGGTCTGCTGCGCATCGCCCCGGTTGACATAGAGCACATGGATCAGACCACCGGCGTCGATCTCGATCGAGGTTTTCGAGGTCACCACCCCCGGGAACAGCTCCTCGAACTGCCAGCTCGTGCCGTTGAAGGCTGCGTGGCGAAGGGTGGATGGCTTGACGTAGCTGATGTGGGGGTTCCCGGCCGGGTCGAGGGCCAGGTCGATCAGGGGGGCCGTGTACAGGCCGGAATCGACGTCCTCGAACAGCCAGGTCGTCCCCGTCCAGCGCGCGTACCGCAGCACCGACCGGTTCTGATCCCAGTAGGCGATGTGGGCATGGTCCGCGGCATCCAGGCGCAGTGCCGCATAGATCCCGACGTCGGTAGCCAGATCGACAAACTGTACGCTCCAGCCCTGGGCACTGTGCGCCGCGTACTTGAGATTCTTGCCATCGCTGTCGTAGTAGGCGATGTGCGGCTGGCCTCCACTGTCGAGGTCGAGCGACACATACGAGCCCACATCGCCGTCGGCATCGACCACCTCGACGGTCCAGCCTGTGCTCTCCCGGGTCGCGAACTTCAACTGCTTGTCGACTTCATGATAGTACGCCACGACGGGGCGCTCGCTGCTGTCCAGGGCCAGGGCGAGGTACTGCCCCTCCCCATCGCCGGGTTCGATGTCTTCCGGTGTTCCAGTAAGACCCGCCTGATAATGGAGGCCACCACTGGGGTAGGTATGCCAGACCAGGTGTGCCGTGCCCGCGCCATCCACGGCCACGTCGCTGTCCCCCATGAGCGACGCCGCGGCCACCTGGGTCACGGTGAACGGGCAGCAGGCTTGACCGCACACGCGGTAGCCCGTCACGCAGCCCGCGAAGACGCAGCTGCTGGCCGCGCAGGCACCGATGGAGTTGGCGATGTCAGGACACGGGGCGCAGCCCTGACCGCAGGCCAGATAGCCCGCGTTGCAGGCCAGGCCGCACTGGCCGTCGGTGCAGCTGGCGACGCCGTTGGCGTCGTCGGGGCAGGGCTCGCAGCGCTGGCCACAACTCGCCACGTCGCGGTCGAGGGCGCAGCCCCCCGTGCACCAGTGATACCCGATATGGCAGGTGGCGGCACAGCTCTGGTCCTGGCAGATGGCGACGCCGTGCGCGTCGTCGGGGCAGACCTCGCAGCGCTGGCCACAGGTCGCGAGGTCGCTGTTCGACGCGCAGACCTCGCCGCAGAAGTGAAAGTTGGCGTCGCAGGCAAGACCGCAGGCGCCGAGGTCACAGGTGGCATGGCCGTTGAGCAGACCCGGGCAGGGGGCGCAACTCGAGCCACAGGTGGCCGGTTCGCCATCGCTCACGCAGGCCTGGCCGCAGCGATGAAAGCCGGTCTGGCACACGCAGCTGTGGCTCTGCTGCTCGCAGCGCTCGTGGGCCTGGCACTGCCCGTCGCCGGCACAGCCGGGAAGGCACTCGTCGCTGACGTCGTCGCAATAGGTGAAGCCGCTGCACGAGCTCTGGCCACACGGGACCCAGCCGTCACCGGCACTGGCGTCGCTGGTGCCGCCATCGAGCGTCACGCAGGCCGCGTTGCGGCAGATACCCGGCGCGCAGTCCGTGCGGTGCTCGATCTGGGTACCGTCGGCACTGCAGGACAGCAGCACGCCGTCCTCGCAAGCCTTCTGGCCAGGTGCACAGATCTGCTCACCCGGGGCGCGCACCGCACCGGGACAGCCAAGGAGCGCAAGGAGGAGCAGGCCGGCGAGCGTGAGCGTCCCGAGGTGGATGGGCCCGGGCCCCGCCTCGTTGAGGTGTGCGTCACAACCCGCAATTCGGCTTGTCATGAGGCGTCCTTCCCAGGATCTCTGCGGACCATGCCTTGGTCCTACATCTGGGTCTCTTGCTCGACGAAAAGCTTGGGCAAAAGTCGCAGACAGATGGCTGGCATGCAACGCAATTTGGCCCACCAGCCCGCAGCAGCAGGCATGCGGTGGCACGCTGCCACCGAAAAATCGGGCCGACAGGGCCAGGCGGCTGGACGACGCCGGGGCGAGAGACGAAGGTGAGGGGCTAGCTCTTGCTGGAAGCGGCCGGGGTGCTCGACGCGCTGCTGGTCGACGCCGTCGACGACGACGGACTGGTCGAGCTGGTCGATGTGGTGCTCGAACTCGACGCTGGGGTCGAGGCGGTGCTGCTGCTCGGGCTGTTCTTGCCCTTGGAGGAACTCGAGCCGTACAGGTCGGCGTACCAGCCCCCGCCCTTGAGCTGGAAGCTGGAGCGCGAGATCAGGCGCACCACCTTGTCGCCGCCGCAGGTCTCGCAGCGGGTCACCGGCGCATCGTTCACCTTCTGCATCTCTTCGAACTCGTGGCCGCAGCCATCACAGTGATATTCGTAGATGGGCATCGTGTACCTCCGCGCAGCAAGCGGTCCTGCCATTGAGATAGGCACCACAAGATAGTTCGTCAACGGATTTTTTGGCGACTTCGGGTTGCCGCCATGACATCCTGAAGGCCTCGACAGCGGCGAACATGCTGAAAAAAATGCCCTCGCACCGCCCCATCCTGCCCGCCCTGAGCCGTTCCTTCCGCCTGGGCACCAGCTCCTTCGTGCTCCCCGACCACCTGCTGCCCAATGTGGAGTGGCTGCAGGACCGGGTCGACGATGTGCAGATCCTGCTGCTGGAACCCGAGGGCGATCTGCCAGACCCCGACGCCATCGCACGCATGGCTGCCATTGGCCGCGACACGGGCCTGAGCTACAGCGTGCACCTGCCGACCCTGGTGGCCCTGGACGGAGACCCTTGTGAGCGCTCGGCCCAGGCCGTGGCCGCCATGTTGCGGCTGATCGAGCCCCTGGCGCCGTCGGCCGGCGTGCTGCACATCGTGCCCGCGCCTCCAGAAGCAGGCGACGCGCTGCACACCTGGGTCGAACGCGCGCGTTGCGGCCTGGCTCGCATCGCCGAGCTGGCCGGGGTGGACCCCCTCCGGCTGGCGGTGGAAAACCAGTGGGCCTACGACGTGGCCTGCAACCGGGCCCTGGCAGAACACAGCGGCTGCAGCCTGTGCCTGGACCTCGGCCATGTGCACTATGCGCATGCGGATCCGCTGCCCATCCTGGCTGCCAACCTGGAGTGCACGAACCACATCCACATCCATGGCGTGGCGGACAGAGATCACAGATCTCTTGAGCATTTTCCACCCCTTGCGGGAATCCTGCAGACCTTGCAGGAGCGCGCATACCAGGGCGTGGTGACGGTGGAGGTGTTCGGCGTCGAGGCTTTCGAGTCGTCCCTGAAGGCGCTCGCGACGAGCTGGCCCGGATCCGGGGGTGGTGGGTGAAGGTCCTGTACACGGGAGGCGCGCGCTCGGGCAAGAGCGCCCGCGCCCAGCAGGTGGCTGAACGTCTGGGACCGCGACGCCTGTTCGTGGCCACCGCCGAACCCGGCGACGACGAGATGCAGGCCCGCATCGCTCGCCACCAGGCCGAGCGCGGCGAGGGCTGGACCACGGTGGAGGAAGCGATGGCGCCGGCCATGGCCCTGCTGCGCCACGGCCCCCAGCACGACGTGGTGGTGCTCGACTGCCTGACCCTGTGGGTCAGCAACCTGCTGTGCGCCGAGCTCGACGACGACGAGCTGGCACGCCGCTTCGACGCCCTGGACGCGGCCCTGCGCTCGTGCCGGGTGCCGGTGTTGCTGGTGAGCAACGAGGTGGGCCTGGGCCTGGTGCCCGGCGACGCCCTGAGCCGGCGCTACCGCGACGCCCTGGGCTCGCTCAACCAGAAGATGGCCGCGAGCTGCGACGCCGTGGTCGTCATGGTGTCCGGGCTGCCCCTGGTGCTCAAGGGACACGAGCCAGCGCTCCTGAACGAGGCGTGAGCCGACGCCCCCTGGAAAGATCGCCATGAAATCCTTGCTGCAAGAAACCCTGGATCGCATCGAGCCCGTGGACGCCGAGCTGATGGCCTGGGCCCAGCAACGCCTGGACAACCAGACCAAGCCGCCGGGGAGCCTGGGCCGGCTCGAGGAGTGCGCGCGGCGCGTGGTGGCCATCACCCGCCAGCGGCAGCCATCGGTGGCGACCAAGGTACTGGTGACCCTGGGCGGCGACCATGGTGTGGTCGAGGAGAACGTCAGCCGCATGCCACCCGAAGTCACCATCGAGATGATGAAGAACTTCGCCGCGGGTGGCGCCGGCATCAACGTGCTCGGCCGCCACGCGGGAGCCGAGCTCATGGTGGTCGACCTCGGCGTCAACGGCGACCTGACCGGCATTCCGGGCGTCATCGACCGCAAGCTGGCCCGGGGCACCGCCAACATCGCCCGCGGCCCGGCCATGGACCGCGCGCTGGCCAAGCGCAGCATCGAGGTGGGCATCGAGATCGTCGACGCGCTGGTGCGCGAGGGCCGGGTGCAGTTGCTGGGCACAGGCGAAATGGGCATCGCCAACTCGACGCCCTCGGCCGCCATCGTGGCCTGCCTCAGTGGCCGCGATCCCGCCGAGGTCACCGGCCGCGGCACCGGCGTCGACGACGCCACCCTGGCGCACAAGATCGCCGTGGTGCGCCGCGCCCTCGACGTCAATGCGCCCGATCCCGGGGACCCCATCGACGTGCTGAGCAAGGTCGGCGGGCTCGAGATCGGGGGCCTGGCCGGGCTGGTGCTGGGCGCGGCCAAGAACAGGCTGCCCGTGGTCGTCGACGGCTTCATCTCGACCGCCGGCGCCCTGCTGGCGCACGCGCTGTGCCCGGCAAGCGCCCAGTACATGTTTGCCTCGCACCGCTCGGTCGAGGTCGGGCATACCGTCATGCTCGAGCGCCTGGACCTGAGACCGCTGCTCGACCTGGACCTGCGCCTGGGCGAGGGCACGGGCGCGGCCCTGGCCATGTTCGTGATCGAGGCCGGGGTCAAGGTCCTCAACGAGATGGCGATCTTCGAGGCCGCGGGCGTGACCCGCGCCGTGAGATGAGGTCATGAGTACAGCCCCGCCCGATCTGGCGTTCCGAGCGCTCGCCGCGCTGCAGTACCTGACGCGCCTGCCGGTGAAGCTGGGGCGCGCTCCCAGCGAGGAGGAGATCCCGTCGCTGACAGCGTTCTATCCTGCGGTGGGCCTGGTGGTCGGGCTGTGCGGCCTGCTGGTGGGCGGCGCGGTGTCGTGGCTGGCCCCCGAGCAGAGCCTGCTGCCCGGGCTGCTCACCATCGCCACCTGGGCGCTGGTCACCGGCGCGTTTCACATCGACGGCCTGGCCGACAGCTTTGACGGCCTGCTCTCGGGCAAGCGCGGCGAGGACGCAGGCAAGATCCTCAAGGACAGCCGGGTCGGCGTGATGGGCGCGGTGGCGGTGTTTCTGGTGCTGGCGCTGCAGGCCGTGGCCGCGGGATCGCTGCTGCATGCCGGACACCTCGGCGCCGTGGTGCTCGCTCCCGTCGTCGGAAGACTGGCCGCAGTGGTGGTGGCCTTCGTGTGCCGGCCGCCGGACTGGGCCGGCGTGAACAGCCTGGGCCGCCTGCTGGTGGGCAAGGTGCAGGGCGACTGGCTGCGGATGGCGTCGGTGACTGCCCTCGCGGCCGGCGTGGTGCTGGCGTGGCCTTTTGGCTGGATCCTGCTGCTGGCCGCAGGCCTCGGCCTGGGCTGGGCGATGGCGCGCTGGGCCGAGCGCGTGCTCGGCGGCGTCACCGGCGATGTGCTGGGTGCCAGCGTCGAGGTGGCGCAGACCGCGGTGCTGGTGCTGGCCGTGCTGCTGAACTGAGTGCACCTCGGGGAGCGTCCGTATCCCGACGAGCCCCCGGTTCCGGCTCGCGCGTTGCCCTGCCACAGCGAACTCGCTAGCCTGGAACCTCGACGAGGTGGGGCAGATCATGCGCCTGTTCGACGACGCCATGCGGGCCGAGGTGCAGCGCACGTTGCGACTGGCTGAGGACCTGTGCGGCGATCACTTCAGGCTCAGCGCCTTTGACCTGCGACAGGCACCCTACGACGTCGTCACCGCCGTCGAACTGCAGGGTCTGGACATCGCGCCCCCGCCCTCGCCCACCCAGCTCGCGGAGGTGCAGCGCTGCGACCTCACCCGCGAGGAACGCTCGGCGCGGGACAGGCGGCGCATCCACTACCGGGTGTGCCTGTGGGACCCGCACATCCTGGCCGCCGTCGACCAGGGAGCCCGCGCCGGGGCACTGCTGCTGTTCCTGCTGGTACACGAGCTGGTGCACGTGGTGCGCTTTGCCCGGCGTCTGGCGCGTTTCGAGAGCAGTGACGACGAGAAACAGCGCGAAGAGCATCGCGTGCACGAGGCCACCCACGCGATCCTGGAGCGCGCTCGCGAGCCCGGTCTGCGCGAGCTGCTGGACGACCTGCCCGCGCTGGGCAGTTGCCTGCGAGGTTTTGGGACCGCCACCGGGGAGCCCACCCCGGGGAGACCGCGATGACCGTCCCCTGGCATGACGACGACGCGTTCTGGCGCGACTTCGATCCCGTGATGTTCGACGAGGACCGCTTTGCCGCGGCACCGGCAGAGATCGAGGCGCTGCTCGGCCTGGTCCAGGTCCGTCCGCCCGGTAGTGTGCTCGACCTGTGCTGCGGCCCGGGCCGCCACGCTGTGGAGCTGGCGCGCCGCGGCTTCACCGTCACCGGCGTCGACAGGACCGCGGCCTACCTCGAACGCGCGGGCGCGCGCGCGAGCGACGCGGGGCTGCAGGTGGAGTGGGTGCAGGACGACATGCGGCACTTCGTGAGACCGCGTGCCTTTGATCTCGCGGTCAACCTGTTCACCGCCTTTGGCTACTTCGAGGACCCGGCTCAGGACAGGCAGGTGCTCGACAAGCTGCGGCAGAGCCTCAAGCCTGGTGGCGTGCTGGTCATGGACCTGCTGGGCAAGGAGATCCTGGCCCGCAAGTTCAGGCAGCGCGACTGGGATCGCCTGGCCGACGGCACGCTGATCATCGAGGACAGGGAGCTGCAGCACAGCTTTGGCTGGATCCGCAACCAGTGGACCTTGCTGCGCCAGGGCCAGACCGTGCAGGTGGTGGTCGAACACCGCTTGTACGCTGCCAGCGAGCTCGAAGGCCTTCTGCGCGACGTGGGTTTCGACCAGGTGCAGAGCTTTGGCAGCCTGCACGGCACGCCCTACGATCACGAGGCCGAGCGACTGGTGGTGGTGGCGCGACGCTGAGTCGCTGCGGAGCATGCGCGGCCGTCCCCGACAGAAGACCGCAACGGTTGCACGAGCGGGAGCTGCGTGGTCACAATACGCGCACCGGCTCGCCGGTTGCCGACGAGGAACGCATGGGTGAGGCCCTGTTCAACCGTCCGACGCGCCTGGTCCCTGGTGCCCACGGCCAGAAGATCGAGCGTCAGACCTTCGTCATCACGGTCAAGAGCGGCGCAGCCGAGGGGCTCAAGCGCGTGTTCGACACCGAGCGCGTGCGCGTCGGCGCCGGTCCGGGCAATGACCTCGTGCTCAGCGATCCCACGGTCTCCAGCGCCCACTTCGAGATCGTGGTCAGCGAGCGTGGTTTTGTCCTGCGCGACCTGGGCTCCACCAACGGCACCCGCCTCAACGGCGTGCGCGTGCTCGAGGCCTACCTCGACCGCGAGGTCGAGATCCTCGCCGGCGAGGTGACCCTGCACTTCAAGGCCGCCAGCGAGACCGTGCAGTCGCCGCTGTCACCACAGGAGAACCTGGGCAGCGCCGTGGGCCGCTCGCCGCTGATGCGCGAGATCTTTGCCCGCGTCGAGAAGGTCGCGCGGACCGACGCCACGGTGCTGGTCACCGGCGAGACCGGCACCGGCAAGGAAGTCATCGCCTGCGCCCTGTACGAGGCCAGCACCCGCGCGCGGGGCCCCTTCGTCGTCGTGGACTGCGGCGCCATCGCGCCCTCGCTCATCGAGAGCGAGCTGTTTGGCCACGAGCGGGGCGCCTTCACCGGCGCCGTGAGCAAGCGGATTGGCGCCTTCGAGCGCGCCAGTGGCGGCACCCTGTTCCTCGACGAGGTGGGCGAGCTCGACATGAGCTTGCAGCCCAAGCTGCTGCGGGCGCTGGAGCGCCGCGAGATCCAGCGCGTGGGCGGTGGCCAGACCCTGCCCGTCGACGTGCGCATCGTCGCTGCCACCAACCGCGACCTGCGCAGCATGGTGGCGCGCGGTGATTTTCGCGAGGACCTGTACTACCGCCTGGCCGTGGTGACCCTCACCGTGCCGCCCCTGCGTGAGCGACGCGAGGACCTTGAACTGCTCATCGACCACTTTCTGGCTGGCCTCCACAAGACCCGCGCCGACCTGCCCGAGGGCGCGGTGCACCGTTTTCTCGAGCACGACTGGCCGGGCAATGTGCGCGAGCTCAAGAATGCGGTCGAACGCAGCGTGGTGCTGGGCGAGGTGAGCACACCCGAGCAGCTGCGCCGCATCGACAGCGCGGCCGTGACCTCCCCGCCGCTGGATCTCGACAAGCCCTTCAAGGAACAGAAAGCCGAACTCGTCGAGAGCTTCGAGCGCACCTACACCGAAGCCCTGCTCGATGCCCACAAGGGCAACGTCAGCGCCGCCGCACGCCAGGCCGGCATCGACCGCATGAGCCTGCACAAGCTCATCAACAAGTACGACATCTCCAACACCCGGGGCGGCTGAGCCGGCACGTCTGTGCGCTCCAGCCAGGTACCACACGCTGCAGGAACTCCCGCGGAACGGCGCTTATGCACCACTCGCCATGGCCACGATCGCTGCGACCTCGCCTCAGGGATCCGGCGTCGCAGTGATGCCTGGACGCATCAGTTGCGGCGATTCTCTGGCGGGGTGGGCAAAGCTGCGCGCCCTTCGCACCTCTTTTTGTCCTGTCGATACAGCTACTTAGCAACAAATGGCGGTCTTTGTGGCAGCTCTCGCCCGCGGCACGCCGCTTGCGTAAGATGTGGACCATGCGACGCCTGAGCACAGCCCTGCTGACCCTTTTTCTCGCCGGAGCCGCCTGCCCGTGGGCGGCGGAATCTGCGGCGGTGGATCAGGGGACCTTGGGCGGAGAAGAGCAGACCACGGTGTTCGTGGCCCAGGGCGAGTGCCTGCGCGCCCAGGGTCAGGACCGTGGTCCCTGCCTCGCCAATCCCCAGGGCTGCGCGCGCCTCGAGGTGCGAGTCGAGGCGGGTGGCCAGACCTGCGAGATCTGCACCGATCTGCAGGGCCGGGTGCTGAGCGAGCTGTGCGGGGTCGGCGAGCGCGCCGAGTGCAGCGTGCTCGAGAACAATCTGGGTGCGACCTGCAGCATCTGCCAGACCTCCACGGGCACCGTGCTGTTCGACTCCTGCCACGAAGAGCTGCCCACCAACATGCTGGCGGGCTGCGAGAGCTACACCGACGCCAATGGCCTGACCTGCGAGATCTGCTACGCCGACAATGGCGATGTGGTGCGCCGGGACTGCACGGGAGAAGACCTGCCCTGCGAGATCTACCAGCGTGACGGTCAGCGCTGCCAGCGCTGTGTCAACGGCAACGGCGGCACCACCGAGACCTGCGAGCCCTTGCCGCCGGGCCCGGATTACTGCAATGCCCTCAGCTCCGCCGACGGCAGCACCTGCTACACCTGCTACGACGCCAACAACGCGGTGGTGGAGCACAGTTGCTCGGGTCCGGCACCGGTGGCCTGCTCCGAGTACCGGACCTCCGACGGCGCCACCTGCCAGGTCTGCTACGACCAGAACGGCGGCGTGGTCAACCGCAGCTGCTGGCGCGACCCTCCGCCCGAGCAGTGCCACACCTACAGCACCAGCGACGGCCTGTGCACCATCTGCTACGACGCCGCGGGCAACATCACCCATCGCGCCTGCGACACCACGGGCTGCGCCGGCCAGGGCCTGACCTGCATGAACGACAGCGACTGCGCCCAGGGCGCGGCCTGCGTCAATGGCCTGTGCTCCTGCGAGCAGGCGCCGAGCTGCGAGCTCTTCACCACCCTCGACGGGGTGCTGTGCGAGATCTGCGGTGACCTCAACCGCGATGGAACGGTCGATGTGCTCGACGCCACCTGCTTCCCCGAACCGCCGACACCGGTGGAGTGCTGGGAAGAGACGCGCAGCGACAGCACCGGCGACAGCGTGGTGTGCACGGTGTGCCGCACCGAGCAGGGCGAGATCAGCGAGACCTGCTCCAACAGCCGGCCCAGCGTGGTATGCGTGGTGGAGCAGAGTGCCGACGGGATCATCTGCGAGGTGTGCCGGGATCCCAATGGTGTGGTCGTGCACACCAGCTGCGACGATCTGCTGTGCCACGAGGAGGCCGTCCCCTCGCAGGGACCGACGGATCAGCTGGTGCCCTGCCAGCTGTGCGAGCGCCAGGGCCTGCTCGTGTCGCTCGCCTGCGACATGCAGAACACCTGCTACACCACCGGCACCGACCCCGCCGATCCGCCACCGCCGCAGCCGACACCCGGCGCGCCGCCAGCGCCAGATCCCTGTGGCAACCTGTGGCTGAACATCGAGCCCCTGCAGTGCGGCAACAGCCCCTGGGAGCGCTGGTTCCGGGACGTCAACAACGTGCAGGAGATCCGCCCCATCGACGAGGGTGAGGTCCTTCGCGAGTACTACCGCTCGCAGCTCGCGCCCTCCATCCCCGTGCTCGCCTACCGCATCGAGCGCGGCCTGTTTGACACCAGTTTCTGCGCCAGCTGCGACTGCCCGCGCGGCGACCGCATCTTCATCTACGTGCCCGCCAACGTGTCGCAGCGGCTGGTCGAGCTGGGCTGGCGGCTGTAGCCCTTCGAGATCCGGCCAGCGGCCGCGGGTGGCGCGTGCGGCATGCCGTCGTCACGGCGGTGCGCGTGGGCTAGAGTGATCGCGTGCGCCGCCCCCTCACCATCCTCGCCGTGCTCGCCCTGGTCGGCCTGGCCAGCTTCGCGCTGCGCGTGCAACCCCGCTTCTCGTTCGAGGATTTCTTGCCCGCCGGCAACGACACGGTGCGCGAGGAGCAGCGGCTGCGCGCACTGTTCGATGTGGACGGCCGGCGCGAGCTGTACCTGGCTGCCAGCAAAGGCGCGCAGACCTGGAGCCCGGCGGCCCTGAAGGAGCTGGGCGCCTGCCTGCGCTCACTGCAGGCGCGGCCCTGGCTGCGCGCGCTGCACTCGGCCTACACCACGCCCCTGGCCAGCCCGGGTGACGAGACCCTCGGCGGCCAGGTGCCCCTGGCGACGGTTCCCGACGACGCAGCCGGTGTGCTGGCGCTGCGGCAGAGCCTCGAGCGCGAGGTCTTGCCCGGGCTGCGCTGGCTGTCCCGCGACGGGTTTGGCCTGCTCGCCATCCTCGAGCTGCAGCCCGAGGCCGTGCGCGACCTGGCGCAGGCCTCGCGCATCGTCGAGGAGGTGGAGACCGCGCTGCAGCCCCTCGAACAAGCGGGCTGGCAGCTGCACCTGGCGGGCATTCCAGCGATGGAGGCGCGCTCGACGCGCTTCCTGGCGCGCGAGGCTGGTCAGTTCTTCGTCGCCACCTTGCTGATCATGGCGCTGCTGTTGTGGCTGAGCTTTGGCCAGAAGCGCCTGACCGCGGGGGCCCTGGGCCTCGGTCTGGCCGCGGTGGTGGTGCAGCTTGGAGTGCTCGGCGCCCTGGGCCTGCCGCTGACCCTGCTCACCCTGGCCAGCCCGGTGGTGGTGCTGGTGGTGGTGCTATGTGACGTGATCCACGTCGTCAGCGATCACCTTCGCCTGCGCGAGCAGGGCCTGTCCGCAGACGACGCGCGGGCGCAGGCCATGCGTCGGGGGGTACGAACCTGCCTGTGGACCAGCGTCACCTCCGCCGTGGGCTTCGCGTCCTTCGCCCTGACCTCGATCCCGGTGATCCGGCAATTCGCCGTCGCCACCTCGCTGGGCATCCTCGCCGGGTATGCCGTGGCCATGCTGGGGCTGCCCTGGCTGCTGGGCGCGGCGCGGCCCATCGTCTCCCCGGGAGCGCTAGACCTCACGATGGAGTGGCTGGTGGCGCGATGCCGGCAGCTCGTCGAGCGCAAGCCCGAACGCATCCTGGTCGCCGCGAGCGTGCTGATGGCGGTGGCCCTGGCCCTGGCGCCCTTGCTGCGCGTGGATTCGCGCATCCTCGAGGAGCTGGCCGACCGCCACCCGGTGGTCGTCGACAACCGCTACTTCTCCGACCAGTTTTTGGGCGAGAGCCGCATCGATCTGGTGCTGGGTGTGCCCGCCACCGAGGATGCGATGCGGACCGACAGCGCCACTCTGCTCGAGGCCTTGAGCCGCGAGGCGAGGACGGGCCACGACGTCCTGGGAGTCCACAGCGCCCTGGGCGTGCTGACCTGGGTCGACGCGCTACTCGGGGGCGACGGCAAGGCGGATGCCGACGACGCGCGCCTGGCCCAGCTCGAGCTGGTGGCCGAGGGGATGGCGCCGGGTGTTCTCGAGCGCTACCGCGCGCTGGGTGACGACGGAAAACTGTATCTGCGCCTGGAACTGCGCTTTGCCGACCCTGGCGCCAACGCCACCCTGGCCCTGCTGGACGCCTTGCGAGAACGGGCGCTCGCCCTGCGCCCCGACATCACGGTGGGCTTCGCGGGGCGGACCTACCTCACGCTGCTGGCCTACCACCTGCTGACGCGGCAGGCCCTGTGGGGCTTCGCCCTGGCCGCGGTGGGGATTGCCGTGCTCATGGTGCTGGCCCTGGGCTCGCTGCGCCTTGGGGCCCTGGCCATGGTGCCCAACCTGGGACCGCTGGTGGTGGTGCTGGGGCTGTACGGAGCCCTGGGGGTGACCCTCAAGCCCTCGTCCATGCTCTTCTTCAGCGTGGCGCTCGGGCTCGCGGTCGACGACACCCTGCACGTGCTGCGGCGGGTGCGAGCCTTGCACCGGGAACTCGCGTGGGGTACCGCCGCGCGCGCCGCCCTGACCGCCTGTGGCCCTGCCATGATCCGCAGCTCCCTGGTGGTGGGGCTGGGCTTCGCCGTGTTGCTGGCCTCGACGTCCAAGGCCATCGCCATGCTGGGGCTCACCGTGGTGCTCACGGCCGTGGTCGCCCTGGCGGCGGATCTGCTGCTGGTGCCCGCGGGCGCGATCGTGCTGGGGCGACGCGGGCCAAGAGCCGAGAACGAGCGGGATCCTCAGGCCTGAGCGGCCGGCGCCGTGGCCTGGAACTCGTCGTCGTCATGGGCGTGATCGTGGCCATGATCGTGACCGTCGGCATGCGCCTTCTCCTGCTCGGCGATCTCGCGCTTCACCTCGACCATGTCGAGGTCGCGCACCTTCTGCACCACCTCGCGCAGCGCGGTCTCGGGCAACATTCCGGGCTGGTTGAACAGCAGCACGTTGTCGCGGAACACCATCAGCGTGGGGATGGATCGAATGCCCAGGGCTCCTGCCAGGCCCTGCTCGTCCTCGGTGTTGCACTTGGCAAAGACCAGGTCCGGGTTCTCGCTCGCGACCTTCTCGAACACCGGGCCAAAGGAGCGGCAGGGACCGCACCAGGGTGCCCAGAAGTCGATGAGCACGATGCCGTCCTTCTGGATCAGCTGCTCGAAGTTCTTGTCGGTGACCGGGGTGGTCGAGGTGGTGCTGGTCATCGGGTCCTCCAATGTGACGGTGCTGCGCTGCAGTCTCCGTGCGGTTTTTGTTGTGACAGCGGGTGTGAGCCGGGGGCCGATGAAAGGGTTCGCCAGCCGGGTGAACCTGCACTGCCCCTGGCCAGGTTCGATCGCGATCGCTATGGTCTCGCGCGTGAGCACGCCATCCGAGATCTACCTCGACAATGCCGCCACCACCCGGCCCCTGCCCGAGGTGCTTGCCGCCATGCAGCCCTTCTGGGGCGATCGGCACGGCAATCCCTCGTCCTTGCACCGGCGCGGCGTCGAGGCCTGGCGTGTCCTGCAGCGCAGCCGGGAGCTGCTGGCGGACGCCCTCCACGCCCGCGCTGACGACGTGATCTTCACCTCGGGTGGCACCGAGGCCAATGCCCTGGGTGTGCTCGGAGGCGCCCGGGCGAGGCATGGCCACACCGTCCTGGTCTCCGCCATCGAGCACCCGGCCGTGCTGGAGTCCGCGCAGTTGCTCGAGCGCGAGGGCTACCGCGTGATCGAGATCCCCGTCGACGCCTGTGGCCTGGTCGACCCGGCCTGGGTGGGCGCACATGTCGACGAGGAGGTGTGCGCGGTGGCGGTGCTGCATGCCTCCAACGAGATCGGAAGCGTGCAGCCGGTGGCCGAGATCGCCCGCGCGGTGCGCGCACGCAACCCCCGGACCCACCTCCACGTCGACGCCGTGCAGAGCTTTGGCAAGGAGCGCGTCGACCTCGACAGCCTGGGCGTGGACTCCATCGCGCTGTCCGGCCACAAGATTCACGGCCCGCAGGGCGTCGGCTGCCTGGTGCTGCGCGCCGGCGTCCCGCTCATCCCGCTGTGGGGCGGCGGTGGACAGCAGCGCGGGCTGCGCTCTGGCACCGAGAACCTCGCTGCCATTGCCGGCCTGACCGAGGCCGCACGGCTGGCCCTGGCCGCGCGACGCGACAGCGTGCCGCAGATGCGCGCGCTTCGCGATCGCCTGATCCTGCGCCTGCTCGGCGACACACCCGGGGTCCGTCTCAATGGCCACCCCACACAGCGCCTGTGCAACAACGTGCACCTCAGCGTCGACGGGGTGCAGAGCGAGCACCTGCTGCACGCGCTCGAGGCGCGCGGCGTCCTGGGCAGCGTGGGCTCGGCCTGCCACGCCCGGGACAGTCGCCCCTCGAAGACCCTGCGCGCCATCGGCCAGGGCCGCGCGGATCAGGGCCACCTGCGGCTGTCGCTGTCCCGCTTCACCACCGACGACGAGATCGGTCGCGCTGCCAGGGCCTTTGCCCAGGCGGTGGCCGAGCTGAGGATCCTCGCCCCATGATCCAGAGCCCCGGGTACGACGCCGTGCTGCTCCGCTGCGGCGAGCTCTTTCTCAAGCGCGGCAACCGCCGCCACTTCGAGCGCGCGCTGGTGCACAGCGTGCGCACCGCCTTGCAGGACCTCCCCACCGAGGTACGCATGCTGCGCAACCGCGTGCTGGTGCTGTTCCGGGAAGGCCCCGACGACGAGCTATGCGACCAGGTGTGCCGCCGCCTGGCGCTGGTTCCCGGTTACATCACCCTGAGTCCCGCGCGGCGCTGCGATCCCAGCATCGAGGCCATGCAGCAGACCACCCTCGGCTTGCTGCGCGCCCGCCACACCGGCCAGCCCTGGCGGGTCACGGTCAAGCGGGTGGACAAGCGCGTGGCCATGAACTCGTCGGAACTGGGCAAGGTCATCGGCACCTACGTGGTCGATCAGACCGGCATCGACGCCGAGCTGCACGACCCAAAATTGATCATCGAGGTCGAACTCAGCGAGCGCCACGCCTTCGTGTTCGATCAGCGCATCGCCGGTGTCGCCGGACTCCCGGCGGGAACGGCGGGCCGGGGCCTGCTGCTGCTGTCGGGTGGCATCGACTCGCCGGTGGCCGGTCACCTGATGATCAACCGCGGGCTCTCCCTTGATGCGCTGTACTTTCGCAGCTTCCCCTTCATCTCCGATCAATCCAAAGAGAAGGTGTTCGACCTGTGCCAGCGCCTGTGGCGCATGCAGGGAGACTTCTCGCTGCTGGTGGTGCCCTTCACCGAGGTACAGAAGGCCATCCACCAGCGCTGCAACCCCAGGCTCACGGTGGTGCTGTACCGGCGCCTGATGATGCGCATCGCCAGCGCCGTCGCCACGCAGCGCGAGATCCCGGTGCTGGTCACCGGCGAGAGCCTGGGCCAGGTGGCGAGCCAGACCCTCGAGAACCTGGTGGTGATCGAGGATGCGGCCAGCCTGCCCGTGCTCAGGCCGCTCATCGGCACCGACAAGCTCGACACCATGCAGATCGCCCGTCGCATCGGAAGCTTTGACATCTCGATCCGGCCCTTTGCCGACTGCTGCTCGCTGTTCGTCCCGCCACATCCCGAGACCCGGGCGCGCCTGAAGTTCGTCGAGGGCCAGGAGCAGAAACTCGAACTCGAGGCACTCATCCAGGCTGCGGTCGAGGGCACCGAGATCCTCCAGGTGACGCGTGCGGGTGTGGAGCCCGTTCCCGCCCAGGCCTGAGCGCGGGCAACACAGACCAGGCGCAGCAAGGCCGAAACGCGGTATCCTGATCCGATAGATGAGACCAGCGTCGGCACCAGTTCGGTTTTCGGGCGGGGCAGTGACAGCCCTGGCCGCGCCCGTCGCATACGCGTCCCGCCCCTCACGGGTTCGCAGGCGCCGCGGCGCGCTGCTGCTGATGCTGAGCCTGCTGGGTCACGCCTGCCAGTGTGATCCCTCCGCCGCCCTGCCCTGCGCGAGCACGACCGAGTGCCCGACCGACCAGCTCTGCCGCGACACCCTGTGCCGCCGGGTCTGCAACCACAACAGCGACTGTGATCCCGGCCAGACCTGCAGCGAGGGCGCCTGCATGCCCGCGGCGCCGCGCCCCGACGCCACAGCGAGCAGTGATCGCGGGCTCCTGGATGCGGCCGGGTACGACAGCGCGTCCCGGGATGGCAGTCGCGTGGACGCCTTCAACCCGGATCGAACGGCCCCGGACCTCACCGCGGCGGACCTGTCTGCCCGGGACCAGGCACCTCCTGACCTCGCCATCGTCGACAGCATCAGGATCGATGCGGTCATCGTCGACAGCGCGTCCGGAACAGACGCCGCCTCCAGAGACGCTGCGAGGTCCGATGCTGTCCTGCGCGACGCCACGGTGGCAGAACTGGTGCGCGTGGACAGCGCCCCGATCGCGGATGCCTGGTTGCCGGACGCTGTGCTTGCCGACGTCACCACCGCGGACCACAGGCCTCTCGATGTCGGCCTGGACACCGGGAGCGCGTCCGACAGTGCCAGCAAACCCGACCAGGCCGCGCTGGCAGACACGACCTCGGCCCCCGACCAGGCGAGCGGGGCGGATGCGGCTGCAGGCGACGCCGGTCCACCCATCGCGTACCAGCTCGCCTGTGCAGCGCGCTACGGCACCACCACGAACTTCCTGTACTGCACCGGAGGCACCGGCTGGTGTGAGTTCTACGTTGCCACGGCGGGGCTGAGCTGCCAGACCCTGTGCACGCAAAATGGTGGGAGCTGCCTCGGGACCAGGGACAACCAGGATCCCGTCGGCAACATCACCTGCGAGGCCAAGCCCGATCCGAAGACCTGTGCGGATGCGCTCGCCGATGGCCTCTGCCGCTGCACGACCGAGGTCTTTGACGGCGGCTTCCCCGACGCTGCGGGCCCGAGCTGCAGCGCGCGCTACGGCGCGGTCACCGGCTTTGTCCTGTGCAGCGAGTCCGAGCTGGCCTGCGAGTTCTACGCCGACAACAGGGTGGCTGTCCCGGCCAGCTGCGACACGATCTGTCAGGCCGCAGGTGGTGCCTGCCTGGGCGCGGCCAACGATACGACCGATAGCTGCCCGGCCCTGCCCACGACTTACCCGTGCAACTCAACGCAGCCCGACCTCATCTGCACCTGCACCCGCTGATGGCGTACGGGCCCGATGGATGTCTTGTGGTCCCTCTGCGGGGCCGGCTCAGGGAGCCAGGTGCTGCATCAGCAGGGAGCCCCAGGCCGTGGGCTGCAGGTTCATGTCCACACCACAGCCGCCACCCGAGTTGTCGACGATCAGGTTGGGTGGGCAGCGCATGTGAAAGGTCCACGCCAGGTTAGGGATCCCCTGCAGGTCGACCAGCGCCATCAGGGCCTGGCAGTCGGCCTCGGTCATGGTGCCCGCCACCGGACCGTACTCGCCGACGATCACGGGCAGGGTCTGTGCCGGCGTCACCAGCATGTTGTCGAAGTCCGCCTCGGGATTGTAGACGTGGATCTCGTAGGCGATGTTGTCACCGCCACCCGCGGTGATGGGATGGGTGACGTAGTAGCCCAGGTTGCGCGCCCAGGCACCGGTGCCCTGCACCGCGACGATGTGGTGCGGGCTCGACGCGGCGTCCTCGACGGCGCGAATGACCGCCACGGTCTGATTCATGGCATCCCACACCTCGGCGTCCTGGGTGCCGCTGAAGTTGGACTCGGGCTCGTTGACCAGACCAAACATGACGTGCGGAACCCCGACGAAGGCGTCGGCGAGCACCTGCCACTCCTGCCGGGAATGAGCGCTGGGCCAGCCCAGGGGGTCAAAGAACTCGCTGACCCACAGCGAGAGCAGGACGTACACGCCGGGTTTGCTCCCGATGTGCGCGACGATGGCCTCGATGTCCTGCAGGTAGCCAGGGTCGTCGAGCACGCTCTGCCAGTGCGTCCGACCGCTGGCAGTGGCGTAGCTCTCGAGATCCAGGCGCATGAAGGTGGCCTTCCAGTCGTCCACCAGCACGTCGATGCGCCGCTTCACCTCGTCGACGTCGGGTGCGGACCAGGCGCAGGCATTGCACGAGCGCGTGTCGTGGATGTTGGCGCCGCGCCCGACCCAGGTGCCACCGTCGGCGTGCAGGAACTGCCTGCCCGCGGTATGCAACCAGCCCGCGGTCGGCGGCGGACCTGCATCCGCGATCGCGGCATCCGCAACGCTCGCGCGATCGGTGCTCGCCTGGCTGTCCGGGCTCGCCTGGCGGTCCGGGCGAGCGGCGCTGTCTCGCGCCGTCGCACTGTCCCGCGGTGGTGGGCGATCGACGGCGGAGGAATCCACGCTGGCGTTGCTGTCCCGGGCGAGAACATCGGCCGGTCCAGCATCTTCAGGCCCGGTCGCAGCATCCCGGAAAGGAGACGCGCAGGTCGCGTTGACGCAGATTCGCGCCCTGTCACCGCACGCGATGAGCGCGCCGCAGCAGGCCAGGAGCAGCCCAGCCGTGCGCACCGGCCTTCCGCAGGTCCTGTCACTCGGCACGGTCCCTCCCGGCCCACCTCCCCGCCTGGCCGGGGCTGAGCCTGTTCGTCATAACGCCCGGAATACGCTTTGGCCACCGTCGACAAAACCGGCGGCTGCAGGCTGCTGGCATGGGCGCTCAGGGGACAGGAGGTGGCGGCGGAGGAGGCTCGGCCACGTGAAGCTCGATCACGCTGATCGATGCCGCAGGCAGCACCATCGTCCAGCTCTCCGAGTCGATCGCCAGCTGCTCGTCCCGGACCTCTATCAGTCCTGGCAGGCCGGCGCGGTAACGGAACTGTCGGTCCACCACCAGGCGATCACAGCCCGCCGCGGTCACGTCGAGAGCCAGGGTCTCGGAAAGGGAGAGGTTGAGCACCACGGCGACCACATGGCCCGAATCGTCGCGGGCGGTGAACAGAGAAAGCGCGTCGCGGGCACTGGCAGGGAGCGAGCGGCGGGGAAACGCCGCGCCACGACCATCGTAATTACGAAAGGCCTTGAAAGCCTGGCCCGCCGGGCTGCTCGGTGCCGGATAGGTCCAGTAGAAGGCCGCACTCAGGCCCTCGAAGGCGCCGAAGCGCCCCAGGGCCTCGGCCAGCGCCAGCGCACCGCTGATGTGCCCCTCGCCGCCAAAGGCGTATTCGCCGATGACGATGCCGAGCCCGGGGTAGTTATCGCGGATCATGCGCCGCAAGCGGGGCAGCAACTCGATGCGCTCGGCGATCCACGATTCGTCCTTGTAGGTCGGGTCCCACAACGCGCGCGTCGAGCGGATGCGCAACGCAGCGGTCGCGGAGTCCGTCTCGCCCTTGCCTCCGGAGTACACGCCGTCACCCTGTGGATAGAAGTGGACGTCGAGGGCATCGATCACGCGCTGGCCGGTTTTCTGCTCCTGCGCGGCGAGCTGGGCCAGGTACCACTCGAGCAAGGGCACGTCCCCGTGTGCCCGACGGTCCGGCTTGAGCCGGAAGCCGGCCTCGGCATCCCTGGCCGAGAAGAAGTAGGCGGGCCAGCCCCAGACGCCGGGACCCGCGATGTACGCGTCGGGATCGATGCTGCGCAGGGCCTGGGCGTAGCCAAGTGTCTTGCTGAGAAGCTCGTCGTAGCCAAGGGGCTCCTGGCGCACGTCGCGGTGTGTGCTGTGCCAGAGCATGGGCTCATTGTCGAGAAGGTAGAAGTGGACAGCACGGGCGCCGGTGGGTCCGGCATGCGCCTGGATGGCGCGCGCCCACTCGGCCGCGTCCTCGGGTTGAAAGGGGACGCTGGTGCGCGTGGCCTTGCCGGGCTTGAGGAGGCTGTTGTCCTTGGCTCGGCCATTGCCCACGTCGGGCAGCTCGGGGTCGGTGCTGGCCTGGGCGCCGAAGACCGAGACCGGGAAGCTGTAGGAGCTGGTGTCCTTGGCCACCCAGCCCAGGGTTGGCATCGTCAGCGCAGTGACCATGCCGTGTTCCCGGTTCTGGTCCAGGAAGACCTTCCAGCTGAAGCCCGGGTCCGAGGTGTAGTTGAGGTTTCTGAAGTACCAGTCCGACGCCGAGTTCCAGGCGTTGCCCAGGCGCCAGTTGTAGCGCGAGGCCGGGTTGCCGCCCCAGCGTCGTGCGCCGGCCCGCAGCTCCCACACCGAGTCATCCGACAAGGCCTTGCGCGGATGAAAGGCGATGCCGTAGATGGCGGGCGGGATCAGGTGACCCTCGGCGCTGCAATCGACGCGCCCCGGGACGCGACGCACAGGTGTCAGCCGCGGCTCGGTCCGCGGGCCGCCGTCGCCCTGCACCACCCCGACCGCGGGCGAGACCACGACCGGTGGTCCGAGTAGAACGATCTCGTCGAGCAGCACCCAGTCCGCGCCGACGCGACGGTGGGCGCGCAACACCACCTGGTCGTAGCCGACGTCCTGGGGATCGAGCTCGCTGGCAAGGACCCGAAAGAACTCCCAGCCACCTGCGCTGCTGCGGCGATGTGCGGCGGTCAGCGGAACGGCCGGCAGCTCGACGCCGCTCTTGTTGCGCAGGCGAACCTCGAGGAACTCGGTGTCGGGCGCCTGGATCTTGAACTGCAGTGCCGCGAAGCGTGGTGCGGCCCGACGGGTACCGAGAATCCACCCTCCCCAGCCGGAGAAGTTGACGCGGGCGGGCTGCCCTTTGTTGAGCTCGCGCGGGGCCCAGCCCCAGTCCTCCCAGTCGCCCTGCAGACCGCCGCGATACAGCACAGACAGCTCGCGCCAGGTGGCCTCGGCCGACGCCGGAGCGGGCGGTCGATCTGCACCGGCCACCGCGACAGGTTCGAGGCGACCCGGCCCCAGGGACACCGCAAGGACGATCAGCAGCGCCGTCGCTACAGCCGCCACCCCGACGGCGAGGAGCCGCGGGATCGCGAACTGCATGGGGGGGGTCGCGGTCTCCGCGCTGCGCATCTCGTTTCCTTCCCGGGACACACTAGCTCGTCAGCACGCCCGGCCCCCCATAATATGAGCCTGTTGCCGTCAGGCAACGGTGGCGCACGCACAGGGAGCGTGAAAGCTTTCAGTGAAGTGCGTATATGCACGCCGTGAGTTGCCGATGAAGGGTTCTGTCCGACGTCGACGACCAGGGCCCCGGATGGGAAGAAGGTAGCCTCGAGCCGGTGTGCGGCGGGCTGTGGATCCGGCCAGGTGACCTGGTTCAGGAGATACAGGCATGAGCACGGACACTCCCCTTCGCGTCGCGGTGTTCGACGCGGACGCCCCACCAGCCCTCGCGGTCACGCGATCCCTGGGCCGCGCGGGCGTCGAGGTCGAAGTGTTCACGCCCCACCGCGGGAGCGTGGCGGGTCTGTCCCGGCACGCCAGGCGCGAGCGCCTGTGTCCGCCACTGGGAGACGCCAGTCGTTTCGTGCCCTGGCTCGACGACGCGCTGCGAAGCGGTGACATCGAGCTGATCGTGCCCACCACCGACCTGATGACCTACTACATCTCGACGGTGCGCGAGCACCTCCCGGCGAGCGCGCTGCACGCCCTGCCGGAGCACGACGCGATCCTCGACGCGCTGTTCAAGGATCGCTTTCACCGCGCATGCCTCGCTGTGGGCCAGCTCGTGCCGTGGCAAAAGGCGCCGGTGTCGACGGACGACGCCCTCGACGGTGCCGGGGACTATCCCTACCCACTGATCGTCAAGCCGCGCTCGCACGTGGTGGTGCCCCTGGCTCGCGGTACGGTCGTGGCCGGTCCCACCGAGCTGCGCGCCGCCTTTGCTCCCTTCCCGGTGGCACCAGGCCAAAGGGACCTGGTGGAACGCCACCCCGAGCAGCGCTGGCCCGTGCTGCAAGCCTACGTGCCCGGTGCTCTGGCGCACCTGTTCTCGATCAGCGGAGTGCTGGGTGGGGACGACGCGGCGCTCGCCACGTCGCTGTGCCAGAAGACGTCGCAGTGGCCACCGACCCTCGGCGTGGGCACGGTGTTCCACAGTCTCGACGATCCGGACTTGCTGGCCCAGGGCACGCGCCTGGCCCGGCGCATGCTCGGCCGAGGTCTGTTCGAGCTGGAACTGATCCTGGACAGCGGCGGCCGGGCTCTGGCCGTGGACCTCAACCCCCGGGCCTTCGGCCAGATCTCGCTCAACCTGCGCCGCGGCCACGACCTGCCACTGCTGTGGTACCGCCAGAGCTGTGGCCTGGCGATCGAAGCGGCCACGGCACCGCGCGCTGGGGTGAGCTGGCGCCACGCCCTGCCCTATCACATCGACCAGGGCCTGCAGCTGTGGCACGCCCCGGACCGCCTGGCGCAGCTCACGCGTTATCTGCACGAGGTCGGCACGCCCCACGTCGACATCGTCAACGATCTCCGGGATCCGGTGCCGAGTCTGGTGTTCACGGTCAAGATGCTGCGTCACCCCCGCGCCCTGGTGCGCTCGCTGCGGCGGTCCACGACCTGAACCTGCCCACGGCGGGGCTCAGGTGGGTGGCGGAGGCTTCGCGTCCTCGCCACTCCGACGTGTGCGCACCCAGGCCTCGCTGCGGCGCGACGACAGCACGCGCACCACCCCCAGCTTCCAGGCGATGTACACGGGCGCATACAGCAGGGCCTGCAGCGCGCGCCAGCCAAGCCCGCTGTGCTGCACTCCCCGCAGGCCGTACAGAGCCAGCCCGAGCACCGCCAGAGCCCAGGGCCCCGCGGCCCAGGAGAGCTGACCTTGCGCAAACCACAACCCGAGCTCGACGCCACAGCCCCCGATCACCAGCAGGCTGAGGCTGGCCAGGGGCGGCACCAGCTGGTCCAGCGCCAGGTCGAGAGCCACGGCACTGCGCCGCTGCCACGCCGCTCGCAGCAATGACGGCACGGTCTGGCGCAGCAAGGCCAGGCGCCCACCCTCCCAGCGACGGCGCTGACTGCGTGCTGCGTCGCCGGTCGCCGCCATCTCACCACGCACCTCGACGTCGGCGGCGTAGACCACGCGCACATCGGCCAGTCCCAGGGTCACGCCGTACTCCACGTCCTCGACCAGGCCACTGGCGCGATGTGGAACCTGACGCAGCAGCGCGCTGCTGAAGCACATGCCGTTGCCGCGCAGGCCGCAGGACAGACCCAGGCGCTCCCGCGCCAGCGAGCGGGTGCGGTGAAACATGGCCAGGGCCAGGGTCATCAAGGTGGTGCGCCAGCTCTCGTCGACGTTGCGCACCCCATACTCGGCCTGGATCGCCTGCGCGCCTCGCTGGAGCCGCGCCGCGAAACCTCCGAGCAGGTTGCTGGACACCAGCGTGTCCGCGTCGATGACCACCACGGCGTCGGCCCAGCCCTCGTCGAGCAGCTGGTCGAAGGCAAGCGCCAGGGCGAAGCCCTTGCCCCGATGCTGGGCGTCGACGCGCGTCAGGATCTCTGCCCCGGCAGCCTGCGCCCGCGCCGCGGTGGCATCGGTGCAGTTGTCGGCGACCACCAGCACCCGCCGCTGCGCCGGGGGATACTCCGTCGCCAGCACGCTGCGCACGGTGGCCTCGATCTGGGCCTCCTCGTCGTGCGCGGGCACCACCACCGCGAGGCACGGACCGTCGGCGCGTGCCACCGTCGGCATGCGGCGCGCCAGGATGGCGAGCGCGCCCAGGTAGAGGCAGGCCGGGACGGCAAGCAGGGCCAGCGCTGTCGACGCCAGGACCAGGACGCTCATGCGCCTCTCCGCCCTGGGTGCGGCTCGGGCCACACCTCGAGGGCTGTGGCGCGGCTGGCCACCAGACCGAGCAAGGTAATCAGCACCACGATGCTGAGCCAGCTCTGCATCCCCATGTCCCCGAAACACTGGATGCCGTAGGTGATGATGGCGGCAATGCCGGACTGCGCGACCACCAGATCCAGCGCCGTGCGAGCGTGCCGCTGCACCAGGGCAGCCAGAAACACTCCCACCACCAGCAGCCACCAGAACATGCTGAAGCCCACCACTCCGCCGACGCTGACCAGCCACAGCAAGCTGTTGTGCGGCATGTAGCGGTACGCCTCGAGATAGGTCTCGATGGAGAAGGCCTGCGACACCTCGTCATACTCGTGGCCGAAGCCCGAGCCGAGAACAGGGTTCTTGCGCGCGGTGTGCACCAGGTTGTAGTTCTCGATGGTTCGCATGCTGGCCGAGGCATCCTCGCCCGAGAGCAGTGAGCGCACGCTGATCACAGGCTTGGCCCACAGTCCCTGGGCGTTCCAGCCCGCCACTAGATACAGCGCGGCGATGGGCACCAGCGCCAGCGCCAGCTGGTTCACACGACGGCGCAGCGGGCCCTGGAGCAGCGCGTACATCACCAGCAGGCTCAGGCCCAGGCTCACGAAGGCCAGGCGCCGGTTGTTCAGCACCAGCACCAGGCTCAGCAGCGGCGTCACCGCGACATTGAGCAGCAGGGCGGCGCGGGTGGGCCAGGCCACCAGCGTGCTCAGGCAGATGAGCAGGGCCACCACCAGCAGCACGGTGTCGGCGTGGGTCATCAGGTAACGCCCGCCTCCCATCTCCAGTGCCTCGGGGTCGGCACCACCCACCACCACGCTCCAGAAGTAGAGCCCGACCAGGGAGCGCACGACCGCCGCGATGACGACGACGGCCAGCAGCAGGCGTGCGTTCCTGGCCTGCGGCGCGGCATACCCCAGGATGAGGCTCCCCAGCCCGGTGAGCAGCATGGGGCGCATCTGCAGCATCGAGTAGCGCAGGTTGCCTCCGCGCACGAGCCCCCACAGCTCGAGCAGCAGCACCGCCGCCACCGCGATCAGCGCCGCGCGCGCGAAGACCCGGGGCGGCGCAGGGAGCGCCTGCCGCGAACCCAGCAGGGTCAGCAGCAGCAGGGCCAGCAGCACCAGGAACATGAGTTCGACGCCAAAGACCTTGAGTCCGGGGACACCCGTGATCTTGTCAAGGGCGTCGTACACGAAGCGCCCCGGCGCAAACAGCGGGGACTCCCACAGGCCCATGTACGGTCGCGCCCGCACGTCGTCGACGAGCAGGGCCACCAGCACCGCGGCCGCGGCCACGGTCGGAAAGGGCAGTCGCAGCAAGGTCACGCCCAGCGCAAGCACCAGCGAGGGCATCAGCGCGGCCAGGAGGTTCCCGTCGCTGAGGATGAGCAGGGCCACCGACGCGAGGATGGTGCCGGCCGCAAGCAGACGCAGGCTCCACGGAGTGGGCTCGGCCGCCATCACGGCTCCTCGAATTCCCCCAGCACCCGCACATCGAGCACGCGCTCGAGCTGCCAGGCCTCCACCACGCGACCCGCGCGGAACTCCGCCAGCAACGCGAACAGCAAGGCCAAGAACAGCCCGGCGAGGGTTCCACCGGCGATGAACTTGACCGGGCTGGGGCTGACCGAGAGTCGCGGCAAGATGGGTGGCTGCGTCACGATGTAGCGGTAGCTGAAAGCCGCCTGGGCAGAGGCCAGCTCCATGCGCGCATTGGCAACGCGGCGGCTGAGGTCCGACATCGTGTCCTCAGCCTGGCGGTAGTTATACGTGGCACGCTCGATGGCGGGATCGGTGGCCGCATTGACCGGGGCCGCGGTCTCGAGAGGAGGCGTTTCGGGCTCCGGGGCAGGTTGGCGAGATGAACCATCCAGACTCTTCAGACGCTGGATGAGGTTGACCTCGTCGGTGCGCAGGGCGGTCAGCTCCTGGGGCGGGATGGAGAGGCGCTCGACCCCGCGCACGGCCTCTGCCACATCTGGATGCTGTGGCCCCAGCGTCGTCTGCATGACCTGCAGATCGGCCTGCCCGCGCTGCAGGGCTGCCTGGTACCTCGCCTCGAGGGTCTGGATGGCACGGCGTTTCCCGGCCAGCTCCTGCTCGAGCGCTGTGCGATCGCGCTGTGACTCGTCGGAATTCTCGTTGCGAACCCGCGGCCGCACGGGGATGCGGACCTGGCGCCCGCTGCGATCCGCCTTGGCAATGGCGCTCTCCAGCTCGGCGGTCGCCGCAGCCAGACTCGGGGCGGCATCCTCGACGCTGCGCTCGAGGAGGGCGATGGTGTCGTTGATCTCGCCGAGCTCGCGCTGCTTTCGCGTTTCGAGGAACTGCTGGACCTCGGTCTCGACCAGCAGCCGGGTCGTTTCCGGATCGTGCCAGCGCACGCTGATCACGATGCTGTCCTTGTCGATGGTGGCCCACATCCGCCGGTCCAGCATGTTGACCAGGGCCTCGCGCTCGTCCTCGGGACTCAAGGGCCCGACGACGAACTCGCGCAGGTTGTCCAGCACCCGGCCCACCGGGATCCGGGTCTCGCGCCAGCGTCGCGGCAGCTCGCTCGCGTCGACCAGCGCGAGCAGGCTGTCCCGTGCCTTGATCTGCTCGGTGACGCCGCGCGTGGCTGACTGCGACTCACGCGGCACCGAACGCTGCGGGTGCGCCAGGCTCGGGATCAGGTAGCCGGGATTGGTCAGCAGACGTGCCTCGACCAGGTACTGCCGCGGCACCAGCGCCAGCGCCACGATCGCCAGACCGAGGGTGGTGGTGAAACAGAACAGGGCGAGGCCCCAGTGGCGTCGCAGGGCTCCGCGCACAAGTTTCCACGTCGTGGTCAAGCCGTCGAGGGGACTCGCGGTCTCGTAGGCGCCGCGCGGGACACCCGACCCGCCCATGCTCATGGTTTCTCCCCGGAATCGCCCGAGCGGGAACGCGGCGCTGTGGCGGCTGCAGCACCGCTCTGTCCGACGAGGCGTTGCACGGCAGCCCTGAGGGCCTTGGTGCGAAAGGGTTTCTCGACGATGGCCGTGGCCTGGTACTCGCGGCAGGTGGCGTAGTCGTCGAGACTGGTCCGGGCGGTGATCACGAGCACCGGGATCTCGGTCAATGCGGGCTCCTCGCGCAGCCAGCGCAGGACCGCGTAGCCACTCACCAGGGGCATGTTGAGGTCGAGGCAGATGAGGTCCGGTGGATGCTCGGTCACCGCCGCCTTCACGGCGTCCCCATTGCCGGCCTCGATCACCTCGTAGCCAAGCTCCTTCAACTGGATCGCAATCACCCGGCGGATGTCGACGTCGTCGTCCGCCACCACTGCGCGCAGTGGGAGGTGCGTGTCGCTGGGTTCGCTCATACCAACCTCGGAAAGACCAGGAACAGAAGTGCAATGTACACGGCATTGAAGCCGACGAACGCAAACAGACACAGCCGCAAAGCGCGCCGCGGATCGCCCAGGCGGGCCGCCATCATGGGCACGGCCACGGAGGCGCCGATCACGCTGAGCAGCACCAGCTTGTCCATCACGCTCCCGCGTCGAGGCCTGCCCGCAGACCCACGAAGCCGACCAGCTCGCTGCGCTGCAGGATGAGCCCTGTTGCCGTCGTCCACAGACCGAAGCCGCGAACGCCGCAATCCAGCCGCAGGTCGCGCTGCGACCAGGGCGAGATCCGGACATCCCCACCAGCGAGCAGTGGATCGCGCCGGCCCCATCCCGGCACCAGTCCCGCCTCACTGCCGAGGGGAATATAGACATATGCCTGTGCGCTCGCCAAGGCGTGCGGTCCCAGCGCCAGCTCGAGCATGCTGCGCGCCGAGGCCAGGGGCGACAGGCTGGCGGCCACGGGATCGAAATAGCCGTCGAGCCCGACGCGCAGGTCCACGTGGGCAGGGACTCGGCGTGCCAGGCGCTCACGCCCGTCGACGCCGATCTCCGCGACGGGCATCAGCGGCGTGCGCAGGACGTTGGTGGAGGCGATCGTTCCCTGTTGCTGGGCCAGCAGCGCGCCGCCGACGATCGTGGTGGTCCAGTGTGCATTCACGAGGGCCTTCCACTGCGCGGTCGGCCGCAGCGCCAGGTAGGTCGGCCCGGGCCTGAACTGCACACCGCGCCCCTGCACGTCGAGTACGAGTTCCTGGCGGCGCGCCGCGGCCAGGGTGTAGCCCACCTCGATGGTGCCGCGGAGCTGCTCTGGAAAAAGCCCGGCGACCGGGGGCGTGCCCAGGGGCGTGTTGTAGCCCAGCGAGGTCGACAGCAGCAGGTCCTGGCGTCGATCCAGTCGCCAGCGCAGGCTGGCGTCTGCGCCGCTGCTGAGGAAGCTCAGGACGTCGACGGTGGGCACGCTGCTGGACAGCGCGGCGCCATCGAACACAAACAGACTGCGTCCGTAGGCCGTGTCTCCCGCGTCGAGGTAGAACCTGGCGTTGACCCGCGCCCGGCGCGCCGGGGTGGCGTCATACCGCAGGGTGAGACGGTGCAGCACCAGCGGCCGGCCATCCACCGCCTGGGGCCAGCGCAGGACGAGGCGCGGGTGGTAGCCGGCGGCCAGGTGCTGACGGCGCAGGCGCAGGTCCAGGTCGAGGCCAGGCACCCACTCGGTCTGGGCTCCCGCGGCCGCCCCCGCGGATCCCGAACTCGCCAGGGCGCCAGCGCTCAGCTCGCCATCGATCGAGCCGCGCGCACCCAGGTCCGGGGGTGCCGTGAGCAGGTTCAGGGTCAGACCGAGGACAAGCAGGGACACCGGCGGCCTCACTCCACGATGATGACGTCACCGTCGCGCAACAGAAAACCCACGGCCCTCGGCTCGCCGGTCTCCAGCTGCCTGTAATCGAAGCGGATGCGCGGGACCTGGCCCTCGCGGCGCAGCACGTAGATACCATCCCGCGCTGCGAACTCGGTGAGTCCGCCGGCCTGGGCCAGCAGCTCCAGCACACCCTCGCCCACGCGGAGCTCGAAGCGGCCGGGCGTTCGCACCTCCCCCAGCACCGTGACCTGGGGCGCCCGCGCCTGCGCCAGCTCCAGGGTCACCTTGGGGTCGACCACGAGACCCGCAAGCGCCCGGGCGATCTGGGTCGAGGCACCCTCCGGGGTGAGGCCGAGCACCGCCACGTCACCGCTGAGTGGCAGGGTGATCATGCCGTCGGCTCGCACCCGGTGCAGACCCGAGAGCTGCGGCTGGTTCCACACCGTCACCAGCACCTGATCGTCCACCGCGAAGCGATAGACCGGTGGCGCCGAGTCCTGCGCCGGGAGCTCGTCGACCCAGATGGAGGCTGCCGGGTGGGCGCAGCGGACAGCACCGAGCAGGGCGAGGGTCAGGATGGAGAGGGCAGTTTTCATGGCGACTCCGGTTGGTCGTCGGACGGCGAAGGCGTGGACCCACGCGGGCGCAGCGCGTGTCGCACCCGCTGCAGCATCGAGCGCAGCGGCAAGGCCCCCAGGGGGGCCGCCAGCATGACGTAGAGCACGATCTCGACGGGGATGGCCAGCAGACCCAGTCGCTGCAGCCACAGGTGGGCGCCCCCGAGGAGGGCACTGACCAGCACCAGCTTCAGCAACAACAGGCTCTGGGCACGGTCCCAGCTCGCGCGGCCGAGAGCAGCGAACAGCAGGGCAGCCGCCACCAGCTCGGTCAGCACGGTGGTCGACGCCGCGGCGATGCCGGCTCCGCCGTCTCCCAGCGCCCGCCACACGGGGACGATGAGCAGCGCGTTGAGCACGGGATTGAGCACCAGACCCACCAGCGAGATCGAGGTGACGCTCCAGATGCGCCCGAGCTGCACCAGGTGCGAGCCCAGCATGGAGCACACGTAGGTGAGGGGCACCAGCGGCGTCAGCACCTGCATGGCCGTCACCGAAGGCAGGTAGCTCGACGAGAACAGCAGGGGCACCACCGTCGACGCATTGAGTGCCAGCAGCAGGGCCATGGGCACGGTCAGGATGAGCACCATGCGCAGAGTCCCGCGCATGGTCGCGCTGGCGGCGTCCTCCGAGGTCTGGGCGATGCGCGCCCCCATCGGGATGATGACGGCGTTGAGCAGCGGCAGCACCAGGAACACGATGGCCGTGACGTTGGCGGCAGCCCCGTACCAGCCGACCTCTCGGTCGGTGGTGAGGTAGGACAGCATGCTGACGTCGATCTTGCTGTAGATCCGAAACGCCACGTAGTTGATGAAGTAGGGCATGCTGGCGGCGAGCACGAGGCGCAGGGCCTGGCGTCGCACCGTGAAGCGCAGGCCAAGGTGACGACGGGCCGCGCGGGTAAGCAGCGGCAGGCGCAGGGCCTCGGTCACCAGGAACGAGATGGCGATCACCTCGACGAAGCTGCGCTCGATGAGCAGGCCGGTCACGATGCCGACGCCCCACAGCACCTTGGCACCGGCCTTGATCCAGGCCAGCTCGCCGACCGTTCCCACGGCCTGCAGCATGGCGCCGAGCGAGCTGTTGTGGACGAACAGGATCTGACCCGCGGCGAACAGGGCGACCAGCCGCCACTCGATCTCGCTCTTGCCCATGCCGTGCAGGGTGACGGCCATGGCGCCCAGGATGCCCAGGCCCACCAGCAAGCGGAACAAGGTGAAGGTGCCGAAGAATTCGCTGGCCAGCGCGGGCCGCGTCGACACCTCCTTGTGGATGTAGGTCTCGACGCCCAGGGTACCCAGGACGAAGAAGGCCGCCGCGAACTCCTCGGCGAAGTAGACCAGGCCAAAGGTGTCCGGGCCCAGGTAGCGCGGCAACCAGAAGCGCACCAAAAAGGCCACGCCGAAGGTCACCGCCAGCGACAGCCCGAGGCGCAGGGTGTTGCGCAGTGCCAGCGACACTTCCCGGGACGCGACCGCGCTGCCCTCATCTGCCGGAAGCCCCGCCATGCGAGTCGCCGCCACCTTTGTTGTACGCTCGCACCGTGGAGCGGACCGCTCCGGGTCAGCTGGCGCCGCGTCCGCTCAGCGCCACAGGAACGGTCTGGATGATCATGTTCAGGTCGACGCGCAGGTTCCAGTTGTCGACATAGCGCAGGTCCATCTGCATCCACTCATCAAAACTGATCTCGTTGCGGCCGCCGATCTGCCAGTAGCAGGTCAACCCGGGCCGCACCGACAGGCGCCGACGCTGCCAGGCCTTGTACTGGTCCACTTCCTTGGGCAGCGCGGGCCGCGGGCCGACGATGGTCATGTCGCCACGCAGGATGTTCACCAGCTGTGGCAGCTCGTCGATGCTGAACTTGCGAATGAAGCGGCCAACCCGGGTCACGCGCGGGTCGTGGCGCATCTTGAACACGGGCCCGCTCTGCTCGTTGGCCTGCTCCAGCTCACCGCGGCGAGCCTCGGCGTCCTGCACCATCGAGCGAAACTTGAGCATGTTGAAGTGGGTCGCGTGCAGCCCGACGCGGCGCTGCCTGAAGAACACGGGGCCTCGGCTATCGAGACGGATGGCCACCGCCACCAGCACCAGCAGGGGCGAAAGCAGACCCAGCGCCAGCGACGAGGCGACGATGTCGATCAGCCGCTTGATCGCGAACAGCATGGGTTTAGGCTCCTGGGTCATGTAGTGCAGGTAGCCGTCACGCCGGGTCGAATTCGACAGCAAAGTGGCGCGCTCGAAGCGCAGGCTGTGCAGGGGCATCGCGAATGGGATGCCGACCTCCTCGCACACGCTCACCGCCGCCTGCATGGGCCTGGCCTGGTAGGCCAGGCGTCCGGCCATGTACACCTCGTCGACGATGCGATGCTGCAGCACGGTCAGCAGCAGACTGCTGTCGCCGAGCACCTCGGTGTCGTCGAAGGGAACCGCATCGGGCTCGCCCGGAAAGTTCATAAAACCGATGACCTGCCGCTGCCCGTCGATGCGCAGCCGCTCAAAGGTGGCCAGTCCCAGCGCCCCCGTGCCGACGATGAGGATGGCATGGCGCGGCTCACTGAGACGTTGCGACAGGGCGCGGCCAATGACCTGGTGGTTGAACAGGGCACCGGCAAACAGGGCGCCAGCGAACACCAGCGGCTGGAACGCGAAGTCAGGATAGAAGGCGATCCAGTGCAGCAGCAGCACCGCCAGGGTCGGCGCCAGCACGGCCAGCGCGGCCAGGGCGATGTTGTCGAAGAAGCGGCGCGGCGTCAGCGGGGCATAGAGTCTGAGCACCGCCGTCGCCACGAACCAGCACAGGAACACGGCGCTGAGCAAGCCGATGAAGTCGCCACGCAAGGGTACGGTGGCTCCCCCGAGCGCCAGCCACAGCGCCAGAGCCTGAAACACCACGTCGATCAGGAGATTGAGCTTGGCTGTCGCCCCGGGAACATAACGATCCAATCGCCCGTTCATGATTCCCCTCCCCCAAGAGGTCCACACCAGGTAGCAGTCTCACCTCCACCGTCCAATGTCCAGAACATATGACGCATAGCGTCATAACCAGAATGGTCCACATGCTCCAAAAGGGCTGTCGGCTGTGGGTGCACAACCCACACATAGGGTTGGCGGCTCAAGAAGCAAGCCTTCTCACCCGCAGAGTTTAAAAAAACACCAAAAATACTAAGTAGTTTAAAAATTCTATCCGGCGGTTTATTGTGGCTCGATCCCATCCAGTTACTCCACATGCCTACCAAAATATAGCGGCGTGGCCTTGGGTTTGGAGCAGATTATCCTACATGGATCCTGCCGGTGCTTGGATCCACCACCCTGCGGAGCGGTGCCCTCTCTGCTACGTGTCTTGGCTGGCCGGTTGCGTCCGTCATTCGAAAATGCGAAACGAGGCCTCGTCCGCCCGGGGGCACGGGGTCGAGGCCCCCGCGACACACGCAGGGAGGGGCGAGAAGACGATGCAAGGCTCGCGGGACATCACGGCCTGGCTGGAAGTGCTGCGCCGCAAGTGGGATGTCCACCGCGACGAGCCCATGCCCGCCCGAATCCGTCGTGGCACGCGCTACCTCGAGGCTGTGATCAGCGCGCCCTGGTACCTGCGCGGCGCCAGCTCCGTGGGGGCCCGGGTGCGCACGCTGGGGCGCCCCCGCATCGTCAACGAAGGCGTGATGCACATCGGTGACGACGTCCTGCTGCGCTCTGTCCATGTGCCCATCGAACTGGCCACCGAGCCCGGCGCCAGCCTCACCATAGGCGACGGCTGCAGCATCAACTACGGCGTCAGCATCGGGGCGACCCGCTCCATCGTGCTTGGCAAGCGCGTGCGCGTGGCACCCTTCGTCATGATCGTGGACAGCGCGTTTCACGATCTCTACCAGCGCTCGGTCCGCCCTCCGGCGCGTCCGGTGGTGATCGAGGACGATGTCTGGATCACCGCCAAGGCCACCGTGCTGCCGGGCGTCCGCATCGGGCGCGGCGCCGTGGTCGGAGCCTCGGCCGTGGTCACCCGCGACGTGCCACCCTTCACCGTGGTGGCAGGCATCCCCGCGCGACCTGTGCGCCAGCTGGATCCAGAGCGCTTCGTGGTGGACGCGGATGCGCGCCGGGAGGATTGAGCGCGTGGCGGAGCACACTCCCCTCCAGATCAGCGTCGTGGTGGCGACCTACAATCGCCATGCTGCCTTGCAGCGCTTGCTGCGGGATCTGGGACAGCAGGATCTGGCCGCGGATCAGTTCGAGGTGGTGGTGGTGGATGACGGCTCGACACCCCCGGCGAGCGAGGCTTGCCGGGCGCTGGAGCTGCCCTACCCGATCACGTACCTCGCCCAGGCCAATGCCGGCCCCGCTGCCGCACGGCACCGCGGAGCACAGGTGGCCCAGGGTGAGATCTTGGTGGTCGTCGACGACGACATGGAGCTCGGGCCAGGCTTTTTATCCGCGCACCTGCGCGCTCACCAGGCCGGCGCCGAGGTGGTGTTCGGCCTGATCGCGCCCGCGCCCGAGTTCGGCACGATGCCGCTGTTCGAACGCTTTCACGCCGAGCAGGTGCTGCGCCTGGCGCGCCAGATCCGAAGCGGCCGGATCCGCTTGAAGGGCATCCAGCTGTGCTCGGGTAACGTGTCGATCCGCCGTCGGCGCTACCTCGAGGTGGGGGGCTTTGACGCCAGCATCCCGCGCTCGGAGGATCGCGAGCTGGGCATACGCCTCGAGAAGGCGGGCGCCCGTCTCGCCTTCGCCATCGACGCCGAGGTCGTGCACCACACCGATCACACCGTGCTCGAGCGCTGGCTCAGCCGCGCCTTCGAGTACGGCCTGTGGGACGCGCGCATCGCCGCCATGCATCAAGATGTGGAAAGTGCGGATCCCTGGCGCTACCTGTTTTTGGTCAACCATGTCTCGCGGCCCTTGCTGCTCGGCGTGGTCGCCCTGCCCGTCGCCGCAAAGCCCCTGGCACGAGGACTCATGGTCGTGGCCGGGCGACTGGATCGCCTGGGCCTGCAGCGTCCTGCCCTGGCTGGCACCACCCTGGCCTACGGCGTCGAGTACTTTCACGGTCTGCGCGAGGCCTCGGGCTCGCTGGGAGGCGCCGTGCACGGCCTGCGTCACTATCTCGACAAGCGCCGCGCCGCGGCTCCACCGTCGTTTCTCGGTGCGCTGCGTGCGGACCACGCCTCGCTGCGCCGCAACCGGTCGAAGTACCACGCCGACCGCGTGAGCCCGGGCCAGCTGCCGGTTCACGTGGTGACCAAGGTGGGCGTGCAGATGCTGGCGGCAGTGCGGCTGATGCAAGCGCTGCGTCGACGTCGTTTACCCCTGCTGCCGCAGGTGACCTCGCGCTTGATCCGGCACCTGTATGGCGCCGAGATCCACTGGGACGCGGACATCGCGCCCGGGATCTCGGTGGTGCACGGCAACGGGCTGGTGATCAGCCACGCCGCGCGGGTCGGCGAGGGCTGCATCTTGTTTCACAACGTGACCCTGGGCGAGGGCCTGGACCCGGTGACGCGCGTCCAGGGCGCACCGACGCTGGAGCCCGGTGTCCACGTCGGCCCGGGCGCCACCCTGCTCGGTCCGATCACCGTCGGCGCCGGTTCCAAGATCATGGCCGGGGTGGTGCTGACCGAGTCGGTGCCTGCGAACTCCGTCGTCACCGCACCTCGCCCCGAGGTCCGCGCGCGGGCCGCCGGGGGTCGCGGCGGCGGCAGGGACGACGACACGGCAACGCACGACAGCTCCAGCGCAGTGGCGCCGGTGGCTCGCTAGGGCGTCATGCAGCGTCTCTGCCTCGGCCGCATCCACGCCGACATGGTGACCTTCGAGGGCGCCATCACCGCCATCGCCGAGCTCATCCAGCGCGGCCAGGGCGGCTACGTGGTCACGCCCAACGTGGACCATGTGGTGCTGGCCGAATCCGACGCCGAGTTGCGCGCGGCCTACGACGATGCGTCCCTGTCCCTGGTCGACGGCATGCCCCTGGTGTGGCTGAGCCGTCTCGTCGGCGCACGCTTTCCCGAGAAGGTGTCGGGCTCGGACCTGGCCCTGCCGCTGCTCGAACGTGCGGCGCGCGAGGGCTGGCGGGTGTTCTTCCTCGGGGCGGCTCCTGGCGTAGGCGCGCGCGCTGCGGAGGTCGTGCAGGCCATGCTGCCGACGCTGCAGATCGTCGGCCTGGACGCGCCCCCGCGCGGCTTCGAGTGCGACCCCGTGGCCAGCGCCGAGGCTCTCGAGCGCGTGCGCGCAAGCCGGCCCGACCTGGTGCTGGTGGCCCTGGGCTGTCCGCTGCAGGAGCTGCTCATGCACCGCTGGCGTGCGGCACGGCACCGGCCGTGGCCCTGGGCGTGGGCGGGACCCTGGACTTCTTGGCGGGCGAGCAGCGACGCGCGCCGGCCTGGATGTCGAGCCTCGGGCTCGAGTGGAGCTACCGCCTGTGGCAGGACCCGCGGCGCATGGCACAGCGCTACCTGGTGCGCGATCGCGCGATCCTGGGCATTGCCTGGCGCATGCTGCGTACGCCGCGCAGCGCCTTGCTCGTCGACGACGGGGGGGAGCCTCTAGGAGCCTGTCGGGAAAACACAACGAAGCGAGGCGGTGGAGACCGAAGCGAGAGCGATGAGCGCAGCGCGTGACGACGAGACGCACTTGCGGTGCGTCGCAGGAGGAGCGAGTGCGCACATCGGTCGCAGCGAGAGGATCCGACGCCGCAGCCGGTGGATTTTTCCGACAGGCTCCTAGTCCCGAGCCGCGCTCGCGGAGGTCGACGGCTCCAGCAGCACCGCACCGGCGATCTTGGATGGTCCGAACAGGTCGAGAGCATGGCGCACGGCCCGCAGCGTGCTCCTGCCGCGAGCCACGCACAGCACGGCCATGTCCACCGCGCGGACCAGGGGCGTGGCCTCGGGCTGGGTCATCACGTCGTCGACGGCGAAGATGCAGCGCCGGTAGGCCGCCTTGAGCATGACCGCGTCGAGCAGGGTCTGCGCCGAGGCCAGGGCCCGGGTGGCCTCGACCCGGTCGAGATTGACGAAGTCCAGGTAGTCAAAAGGAAGCGACGAACTCTCGGCGCTGGTGGTCGAGGCCGCTGCCAGAAACGACCAGATCTCCTCGGGTGGAGCCGGGCGCGGATCGGTCGGCGTCCAGCAGCCCCGGAGCGAGGCGTTGACGACGAGGATCCTGGCCTGCGGCTCCTGCGCGGCGAGCTGTCCGAAGTTGCGCGCCAGCCCTGCCGCACGCACGTGGCTGTCGACGGGAACCAGGGCCAGCGAGGTCCACTCGCCGCCGGTCATGCGGTACCAGGCGTGCTGGACGGGCACCGGCACGGCCACCGGAAGAGGGCCCGTCGAACCACGACGCCAGGCCTGCAGCCGTGTCGCGCGATCCGGCTCTTCGCTGGTTGACTGCATGTTCTGGTCATCGTGCTCGGTCATGCGTCCTCGGGAGGCCATACATATCGAGCGACGAGGCGTCGCGCACTGGCGCAGATGAAACGGGCACACTACAACACATTTGGGGATGGAATGTGAGAGGATGTGCAGGACGCGCAACCTGGGCGCACAGGAGGTGGGGATGCGAGGAAACGGCTTCAAGACGGTGCCGGCGCTGGGTGTGCTCTGCTGTCTACTCGCCTGTCCGGATCCCGCGACGACCGCCGACAGTGGCGGGGGGACGGATGCCCGAACTGCCGACAGCGCGGGTGCGGATCGCTCCACGGCAGACCAGGGCACGGCGGCAGATGTGGCCGGGGCAGACAGCTCGGAGCAGGACGCTGCGCGCGGGGACAGCAGCGTCGCAGACACCCGAGTGGCGGATAGCGCAGCCGTCGACACCGCCACGACCGATGCCCGTGTGGCGGATAGCGCAACCGTCGACACCAGCACGGCCGATACCCATGTGGCCGACACCAGCACCCCGGACAGCAACGCCACCGATGTACTCCAGGCCGACGTCACGTCAGGTGACACCGCATTGCCAGACGCGCCCGCACCGGACGGTGCCACCATGGCGGATAGCGGCGGCCCCGCGGGTGACGCCGCCGCGGACGGAGGCGGCATCGATACCGCACCCGCCGTGGATGCTGCGATCGACGCGGGCCCCGAGTGCAGCGGCGAAGACAGTGGTCCGTCCTGCGGAGATCCCCAGGTCTGCTGCAGCGGTCACTGCGTGGACCTGCTCGCAGATCCAAACCACTGTGGTGCCTGCGGTGCGAGCTGTGGATCCACGCAGTTCTGCGCCGACACGCCAGGCTGCACCCCCCTGGGCTTCTCCACGCTGTGCGACAACGACACTCGCATCTCCGTGGGTTCCGGCGTGGACGATGACATCACCCTGGCCCTCAACGGCGCTGCCATTGCCGCGCACTGCACGGGCACGGTCACCCACACCACACTTCTCGATGCCAGCGTCGTCGATCAGACCACCCACGCGCCGCTCGTCGGCGTGGGGAACACGATCATCTTGCACGGCGGGCCCTACTTTCAGCTCATGCTCCAGCATTTCGAGGACAGCGACGCGGCACCTCTTCGCTACGTCTTTGACAATGGCCAGAACCGTCACAGCTTCGTGCGGACCGACGGCTCCGGCGTCGTCATCGAAGTGCCCGCCAGCTTGACCACCGCGAGCCACGACTACTTTGTCGTCGAGCTGTTCCCGGATCCCGAGCGCGGCGCCTTGATCCTGGCCAGCTACGGCTTCGACATCGTGGGCAGCCGGGCTGCGGGCTGGTACCTGGTGAACCACCTTCTGGCCGCACCCGATCCCCAGGCCAGCTGGTTCGTGGTCGAGTGGACGGACCTCGACAGTGACCAGCTGCCCTCGTCGATGAGCGAGTTCACCTTGATTCGCACCTCGCTGGACTGAGACGGCAGGATGTCGTGCGCACGACTCGAGACCCTCACGGTCCTAGAACTTGTGGACGCCCCCTGGAGGTGGTGCTCGGGGAGGGCTCGCGCTTGAGCACACCACGCCAGACCGGCACCCGGATGGCCGTGGTGATGTCCCTGGCAGGGATCGTGCTCGCCTGTGGCGACGTGGATCCCGGGATCCTGCCGGCACCCGCCGATCGTGACGAGGAGGTTCTGGGCATGCTCGCGGGGCAACGCATCTTCTTTGGCCACCAGTCGGTGGGGCGCGACCTGCTCTCGGGTATCGAGGACCTCGAGGGGGGCCGGGCTCCGCACGCCCTTCGCATCGTCGACGGACGCGAGGCCTCGCTGCTCGGACCTGGCGTGATCCTGCACTCGGCCATCGGCCGCAACGAGAACGCCCAGAGCAAGCTCGAGGACTTCAAGCGTGCGATCGAGGGTGGGCTCGGCGGCATCGCCAACCTGGCCTTCATGAAATTCTGTTACATCGATTTCAACGCGCAGACCGACGTGGATGCTCTCTTCGAGCGCTACCGCAGCACCCTGGACGGCCTGCGGGCGCGCTACCCCTCGACCACCTTCGTGCACTTGACCGTGCCGCTGACCACGGTGCAGGGCGGGGTCAAGGCGACGCTCAAGCGAGCTCTGGGCAAGCCGGTGTGGGGTGAGCGCGAGAACCTGAAGCGCGCAGCCTACAACGCGCGCGTGCGCCAGGAGTTGACGGGACAGCCCGTGTTCGATCTGGCGCGGCTGGAGTCGACCACCGCCGGCGGTCAGCGGCATCTCATCGAGGTCGAGGGCCGCCCCGTCGAGGTCCTGGCCCCTGTCTACACCGACGACGGGGAACATCCGAACGAGGCAGGTCGTCGCGTCCTGGCCGCCGAGCTGCTGCGCTTTCTGGGCTCGCTGGCGGCAGCCGGGAGCGCGCCCGCGCAGGATCCTTGAGATGGCCTGGTCACGACTTCTCGATCCGCTGCGGGGACCGGGGACCGAGCTCCTCGCTCGTTTCAGACTACGCCGCTGCGCCCACCTCGGCAGCGCTCCGGTGACCCGGGGCCGGATCTGGGTGCGGGGAGGTGGCCGTATCGTGCTGGGGGACCGCGTCCACCTGGACGGCAGGGCCTGCGCCATCGAGTTGCATGCCCGACCCGGCGCCGAGATTTACATCGGTGACGACGTGTCCATCGAGCCCGGCGTGTCCATCGAGGCCACCGGCGTGATCCGCATCGGCCCACGCTGCCACCTGGGACGATTTTGCAAGCTCATGGACAACCAGTTCCACGCGATCCGGGGCAATCGCGCGGTCCGGCCCGAGGCCGGCAAGCTGCAGGTGGGTGCCGACGTCGAGCTCGGTCCCCACGTCGTGCTGCTGCCGGGCGCCATCGTCGAGGATGGCTGCAGCATCGAGCCCGGACGGGTGGTGAGCCGTCGTGTGGCCGCGCGCCCGATCCCGAAGGAGAGCGAGCGCCATGGCTGAGTCCTCGGGCGCCGTGCCGCACCGTCAGCACCTGCATGCCGCGGCGCTCCGCCTCGCCACCCTGGCCGAGCGCGCGAGCTGCATGCTGCGCGCCCGCTGGCAGCTCCGCCACGCCGAGCTCGGGGCGCGGGTCTGGACCCGGGGCACCGTGCTGCTCGCGCCGGAGTCCGGCAGGGTGCGCCTTGGTCGCAGCTGCTTCTTTCTCGGCGGCCCGGTGGCGACGGAACTGCGCAGCCACCCCGGTGCGACCCTGCGCATCGGTGATCGCTGTGGCTTCAACTACGGTGTCACCATCGACGCCCACGACGAGGTGACGCTGGGGAACGGCTGCATCCTCGCCACCGGGGTCGTCATTCGCGACCGCACCCGACGCCTGCGCGGACCCGTGCACATCGGCGACGACGTCTGGCTGGCCCACGGCGCCGTGGTGCAACCCGGCGTGCGCATCGGCGATGGCGCGGTGGTCTCGGCGCGGGCCGTGGTCACGCGCGATGTCCCCCCCCACAGCCTGGCCATCGGCAACCCGGCACGATGCATGCGACTGGATCTGGTGGCGAGAGAAGACGCCTAGACCGTGGGCAGTCCCAGCTCCTCACGGAGCCGCAGCTTGAGGATCTTGCCGGCGTCGTTCTTGGGCAGCGTCTCCCGGCACACGAGGGTCCCGGGGATCTTGTAGCTGGCAAGACGCGTGCTCAAGAAGGCGCGCAAGGTGTCGACCTCGAACCCGGCCTCCCGCGGTACCACGTAGGCGTGAATGGCCTCGCCCAGGATCGCGTCGGGAACGCCCAGCACCGCCACCTCGTGCACAGCCTCATGCTCGAGGATGGCTTCTTCTATCTCGCGCGCGGCAATGCGGTGCGCACCACTTTTAATCATGTCCTTGCTGCGACCGACCACGTACAGCATGCCGCTGTGACTGCGATAGCCCAGGTCGCCCGTGTGCAGCCCGTGGGCATCGAGCACGCGCGCCGTCTCGTCCGCAGCCTTCCAGTAACCCTGCATGATGCTCGGACCGCTGGCCACCAGTTCACCCACCTCGCCGGGCGCCAGCTCTTCGCCGTTCGTGCCCAGCACGTGCACCTGCATGCCCGCGATGGGACGGCCTATGGAACCGAGCTCGCGCTGCAGTTCTTGTGGAGGCAGGTAGGTGAGCCGCCCCGCCGCCTCGGTGGCTCCGTACATGACGTAGAGCGCTCGCCCCCGCAGCGCCGCCATCAATTCGCGGGTGAGGGCGGGGCTCATGGCGCCGCCGGCCTGGGTGACGTAGCGCAGGTGTTCGAGCTGCCGCTGCGCCAGGTTGGAGCGATGCAGCAGGATGGCGAAGGTCGAGGGCACCCCGGCGAAGCTGGTGCACGCTTCTGCCTCGAGGTGATCCAGGGCCGCCTGGGGAAACATGAAGTTGTTCTCGAGTACCAGGGCGGCACCCGCGGCGATGTGGCTGTTCAGGATGGAGGTGCCGTAGATGTAATAGAAGGGCAGCACCACGAAAGCGCGCTCGCTGGAGGCCATGGGCAGGTAGTCGAGAATGGCCCGGGCGTTGTGCACCAGGTTGGCGTGACTCAGGCAGGCTCCCAGCGGGGCGCCGGTGCTGCCGGAGGTGTAGACGATGGCCGCGAGCTCCTGCGCGTCGCGGACGATCGCGGGCGCGCTGGCGTCGAGATCGGCCTGTGCCGCGCTCGCGACCTGCAGGGTCGCGGTGAGCGCGGGAAGCCGCACCTCACCCTCGGTGACGAGGAGCTCGAGCTGTGCCAGCACATCTGGTTCGCGAACCACGTGGCGCAGCATGCTGGTCCCGCAGAGCAAGACCCGGGCCTCGGCGTGGCGCAGTAGCTGGGCAAGCTGCGATGGCGGAGCTGCGGTGTTGAGGGGTACCACCACCGCTCCGGACTTGAGAACCCCGTAGTAGGCCTCGACGTAAAAGCGCGCGTTGTGGGCCAGCAGGGCCACGCGGTCACCGGCTGCGATGCCCCGCGCGACGAGCAGGCGCGCCAGGCGGTTGGCGCCTCTCTCCAGCTCGCCGTAGCAGATCGTCGTGTCACCCTGCACCAGGGCCTCAGCCTCGGGCCTGCGGCCTGCGCTGTGCTCGAGCAGATGGTGCAGCAGCTCACCCGCCATCGGGAACCCCTCGCGTCCTGGTTCACACCCGGGAGATCTCTGGGACCGCCTCGATGAGCTGTGGAACGCTGTGCAGGTAGCGGGTGGTGGCGCGTTTTTTCGTGATGTCGGCGTAGACCCGTTCGACCTGATCCACGCGCAGACCCACGTGGGGCGCGACGTCGGCCGCGGCGACGGCGTGGTTGTGCGCATACAAACACAGGTCCAGCTGCGCGTAGGGGAGCGAGAAGTAGAACTCGTCCTGTCCCTGGCTCAGTGAGTAGGTGTCGGTGGTGGGCGGGCGCGCGCAGATCTCCTCGGGCAGTCCCAGGGCCCGGGCCAGGGCGTAGACCTGGGTCTTGTACAGGTGGGCGATGGGCTTGACGTCGGCGGCGCCGTCGCCGAGCTTGACGAAGAAGCCCTGATCATACTCCAGCCGGTTGGGCGTGCCGGCCACCGCGTACTGCAGACGATCCGCGTGGTAGTACTCGAGCATCTTGCGCACGCGCTGCTTGAAGTTGGTGGCCGCGACGATGCCGAGGTAGGCGCGCGGGGGCAGCCGCACCTTCTGCATCGCGCCGTCGGGCGACTGCACCACCGCCGAGAAGAAGTTGTAGCTCGCGTCTTCACCGACCTGGGGCAACACGATCTTGAACTTCCAGCCTGGCCCGTAGGCGGGAACCACCTCGCGCAGCGCATCGTCGCGTCGACGGTAACAGCCCGTGGCCTCGAGCAGGGGGGTGATGTCCTCCTGGATGGATGCGATGCCCAGATGCTCGGTCAGGGTCTGCCCCAGGCCCGGTGTCTCTGCGGCCGAGTCGCGCTCGGGCAAGAGCAGGCCCAGCACGTGCTCCGGCCCCAGGGCGCGGACCGCCAGGGCGCCAACGACGCTGCTGTCGATGCCGCCGGACAGGGCGACCACCGCGCCGCGCCGCCGCAGCAGCCGGGTCACCTGCTCGCGCAGGCGTCCGGCGATGCGTGAGATCTCAGCGCGGGTATCGAGCTCGAGGACTCCTGGTCCGAAGCTGCTCATACCGCACCCCCCTGGGCCGTGGCGCCGGCGTCGAGCTTGCGCGCGACGAAGCGCGCAATGCGTTGACATGAATCCAGGTTGTCAGGGATCAGGTCCTCGTCAGCAATGTGCAGCGCCCAGGTCTCCTCGATAAAGAACACCAGCTCGAGCATGCCCGTGGAATCGATGAGACCACTGGCCAAGAACGAGACCTCGGCCGCGGGCGCCTGGCTGGCATCCCCGAACAGAAAATTCTCGACGATGAAGTCGCGCAACCGCGACACGATCTGGGACTCATCCATGAGCGGGACCTTTCATATCGTGAATTTTGAACTGCTTCATCAGAAGCTGGGTCGACAGGATCCCCACCAGCGCCATGGCGTCGCGCGTGCCTATGGCTCGGCCAGCCTGGCACTTGCGCACCAGGGCCGCCACCGCCGGCGGGTGAAAGAGCCCGGCCGCGGCCAGGGCGTGGGGTTCGAGAGCGTCGGCCACCGAGGGGTGAAGCGCACCCGCGGGCCCGATGAAGGCCGTCAGGTCCGGAGCCCGGTAGGGTTGCTTGGGGCGAGCCAGGATGGGCGCCGGAATGCGACCCTTGCCGAGCTGCTTGAGCAAGTATTTCTCGTCGAGAACGCGCATCTTGAGGCGCGGCGGCAGCGCGGCGGCGAACTCCGCCACCCGGTGATCGAGAAAGGGAAAGCGACCCTCGACCGAGTGCCCCATGGTCATGCGGTCGCCCTGGGCGGAGAGCAGGTAGCCGGGCAGCAGCAGCGCGGTCTCGAGGTGCTGTGCCTGACAGAAGGGATCCCAGCGCGCGAAGTTCTCGGGCAGCAGCTCGGGCAGCGCTGAGTGCTCGACACCACCCGCCAGGGCCGCCTTGACCGCGGGCGAATAGAACTGCTTGAGCCGGGCGGTCAGCTCCCAGCGCGGCAGGTGGGAGAAGTAGGGGCTGGCCAGGGCCTCGGGCTTGACGTGGAACACACTGCGCAGGACCTCGACGGGTTGCGCCTGCAACGTGGACATGTACGGGTACAGCCGCCGGAGCAGCAGGGGCCGGCAACGCGAGTCCGGCTGCTTGGCCCAGAAGCGGCGCAGCTTGGCCTCCTTGAACAGGTCGTAGCCTCCGAACAGCTCGTCGGCGCCCTCGCCGGTGACCACGACCTTGAAGTTGTTCTCGCGCACCTGCCCGGAGAGCAGGAACAGCGGCGCCGGAGCCGAGCGCAGGAGGGGCTGCTCGGCCTGCCACACCACTTGCGAGAAGGCCCTGGCGATGTCGTCGCCACCGCACTGCAGGTGGTGATGGCGGGTGCCGAACTGCGCCACGGCCAGTTGCTGAAAAGAACTCTCGTCGTAGTCGGGATGGTCGAAGCCCACCGAGAAGGTCTCGAGAGGCGCGTCGGTCAGTTCGCGGATCAGGGCCACGGTCAGGGCCGAGTCGAGGCCACCACTCAGGTAAGCCCCCACCGGCACGTCGGCGCGCAGGCGCAGGCGCACGCTGTCGCGCAGCAGCGCGCTCAGCTGTTCCACGGCCTCGTCCACGGCCAAGGCGGGAGCGGGCGTGGGGTAGTCGAGTTGCCAGTAGCGCCAGGTGCGCAGCGCGCCGGCGTGGAACTCGAGGTTGTGCCCCGGTGGCAGCTCGAGGATGTCGGCAAAGAAGGTGCGCGGCGGCACGCTGGTCCAGTAGGTGAAGTACTGATCCAGGCCTTGCAGGTCGACCCGCGCCTGCACCTCGGGGTGCGCGAGCAGGGCCTTGATCTCGGAGCCAAACACCAGCTGGTCGCGCAGCCGGGTGTAGAAAAAGGGTCGTATGCCCAGCCGGTCGCGCGAAGCGAACAGTCTCTGCCGGGCCGGGTCCCACAGCGCGATGGCCCACTGGCCATTGAAGCGCTGCACGCAGTCCGCGCCCCAGGCCTCGTAGGCGCGCAGCACCACCTCGGTGTCCGACTGCGTGCGAAAGCCGTGGCCCAGCGCCACCAGCTCGTCGCGCAGCTCCAGGTAGTTGAAGATCTCGCCGTTGAACGCCAGCACCAGGCCGCTTTCGGGACTGCGCATGGGTTGCTGGCCGCTGGCGAGGTCGATGATGCTGAGACGGGCGTGTGCCAGGCCCGCACCCTTCTCGACGTGAAGTCCCTGCTCGTCTGGCCCCCGGTGTCGCAGGCGCGCTATCATCCGCTGCAGCAGATCCCTGTCGGGCACCGCGCCAGAACTCTCGAGGATACCTGCGATTCCACACACAGTGGGCCCCCGTCGAGACCATGACATGATTGCGATGTTCGGTGAAGTTCACCGTCGCGCGTTATATAGGTTGGGAGCACGGTCGCGCAGCCTTGACCCTGTCTATCGATCCCATCGCTCGAGGTCGCACGCTGTCATGACGACTCTCCCGCAACTCCCCGTCTTCGTTGTCGAGGATCTTGGCTCACTGCACGCGTGCCGTGACCAGTGGACCCTTCTGCGCGAGCTCAACGATCGTTCGCCGCGGCCCAATCCCTATCTGACTCCTGAGTACATGGCAGCCTACCTCGAGCACAACGAGCTGTACCGGCCGGGCCAGGTGCGCTCGCGCATCCTGGTCTGCCGCGCCGAGAACGGCGGTGACATCATGGCCGCCCTGCCACTCAAGGAGGTGCGTGCGCGCGCTCTGGGTCTGCCCTTCACCCGTCTCGAGTTCCTGGTCGCCACCGAGATCGACAGACCGCGGGTGCTGGCTGCGGCCGAGCACGAGGACGCGGCAGCGCGGGCCTTGCTGCGGCACATGACTCGACACATGCACCGCCACGCCATGATCCAGCTCATCAACCTGGAGCCTCACTCGGGCCTGTGGCGAGCGCGCGACGCGGGGCGCCGCCCCTGGACCCGGGTCAAGGTCTTCGCGGGCATGCCGATGAACGAGGTGCGGCGTGCCCACGACGATCTTCCCGGCTTCTTCAAGGCCATGGATCGCTCGGTCAGCCAGGGTATCGCCCGTCGCGGTCGCCGTCTGTTCGAGTCGGGTACCATCTCGGTGCTGAGCAGCTGTGACCCGCGCGTGCTGCGCGACCTGCTCGCCGTCTACCTCGACGTCGAGGCGCGCTCCTGGAAGGTCGAGGCCAAGGTCGGCATCGCTCGCCACCCGCAGCGCCAGGCTCTGTTCGAGGCCCTGGCCGAACCCGGTCAACCCATGTCCCTGCACGTGTGGTTGCTGCTGCACGACGGCGTGCCGGCCGCCGCACTGCTCAACGGCTGCTTCGGTCCCAACTGCTTTGGGCTCGAGAACTGCTACGACGACTATTACCGCGCACTCAGCCCCGGCAACATCCTGGCGCTGCTGGAGACCGAGGATTTCTTGCACAGTGGCGTCGAGACTTTGGCCCTGCACGGTCACTTCGGCTACCACAAGCAACGCTGGCTCGCCGACACCTTTGACACCCACAACCTGTGCATCTACCGCAGGGCCTCACCCCCTGCCTTGCGCACGCGCCTGGGCGAGGTGCGGCGCGCCCTGCGACCGCGTGACGATGCAGCAGGGATCAGCGCGTCGGACCACAACCCCAAGCGACGTCAGGCCGTGGGTGTTCCCGACGAACCCAGCACCCCCAGTTTTGGCGGCGGCCAGCCTCCCCTGCGCCGGCCCACCGAGGCCACCATGGCCGCCCTGGCCCGTGCGCGCGCCGTGCCCGGAGCCGTGACCGTGTTCGAGGGCGAAGCCCTGAAGCAGCGTCTACCCTTCACCTTCAAGTGAGTTCATGACGTCGCGCGCCACCAGATCCTCAAAGGTCTCGGCCCGGCGCAACAGCACGACCCGACCGTCGTCCACCAGCACCACGCCTGGTCGTGGAAACGAGAAGGTGGTCGAGAAGGGCACCAGGTACGCGCCCGCGTCCATGATGGCGAGCACGTCGCCGACCTGCAGCTCGGGACCTTGCCAGGCGCTGTACAGCACGTCGTGGGGCGTGCAGGTGGGCCCTACCAGGCGCCAGGTGGTGGTGGCGGGCGCGCTCATGCGCGTGGCCGCGAACAGCGTGTGATGCGCATGCGCCACGGGTTCGGCGACGTGGATGCCGGCATCGAGGATGGCGTAGGTCGGAGGCTCCGCTCTGGCCTTGAGCGTGCGCACCTGGCACAGCAAGAGCTGGCAATCGGCACTGAGCGCGCGGCCGGGCTCGAGGATCACCGTCGGCACGGGTCGGCCCCGGGCATTGAAGTGCGCGGCGACCTGGCGCGACACTTCGGCCGCGTAAGCAGGCAGGGTCAAGGTCGCGGCGGGGTCGGGCGCCGGCGTTGGCAGCAAGAAAGCACGCTCGAGGCGACGTTCGAGGGCCGGCGACGACGCCACCGACGGCACGGCCAGGCTCCCGCCCAGGTCCAGCAGCTCGAGGTCGAGTTTCAGCTCACGCCGCAGCTCATCGCAGAAGGTCAGCACGGGCTGCACAAACGAACGGAGCTCCCCGACGCTGCGCATCAGCTCGCCGCGGTGCGCGTGCAAGCCCACCACCTGGAGATGGGGGGAGGCCAGCGCGGCGCGAAAACCCTCGAGCGCCTCGCCACCGGCGATGGACAGCCCGAACTGCCAGCTCCAGCCCCCGGCCGGTGCCACCCGCAGCGCGATCCGCGCGCGCCGACCCAGCGCCGCAGCCTGGGCGGCGATCACCTCGAGTTCCTCGCGGTGGTTGACGTTGATCATGCGGATGTCCAGCTCGAGGGCGCGCCGGATCGACGGTGCATCCTTGCCCGGGCCGCCGTACACGATCTGCTGCCCGGGCACGCCGAGCTGCTGTGCCAGCCACAACTCGTAGGGGCTGATGACCTCGGCTCCGACGCCCAGTGCGTGGAGCACGCGCAGCACGCCCGGCACCGGGTTGGTCTTGTATGAAAAGAACAGTTCCGTGGACGCGCCCGCCAATGCCGCCTGGCAGCACTGCACCTTGTCGCGCAGACGCGACCCCAGCACCACGTGCAGGGGCGAGCCGTGCTGCGGACACAGGCCGGCCAGATCCACCGCACCGGCGTGCAGCCTGCCGTCGACGACACGCAAGCCCCAGTAGGACGGAGGAAGCGTCGCCGAGCGTTGCAGCGCCGCGCGCACCACCGGCCTCATCAGACGTCGCGTGCGTTGCCGCCAGGGCGCGCGCGCCCACAGCACCCGGGGTCGTTTCACCCTGTTGTCTCCTCGCCACGCCTCACTGGCAGTTGCGCATGATCAGCGCCCGGTAGTAGTCCTCGCCGGGAGGGTGTGGTTCCAGCCGCAAGAAGGTGCCCAGGGCCGTGCAGGACTCGGCGAAGCGACCCAGGTTGTGGTAGGCCAGCGCCAGCTTCTGATGCACCCGGGGCTCGTTGTGGGCGAGCTTGAGAGCCTTCTGGTAGAACTCGAGCGCGCCCTCGTAGTCTCCGGCCTCGTGGCGAATATCCCCCTTGGTGAGCAGATCAAACAGGCGCCGCTTGTCGAACTTGGCGGGCCGCGGGGTCTCGACGACAGGGTCCTTTGCGACGGGATCCCGGGTCGCCACGGGCGTCGGTGTGGGCTGCGCTGAGGTGACGGCGGTGTGCTGGCCAGCTGGTCCCGCATCTCCGGAGCGGGGGCCTGGCTCGTGGCGCGCCGCATCTGCAGACGCGGCGGCCACCGCGACCACCGCAGCGTCCTGGCTCTCCGCCTGCGTCAGACGTCCGTCCACATCCCGCGCGACGCTTGCGTCGGCCCCGCTGCCCACCACGACAGCGAGCGCGGCATCGGTCGCGGCTGTCTGCTGTACCGTGGCATCCCAGCGCCAGGCGCGCCACGCCAGCACGGTCGCGAGACTGGTGACCAGCAACAGGGCCACTGCCGAGGTCGCCAGCAAGGCGACGCGCTGCGGTGGCTGCGGCAGCCTGAGCTCGCTGGGCGGCTCGTCGGGGATCGCCCGCGCCAGGGTTCGGGTGTCCGCGGACCCCGGCCCGTCGTCGTCATTCTCCGCCAGCGCTGCGCCCGAGGCCTCGGTCGCGGGCAGGGTGCCATCCAGGGTCACCGGCGGCGGCACGGGGCGCGCCTCGTCGACCAGCTTCGGGGCAGGGGGCTCGACTGGCAGCGCAACCGGCGTCGACGGCGCCACCCCGGACAGGTCGACCACGACGTCGATGGTCTCGGTGGCGCGGCCCAGCGCGATCGGGGCGGGCTCGGGATCGGGCATCGTGTCGGCCCGCGCGGACGCGTCGTCCACCGCTTCGAGCCGCGGCGCCTGGGGATCCACTGCCACGGCCGGCTGCGCCGCCCCCATCTCCTCTTGCTTGCTGGCCAGCTCCGCCAGAGCCTGGCCCAGCTCGAGGGCACTTTGAAAGCGCTTCTCGGGCTTCTTCTCCAGGCAGCGCAGGATCAACGCTTCCATCTCCGTCGACATGTCGGGCTTGAACTGGCGAGGCGACGGCGGTCGCGTGGTCACGTGCTTGGCCGCCACGTCGATGGGATTGTCGGCGCGGAACGGGAACTCGGCGGTGGTGAGCTGGTACAGCACCACGCCCAGCGAGTAGATGTCGGTGCGCGGATCCAGCTGCTGGCCGCGAATCTGTTCCGGCGACATGTACTCGGGCGTGCCGCAGACCACGCCGCTCGACGTCAGGATGCGCGTGTCCTGGCCACCGGGGCGTTGCACCTTGGCAATGCCAAAGTCGAACAGCTTGACCACGTCGCGACGCTCGGGCCTGTCCTCGACCACGATGTTGGTCAGCTTGAGGTCGCGGTGAATCACCCCTTTCTGGTGCGCCTCGTTGAGCGCCGCACAGATCTGGCTCACGATGCGCGCGGCTCTCGCCTCGTCGAGAATACCGTCGCGTTGCAACACGGCGTGCAGGTCGCGGCCGCGCAGCAGCTCCATGGCCATGAACAGGGTGCCATCTGCGTCCTGCCCGAAATCGAGGATGGTGATGATGTTGGGGTGCTCGAGCCGGCTCGCGGCGCGTGCTTCGCGATGGAAGCGATGCACCGTTGTCTCGTCGGAATTGTACTGCGCGTGCAGCAGCTTGAGGGCGACGGTCTTCTCCAGCGAGAGCTGGGTGGCGCGGTAGACCTTGCCCATGCCCCCGACGCCCAGCAGCTGTTCGATCCGGTAGTTGCGACCTATGGTGCGCCCGATCAGCGGATCGCGCATCAAGGTCTCTTCCTCGGCCGCGGGCCTGTCGACGTCGGTGTCGTCGCTGCTGCGGACCTCGGGCGCCGACTCGTCCGGCTGGCGAGTGCCGCAGGTCGTGCAGAACCTGGCCTGCGCGGGAATCGTGACCTGGCATGAACAACACTGACGCATCCGGTCCCCGTCTGCACGCGGCCTCGACGCCATCGTAGAGACTGCCCGGACGTGCCGTCAATGCAGGCGCCGCTGCCGTGCGTGGCATCGCGTGCGGTGCGGGGGGGGGTCAGGCGGCGGCGCGCTCGCAGCTCGAGATGCGCACGACCTCGAGCACGGACTGGCCAAACAGGACCCGCTCGCCGATTTGCAGCAGGGCGCGATCCACCATCTTGCCGCGCACGAACGAGCCGTTGGTGCTGCCGAGATCGGTGAGCTCCACGCCCTCGGCTCCCAGCTGCAGCCGCAGGTGCGTGCGCGACAGGGCGGCGTCCCGCACCGTGAGGTCGGCGCTGCCGGTGCGGCCCACCACCATGGCGCTGCCTTCGAGCAAACGCACCTGCTGCACGCGCTGCCCCGGAACCGTCAGCCTCAGCACCGCCTCGCGCCGGTCGAGCTGAAGTGGGGCCGGGTGCTGGGACCTGCGTTCTGCAGCCAGGGTGCGCAGCTCGCTGAACTCGTTGACCCGGGCCGGCGACGGAGCTGCGGCCAGAGCGCTCGGGCGTGCTCGGCTGGTGGGCGCGCTGGAGTCGGCGGGGAACGTGATGGCTGCGGGTTGGTGCTGGTGGCTCATGTGGACTCCGTTCTCCCCACCCCTTGCATGTGCAAGCCACGCGCCACGGATCTTGATGTTTTTTATCACGAAATCATTCGCTTTTTTTATTGCCTCCGTCGCTTTGGACCAACACTGGGGAGTCGCCTCCCCAGGTCCCGGGGCCTGCACACCCCAGTTCAGGCGCGGGCCAGGGATCACCTGAGCTCGCCGTGCACGAACCAGCGCTTGCGCACCCTGTCCTCGTACAGCCACAGCACCTGGCCCCTGTGCATCTCGGCAAAATGATAGGCGCGCACCACCTCGCGCACCCACCAGCCGCCGGTGGTCAGATAGGGGCCCACCATGCGCTGCACCGCGCCCTCGGCCACGCCGCGCAACAGCCAGCCGTCCGGACTCAGGCGCAGCCGCGGCGGCAGGGCCAGGGGGCGGTCGTACAGGGCGCGCACCAGCTGCGTGGGTTGGTGCGGATCCGGCTGCGCAGGCAGCAGCCGGGTCAGTGGCTGCCACTGCACCTGCGCCTCGGGCAGGTGCGCCTCGCGCAGCTCGGCCCACACCACCGCGAACTCGCCCAGCTCGGCGCGCAGCCGCGCCAGCGCGCGCTCGCCCGCCTCGAGATCGCGCTGTGGCCTGTGCTCGAACAGGGCCAGCTGCTTGACGTCCGCCAGCACGCCCTCGAGCCGCAGCGCCAGCTCGCACACCGGGCAGGGCAACGCGACGCGCTCCAGCCACAGCCGCAGCAGGTCGCTCAGGATGGTCGAATCCAGGGTCGGCTGGGCCGGCCGCAGGCTCTCGCGCAGGGGCGAATCGGTGCGCTCCAGCTTGAGCCGTAGGCGCAGCTCGGTCACCGCCAGACCCCGCGCGGCGGCGGCGTCCAGCAAGGGGTGCAGCAGGCGCTTGAGGTAAAACAGCAGGCGGTGCCTGTCGTCTTCGGCCTCGTCCAGCCACAGCTCCTGGCGCAGAGGCTGCTCCGGGGGCAGCGGCGCCAGGGGTTTGCCGGGATCGCCCGCAGCCTCGTGGTGCAGGCGGTGCAGCTCGGCGCCAAAGCGCCCGCGCAGACCCCCCGCGGGCAGGGCCAGCAGCTCGCCCACGCTGTGCACGCCCAGCCTGGCCAGGGCATCGCGATCGCGCGGCGCCAGCTCCAGCCGCGCCAGGGGGATCTTGTGCACGGCGCGGCGCTCGGCCTGCACGCTGTCCGGCACGGCAGCGGCTGCGCCCACGCTGGCCAGGGCAAAGCTGGCAAAGCGCGAGAAGCCCACCGCCACCCGCGCCACCCAGCCGGCCTGGGTCAAGGCGGATCCGATGTCGCCAGCCCATTCTGTCAAGCTGGGATAGAGCTGACCCAGCCCTCCTGCGTCCAGCCACAGCACGCCCGGCAACTCGGCCGAGGGCTCGACCCCGGGCGAGAACCCGCGCAGCAGCTCGCCCAGCCGCTGCATGGCCGCCTGCACCTGCACGCTCGGCACCGCCCCGGCGCGCAGGCCCGGACAGATGCCCAAGGCATGGGCAAAGCGCTGCCCGACCAGCACCCCGGCCTCGCGGGCGCGGCGGTTGATGGCCACCAGCCGGCCCTGGGGCTGTTCCTGATCCACGGTGGCACAGGGCAGATCCGACCAGTCCGGGTGGTCGCGCAGCAGGATCTGCAAAGGAAGCGCGGGCACCACCACGCAGGCCAGGCGGCGCGGCACCGGCGCGATGCTCGCTGTTCTTGATGCAGACATTTGACTGCTCTCCAATAACGGTTTTAGCAGACAGATGTCTTGTTTACAATGCAGCCAGGTTCGGATCCGACATGGGAGGTCGGATGGGGGAGTGTTGGGGGAGTGCCACGTTCCACATGCCAGGTGCTCCGTGCCACGCTCAAGGTGACGCGTCCGGCCTGGTGTGCTCGAAACCGGGCGCAGGAACCTGGAACCTGGAACCTGGAACTGGGAACCTGGAACCTGGAACGTCTCCCTGACCAAACCTGACATGAATGCCAGATACCCGAGCTGTCCGCTGTTAAAAAGTATCTGTTTTTAAACACTTTTATTGTTGGGCACGAAGCTTGATGTCAGAGGCTGCAGCTGAGTGAGACTGACATCAAATGCGGAGACGGCCATGACCCTGCTTAAAAAGTTCGCCCTGTGGTTCTTGACTGGCTTCATCCCTGTGGTCATCGCGGCCTGCTACGGCATGCCCTACGACTACAGGAGCGCGCGCTTTGTCAAGCCAGGGCGGGTGCTGGACATCCAGAGCAAGGCCGGTATCCCGGGCATACAGGTCCTGTGCACCACCCCTACCGGGGACATCCAGAGCTTTGCCTACTCGGACGAAGAGGGGCAGTTTGTACTCGGCTATGACAGGCCGTGCCAGACTGTGCTGGTCGAGGACATCGACGGCGAGGAAAACGGCGGACAGTACGCCACGGCCGAGGTCCCCTTTGAACCTGGTGACGAGGACCAGGTGATAGAGCTGGGTCTGCGCCCGTTGCAGATGCGCATTGATGGTGACCTGTAGCAGCCCTCCCCCATCCGTCGCAGCACCACGTGTTATGATCGGCCTGTCTCGACGAGGACGCCCATGTCGCGCTCGCCCCTGCTGCGCCGCCTGCTGTACCCGGCCTACAAGAGCCTGGAGACCAGCGTGCATCCGCTGCGCTACCTCTTCGTCGAGATCACCCAGCGCTGCAACCTGGCCTGCCGCCACTGCGGCTCGGACTGCACCCGCGACAGCCGGCTCGATGAACTGAGCGCCGACGAGTGGCTGCGCTTTCTCGACGCGCTGCCCGCCCGCATCGACCGCCGCCAGCTCGCCCTGGTGGTGACCGGCGGCGAGCCCTTCTGCGCACCCCACCTCGACGCCATCCTCGACGGCCTGCAGCGCAATCAATTGCAGTGGGGTATGGTCACCAATGGCTACGCCCTGACCGACCGCAACCTGCACAAGGCCCTGGCGCACGGTCTGATGAGCATGACCGTGAGCCTCGACGGTCTGCGCGACCGCCACGACTGGCTGCGCGGGGTCGACGGCAGCTTCGAGCGTGCGGTGGACGGCATCCGGCGCGTGGTCACGGCCGGGCTGCCCTTCTTCGACGTCGTCACCTGCGTGCACCCGGGCAATCTCGAACAGCTGCCTGCGCTGCGCGAGCTGCTGCGCGAGCTGGGCGTGCGCGCCTGGCGCCTGTTCTGCATCTTCCCCAAGGGCCGCGCCGCCCAGGACAGGCAGCTGCTGCTCGACGACGCCGGGCAGCGCCAGCTGTTCGAATGGATCGCCGAGCAGCGCGCTCAGCTCGACGACAGGGAGCTGTGCGTGCAGTTCTCCTGCGAGGGGTTTTTGCCCCGGCACATCGACCGGGCGGTGCGGCGCGAGCCCTACTTCTGCCGCGCCGGCATCAGCATCGCCTCGGTGCTCGCCGACGGCAGCATCTCCGGCTGCCCCAACATTGACCGCAGCCTGGTGCAGGGCAACATCCGCTGCGACGACTTCTTTGAGGTGTGGGACAAGCGCTTCGCGCCGTTTCGCGATCGCGCGTGGATGCAGCAGGGCCAGTGCGATGGCTGCGCCGAGTTCTCAGGCTGCCAGGGTAATTCGCTGCACCTGTACGACGCCGAGGCGCGCGACACGGCGCGCTGCTTCGTCAAGAGCCTGACGAGCACCTGAAGCGTTCGTGATCCGCATCACGCGACGCTGTTGCAGCCGCGCCACAGCCCCTGACGAGCCTGCCGGTGATCCTGCCCGACCTGGCACCGCGGCGCGGGCCGACGAGCGAGGAGCCACGCCGTGATTCCAGCAGCTTGACGCGCCGACCGGGCGCCTGGTCCGGAGCTTGCTCAGGACTGGGCTTGGCTCGAACATGAACTTGCGATGGAATGTTCTCACCAAGCTTACTCTTGCCGATGGAGGAAACAATGAAGCGGCTGGCGGTTGTGGTGTGTGCAGCGAGCAGCATGTGGCTGCTGGCCTGCGAGAACGTGGACAGCGAAGACGTGATGACCTCGGGGGTGTATGCCGACATCTCCGCCACCGCCGATGGCGCGGGCCAGTCGCTGGTCAAGGCCTCGCTGCGGGTGGGCGGCGGCGCCTCGAACACCTACCTGGACCTGATGGGCAACGACAAGCTGGTGGCCTCACAGGACACCACCGACAAGGACATGGTCAAGCGCACCCTGCTCGGCGCGGTGTGGTACGAGGCGACTTTTGATGCGGACGCGGCCGACACCCCGTTCAAGGTGGCCTTCACCCGCACCGTCGACGACGGCGCGCCCGAGTCCACCCTGACCCTGCCCACGCCCTTTGCCATCACCGTGCCCGCCGCCGACGCCCAGTTCTCGCGCGCCAGCGACGACATCACCGTGACCTGGGATCCAGGGAGCAGCAGCGACACCATGCACCTGACCGCCGACGGTGACTGCATCCAGATCTGGACCAAGGATCTCGACGGCGACGCCGGCACCGCGGTGATCCCGCACGCCGAGATCGTGGCCCACGAGAACCAGGAAGCCACCACCTGCACCGTCACCGTGACCGTGGGTCGGCGCCGCGCCGGCACCCTCGACACCGGTTACGGCGAGGGCGGCGTGGTGTGGGGCATCCAGCAGCGCACCATCAAGATCAAGAGCGCTCCCTGATCCTGTTCGCCGACTGCGGACTCGGTGACGTCCCCCCCTGCTCAACCCACGACAAGATCTTCAGGCTGCACTCGGCTCCAGCTGCGGCAGGCGGACCACGTGCCGCGGCTGCCGGTTCAGCTTCTGCCTGCGTGCCAGGGCGCGCTGGTGCACGATGTCAAAGGCCTCGCGCACGGCCGTGCTGAGGGCCTCGGGCGTGCTGCCCTGGGCCGTGGCCTCGGCCACCAGGTAGACGCCTGGTACCGCGAGCCCGACCCGCACCGCAC
>JBDRCO010000043.1:0-177522 GCA_043821645.1 Pseudomonadota bacterium | reverse complement strand
TGCACGCGCCCTGGGCGATGGCCTCGGGGCCACCCTTGAGCTTGAGCATGTCGTAGCAGCGGGTCTTTCCCTCGGCGACGACGGTGGCGATGGCGTCGCGCACCCGCTTTGCCCTGTCGTTCTCGCCGACGTGGTCGAGCATCATGCAGGCGCTGAGGATCATGGCGATGGGGTTGACGATGCTGGGGTTGAGCTTCTCGTACTTGGGCGCTGAGCCGTGGGTGGGCTCGAACACCGCGCAGGTCTCGCCGATGTTGCCCGAGGCGGCGAAGCCCAGGCCACCGACCAGCCCGGCGAAGCCGTCGCTGACGATGTCACCGAACATGTTGCCGGCGACGATGACGCCGTAGTCCTCGGGGTTCTTGGTCAGCCACATCATCTGCGCGTCGATGTTGGTCTCCCACACCGCGATGCCCGGGAACTCCTTGGCGATCTTCTTGACCTCGAGGGTCATCATGCCCGAGGTCTCGCGGATCACGTTGGGTTTCTCGCAGATGGTCACGCTCTTGTAGCCGTGCTTCTTGGCGTACTCGAAGGCGGCGCGGCCGATGCGCTGGCAGGCCTTTCGCGTGAAGATCCTGGTCGACACGGCCAGGTCCTCGCTCGGTGTGTCCTTGTAGGCGGCCATCTTCTTGTGGGTCTCGAGTGCCCGGCGCACCTCGGGCGGCGGGTTGGTCCACTCGACGCCCGAGTACAGGCCCTCGGTGCCCTGCCTGAAGATCACCACGTCGACCCGGGGCTCCTCGACGCTGCTGCCCGTGCCCTTGCGGATGAAGTTGAGGGGGTTGCCGACAAAGGTCTGGCAGGGCCGTACGCACAGGTCGAGGTTGAAGTGCTGGCGCATGCCAACGATGGGGCTGTAGTAGACAAAGCCCTTGTCCTTGAGCGACGGGTCCAGCTCCTTTTGCGCCTCGGTGTTGGGCTTGCTGGTGATGGCGCCGAACAGGCCGAGGCGATGCTTCTCGAGCAGATCCACGGTGCGCTGTGGCAGGGCATTGCCCTCGCTGCACCAGAAGTCCCAGCCGATGTCGCCGTGCACGTACTCGGCATCAAAGCCGACCTTGTCGAGGACGCGGATCGCCTCGGGCAGAACCGTCTTGCCAATGCCGTCGCCGGGCATGGACACCACCGTGTGCTTGGTCATGGAGGACCTCCTCGCGCGCGACGTCAGGGATGCGCGCGGCTCGATGATCTAGCCCAGGTGCTGGTCGCTGGCGAGCGAGATCGGAGCGGCTGCTCCGGGCGTGCACAGGGGCGCAGGCGCCGGAGTCACTCCTTGGACACCACCTCGAAGGGAAGCTGGGAGCCCCCATCGACCCAGGCCTCGCCCTCACCGAGCAGGTGCAGCATGGGTGGTGAGTTGGCGCTCCGGGGTCCGGGTGGCGCCACCCGGGGTAGCACCTTGCCCACGAAGGCGAGCAGCGACGAGGCCAGCACCACCACAGGGATGCCCAGGGTGATGCGCAAGCGTGCCGGGCGACGGTCGGCACTGAGCACGACCTGCCCCTGGCCACGCAAGCGGAGCAGGGACAGTGCGGCGCCGTCGGGCATGACCAGGCGCGCGGTCTCGTGTCGGCACTGTCCGAGCAGGGCGAGCAGCCGAGGCTCGACGACGAACAGTTCGCCGTCGAGGGTCGCGGTGACGGCGATGGCTTCGTCGACGCGGAGCAGGGCAGTCCCGGACCCGCGCACCGAGATGAGGGGATGCGCCCCCCCCAGTGGTTGGTCGGTCTCCGCGCCTCGAGCGCGGCGCAGGGCAGGCTCGGAGTCCAGGTCGCCGAAACGGCCGACCCAGAGATCGCCCCGCAGCATGGCGTCGCTGTCCAGGCGCAGCAGCACCAGGCCGTCAAGCAGGGTCACCCGTGCTGTGGATTCCAGTGGTGCCACATCGCCGAGGTCGATCACGTCATTGCGACCATTCGTTTCCTGGGCCGCGTGCCCAGCGCCAGCGACCAGATCGGTGACCTTGCTGGGGTGGGTATGGCTCTCGCTGTCGGGACGGGGCTCCGTGGCGGCAACTGGCGGCGCGGTGACGACGGGAGCAGGGACCGCGGTGGCGACGGGGCGAGGGACCTCGGGAGGTGTCGGTGGGGGTGCATGCGCCGCAAGCTCTGGCGGGGACGGCACTGGTTCGGCCTCGGCTGGGGGCGTCCGTGCGGCACCACCGGCGACCCGGTCCGCATGCCGCCTCAGCACGTGCTCGGCCGCGGGAAAGTTCCCGGCCAGCTGGTAGGCGCGGGCGGCGGCGGCCAGCTCGCCGAGCTGCTCGCAGGCCAGACCCAGGTAGCCCGCAGCGCGCTTGTGATCCGGCCGCAGCTGAAGCACGCGCTTCAGGTCCTCGCGCGCACTGGCAAACGAAGCGCGTTTGATCTGGACCATGGCGTGGTTCATGCGCAGGGTCACATCATCGGGATAGCGCTCAAGCAGGACATGAAAACGCGCCTCGGCCTCGGCCAGGGACCCGGCCTTGTACAGGGCCAGGCCCAGCAAGTTCTGCACCTGGTGATCGTCCGGGTTCAGCACCTCGGCATGTTGCAGTGCGCCGAGCGCCGTCTCCAGATCACCACTGCGCAGGGCCTCGGCACCTCGCGTCACCAAGTTCGAGAATCCGCCGCCCTCGTCGCTGCGCCAGGCTCGGTCGAGCTCTGCCAGGGCAGAGGGGTCGCTGTGCATGGTGTCCGACGTCGCTGTCACCCGGAAGCCCCTCACTCTTGCGCACATCCGTGCGGCACAGATCCGGACCGAATCTTAGCACCGGGAGCGGTGGCTTCGAACTTCTCGGTCCCGGCCTCCGCTACTGTCCCTGGGGCGCACCCACGGTCCATAACTTCAACGTGTTGGTGCGCGCGAAGCTGCCGCGCTCCATGCCAAAAGTGATCGCCACCGAGTCGCCGGCGGTGACCAGGCCCTGACCCACCAGGACACGCTCGGCCTGATCGAACAGGGCGTCGAGGGTTTCGACCCACTCGCTCTTCAGGGGCAGCACGCCCCACTGCAGGGCGAGGCGGTTGAGCACGACCTGGTGACTGCTGAGGGCCACGATGGCGGCCCGGGGTCTGTACTCGCTGACCACTGCCGCCGAGTGTCCGGTCTCGGTGTACACCGCGATGGCCTTGAGATCGATGTCGCGCGCCGCCCGCACGGCGGCATCGGCGATGGCCGTCGAGAAGGTCGGGTAGAGCAGCTCCTCGGGAGCCGGCAGGGAGGCGTAGAGATCGCTGCCCTCGACCTCGCGGATGATGGTGTCCATCTGTTCCACGGCCTCGACGGGGTAGGCCCCGGCCGCGGTCTCGCCGGACAGCATGAGGGCGTCGGTGCCGTCGAGCACGGCATTGGCGACATCCGAGACCTCGGCGCGGGTCGGCGCCGGGTTTTGCACCATGGACTCCAGCATCTGGGTGGCGGTGATCACCACCTTGCCGCGGCGGTTGGTGGTGCGAATGATGCGCTTCTGCAGCAGCGGCACCTTCTCGAAACCTGCCTCGACGCCGAGATCGCCGCGAGCCACCATGACACCGTCCGATGCATCGACGATCTCCTCGATGTGGTCGATGGCCTCGGGCTTCTCGATTTTGGCGATGACCGGCACATCGCCAGCCAGCAGCTTGGCCGCCCTCACGTCGTCGGCACAGCGCACGAAAGACAGCGCGAAGTAGTCGACACCCAGGGCGGTGGCAAAGCGCAGGTCGTCCCTGTCCTTGGGGGTCAGCGAGGGCACGCTCAGGGCCACACCCGGCAGGTTGAGGCCCTTCTTGTCCTTGAGCACCCCGTTGACCTCGACCTGGCAGGTCACCACGTCGCCCGCGGATTCCTTCACCCGCAGCACGATGCGGCCGTCATCGATCAGCAGGCGGTGGCCAGGGCGCACGTCTCGCGCCAGCTCGTCGTAGCTGGTGGACACGCGCTGACTGGTACCGACAAAGGAGTCCCCTTGCCCGCTCACGATCTCGATGGTGGCACCCTTCTCGAGCAACACCGCGCCGCCCTCGACCTTGCCCAGGCGCAGCTTGGGACCGCACAGGTCGGCGAGGATGGCCACCGGTCGCCCAGCCTCCGCCGCGGCTGCGCGAACGGCATGAAACAGGGCCTCGTGCTCCGCATGGGTGCCGTGGGAAAAGTTGAGCCTTGCCACATCCACGCCCGCCCGGATCAGGCGCGACAGGATCGCGGGATCGCGGCTGGCAGGACCCAGAGTGGCGACGATCTTGGCTTTTCGCACATCTCCTCCATTGGCGGGCGCCCCGCGGACCTGTCGCTGGCTCCCCGGACGGATCGCCGGCTGATCCGCTCCAAGCGCGGCAGCGCTGCATGATTACATTGTCGCCACAATGCGCGCGAATCATAATCGCGTCGCGAGGTGAGCGATGCGTGCCCTGTTCGTGGCCGATCCCGTGGGCAAGTGGAAGGTGGACAGAGATACCACCCCGCTGATGCTGCGCGAGCTGTGGCGCCGCCACGGGGAGGCCTGGCTGTGCACCGTGGCGGAGTTGAGTCTGCGCGATGGCGAGCCGCGTGCGTGGGCGAGACCGGTGAGCCCGGGCCTCTGCGGGGCGTCGCTCGAGCTGGGATCGGCACAGAACCTGGTCATGGCCGACTTCGACGTCGTGCACATGCGCACGGATCCTCCCTTCGACATGAACTACTACCTCGCCACCCAGGTCCTCGAACTCGCCAGCGCGCACACGCTGGTGGTCAACGACCCCCTGGCGCTGCGCAACCTCAACGAGAAGCTCTTGATCCTGCGCTTCGGCGCGCACGCACCGGAGTCCCTGGTGAGTGCCGATGTCGACGCCATCTCGAATTTCGTCGCGGAGGTGGGTGGCCGCGCCGTGCTCAAACCCCTGTATCGCTGCAGCGGTCAGGGCGTGATCCTTCTCGAGTCCGGCACTGAGCTGCAGACAGCCCTGCCCCGGGTTCTCGACGACAACCGCGGGCACGTCATGGTGCAGCGCTTCTTGCCTGGTGTGACGCGGGGGGAGCTTCGCGCCATGGTCATCGACGGCAGGGTGGCGGGCTGCATGCTCAAGGTCCCCAGACCAGGCGCGTTCCTGTCCAACCTCGACGCCGGGGCTTCGGTGCAGGCCTGCGAGCTGACACCGCCCGAGCGCGCGCTCCTCGAGGAGGTCGGCACCTGGCTGGCCGCGCACGGGGTGCTCTTCGCGGCGGTCGATCTGATCGACGGGCTGCTGTCCGAGATCAACATCACCAGCCCGGGCCTGCTGCACGAGATGAATGTTCTCAACGGCACCCAGCTCGAGATCGAGTTGCAGGATGCTGTCGAGCGCCACCAGCGTTGTCATTTCCGGCACCTCGGAGCACGCCTTCGCAGCGCCAGCTGAACGGCATAGGATCGCCACTATGGATTTTCGAACCCGCGCAGGCCAGGGCCTGCTCTTCTTCGATGGCGGCATGGGCACGCAGATCCAGGAGCTCGCCTTGCCCGCCGAGGTCTGGCAGGGCCAGGAGGGCTGTAACGAGCTGCTCAACCTGACCGCGCCCGACGCGATCCAGGCCATTCACGCACGCTACGTGGCGGCCGGAGCCGAGGTCGTGGAGACCAACACCTTTGGCGCCAATGCGGTGGTGCTGGCCGAGTACGGGCTCGAGGACAGGGTCGAGGAACTCAACCACGCTGCCGCCCAGGTGGCGCGTCGTGCCGTCGACGGTTCGAGGGATGGCACACCTCGCTTCGTGGCCGGGTCCCTGGGGCCGGGAACCCGCCTGGTCTCGCTGGGCCAGACCGACTTCGCCACCTTGCTGCGGTCGTACACGCGCCAGGCCGAGGGTCTGATCGCCGGCGGCGCCGACCTGCTTCTCGTCGAGACCTGTCAGGATCCCCTGCAGATCAAGGCAGCCCTGTGTGCCTGCCGCGACGCCTTGAAGGCTGCAGGCCGCGACCTGCCCCTGGCGGTCTCGGTGACCGTCGAGACCACGGGGACCTTGCTGGTGGGCAGTGAGGTCGACGCCGTGCTGGCCCTCCTCGAGCCCTTCGACCTCGACCTGCTGGGCATGAACTGCGCGACGGGCCCCGACGCCATGCGTCCCTACGTGCAGCGCATCTGCCAGCAGTTCGGCGGCAGCGTGCTGGTGCAACCCAACGCCGGCATCCCGCGTAACGAGGGCGGCCAGGCCATGTACCCACTGGGTCCCGAGGCCTTTGCCCGCGCCCTGGTTCCGCTGGTGGTCGAGGAGGGCGCCTCCGCGGTGGGGGGCTGCTGTGGCACCACGCCGGCACACATCGAGGCGTTGCGCACAGCCCTCGACGGCAAAATGCCTGCACCTCGTGCTCCAGCACACGCACCTTCGGTGACCAGCCTGTTCAGTGCGCGCACCTTGCACCAGGATCCCAGGCCCTTCCTGGTGGGCGAGCGCACCAATGCCAACGGCAGCCGACAGTTCAAGAAACATCTGGTCAACGAGGACTGGGACGGTGTGGTGGCTGTGGGCCGCAGCCAGGCGCGCGGTGGCGCCCACGCCCTGGACGTGTGCGTGGCCCTGGCTGGCCGGGACGAGGCGCGCGACATGCGCGAGGTGGTGTCGCGTCTGGTGCGCCAGGTCGACCTGCCGCTGTGTATCGACTCGACGGACCTGAATGTGTTGCAGACCGCGCTCGAGCTGTGCGGCGGTCGCGCACTCATCAACTCGGTCAACCTCGAGGCGGGCGAGGAGCGCGCCCGGGCCATCTGTCAGCTGGCACGTCGTCACGGGGCCGCCCTCATTGCCCTGACCATCGATGAGCACGGCATGGCCATGACGGTGGAGCGCAAGCGCACCGTGGCACGACGCATTCACGCCCTTGCTGTCGATGAGATAGGCCTGAAACCCGAGGACCTGCTGTTCGATCCTCTCACCTTCACGCTCGGCTCGGGCGACCCGGCGCTGCGCGACGCCGGCCTCAACACCCTCGAGGGTATCCGCCAGATCAAGGCCGATCTGCCCGGGGTGCGCACCGTGCTCGGCGTGTCCAACATCAGCTTCGGGCTCAAGGATGCCTCGCGCGAGGTGATCAACGCGGTGTTTCTCGACCTGGCCGTGCAGGCGGGGCTCGACGCCGCCATCGTCAATGCCGCCCGCCTGTTGCCGCTGTACCGCATCGCCGACGACGACCGAGAGCGTGCGCTGGACCTCATCCTGCAGCGAGGGGAGGGCGACCCCCTGCTGCGGCTGATCGAGCACTTCGACCACAAGAGCGGCCACGTGATCGAGCGCGAGGCCGAGGAGAACCTGACCCTCGACCAGCGCCTGCAGCGTGCGGTGATCGACGGCGTCAAGACAGGTCTCGAGGCGCTGCTGGAGCGCAAGCGTGCCGAGATCCCTGCCCTCGACATCGTCAACACCCTGCTCATCCCGGCCATGAAAAAGGTCGGTGAGCTGTTCGGCTCGGGACAGATGCAGCTGCCCTTCGTGTTGCAGGCCGCCGAGGTGATGAAGCACGCGGTGAGTGTGCTCGAACCTTTCATGGAGCGCAGCGACAGGCAGGCCCGCAAGTGCCTGGTCCTTGCCACGGTGCGCGGTGACGTGCACGACATAGGCAAGAACCTGGTCGACATCATCCTCACCAACAATGGATACGCCGTGCACAATCTGGGCATCAACTGCGAGGTCACCACGCTGCTCGACAAGGCCCAGGAGGTCGCCGCCGACGCCATCGGACTCAGTGGCCTGCTGGTCAAGTCCACGGTGGTGATGAGAGAGAATCTGCAAGAAATGCAGCGCCGCGGTGTCCACATCCCGGTGTTGCTCGGCGGGGCAGCGCTCACTCCCGAGTACGTGGTCGACCATTGCGCCAGCGCGCTCGATGCACCGGTGCTGTATTGCACGGACGCCTTTGCGGGTCTGCGCGCCATGGAGCAGGTCGCCGACGGAAGTCTGGCCGAGGCCGCACGCGCCCAGGCGGCGAGGGTTCGCGCGCGCCCTGCACCCCGTCCGAGCGCAGCGCGTGTGGAGAACATCGAACCACTGCACCGTGAGACCGAGGTTCCTGCCCCTCCCTTCTGGGGGAGCCGCGTTGTCAGCGATATCGCGCTCGACGAGATCTATCCCTTCTTGACCGAGGTGGTGCTGTTCCGCGGGCGCTGGGGATACCGGCGCGGTGCGCTGGACAAGCAGGCCTACGAGGACCTGATCGAGAACACGGTGCGGCCGGAATTCGAGCGCCTCAAGGCTCGGTGCCGCGACGAGCACATCCTGCAGCCGAAGGTGGTTTACGGCTACTATCCGGCATGCAGCGATGGCGATCAGGTCGTGATCTATCAACCCAAGGGAGACCAGGAACTCACCCGGTTGCGTTTTCCGAGACAGCGCAAGTCACCCGGACGCTGCATCGCTGATTATTTCTGGCCTGTGGGTGGTGACCGCCGCGATCTGATCGCCCTGCAGGTGGTGACCGTGGGCCCCCAGGCCGAACATATCGAGCAGGAGCTGTATCAACAGGATCGCTACAAGGACTATCTCCTTTTGCATGGTCTCAGCGTGGAGACCGCCGAGGCCCTGGCTGAGTTCTGGCACAAGAAGGTGCGCGCCGAGCTCGGGCTCCTGGGTGACGATGGCCAGACCATGGACGAGCTGGTGGCGCAAAAGTATCGCGGATCGCGTTACTCCTTTGGCTATCCGGCCTGCCCCGACCTCGACCAGAACAAGCTGCTGTTCGATATCCTGGATCCGGCACGCATCGGCGTGACCTTGACCGAGAACGCACAGATGGTGCCCGAGCAGACCACCTCGGCCTTCATCGTGCATCACCCGCAGGCCAAGTATTTCACGCTCGAATGAGTACGGACCAGACCCCACCCGCAGCAAGGGAAAGCATGGCGAAGTTCATCTGCACCAATTGCGGCTATGTTTACGACCCAGCAAGCGGTGATCCCGACGCTGCCATCGCGCCGGGCACAGCCTTCGAGGATCTGCCGGATGACTGGGTGTGCCCGCTATGTTACGTGGGCAAAGGTGAGTTCGATCCGCTGGATTGATGCGCGTCTGCCGATCACGCCTCAGGCGCCCTGCTTCTTGGCTCTGTACTGTTCCCAGGCCGACAGCATCTTGCCGCTGACCTTGGTGCTCACGCCGCCAATCTGCTTGCGCGGCCGACCGGGCTTACCTGGCTTCTTGGCTGCCTTCTTGGCGGTCTTCTTGACGGCCTTCTTGCGACCCGTCTTCTTGGCAGACTTGGGAGTCGCGCCCTTTTCACCGCGTCGCTTGGCCCAGTAGGCCTGCATGCGCTTGCGCGCGGCGGCCCGAGCGGCCTTGCTCCAGCCCTTGTTCCCCGCCTTCTTGGCCACCTTCTTGGCAGTTTTCTTGGCTGCCTTGCGGCCCTTCTTGCGCCCGGCCTTCTTGGTCGCGCGCTTGGGAGAAGCGGTCTTCTTTGCACGGGTGGGTGCGCGCCCACCGCCGAGGGAAGCCCGCGCGTTCTTGAGCGATGCGATCTGCTTCTCGATCTTCTTCAACTCGTCGCCCAGATCCTTGATCGCTGCGTCGATGGCCTTTGCTGCTTTGTCGATCATGTTTCTCCTCGTAGCCGTGGTGGGATGATGTAAGTAAACTATCTATAGCACACGACATATTTACGTCTGCAATCGAATTATGAGTATGGTGTCAAACTATCCCCACCCATTTCTTGGATAGAGCTTTCATCTCGCCACACGATGACTCATGTTCTGCGACTCGCGGATGTCCGTTTCTTCGTCGACAGCAAAGGTGAGTGATGTTCTGCGCACCCTGTCGGAGTAGGATGGCCGCGCCATGAATATCGACCTGATCATACCGGCCCTGGACGAAGAGCGCAGCATCGGTCAGGTGGTGCGAGCCGTGCTGAAGCCGCCGCTGCGCGAGGTGCTGGTCGTGAACAACGGTTCCCGCGATGGCACGGCAGCGCATGCGCAGGAGGCCGGGGCGCGCGTCATCACGGAACTGCGGCGCGGCTATGGCTCGGCCTGCTTGGCTGGTATCGCCGCACTTCGTTGCGATACCGACATCGTGGTGTTCCTGGATGGTGATGGAAGCGACGACCCGTCGATGATAACTCCCCTGTTGCAGCCCATCCTCGATGACCGGGCGGATCTGGTCATCGGATCGCGGACGCTGGGTGCATTGGAGAGCGGCGCATTGTCACCCCAGCAACGCATCGGAAACGCCATCGCCGCACACTGGTTGCACAGGCGTTTTGACCTGCGAGCAACGGATCTTGGTCCCTTTCGCGCGATCCGGGCGCGGTCGTTGCGCGCATTGAAGATGTGCGATCGCGACTATGGCTGGACGGTGGAGATGCAGATCAAGGCTGCGAGGCAAGGCCTGCGTTATGCCGAGATCCCGGTGCCCTACCGGCGGCGTATCGGGCGGTCCAAGGTGTCGGGAACCCTGCGTGGCACGCTCGGTGCGAGCTACAAGATCCTGAGCCTGTTGCTGTGGCACGACGTCCTGCAGGGGCGGCGTGGGTGAGCCTGCTCGTGCAGCGCGTGGCCTGCCTCGCCTTCGTCTTCTCCGCCGCGGCCATGGGAGGCGTCTCCCTGCTTGGCGACGGTACGCGCGGCACGATCTACATCGCCGGGCACCTGCTGATGAGTATTTGCATGCTCGTCGCCTGGCGGATGGGTCGTGTGCAGCTCGACCTGCGCTGGGTCGTGGCGGCCGGTGTGCTGGCGCGCGTGGCGGTGCTGATGGTTCCGCCCTTCACCACGCACGACGTGATGCGCTACCTGTGGGACGGTCAGCAGCTGCTGCATGGCGTGGATCCCTACCTGTTTGCTCCGGCGAGCGCTCCGCCGCTGGATGCGCGCTGGGCCTTTCCTGACGACAACGCGAGTTTCCCCACCATCTATCCGCCGCTGGCCGTGGTCCTGCACGCACTCTGTGCAGCGAGCGGTCCTCTGCTCGCGACCTGGGCCTGGAAGCTCTTGACCACTGCGGTCTCCCTCGCCCTGCTGTTCGCCGGGGACCGCCTGCTGGACGCGCATGGTGCTCGCAGGCACCTGGCGCTGCTGGCCCTGTCTCCCCTGGCGGTGCTCGAGGCCGGGGTGGGAGCCCACATCGATGTGACCGCCGCCCTGGGCCTGTGCCTGGCTCTGCTGGCTCTGAGTCGAGGACGCGATGGGCGAGCGGGGTGCTGGCTGGGCGTGGCGGTGCTGCTCAAGCTGACGCCGGCGGTGCTGCTCGCTCCTCTGGCTCTCGGTCTGGAGCGGGCCCGAGCCGGGCGAGTGGTGCTGGGGTGTCTGCTGGTCATCGTCGCAGGCTATGGCCTGGCCCTGGCCTCCGGCTTGCGTCCCCTGGGGAATCTGATCGTGTTCTTCGCCAAGTGGCGCTTCGGATCACCCCTGTATGTGCCGCTGGATGCGCTGCTCAAAGACGTGTCCCTGGCTCCCGTGCTGGCGCCGCTGGGCGTAATCTTGCTCGTCGCCGTGGCTGTGCACGCGCGGCGCCAGGGTGCACTGGTCGACGGTCTGCGGCGCAGCCTGTGTCTGCCCTTCGTGCTCAGCCCGGTGGTGTTCCCCTGGTACCTCCTGGTGCTGGCGCCCGTGGTGGCGCTGCGACCCAGCGCGGTCACCCTGGGCTGGATGCTGACCTTGCCGCTGAGCTACGAGGTGATCGACACCTTCGAGCGCACGGGATCGTGGCAGCCCGCTGCGTGGCCTCTCGTCGTCATAGCGGTGGGCTGGGCTGTGGGCTTGGCCATCGACCTGCGGCAGCGCGCAGACTGGCGGTGACCTCGTACCTCGGCACGAGCTCTTCGGAGCACGTGCTGATGTGTGTCCGAGGTGCCGGTGGCGTTAAGAACCCACGCACGCGCGCCCGGCACCTCACCAGCGCCAGAACGGCGACAATTTCTTGAGCGCGCAGTAGGATGTCGCACGGATCAGGTTCGGATCCGATCGCCGCTGGGGGGATGGGCAGCAAGCCCGCGAGCCCAGGGCGTACGGGCGTGAGCATGGTCGACCGTGCGCAGGACGACGTGGTGGCGGTGGTGATGGCGGGCGGTATGGGCGCGCGTCTGCGGCCGCTCACCGACGCGCGAGCCAAGCCCGCGGTCAACTTTGCCGGTATCCACCGCATCATCGACTTCACGCTGTCCAACTGCATCAACTCGGACATACGCAAGATCCACGTGCTGACCCAGTACAAGTCGCATCCGCTGTCGAACCACCTGAAGATGGGGTGGAACTTCCTGAGCCGGCGTCTGGGTCAGTTCATCGACGAGATCCCCGCGCAGATGCAGAAGGGCACCAACTGGTACGAGGGCACGGCAGATGCCATTCGCCAGAATCTGAGCTTCATCGCCCACGAGAGCCCGCGCCTGGTGTTGATCCTCGCCGGCGACCACATCTACAAGATGGACTACCGACTGCTGCGGCGCTTTCACGAGGCCACGGGGGCGGCGGCGACCATCTCGGTGGTCCGTGTCGACGCGGCACAGGCGGCTGGGCGCTACGGCGTGGTGCAGCTCGGTGACGACGGCAAGGTACGGGGCTTCGACGAGAAGCCCACCGACCCGGCCCGCATCCCGGGGAGCAACGACTGCTTCGCCTCCATGGGCATCTACCTGTTCAACTTCGACGTGCTCGAGCAGGTTCTGTCGTCGGACTGGGCGGATTTTGGTCAGGATGTTTTCGCACGTCTGGTCGAGGCCGGTCACCCGGTGTATGGCTTCGACTTCAGCACCCGCAACGCGATCCAGGAGTACCAGTACATCACCCGGGGCGGGCAGCGCCTCAAGGTGCTGTCGAGCCGCGCCAGCGACTCGGACTACTGGCGTGACGTGGGCACCATCCCTGCGTACTGGCTGGCCAGCCTCGATGTGGTGTCGACCTCGCCGCGCTTCAATCTGTACGGCGAACGCTGGCCCATCTTCACCTGCCCGCAGTTCTTTCCACCGGCCAAGTTCGTCCACGAGTCCCCGGGACGGGTGGGCAGCGCGGTCAACTCCATCGTGTCCAACGGCGTGATCATCAGCGGTGGCACGGTGCGCAACTCGGTGCTCGGCCCCGGGCTGTACGTGCACAGCTTCGCCCTGGTCGAGAACTCGGTGCTGCTCGGCGGCACCATCTCGGGGGGCCTGGTGTTCGAGACCTCGGTGGGGCGCCACGCCCGGATTCGCAATGCCATCATCGACAAGACCACGATCATCGGTGAGGGGGTGCAGCTCGGGTACGATCGCGCGGCCGACGAGGCACGCGGTCTGACCACCTGTGACATCGAGGGAAGCCCCGACTACATCGTGGTGGTTCCCAAGGGAGCCGTGGTCAGCTGACACGCTCCGGGAGCATTGCTTGCTGAGAGGGGCTCCGATGTGACAGGTGGCGCCGGCGCATCGTGAGGCCTCGGTTCAACATCCACGCCCGTCTTCACGACGTCGTGGCGATCTTTTTGTTGTCTTGAGCCAGCAACATGGGACCGGTCACTTCCGGAAGGGGGACCTCGCATGCAGACGCCACGACACCAGGTCGACGCCAGCAGGTGCAAGGGCGACGGCATCTGCGTCGAGGTCTGCCCCAAGCTGTGCCTCGAGCTCCACGACGGCGCGGTGCGCACCCGCGAAGACAGGGCGGGCTACTGCATCGCCTGTGGCCAGTGCGTGGCCGTGTGCCCCAACATGGCCCTCGCCCTCGACGGCGTCGAGGCCGGGACCTTTGAACCGGTGGTGACGTGGAACTTCAGCGACCAGGATCTCTTTCACTTTCTGGCCGCGCGGCGCTCGGTGCGCGCGTTCAAGGACAAACCCGTCGAGCGTGCCCTCATCGATCGCGTGCTCGAGGGCGCCGCCCTGGCGCCGCCGTCCTTTCCTCCCCACAGCGTCGAGATCCTGGTGCTCGACGGGAAGGAGGACATAGCCCGTCTGGGGCGCGAGCTGGTCGATGGCTATGGCAAGCTGCAGGCGCTGTTTCACAACCCCATCGCCCGTGGCGTCATCCGGCTCAAGCGCGGGGCCGAGACCATGCACGCCCTGAAAAGCCACGTGCTCGAGGTGGTGCAGGAGAAGAACGCCATCTTTGCGGCCACCGGCGAGGACCGTTACCTGTCCGGCGCCCCGGTGCTGATGCTGTTTCACGCCTGCCGCTGGTCCACCGCCTACACCGAGAACGCCCTGCTGGTGGCCAGCCATGCCATGCTCGCGGCCCACGCCCTCGGGCTGGGCGCCACCCTGCTCAGCATCGTGCCGCCGCTGATCAACAACATGGGCGAGGCCATACGTCCGCGCCTGGGCTTGCCCGACGACAACCGCGTGGTCATCGCCATGATCCTGGGGCATCCGAAGTACAAGTTCCGGCAGGCCATCCGCCGATCGCTCAAGAGCGTTCGCTATCTCTGATCCTGGAGCAGAGCGCTGCGCTCCCGCGCCTGAGCGGCCCGGGGCAATAGCGTTAAAAATAGTGGAGTGAAGCTGCGGTCTACAGCGCGTCGATGATGGCGTTGAAGGTCGCGCTGGGGCGCAGGGCGGCCACGGCCTTCGCGTTGTCGGGCCTGTAGTAGCCTCCGATATCCATGGGCTTGCCCTGGGCGTCGAGCAGCTCCTGGCTGATCTTCGCCTCATTGTCCTCGAGCTTCTTGGCGACGGGGGCAAAGCGCGCGGCCAGGTCCTTGTCCTTGGCCTGGTCGGCCAGGGCCCGGGCCCAGTACATGGTCAAGTAGAAGCTGCTGCCGCGGTTGTCGATCTCGTTGACCTTGCGCGAGGGCATGCGGCCGTTCTCGAGATACTTGAGCACCGCGGCGTCCAGGGTCTCGGCGAGCACCGCGGCCTTGGCGCTGCTTTGCTGCCGCGCGACCTGCTCGAGCGAGGGCACCAGCGCGCAGTACTCACCCAGGGAGTCCCAGCGCAGGTGGCCTTCCTTGAGGAACTGCTCGACGTGCTTGGGCGCCGAGCCGCCAGCGCCGGTCTCGTACAGGCCGCCGCCTTTGAGCAGGGGCACGATGGACAGCATGCGGGCGCTGGTGCCGAGCTCGAGGATGGGGAACAGGTCGGTGAGGTAGTCCCTGAGCACGTTGCCGGTGACCGCGATGGTGTCCTCGCCCTTGCGCACACGCGCCAGGGTGAAGTTCATGGCGTCGACGGGCTTCATGATGGGCAGCTCGAGGCCACTGGTGTCATGGTCCTTGAGGTAGGTGTTCACCTTCTTGATGATCTCGCGGTCGTGACCGCGCTGGTCATCGAGCCAGAAGATGGCGGGCACCTTCTGGGCGCGAGCGCGGTTGACGGCCAGCTTGACCCAATCGCGGATGGCCACATCCTTGGCCTGGCAGGCGCGGAAGATGTCGCCCTTGTCGACCTTCTGCTCGAGCAAGGTGGTGCCCGCGCTGTTGACGATGCGGATGGCGCCGTCGCCGGGGGCCTCGAAGGTCTTGTCGTGGGAGCCGTACTCCTCGGCCTTCTTGGCCATCAGGCCCACGTTGGCCACGTTGCCCATGGTGCGCGGGTCGAACTGGCCGTGCTTCTTGGCGTCCTCGAGGATCTCCCGGTACATGGTGGCGTAGCAGCGGTCCGGCACCGCGGCGATGCAGTCCTGCAGCTGGTCGGCCTTGTTCCACATCTTGCCGCCGTCGCGCACCACGTTGGGCATGCTGGCGTCGACGATGATGTTGTTGGGCACGTGCAGGTTGGTGATGCCCTTGCGCGAGTCGACCATGGCCAGCGGCGGCTGCTTCTCGTACACGGCGTTGATGTCGCGCTCGATCTCGGCCTTCTTGTCCGCCGGCAGCCGCTCGAGCTTGTCGAGCACGTCCTGCAGGCCGTTGTTGACGTTGGCGCCGATCTCCTTGAGCACGCCGGCGTGCTTGTCCAGGGCGTCCTTGTAGTACACGGACACGGCGTGGCCGAACATGATGGGATCCGAGACCTTCATCATGGTGCACTTGAGGTGCAGCGACAGCAGCACGCCGTCCTTTCGCGCCTGTTCGATCTGCTGGGCGTAGAACGCGCGCAGGGCCTTGACGCTCATGAAGGTGCTGTCGAGGACCTCGCCCGGGGTGAGCTTGAGGCCGCTCTTGAGCACGGTGGCTTTGCCATCGCTGCCCACGAACTCAATCTTGACCTCGTCGGCCTTGTCCAGGGTCACGGCCTTCTCGTGGCCGTAAAAGTCGCCCTCGGTCATGTGGGTGACCCGGGCCTTGGAGCCGCTGGTCGGCCAGGGCTTCATCATCTTGTGCGGGTTCTTCTGGGCGAACTTCTTGACCGACAGCGCCGGGCGGCGATCCGAGTTGCCCTCGCGCAGCACCGGGTTGACCGCCGAGCCGAGCACCTTGCTGAAGCGCGCCTGCAGCGCCTTCTCGTCGTCGGTCTTGGGCTCCTCGGGGTAGTCCGGGATGTCGTAGCCCTTGCCGCGCAGCTCGGCGATGGCCGCCTTGAGCTGCGGGATCGAGGCGCTGATGTTGGGCAGCTTGATGATGTTGGCCTGTTCTTCCTGGGTCAGGTCGCCGAGCATGTTCAGGTAGTCGGGCAGCTTCTGCTCGGGCTTCAGCTTGTCCGGGAAGTTGGCGATGATGCGGCCAGCCAGCGAGATGTCCCAGTCCTCGAAGTCGACGCCCGTGCCCTTGCTGTACGCGCGCACGATGGGCAGGAGGGCATAGCTCGCCAGGGCCGGTGCCTCGTCGATCTTGGTCCAGATGATCTTCGCGTTGCTCATGTTGTGCCCTCTGCTTTCACGGTTGCGGGTCTTGGCAGGACGATCTCGGTGGATCTGCTGCCCTCGTGACGGCGGGTTCAGTGACCCTGTAAATACAAAAAACCCAATGATGTCAAATAGAACGGCCACCAAATAGCAATTTCAACGCAGCTGGTCAACACGTAATCTCGACGTGGAGAGTGCGTGAAGCCCGATCTGACCTGCCTCTGACAGGGGTCGGAGACCTGTTGCTCGCTCGGGACAGGTCGCTCGCCGGAAGCGGGCTGTGCTCAGAACAGGTCGAGCTGGCTGTCCGGGCGGCGCTTCTTGGGGCCGGTGCCGCGCAGGGTGCTGTGCTGCAGCAGCGCGTCGGCGATGGCGTCGACGAAGGGCGAACGCGTGCGCTCGCGCACCTTGCCTTGCCACAGCCGGCGCCCGGCGTGGCACAGCACCAGCTGGCGCGCGGCGCGGGTCATGCCGACGTAGAACAGGCGTCGCTCCTCGGCCAGCTCGTCGTCGTCCAGCGGCGCGGCGAAGCGCAGGGGCAGCAGCCCGTCCTCGCAGCCCACCAGGAACACGACCTGGAACTCCAGTCCCTTGGCGGCGTGCAAGGTGAGCAGGGAGATGCGCTCGGCGCGGGCGTCCCACAGATCGTGCTCGACGCCCAGGGACACGGTGTCGGTGAAGCCGCGGGCGTCGTCGCCGTACTGCAGGGCCAGGGGCTCGAGCAGCGACAGGGCGCTGCGGCAGCTGTCCTCGACCTCGCCGGCACTGGCCTCGATGAGGTCGGCGGCGCGGTGCAGCCGGGCCAGCACGCTGCCCTCGGCTGGCAGCAGGTGTAGCGCCTCGAGCAGCAGGCCAACGCCGGGCTGCTCGTCGAGGCGGCGGTGGCTGCGGCGCTGAAAGGGCAGGCCCGAGCGCCGCAGGGCCGTGCTCAGGGGCTCGGCCTGGCGCTCGGTGCGGACCAGCACGGCGATGTCGCCCAGGCCCAGGGACGCCTGATGCCCCTCGCTGCGCGCGCTGTCCAGGGAGAAGAAGCTGTGGCCGCCGAGCAGTCGCTCGATGCTGTGCACCACGAATTCGGCCTCGGCGCGCTCGGTGGGCGCCGGGTGCAGCAGGATGCGGCCGGGCTCGCGCAGCAGGGCCTGCAGCCGTCGCTCGCCGTCACCGCCGCGCTCGAGCACCTGGGCCGAGGCGTCGAGGATGCACTGGCCCAGGCGGTAGGACCGGGTCAGGCGCACCACGCGCACGCCTTCGAAGTCGTCGACGAAGCGCTCGAACAGGGCCCGATCCGAGCCGCGAAAGCCATAGATGGACTGATCGGGATCGCCGATGACGCAGAGCGTGCCGTCGGGCGCGACCAGCGCGCGCAGCAGGCGCACCTGCACTGGATCCACATCTTGGTACTCGTCCACGCACACGTGATCGTAGGCGGCCCGCAGCGCGGCCTGCAGGGCGGGACTGTGCTCGAGCTGCTGCGCCGGCAGCAGCACCAGGTCGTCGAGGTCGATGCGTCCTTCCATGCGCAGCACCGCGTCGTAGGCCTGGCGGGCCCGCTGCACGTCGTCACCCACCAGGGCGCCGTGCTTGTGCGCACGGATGCGCTGGCGCAGGCGCCGGGCACGTACCCCGGTCAACCCGCAGGCCTGTTCGATGGCGCGCTCCTGCTGCACCTCGCTGGCAATGCTCAGGTCGTCGGGCAGGCCCATGTCCGAGGCGTGCGTGCGCAGCAGCCGGAGGCCCAGGCCGTGAAAGGTCGACACCTGCACCTGCAGCGCGCGGGTGCCCATCAGCTGGGTCAGGCGCAGCTGCAGCTCGGCGGCGGCGCGCCGGGTGAAGGTGATGGCGAGGCAACGAGCGGGATCCACGCCCCGCTCGAGCACCAGGTGCGCCAGCCTGTGGGTCAGGGTGCGCGTCTTGCCGCTGCCCGGACCGGCGACGATGAGCAATGGACCTCGCTCGTACTCGGCGGCAGCGCGCTGCTCGGGATCGAGGCCCGCGAGCAGGCCCTCGCCCGTCGGGGGAGCGGTCGTCGACGGAGGCAAGGCCGCGGGCGGAGGCGCCATCAGGGGCAGTGGCGCGGGCTCGACTGTCTTGACTGCCGGCCCGCGAGCCTCCGACACGGGCGGTGCGCCGAACAGCCAGCCACCACGGCGCTCGACGGCCAGCTCGCGCTCGTCGAACAGCCGGATCACGCCGTACTCCCCGTCGTAGCCACCCTGGCACCGCACCTCGCCGCGGCGCAGGCGCTGCAGGGCCTCGGCGAGCAGGGGCGAGGCCAGGCGCGCCACATCGTCGACGGGCGCGTGCTCGAGCAGCCACAGCTCGGGGCCCAGGGCGGACACCAGCTTGTGACAAAGCGCGCGCACCTTCTTGCTGCCCGCGCCCACGCCCTCGAGCTCGCCCAGGATCTCGTCGAGGGGGATGAGCGAGCGAACGGGATCTCGCGGCGCGCTCGCGGCTTCGGCGCGGTCCGCCAGCTCCTCGACGCGGTGCAAGACGCCCACGGTCACCGGCTTGCCACAGCTCGGGCACAGGCCCTGGCGCGCCCGGGTCTCGCCCGGCTCCTGCACCACGCCGCAGGCGCGGTGGCCGTCGAGGTGGTACTTGCCCTCCTCGGGGAAGAACTCGACGGTGCCGCCGTATCCTGCACCGGTTTCCAGGGCGCGGCGCATGGCGAAGTAGTCGAGAGGGGTATCGAACACGCAGGCCTCGCGGCCCAGCTTCTGCGGCGAGTGCGCATCGGAGTTGCTCACCAGGCGGAAGCGGTCCAGCGACGACACACGGGCGTTCATGGGCGGGTCCGACGACAGGCCCGTCTCCACCGCCACGATGTGCTCGCTCAGATCGCCGTAGCACTCCTCGATGCTGTCGAAGCCCGAGCGCGAGCCCAGCACGCTGAACCAGGGGGTCCAGATGTGGGCCGGGATGAGCAGCCCCCCGGGGGCGCTCTCGAGCAGGATCTCCAGCAGGTCGCGCGAGTCCAGGCCCAGGATGGGGCGGCCGTCCGAGGCGATGTTGCCGATCTGGCCCAGGCGCTGGCGAAGGCGCGCGGCGCCCTCGAGGTCGGGCACCAGGATCAGGTGGTGCACCTTGCGGGTGCGCTCGGCCTTCTTGTAGATGGTCGAGATCTCGACGCTGAGCACGAAGCGCAGCGCGGCGTCAGGCGGTGGTGGCGGCAGGCCGTCGTCGACGGCGCACAGTTCGGGCCGCAGCGCGAACAGCCCGGGCTCGGCCTCGATGAGCTGCTGCCGGATCTCGTCGAACCAGGCCGGGTGCGTGAAGTCGCCGGTGCCCAGCACGCGGATGCCCTTGCGCCTGGCCCACAGCGCCAGGTGCGGCAGGTCGCCGTCGCGGCTGGTCGCCCGCGAGTACTTCGAGTGCACGTGCAGGTCGGCGTAGAAGCTCAAGGGCAACCCCTGCGACTGCGATGCAAGAGCGCGAGTATCTGCTTCATCCTGACCTGGGCAGCAGCGCGTTCATGTGCCCGCGAATCTTCTCGGCCTCCTCGGGGCCGGAGGCGGTCCAGAAGCAGCGCTCCCAGGCCTCGAAGGCCTTGTGGGTGAAGCCGTGCCGCTCGTAGAGCTGGGCCAGGGCCAGTAGCTGGTCGTGCTCGGGTCTCAGCTCGACCAGGCGCTCGCGCGCGGCGATGGCGCGATGGGCTTGCCCGAGCTGCTCGTACAGCAGGGCCAGGCGCTGCTGCAGCTCGGCGGAGAAGGGCGCCTGGGCCACCGCGTCCTCGAGGTGGCGCACCGCCGTCTGGGCATCCCCGGCGCGGTAGGCGTTGGCGGCCTGGGCCAGGAGCTGATTGGCCTGGGTGCTGATCTCCTCGGGGGTGGTGCCGGTCCCCTCTTCGGCCTGCAGGTGCTGCTCGATGACCCGGCGTAGCTCCTCCAGGCGAAAGGGCTTCTCGAGGAACTCGTCGGCGCCGTACAGCCGCTTGACGTCGTCGGCGTAGCGCCAGCCCCGGTACAGGGCGCTGATCATGACCACGGCGATGTGGCGCGTGGCCTCGGCGTGCTTGACCTGGTGGCAGATCTCGAAGCCGTGCACGCCGGGCAACATGGCGTCGAGCACGATCAGGTGGGGGAGCTGCTCCTGCAGGATGCGCAGGGCGGTGTGACCGTCTCCGGCCTCCAGCACCCGGTAGCCGTACCGCTTGAGGTACTCGACCAGCATGCCCCGCAGGTCTGGCTCGTCGTCGACCACCAGCAAGGTGGGCTGGCCCTTGGCCGTGGGCTGCGAGATGATCTCGCCATCATCCCAGCCCGACATGAGATCTGCGAGGGGCGTCTGGGCCCGGTTCGCGCTGCTGTTGTCCAGGGTATCTGTGCCGCGCACCAGCTCCAGGTAACCGGCCTCGTCGACGAGACGGGTGCGGTCCAGGTCCTGCCCCTCGACCAACTGGGCGCCCTTGCCGTCCTTGAGGGCGTACAGCTGCTGGATGGTGTTGTGCAGGGGCTGGGTCAGGGCGCCGTATTCGATGAGGCGCGCACCGGTGCCGAAGCGCAGCTCGTCCAGGGCCTGCACGTCGCGGGGGCTGGCCAGGGCCACCTGCAAGGTGCGGCCGTCGCGGCGCAGCGGCAGGGCCTGCAGCTTGGTGGCCGCGGTGAAGGGGAGCTCCCGTGTCAGGGATACGGGGATGGCGCTGCGCGACAGCACCAGGAAGGGCACGCCGGTGGCGCGGCTCAGCACCACCGCCAGCGAGCGCTCGTCGGCCAGGCCCATGTTCAGGCAGACCGAGGCGAGGCGGCCGCCGTAGCTGGCCTGGCGCTCCAGAGCCTGGGTCAGTTGATCCTCGGTGAGCAGGCCCTCGCGGACCAGCAGGGTGCCCAGCAACTCGCTCATGTCGTCCTCCACCGCGGCCAGGCAGAGGTTAGCGCGTCGGGCGTGCTGGCGTCACCGCCTCACAGGCCGAATTGCTCGCTCCAGCGGCTCAGGCGTTGTTGCGGCGCCAGGTGGCGGGCGAAGTAGGCCTCGAGCCTCTGCTGCTCTGCCTGGCGCAGGCCGTGGAAGCTCAATCCCACGTCGTAGCGTCCGTCGGCCCGCTGCACGCTGCGCACGCTGCGTGCCCAGGCGCAAAAGGGTGTGCGCGCACCGCGCAGGTAGCAGCGCAGCAGGATGGGGGTCCCCGGCGTCACCTCGACATCCGAGGCGACCCCGGCGCCGTCACGGTTCAGGTCGTAGACCACCGCGCGCAGGGTCAGACCCTGGCCCCGCAGCCAGGCCCTCGCTTCGAGCGGGCGGCGAAGGGTGCGGCGCAGCTCGGGCCGCGCGGGTTTTGGCTTCAGCACACCGAGGGGTATCTTGGTGATGAGCTGGATCACGGTCACCTCCTGTGGGCTTCCCAGGTGCGCGATCCGGGTCGCGTCAAGAGTGCGGGGCTGCGGTGCAACCCGGCTCCACTCGACGTCGCCCTGCCACCAGGGGCTCCTGCTTCACCCTAAGGTCGCCAGATGGCGCCGTCCAATTTTTGGCCGATCGAAGGGGTGAGCTGCTGACGATGCACCGAAGTGCGAAGGGCTGCTGGCAGGCTGCGTGACGACGGGAAAAGAATGCGGGTTCAGCGCGGCCGGCGACGCCACAGGCCAAACAGCAGGCCCAGGGTGAGCAGGACACCCGATCGATCGCGCTGCGTACTGCACTCGCCACAGTCGCCGCAACCCCGACAGCCACAGCCGTCGTCCGGGGGCTGGCCCGCGTCGGCACCGTGGCGATCTGCCAGCCCGGCATCTCCCTGCACATCGGTTCCCACCACGTCCGGTCCCACGGTGTCGGTGCGTCCCGCGTCCCAGGTGGTCTGGCCGTCGCGCGGGTTGGTGCCGGCCTGGTACTCGCTCAGGTTGCTCTGCCCATCGTTGTCCGCGTCAGCACTGGCGTCGCTGCTGTCGCCGCTGTCAAAGCCATACTGCGCCTCCCAGGCGTCGGGCATGCCGTCCAGGTCCCAGTCGTCGACGGCGATGTCCGGGGCCACCACGCCCAAAAGGGCGCGCATGAGATCGCGGCGGGCGGTGGCGCCGACCACGGTCTCGAAGGGGAAGCCAAGCGCCACCGTGGGCGCGTTGCCAGTCAGGGCCACGGCCGCTGCGGTGTCGTCAGGGTAGCGCAGGGCGATCTGGCCACTGCCGGCGGTGGTCAGCACGTCGGGCCAGTGCACCAGGTAGCGATCGTCGACCCCGCTGTCGCAGCAAAAAGAGAAAGCGCCCAGGCCAGCCAAGGGTCCACTGGTGGTGGCCAGAAGATCAAAGGTCGCGGCATCGTCGTCGGCGAAGCCCGCACCGAAGCGCTGCTCCATCCAGGTCTGATCGCCGGTGTCGCCGGTGCGCCACATCTCCCAGAACACCTCGGCGCCACTGACAACCACGCCACCGCCCGAGGCCTGGTAGGCCTCGACCACGGGCTTCAGGGCGGCGGTGAAGGTGCGATCCACGGTGGACTCCAGGCCAAAGCCGAAGATCGCGGCGCGATACGGTCCCAGGGCCAGATCGCCGTCGGCGATGGCCTCGTCAGTGGCGGCGTCGGCGGCGGCGTCGAACTCGGTGATGGCTGCCACGGCGTGGGCCGGACGACGGGTGGCGTCGTGGCTGTTGTCGAGCTCCTGCACCCAGGCATCCTCGCGATCGAAGCCGTCGACCAGCAGCACCTCGGCCGGGGCCACGTCGGTGCGCGCCATGCGGGGTCGGGCACACAGGGTCGGTCCTGGCAGGCCCACGCCGCCCTCATTGAGCACGGCGATGCGCAGGCAGGCCACCTGCAGAGGCTCCAGGTCGGTGAAGAAGATCTCGGTGCCGGTGACGTCGTGGCCCTGGTCGAGGGCGCGATCGCCGCGGGCCAGGTAAACCCGATACCCGCGCGCGCCGCTCACGCTGCGCCAGCGGACCCGGAAGCGCCCGTCGTCGGTGGAGGTCGCGATCAGGTGTGTGGGGGCAGGCAGCACCGCCGGTGCACCCGGCGCCAGGAACTCGAGCAGGCCCTCATACATGCCAAAGCCGGCCAGGCGCCGGAACTCGGGCTCGTGCAGGGACTTGTTGTCGCCCTGGGCCGGGGCCGGTCCCGTCGAGCACGTGGCGGCGCCGACGTTGTCGTGAAAGGCCAGCTCGACCAGGGCTCCAGGCATGTCGACCAGCTCGCGGAGTTCGCCAAAGTTCGCGACGCGGGTGCCGCGATCGCACCAGTTGCCATCCCAGCTCGCGCGCAGTCTGGCCACCAGCTTGTCCTGCACCAGTTCCTGCAAGCTGTCACTGCCCACGGGGTCGTCGCAGTCCGCAGCTGGCGGATCTGTCGAGTGATCGGCATAGGTCAGGCAGTTGAAGCGATAGGTGGTGGTGCCCGAGGCCTGGCTGGTGGTGCCGGTGGCGTTGGAATGCAGCGACAGGTACACGTCGGCGCCGGCGTACTCGGCGTAGGCCGGGCGAATGGTCACGTCGCCGCGGCTGAGCACGTCGGTCGAGGCCTCGGCGTAGTGCACGTAGGTGTACGCGCTCATCTGCCACCACGGGTAGCCCGCAGGGTGCTCGCCGCCACCCAGGCGCACCGCGTCGGCGACCAGAAAGCCGTCGTCGAGGCCGTGGTGAATGACCACCTCGAGGTCCTGGCCGGCCACCGCACCGTGCACGCCCAGAGGCATGAAGCGCTGGCCAAAAGCGCGCATGTCCACCGCGTAGCGGGTGGTGCCTGCGCCGTCGAGAACGTCGACCGCGGCGCCGCTGGTGCGGTTGCTGCCCTCGCGCACGCGCAGGGTGAGCAGCAAAGGCTCGCTGCGCGGCACCTGCAACCTGTAGTGTGCCTCACCGCCGGAGCCCTGGGCGCAGGTGCGGTAGTCTCCGCCCCAGCCACCGGCGGAGCTGCCTGTGCTCCAGGCTCCGGTCTCACTGTAGCGGGCATCCCCATCGTCGACGAGGTCGAGCTGGGTGGACAGTTCGCGCTCGCGCACCACCACCACATGGGCGCCGGCCGCCTCGAGATAGGGCGCCAGCCAGCGCGCCACCAGGTCGCCGTTGGAGAAATCCTCGACGATGCCGCGGCAGGTGCCGCAGCCGTCAAAGGAGATGAGGCCGCGCTGGGTGCGCCAGGGTCCGTTGTCGTCTATCCAGCCATGGCCCGCCGAGATGGCCACCGTCTTGCCCGCCAGGGGAGCGCCGTAGGGGAAGCGCGTGCTCGGCGGATCCACGCGCCACAGCGGTGGCCGGGACTCCGCGTTGGTCTGGGGCCTGTGCAGGGCTGGCCACTGGCGACGTGGTGGTGCCCGGCGCACGCCGTCCTGTTCGATCACGAGGCGCACCTCGCGAAAGGGCCCCAGGCTCTCGAGCACGCCGAGCACGGCGTCGAGGCGGTCCTGCTCCGCGATCTCCTGATCGGCGCGCGTCGCAAAGAAGCCGGGACCCACCACCACGGTGACACGGTCAGCGCCGGGCTCGATGGCGATCACCTGGGCGCTGCCGTCGAACAGCGGCGTGGTGAGAGGTCCTTGAAGGTCGGCGGCGACGAGGCCGGTGACGAGAAAGGGAAGAACGGAGATCATGTTCTCTCGATTCCTGTGTTCCCGGCCCGTGAGCCTGGCGCGGCCGTCATGGGGGAGGGGCGATCTCGGCGATGACGCCATCGAACCAGCCATCGAGGCTGCGGTGGGTCTCGAACTCCACCTCGAACAGGCCGCGCGCCGTTCCGCCGTGCTCGAACACGATCTGATCAAGCTGCAGGCGTCCGCTCTCGATCTGGGGAAAGCCATTATCGACCAGGGTGGCGCGCTGCAGGCCCACGCGCTGCAAGAAATCCGCATCCTTGAGCTCGATCATCTGGTCGGCCGGCAGCTCGAGCCCGTCGAGCCTGGCGACCAGCTTGCACACCTTCTCGACGGCCTCGCGCGAGTCGCGCAGGTACTCCACCACCAGCTGCTGGTCCTGCTTGACGATGCGGGTGCGGGTGAAATCCAGGGCGTGGGTGTCGTCGATGGAGCCGTCGAGGGCGTTGTAACCGCAGGCGCACACCAAAAGAGGCGCGAGGAGGGTCAGCCAGCGGGGGTGTGGTCGCAGCATGTGCCAGACATTTTACACGGCTGCGGCCCTCAGGTCGTGCCCTGCGAACGATCACTCCCGGTGCGCAGGCCCACGCGCCCCGGGCTTGCCCGCCACGGCCGGGGTGATCTGCGCTAAGCTGCGGCTCATGGGATGCAGCCGGCGACAGTTCGTCCAGCACGGTGGAGCCGCGGCAGGGGCGCTGGCGCTGACACCTGCCCTCGAGCTGCTGCTTGCAAGTGCTGCCGGTGCCGTTTCCAGGTCGCGCAGCCGCGTGGCTCTGGTGAGGCGCCCCGGCGTCACGCTCGAGGGCGGCCGCGTGCGCGACCGCGTGGTGCGGGAGATGGTGTTCCGCGCCGTGCAGGACGCCACGGGCCTGGGCAGCGCCCGCGATGCCTTTGCCTCGCTGTTCGGCCCGGACGACGTGGTGGGAATCAAGGTCAACTGCCTCGCCGGCAAGCGCATGTCGACCCGGCCCGAGGTGGCCCTGGCGCTGGCCGAGGGTGTGCAGCTCGGCGGGGTCAAACCCTTCAACGTGATCATCTGGGAGCGCTCGTCGCGAGAACTCACTCGCGCGGGCTACACCGTGCAGAAGGAGCGCTTCTCGCTGCGCGTGCTCGGCACCGACGGCGACTACGAGGCCGAGCCCACAGAGGCCGGCAGCGTGGGCGGTTGCCTGTCGCGCCTGGTCACCCGCACCTGTACGGCCCAGATCAATGCACCCGTGCTCAAGGACCACGACCTGGCGGGCGTGTCCCTGAGCCTGAAGAACTGGTACGGCGCCATCCACAATCCCAACAAGTACCACGACCACCAGTGCAGCCCTTACGTCGCCGATCTGAGTGCACTGAGCCCGCTGCGGCACAAGACGCGACTGGTGGTGTGCGATGCGCTGTACGCGCAGTGCCAGGGTGGGCCCGCCTACGCGCCGGACTTCCTGTGGCCCTACGAGGCCGTGCTGGCCTCGACGGACCCCGTGGCGCTGGATGCCCTGGGCGCGCGCATTCTCGAGGACAGGAGGCGCGCCAAGGGATTGCCATCGTTGCAGGAGGCGGGTCGGCCCCCGCGCTGGTTGGCCCTGGCCGCCGCCCACGGGCTGGGTGAGGCGGATCTGTCCAGGGTCCAGGTGATCGAGGCATGAGCCCGAAGCTGACCCGGCGCGATCTGCTGCAGTCTGGAGCCTGCGGCCTGGGGTGCCTGGCGCTGGCGCGCCTGGCGCGGGCGGAGGATCAGGCCAGCTCGCAGGTCGGTGTCGACGACACGGGCTACCCCCTGATCGAGGCCAGGCACTACCAGAAGCTGGATCGCCTGCGCGTGCGCTGCGAGCTGTGCCCGCGGCGCTGCCAGGTCGCGGACCTCGAGCGCGGTTATTGCGGTGTGCGCGAGAACCGCGGCGGCACCTACCACTCGCTGGTGCACTCGCGCCTGGTGTCCATGCACACCGATCCCATCGAGAAGAAGCCCTTCTTTCACGTTGTGCCGGGTGGCCTGGCCTTCTCCGTCGCCACCACCGGCTGCAACATGGAGTGCAAGTTCTGTCAGAACTGGGAGATCTCGCAGTACCGGCCCGAGCAGGTGGCCGCGCGACGGGTCTCTCCCGAGCAATGCCACGCCCTCGCCAGCGCCGACGGTGCACCTTTCATCGCCTACACCTACACCGAGCCCGTCATCTTTTACGAATACATGCTCGATACCGCGCGTCTGGGCGCGCGCACCGGCGTGCGTTCGGTGGTGGTGAGCAACGGCTACATCGAGGAGAAACCGCTGCTGGAGCTGTTGCCTCACATCACGGCCTACAAGGTGGACCTCAAGGCCTTTGGCAACCGCTTCTACGAGGAGCTGTGTGCCGCCAGGCTGCAGCCGGTGTTGCACAGCTTGCAGATCATCAAGAAGGCTGGCGTGTGGCTCGAGATCGTGGTGCTGGTGCTGCCCGGTCACAATGACGACGAGCGCGAGGTCGCGCAGCTTGCCCGTTTCGTCCGCCGCAACCTCGGTCGTGAGACCCCGCTGCACTTCACGCGTTTTCACCCGACCTATCGCATGAAGAACCTGCCGCCCACGCCGGTGGCCACCCTCGAGCGCTGCTACGACGTTGCCAGGGCCGAGGGCCTGGATTTCGTGTACATGGGCAACGTCCGCGGGCACCCGGGCGAGAACACCAGCTGTCCAGGCTGCCGGGCCTTGCTGATTCGCCGCACCGGTTTCAGCGTGGTCGAGAACAATCTGGTCGCCGGCCATTGCCCTCGCTGCCAGCGCGCCATTCCAGGTGTGTGGACCTGAGCGAAGGCGGGTCCGGGCCCGCGATCGGTTCTCGACCTGCATCCAGCGCGCGTGTGAGCCGTCACGAAAGAGGCCAGAGCTTCAGCGCGGCTTGAGCCACCACAGCAGGACGGGGAGCAGCAGCAAGTCGACCACCATGGCACTGGCGAAGGTGGTCGAGCCCAGGATGGCGAGGTGCTGCAGGGCCACGAAGTCCGACAGCAGGAGTACACCCAGACCCGCCGAGAGCATCACCGTGGTGTACAGGATCGGCCGGCCGGTGCCTCGCACCGCAGCCTCGATGGCGGCGGCCACATCTTCGCGTTGCGCGCGTTCCTCGCGATACCGCGACAGGAAGTGGATCGAGTTGTCGACCGCGATACCCAGGGCCATCGAGAAGATCACCGCCGTGGCGGGCCGCAAGCTGATGCCGGACAGCCCCATGACGCCGAGCGCCATGAGCACCGGCACTGCGTTGGGGACCAGGGCCAGTACCCCGATGCGCGCCGAGCGGAACAGCAGCCCCATGACCACCAGGATGACGACGAGGGCCAATGCCAGCGACGAGAACATGTCGTTGACCACGAGGGTGAGCGCGCTCGAGGTCACCACCAGCGGACCCGTGACGTGCACGACGACGTCGGCGGGCAGCACCTCGGCCCCCCGTTTCAGCAGCGCATCGTGCCAGGCCAGCACCACGCCGGTGCCCACGTCGTCCGCGAAGCAGGCGATGCGTGCGAGGTCTCGTCGCGACGACAGGTAGGGCCGCAGCTCGCGCTCGCCGTCCGGGGCCAGCTCCACCAGCAGCAGGTACTGCGCCACGCGCTCCGGGGTCCAGGCCAGAGGCTCCCGCGCGTCGCCGCGCACGGCACGATCGACGCCGTCGAGAAGATCCATCACCGACAGGGCGCTTGGCGCGCGCGGTTGGCTCTCGATGTAGCGCTGGAGGTCGTCCAGACCGGCCAGCACATCGGGATCGTCGGCGCGGCCAGGGGGCGTCTCGAGGACGATGTCAAAAGGAATGAAGCCGCCCAGCTTGTCGGTGGCCAGGCGCAGGGTCTCCAGTGAGGGGTGACCCGCCGGCAGTTCCGCCAGGATGCGATCGTGGGCGCGAAGGCGCGAGGCGCCGAAGATGCTGAGCGCGGTCACGAGCAGGGCCGCGATCACCACCAGGTGGCGACGGCGCAGGGCGAAGCGAGCCAGCGCTCCCAGAAAGCGATCGCTGAGCTCGGTGGGCATTGCCCGCCGGGGGCCGGGGAGAGGCAGGATGGCCAGCAGTGCGGGCACCAGGCCAATGGTGACCAGCCAGGCCAGCATCACGCCGATGGCCGCGTCGGCCCCGAACTCCTGGATGATGGGCAGGCGCGCCACGATGAGTGAACCGAAACCCACCGCCGTCGTCATCGAGGTGAGCAGGCAGGCCAGGCCCAGGTGCTCGGTCACCACGGCCACGGTCTTGAGCTTGCCCGGCGTGATCCCGGCTGCGCGCTGCAGGCGCAGCTCCTCTTCGAAGCGGGACAGCAGGTGGATGGCGTCGCTGACCCCGATGACCAGCAGCAGCACCACGATGGCATTGTTGGCGACGTTGATCGAGTGGCCCTCGATGCTCATCACGCCCAGGGTCCACAGGGTGGCTGTGCCCGTCGCCACGAAGGGCAACAGCACGCCGCGCAGCGACCGAAAGGCGAGCCACAGCAGGATCCCCATGACCAGCAGCACGCCAGGGACGAAGGTCATCTGATCGCGCTTGAGCAGCTCGGTCAGGTTCTCCGAGAACACCGGGATGCCGCTGAGTCGGATCTGTACCCCGGGGCTGGCCGCCGCGATCACTGGCGCCAGGGCCTTTTCGGCCAGGCGCACCAGGGCCCCTCGCTGGTGCTGGCTCTTCATGCTCCCGTCGAGAAAGGCCACCACCGCGGCGGTGGTCAGATCACTCGACAGCAGCCGCCCTTTCAGACTGGGCGCGCGCTGCATGCGCTGGCGCAGCAGGGCGATGCCTGCGTCGTCGACGGGGGCCCGGCCGTTCGCAAACAAGGGCAGCAGGGAGAACACGTCGCCGTCCTCGACGGGGACCCGGGCATTGACCAGGGAGCGCACCTCGGTCACGCCCGGCAACGCGGCAATGGTCTCGTGCACGCGCCCCAGGTCGGCCAGGGCGGCAGACGAGAGCAGGGGCGCGCCGACCACCAGCACCGCCAGCATGTTGTCGCCGGAGCCAAAGGCCGGCGCCACGATCTCGCGATAGAAGCGCAGCTCGGGATCCTCGGACACGTACACGGCGTCGACCGAGAAGTCGAATTGCAGGGAGCGGGCGTGCCAGCCCAGAACGATCGAGACCCCGAGCAGGGCCACGAATACCAGGTAGCGAGCACGGGCGACCTGCCGGGTGACGACCGACGGGCGGTGGCGAATGGGGTCGTGTTGATTACTGGCCATCGACGAGCGCCGTTGAGCGGCGCGGGGCGATCCGAGCGCCTAGCGCTCGATGATCTTGAACTCGGTGCGGCGGTTGAGAGCGCGGCCCTTGGCCGTCTTGTTGCTGGCGATGGGTCGGGTCTCGCCAAAGCCCACGGACTCGAGCACGTCGGGATCCACACCGCCCTTCTCGATGAGGTGGTCGCGCACCGACTCGGCTCGGCGCTGGCTCAGCTTCATGTTGTAGGCATCGCCGCCCTGGCTGTCGGTGTGGCCCTCGATGAGCACCTTCTTGATCTTGGCGCTCTTGACGGCGTCGGCGACCTGCGACAGCAACTCGAAGCTGTCGGGCAGGATGTTGGCCTTGGCCGTGGCGAAGTGCACCTGCTGCTTGATCTCGATCTTTTCCTTCTTGACCACGATGAGGCTGTACTTCTTGGGACAGCCCTGCTCCTCGGGCACGCCCGGTTCGTCGGGGCACTTGTCCTCGGAGTCGTTGATGCCGTCACCATCGCGGTCCATGATCGGGCAGCCGCTGTTCTCCGGCGGACCCGCGTCATTGGGACACTTGTCGATGGTGTCGAGCAGGCCGTCCTTGTCGTTGTCGACGTCCGGGCAGCCATCTTCATCCTCGAAGCCATCCTTGTCCTCGGGATCTGCAGGACACTGGTCCACCTTGTCCAGGATGCCGTCGCCGTCGGAGTCCAGATCGACGTCGGGGCAACCGTCGGTGTCGCGGTCGCCGTCCATGTCCTCGGGCTCGTCGGGGCACTGGTCCACCTTGTCCAGGATGCCGTCACCGTCGCGGTCCTCGACCGGGCAACCCTGGTTCTCGACCGGTCCCGGGGTGTTGGGGCACAGGTCCTCGGTGTCGAACACGCCATCCTGGTCGTTGTCGACGTCGGGACAACCATCCTCGTCCTCGAAGCCGTCCATGTCTTCGGGCTGCTCGGGACACTGGTCGACGTCGTCGAGGATGCCGTCTCCGTCCTTGTCGGTCTTGGTGATCTGCACCACCACCGGCGCCTTGGGCTTCTTGATCAGCACCCGCTTGGGCCCGCAGTCCTTGCTCTCGCTCAGGGCCTTCTTGATGTTGTCCATGGCGACGTTGACGTGTTCGCCGGCGCGGATGAAGTCGCCCTGCCTGAGTTCGTTCTCGGTGAACTCGAGGTTGGCCTCGGCGCGCGCCAGGGCCTCGGGGCTGCAGCGGTAGGCGCCGGACTTGCGGGCCTTCTCGATGTCGATCTTGACGACATCAGCGCGCTGCTGGATGGCAGACGAGGTCATGCAGCCGGTCGCGAACAGCGGGATCAGCGCGAGCACGGCCAGGGGAGCGAGCGGGCGCGTCATGTCAGGCTCCTTGAAGCGCGGCGAGGCAGCACGGGTCTCACTCGGCGGTCGGCACGATGATGGGGGGGGGACGCTGGCCGCCCTCCTCGGGCACGGGCACCACTTGCACCGGAGCTGGGGTCCCGCTGTCGTCGGGCACCATGCCATCAGCGGCAGTGTCCCCGGGTGGCGGAGCATCAGGCGGTGTCGCCTTGCTGGTGGCCGCCGCGGTCTTCTGCTTGGCCTGGCGTGCCATGTCGCGCGCCTTGGTGCCGAACACGATGGCCGGTTCGAAGTCGGCAAAGGCCTGCTCTTCGAGGGCCTTGTCCAGGTAGGCCTCGGCGGCCACGACCTCGTAGGGTGCATACTTCTGACCGTCCGCGGCCTTGGCGCCTTCGAGCTCGGCGCTGGCTTCCCAGATCACGGTCAGGGACTGCACGGGACCGCAGGCGGCGAGGGCGGCGAGGGTCAGCAGCAGAATCCACCGGGACGTCCGCTTCAAGGCGTCCTCCTCTTGGCAGGGTCCGGCCGGGCGGCATGGTCCCGGCGTCGTCAGGCCCCGCATCACACACTAAGGTCTCGAAAAGCCAAGCCTTCGATAACACCCGTCGTCACGTCTCGTCAACTGCGGTGGCCCGTGCAGCGACGCGCGCGTCAGCGGTCGCCGGTCGCATCCGGGGCTGCCGCGCCGAGCAGATCCGCGAGTTGTGGCCTCAAGCGCTCGGCTGGCCCCAGTACCACCGCGCGCAGCGCCAGCGGGCTGAGGACACCCAGAGCGGCGCTCTGAAGGTCGCGCGCGCTGATCGCCTCGAGTTTGGCGGGCGCCTGTGCCAGAACCTCGGCGCGGGTTCCCTCGCGCTCGAGTCGGGCCAAGGAGCGGGCCTGGACCAGCGCACTCTCGTGCTGCAGGGCAAGGCGGCCGTGCTGCTGATCCTTGAGTTCGCGCAGCGCGCGCGGGGCGAGCGGTTTCTGGCGCAGCCGCCCGAGGTCGAGCGCCGCCTGATCCAGGACGGCGCGCACGCTCTCGGGCTCCAGTCCGGGGCAGCGCAGGATCAGAGCGTCCGTGCTGGCCTCCACCCCGGCTGTGTCACGACCCCGAGTGCTGCGGCAACCCCTCGCAGCGAGGGACCTTGGCGCGCCGGCGTGCAGCCACGCCTCGTCGAGCAGCAGATGCTCGGGCAGGGAGTGCGAGCTGTCGAGCGGCAGGCGCTGGGCTATCCACAGGGTGGCCAGGCTCGAGCCTGGTGCATCCACCACCGTTGCGCGCGCGGTCTCTTCGCTTGCAGGCGGCGGTGGCGGGGCAGGCGAGGCCGCGCTCGAGCCCAGGTCCGCCAGGTGTCTGGTCAGGATCTGCAGCGTGCTGTCAATCTCCACCGGCCCGATGACCACCACCCACAGCGCCGGGGCCTGGGTCTGGGCGCTCCACAGCGCGGCCAGGCTGGCGGGTGTCGCCCGGGCGCGGCTGGCGGGCGACCCGAGCAGCGGACGTCCGCGCCTGTGTCCCGGGAACAGGGCCTGCTCCAGTGCGGCACTGGTGGCCTCGCGGTTCGCCACCTCCTCGAGACGTAGCGCCTGTTCGGCACGGCGCAGGCAGGTCTCGCGCAGAGCCGGCTGCCGCAAGGCCGCGCCCAGGGCTTGCGCCGCGGCGTCGAGGGAACCGCCGGGGAACTCGACCGCGAGCTCCAGCTCTTGCCAGTCGACCCGTGCCCGCATCCGCCCACCGGCAAAACCCAGCGGGTTGCCCGGATCGCTGGCCTGACAGGCCAGGGTGGCGGCGACCAGGGACAGAGCGCCGTCCTGGCCGGCAAGCTCGTCGAGCGCACCGTGGTTGCTCATCATCAGCAGCGTGGTGCTGGCCAGCGCTGGTTCCGGCATCACCAAGGCGCGCACCCCACCTGGCAACACCGCGCGGGTCGGTGCGGGCAGGGGCCAGGGATCGCCCAGGCGCGGGGCCGCGAGCAGCAGCGCGCCGCCGGTCAGCAACAGGACGGCGGGGTTCATCGCGCGCCTCCGTCCCCACTGCGGGTGGTGCTGCCACCGCCCGCGAAGACGACCACGACGCTCGCCTGGGACGGGCGCAAGCAGCGCTCCGACACCTGCCTCAGAATTGCTGGTGTGAGGCCGTCCAGGGTCGCGGTGTCGAGCACCGAGCTCAGCGCGGCACCGCGCAGCAGGCTGTTCTCACCCGTGGCCAGCGCCAGGTCCTCAGCGCTGTCCCGCTGGCGCAGCCAGGCCGACCGCACCCTGGCTGTGGCCGCTTGCAGGGTGCTGTCGTCGACAGCGCGCAGCTTCTGCTCGACGGTGGCCCGGAGCGCGGCCTCCAGCGCCGCGGGATCCTGGTTCAGTTCCAGCGGGCACCACAGTTCCAGCAGCCCGTGCGGGGCGTGAGGGCGATAGCGCAGGCGGGCGTTCGTCGTGAGCGGACTCGCCACGGCACCGCGCAGCTGGCCCTGACTGTCCGCCAGGGCTTCGACCAGCACCTCGAGGGCCAGGGCATCGACCTGGGTGAGGCCGGGCGTGCGCCAGCCCACGGCCAGCCAACCGGGCGCTGCCGTGTCGATCATCTCGAGTCGGCGTGCGCCGGACACGGGGAGTTCTGCCACGTTCCGCCGTGGCCCGGCCTTGCGCTGAGTCCAGCTCGCCAGGACCTTCTTGATCAATCCCAATGTGCGCGGGGGATCGACGTCACCGACCACGATCAAGGCCGTGCGGGCGGGCGCGACATGGGCGTCGAAGAAGCTGCGACAGCTGCGCACGGGATCCGGCAGGTCCTGGTACCACCATCCGTCCAGAGGCTGTCGAAGCGGATGGGTCAAGAAACTCAGGGTCTGCAGCACGGCGAGCGCACGCTCCGGTCCGTCCACACCCCGGGCCTGGTCTTGCGCGCTCAGCTCTGCCGCGGCGCGCGCTATCCTGTCCTTGTCGAGCTGTGGAGCGCGAAGGCGATCCGCCGCGATCTGCAGCGCGAGCTCCAGCTTCACGGCCGGCACTGTCGTCGAGAACACGGCGGTCTCGGGACCCACGCGCCGCATGTTCCGCCCACCCACGGCCTGCACCGCGGCGTCGACGCCGTCGCGGCCATAGCGCTTGCCGCCGGCGCCGAGCACCTGCATCAGCAAGCGGGCGGTCCCGGCCTGGGTCGGTTCTTCGTCGACACTCCCGGCGAGCAGCCAGGTCTGCACCGTGACCACGGGATGGCGTGGCTGTGGCACCACGATCACGCTCAGGCCGCTGGGAAGCTGGGCTTCCAGGGGCTGCGGCACGGGCAGGGCGGGGGCGACCAGGAGCAGGGTCCCGAGGAGTACTGTCAAAGCGAGCATGGCCGGACCATAACGCGCATCCAGGACGCGGTCACTCGCCGCGCACTCTCGCGGCCCAGGTCCTCGCGGTGGCGTGCAGCGAAGCTGGCCAGGTGTTACCTTGCACACCCCGAGAGTTCTCCCGGGGACGGAGGATCACCATGCAGCTTCTGCCCAAGCCCGGCCTGCAGGGCCTGACCGTGGAGCGCGCCATCGATCAGCGCCGCTCCGCACGCAGCTTCACGCAGCGCTCCGTGCCCCAGGCCCAGCTGTCCCAGCTCCTGCATGCCACGGCGGGCATCACGGGCAAGGCCTTCGACAAGCCCCTGCGCTCCGTGCCGTCGGCGGGCGCGCTGTTCCCGGTCGAGGTCTACGTCGCCGTGCACGCCGTGGACGAGGTCAAGCCAGGCCTGTACCACTACCGGGCCGAGGGCCATGGCCTCGAGCTCGTGGTGGCCGGCGATCTGCGGCAGGAACTCACCTCCATCGGTCTCGGTCAGCGCCTGTTCGGCGAGGCGGCCCTGAGCGTGGTGCTCACCGCGGTCGCCGAGCGCACCGAGCGCAAGTACCGCCATCTGACCAGCCGCTTCATCGCCATCGAGGTGGGGCACGCGGCCCAGAACCTGCTGTTGCAGGCGACCTCGCTGGGACTGGGCGCCGTGGCCGTGGGTGTGTTCAAGGAGAACGAGCTGAACCGACTGCTCAACCTCAACACCGCCAAGGAAGAAGCGCTGTACCTGGTGGGAGTCGGTGCCACCCCCTGATCGCGCTGGAAAGCCCGGCAGTTTGCGGTTCTCACGCGGCCGTGACGGACTGGACCTCGCGCCAGCCGGAGCTTCCTGCTATAGGCTGCCCTCCCCGCGGAGGTTGAGACATGAGCTACCTGGTCCTGGCACGAAAATGGCGCCCCCAGACCTTCGAGGATGTCATCGGCCAGGGCCACGTGGTCCACACCCTGCAGAACGCCGTCAAGAAAGACAGGCTGGCGCACGCCTTCGTGTTCACCGGCGCCCGCGGTGTGGGCAAGACCACCGCCGCCCGCCTGCTGGCCAAGGCCCTGCAATGCGAGCAGGGCCCGACGCCAGAACCCTGCGGGACCTGCGCGCGTTGCCTGGAGATCGCGGACAGCCGCGCGGTCGACGTGCTCGAGATCGACGGCGCCTCCAACCGCGGCATCGACCAGGTGCGCGAGCTGCGCGATGGCGTGCGCTACCTGCCGCAGAATGCGCGCTTCAAGATCGTCATCATCGACGAAGTGCACATGTTGACGACGGAGGCCTTCAACGCGCTGCTCAAGACCCTCGAGGAGCCGCCGCCGCATGTGAAGTTCATCTTCGCCACCACCGAGCCGCACAAGATCCCGGTGACCATCCTGTCGCGCTGCCAGCGCTTCGATTTCAAGCGCATCGCACCACAGGAGATCGTGAAGCACCTGCAGAAGATCGCCGGGGCCGAGGGCATCGCGGCTGACGAGGCTGCCCTGCTGCAGGTGGCGCGGGCCGCCCAGGGCAGCATGCGCGACGCGCTGTCGCTCCTCGACCAGGCGATCGCCTACGCCGAGGGCGCCATCACCGCCCAGGTCGCCAGCGAGGCTCTGGGCATCATCGATCGCCGCACCGTGGTCGACATCATCGAGGCGGTGCTGGCCCGGGATCCCTCGGCCGGCCTGGACGGGGTGCAGCGCGCCTACCAGTCGGGTTTTGACCTGAGGCAACTGCTCATCGAGCTCACCGAGGAGCTGCGGCACCTGGTGGTGGCGCGGGCCGTCCTTCCTTCCGGGGGCGTTCGGCACGCCCCCTCTGCGTCGGGCGCAGGTCCCGACGCATTCACCCCTGGCAGCAAGGTGCCTGGACATCTTCAGGCGCTCATCGACTTGCCCGAACGCGAGATCGCGCTGGTGGTCGAGCGGGCGCAGCGCACCAGCCCCGAGGACCTGCAGCGCCTGTTTGCCATGGCCCTCGAGCACATCGACCTGGTGTCCCGCGCCGACAGTCCGCGCCTGGTGCTGGATGTGCTGGTGGCGCGGATGGCCGCACTGCCCCCCTATCGCAGCCTCGACGAGCTGACCGCTCTGGTCGAGCAGCTGGCCTCGGGCAGCCCGCCCTCTGCGGCGGGTTCTCCGTCGTCACGCGGTGCACCTCCGGCGCCACCGGTACGTCCCGCGCCCTCGCGTGCGGCGCCTGCCCGCGCCACGGCCCCGGACCCGCCAGCCGCGGCTCCCGCAGTGCCGGCGGGCCCCCCGGCTGCTGCTGCCGCAGTCTCGCCCGCGAGCGAGCCCTCCGCGAGCCTGCCCGGGGTCGACGCCCGGTGGCAGGCCGTGGTGGACGCCGTGCGCAGCGAACGCCCGGCCCTGGCCTCGTTCCTGGAGCACGGTGTGGTGGTCACCACGACGGAGACGGCCCTGACATTGCGCTTCGAGCAGGCCTTCTACGCCGACGCCGTGCGCGAGACCGATCACATGAAGTTCCTGCTCGGCGCTGCGCGCGCCAGCTTCCCACAGCTCAGTGCGATCAAGGTCGACGTGGGCGCAACCCTGGCGAACGCAGGCACGCTGTCCATCGCCGAGGCCGCCAGCCGTCGACGTCACAGCGAGACCTCGCAGCGCGAGGCCGAGGCCCTCGAGGACCCCACGGTCAAGCTGGCCATGCAGATCTTTGGCGGCACCGTGGTCCAGGTGAAGCCGAACGATCCTTCCTGAGGGGGCGTCCAGCACGCGCTCTCCGTGTCGGGTGCAGGCCCCGGTGCATTCATCCCGAGCAGCAGCGTGGACGTGCATTCTGCGGATCCGGCTCCGGGTCCGTTGGTGGTGACGACCCAGCTCCGGGCGTTGCTGCCGGGCAACAGCCTCAGGCGTCGGGCGAGGACTTCAGGATGAGGGAGCCCCTGAATCGAGGGGTGGTGCGGTACGTCGGGCCAGCCACAGTCCGAGAGCGAACAGCAAGCCAGCCCTGAAGACGACCGCCAGGGTGAAGACGATGCTCCAGACACCACCGCGGTCTGCGGCCGCAGCCGGTGTGAACCCGTCCAGTTCGTCGACCACGCGCGCGTAGACAAAGGGGTAGACGGCGACATTGCTCAGATCGAGGGCAAGCAGCAGGACCGCTGGCCAGCGAGGATCTCGGGCCTGCGCCAGGATCAGCAACACGAAGGGATAGAACCACAGGTTGAACTGGGCCGAGTAGACCTGGTTACAGATCAACGTGGCCATGCAGGTCAGCGCGCAGCGCGTCTCGAAGCTCCAGCTGCGGCGGACCAGCAACACCGTCAGCGCCAGCGCGGCAGACCCGGCGAGGACCACCGAGCCACCAGGCACATCGCCCAGCCACAGCCGGCAGCAACCCAGGAGCGTGTCGAAGCTCACGGCGCGTCCGGCGTGAAAAGTATAGGTGATGGTCCAGCTGTCAAGACTGCCGTTGACGACGAGGGCCCCGACGATGAAGGGCAGGTTGAGCGCGACGGCGATGGCAGCGAACAGCCCACAGCACACGGCAGCCTGCCGGCGCTGCCCCAGACGCCAGGCTTCGATGACCTGCACCGCGACGAAAAACACCGGATACCATTTGAGCCAGCACCCCACCGACCAGGCCGCGGTTGCCAGGAGAGGATGGCCTCTCTCCCGCGCGGTGAGACCGAGCAGCACGCTGAGCACGACCACGCTTTCAAAACGAAAGGGCGCGAGCAGGGCTGCGGTGGGCAGGGCGACCAGCGCCAGAGCCAGCACCAGGGCGCGGCGATTGTTCCGACGCCACAGCAGTCTGTAGAACAAGCCCGCGTTGAGGACATCCACGATGGACATCACGATGGCGTGGGTGAGTAGAACCGGGAGCAGGGACCCGGTCTCCAGATCCATCAGTGGGCTCAGCGCCCAGTAGAGAAGCCCGACAGCGACGGCGTATTCTTTCGGGACACTGACGTAGGGCACACCGCCGTGCTGGCAGTCCCACCAGAATGGAACCCACGAACGCACGTCCGCGACGAGATGAACAAGCCAATCAGAGGGGATGGAGAGCGAGAACACGGCCAGGGCTGCAAGCTTGACGACGACGCCAAGCAAGAGCACACGCAGCACGTTGGGAAAGGGAAGTTCCCTGCGCGTCAGCTGGTCTGCCATTGGAGGCTCGGGGAGGGAGGTTGACACGGCGTGGGTAGTGCTAGCACCGCGCTCCACTGCAGAACAAGCGCGAGGAGAAATTCGCGGCACGGGGGGCGCCCTTTTCCGATTCAGTGCCCCGCCCTGGGCGCTATTTTTTGCGCCGCCGCCGCTTCTTGGCGCGCGCCACGGGTCGGTCGCCAGTGATCTTCTTGGCGAGGATGCGCCCCGCGGCATCCCCTCCCAGACCTGCAAGCACGCTGCCCAACAGGGCGCCCACAGGTGCGCCGGCAACCGGCAGCAACACACCGCCCACGGCGCCACCGAACACCGCTCCACCCGACGAGGCGGCCAGGCTGGCGGCGTTGCCCGAGGAACGTTCGAAGAACTCGGCGCTGTCGATGTCGCCACGTCCGAGGCTCAGGCCGTCCTTGACCGCGTCGAAGGCGAACAGGGCGACCCCCGGCGGCGGCCATGGGGCGGCTGGCCAGTTGTCTTGCCAGGCGGCCCGCGCCAACGTTGGGCAGGCGGCGGGCACCGATCCGCGCCAGGGCCTGAGCGCTCTCGCTCACCGCGATCTTGGCGGCCAGGGTGGTGGAAATTTCGCGCGCGCGCAGGCGCAGGCGTTTCGTGGCAGGCTCGCTGGCATGGATCGCCCGGCCCACCTCCACGATGACGGTGCTGGCGGTGGCCACGGCGGCCTTGCGCATCACCCCGGTGACGGCGGAAGAAATGGACATGCAGGCCTCCTCGGGCGCGGGCGCAGGGCACACCGGCCCCACCCCTGACAACGCGCGGTCCTTCACTGGGATCTAGTGTAACGGTTTTGGGGGTGCGCCGCCGGAGTCCCGCTGCCCGGCGCAGGCCTGGCGGCGGTTCAGCGGCGCCGGCCCGTGATCACGCCCGTGACCAGGCGCGCGGTGAAGCCAATGCCCGCGAAGTAGGTGTCGATGAACTGGGCGACCCCGGCCAGGGTACTCTGGCGCAGCCGGGGATCGCTCAGGGTGCGCATCCAGTCGGCCAGGAACACGTTCCGCACCACCGGGTCCTCGATGAACTCGAAGCCGTTGCCAAAGGGCGCAGCGCGATTCTCGATGCCCAGGCGCACGGCCTCGAAGCCGCGGGTCTCCAGGCTGCGCTGCAGCGCCGGCGGCCGGTACAGGTTCGAGCGCTCGTCGGACAGCGCGGCACGGCCCTCGACCAGCCCCTGGTTCTCGCAGTACTCCTGCGTCAGGTCGAAGAATTCCTCGAAGGTCCCGGCCAGCAGGACCGTGGCCACCAGCTGGCCGCCCGGTCTGAGCACGCGCTGGAACTCCCGCAGCAGGGCCGCGTCCATCTCCGCATCGCCGAGAAGCAGGTTGGCCAGGACCAGGTCGCAGCTCTGAGTGCGCACGGGCAAGAACCAGGGATCCGTCAGCAGCCAGTTGCCGGGCATGGCGAGGGCACCTTGCCGGGTCGCGTCGTGCTCGCTGCCTGCGAGCACGAGTCGCGTCTCGCGCAGGCTCGGATGCAGGGCGGCGGCCCTGAACAGCACCGGGCCTCCCGGCTCGAGGCAGAGCGCACTGCCCCCCCCGGGCGGCGCTTCGATGGCGTCCAGCAGCAGCTCCGCGGCCGGCGCAAACAAGTGCGGCACGGCGATGCCGCGGTGATGCAGACCTGCTTCGCGCAGCCGGAACACGGTGCTGGTGGCTCCTCGCGGGGCACTTGGTGGTCAGGACACAACAAAAAAACCGCGTGACTTTGGCTATTTAGCATGCAGGCGAGGCTGTGAGCAAGAACCCGCACAGATCCCCTTGCCACCCTCGCACCCGTGCCTACATTGGCCGCGCCCAAACAGGGTGGGCCAGTACCTCACCCGGAAAAACAACGTTCACAACGCCAGTGCGGATCACGCCAAACGAGTGGCGCTACCCCTGCAAACTGGCGAGGGAACACAGGAGAAGGCCATGAAGCTCAAGCCCTTGTACGACAGGATCCTGGTCAAGCGTCTCGACGGCGAAGAGAAGACCGCCGGCGGTATCATCATCCCCGACAGCGCCAAGGAAAAGCCCATCATGGGGCAGGTCCTCGCGGTGGGGAACGGCAAGCTGCTCGATGGCGGCAAGCTGCGTCCGATGGAGGTCAAGGCCGGCGACAAGATCCTGTTCGGAAAGTACTCGGGAACCGAGCTCAAGATCGACGGCGAGGACCGCCTGGTGCTGCGCGAGGACGAGGTCCTGGGCGTGGTCGAGGACTGAGTAACCCCCCCAACACCAACGGTGCCGCACACAGCGGTCACAAGGAGTTCCGACGATGTCAGCCAAGGAGATTCACTTCTCGACCTTCGCCCGCGCCGATGTTGGCCGTGGCGTCAACGCCCTGGCCAACGCGGTCAAGGTGACCCTGGGCCCCAAGGGCCGCAACGTCATCATCCACAAGAGCTATGGCAGCCCGACCATCACCAAGGACGGCGTCACCGTCGCCAAGGAGATCGAGCTGCAGAACAAGTTCGAGAACATGGGCGCGCAGATGGTCAAGGAGGTCGCCTCCAAGACCTCGGACGTCGCTGGTGATGGCACCACCACCGCCACCGTGCTGGCCCAGGCCATCTATAACGAGGGCATCAAGCTGGTCACCGCCGGCCACAATCCCATGGAGCTCAAGCGCGGTATCGACCTCGGCGTCAAGAACGTGGTCGAGGAGCTCAAGAAGCTGAGCACTCCCACCAAGGGCAAGAACGAGATCGCCCAGGTCGGCACCATCAGCGCCAACGGCGACGACACCATCGGCAACATCATCGCCGAGGCCATGGACAAGGTCGGCAAGGAAGGCGTCATCACCGTCGAGGAAGCCAAGGCCATGGAGACCACCCTCGACGTGGTCGAGGGCATGCAGTTCGACCGTGGCTATTCGAGCCCCTACTTCGTGACCGACCCCGAGCGCATGGAGGCCGTGCTCGAGGACGCCTACGTGCTGATCCACGAGAAGAAGATCAGCAACATGAAGGACCTGCTGCCCCTGCTCGAGAAGATCGCGCAGTCCGGCAAGCCCTTCCTGATCATCGCCGAGGACGTGGAGGGCGAGGCCCTGGCCACCCTCGTCGTCAACAAGCTGCGCGGCACCTTGCATGTGTGCGCCGTCAAGGCCCCGGGCTTTGGCGACCGCCGCAAGGAGATGCTCAAGGACATCGCGGTGCTCACCGGCGGCACCGTGATCAGCGAGGACCTCGGCCAGAAGCTCGAGAGCGCCACCCTGAACGACCTGGGCCGCGCCAAGCGCATCACCATCGACAAGGACAACTCCACCATCGTCGACGGCGCGGGCAAGAAGGCCGACCTGCAGGGCCGCATCAAGCAGATCCGTAGCCAGATCGACGACACCACCAGTGACTACGACCGCGAGAAGCTGCAGGAGCGCCTGGCCAAGCTGGTTGGCGGTGTGGCGGTGATCAAGGTCGGGGCCGCCACCGAGACCGAGATGAAGGAGAAGAAGGCCCGCGTCGAGGACGCCCTCAACGCGACCCGCGCGGCCGTCGAGGAAGGCATCGTGCCGGGCGGCGGCGTGGCCCTGATCCGCTGCATCGACGCCCTCGACAAGGTCAAGCTCGAGAGCGAGGAACAGCGGGCTGGCCTGCGCCTGCTCAAGCGCGCCCTCGAGGAGCCGCTGCGCCAGATCGCCCAGAACGCGGGCTGGGAAGGCTCGGTGGTCATCAACGAGGTTCGCAGCAAGAAGGGCAACTACGGCTTCAATGCCCAGACCGAGACCTACGGTGACGTCGTGGAGATGGGCGTGATCGATCCCACCAAGGTGGCGCGCATCGCGCTGCAGAATGCGGCCAGCGTGGCCTCGCTGCTGCTGACCACCGAGGCCATGATCGCGGACAAGCCCAAGAAGGACAAGAAGGCCGGCGCCGGCGCGGGCGGCGGTGACGCGGGCGACTACGACGACATGGACTTCTAGCCGCTTCGCCGGATACTCTGATCGCACCCCCCGGGGCCCACGCCCGGGGGTTTTCTTTGCTGGGAGACCTCGCGCGCCCTCGGCCTCGGCGGCGCCTGGGTGGTGCCCCCCTGCCTGGGTGCAGCCGTTGTGCCGGGTGGGGCGCGGCTTGCAGCGGGAGCGGGCGCTTGTTAAGCAGCGCGCATGATTCTTGCCGCCGTGCTGCTGACCTCGACCCTGGCCGTCACCGAACTCACCGCGCAGACCCAGCAATGGACCTTGCCTGGCCTGCCGCGGGGCCTGTACGCCCTCGACGTCACCGGCGACGGCGTGCTCGACGGCGTGGTGGTGCTGATACAGCACGGGCAGCGCCAGGTGGTGATCCTCGATGCGGCCAGCACGGCACGCCTGCCTGCAGCTCCACCGCGCCCCGTGGCCGTGCCCGAGGATGCGGTGCTGCTCGGTGCTTGCCCGGGGATCGGGCCCGGACTGCTCTTCGTGCGCCCGGGGGTGCTGGAGCGACGGGCTCCCGACGGCAGCCTGAGCACCGTGGCCCAGCTCCAGGGCGCCTTGCCCTTTGTCGAGCATGCCGACCTGGCCGTGATCGAGCTTTGTCCCGACGGCAAGCCGCCGGTGCTCTTGCCGTCCCTGGCCGGTGTGCTGGCGGTGGACGCTCCGGGCGAAGTGCGCAGCCTGAGCGTGCCCACGCGTACCCACATGGCCAGCGGCCTGGTGTTTCGCGGGCCGCGGGCGCGTCGCGACTTCTCGTTGATGACGGTGCTGGTGCACCCGCGCGCCTTTGCCGGTGACCTCGATGGAGACGGCCAGCGCGATCTCGGCTTCGCGATCGAGGAGGACCTGGCCCTGTACGTGGGCGGGGCCCCGGTGCGCACCCTGCGCCTCCCCGTGCGCAGTCCCGCCGAGCTCGCCAGCGACGAGGGCATCGTCGACACCCGGCTGGTGGACCTCACCGGCGATCGCGTGCTCGACGCCGTGGTGACCTTTCAGCGCGGCGGCTCGGACACGATGCGCACGTCGTGGAAGGTCTTCGCGGGTCCCCTGATCGGCCGCACACCGGGGACGACCCTGGCCAGCATCGATCGCAAGGGTCTGGCCGCCCCGCTGCTGGTTCACGACGTGGATCTCGACGGCATCCTCGATGTGGTCGAGCCGCAGGTCGACACCGGTATCCTGGCCATGGGCAAGGCCCTGGTCACCGGACGCATCCTCGTGAGCTACCGCGTGCACCGCTTCGCCGGCGGCCGCCACGTCGAGGGGGCCCCCCTGGACCTGGACGCCGAGGTGGACTTCGGCCGCTCAACACAGATGGCTGGCCACCCGCCACTGTTCGGTCTGGATCTGAATGACGACGGCCGCGGCGATCTGGTGGACCTGAGCGCATCGACCATGCTGTCCATCCACCTCGGCCAGAAGAGCGACCCACCTTTCGCAAAGGCCAGTGCCCTCGACGTCCAGGTGCCGTCCTCCGACAGCGCCGTGTCCCTGCGCTCCGGTCGCCAGGGTCCGCCCCTGGTCCTGCTGCTCGACGAGCGCGATGGCAGCGCGCGGTTGACCCTGGTGCGCATCACCCGCAGCGGTGACGACGGACGCGGTACCCGGGGCCGCCGCTAGCACTTGTCACGGGCGCAGGCTCAGCGTACGAAGGGGCATCACTCCCGGAGGTCCCCGATGTCCGATGCGCCGCAGCACTCCTCCGCGTTCAAGCTCCGCCGCTTCCTCAACTGGTTCCCCCTCGGTCTGACCTACGCGTTCCTGTACATGGGGCGCTACAACCTGACCGTGTCCAAGAACGCCCTGGGCGACCTGATGACCAAGGAGGACTTCGGGGTCATCTTCGGCGTGGGCACCGTGACCTATGCCTTCGCTTTCCTGATCAACGGCCCGCTCACCGACAGGATTGGCGGCAAGCGCGCCATCCTCATCGGCTCCCTGGGCTCGGGCATCGTCAACCTGTGCATGGGCCTGTACATCAGCGCGCTGGTTGGCGGCGCCGTCGGGGGTGATACCTCGAACTTGCGGCTGTACTTCTCGCTGCTGTACGCCGTCAACATGTACTTCCAGAGCTACGGCGCGGTGGCCATCGTCAAGGTCAACGCGCACTGGTTCCACGTGCGCGAGCGCGGCGGCTTCTCGGGCATCTTCGGCACCATGATCTCGAGTGGCATCTTCTTCGCCTTCACCGTCAACGGCTGGATCCTGGACTTCGCAGCCAAGGGCTCGACCAGCGTGGCGGCAAGCAAGTGGGTCTTCTACGTGCCCTCGGCGATCCTTTTCATCATGTTCGTGGTCGAGCTGTTCCTGCTCAAGGACCGACCGGGCCTTGCCGGCTTCCAGGACTTCGACACGGGCGATGCCTCGAGCGGCGAGGAGAACGTCGAGGTCAAGACCCTGGACCTCATCAAGCGCATCCTCACCAACCCCATCATCCTCACCGTGGCCTTCATCGAGTTTTGCACCGGCGTGCTGCGCAACGGCGTCATGCACTGGTACCCCATCTACGCCAAGGAAGTGCTCAGCTTGCCCAGCTCGCACCTGCTGGTGCGCGGCGACATGGCGACGATGTGGAGTGCGGTGGGCGTCGGCGCCATCGCTGCGGTGGTGCTTGTGGTCGTGGGGTCCCGCCTGGGTGGCAGCAAGCGCGGCTGGACCTTCGCCTCGGCCGGTCTGTGCGTGACCGGACCCTTCATCCTCGGTGGCTGGGGCGGCATCCTCTTCGTCGCCGGGGTCATCGGCGCCAACGTGGCGGGCTGGGTCAGCGACCTGTTCTTCCAGAGCCGGCGCGCGCCCACCGCGGGCTTCCTGTATCTGGGCTGTGCGGTGAGCGCGATCTTGATGTTCTTCACCCTGGGTGGCGTCACCCGCGAGGTGGGCTGGAGTGAACTCAAACCCGTCGAGGGTTTCGACCAGCTGCAGGTAGGTGATGAGATCCTGAGCATCGCTGGCGTCGACAAGATCGAGACCTGGAAGGACGTCAGTCGCGCGGTGATGTGCCTGCCCGCGACCTGCAAGGACGGCTCGACCTGGGACGTGGACGCGTGCATGTGCAAGACCAAGCCCGGCAAGGCCGCTCTCGACCGGGCGGTGAGCGACGGCAGCATCCCGCTCACCGTGCGTCGCGCCGGACAGGAGCTGACGCTGCGCCTGCAGGATGCCCAGGCCAGCATGCGCGCCGGCGACACGCGCGCGCTCAAGGCGGGGCCCCACCTCACGCTGTCCCCGCTGTGGATGGGCGCCATCGTGTTCCTGGTCAGCCTGTGCGTCATTGGCACCCACGGCCTGCTCAGCGGCACCGCCACCATGGACTTCGGGGGGCGCCGGGGCGCGGCCACCGCCGTGGGCATGATCGATGGCTTCGTCTACCTGGGCACCGGCTTCCAGAGCTTCATGCTCGGCTACCTCACCACCCGCGTGGGCTGGTGGTCATGGCCGCTGTTTCTGTTCCCCTTCGCGGTCATCGGCTTCGTGCTGCTGCTGCGCATCTGGAAGGTGGTGCCCAAGGGCAAGGGCGGCCACTGACCCGAGGGGACCCGGGGCGAACTTCTCGACGACGAAGGGGGGAGCGCGCTAGTTGCCGTGCTTCTTGAGGTAGCCGGCCACGCCCTCGGCGGTGGCCTTCATGGCGTCGTCGCCCTTGTTCCAGTTCGCCGGGCACACCTCCCCGTACTTCTCGGTGTGCTGCAAGGCGTCCACCAGGCGCAGGGTCTCGTCGACGTTGCGGCCGAGATCGGGATGGTTGAGGGTCGCGTGCTTGACCACGCCCTTCTGATCGATGAGGAAGGTGCCGCGCAGGGCGATGCCGGCGTCGTCGAGGAGCACGCCGAAATCGCGGGCGATCTGCTTGTTCAGGTCCGCCACCAGGGGGTAGCGGATGTTGCCAATGCCTCCCTGATCGACGGGAGTGTTCTTCCAGGCCCAGTGACTGAACTTGCTGTCCACGCTGACACCGACCACCTCGGTGCCGCGCTCCTTGAACTGTTCCAGCTTGCGATCGAACTCCAGGATCTCGGTGGGGCAGACGAAGGTGAAATCGAGAGGATAGAAGAACAGCACCACGTACCTGCCACGTAGATCCTCGAGCTTGAAGTCATCCTTGAAGCTGTTGTCCGGCATCAGGGCGGGAGCCTTGAAGTTGGGAGCCTGCTTGCCGATGAGATGCGTCACGATGTCCTCCTCGAGTGGGGCCGCGGGCATGGGATGGCGCGCCCAAAGTGGGCTGGCGCTGCGGCGAGCCTCATATAACCAGGGCCCATGCACACCGCAGGTGCGCGTTTCATTTTTCTGTCAGGGCGTGGGGCGAAGGGTCCACTCGCGGTCCACCGCCACCAGGGCGTCGTCGAAGAACCCGCGATAGGACGCGTAGTCCGCGGCGCCGAACTGGCCAGCAGTGACCTGGGCGCTGAGGCTCAGCGACGCCGTGGCGGGGCTCGCACTGTGCTGGATCTTCCAGCTTCCAAAAGGCCCCCGGCGGGTATCGCGCTGGCGCTCGGCGCGCTCGACCTTGTAGCCACCAGGTGCCTGTAAGGTCGTGGTGCTCGACACCTGGACCGGGACCGAGGTCTCGAAAGGAGTGCGGCGCTGTGGCACAGCAGGGGCCACCAGGAAGTAGCGCGCCCAGGGATCCGCGGTGCGCACGCGCAGTACCTTCTTCTCGCCACGGGTCACACGGCCCTGAAGCAGGTACTCGAGCTCCAGCTTCAGTCCTTGCTCGGGCTGTTCGAGGTTGTGCACCGAAAAAGATCGCAGGGTGGCTCCGGGCAGCTGGCGGGCGATCAGGGCCTGCGCCCAGCGCAGGTGCTCGGCGCCATCGAGCTCGGCCAGGGCGTGGCGCAGCGAGGCCGCGGGGATTCCATCGAGCTGCACCTTCTCGCGCACCGTGAGCAGGTCCCCGTCGCCAAGTTCCACCTGGCGCTGCACCTGGACCTGGGCCTCGCTCGGGGCGTAGCTGGGGACCGCGATGAAGCGGGGCGCGGTCCTGGTCAGGATCAGCGCGCGGCGCCCGGCCAGACCCAGAGGTGCCGCAACCAGCACGGGCATGTTCTTCTCGGTGGTGTCGACGAAGCGGCCGCCCCCGCGACCGGGCACGTACACGACCATGTGGTTGAACTGGTCGAGCGAGGGCAAGTCCTCGCGAACGCTGGCCACGGTGTTGACCAGCGCCAGCTCAGCGTCGACGCCCCGGGCTCGCAGCAGGGCACGCAGCAGCACCGCGTGGTCCTTGCAGTCACCGTAGCGTCGGGCCAGCGTGGTCGAGGGTCGGGCTGGGTCCCGGCCGCGGCTGCCAAACTCGATGGCCTTGTAGGTGGTGCTCTGGCGCACCTGCTGCGCCAGGCGCTCGACCAGGGCATCGCCCCGGATCCCGGTTCCCGCGGTGTCGTCGGCGAGGGCGCGCACGCCGGGCTCGACCTCCAGGCTTGGTGCGATGCGCTGCAGGTAGGCCTGGACCTCGCTGGCCCAGGTGGCCTGGGCGTCGGCCACGTGCACTACGGGGGCGAAGCGTTCGACCTGCTGTACCTGGGGTTCCCAGGCCAGGGCCGGCGTGTCCTCGATCTGCCACAGCAGCCCTCCCGCGACGGGCTGCGGCGCTTCCAGGTTGGCCTGAGCGCTGCGCAGTTGCGCGGGATCCACCAGGTAGACCAGCGCGCTGAGCCGCGAGGGCTGGGGTCCGGCCAGCAGCACACGCTCGAAGGGAAGGGTCTCGTCGGCCGCGAGGTGCTGGCTGCTCAGGGTCAAGCACACGGTGTGGCCCGGCGCCAGCTTCGGCACGGGCAGGTGAAGGGTGCGCTCGTGGGTCTGCGGTCCGTCGCCGCTTTTATCCACGACGTAGTAGGTGTCCGGTGCACCGCGCGCGATGACGCGATCATGGGCATCGCGCACCTCGAGGGCGTTGACGTGCATCTGCTCGCGCAGGGGATCGAAGTCGAAGGTCAGGGTGGACTGCCTGGCGGCGGCCGCTGCGTCGCGAACCCGCACGCACTGGTACAGGGTACGTCGCAGAGGCTCGCCCGGACGGAACTGGCGGATCCGCACCTGGTACAGAGAGGTGCTTCCGTAGCCCTCGATGCCCGGCTCGCTGCGCAGCCTGTCCATGCGCGCCTGCAGCGCAGACGGTGCGGGGAGGGCTTCGATGCGCGCCTTGAGGCTGCTGTTGTCGCCCTCGCCCAGCTGCGCGGAGACCAGTTCCAGCTCATGCTGCAGCTGGGCATTGCCTGGCTCTAGGCCCAGTGCCTGCTCGAGCGCGAGCTTGGCCTCGGGGAGGCGCTCCAGCCTCACCAGGGCGAGGCCGCGCGCCTGGTGCAGGCTGGCCGCTGCCACGTCGCGGGCGATCAGGGCGTCGGTCAGACTCAGCACCTCGTCGGGCCGGTCGAGTTCCTGGTACGACTGCACCAGCGCCAGGGTCAGCTCCACGTCGTCGGGGTTCGAGGTCCGCAGCTCGCGCAGCATGGTCACTGCCGCCGGGTGATCGCCGCGACGCTGCAACAGCCGGGCCTGTTCCAGCCGCAGGGCGAGGCTGCCGGTGCGCTCAGCAGCCTCGGCGAGCACGACCGTGGCCTCGTCCCACAGCCCAGCCTGTTCCAGCAGGTCCACGTAGCTGCGCCTGTCCTCATCGTCACCGTGACCATCGCGGAACAGTTCGCGATAGGTCTCGAGGGCCTCGGCCTGGCGGCCGGCCTGCTTGAGGTGCCAGGCCTTCCAGGCGCGCACAGCGGGCAAGCCGCCATGAGGCGCGGCATGTGTCGCGATGAGCTCCACCGCACGCGCGTGAGCGCCCATGCGATTGAAGGCATCCAGGGCATTGGTCAGGTAGGTCGCTTCATCGGGGACGAGGTCCAGGGCCTGCTCGAAGGCGCGTGCCGCGCGCTCGTACTGCTCGGTGCGAAACAGGTACAGACCCAGGCCGTTGCGCAGGGTGGCCTGGGCGTGGATCAGTCGGGGGGGTAAAGCCGTGCCTTCGTCGACAGGTTCCTCGACGTGAAGCGCTGGCATCAAAGCGTCGGCGAGCTGATCCGCATGGGCCTGATCCCGCGCGCTCCACACCGCCACCAGCAGGCTCACACGCTCACCCTCGACGATCTGGAGCGTGTAGGAAAAACGCGTGCCGTCGATCTCGCGCTGGTGGCGCAGGCGCCGGAAGGCACCGCTCGGCACCTTGAGCAGCCCCACGTCCTGCACGTCCGGCGACGGAAACTCGATACCCATGGACGATAGCAGAGCCGCGCTCAGGGCCGGGACCGCGGGCCTTGGGTCGTCGTGGGCGAAGGGAATGACCAAGAATGCACCCTGCGAGCGTATGGCACCGCAGTCGGCCTCGGCGGCCGAGGTTTCGAGGTCATCCCACAGCATCCAGGGGGTCCCTGTGAGATCGACGCTGTAGCCGAAGCGCGCGGACTGATGGCGACCAAAAGCTTGACCCTGGGCCACGCTTCCGGCCATGGGGTCGAGCAAGTGGAAGCCGGGGAGCAGGGTGTCGACCTCTCGGCCGAGCGTGGCCTTCTCCTCTTCCCGGGCCCACGCGATGAGCTGCACGAAGCTCCCTCCTGCCGCTGCCACCCAGTAGGTGTAGGCAAAGGGGGACCCGTCGATACTCAGGCGGGCATCGAACTGCTGACCGTCGATGCCGTTGACGGTACGAACGCTCGCGTCGCCAAGGGTGCTGTCCGGGAAGCGACTCCTCAGCATGCCGCGCACGACCTCGGTCAGCCCCTCGCTGCCCATGCTCTCGTTCGAGCTGCGCTCGGCAATGACCATGAAGAACACCGTGGGCTGGGTGCGCATCAGCACCAGCGAGGCCTCGGGGTTGATGTGCTCGGGCTTGACCTCGACGTAGGGCAGCCCCGGGCTGACGAAGCGGTAGTTGAACTCCTCGCGCACGATCTCGCGGGGGCCCGGATTGTCCTCCGCGTCCATGCGCGCCGACAGCGCGTCGAACAGCAGGGGCAGGGAGCAGCCCGCCATGGCGAGCGGCAGCAGGATCAGGACGAGCACGGGGAGACGGCGCATGAAGACCTCGACACAGCAGGGTCTGACCGGGGATCGGTACAACAGACCGGTCTTGTCGAAAAAACATGGATGGCAGGTGCCGCGGTTCAGGCCACCACCACGGTCTTGGTGTTGACGAACTCGCGGATGCCGTGGCGGCCGAGTTCCCGCCCGTAGCCGCTCTCCTTGATGCCACCGAAGGGCAGCCGGGGATCCGAGCGCACGAGGCCGTTGACAAAGCAGCATCCCGCGTCGAGCTGCCGCTCGGCGATGCGTTCACCGCGCACCCGGTCGTGGGTGAACACCGCCGCGCCCAGGCCGTACACCGAGTCGTTGGCGAGGGCGATGGCCTCGGCCTCGTCAGCGGCGGGGACGATGGCTGCGACGGGCCCGAACAGCTCCTCGTCGAAGGCGGGCATACCTTTGCGCACGTCGCCCAGGGCCGAGGCCGGGTAAAAGGCGCCGGGTCCGGGTGGCACCTCGCAGCCCAGAAGCTTGCGCGCGCCCATCTCGATGGAGCGCAGCACCTGGCCGTGTAGCTCGTCGCGCAGATCGCGGCGCGCCTGGGGGCCGAACATGGTCTTGTCGTCGAGAGGATCGCCCATGACCGCCGCTGCCAGGCGATCCACCAGCGCTTTTTCGAAGGCCGGACGCACCGCCTCCACCACGATGAAGCGCTTGGCCGCGATGCAGCTCTGGCCGGCGTTGGTCAGCCGACTCGCGGCACAGATCGAGGCGGCCTCGTCGATGTTGGCATCCTCGAGGATCAGGTAGGGGTCCGAGCCGCCCAGCTCGAGCACAGACTTCTTGAGCGCGCGGCCCGCGGCGGCAGCCACTGCCCGGCCTGCCGGGGTGGATCCGGTCAGGGTCACGGCGCGCACGGCCGGGTGCTCGATCACGGCCTCGACCTCGGCACTGCCGATGAGCAGGCTGGTGAAGCAGTGCGCGGGCAGGCCCGCGTCGCGCAGCACGTCCTCGATGGCCAGGGCGCAGCCCGGGACGTTGCTGGCGTGCTTGAGTAGGCCCACATTGCCCGCCATGAGCGCCGGTGCCGCGAAGCGGAACACCTGCCACAGTGGAAAATTCCAGGGCATCACCGCGAGAACTGGCCCCAGCGGCTGGTAGCTGACAAAGGCGGTCTCGCCACCGATGTCCACCGGCTCCCGCGCCAGGAAGTCGCGCGCGTTGTCGGCGTAGAACTCGCACACCCAGGCGCACTTCTCGACCTCGGCGCGACCGTCGCGCACGGCCTTGCCCATCTCGGTGGCCATGAGGCGCGCCAGGTCCTCGCTGCGCTGCCGGAGCAGCCCGGCGGCGGTGCGCAGGACGCTCGCGCGCTGGTCGAAGTCGGTCCGACGCCAGCGCTCGAAGGCCTGCCCGGCCAGCTCGATGGCCCTTGTCACCTGCGTTGGTGTCAGGGTGTCCAGCTCGCGCACCACCTGATCGGTGGCCGGATTGACGACGACCAGCGGCATGGCTTCCTCCTGCTCGTTGTCGCCGGGGTGGGACCACACAGCCCGCCGTCTCGCCCCGGCCACAGGTCCTGATTCGCAGCGTGTGGCCGCGGGCGCAGTGTAGCGCGCTGGCCGGATCAGGCCATCCGCACCCGCACGCGCCGCTCGGGCGCCACGTGACGGGCGATTCCTTTGACGCTACAGTGCACCTGCCATGAGCGACCAGGACAAGCACGAGAACGACCTTGAGGGCGCTGTCGAGGACATCGTCGACGTGGACACTACCGTGCCCATGATCACGCCGCCCACGCCCAGTGCAGGCTGGCGCGCGGACCGGCGCCTGCGGCGTGGCACCTCGCTGGGTGCCGGCCTGTGGTTGGCCTCGGCGCTGCTCGGGGTGGTGTCTCTCACCGTGGTGTCAACGCTGTGGTGGCTGGCGCCTCCGGGCGAACTCGCACCGACGGAGGCGCCACAGAGCGTGGTGACGCTGACCGACGACCTGCTGGCCGCCTTGCACCGCAGTGGCGACGAAGGCGCGCGCATGACCAGCACCCTGGCCAGTGCTCTGGCCGGGCAGCTTGCGGCGCCGCCCCTGGTGGTCCTGGCCGAAGGTGGCGACGAGCAGGCTGCGCGCGAGGTCGACAACCTGGCCCGGCTCAGGGACCGTGTTCGCGCCGTGGTCGACGGACAGGGCCCGCCCTTGCAGGCCGTCGTCGTCGACGCCAAGGACCACATCGTGTTCAGCGCCGGGGAGCTGGCTGCGGATGCGCCGGCTCTGACCTCGGTGGTCAGCGCACTGGTGCAGGGGCAAGCCCTCCCTTCCTCGCGCGTGGCCGCTCTGTCCACCGCCCGGGCCGACGGCCTGCGCGTGGCCGTGCTGTTCACCGCGCCCTTGCTGGTCGAGGACGCGGTGGCCGGAGCGGCGAAGCGCGCCCAGCATCAGCAGGAGCTCGTGGAGGCACGGGGGCTGGCCCTCGACCGCGCCCGCGAGGACGCTGCGCGGGCTCGCCGGCAGTGGTTCACGCTGGTGGCCGCCACGACAACGGCTCCTCTCCTCGCCCTGCTGCTGCTGTGGCTGGGCAGTGGACGCCGCCTGCGGAGCAGCCTCGGGCTCCTGCTCGCGCGCACCGCGCAGCGCGCCGCCGGGCACAGCCTCGACGCCACCGTCACGCTACCGCTGGAGCTTGCCTCCGTCGACGAGCTGGTCGGCCGAGCCTTCGATGCGGCGGCCCAGCAGGCGCAGCAGCAGCAGGCAAACCAGAGCTTGCAGGCGTCCGTCGGTGCCCTGTGTGAGGTGTGCCAGCGCGCGGCCACCGGCGATCTGTCGGCGCGCGCCGTGCCTGGACAGGACAGCTCTGCCGCCCTGGCCCTGGAGCTGAATCACCTGATCGAGAGCTTCGAGCAACGCGCCCTGCGCCTTCGCAGCCACGCGCGAGGCACCCGGGACCTGCACGACGACGCCGTGGAACGCGAGGCGACGGTGGATCAGCTGCGCAAGCGCAGCGGCGCCCTGGGTCCCCTGCCTCAGCTGCTGGTCGATATCGCCGGGCGGTTGCGCAGCCTGGCGGACCAGCTGACCCAGGGTGGGGATGTGGAGGCCGAGCTGCGCAAGCTGTCCGACGCGGTGGCGGCGCGAGCGCGGACGGCGCGCGCCTACCTGGCGGCCCTGGGTGAGACCGTGGCCCAGGTCGAGGGTGTGGCCCAGCATGCACCGCGGGTGCAGCAGATCGAGGAGGAGCTGGCCACGCTGACACTCGACACCAGCTTCGCGGGCCAGGTTGGTGCGCTGCGCGAGCTTGGACCCGAGGAGATCCGTCGCCGCCTCGACGAGGAACGAGTCAGCGAGGAGTTCACACCCCCTGAATAGCCTGTACCGCGGCGCGTCCAACACCCAGGTCGCCCAGCGAGGACTGCCATGCTTTTCGTCCTGCCATTCCTGCACGTTCTTGCCTGGACACCGGTGGCTGCTGCCCCTGTCCCCGCGGCGGCCCCTGCCGAGGACGCCACCGCTGCCCTGGTGCGCGCCGTGCAACGCAGTTACGACAACACTCAGAGCTTCGAGGCGGAGTTCGAGCAGACCTACCAAAGCCGCATCTTCAAGCGCACCGAGCGCTCCACCGGGCATGTCAGCTACCAGCGGCCCGGCCTGATGCGCTTCGACTACGCGACGCCGACAAACAAGACCTTCCTGGTCGACGGCAGCGCGTTGTGGGTGATCCAGCCTGCGGATCACCAGGCACTGGTGGATCGTTGTTTCAAGGCCGATGCCATGACCTCGTCGCTGACCTTCCTGTTCGGTCAGGGTGATCTGAGCGCGCAGTTCGACGTGCAGCCGGGCCAGAAGGCGCCCGAGGGCCTGCAGCGGCTGGTGCTGGTACCCAAAAAGGCCCAGGCGGCGTACCAGCGGTTGCTGCTGGATGTGAACCCGAAGACCTCGCGCGTCGAGGCCAGCACCGTGGTCGATAGCCAGGGCAACCTGAACCGCTTCGTGTTCTCGAAGGCGCTGTTCGACAACAAGCTGGCCCGGGATCACTTCACCTACAGTGCGCCGCCCGACGTGCAGGTCATGCCCATCCCCGGCAGCTGCAACAAGGCACCCTGAGCACCGCCGGGCCCCCGGCTGCGCTCGACCCACGCGGACCCTTTGATGCCGCCGGCGCGACGGGTATGCTGACGCAGGCGATCGTCTCGACGAGGAATTGCAGAGCCATGGTGCAGGCCGAGGCAAAACCCAGCCTGTTTGGCAAATACGAGCTGCTCGAACGGCTGGCCGTGGGCGGCATGGCGGAGATCTTTCTCGCCCGCTCCATGTCCCTTGGTGGCGTGGTCCGCACCTGCGTGATCAAGCGCATCCTGCCGCAGCACTGCGCCAATCGGCACTTCGTCTCGATGTTCATCGACGAGGCGCGCATCATGATCGGCCTCGACCACCCCAACGTGGTCAAGCTGCTCGACTTTGGCCAGATCGCTGGCTCCTACTTCATGGCCCTGGAGTACGTGAACGGCTTCGATCTGGTGACGGTACTGCGCAAGGTGTCGCAGGCCGGCAACGGTGTGGCGCCTCTGGCCGCAGCCTACCTGGTGCGAGGCATGGCCAGTGGCCTGCACCACGCACACTGCCTGTGCGATCACCTGGGCCGGCGCCTGGGAGTGGTGCACCGGGACATCTCTCCGCACAACGTGCTCATCAGCTTCGTCGGCGACGTCAAGATCACCGATTTCGGCATCGCCCAGGCCAAGAACAAGCTGACCCACACCATGCCTGGCACGGTGATGGGCAAGTTCGCCTACATGTCGCCCGAGCAGGCCATGGCCGAGGAGATCGATCATCGCTCCGATCTCTTCTCGCTCGGCGTGGTGCTGCACGAGATGCTCAGCGGCCAGCGGCTGTTCGGCGCGGATTCCCCGGTGCAGACCATCACCAAGGTGCTCGAGGCCACCATCGAGCCACCGTCCTGGATCAACGCCGGTGTCCCTTCGGTGCTGGACCAGGTCACCATGAAGGCACTCAAGCGTGACGTTCAGCACCGCTTTCAGAGCGGTGCCGAGATGGCCCAGTCGCTCGAGGCCTACCTGCAGCAAAACGAATACGACCAGTCGAGCTTCGCCGACTACCTGGGCGGTCTGGACCTGGCCGAGGAGCGCGAGCGCCTGGGTCGTCGTCGTCGGGAGCCCACGGTGCAGGCCCTGGTCCAGGACACCGGGGTGGAGCGAGACCCGCGCCTGGTCGAACTCCGCCAGCAGCTGGCCCGGGAGCCCAACCTGTGGACGCTGGTGGACATCGGTGAGCGGCTGCTCGCGGTGGACGAGCGCGTGCGCGCCCTGTCGACTCTGCGCGTCGCGGCCTATCTGTTTGCCCACCGGGGTCTGCTGGTGCAGGCGGTGGTGGCCCTGGAGCCGATCCGCCATCTTTGTGACGACGAGCAGCGCGAGGACGATCTGAGAACCCTGGTCGAACTGCGCGTGGGCACCCGCGGCACCTTGCTCGACGCGATCCAGCACTGCGACGGAGGGGAAGCCTGGGAGTGGATGCGCCAGGCCGATCCCCAGGGTCTCGGCGCTGACGATGAGGAAGCCACGGTGCTGCCGGCCCCGGCGCCCTTGCTGGGCTACGTCGAGGCCGACGATTTCGTGCGCCTGGTCGACGCGGCACGCATCCGCCACCTGCGCATCGGGGAACTGGCGGTGCGCGAAGGAGAGGAGGGGGATGCTCTGTTTGCGGTCGGCCGAGGCCGCGTGGTGGTGTACTGCAGCCCCCCCGACAGCGACAGCGAACTGGGGGACGACGGGCGCATCTACCTGTCCTCGCTCAGCGAGGGTGATTTCTTCGGTGAGTTCAGCTTCTTGACCGGTAGCCCGCGGACCGCCACGGTCGAGGCCATCACCGACGCCTGGGTGTTCGAGCTGAAGCGTGCGGCCGCCGATCCCCTGGTGGACCTGACGCCGGAGATCGCAGGCGCGCTGCTCGATTTCTACAAGGAGCGTGTGGCCGAATTGCTGATGGCCAAGTCCCCGGTGTTCGCGGTGCTGGAGCCACACCAGCGCAAAGTGTTGCTGGCCCAGGCGGTGCTCGTGACCCACGATGACGACGAGATCGTGGTGCACGAGGGCTCTGCCTCGGACTCCTTCTTCTTCATCAAGCACGGCGAGGTCGAGGTCTTCAGCGAGCGCGACGGGGTCCCGATCTTTTTAAACAAGCTGGTCGAGGGTGACTTCTTCGGTGAGATCGGTGTGATCCAGGAGCAGCCTCGCATGGCCAGCGTGCGTTCCATCGGCGACGTCGAGCTGCTGCGCATCGAGCGCCGCCAGATCCTGCAGGTGATGTCCAAGGAGCCGCGGGTTGGTGAAGCCCTGCTCAAGGCGGCAAGTTCGCGGCGCGAACAGAGCGCGCAGATCATCGCCGAGCACGTCGAGCTGCTGGGCAAGCTCTGAGCTGCGCGTTCTCGTCTCACGTCTCGCGTTCACCCGTCGTGCGAGGCAGGTCCGCGCGGTGCTCCTCGGGGCATGCGGCCAGAAAAGCGCGCCCGCGCGATGCGCGAGCTGAGCAGCACCAGCACGGAGCCCGCCGAGAACAGTGGGTCCAGGCTGAGTCCGATCAAGGGCACCAGCAAGGCCAGGCCGACGACGGTGAGCAACCAGGGCAGGACGCCCTTGCGCGGCCCGAACAGCACCACGAGCTGCAACACGACGACGGGGACACCCAGACCCGCGTACAGGATCACGCGGTCCAGGTTGTCGGCCACCATGCGCCAGTTGGCGATGAGGATGTCGAAGAAGATGACCACCGCGCCCACCGCCAGGATGAGCACGCCGGCCGCAGCCGCGTCCTTGGTCAGCATGGCCAGACGGTGGTAAGTGCCGATGAACAGGTCGACCACGGCCTCGAGTGCCGTGTTGAGGATCTCGGCGAACATCACCGCCGCGATCAAGAACACCAGGGCCGAGCGCGTGGCCAGGTTGAGCGGCAGTGCCATGCCAACCAGCATGACCATCATGGCTGCCGTGGTGTGTACCTTCATGTTGCGTTGGGTGGCGACGGTGCGCAGCACACCTGCGACCGCCGCTTCAAAGGAGGCCTTCCAGCTGCGCCAGAACGGATGCGGGATGGTGTCGAGCCCGGGGTCGGTCAGGTGCACATCATCGAAGACCAGATCGCTGTCTCGAGGCGTCGACGTGGCGGTCGCTGGCGCGGGCGGGTTCGCGGGTCTGGGGGCCTCAGCGGTCATGGCGATACTGTAGCGCTGTTTTGAGCGCGCACCCAGGGGCACGAATTCAGGTAGACTGGGGGCATCAAATCGGTGTGGAGATGAACATGCGCAACGCTCTGATGGTGAGTTCCCTCCTCGGGGTCCTGGTGATGGCGCGCGGCGCCTCGGCCACGGCCAACTTCGTGTACCACGAGCGCTCCAGCGCCGACGTCACCGGGGGGGCTGCCACCAGCACCTGCGGTGGCGCTGTACCCTACGTCGACACCCTGGCTCCGACCTCGAGCGATGCCGTGACCCTGCGGTTCAAGGTGGAGTTCCAGAACTACACCAACCAGTATCGTGTGGCCTACACCACCGACGGCAGCACACCTGCTGCTGCCCTCGGCGTGGGCAGCGGCACCACCCAGGTGGTGTCGGCCTCGTTCCAGTGCACCTACACGCCCTTTGCCGATGCCATCGACATCGCCAGCGCCACCCTGCCCGGGCAGGTGCACAACACCCAGGTGCGCTACATCGTCAGCGCCTGGCACGACCAGGGCGGCGACGAGATCTTTGGCAACAGCGGGATCTGCGGCGGCTGTACCCCGTGCATGAGTTCCAGCTGTGCCGAGGTCTTCAGCTACACGGTGCAGGACCCCAGCCAGGACGCGGGAAGCACCGTCGACGCGGCCCCGGCGGCGGACTCGGCCACCGCGCCGGACAGCGCCCAGGCTTCCGACGCTGCTATCGGACAGGACCTCAGCTCGGGCAGCGACGCGGCCACGGCGGCGGACTCGACCCTGGTCCAGGACAGTGCATCCCCCGTCGACGCGGCCTCTGGCCTGGATGCAGTCCAGGCCAGCGATTCCTCCCTGGGCTCGGATCTGGCTGTGGGTGTGGACAGCAGCCCGGGCCACGACGCCGGGGTCGGGCAGGACCACGCCATGCCCACCGATGCGGCTGTGGCTCAGGACCAGGCCAGCCCCGCGGACACGGCGACCGCGCAGGACCATGTGATGGCGCTGGATGCTGCCGTCGCGGACACGACGACAGCTCTCGACGTGACCGGCGGCGCCGACGTCGGGGAGTGCACGCCGGGTTGCCAGGATCCCTACTACCGCATCCTGTGCAGCGAGGGGCAGCGCATCGTGGTTCCTTGCAGCGCAGACACCACCTGCCAGGACGGGCTGTGCCGCAAGCCCGGCGCTCCGCCGCCGCAGGATGAGCCGGGCGGTTGCGGCTGCGTCGCGGCCAGCGCCCAGGTGGCCTGGCCCCTGCTGGCCCTGGCTGGCGCGATCTTCGCGCGACGTCGTCGCCGGGCCTGAGCTGGACTCCGCAGCCTACTGCGACAGACCGGTGGACATGTGGACCTGCAGGAAGTGGTCTTCACCGGTGGTGGTGCCCAAGAAGCCCACGTCCGCCACGCCGTCGATGTTGAGGTCCGCCACGGCCATGCCCACCGAGCCCATGTCCGTGCGCAGCAGCAGGGGATCGGCGAAGCGCCCGCTGCCGTCCCCTCCCATGAGCAGGGCGCGCCGTGGCGGGCTCAAGGTGTTTACCAGCACATCCATGTGGCCATCCGCGTTGATGTCCGCCACGACCAGGAGATTGGCGCTGTCCAGGGGGAGCTGGCGATGCGGCTCCAGGGTCAGGTCGAGCAGGTGTCCGGTTCCGCGCACCAGTCGCAGGCCCACGCCGATGCCCAGCGCCGAGCTGTCGATGACCCACACCAGGTCGTTCAGGCCGTCCTCGTCGACGTCCTGGGTGGCTGTCAGGTTGAAGCCTATGGTGGCGAAGAGGTGCGGCCAGTCGGCCGGCGCGGCGTTGACAGGCACGAAGTAGCGACCCGAGCCGCGGCCCTCGACGTCGTCACCGCAGGGGACGATCCACAGACCGGCGATGGGTGAGGCCAGCAGCAGGTCGTGATCCCCGTCGCTGTCCAGGTCCCCCAGCAGGACCTCCGTGTCGGCGGCGAACTCCGGGATATCGAAGCGCTGCCTTACTGAGAGCACGGCTTGCCCTGCGTTGGGCGCCGCAGGGCGCGTGAGCAGCACCAGCACCACCCGGCTGCTGGCCGTGTGTCCGACCACGACCACGTCGTCCAGAGCGTCGGCATCGATCCGGGCCACCTGCAGGCTCTCGATCTGCTCGATGTCCGCGGGCAAACTCTCGTCGACGGGTGGGTCGAAATCGTCTCCCTGGCCCAGGTCGTGGTGCGCGATGGCCAGCGCGGGACGGGGCTGGGTGGCGGATGACGGCACCGCGTAGATCAGGTCGGTGCGCTGATCGGTGTCCAGCATGGCCGCGCGCACGCCGCTGGTCGCCAGACCGAGACTGATGCGGCGGGTGGTCACGAAGCTGCTGCCCTGGTCATCGGCGCGCCACACCATGCCAAAGGCCCCGGCAGCATCCTGCATCACGGCCATGAGATCGCTGGCCTCGAAGCTGTCGAGCAGAAGGTCCGCCGAGATGAGCTGCGCTGGCGTACCCAGGATCTGATTCGCCGTGGTCTGGAAGGTCGGACTGGGGACACCCTGCAGCACGAAGCGCAGCGGCGAGCCGCTCAGACCGCGCACGTGCACCAGCAGCCTGACCTCGCCACTGCCGATGAGCGCCAGGCTGCCCGCGCGTCCCAGGTCATCGGTGCGCAGCACAGAGTCCAGCACCACCGCCTCCCCGCTCTCGACGAGGGTACGCACCTCGACGTCGCGCAGCAGGCCCGCTGACCCCAGGGCCTGGACCTCGAGGCGACGCGCCGTCTCCAGACCCGGAGCGCCCGCATGCTGAAGCCAGGAGGTGTCACCCACCGCCGAGAGCTCGCCAGTCAGGGGGGGGTCCGTGATCAGCGCGATGGTTCGCTCGAGGCGCCGCGCCGAACTCACATCGTCGACGGTGCAGCCATGGGCCACGCGGAAGCCAAAACGATCAAAGGCCTCGGCGAAGAACAGGTAGCGCTCCTGGGGGAGCTGCACCAGCAGGGGATCCGCGTCTGGGGGCAACGGGATGGTCAGGCTGGTGTGCTGGGCCACCACCACCTCGTCGTCGTCGACGCTGCGTCGGCCATCCGCGAGGGCATCGCAGTCCACGGGATCGCCGCGGCGGGTCTCCATGGCCAGGGCATAGACCTCGGCCCGCGTGGCCTCGGCGCGGGTGGTGTCGTCGACGAAGTGCAGCGCGATGCGATCGCGGGCCGTGCAGGCCAGACCACACAGGATCAGGGCGCTTGCGACGAGCCGTTTCATTCGACGCGCACCTCGATATCGCGCGGGCTGCTGTCCCGGGGTGCCAGGGCCCAGGTCAGTCCTCCGGCCACCACCGCCGCCAGGGCCGCGCCACCGGCCAGGCTGGTCCAGAACCACCACTGCCGGGTCAAGGGCTCCTCGTCGGCGCTCAGTTCCTGCACCACGCGGATCTGCGCGCCCGGCGACGTGCTGTCGAGCTCGGCCAGGCGGACGCCGTACAGGTTCTGGGCCTCGGCCTGCAAGCGCACCACGTAGGGCGTTGCGCGCACTGGCAGCTCCTGCGCTGTGATGTGGAGCATGCCCTGGTCCGCGCGTCCGAGCACACGCTCCCGAGGCTCGGCGTCAGCCACCTGGTAGCGCACCACCAGCTGCTCGACCATGCCCAGGGTGTCACTGATTCGGATGGGGAGCTCGGCGGCCTGGCCCATGCGCAGCTCGGCGGACGCCGCGCACTCGATCAGGATGCCGCGCTCTCCGGGCAAGCTGGCACGGGCTGCCTCGAAGGCGGTGCTGATCTTGGGCGAGACCTCGTCGGGAGGGCTGGCCTGGGGGTCCAGCACCAGCATCTGCGCGAAGGCGCGCTTGGCGGCCACGGGCTGACCCATGGAGGCCTCGACCACCCCCTGCAACCTGTAAATCTGGACCAGCTGAGGGTGGGGGCTGCTGGGGTCGCGCAGGGCTCTGTCCAGGGCCACGCGGGCGTCGTCGAAGCGCAGTTCCTCGTAGGCTGCGCTGGCCACCTGCAGCCAGTGCGCGCCCGAGCCCGGCGCCGCGTTCTCATCGACGGGCACCGCGGCCGCGGTGAGCAGGGCGATCAGGATGGTGATCTCGGTCATGCGGCACCTGGTGGGCCTTCGTGCGATAATTGTAGCTGTGATGCGACGGAATCGACAGCGATGCCTGGGTCTGGTGCTGGCAGTGCTCCTGGGCGCCGCCTGCGCCCCCCCGGCGTCCAGGCCTCCGCCCGAGCCGGCGGAGTGGGACGGCTACGACGATCCGGTGCCCACGGGCCTGGGCTTCCTGGTCGATGATATGGCGCTCACACCCGTGCAGCAGTCCCTGGATCTGGACGGTGACAGCCTGCCCGACGCGGCGGTCAATCGGGCCCTGGCTCCGATGGCCACTGCCATCAACGACGCCTTTCGCTCGTCGGTGCAGACCGGACGCATCTGTGTCGCCCTGGAACTGGTGGGCGTCGACGATCCTTATGGCTGTGACGATCGCTCGGTCACCATCAAGTACTTCACCTGCGAGGACGCGGACCAGGATCCGGCCAACAACTTCTGCGGCGCGCCCGAATGCGGCCACGCCGTTCTCGATCCCAATGATCTCGACGGCGATCAGGCGCTGTACCGCACCGAACCTGCGCCGGTTCAACAATGCCGCCTGGCCACCGTCATGGACCAGACGATCATGCTCAAGCTGGATGAAGACGACCTTCCCATGGAGCGCACGCGTTTTGCTGTATTCATCCCCGACACCCTGCGCGAGCTGATGGAGATCCGTATCGCGGGATCCGCGCGCATTCGCGACACGCAGCGGGTGAGCATCCCCATCTGCCGCTACATGCCCATCCTCTGCATCAACCCCAACACGCCCGACGAGATCAGCCTGGCCCAGTACATGCGTCTGATCGGTGAGCACCCCGACCTGGACATGGATGGCGACGGTCTCGAGCGCTACGACCTCGATGGCCAGGCCCAGGTGGTGCGATGCATCGATGGCGATGGCACCATCATCGAGAGCCCGACCTGTCTGGATGACCCACGCATCGCAGACGCCTTTTCGATGTGTCTGGGCGCGCATGCCGTCAGCGCCGTCCTCCAGCTCCCCTGAGCAGCCTTCTTGACCCCAGGTGTCTGTGGTTGCCAGAGTGGGGGAACGTGCGTCGACGACGCAGGCAGGGGTCAGTCCGTGAGCGACAGCGAGCGCGACGGCGAGAGTGGAGCGGCATCCGAGCCGGGCGTTCCCTTTGGCCGCTACAACCTGCTGCGCAAGATCGCCACCGGCGGCATGGCTCAGCTGTACCTGGCCACCATGAGCGGCGCAGCGGACTTCAAGAAGTTCTGCGTGGTCAAGAAGATCTTGCCGCACCTGAGCGAGCAGGAGCATTTTGTCGAGATGTTCCTCGACGAGGCGCGCATCGCCGCGCGACTCAACCACCCCAACATCGTGCAGATCTACGACCTGGGACGCGTTGGCAGCGCCTACTTCATCGCCATGGAGTACATCCAGGGCGAGGACCTGGCGCAGCTGCTATCCCGTTCGCGCAAGACCGGTCAGATCCTCCCGGTCGAGCTGTGCGCACGCATCGCCGCCGACGTCTGCGCCGGGCTGCACTACGCCCACGAGCAGCGCGACGAGCAGGGACAGCCGCTCAACATCGTGCACCGCGATGTGAGCCCGCAGAACGTGCTGGTCACCTACGAGGGCCAGATCAAGATCGTCGACTTCGGTATCGCCAAGGCAGCCAACAAGGTGGCGCACACCCGCACCGGCACCATCATGGGCAAGGCCGCCTACATGTCGCCGGAGCAATGCCTGGGTGAGACCCTGGATCGCCGTAGCGACGTGTTCGCGGTCGGTATCTTGCTGCACGAGCTGTTGACCCTGCGGCGCCTGTACAAGCGCGACAGCGAACTGTTGACCCTGCGCGTGATCACCGAGGAGGACGCGCCGCCGGTGGCCGAGGCCAGGCCCGGCACGCCCGAGGTGCTGACCGAGATCGTGGGTCGTGCGCTGCGTCGGCCAGCTGCCGAGCGTTTTCAGTCCTGCCTGGAGATGCGCCAGGCACTCGAGAGCTTCATCGCGGACTTCGGTGTGCCTGCCACCTCGCTGGAGCTGGGCGCCTTGCTCGAGGAGCACTTCCCGGACCATATCGAGCGCAAGAATCGCCTGCGCGAGGCGGGATCCCTGTCCGAGGTGATCCGCGCTCTTCCCTCGACGGGCATCCGCGACATGGGCACGCCGTCGTCGAGCCCGCAGCCGACCATGACCCAGACCCGCTACCGGCGGGGTCGGTCGCGGCTGGTCCTGGCAGGTACCCTGGCACTGGCCGCGCTCCTCGCCGGTCTCGGTCTGCTGGCCTTGCAGTGGAAACCCGCACCCCAGATCGGTCAGCTCGTGCTGACCTCGGCGCCGGTGGGAGCCCAGGTGAGCCTGGATGGTGTGTCGCGCGGCACGACCCCGCTGACGGTGGATGGGCTCGAGTTCGAGCGCGCCTATATCCTGGCGGTGGCCGCGTCAGGCTACAAACCCCATCACGCCAACCTCCTGGTCACGTCGGACCGCCCCACCTTGCAGCAGCACGTGGCGCTGGAGACCTTGCCCGTAACCACGGTCGCCAGCCTGCAGATCGAGACCTCGCCCCCGGGTGCGCACATCCTGCTCGACCGGATGGACACGGGCCAGGTCACCCCGGCCACCCTCGCGGACCTGCCGGCCGGTGTCGAGCGCACCGTGCGGCTGGAGCTCGACGGCTACCGGCCCGAGGAGCGGCGCGTGTTGCTGCGCCCTGGCGACGCGCAGAAACTGGAATTGCAGCTGACCGCGCGCGAGGCCCGGCCGCGCCCCGGACCAGGGCACCGGCCCGTGCAACCTCACCACCCACTTCCCGACGACACGTCCGGGGACTCGCCACCCCGCAAGGCGACCGGACTGCTCACCTTGCGCACGCGTCCCTGGACCCGCGTCTACCACGGCAGCATCGAACTGGGTGAGACACCGCTGTTCAAGGTCGAGCTGCCGGTCGGTCCCATCAAGCTGCGCGTGGTCAACCCCGACAAGGGCATCGACAGCCAGATCGTCGTCGAGATCCAGGCCGAGGGCGTGACCACGGTGGACCGCAGCTTGTAGGGCTTGTCGCTCTCGATCCCACCGGGATGAGGCGCTGCCCGGGAGGGACCTCGCAAAGGTCGCCTCGTTCGGGGCAGGGCGGGCCGGCCCTCCTGCATCACGATTGCAACGCCGCCGCAGGGCGCTGGAAAAAAAATTCAGCACATCCGAGCGGTGGGTTCAGGGCTGCGTGACGTCGTCGTTGCCGCGCATCCCGAGCTTCTTGAGCATGGCCTGCAGGTGGGTGCGGTTGATGCCGCTCTTCTTGGCCGCCGCACTCACGTTGCCGTCGGTCGAGGCGAGGAGCGCGCCCAGGTAACGGCGCTCGAAGGCGTCGAGCAGCCTGTCCTTTGCCACCTTGTAAGGCACTTCGGTGTCGACCTCGTCGACCGAGGTCTGCGCCAGCGATTGCGAGCGCAGCGCGTCCTCGGGCAGGTACACGGCGCGAGCCACGGCATTGCGCAGCTCGCGCACATTGCCCAGCCACGGCCGCCGACCCAGGGCCGCGCGCACCTCGGGACTGAGCACGGGAATCTGGCCATCGGTGGCCAGGTCCTTGAGGAAGTGATCGATGAGCACGGGGATGTCGTCGGGCCGCTCGCGCAGCGGCGGCATGTGCACGCGCACCACGGCCAGGCGGTAGAACAGGTCCTCGCGAAAGCGCTTGGCCTCGACCTCCTTCTCGAGGTCGCGGTTGGTGGCGGCGATGACCCGCACGTCGACCGGACGCACCTGGTTCTCGCCCAGGCGACGCACCTCGCGCTGCTCCAGCACCCGCAGCAGCTTGGGCTGTAGATCCAGGGGCAGCTCGCCGATCTCGTCGATGAACACGGTGCCACCGTGACTCGCCTCGAACACGCCAGGGCGCTCGCTGGCGGCCCCGGTGAAGGCACCGCGGGCGTGTCCGAACAGCTCGCTCTCGATGAGCCCGGGCGCGGCAGCACCGCAGTCGAAAACCACGAAGGGTTTGCGGCAGCGACGGCTCTGGGCGTGCACGCCGCGCGCGGCGAGGTCCTTGCCCGTACCGCTCTCGCCCTCGAGCACCACCGAGGCCTCGGTGGGCGCGATGCGTTCGAGCACCGCGAAGAGCTGACGCATGGCCGCGCTCTGGCCCATGAGATCGCCAAAGCGGGGGTTCGGACTGAGCGCGACCTCGAAGCCCTCGGCCAGGCGCTCGACCCGCAGCCGGGTCTGCCCCAGCCGCAGCTCGTCGTCGTCGTTGAGATAGCCCACTTCGACGCGATGCGCGCCGAGGTAGCTGCCGTTGAGGCTGCCAAGATCGCGCACGCTCAAGCCGCGCGCGTCCTGGTGGATGCGTGCATGAAAGCGGCTCACGGTCTCGTCGGTGAGGCGCAGCTCGTTCGAGGGATGGGTGCCCAGGCCGATGGTCTGCTGATCGAAGACCCGCGGCCCACCTTGCCCTGGGCCCTCGAGCAGGGTGATGCGGACGCGACGCAGCGACAGCGCGCTCTGCAGCCGCGCCGTGGCGATGGGAGCAGTGAGCTCGGGCTCGAAGGGCACAGAAGCCTCCTCACGCAGTGGGCGCATCTTCGCGAATCAGCCCGGGCGGCGCAAGCATCCAGGTGTTCAGCGCCGCGGGAACTTCGCTCGGTGGGGCGACCCAGCAAAGGCAGCGTGCGCCTATCCCCACCACAGGTTGGAGAGCAGGCGGTAGACGATGAACAGGCCGAACACCATGCCGATGACCACGGCAATGAGTTCGAGCGTGCCGCGATGGCGGATGGAGCGCGCCGTGGCTTCGGCCTCGGCCGGATCGTCGTCGCCGGCTTGCTTGAGGCGCGTGAACAGCCGGCGGTTGTGCAGCACCACCGCGAAGGAGGCCAGGGCCAGGGCGCCCAAGCCCAGGGTCCAGTAGCCAGCGAACAGCCAGCGCTGCCAGCGCAGGCGGCGGAGCTCGGCGCGGGCCTGGTTGCGCGGACCGCTCGACGCCACGAGCTGCGGTCGGGCGTCGAGTTCGAGGCGTGAGAACAGCAGACGCATCCGGCGTTCGGCGTCGTCGTCGTCGTTGACGGGCATCGTCGCCAGGGCCTGCAAGCCCGGATCGCGCCCCAGCTGCGGCGCCAGGTCCTCGAGCAGATGCGCCAGGGCGCTGCGGGCATCCCCGTCGTCGACGTACACAAAAGCCTGATCGCTGACCACATCCTCCCCCAGCGGGGCGCGCTGCACCCTTGTCCCTACCAGCACGCGCGGCCTGTCGGGCGCCGGCAGCTCGAGCACCGCATGGCCGCTGTCCACTGCCAGATCACTTTGCGCCACCAGGCGCGCGCCATACCAGACCTCGTAGCTGAGAAAGGTGCGCAGGCGCACCGACTGGATGTCGACCACGATGTCGCCGCCAGGGGCCACGTGGGCGCGGCGCGGCTTGGCCAGCAGCTGCGAGGGGGGAGCGGCCAGGGCGACCTTGACCGGGGTGGGAGTGGCGAGCTGCTCGTCGTCACCCGACAGAGGCGTGAGTGTTAGCGCGCCGAGTTCGCGCCCGGGCGTCCACTGCAAGTCGCCGAGGCCCTGGGCGTCGGTCCGCAGGTTCCAGCCCAGGGGATCCACCCGCACCGCGACGCCGGATGCTGGCACACCGTCGGCCAGGGCCAGCACGGTCACCCGGTTCATGAGCACGGGCACCAGGGTCCCGGACTCGGGATAGAAGCGCAGGGTGATCGTGCGTCCTGCAAACTCCACCACGGGTAGGGCTGGCAGCGCGTCCACCGCACCCTCCACCGCCTCGGGCTTCTGCAGGGCCTGCACGCTGTCGACGAGATGAACGCCGCAGGCCGTCGCGGCCGCCGGGGAGCGCAGGGCCAGTTCGAGAGCATCGGGTTCCTCGGCGGTGCGCAGGCTCAGCGCCACCGAGGCACCCCGGGCCAGCCTCTCGGCGTCGACGACAAACAGGGCGGACGCGGTCTCCGCGGTGAGACCGAGGTTCTCGATCTGCTGCGGGTCGTCGCCGGTCACCTGCAGGCTCACCTCCACCCCGAGGGGTCTGAGGATCGCGCCGCTCTTGGGGTCGCGTGCCACAAGTCGCAGCGAGCTAGGCCAGCCATCCCCAGCCAGGCCATCCCCGTACACCTCGACGGCGATGCGCGAACGCAGGGTCGAGGCCCAGATCGCCAGGAAGATGATGCTCAGCAGGGCCACGCCGAAGGCGATCAGCAGGCGCTGTACCCGGCGCTCGAAACGCCAGCGCTCCTCGCTGATCTCGAGGTCCTGCTCGTAGTGCTCACGCAGTTCGGGATCGAACTGCGGCTCGCCGTCTGCGCTCATCCATCCATAGTGTCCACGGCCACGAGCCGGGTTCCATTGAAATGTGGGGCAGGATCCGGGCTCGGCCGGACCCGGGACAGGGCGTCAGCCCTTGGCCCAGCTGCGATCCACCACCACCTCGACCGCGGGCACCACGTCGGGCAGCAGGTCGCGCTCGGCCTGCTCCATGGCCTCGGTGACCAGCCGCGCTGCGTGCTCGCCGTCGCTGGTCTCGACCACGATCTCGTCGTGCACGCAGTTGACGATCTGCGCCTCGGGTTGTTCGTCCTGCAGCCGTCGGAACAGGTGGGCCATCGCCAGCTTGGTGATGTCGGCGCTGGTGCCCTGGATGGGCATGTTCTTGGCCACCCGGCCGATGCGCCCGGCCGCGTCGGGGGCGCGCAGGTCCTCGTCGCTGAACCACAGGCGGCGTCCGCTCAGGGTGGTCGCGTGCCCCTCGCGCAGCGCGATCTGCACCCGCTGCTCGAGGTAGCGCTTCACCGCCGGGTAGGTGTCGAAGTAGCGCGTGAGCAGGCGCTCGGCCTCGTCGAGACCGCAGCCCACGGCCTGCGCCAGGCCGCCTGCCCCCATGCCGTAGACCAGGCCAAAGTTGATGGCCTTGGCGCGGTTGCGCAGCTCCGGGTTCTCGGTCTTGGACACCGGTTTGCCGAACATCTGCGACGCCACCATGGCGTGCAGGTCGTCGCCCCGGGCGAAGGCGTGCACGAAGGCCTGGTCGCCCGAGGCCTGGGCCAGGATGCGCAGCTCGCAGGCGGCGTAGTCCGCGGTGACCAGGGTGCGCCCCTCGGGTGCGCGAATGCTGGCCCGAAACGCCGACTCCTTGGGGATGTTCTGCAGGTTGGGATCCGAGCACGAGACCCGTCCGGTGGAGGCGCCGATCTGCCGGAAGCGCGCGTGGATGCGCCCGCTCACCGGGTGCACGTGGGACAGGAAGCCCTCGCCGTAGGTGCTGACGATCTTGGCGGCCTCGCGGTAGTCGATGATGGCGCGCCCCACCGGATGCTCGAGCCCGAGCAGGCTGGGCCGCGCCGTGCTCTCCAGCTCGATGCCGAGGCGCCGCAGGTGCTCCTTGAGCTCCTGCTCCGAGTCGTAGTTGATGTTGACGCCCCGAAACAGGTCCAGGTCCGCGACCTCGCGAAACAGACTGTCCAGCACCTTGCGCGCCTCTCCCCGGGCGCGCTCCGCCTGGTCGGTGAGGGTGCGCCAGGCAGCGACGTCGACGGGAAGACCGGCCTGCTCCATGCTCGCGAAGGCATTGATGGCATTGGCCTCGATGGCCGCGACCCCGGCCAGCCCGTCGTGGGCCAGCGCCACCACCTGGCGCCGGAACAGCTGGTAGGTCGCCAGCAGGTCGCGTCGCAGGTACTCGAGCTGCGCCTCGGTGAAGGCCTGGTCCCCCATGGTGGTGAAGCTGATGCGCTCGCTCTTGTCGACGGTGACGCCGAGCATGCGCCGGCACACCTCGGCCAGGGACAGCCGTCCGCGCTCGCGGCCGTTCTCGAGCAGCTGCTGGTTGAGCAGGGTATCCACCGGGTTGTCGACCCGGATACCCAGACGCAGCAAGAAGCGCAGATCGAAGCGCGCGTTGTGCATCACCACCAGCGGGGTCCGCTGCAGCACGGGCCCCAGGAGGGTGCGCAGGGCGTCGGCGGGCACCTCCCGGGCCTCGATCAACCAGGTGCGGCGGCCGTCGCTGAGGCCGATGAGCAGGGTGCGCTCGACCAGCGGATCGAGGCCCGTGGTCTCGAGATCCACGGCCAGCACGGGAGCGGCGCCAAGATCGGGCAGCACCCGGGCCAGGGTATCGACGTCACGGACCTGCATCGTTGCTCACCTGATCCGGGCCCACGTGGGTGCCATGCATGGTGGCGCGGGTCACCACGGTGCGCACCGTGTCGTACAGCGCGTCATTGGCTGGCAAGAAGCCGTTGATGTGGCGCAGGGGGCCCAGCACCTTGCGCCCGCGCGGCGAGCGCGTGTCGATGCCCAGCAGCGCACTCTGCAGCGCGGCCACCTGCGCGTCGTCGAGGGCCGGACCCGCCACGAAGGCGTCGTAGGGGATGCGGCCGGTCTTGGCCACGATGCGAAAGGGCGAGCCCAGGCCCATCTGGCCATAGGTCACCAGGGCGGCCGAAAAGGTGGCGCCGGCGTCGACGTGGCCCTCCTCGACGGCGCGCAGCAGGGCCTGGTGATTGCCTAAAAAGCGCACGCCCGAGAAGAAGCGCTCGGGCTTGCCGAAGCGATCCCAGATGTAGACCAGTGGGTACAGGTAGCCGGACCCCGAGGTGACATCCACGAAGCCGAAGGAGCGGCCACGCAGGTCGTCGACGCGCAGGATGTCGCTGTCGGCGCGGGCCACGATGTAGGCTGCGTAGTCGATGCTACCGTCTGCGATCATCGACGCCACCAGCCGCAGCGACGGGTACTGGGTGCGCGCCACCACGTAGGCCAGGGGGGACATGCGTGCGAAGGTCACCTGGCCCTGGATCAGCAATTCGCCCAGCTCGCCATAGTTCGACGACACCACGAGCTTGACCTCGGTCCCCAGCAGGTGGCCCAGCTCGTCGCACAGCGCCTGGTTGCCTCGTCGCAGGCTCTCGAGATCGAGCACCGGGGTGATGCCGAACTGGATCTGGTTCGGCCACTCGCTGGCCTTCACCGGTCTCGCTGGCGACGACGGCGGGGATGGCGGACCCGGCACCTCGGGCTCGGGACGGCACCCCGCGAGCAGCGCGGCCAGAGCGGGGACAAGGGTCCACGACCTCATGCGCCCTCCCCGTCGGGATCCTGCGCGCTCGCGGCGCCGTCGTTCTGGGGCAGGTTGCGTGTCCGGCTGGCGTCGGTGGCGGTCACCTGGTTGCGGCCCGCGCGCTTGGACGCGTACAGCACCTGGTCCGCCGCGAAGATCAGGTCACCCGGGGTCAGACCGTCGTCGGGGTAAAAGGCGACCCCCACGCTGATGGTCACCGCGCCGCCGGGCTGTTGTTCGCGAAAAGCAAAGGGATGCTGGGCCACCAGGGCGCGGATCTTCTCGGCGGTGGCCAGACCTGCGGCGCGGTCGCTGTCCACCAACATGACCACGAACTCCTCACCACCGTACCTCGCCACCACGTCGGTCTCGCGCAGGTTCTGGCCGAGCAGACGCCCGAGCTGGCGCAGCACCTCGTCTCCCGCAGGGTGGCCATGGGTGTCGTTGTAGTGCTTGAAGTGATCCACATCGATCATGATGACCGCGAAGTGGTGCGGGGCGCGCGTGCCGCGCTTGAGCTCGAGGCCCAGCAGTTCCTGGAAGTGCCGGTGGTTGTACAGGGTGGTCAACCCGTCGGTGACGGCCAGGCGCTCGAGCTGGCGGTTGGCGGCCTCGAGGCGGGCGTTGGTCTCGCTGAGCTGGCTGTTGGTCGCGCCGAGCTGGGCCGTTCGCTCGGCCACGGTGCGCTCGAGGTCGTCGGTGTGGCTGGCGATGCGCGCGGCCATCTCGTCGAAGGCGCGCCCCAGCTCGCCCAGCTCGTCGCGGCGGTAGCGGCCGATGCGCGCGCTGCGGTCGCCCTGCCCCAGACGCTGCGCCGTCGCGGCCAGCGCCGACACCGGGTTCACCACCAGCACGCCCAGGGTCAACATCAGCACCAGGGCGATGGTCAGGGCGCCGGCGACGAAGAGCAGCCCGAGATCGCGCTGCCGCTGGGCCAGGCGCGCGTGCATGGCATCCAGGGTCAGCGCCGCGCGCAAGGTGCCCCAGCGCAGGCCACTGATCACGGGGTGGCTGGCCAGGGCCCGGCTACCGTCGACCTGCCACACGGGCACATCGCTGTGCAGCGCCTGCAGCGTGAAGGCATCGGTCAGGTTCTCGCCGAAGCGCTCGACGCGACTATCGGCGAGCACGCGGCCCGTGTGGTCGACCACGGTGATCTCGAGCAGGCCCAGCTCGTCCGCACGCTCGGCCACGGCCGCCACCAGATTGTCCAGGGTGTCGACGCGATCGTTGGCGATGGCCATGGCGCAGGGGATGGCAAATGCGTTCAGCGTGGCCATGAGATTCGAGCGCAGACTCTGTTCCAGGACCGTGCGCTCGCGCTCCAGTGAGAACAGGGCGTAGGCGGTGCCCCCCACCGCCACCAGGGCGATGACCAGGGCCGCGGTGCGCACGCGCAGACCAACGAACACGATGCAGGCCCCCAGGTTCGACTCGCGCTTGCGATCAGGAAAGCCTCCTGAAGCATAGCCGGGCACCTGCAACAGAGCAAATTAGCTACCCTTTTCGCGGGGATGCGAGCGCACTTGCGAGCTGACCCGACACCCCTACATGCTGTGGCAGGAGGTGGCAGGTGTGTACCTTGACCGTGGCCGTGGGCCTGTGGCCGCAGTGGCCGCTGCTGGTGGCGGCCAACCGCGACGAGCAACTCGACCGCGCCTCCCTGCCTCCCCGCGCCTGGCAGGGCGAGCGGTGGCGCTTCTTTGCCCCAGAGGATGCGGTGGCCGGTGGCACCTGGCTGGGCCTCAACCAGCGCGGGCTGTTCGTGGGTGTGACCAACCGCTTCGGCGCGCCGCCCGATCCCGCGCGGCGATCGCGCGGCCTGCTGGTGCGCGACCTTCTCGATTTCGACGACGCCGGCACCGCAGCGGCCCACGCCGCGGCCCTCGACCCCGCGGCGTACAATCCCTTTCACCTCATCCTGGCCGACCGCGAGGGTGCGCACAGGCTGTTCCACGATGGGGTGCGCATGCAGGGCGAGGTGCTGGCGCCAGGCTGGCACGTCGTCACCGAGCGCAGCCTCGGCGCCGGCAGCAGCGAGCGTCCGGGTTTCGTGCAGCGCGCGGTGCAGGCCCTGCCCCCCGCCACGCCGCCGGACGACGAGGCCCTGCTGCGCATCCTCAGCCACCACGACGACCCCGGCTTCGAGGGTGTGTGCGTGCACGCGCCGCGCTGGAACTACGGCACCCGCTCGTCGACCCTGCTGCGCCTGGGCGCGGCCCCCGGCGCCGTGCACTGGCATCACGTCGACGGTCCACCGTGCACCACGCCGTGCTCCGATCTGTCGCTCGCGGCCCGCACGGCCTTGCAGTGGTGACAGGGCCTCCGCGCACAGGCGGCTGCGGCCCGGGCGGCGTGTTCTGCCGTGTCGAGGACAAGCGCGACGTCGGTGCCGACGGGGATCCCCGCCCGATGCGATGGCGCCGGATCTGGCACCCACCCGCTGTCCGTCGAGGTGGCTCCGCCCGTCGCCAAAAAAGAACTTGTGACCGGGCGCGATTCACGATCACAATCGATGCGGGTCGAACCACCGGGTGAGAAACGACAATGGCCGAGCACATCGTCAAGGGCATCGTCGACGTGCCGCAGAGCGAGGTCGCCTTGCTGCTCGAGGCGGGCTACCTCTACATGGAACTGGGCAAGTGGAAAGAGGCGCAGGAGGTCTTCAGTGGCGTCGCTGCCCTGATCCCGCACAGCGAGGTGCCCCACGTGGGCATGGGCAACATGTACTTTGCCCAGGGCAAGTTCCAGCAGGCCCTCAAGGCCCACCGCGAGGCCCTCAAGGTCGCCCCGGGCTCGGCCCTAGCGCAGGCGCACATCGGCGAGGCCCTGCTGTTTCTCCGCAAGTTCGACGAGGGCCTGCAGGCCTTGAACCAGGCCATCAAGATGGAGCCCGATGGCCTCGCCGGGGACTTCGCGCGCAGCTTGATCGAGGCCCATGACGTCGGATGCTTTGGCAAGCTGTAAAGAGTCCCTCCACTTTGTCGAATCATCAGCGCTCCGGCGCCGATACTGGCAACAATGGGGCGGTGGTTCCGGCTTGCGGGCGCCACCATTTGTAGGCTGAGCAGAAACGGAAAGAGGCCAGCATGCGCATCGGTCGATCATCAGGGCCTGTTCGAGGGTCCCGATCCGAGGGCGCCCAGAAGACCAAGGGCAGCAAGGGGCCCGGTTTTGCGCGCATGGTCGAGCGCGTGGGCACTGCCGAGTCCACCGAGGCCATGGCGCGCAATGTGCGCTCGGCCCTGCTCGAGGAGTTGATGGGGGTGGCCAAGGAGCTGGCCGAGGCCGGCGACAAGCAGGACTCCACCAAGCGCTTCGTGTCCGCCGTGGTGCGGGATCGCTTCAAGAACCTCAAGGGCAAGGACGCCAAGCACGTCGAAGAAGCGGTGTCGGATCTGATCAACCGCGATGAGGCCCTGGCGCAGCGCCTGCAATCCCAGCTGGCTCGCCCGGCCAAATCCTGAACACCTGTCCATCCACGCCGGTCGCTTTGTTGACGCTAGGAGACCCCCTCTCTAAGATGAGTGCGTGTGGCCCCGGCGCCTTCGCGGGGAGTCGGCGGCGTTTCATCTGCGTCTGGCACGGTGCCAGGAGCAGCGCCGAGGCGACGGACCAGCACCGAGGCGAGGTCGCAGGGTGACGCCCAGCAAGTCGACAGATCGCGACCGGGCGACGGCCAGTCCTGCCAAGAAGGGGCTGGGCGCGAGCAAGCCCAGGACCAGCAGCGCGGTCGCCCCCAACCTGGCGGACCAAAAGGCGCTGATCGACCAGTACCTGCCCTACGTGCGCTCCATCGCCGGCAAGATCAAGAAGAGCCTGGCCAAGGAGATCGAGTTCGACGACCTGGTCGAGTACGGCATGGTCGGTCTGCTCGAGGCGGCGGGCCGCTTTGATCCCAAGTTCGGCGCCAACTTCATGACCTTCTCGTACTACCGGATCCGTGGCGCCATCTACGACGGCCTGCGCAACATGGGCTGGGTATCGCGCAACGAGTACGCCAAGTTCCGCTTCGAGGAGCGCGCCAACGCCTACCTGGCCAACGTCAACGACCGCCAGACCATCGGCGAGGACAACAAGGCGGTCGAGGCGGAGGTCGAGGAACTGGCCGACACCGTGCAAAACCTGGTCACCATCTTCGTGACCAGTCTCGAGGGCATGGAGGGACTGCAGGTCGAGGACCTGGAAGCTCTGCCGGTCGATATCAAGGTCAGCGATGTGCAGGTCAAGGCCCACGTGCGCGACGCCCTGTCGCGCCTGCCCGAGCAGGAGCGCAACCTGCTGACCATGTACTACTTCAAGGAGATGAGCCTGCAGGAGGTCGGCGACAGCATGGGCCTGTCCAAGAGCTGGACCTCTCGCCTGCACGCCAAGGCCATCGAGAAGATGTCGCGTATCCTGCGCGATCTGCTCATGGAAGAAGAGTAGGGCCACTTTTCATGGGTGCTCGCGTCCTGCCGGTCTGCCTGCCTTTTTTGTAATATCTTATCATCACGAGAGAATCGCCCAGCGACCGGCGGTGTTCTGCCGCAACCCCCCAGCCTCCGCGGCCGATAATGGCCTTGTTCGCAGCGGGACCGTACATGGACCGCGGCGGAGCGGGGACCGATTTCTGTCCCCACACCCCGAGATGCCGCGCGCATCTCGCGAGGGAGGATGTGATGGCAAATCCCGTTGGCGCTCTGGGGCAGGCCTCGCAGAAGATCGTCGAGGAGATCCAGAAGCAAGCCCAGCAGCAGGTTCAGAATCAACAGACCCAGCAGGTCAACAAGTTCCAGGACGTGATGGCCACGCAGCAGGCCGGCCAGGTCAACCAGGCCAGCCAGGTCAGTCAGCTGCAGCATGTCTCGGAGGTCAACAAGGTCGAGAGCCCCAACAAGGCTGTCGAGACCCTCAAGGCGGCCAAGCTCAATGCCTCGGACACCACCCACGCGGTGGAGCCGGGCAAGGAGACCATGGGCAAGGGCTTCAAGAACCTGCTTGGCGGCATGGTCGAGGGCCAGGGCAAGCTCGATTCCATCATCAAGCTGGCCACCAGCGGCAAGAAGTTCGACCCGCAGCAGCTGCTCGCGATCCAGGCCAGCGTGTACAAGTACTCGCAGGAACTGGAGTTGACCTCGAAGGTGGTCGAGAAGGCCACCAGCGGTGTCAAGCAGACCATGCAAACGCAGGTCTAAAGTCCACCGAATCCCTTCTCTCTCGAGCCTGCCTCGCCCTGCGCGGGGCAGGCTTTTTTGCTACATAGAGGGTGCATGACGCGGGGCGTCTTCTGTTGACAGGTGACGTCGTGATGTCAATAGTACCTGCCGTTCTCCCGTCGAGGAGACACACGGACTGGAGTGTTCGAGATGGTCACCGAGCAAAGTGTTCGCGACGCCCTGGATGAGATCCGCCCGGCCCTGCAGGCCGACGGCGGCGACGTCGAGCTGGTCAAGCTCGAGGGCAATGATGTTCATGTTCGTCTGGTGGGGGCCTGTGCCGGCTGCCCCGGCGCCACCATGACCCTGCTGTACGGTGTGACCCGCGTGCTCAAGGAGCGGGTGCCCGATCTTGGCGAGGTCATCCCGGCCTGACGAGGCGAGCGATGCACGTGCTTCCGCAGATTGACGCTCGCCGCGCGCTGGTCGAGCGCTACAGCGAAACCCGCCTGCCCACGGTGCACGGCATGTTCCGGTGCATCGTGTACCGCGACGCCCAGCAGCTCGAGCACGTGGCCATGGTACGCGGTGTGGTGCGCGGCGAGTCCCGCGTGCTGTGCCGGGTGCACTCCGAGTGTCTGACCAGCGAGGTGCTGGGATCGCTCAAGTGCGACTGCAAGGCCCAGCTCGACGCGGCGCTCGAGGCCGTGGCGGCAGCGGAGCGTGGCGTGGTGCTGTACCTGCGGCAAGAGGGCCGCGGCATCGGTCTGGGCAACAAGATCCAGGCCTACGCCCTGCAAGAACTCGGGCTCGACACGGTGGATGCCAACCGCCACCTCGGCTTTGCCGACGACCTCCGGTGCTACGACGTGGCCTCGGCCATGCTCGACGACCTGCGCGTGAAGAGCGTGCTGCTGCTCACCAACAACCCGGACAAGGTCGAGGGGCTGCGCGAGGCCAGCGCGCGTGAGATCGAGCGCGTACCGCTGGTGGTGGGCACCAACCGCTACAACCGCGACTACCTCGAGACCAAGCGCGACCGCATGGGCCACCTGCTCGACATGGGGCGCTCGTCCGAGAACTAGCGCGCACGTTCGCCCTTTCTATCCGTCTCGAGCATTCACCCGCTGTTGAACAGAGGCGGTGCCCGGACGCTGCGATCACTCGCTCAGAAGAGACAACAGGTGATGGGTCCTGAGCGTTCGAGCCCCGGCGCCTAGAAGCCACCGCTGAGCACGAAGAAGGTCTTGAGCTTGTCGTTGGTCTCGCGCAGCCGTGACGACAGGGTGCGCACGAAGCTCCACAGCACGTCGTAGGCCAGGTCGCGGTTGACGAAGAGCAGCTGCTCGAAGGCGGTGCGCTCGATGCTGGCCAGCCGCACGGTGCTGTGGGCGATGGCGTGGGCCGAGCGCGTGCTCTCGTCGATGAGCGCCATCTCACCGAAGTAGGAGCCAGCCTCGAGGATGGTCAGGGCTTCCTCGCCGGCATTGGGGATGAGCTTGGAGATGCGCACACGGCCCTCGATGATCACGAACAGGCGGTCCCCGGGATCGCCCTCGTTGAAGATGCGCGCGCCTGCCGGGTACTCCTCCTCGACGGCCAGGGAGACCACCTGGGCCAGGTGCGCGGGCTCCAGCGCGGCGAACAAGGCCACCTGCTTGAGCTGATCGGGCTTGAGCATGCGAACTCCTCGTCGCGCGCCAGGCGCGGACTCAGGGTGACGTCGGCGGCGACGCGGTCTCGGTCGGTGCCGATCCGGGCGAGGCCGGCGCGCTGGCCGAAGCAGCGGGCACGCCAGGCGCCGTGTCCGGCACCTTTGCGGGTGGCACAAAAGGAGCCGCCGGCGCGGACCTCGGAGGCTCGGGCGGTGGCAGCGGCGGGACAGCAGGTTTGACCACCGGCCTCAACAGGTAGTGGTACTCATCGCGCAGCGCGCGCGCGAACAGCAGGCCGCTCGCCGACAGACCGAGGGTGAAGGGGATGAGGCACAGGCTCGGCGCCACGCAGCTTGCCCACCACTGGTCCTGCTGCAGCACGAAGCGCTCGGGCTGGTAGCCCTCGAGCTCGAGCCTCAGCTCGTAGCTCTTGCCAGCGCCCGTGCCCTCCTCGAAGAACAGCGGCGTCACGCCCTTGACCTCGCCATCGATGTAGACAGAGGCGCCCGGCGGCGTGGTCTTGAGCAGGACCACGTGCGAGCACGCACCGGTGCTGGCGACCAGCAGCAGGGTGAGCAACAGGCGCATGGCGGGGATGACACCGAATCGCTTTGATTGGGCGTGATGTGGGGGGCCCAGGTGAGGCTTTTTTCCGAGCTTGCGAGGACAAAAAGACTCGCCGGTGAAGGCGGGGCCCCACGACAGAATCGAATCAAAGCGATTTCGCATTAGACCTTGGATTTCGCACCCGGCTCAAGCGCCTCGATGGCGCGGTATTCCCAGCGCGTGGTCCAGCCTCGCTCGAGCTGGTCGATGAGCGTGTGCCGCTGGTCCGTGCTCAGGTGCTCCGTATTCAGGCAGCTTGTGAGCTCGGCGCGCGCCTTGTCGACCTGCGCCAGGGCCTGGCTGCGCTGCTCGGGCTTGAGCAGGGGATCGTCGTCGGTGAGGGCGCGCACGCGGACCAGCTTCTCGTCGAGCTTGAGTACCTGCTCGAAGCGGGTGCTGACTTCGTCGTTGCTGGCGTCGGCGGCCAGCGGCTGCGCGTACTTGAAGGCCAGGGCCTGGGCCTGGGCCAGGTGCTCGTCGCGGGCGCCATCGCTGGTGGTCAGGGCCACGCGGTCCACGCCGAGCAGCCGCACCAGGGCGCCCATGCCGTCGAAGCCCGCGCGCACCAGGTACTGCTGCACGGCCTCGGCGCGCACCAGGGGGTCGCTGCTGGCGGCCAGGGTCTGCTTGAGCACCAGCAGGCCCGAGGCGCGGGTGCCGGACTCGCGCGCGGTGTCGCGCAGGGTCGCGTCGTCGGTGGTGGCGAGCTGCTCGAGGTCGCTCGCCTTGAGTTCGCAGGTCAGCTCGATGCCGCGGGACTTCTTGAGGGACTTCTCGGAGAAGTGGTTGAGCGTGAGGCCAAAGGCCTGGTTGATGCCGTCGATGTCCCGGTTGAGCTCGAGGCCGCGTGCCTTGCTGTCGTGGACCGTGGCCACCAGGCGCAGCCGCGCGAACTCCGAGCTGACGCGCTCACCGCCCTGGTAGCGGCTGGCCGACATCACGCTGGCGCGCACGCCGCGGGTCTCGTCGCCGGACAGCGGGATGGTCAGGCGCCTCTCGACGGCGCGGGCGGACTCGTGCAGGCGCAGGTCGCCGACGTCGATGTCGCGCTCCCAGCGCGTGCGATCCACGGTGGCGCCCAGGGTCAGCAGGGTGAAGCCGATGTCCGCGTGGGAGCGCCAGCCGCTGCCCGCCACGTGCTCGGTGGGGCCGCGGCTCACGCCGGCGGGCAACACCTCGTCCCCGATCCGTGTCGGGGGGATCTTGTCGACGTCGTGGGTGTTGCCACCGCTGGGCAACTCGCCCTGCAGCAGAGCCTGGTAGGCCTGCACCGCCTCGGGCTTGTTCAGATCAAAGCGAAAGCGCTGGGCCATGCTGCGCGCGCTGGCCCGCGCAATGGCGGCGTCGAGGATCACAGCGCGGCCGGCCAGCTCGAGCCCGCGCACCTTGGTCGGCACCACGGTGACATCGAGCTGATCGGTGCTCGTGCGTGTGACGCTGATCTCGAACTCGCCGCGCATGGCGCCCAGCAGGCTCACCGTGCCCAGGGCTGCGGGGGCGCCGACGGCCAGGCCACCGTTGAGGCTGCCCACGGTGGTCAGCGTCACCTCGTCACCGACCTTGAGCTGGTCGAGCTTGGACAGGTCTGGCGGCGGCAGCGGCTCGTCCTTGAGTCCGATGGCCCGGGCGTTGTTGCGCAGGGCGCGGGTCAGCTTGTTGCCGTCCTCGTGCAGCAGGCTGCGCGCCTGATCCGGCGGCAGGTGCGTGCGGTAGACGAGGGTGCTCTCCTTGGCCACTCCGAGGCGGCCACCGATGCCGAGCCCGGTGCTCAGGATCATGCCTGGCGTCGCGGTGAAGTCCGCGCTCAGCTCGCGCCTCAGCTCGACGCCGCGCGTGCCCTTGAGGGCGGGCTGCTCGCCCTGGTAGGGGCCGAGATCTTCGAGCTTGCGACTGGCGTTTCCGCCGCCGAAACCGCCCACGCGGTACACGCCGCCGTCGACGCTCTTGCGCGACAGGGTCGCGGCCAATCCTCCGCCTGTGGGGTCGAAGTAGGGTCCCACGTCCCAGCCCGTGGCGCTGCCGTCGGCGTGGTCGGTGCCACCAGCCACCCACAGCATGGCCCAGTCCTTCATCAGGAAGGCGCCGGCGTTGATGCTGTCGCCGGCGTCGTGGCGCGTGGCGTCGATGGTGAGGCCCAGGCGATCGACGGAGGCCGACACGCTGTGGCTCCCGGCGTTGGCCGTGATAGAGGCGGTGCGCTCGTCCGCAGCGACGTCAAGCCTCTTGTCCGGCGTCGCCGAGGCGCCGGGTTCGCCGGGGGGATTGGTGTACAGGAAGGCGGTCTCCAGCGAGCCATGTGCGCTGTCGGCCGCGCTCTTGGCGTGGTCGCCGGCGATCCCCGCATCGGCCACGGCGATGGCCGCGCGCAGCTCGACGAGGCTGCTGCCTTCGCCCGCCGTACCGGGCTTGGTGGTACTGTCGACGAACACCGCGGCGCGTTCGCCCAGCACCTGATCGAGGGCTTTTTCGGTCCCCGGATCCTGCGTCTGCTCCAGGTCGGGGGCCTGCACCTTTGGCAGCACCGGGGCGTCGGGCCCCGATTGCAGCCTCTGCATGGAGGCCGATCCCACTGTGGAGTTCCTGATCTTCACCATCGCGCGCCGACCCATGATAATGCGTCTTCTGTTTTTAGCAGGCATCCCAGGGTTTTGGCCAAAATGATGAGCACCGTCACACAAGCCGAAGGCGGGCGGAGGTCACGGGCCAGCGCGGCGCTGCTGCTCGCCCTGGCCACCGGTGCAGCCTCGGTGCTGGTGCAGGCGATCTGGACTCGTGAAGCCCTGGTGGTGTTCGGCGGCAACGAGCTGGTCATCGGGCTGGTGCTGGCGGTGTGGCATGCCGGAATCGTGGTCGGTGCCCTGGTCGGGGGGCGCTGGCTGGCCGCGTACCCGGCGCGGTGGTCGCCCCTGCTGCTGGCCCTGCTGTGTGCCCTGGTGCCACCCGGGCTGCTGGTGTTGCGCAGCGCCCGCAGCCTGGCCGGGGTGATCCCGGGTGAAGTGCTGGGCCCAGGCGCCCTGGTCGCCCTGTGCTGCGTGGCCGTGCTGCCCATGAGTGCGCTGCTGGGCGCCTTGTTCCCGTGCCTGTGCGCGCTGTGGCCGGTGACGCCCGGGCGGCCACAGCGCCCGCTGTCCACGGTGCTGGCCGCCGAGGCGCTGGCCTGTCTGGCCATGGGGCTCGCGCTGTCGCTGCTAGCCCTGCCGCGGCTCGGCGTGGAGCTGTCGCTGGCCGTGGGCGGGCTGCTGGTCCTGGCCTGCGCGGCGCTGGCATCCTGGTTGCTGAGGCATCGTGGCGTGTCCGTGCTGCTCGCCCTCACGGCCGTGGCAGGTGGGCTGGTCACCCTGTGGGGTGCGCCCGAGACCCTGGGCGAGTTCAGCCGGGAGCGGCGCTTTGCGGACTACGGCCCCGGCTACAGCCGGCTGCGCGAGCTCGACTCCCCCTACCAGAATCTGGTGCTGGCCGGTGTGGCCGATGCCGCGCGGGGCAGTCGCGAGAGCGTGAGCCTGTTTGCCAGTGGCCAGCACGCCTGGACCGTGCCCGATCCCTATACCCAGGCGCCGCTGATTCACCTGGCCCTGGCCCAGCACCCGCGCCCCCGCCGCGTGCTGGTGGTGGGAGGCGGCCTGCCCGGCGCTCCAGGCGAAGCCCTGGACCATGGTCTGAGCCAGCTCGACTACCTGGATCTGGATCCGGCCGTGCTGGATCTGCTGCGCAGTGAGCTGCCCGAGGAGGCGCGGGCTGCGCTTGCAGATCCGCGCTTGACCCTGCGTGGCCTGGATGCGCGTCGCTTCGTGCGGGCGACCGAGCTGCGCTACGACCTGGCGCTGGTAGATGTGCCGGATCCAACAAGCGCCATGCTTAACCGCGCGTTTACCTTGGAGTTTTTCACAGAGCTTGGCCGCATCCTGGAGCCTGGAGGGGTGCTGGTGGTGCGCGCTGCTGCGGCGGATGCCTACCTGGGGGACGCCTCGGTCAGCCCGGCGGCTGCAACCTACAAGGCGCTGTGCCAGGCCTTTGCGCACTGCACGGTGATTCCAGGATCCGAGGCCCTCCTGGCCGCCAGCGACAGCGACGAGGTGGTCTCGGCACAGCCGCAGGTCTTGCAGCAGCGCCTGCGCGCTCGCGGTCTGCACAGCGACTACTTTTCTGTCGACGAGCTGCCGCTGCTGCTGCCGCCAGACCGCCAGCGCGCCCTCGACGCGATGCTGCGCGCGTCCGAGGTCCCGGCCAATACCGATCTGCAGCCCGCGACCTACTTTTACAACCTGATCCTGCTCGGCCACCGCAGCGCGCCCTGGCTGGCCACGGCGCTGCACGCTCTGCGCGGCCTGCATGCGGCCTGGCTGGTCGCTGGCCTGCTGCTGGGTGGGCTCGGAATGGCGCTGTGGCGACGCCGACGGCCCTCGAGCGCGGCCCGGGCGCGGGCACCACTGTTCGCCATCGCGACCACTGGGCTGCTCGGTACCGCCGAGGCGGTGGCCCTGGTGTACGCCTTTCAGAACAGGGTGGGTGTGCTGTACACCGCCCTGGCGGCCCTGGTGGGCCTGTTCATGCTGGGCCTCGCCACCGGCAGCCTGCTGGGTGAGCGGCTGCTGCGCTCGGGCCTTCGCCTCCCCGGGCGCGTGCTGCTCGGCAGCGAGCTGCTCAACGGTGCCCTGGCCGCGGCCCTGGGTGGCGTCATGGTGGTGAGCGCGGGCCTGGCTCCTGTGCCCAGCGCCCTGCTGCTAGGCGTCGCGCTGGCTCTGGGTGGCACCGGCGTGGGACTCAGCTTCGTGGCCGCGGCCGCCTGTCTGCGCGGAGCGCCCGGGCGTGTGGCGGGCTGGATAGACGCTGCGGACTGCGGTGGCGCCGCTGTGGGGGCACTGCTCACCGGCCTCATCGGCCTGCCTGTGCTGGGTGCGGTGGGCACCGCCGGCGTGCTGTGTGCGCTCAAGCTGGCGACGGTGGCGGGTCTTGTTGCCACGGGTGTCGCCCGTGCCGAGGGCTCGACCACCGAGCGCTGAACCCGGCGCGCCGCGCCCTACTGCCAGGTCTGGCCGTGGCAGGACAGGCACGAGGGGGCCTGGTCGCCACCCTTGAGATCCTGGCCATGACACGCGACGCAGTTATCGCGCGCCTGCTGGCCGCCCGGCTTGTGCAGATAAGGGCCGTGGGCCTCGGTGTGGTCGGCCGGAGGGCTGCCACCGCAGGCCAGGGTCAGGCCCAGGACCAGGGCAGAGAGTATCGTGCGCATGATTTCGAACTCACAAAAAAGGGGTTCCCGCTCGCAATCAATCTTTCTATGTAACCCACTCCTTGACAGCTGACAGCCGGATCAGTATTCAGGGCGGCTCACACCCCCCTGGAGATCGCGTCCGGGGCCAAAGAGGTGACTCATGTACGCTGTCTTCGCATCTGGTGGCAAGCAACACCGCGTCAGCGAGGGTGACCTCGTGCGCCTCGAGCAGCTCGAGGGTGACGTCGGCAACAAGGTCGTGTTCGAGCAGGTCCTCATGACCGGCGGCGAGGGCGAGCCCAAGATCGGCCAGCCCGTGGTCGCCGGCGCGCAGGTCCAGGGCGAGATCGCCCGCCACGGCCGTGGCAAGAAGATCCTGGTCTACAAGCGCAAGTGCAAGGGCTTCCACAAGCAGATGGGCCATCGCCAGCCCTTCACCGAGGTCAAGATCACCGGTATCAAGGGCTGACGACGTCAACGGCGCCTGTGCGCCTGGACCAGGCCGGGACCCACAGAGGTTCCCCTGGTAACGCGGAAGAGGTGGAATCCCTCGCCGCTGGAGGTCCCCGATGGCTCATAAAAAAGGTCAGGGTTCGTCGCGCAACGGTCGTGATTCGCAGCCCAAGTTTCGAGGTCTCAAGTGTGGCGACGGCCAGACCGTCAAGGCTGGCAACATCCTGGTGCGGCAGCTGGGCACCCTGATCCACCCGGGTCGCAACGTGGGTCTGGGGCGGGACTTCACGCTGTTTGCCCTGATCGACGGCGTGGTGCGCTACCAGCGCGCGGGTCGCGATCGAACGCGCGCCGTGGTGCTGCCCGCCGCCGACTGATCGACCGCCCGTCACCGATCGCAGCGGTTCCCCGAGGCACCGCCACCCACACCACCATGCAATTCATGGACGAAGTCGTGCTGCACGTGCGCGCCGGAGACGGCGGCAACGGCTCGGCGTCGTTTCGTCGCGAGGCCAACGTACCGCGCGGAGGTCCCGACGGTGGCGATGGCGGCCGGGGTGGCGATGTGGTGCTGCTGGTCGAGCCGCAGATCGGCACCTTGCTCGATCTTTACTACCACCCGCACCAGCGCGCCGAGCACGGCCGGCCGGGTCAGGGCATGCAGTGCAGCGGCCACTCCGGCGCGGACCGCGTGGTCAAGGTGCCCCCGGGCACCACCGTGCTCAACGACGACACCGGCGAGATCCTGGCCGACCTGGTGGCGCACGACGCGCGCTTCGTGGTGGCCCGCGGTGGTAACGGCGGCTGGGGCAACCAGCACTTCGCCACCCCCACCCGGCAGGCTCCAGACTTTGCCAACCCCGGCCTGCCCGGCGAAAACCTGCGCATCCGCCTGGTGCTCAAGCTGCTCGCCGATGTCGGTCTGGTGGGCATGCCCAACGCCGGCAAGTCCACGCTCATTGCCCGCATCACGGCGGCCAAGCCCAAGATCGCGGACTATCCCTTTACCACCCTGACCCCAAACCTGGGTGTGGTGAGCGTCGGCGACGACCTGAGCTTCGTGGTCGCCGACATTCCGGGCTTGATCGCTGGCGCCTCCGAGGGCCATGGCCTGGGCCATCGCTTCCTGCGCCACATCGAGCGCGTGGGCCTGATCGTGCACCTGGTCGAGGCCAGCCCCGAGGTCGAGCGCGATCCGGCAGCCGACTACCGCACCATTTGCGGCGAGCTGGCGGCCTACGGCGAAGGCCTGGATCGGCTCGAGCAGGTGGTGCTGTTGAGCAAGTGCGAGCTCGACGACGGCGAGGTGCTGGCCAGCCACTTGCGCCAGGCGGTCGAAGACGATGGCCACACCTTCTTCGCCATCAGCGCGGTCACCGGCCAGGGGCTGGAGCGCATGCTCAAGTACATCGGCCAGCGCGTGTCCGAGCGCCGGCGCATCGCCTACAGCAGCGACGAGACCGAGGAGCGCTGAACCGATCTCGTCTGCCGAGGCGAGCGATGGGTTCTTCTTCACACTTCAGGGATTCGCGATGCCGGCGCGCGACGCTCAATCCGGGACATGCACCGTGAGCGCCTGCCCGGGCTGCAGGATGGCGTTCTTCTTGAGGTGATTCCAGGCCCGCAGGTCCGCGACCGAGACCTTGTAGCGCTGGGCCACCGTCCACAGGCTGTCGCCAGAGGCGATGACGTGGGTCGCCGGGTGCGTGCCCGGAGGCGGCGCCACGGGTCTGGGAGGTGGCTTGGGGGCGCGCGGCTTGGCCACGGCAGTGCGCGGTTTCTTTTTTTCTCCGTCGTCACCGGGGCGCTGCAGCACGCGGTGCTCGCGGAACATGCGCTCGGGAACCCTGGCCGGGATGGGGATGAGCAGGTCCTGACCCACGCGCAGGCGTCGCGCGTCGCGTACCTTGTTCATGCGCATCATGGTGGCCAGGCTGATGCCGTAGCGACGGGCGATCTGGCCCGGTACCTCACCCGAGCGCACGCGATGATGGCGGAAGGTCAGCCGCTTGTTCAGGGGTACGGCATCGAGAGCCTGCTGGCAGCGCTCGCCCAGGCCTGGCGGCACGCGCACCTGGTAGCCGGGCTGGCCGCGCTCGCGGGGTGGCGTGGCCCAGCGCTTGAGCTCGGGATTGAGCTCGACCAGCAGCTCCATGTCGACGCCGCAGCCCTCGGCCACCAGCCCCAGATCGGTGGCGTCACCGACGTCGATGGTGGCATGGGCGTAGGCCGGCAGCGTCGGGATGTCGGTGAAGCCGTAGCGCTCGGGGTGCTTGGCGATGCGCGCCGCGGCGATGAGCTTGGGCACGTAGTCCTTGGTCTCGGGCCGCAGGTAGGGGTGCTCGATGAGCTCGAAGAAGTCGCGGGTCTCGTAGCGCCGGATGGCCTCGCGGATCTTTCCCGCGCCAGCGTTGTAGGCGGCCCAGGCCAGGTGCCAGTGGCCGAACTCGTCGTACAGGTCCTTGAGGTGGCGTGCCGCGGCGTCGGTGGCGCGCACCGGATCTCGACGCTGGTCGACCCAGAAGTCGTCGTGCAGCCCGTAGGCGGCGCCGGTGCGTTCGATGAACTGCCAGTAGCCCGAGGCGCGTGCCCGCGAGTAGGCGCGCGGGGACAGTCCGCTCTCGATGAGCGCCAGGTAGATGGTGTCCTCGGGCAGACCGCGCTCGCGCAGCATGGGCCGCATCAAGGGCTCGTAGCGCGTCAGGCGCTCGAGCCAGGTTCGAAAGCGCCGCGCCCCGGGGCCGGTGAAGTAGGTCATCCACTTGTCGACCCGCGGGTGATCGACGACGGGAATGTCAAAATCGCCGGCCGCAAGATCGTGGTGCGACATCGTGGCCGAGACCGCCATGTCCAGGGTCTCGGGAGCGCCCTCGAGCACCACGGCATCGTCGTCAACCTCGTCGCCTTCGGTCGCGGGTTCGCCGTCGTCGATGGGCTCGTCTTCGTCGCGGACGGTCCCGGCCAGGTCACCGGGCTGCGCGCTGGTGACGTCGTCGGGTGCGCCCAGGTTGTCGTGGGTGGGTGCGCTGGAGGCGGTGACAGGATCGGCGTTCGCTGCTGCGCTCGGGGCCTCGTCGACGGCGGGCGCGTCAGGCGCGCTCGACGGTGCGCTGGCGGCGATCTCTGGCGCGGCGGCCACCCTGGACAGCGGCGCCGGGTCGACCGGCTGAGCCGCGTCCGTGGTGGCGCAGGCGCAGGCCACAAGCGGGAGCATCCAGGAAACGAGAGCGCGTCGAGGTGTCGAGTGGCAGTGCTTCACCAGCGATCCATCCTCGTCGTCACAGCGACCATCCCAGGCCCAGGCTGAGCCCGCGCAGACCGTTGACCACCTCGCCATCGGTGATGGCTGCCCCGTCGAAGTTGGTGCGCTTGCCCGCGCCGCTGTAGGTCACGTAGCTGTTCCCGTAAAACAGCCTCAGCTCGGCAAAGATTCCCATGAAGAAGGTCGAGCGTAGGGCGCCGTCGACGCGCCAGCCCCACATCGACGCGCTGGCGCCAGGCTGGTCGGGCGACTCACCGTACAACCCCCAGGGCACGACGTCGGCGGACAGCCGCGCGCTGAGCAGCGGGGCCAGCGCCGTGATGTACAGATCGAGCCCCGGGCTGACCTGGTGCGCGCCGAAGCCGGGCGCCACCACCACCGGGGTCTGCTCGCTGACGAAGCTGCCGTCGTAGCGGTAGCCCAGGTGTGCGCCCACGCCGACGCCGAAGCCGAACACGTAGCGACCGCGCAGGTTGAGCTCGGCGCTGAGCGCGGTGAGGCTGATCTCGGACTGGTCCACCGGCAAATCGACGCTGTAGCTGCGCAGACCGCCGTGCACGGCGAGGTCCACCCCCACCCATTCGATGGGCCACAGCGCCAGGTTCAGCGAGCCGCCGAAGTAGGGATCCAGCGGGTGCCAGTTGACCGTGCTCACCAGCTGCGCCGAGTGCAGGTCGTAGCTCCAGTACAGGGTGTCGAAGCCGAGGCCGATGGCGAACAGCGGCGTGCTGCGCGCGGTGTTCTCGGTGGAGGTTGGCTCGGTCTTGGCCGGCGCTGGCGTCGTGGTGGTGGTCGGGGTTGGGGTGGTGACGACGGGCGTCGGGGCAGGCAGGGCCAGGGGCTCGGCGTCGGCTCCGGTCACCGGCGGCCGGCTGGCGAGTGTGGGCAGCACCCCGTCGAGGTCCCGGGCGATCGCCGGGGCCAGGGCCAGCGCGTCGACCTCGCCAGGAGGTGCCGTGTACAGCTTGGCAAAGCGCAGCACACCGTCGGGTGAGTAGGCAAAGACCTTGACCTCGACCCGGTCGCTGTCGCGCACACCCATGCCGCGCACCAGGGCGTGGGCTCCGGTGGCGGCCATCGCGGCCTTGACCGAGGGCGGCTGGTAGCGGCCCGAACCCGGGGCGAGGGCAATGTCCATCTGGTAGCCATCGGCCGCGGCCATGGTGGTGATCGCGCCCTGCACCTGCCCGGCCATGGTCTGCCCACCGCCATCGCCATCGAAGGGCAGGATCGCCACCGAGGTGCTTGGCACGGCCGCGGGCGGCGTCGGCGCCTTGTCTTTCTTCTTCTTCTTCTTCGCCTTTTTCTTCTTTGCCTTCTTCTTGCGCTTGCCGGCGACGGCCGCACCCAGATCCGCCAGTGGCATCAGGCTTGAAGCCTGGGCTGTGGTCGCCGCCATGGGTGCCAGCTGCACCAGGCCACAGCTGACGAGCAGCGCAAGCAGGACGCGAAATGATGGCATGGCCAGTCGGGTCACGATGCCTCCCGGGAGGGGCTCCAGGCGAGCAGCCCTCAGCGCGTGCCTGGCCGCCCGGGGCCCCGCAGGCGGACGCCGAGCGCACGGCAGATAGCGCTTACATTACGCGAAGGTGGACAGCAGGTCCACGTTTGCACGATGACCGTGGGGGGGTGCTGCCGAGATCGCGCCAAAGCTCCGGCTCCATGTATAAGGTAATGGACGTCTGAACAGGCGTGCGATCCGCGAGTGTGTTGTGCAGCCGGAGGGTTATCCATGGGCAAGGTCACAGGTCCCAGCGTCCAGCAGGTTCAGCCCAAGCAGACCCAGTTCGAGTCGCCCAACGGCCCGGCGCCCGAGGGACCTGGCGAACTGCACACGGTCGAGGCGGGCGACACCCTGTGGAACCTCGCCGAGAGCAAGCTCGGCGACGCCCAGCGCTGGGGCGAGATCGCGGACCTCAATCCGCAGGTGCCCAACCCGGACCGGCTCTACCCCGGCGATCAGCTGCGCTTGCCCGAGGTCGGCCAGCGCAAGCTCGACGACAAGAGCGTCGAGCAGAAGACCGGCCTCGCCGCGCAGGGTGAGGTGGTCCAGAACTTCGCCGAGGAGAACAAGGGCAAGGCGCCCGAACTGCCGAAGAAGACCGGCGCCCTCAACCTGCTCGCCCAGAAGAAGGAACTCGACGCCCAGCAGCAAAAGCCTGCCGCGCAGACCGTCGCGCAGCAGCCCACCGAGCAAGCCATCGAGCAGAAGCCTGCCGAGCAGGTTGTCGAGCCCAGGCCCGGGGACCTTCCGGTCGACAAGCCCTCGTCGCCCGTCGTCGACGCCAGCATGACTGCCGCCATAGACCAGCTCAAGAAGACGCCGCAGCCCATCAGCGGCGAGGCCATGAAGACCTGCATCGTCGACGGGTCCAAGGACCTCGACAACGCGGCGGCGAGCACCGAGTACCAGCAGCTGGCGGGCTTTGCCAAGAACAACTGGGACAAGCTGTCGCCCGACGCCAAGGCCACCTTCAGGGTCTACTCCAACGCCGCCAAGAAGGCGCACAAGGAAGGCCTGACCGGCATCCCCACCGATCGCTACGACAAGATGGTCGCCGACATGGGCAAGGCCGGCTACCTGGACGAGACCGCGGGTGCTGCCGTCGAGAACCTGCGCGAGCACAAGAAGCCCATCTCCGGCGAGGCCATGCACCAGGCCATCACCGACGTGGAGGGCGACACCGATCCCGCGCTGGCGCGCAACTGCCACAAGGACCTCAAGCGCTTCGTCGGCCGCAACATGGACAAGTTGTCGCCCGAGGCCCAGGCCAAGTGGCAGGTCTACGACGACTTCATGAAGAAGGCGCCCAAGGGCGAGGGCGCCAGCATCTCCGACGACAGCTGGCAGAAGATGATGGACGGCCTGGGTGCTCCCGATGCGGCCCCGGCCACGAAGGGTGCGCTGCCCGTCGACAAACCCAGCACCAAGCCCTCGGAGCCACCCGTCGATCCCAAGGCCGCGCTCGCCGAGCTGCAGCAGCAAGCCGATGCAGTGGGTGCCAACGATCGTTTCCTGAGCCTCGCGCAGCGCGTGCTCGATCCTTCGAGCGAGGGTGGCAAGGCCATCACCGGCAAGGAGGCGCGCGAGATCGTCGACAACCTGAAGAGCGTCCCGGCCAAGGAGCAGGCCGCGCTCAAGGACAACTTCCTTTACGCGCTGCAGAACAACGGCATCGCGCTCCGGCCAGAGGCCCACGCGACCCTGTCGGCGTTCCTCGGCGTCAAGCCCGACGCTTTACCGCCTGCCGTGCCCAAGCCAGGCGCGCCCGTGGCCCAGGACAGCGCGCCGGTGGACAAGCCCAGCACCAAGCCCTCGGTGGAGCCGAGTCAGAGCCAGGGCCTGGATCCCAACTTCGACTGGGGCAACGTGCCCGTCGATGCGCGCAGTCCCGAGCTGCAGCAGGCCATCGGCGAGCTCATGGCGCAGGCCCAGGGCGCGCCCGCCCAGCCCCTGGCCGAGCAACAGGCCATCCAGCAGATGATGCAGGCGCAGCAGGACATGGCCGCGCAGATGAACGGCCAGGTGCCGTCGCAGCTGGACCCCGAGAGCGCCATGCTGGCCCAGCAGATGGGCATGAAGCCGCCGCTCTCGTTCGAAGACCAGATGTTCCTGATGCAGATGAAGTACGCCGCGAACCAGGAGCAGGAGATCCTGCAGCAGATGAACGCGCTGGCCGGAGGCCAGGGCGCGGCGCCGCAGGGCCCAGGGCAGCAGAGCCCCTCCGCCACGCCTGGCTACAACCCCGCGGCCCAGAGCAACCCGGCCGCGTCGCAGATGTCGCCCGAGATGATGCAGTACATGCAGCAGATGGCGCAGCAGCAGGCCGCCATCGCGCAGGGCCAGCCCGGTGCGCAGCTCCCCCCCTCGCCCATCGGCGAGCAGGCGCAGCAGGACGTCGAGCAGGTGATGATGAACCTGCAGGGCGCCATCCAGGCCTTCGAGGACCCGAACAGCGAGGGCGGCGAGATGATCGCCCTGGGCGAGATGCAGCAGCTGATCAGCATCGCGCGTCAGCTCCCGCCGGAGATGCAGCAGGCGCTCAAGGCCGAGGCCTACCAGGCGGCCGTGCAGGAGGGCGGGCTCACCCCCGAGGCCTTCCAGGCGCTGATGACCTACGTCAACGAGGCCCCCGGCCAGACCCCGACCCAGACCCGACCCGGCGAGCTCCCCGTCGACAAGCCGGTGGACAGCACCCAGCAGGCCGAGGGTGACGACGAGCAGCAGGCCCGCTTCGACCCGGCCGCCGAGGCCGCCACGCTGCGCAAGGCCGTGCGCGGTTTCGGTACCGACGAGGACGCCATCTTCAAGGCGCTCGACGGCAAGACCCCCGAGCAGGCCCAGGCCATTCGCCAGGCTTACCAGGACATGTACGGCCGCGACCTCGAGGCCGACCTCAAGGGCGACCTCAGCGGCGCCGACGAGCGGCGCGCCCTGGCCATGCTCAACGGCGATGCCGTGCAGGCCGACGTCGAGGCCCTGCGCAAGGCCATGGATGGAAATTATGGCGTCAAGCTGGGCACCGACGAGGACGCCATCTTCAAGACCCTCGAGGGCAAGAGCCCCGAGCACCTGGCCGCGGTGCAGCAGGCCTACCAGGACGCCACGGGCAAGCCCCTGCAGCACGACCTGACCAGCGAGCTCAGCGGCGCCGAGCTCAAGCGCGCCAACGAGGGCTTGCAGGGCAACAACGCCGGTGCCGCCGCCATGGCGCTCAACCAGGCGATGAAGGGCAACGACGGCCTCAAGATGGGCACCGACGAGGAGGGGCTGTTCAAGGCCCTCGAGAGCGTGCCGCCCGGCGCCATGCCCGCGGTGTCCCAGGAGTACATGCGCCTGACCGGTCGCGACCTCGCCACCGATCTCAAGGGCGAGCTCAGTGGCCAGGACGAGGCGCGCGCCATGGCGCTGATGCAGGGCGACCGCGCCAGCGCCGACGCCTCGGTGCTGTACAAGGCGATGAAGGGCAACTACGGCTTCAAGCCCGGCACCGACGAGGACACGCTGTTCAAGCTGCTCGAGGGCAGCAACCGCCAGCAGCGCGGTGAGATCCTGCAGGCCTACCAGCAGGCCTACAACCGCGACCTGATCGAGGACCTGCGCAGCGAGCTGAGCTTCGGCGACGAGGACAGGGCGCTCAAGGCGCTGTTCGCACAGGACTAGGCAGGCATTCTCCGTCGACAGGACGGCAAGGGGAACATCATGGGCGTTCGCAAGACGGGCCAGACCACGACACCGCAGGTTCGCAGCCAGGACACGCCGATCCTGCGCGACCCCACCCAGACCGCTGCGCTCGACCAGGGACAGGTGCGCCTGAGCCCCGAGCAGCTCAAGCAGAAGACTGGCCTGGGCGAGACCGCGCAGGTCGCCAGCAACTTTGCGACCGGAAACGAGCAAGCGGGCCAGGTCGCCAAGAAGCAGACAGGCGTGCTGAGCCTGCTGCAGAACAAGTCGCCAGCTCCCGAGGGCCAGATCCGCAAAGCCGAGGCGAACCTCCGGGCAGCGGTCGACCGCGACGAAGGCGTGACCCTGGACACCGCGAAGCAACTGCAGCGCGACGTGAAGGATTTACCGGTGGATGCGCAGGCCAAGCTCGCCCAGCGCGCACTCGACAGCGGGCAGCTCGAGCCTGGGGCCTACAAGCTCCTCAAGGAGTTGGCGGGACCGGATGCACCCGCGAGCGTCGGCGCGGCGCAGAACTCGGCGACCGGGACCTCCGGCGCCTCGCAGGCCCGGATGTCCGAGGCGCTGCGGGACAGCATGTGGAACCAGGACGCTCGATCCCTGCAGCTTGCCGTTGAAGGCAAGCACGAGGGGCCAAGCGAAGAAGTGATCCAGAACATCCTGGAGAGGGCCGGGCCGGAGAATTTCGAGCGGCTCGCCAGGGAGTACAAGAAAGAGACAGGACGGGAGCTCCGGTACGCTGTGGCGGAGAAGCTCAGCCCTGGCAACTGGCAAAAGGCCAACGCCTCGGTGGGCGGCCAGCTGGGCCCTCAGCTCAAGGGCTCACCTGCTGAGGTGTTGCACGATGCGATGAAGGGCTTGGGCACCGACGAGGAGAGAGCGTACGACGCGCTCAGCAGGGTCGGGCCCGAGGGCTTCGATGGAACGGCAAGGGAGTACCAGCAGCGCTTCGGACGTGACCTTCGCAAGGACCTGGGAAAGGAGCTCACGGTCAAGGAGTGGGATCAGGCCAACGCCCTGGTTGGCGGCAAGCTGGGCCCCGAGCATCCCGAGCTGGCAAAGCTCAGGGAGCTGGCCAAGACACCGGACCGCATCGGCAAGGCCATCGAGGAAAAAGGCGACAAGTTGTTCGGCGGTGACTGGTGGAGGAAGCCCAGGGCCCTCATCGACTGAGTCGAGCGCCGCTCGGTTCGTCGACCACACCGGACCAGGGGCCAAAGCGCACTCCGTGAAACCCGGCACACCATGAGCCCCCTGAGGTATCTGCCGCTCTCTCGCTCCACTGCTGGCCTGCTCAGCAGCGAGCTGGCGACCGTGCAGCCATGAACTCATCACCCGCGCTGCGAGGGCGGATGGTCGCTGGCGTCTCTGTGCGTGCGATGCGTCTCCCGGCACACGCCAGGCGGGCGGTGTGGCTGCTCGGGTTCACCTTGTTGTTGCACTGTGCGCCGTCCTCACTCGATGGCCAGTGCACCGTCGCACAGGATTGCCCGGCAGGCTTTCAGTGCATCCAGGGACAGTGTGCGCGCCCCGCCGCCGATGCCAGCTCCATCGACGGGCAGTCGCTCGACGCGGTCGGCCTCGATGGCGGTGGTGCCCGGGACTCCATCACCACGGACCGCACGCTCGCCGATCGCTTGGACCAGGACCGGGGTCACACCGACGCCAGCGCCCCACCCGACGTCGAGCTTGCCGACAGCACGCTCGTGGTCGATGGAGCCTGGCCCGATGGCGCCGGGGATGCCAGCGGCGGCCTCGACGGGGCGCCTTCCGACGTACTGTCCGATGCCGGTGGTGTGGATCTCGCCGGGGGTGATCTGGGGCCGCCTGATGACGCGGGTGCGCTGGACCAGGTGCCGCCCGTCGACGCCACACCGCCCTTTGACGCCGCGCCACCCGTCGATGCCGCACCGCCCTCCGACGCCGCGCCACCCGTCGATGCGTCACCGCCCTTTGACGCCGCGCCACCCTTTGATGCCGCACTCCCCGTCGACGCCGCGCCGCCCGTCGACGCCGCGCCGCCTGTCGACGCCAGCGTGCCGCCGGTGATCCTGCTCAACCCCAGCTTCGAGGAAAACCGCAGCGAGCCAGTGCAGTGGACGCCTTACGGTGAGAAGTGCGACCCCTCGATTCATGCGCCGGGCAACGACGCGGATGTGCTCCCCGTCAACGGGGACCAGTTTTACGGCTGCGCGCTCAGCGTGGGCGACGAGGACGCGCACACAGGTGGCCTCTACCAGGTCGCCATGGGCCTGCAGCCCGGGACAAGCTACCTGTTCGGCGTGCACATCTATCGCAGCTCCACCTGCCCGACGCTGCAGTCCAAGGCCAGGCTGGGCGTGGACCTGCAGGGCGGCGCCAATGCCCAGGACCCGGGAGTGCAGTGGAGCCCGTGGCTGCAGACCGGCAGTGGATGGCAATGGATGGTGTTCTCTTTGCAGGCCCAGCACCCGCACGCCACCGTGTTCCTCGAGTTCTTCGAGCGTCAGCTTGGGCTCAGCTGCTTCGACAACATCGGCACGGCCTTCTTTGACCTGGTGACCATCACCCCCCAGTGAGGTCGAGCGCTCACGGGCAGGCGCGGTAGCTCTCGCCCAGGTCGCACCAGGCCGACTGGCAGGCGCTGGCGTCGGCGTTCTGTTCGAGGTGGCGCGCTGCGGTGCAGGAGCCCTCGTCGTGGCAGCGATCGTCGTCGCCGCAGGTCAGGCGCACCAGCTCGGCGCAGCTCACGGGGTCGGCGCAGACGCGCTGGCCGTCGGGTCCGATCGGGATGCAGGCACCGCCCAGCAGGATGCTTGTCACAACCAGAAGCCCCATCCACGTGCGAACCATGGGACGCCTCCTCATTCGCCGGCAGCGACGTTCTGCTTGAGCTTGGTCAGCAGATCGATCTCGCGCTGCAGGTTGGGGTCGTCGAGCACGGCGTGAGAGGCCTGCACCTTGGCGATGGCGGCGTCCAGTCGAGCGGTGGCATCGGCCAGGTCGAAGTCGGTGGCGCGTACTTGGGACCACTCATCCGCGCCCTCACCCCAGTAGTCCGAGCACACCCGTTGCATGGCCAGGTACTGGTCGGTGACGGCGAGGGTGCGCTGGATGTGCACGTCCGGGTAGTGGCTGGCGTCGGGCTCCACGCTGCCGATCAGCGGCATGGTCACGGCCAAGCGCTGCTCCACGGGCACACCGTCGACGGTGTCGTATGTGATCACGGCCTCGCCCAGCTTGAGCTGATCACCGTCGCGCAGGGCCTCGAGGTCGCGACCGTCGAAGCGCAGCACGATGCCGCCCTTGCGCTTGCTCAGGAACACCGTGCTGACGTCGAACAGCTCGCCGTCGACGTGGCTGTCGACCTGGGGCACGCCGTAGATGGCGCGGCGCTGCACGCCGCTGGTCGCGGTCAGGGCCACGCGCAGGTCGTAGGCGATGGGCGTGACCAGGTAGTCGAACTCGTCCTCGAAGATGGGCTTCACGTCCTCGGCGCGCACGAAGCGGTAGTTGCCGCCGCGCAGGTGCGCGATCTGGTCGACGAATTCATTCGAGAAGTTCTGGCCAAAGCCGAAGAAGGTGAAACCGATGCCGCGCGCGGCAGCTGCCTGGGTCATGGCGCCGAAGCTGCCGACGTCGGTGACGCCGGTGTTGGTCTGCGCATCGGTGAAGACCATCAGCCGCGACAGGTGCTCGGCATCGACGTGGTCGTCGATCTGGGCATAGCCCAGGCGCATGCCGGCTTCCATGTTGGTCGAGCCGCCGGTCTGCAGCCTGTCCACGGCGGCGTGGAGCACGGCCGCGTCGGTGCCCAGGGTCGAGGCCTGGATCACGCGCGCCGTCGCCTCGAACACCACCAGGGCCACACGGTCGTCGGGCCGCAGCACGTCGACCATGGCGTGCAGGGCCTGCCTGAGCTCCGGTAGCACGCTGCTCATGGAGCCCGAGGTATCGACGACGATGCCCAGGTTGAGCGGCAAGCGCTCGAAGGCATCGGCGCGAATGCTGGAGGACATGCCTATCTGCACGAACAGGTCGCGCTGGTTGTCGTCGAGCCCGACCTCGAGGCCGGCCGCGCTGCCCAGGCACAGCACCTGTGCGCAGGTGGGCTGGTTGGCCAGGGTCAGGTCGTGCTCGCTGAAAAGGCCTTCGGCGGTGAATTGCTGGGGGCCAGGCACCCCTCCCTGCGCGATGATCTCGCGCGCCTGGCTCATGTCCTGGGCGCCGCCCGGAGTCGCTCCCAGGTAGCTGCCGCCCATGCTCATGTCGGAGCAGGCCGCCAGCACGCCGATCAGCCACAAGCCGACGGCGATGCGTGTGAAGAATCCCCCAAGTCCACCCATGTTCTCGCTTCGAGTCATTTTTCCTCCAGCATCATGCGTCATTGAATGATTCACCAAACGCAGGCGCGAACCCTCGCGCGGCGTCGCGGCGCCTTGCCTTTTCAATCCTGCATGCAGGTGTTCACCACCGAATCCGGCAACACGGGTGGCAGGTTGCAATGCAAGCCCTCGGGACAGTCGCTGTCTGCGTCGCAGGCGATCTCGCAGCTCTGACACTGCTGGTTGTCGCAGCTCGGATGCGCGTACGAGGTGCACTTCTGGCCCTGGGCGCAGTCGCTGTCGCTGTGGCAGTCCTTGCCTAGGTCCTGGGTCGGGATGTCGGGGCGCGGCGCGCAGCCCAGCGCAAGCACCAGGCCCAGGATCGCACACTTGGCTTTCATGTCAGCTCCGGTCTGCTTAAGCGTTCTTGGGAGGATGCTAAACAGGAATCGGGCCAGTGCTCTAACCTTATGAAATAATTATATTAAGATGATTTAATTAAGAAGGGAGCGATCCGAGATCACGACAGATCTGTCAGGTCCGGCCCAGCCTAGGGCCCGGGCGCAGTCAGGCCGTGCAGGACATGGGGGCCGCTTTATCGAGGACAGCTTTTTTCAGGAGTCGAGGCCCTTTTTGGGTTTCGCCACGGGCCGCGCAATCTCGTCGACCGGCGCGCGCGTAGCCAGCTGGGCACCGATACTGATGAGGGCGCGCATCTCCTCGATGGTGCTCCGGTAGCCCTCGACGCGCCCCAGCAACACGTCACGGCCCAGGCTGCCCAGCTCCTGGGTCAACTGCGGATCCACGGGGTGCTGTGCAAAGTACTCGCGGATGCGCGCATCGTACTCGGTGGCACTGGCCTCCGGCGGCAGGCCGAGCTCCTCGAAGAAGTCCATCATGGGCTGTTGCAGCGGGGGTGTGACCTCCAGTCCCAGATCGAACACGCACATCGCGATGAAGTCGCGGATGACGTGGCGAGGGTACCTGTAGCTGTCCTCGGTCTCGCGCTGGTTGAGCAGATCCTCCAGGCGGGTGGAGGCGATCTCCCTTTCGGTCCGCTGGCTCATGGGCCCTCCCTTGGCGCGTGCGAGCGCCTGGCTCGCGGCGCGTGGTGCGACAACACCCGACACTGGCTCTTGGTATATTAGCAACCTCAAGGTGTGTGTGCGCGATATCCTTCGAAGGCGGAGGGCGCGATGGCTGCGCCCGGGAGGTGCGGGATGAAAGTCGGAGCGGGAGGAAGGGCAGGAGCTGCGCGGCGGGCCATCAAGCACAAGCCGTCGCAGATGGCACCCGAGCAGATGGTCAAGAAGGTGAAGGACATCCTAGAGCAGCTCAGCGCCAAGAAAGCGAGCGGTGGCTGAGGCTCTCCCGCGAGCGCAGGTAGCGCTCAAGGAAGCCAGGGAGCCGGAGGCGCGCAGGGTGCACAGGGCGGCGGCGAGGACGGCTTGCAGGAACTCCTGAAGAAGCTGCTGCAGCTGCTGGAGCAGGTCATGGGCAAGGAGGGCATGCAGCAGGCCCTGGGTGGAGCGGCGGTGCGCCCGCCGGGCGGTTCCTGATAAGGCGTCTGCCACGGCGGTCGCCGTGAACGCTTGGTTTTGATCTACGAAGAGCATCACGCAGCCATTTATCGTGTTCTGACGCCGACACCCGGGTCCGCCGGAACGGCGATTTCATCAATACATTCAACGTATATTCGCGGCCGCGTGGCTGGCACGCCCCACGCTACTTCCCCCTGAAACAGCGGTCGGATCCGCGGCAGGAGGTGGGCGATGCAGGCAGGGGCAAGGCAAGCGGCGGTGAGGGCGGGCCTGGCGATGCTGGGCGCGGTGCTGGTGCTGGCGAGTGCGAGGCCAGCGCGCGCCGACCTCGATGTGGTGTTCGTGCTCGACACCACGGGCTCGATGTCGGGCGAGCTGCGCGAGGTCAAGGAGCGGGTGGTCCAGATCAGTCAGGCCCTGCGCGCCTCGCGTCCCCAGGAACGGGTGCGGCTGGGTGTCGTGGCCTACCGCGATCAGGGCGATCAGTACGTCACCAAGCAGGCCCCCCTGACCGAGGATGTGGAGCAGAGCCAGCGCTTCCTGGCCGCTCTGGTGGCCGACGGCGGCGGCGATGGCCCCGAGGACGTGCTGTCTGGCCTGCACGTGGCCCTGAACGGCATGAACTGGGATCGCAGTGTGGGGACCGAGCGCCAGATCTTCCTGATCGGCGACGCGCCGCCGCACCTCGACTACCACCAGCACCCGACCCCCGAGCAGATCGTGCAGCTGGCGCACGACAGGCAGGTGGCCATCCACGCCATCGGCTGCCGTTCGTTGCCCAGCGAGGGCGTGGCCTTCTTCAGGCGCATCGCGTACCAGAGCGAGGGCAGCTACCAACACATAGGTCGCGTCAGCACCCAGACCAGCGGCGTGGCCGAGGCCATGATGCGCACCCTGGCGCGCGAGCCCGAGCCAACACCGCGCACCGCGGTGACGGCGCGCGAGGTGGACAGGCGTGACACGCTCAACGCTCCGGGTGTGCTGGTCTATCACGGCGGGCTCGACGCTGCGCACAGCAAGGCCACCGGCGCGCCCTGCACCGTGAGCCTGGTGCTGCCCGAGGGTACGGGCCTGGCCGGCGCTCCCGTGTTCGAGGCCAGCGACGACGACCTGCAGCTTCGCCTGCACCTGACCCAGGGCGTGGGCGGCGCCACCGAGTACCTGCTCGATCGCTGCCTGCCCATCACCACTCCCATTCGCGTCGAGTTCGGAGGTGCATCATGAACCGCCACACCGCGCGCCCCGTCGTCGTCGTGGTCGCCCTTGTGATCTGCGCTCTGGCCCTTGCCCAGGAGGACAGGCCTGCGGGTCTCTTCACCACCGCGCGCCAGTTGCCTCTGGTGAGCCAGGCCATTCGCGCTCGCATCTCAGGCAACGAGGCTCGCGTCGAGCTGACCCAGATCTTTGCCAACGACGGCGAGGAGCTTGGGCAGGCCGACTACCAGCTGCTGCTGCCCGAGGGCGCCCAGGTCACGGGTTTTGGCTTCTACTCCGACGGCCGCCTGGTGCGCGCCGAGCTCAAGGAGAAGGACGAGGCCAAGGCCGCTCACCACGCTGCCGCGGCCGCGGGTCGCAGCACGGCCTTGCTCACCGCGGAGCGCAACATCCAGAGCTTCTCGGTGTTCCCGCTGCGCGCCGGGGAGCAAAAGCGCATCCAGGTCGAGCTGAGCATTCCGGTGGAGATGGAAATGGGGCGCTTTCACCTGGCGCTTCCCGTCGACAGCTTTCTGGGGCAAGCGGCCACTCCGTCGACGGTGCTGTGCGAGATCGAGACCGCGGCGCGCCTGGCTGGCTTCGGGGTCGAGGGTCACAAGCCCCAGGTGCTGGCGCGCTCGCCGCAGCGGGTGAGCCTGGCGCTCAGTGCCAGCACGCCCCTGGACCTGTGGTGGAACGAGGAGATGCCGCCCCTGATGACCCGCGCCGCGGCGGTGTCCCTGATCGAGGGTGAGGCCGAGGAAGGCGCACGCCACGGCGTGCAGATCCAGGTCGCCCTGTATGACGGCGGCGAATGGCGGGCACCCTACACATCGCTGCACCTGCTCATCGACGGTTCCCCCTCGCTGCGCCGCCGCGGCGCCAGCCTGCGCACTCTGATCGAGCGGGTGCTGGACCAGTCGCCGGTGCCGGTGGAGCTGCACGTGGTGGGCGAACGCCTGCTGCAGAACCTGGACGGCGAGAACCCCGATACCCTGGTGCGGGCCCTGCAAGACCAGCCCTGGGTCGCGACCTCGGCCAGCGATCTGGAGCGCGCGGCACAGCGCCTGGGCTGTGGTCTGAGCGAGGTTCGCTGCGCCCTGGTCACCGACCCGCAGCTGCCCGACCTGGCCGAGCTGGCGCGCTCGGAGCTGCGCACCATCCTGCTCGCGGATGCCCACGAGGCCGCGTTCTTTGCCGACCAGGTACCGGCGAACGCCGCGCTGTTCCAGACCGAAGGGGACGCACCGGCGAAGCTTTTGCAGCTCGCCGATCAGATCACCCTGCCCGTGCTGCTGGTGCAGGGGATCCGCCAGGCCGGTCGCGACCTGCGCCTGATCGGAAGCCCGGCGCTGCAGGTGGCCGAGGGCGGACTGCTGCGCCTGCACGCGCTCCTCGACGAGCTGGGGCCCCTCACGGTGCGGCTCGACATCGAGGGTCACGAGATCGAGCGCCACATCGCCATCACCACGCCCGAGCCTGGAAGCGACGCTGCCGCGTCGGTGCAGCGCAGCGTGTACGGGCGCCTGCTCGCGAGCTGGATGCAGACGTACCGCGCCGAACCCGACGCCGCGCTCAAGCAGCGCATCATCCAGGTCAGCCTGCGCGAGCGCATCCCCACCGCCTTCACCTCGCTGCATGCGGTGGACCCCGAGCTGAGCGTGGCCGCCACCCTGCCCGGTGACCCGGTGCTCACCGTGCACGGCGAACCCGGTCTGGTCGAGGTGGTGGCCTGGTATCCCTTTGGTGAGAAGCGGCGTCTGGTGCACGACCCCGAGCTCGACACTTTCACCGATCGCTTCCTGGTGCCGCGCGGCTGGAGCGCCACCTTCTACCGCATCGAGGTGTTCAAGCACTTCGACGACGGCCGGGTCGAGCTGGCCCACGCCTTTTACCAGATCGACGAGCGCGGTCCGCAGGCTTCGCTGCTGTTCGAGCCCGAGCAGGGCCTGCTCAGCGTGGTCACCGGCGACGAGACCCCGGCGGTGGCTTCGGTGATCATCCACGGTGACGACAAAAAGGCCCTGACCTTGTCGCCCGTGGGCCAGAGCTGGCTGGTGGCCATCGCCGATCTGCCCGCGGCCTTCACGGTGTATGTGCGCGACCGCGCGGGCAACCGCAGTGCCTTTGCGTGCCGCCGCCAGGGCGACGAGCTCGAGGTGCAGGCGGTGCAGCAGTCCCTCCCGGAGCCGACCGGGAAAGTGCTGGCCGTCCCCGCGCGCATGCACTCGGTGAGCGGGCTGAGCCTCGACGGAGACGAGCTGGTGCTGACCACCGATCGCGGCCCACGGCGCTTCTCGAACCATGGCCTGAACCTGCGATCGCTCGAGCTCAGTTCGCAGCTCGCCAGTGGCCGCGACGAGATCCTGCTCGGCACCGAGGGCGGCGATCTGTTGCGCCTGAGCTGCCGCGACGCACGCTGCACAGCCCGCCGCATCGCCGGTGTGGACCTGCACCACGCGGTCACCGGCCTCGAGCCTCTGGGCAATGGTCGGGTCCTGGTGGCGGTGCTGGGCCAGGGTCTGTACGAGCTGCGGGGCCAGCGACTGCGGCGGAGCGCGCTCAGGGTCGGTTCACGCTTTGTCACGGCCCTGGCGCGGCACGACGACACGCTGTTCGTGGGCACGGCCTACACCGGGCTGTGGCAGGTGCGGGGACGCCGCGCGGTGCGCACGCGCTTTGCCCACAAGCATGTGATGGGCCTGTGGAGCACGGCCCACGGCCTCGAGGTGCACAGTGGCTTCGGGCGCTTCGTGCGCGATGACCGCGGCCGCTTCAACGCGGTGGACAGCGCCCTCGACAACGTGCGCCGGGGAGCTCCGGACCTGAGCCACGCCCTGCACCACGACGGCGCCCTGTACGTGGCCGGTCTCGACTCGGGTCTGTTCCGCGTCGACGGGCAGGAGCTGACGGGTGTCGCCCCCGGCCTGAACCCCATGCAGCGGCGGCTCAACGTGCTGGCCTCGCACGCCGGGCTGCTGTGGCTGGGTAGCGAGGGCGGACTGCTGGCGGTGGACACGCGCCAGGATCGGGTGGTGCGCACCGTGCTGGACGAGGTGGCGGTGCACGATCTGGTGTCGACCGCGCAGGGCCTTGCGGTGGCGAGTGCGCGCGGGCTCTACCTGCTGAAGGCCGATGATGTTCTGCAACGCCTGGATGCGCAGAGCGCCCTGGGCTCACGAAGTTTCATGGCCGTGGCCGAGGTCGAGGGACAGCTTTATGCCGGCACCAAGGAGGGGTTGTTCGTGGTCGAGGACGCGGGCCTCGACGCGATCACCGCGGCCCAGGGTTTTGGCGTGAACTGGGTCACCAGCCTGCGCGCTCACGACGGCAGCCTGTTCATCGGCACCTATGACAGCGGCGTCCATCGCTATGACGGAGCTCGGGTCGAGCCCATCGCGGGGCTCGAGGCGCAATGGGTGCCGCCGCAGGGTCTGTCCATCGTCGACGGCACGCTGTGGGTGGGGGGCCTGGGCATGCCCGCGGCGCGGGTCGATGCGGCGGGGCAGGTCGAGCACCTGAGCCTGCCGGTGCGCGACGTCAACGCTGTGATCGAGCACCGCGGCGAACTGCTGGTGTTGACCAGCCACGGTCTGGCGCGGCTAGGGAACGGGCGTTGATCCCTCCTCGGCGCTGAGCTCCGTGGCGTCGCCTGTCTTGTCCACCGTCGGCTGCTCTGACCCTCCCTCATCCGGCGCGCCCTGGTCCTTCTTCACCGCGCGCCTGCTGTGCGGCCCCCTCGCCGGCAACACCTTGGCGGCGCTGGACCCGGCCAGCCTGGCGATCTCGGTGCGCACGCGCTCGATCAGCACGTGATCGTCGTCGTCAAAGTCCTCGGGCAGGATGGGCTGACCGATGCGCACACCCACCAGACCCGGGGTGGTGTAAATCTGCCGCGCCTTCATGCGCTCGGCGGAGCCCACGATGCCGACAGGCACGATGGGCACCCTCGCGGCCCGCGCCAGCATCATGGCGCCGCGCTTGAACGGCCACAGCTCGCGGGGCGGACTGCGCGTGCCCTCGGGGAAGATGATCACGCTCTTGCCGGCGCGCACCTCGGCCCCGGCGGCCTCGAGGGCGGAATAGGACTGGCTGCGGTCCGCGCGGTCGATGAGCACGTGGCCCCCGAGCTTGAGGCCCCAGCCCACGAAGGGCACGCGAGCCAGCTCCTTCTTGGCGACGAAGACCACGCGCTGCGGCAGGTGCCCGCACAGCACCAGGATGTCCAGGCCGCTCTGGTGGTTGGACACGTACAGGTGCGGCCGGCTGAGGTCGAGCTGATCGCCGCCGCGCACGGCCACCAGCACGTTGCCCGCGCGCAGCACCGTGCGCCCCCACATGTGGGCGCACCAGATGGCAAAGCGCTGACCGCCGAGGGGATAACCCAGCGCGGCCAGGGTGCCCCAGAAGAAGGTCAGCACGAGGCCACTGAGGGTGCCGACGTATCCGAGGATGATGCGCAGCATGGCCGAGGTATCCGTGATCAGTGCCCCCAATGCAAGGCGCGGTGCGGCGAACACCCCGGGGCTCCCGGTCTCGGAATGTACCCGCAACCTGAAAGTGGCGCGGCCACTCCGCTTCGACTAAAGATCTGTCATGGAAAAGATCTCCCGTGAATTCTTGCTGGCCCTCCCCAAGAGCGATCTACATGTGCACCTGGATGGGTCGATCCGGCCGAGCACCCTGATCGAGCTGGCGCGCGACTACGGCGTGACCTTGCCGGCCTACACCGAGCAGGGCCTGTATGAAAAAGTATTCAAGGAGCGCTACGCTTCGCTCGGTGAGTATCTGCATGGCTTCAGCTACACCTGCAAGGTCATGCAGACCGAGACTGCCCTCGAGCGCATTGCCTTCGAGCTGGCCGAGGACAACCAGCAGGAGGGCGTGCGCTACGTCGAGGTGCGCTTCGCGCCACAGCTGCACATGCACAAGCACCTGGGCTTCGTGCCGGTGCTCAAGGCCGTGGATCGCGGCCTGCGCCGCGCCGCCGAGGAGTTCAATCGCAAGCCCGAGATCCAGGCCGGCAAGGAGCCGCCCTTTGTCTACGGGATCATCGTCTGTGCCATGCGCCGCTTCACCGAAGGCTTCAGCGAGTACTACAACAACCTGATCCGCGCGCACCAGTTCACGCCCGAGCGCGAGGTGTATGCCGCCGCTTCCCTGGAGCTGGCTCGCGCCGCGGTCGAGGCGCGCGACAAGCATGGCCTGGCCGTGGTGGGTTTCGACCTCGCAGGCGAGGAGGCAGGCTACCCTCCGGACGATCACAAGGCCGCTTACGACTACGCGCACCAGCACTTCCTGAAGAAGACCGTGCACGCCGGCGAGGCCTACGGGCCCGAGAGCATCTTCCTCGCCATCACCAGTCTGCACGCAGACCGCATCGGTCACGGCACCTTCCTGCTCGAGGCGGACCACGTGACCGACCCGGACATCAAGGATCGCGAGCAGTTCGTGACGGCGCTGGCCCAGTACATCGCGGACCGACGCATCATGCTCGAGGTCTGCCTGACCAGTAACCTGCAGACCATCCCGCAGCTCGAGACCCTGTCGCAGCACAGCCTGCGCAAGCAGCGCGCCGCGCGCCTGAGCGTCTCGATCTGCACCGACAATCGAACGGTGAGCCGCACCACGGTGACCCGAGAGCTGGAACTGGCCGTCGAGCACCTGGGTTTCACGCAAAAAGATCTGCGCGCCGTCATCCTGCACGGCTTCAAGCGCAGCTTCTACCCCGGGAGCTACCTGTCGAAGCGCGGCTACGTGCGCCAGGTGCTCGACTACTTCAGCGAGGTCGAGCGACGTTTCGGTGTGCCGGCGATGCGCGAGGCGTCGTCGGACTGAGCATCCCGGCCGGCGGCACACCCGGCGCGATCCCGAATACCGGGTCGAGACTAGGGCACCACCGGCGGCGGTGGGGGCGGGGGCGGTGTTGTGGCCTCGACGGGCGCAGCAGCGCCGGGTGGAGGTGGCGGCGTGGCCAGGTCTGCCGCGATCCAGGCCCGCAGGTCGCGCACCAGGGTGGTGGTCACCGCGCGGGCGTTCTTCTTGTCGACGCGTGGTGCGGGAAGCACGGTCGAGGCCGTCGCCATCTGGCCTCCGTCGAGGGGGTCCACGGCTCCGACCAGCAAGCGGAACTTCTTGCCGTGGCGTGACACCCACGCCAGCACCACCGCGTTCAACTCGAGGGCACTGCCCAGCTGGTTCAGGTTCTCCGCCGAGGACCATTGCTCGGCACTCAGCTGGCGCTCGGTGGCGACCTGGACAAAGCGCTCGTGCTTGACCAGTTCAACGTCGCGGTTGCGCTCGAGGGCTTGCTCCAGGGCTTGCACCAGCTGCGCCGTCGCCTTGTCGCTGCTCCCTTCGGGCAGGCTCACACTCACCACACAGACGCGCGGTCGCAGGGGCTCGGCCGCTCGGCTCGTCGCGGGCAGGGCCCCCAGGACCGTCGCCAGTGCCAGAGCGAACCCTGAGTGGAACCGGTGTCCGACCATGGTCTCCTCGCTCCTGTCATCCAGTCGCTGGCCATCCCGGGGCTGGCCGCGATAGGTTGTATACCATGTCTGGGGGTCGCATCGGCAGTGTGGGTGGTACGGGCGAGAGCTCGGACAACGCCCTGTACATTTTGACCATCTACCGCCACGGGGTGAAGATCGGCTCCCTGCACCTGGTCAGTGGTGCCTACTCCATTGGTCGCCTCGACTCCTGCGCCATCTGCCTGGACGATGACGCGGTATCGCGCATGCACGCGAACCTGACGATCAGTGCCGAGGGGGCCGGCATCGAGGACATGGGCTCGGCCAACGGGGTCATCTGGCGCAGCCAGCGCGTGCGCCTGGCCGAGATCGAGCCTGGCGAGCGTCTCGGCATCCCCCCCTTCGAGCTCGAGCTGACGCGCATCGAGCGCGACGCCGAAGGCGAGCAGCACACCGTGGTCGACCGCGCGACCGAGGAGTCCACGCGCATCTTGCCGCCGCCCCGGGTCGAGCTGCGCCTGGTCAAGGGAAGCGCGCCCCAGAATCGCTACACGCTCGAGTTTGGCCAGAGCTTCATCGGCCGCGGCGCCGAGTGCGACATCTTCTTGCCAGAACCCCATGTCAGTCGGCGCCACGCCGTGTTCGAACTCGGCCACGACAGCCTGGTGGTGCGCGACCTCGGCAGCACCGTCGGCACCTATGTTGGCGGCCAGCGCATCGAGCAGACCACCCTGGGGCTGGGTGATCGGGTGCTGGTGGGCAATGCTGTGTTCGAGGTCCACAGCAGCGAGGGCGTGGCCCTGCTGCCGGCTCGCGAGGCTGCGGGAGCCGTGGTCATGGCGCCCGCCCTGTCCTCGGCTGACACGGTCTCCGCAGCGCGTCCAGTGCCGGTGCCGCGCAGCGCCTCCATCGTCAACGCCGAGACCGTCCTGGCGCCTGTTCCCGAGGCGCGAATCGCGCCGACCGCGCCGGAGCTACCCTCCCTGCGCATGGATTCTCCGCTGCTCAGACCTCTCGAACCTGAGGTCGCCGAGATGGAGACCGCCGCGGCGGTGCCCGCGCCTCTGTTCACACCCACGGCGATGCAGGAGATGCCCGGGTACGAGACAGACCCGGAGCATGACGAGCACGACGCCGAGACCAAGCTGCAGCGACCTGCCGAGCCGCCACAGGACAGCGCCGACAGCAGACCTCCGCTGTTCGTGCCGCCCATCTTCGACGCCTCCGAGTCCACCCTGGACGCGTCCCTGCCCTGGCAGCAGGCGCCGAACTTCGACCCGGTCGCGTCGCAACCCACACATCCGGAACTCCCGGCGATCTCGGTGCCGAGGCGCTCCGCTGTGGCCACCCTGGGCATCGTCGCTGCGGTGCTGGTGGCGCTGGGTGGACTGGCGGGCGGTGTCTACCTGCTGTGGGGTGAGGCTCTGCTGAGCGGAGCGCCCCCCCAGGCCACCGCGCTTGTTCCATCTGCCGTGCCGGGCACGTCGGTTCCCACTTTGGAGGAACCCGCCGCGCCGACCACGACGGACGAGCCGGTGGCCGAGCAACCTCCCGCGGATGCTCCGGGGGCTGGCGAGACTCCGCCGGCCGAGGGTGCCGGGGATGGCGAGGAACCTGCGGTGGCGGCTGCGATCCCGCAACCTGACACGCCCGAGCACAGCGGCGACGAGCCCGCCGCAGCCGTCGGGCCCACGGCAGCTGTCGAGCCCGGGGACGCACCGGACCCGTCAGCGGAGCCCGCGAAAGCGGTGGACGACGACAGGCCCGTCCGGCCCAGGCCACCACGCTCCGTGAAGCGTCCTGCGGAGCCACGGCCTGCGGTCCCCGTCGACACCAGCGCGGCCCAGGCCCTGCTCGACCAGGGTCTGGCCGAGGCCGAGCGTGGGGAACGCGTGGCCGCGGTGCGCACACTTCAAAAGGCCGCTGCCGCAGCTCCGCACGGCGCGATCGCGAGCCAGGCACGCGAGCGCAGCGACGAGATCCTGGCCGCCTTGCAGCAGGAGGTGGCCCCTCTGCTCGCGCAGGCGCAGCAGCAGGAGGAGAGCGATGATCTGGCAGAGGCTGCAGCGACACTGCGTCGCGCCCAGGGCATCAACCCCTTTGACCCGGTGATAGGCCGGCGCATGAAGAAGCTCGCCAGCGCGCTCGATCCCCAGGTCGAGCAGCTCTTCGACGCCGGGATGATCTCGTTGCAGCTCGGAAAACAGGACGAGGCCTGCAGTCGCTGGCGCCAGGCCGAACCCCTGTGCCTGCCCAGCAGTCCCTTCCAGGGCGCGCTTGCGCGTCGCCTGCAGCAGCACTGCCAGTAGCACCTTGTCCGCCAGACAGACCTAATGAAGCGAAGCAGACGGATCTGCCGACGGGTGGGCCAACGTCAGCCGGCTGGCTCCGCACGCCACGCCTTGACCTGCTCCGCAGCCTGCATGCCGTCGAGGATGGCATCCTCCATCGCCGCGTAGACCCAGGCCCCGTAGCGGCCGGTGCTGAGCACGCGGCGCGAGCGAAGGTAGTCGAGGATGGTGCGTCGCGCCGGGGCCACGTCGGCGCCCTCGAGCACGTAGGCCACGTCGATGTGGCGGCGCTTGATGAACAACACATCGTCGGGGTGATCGATGAGCTTCATCTCGCACAGCTGCGCCACCACCTGGCCCTCGGCGTCGTCGAGGGACAGGGTGTCGCCCTGGTGCGAGATCTCGACGTAGAAGCTGCGCGTGTCGGGCGGCGACATGGTGGGTTCGACCGCGGTGAAGGAGCCGATGCGGTAAAAGGGAAAGTGTGGCTCGGGAACGTACACCCAGTGCGGCTGCTCGGGGTTGGCGCCGCGCGCAGCGACGTCGAAGTAAGTGATGGTGGTGTGGCGCAGGTGGGTGGCGGCCTCGCGCACGTCGTCGGGCAGCGCTGTCATCATGGCCAAGAGCTGGTTGAGGGGCGTCGTCGTCACCAGGTGGCGAAAGCCCAGGCGGCGGCCGTCGGCGGTCACGGCCTGGCGCGCGTCGAGATCGATGCGGGCGACCTGAGCGCCCAGCTCGACCGGCCCGTCGAGAGCGCCGTGCAGAGCTCGAGGCAGGCGCGCGATGCCACCCTGGGTGGGATACTGGAAGTGCACGTTGTAGCCCAGGGCCTGAGGCGACTGGCCCAGTGCGCCCAGGATCACGTCGTCGAGCGAGGGCACGGGCACGAAGCGGGCGCACCACGAGGCATCGAGTTCGCGCGGGTGCACGGTCCACAGCTTCTGGTTGTAGGGGAACATGAAGTTGTGGGCGATACCCTCGCCCAGGCGCTGCAGGATGAACTCGGCAAAGGTCGTGGGCGCGAGCTGGGGCTCGGGGGCGGTGTCACTGAGGCGATCCCAGCAGCGGGCGCGCACGAAGCCGGTCACGCACTCGGCGGCGACCTCGGGCGGCAGGCCATAGGTGTTGGCCTGGTAGGGATAGAGCGTGTACACGCCGTGCGAGTAGACCCTGGCGCGGCGGGCGCGCTGCACCATGGCGTCGCCAAGCAGGCGCTGCACCAGGGCTTGCACCTCGGGGGTGCGCAGGTGCAGCCAGTGCCCGGTGACGTCGAAGTGGTGGCCGTGTTCGACAAAAGTATGAGCCTTGCCACCGACGTGGGCCTCGCGTTCGAGGATGCGGTAGCCGTCGCCGAGGTGGAGGGCGGTGGACAGGCCGGCGAGGCCGGCGCCGAGGATCAGGGTGTCGACGTCCTGGGTGGTCATGGCCCGACGCTAGCCTCAAAGCGCGAGGCTGCCAACGGACAGATGTCGAGCCGTGCAGTGTGCTCGCGTCCGCCGCCGCTCAGATACGAACGCGCACCAGGGGAGCGTGCTCGCAGTCGAGGACAGGTTGCAGGGCATGCCGCCAGGCCGGGTCCTCCTGCTCGAGCAGGGGGAGGACGACGGCCTCCTCGAGCGCATGGACCAGGCGCAGCAACAGGGCCTGTTCGAGTTCTTGCTCGCCCTGCCAGCGGTCGAGGAGCTGCAGCTCCTGCTCGACCTCGTACCAGGTCGCGGCGGCGAGATCCTCGTCAAGCAGGCCTGCCAGCTCGGGCTCGGCCTGGTGCAGGGTGGCTGCGAAGTCCGCGCGGTAGGCGTTGAGCAGCGATGGCCAGCGCTCGGCGATGCGGTCCACCAGCTCCTGGCGCGACAGCTCCTGCTCCTCCTGTAGCAGCGCGCGCTGTGCGGCCGCGCTCTGCATCGCCTCACCGAGGCCATCGAGGCGAGCGCGCAGCTCGCCGCCTGTCGCGCTGTCGTCGACAAAAAGCGATCGTGCGAGGAGACGCAGAGACTCGGCCTGGGGCGCGGAGCTGTGTGCCAGGACCTCGCCGATCTGTCGCGTCTGGACCAGAGGCGCGGGTTCCAGGTGCAGCCGCAGGATGCTCTGGCTGCTGAGCAGCGGCACGTTGATGCTGCGATCGGTCTGCAGCAGGTGGCGATGCAGCTCGACCAGACTCAGGGCGCCGTCGCCGTCGAGGTCCAGCCGGGCGTCTCCCTGCGCTAGGGCCCGGGACACCAGCTCGACGAAGTTCGGCGCGTCGTCACGGCGGGCACCGCAGCCGTCGGCCAGGCGATCGCCGGGACTGGCAAAGAGGCCGCAGCGTGGCGCCAGGGGCGAGGCCGGGTCTGCACCGCGAAAGGCGATGCGAGCGAGATCGCCACCGAAGCAATGGCCGATGACCAGGGCGACCCTGGCCTGTGGCGCCACGTCGTCGAGCAGGGTGGTCAGATCCTCGACCCGTAGCCGGTCCGCACCCCACAGCAGGACCTCGCTGCCGCTTCCGTCGGGCGTCAGCTCCCCGTGACCTGCGCCCAGCACCAGCAGGGTGTCCTGCGGATCGAGGGACCTGGCCATGGCCCCCAGGGATGCGAGCAGCGCCTCTCGCGTGACCGGTCCGTCGACACCGCGCAGCCTGGTGGGCCTGTAGTGCACGCCGAGGGTGGCGCCCTGGCCCATGACCCGGCCGAGTTCCTCGACGAGCGATGGAGACGGCTCGGCAGGCTCCACCATCACCGACGGCCAGAGCGCTTGACCGCTGCCAAACAGCAGGACCTCTGCCGGCACGCGGTTGCCGTCGTCGAGAGCTTGCATAGCGCGCTCGAGGGCAAGGGGTGTCTGATCAGGACCCACGCTCCCCGCGAAGGCGAGGATGCGCGCCGGGTGCTGCGCGCCGCGCGCGGCGACGAGCACGAGCAGCACTCCCAGCAGCAGCGCCCCACGGCTAGAAGAAGACATAGGTTCCAAGACTGCAGATGGACATGGCGTGCCAGCACCAGGCTGGCAGGTCAGACTGGTAGCCCGCCTCGTTGGCAGCTTCGAGCATCGCCATGGGTGCGACCGCCACCGGGATCAAGGCGGCCACGAGGGTGTACGCCAGCACATTACTGACCTCGGCATTGGAGAACACGCCGCTGGCCGCGAGAGCCACCGGGATGGCCAGGGGCAGGCCCGCCACCACCGCCACCATCCCCGCGTACAGGCTGCTCCACAGCAGCAGCTTGCCCGTGGTGCCCTCGGGGGCGGCATGTCCGGACAGCATGTCCACGACGACGGCGGTGCCCAGGTTGACCAGCACGGCCACGCCGCCGCCGGCGATGGACACGGCCAGGGGTGCGATCGCGAGCAGGCCACCAGCCGGGAACAAGGTCAGGCCCGGAGCCGCGAGCAGGGCGCTGGCGGCGAAGAAACCGGTGCCGGCCACGGCAGCTCCCCACAGCGCACCGATCGGGATCTGCATCATCATCAGCGCGATACCGCGCGCGTGCTTGACGTCGTCGGGCACGGGTCCGGCCGGGCGCGGCTGGTCGGGTGCCGGGGGCAGTGGCGGTGGCTGTACAAAGGTCGGGTTCCTGGCCGCCGGCGGACGGCGTGGCGCGGCCTGATTGCCGGCTTTCTCGTCGGCGGGAGGCGGCACCGGGACCGCCGCAGGGGGAGCGTCCATCTGGCTGGTGGCGGGTGCTGGCTCGTCGGCAAGCAGCGGGGCCTCGCCTTCAAGCGCAGGTGGAGGGAAGGGGGGCTCGTCGGGAAGGGAGGCCGGGGCGACGGAGGCCGGTGTGGTGCTGTCCTGGGCGAGTGCGGGGCGCAGCGGCGCCAGGACCAGCGCCAGGGCGCCCACGACGATGGGCCAGGGTGAAAAAAAAGCCCGTTCATGCATGCGCATGCCCATCCTCGCCAGACCCGCGATCCGTTCAGGTCGGCACGTGACGTCGAGTCAGTGTACGGCTGGTGGCGGTGGTGAGCAATGGTGGGCGGCCGGATCCGACCACGTGTGAGGTCAGGGCGCGACCACGACCTGCACCACCGGGGCAGCGATGGCAGTGCCACCCAGGTCTGTCAGTGTGGTGGTGACCGTCACCTGGTAGCTGGCGCCCGGGCTCAACAGCTCCAGCGGCGTGAAGAGGGCCGCGCTACCGCTCGCGTCGAGCTCCCAGCAGCCCCACACCGTGGCCCCGCCGGTCTGGGCGCGAACCTGGATGCTGCCGTCGCTGCCGACCACGTCCGCGAGGAGGGTTGCGGGATCCATGGCCTCGTCGAAGGTGACGCGCAGGCTGTCGAGCGCGGGGATGCTGATGGTCTGCACCTGTGGCGCGATGGCTTCCACCGTGAAGGTGCGGGTGGCGCCTGCGAAGGCATTTCCCGCCAGGTCGGTCAGGGTGTTGCCCAATGTCCAGGTGTAGCTGACGCCACCGAGCAGCGCGTGGTCCGGCTCGAAGCGGGCGCTGCTGCCGCTCACCACAACCTGTCCGCTGACCGGGGCACCGTCACTGAGCACGAAGCTGGTCGCGGCATCGAAGGTCGCCGGGTCCATGGCTTCGCTGAACTGAGCCACCAGTGCGGCGTCTGCCGCAACGTTGGTGGCACCCGCGGCAGGGACCGTGCTTGCCAGGGTCGGTGCCGTGCTCTCCGCGGTGACGGTGACGAGGATATCGCTGAAACCCCCATCGGAGAAGGCGTAGACGTTGGCGAACTCACTCTGCACCAGCCGGATCTCGTAGCTGCAGCCGTGCCGCAACAGATCGTCGGCCCAGAACTGCAGCCGGTCCGGCTGTCCTGGCGTGCCGAGGAGGAAACGGTTGGACTGGTTGAGAACGCCCCGCTCGCCGCCACCGGGGCAGGCGGTCTCACGCATCCTCAGGCTGGCGTTGTTGAGCGAGGTGGCCAGCATGCGGTTCTTGAGACGCGCCATGTTGCTGGAGAAGGTCAGGGTGAAGACCTGATCCCCGGCCACCGTGGCGCCCTGGGTCGGGCTCACGCTGCCCGCGTTGAGGGGATCTGGCAGGTAGGAGGTCTGCTGTGCGCCGCTCTGGATCGCGCCGTAGCTGACCGAGAAGTCCTGCGGCAGAGGATTGCCCAGGTAGTCGCGAGCGTCCGACGTCACTGTGACCTCGATCGCATGTCCCAGCACGTAGGCCGGGACCGGGACCAGCACGGCGGAGTCCACATCGTCGATGGCGGTGGCGACGATGGCGGTCAGCGCCACCACATCCGTGTTGTCCACGGCGAAGAAGCTGCCGGTGTTGAGCGAGGGCAGGTACATGGGGCGGCTGAACATGGCGGGCGTGGTCATGCCCTGGTACGCGTTCTCGCCCTGGGGAGGAGACAGCGCGACCGTGGTTGCCGGGCTGGTGAAGAAGCGCGCGCTGCGGTGCGCGTCCAGGTAGAGCCCGTCGGCCATGCGCACGCCCTCGGCGCCGCCGGTGACACGAAGTTCCAGGCCTTCGGGAAGCGTGCCGAGGTAGGGCATCAAGGCGCTGGCCTGCACCACGGCCACGGTGTCGCCGGCCTCCAGGGTGGCAGGCGCGAGCGGGATGTCGGCGCCGCTGTCCAGGCGCACCAGTTGCAGCGCGGCATCGACGCTGGAAGCCTGGACGGGAGCGCTGAACTGCAGCACGAACGAGGCATTGACCGGGATCTCCTGCGCGCCCTCGAGCGCACCGGAGCCGCCCACGGTATTGCGGTGTGCAAACGCGACGAGGTGTTCGAGGCCACCGGTGAAGAAGCGGAGGCTGTAGCCACCGGTGAGAGCCGTGCCGCCCGTGCTGATCACGTCGTCGCTGAGGTGGACCTGGATCTCTGCGCCGGCTGGCAGCAGTTCTTCGATGGCACGGCAGCCGTACAGAGCGGGTCCTGGCACGAAGCACACGCGGTTGCTGCTGTAGCCTGAGTCGGGCTGGCCCGTGGCCGGGTCCACGCCGTCGAACAGGTAGCCCGCAGGGGTCGACCCCAGGTCAGGCAGCAGCGGACTTGGGCCACCCAGGTCATTGACGAAGGCGACGGCGAAGCTGTCGCTGTCGATCGAGGTCGGCTCGATATCCTCGACGAAGATCACGCACACCGGGCGCTGGACCGCCACCGCGGTCTCCATGTCCGCGGGGCTGGCGAAGGACACCAGGGTGCCGGTGCTGGTGCTGTAGCTGGCCAGATAGTCGTCGACCATGAAGGCACCACCCGAGGCACCGCGGATACCATTGATGTTGCCCTTGATGGCGAACACGTAGGTGCTGCCCGCGACGAGGTCGACGCTGGGCTGAAAGCTGAAGCTGGTTCCGGTCGAAGCGCAGCCCGTGCACGTGAGTGCCACCGCGCCCCCGGCGTTCGGAGCGGTGCCAGGGTTGAGCCACACGGTCAGGTCTGCGGGCGAGCCGCCAACCACGACGGTGGAGCCCAGCACATCCTGGTTGAACTCGACCGAGATCAGGGGCCGCAGCGGAATGCTGGCGCTGCCCGGCGGTGGGACCAGGCTCACCACCTCGATGGGCGGTACCGGCGTGGTCTCGAAGGTGTAGACCAGATCGAGGCCCAGAAAACCGCCCTGGCTCGTTGAACGCGCGCTGGCCAGGGCAGAGGTCAGGGTGAAGCGGATGCGGTGATCGAAGGCAAAGTCGCTGGCTGGTGTCACCGTGATCGTGGTGTCGCCGTCGCTGAGGGCATACTGGCAGGTGCGTCCGGCCGCGCTGTCGCACAGCCTGACCACGGCCATGGCGTCGGTGACGTCCTCGATCACGACGCTGGTCTCGTTCACGGTGGCCGGGTCGAGCCCCTCGCTGAAGCGAATCTGGATCACCTTGTCGACGGGCACCAGGATGTTCCCGTCACCCGGTGAGGTGTACACCACCAGCAGAGCGGGGGGGTTGGCGGTGCCGAAGACCCAGGTGTAGCCACCGGCCAGGCTGCCGCCGCGGCTGGTGGCCCGGGCCGAGCGGATGGCCTCGGGCAGGCTCACCACCACCGTCGACGACAGCTGGAGGTCGCGGGCCAGGTCGAGCCGAAGCACCGCAGCGCTGCAGGCTGTGATGGTGACACTGTGACCACTGTCGATGCTGCCGTCGTCCAGCGTCTCCTGGATGATGATGCCCGCAACTTCCACCGTGCTGCAGTCGATGGCCTCGCTGAAGGTGACGACCAGATCGGTGCCCAGATCTGCGGTGGTGGCGCCACCTCCCGGGAAGGTGCTGGTGACCAGCAACGGCGGGGGATCCGCGGCCCGGAAGCCGAAGACGACACCACCCTCGAGGGTGCCACCGTGGCTGGTCTGGCGCAGGGACGCCAGCGTCGCCGGAACGGTCACCGTGACCAGGCCGGAGAGGGTGAACGAGGGCGCGGGATCCAGCACCACGGTGGCGTCACTGCACGACAGCAGTGCCAGCGTGTGCGCCACGCTGCCGCCCTGGTCGTCGACCTCGGCCAGGTGCAGGGTGGTGTCGGAGATCGCGGCCTGGACCGTGGCGCAGTTCACGGGCTCGCTGAAGGTCAGGGTGATGTTGGCGTCCAGCGAGACCCCCTCAGCACCGGCGGCGGGGTTCGTCGACAGCACGCGCAGCGGTGGCGGGTCTTGTGCCCGGAAGCTGAAGCTGTAGCCGCCGTCCAGATGACCGCCACGGCTGGTGGCGCGCAGCGAGGCCAGGGTCGCGGGGAGGGTCCAGGTGACGACGCCACTGAGGCTGTAGTCCGGCACGCCATCCAGCTCCAGGGTGGCGCCGGCGCAGGACACAAGGTCCACCGTGTGCAGGATCGCGCTGCCATCGTCTGCGAGCTCGGTCACGTGCAGCGAGGTGTCGGACACCGCAGCCTGTACCGAGTCGCAGGCGATGGCCTCGCTGAACACGACGGTGACGTGGCTGTCCACGGCCACATCCTGGGCACCCGCGCCCGGGGTGGTGGACAGCACGCTCAAGGCGGGGGGATCCAGGGCCCAAAAACGCATCACCACGTCGTCCGCCAGCTGACCGCCCTGCGAGGTGGCCCGGGCGCTCTCGATGGCATCGCCGGGGTAGCTGCTGGCCACGAAGGCACCCCCGGCCAGGGTCAGCTCGATCTGAGCCGACCAGTCAAAGTCGATATCTGCTTCGAAGCCCAGCATCTCGTCGCCACTGCAGCTGATGGTGCCGGTGAGATCGATGCGATCACCGCCGCGCAGAGGGTCGCGCAGCATGGCCACGTGCACCGTGTCGAGGTTGACCGTGCCGCACTCCAGCGCCTCGGAGAAGCCGGCCGCGATCACCGCATCCAGGGGGACCTGCTCGGTATCGGGGCCCGGGCTGAGCGCGATCAGCGCCAGCGGGTCGGGGTGCTCCACGACGAAGGCGACCTCGATGCTGGCCGGGAGCTGGCCGCCGCTGGCCGTGGCGCGGAAACTCTCGATGGCGCCGTCGTCACGGCGGCCTCCGCTCAAACGCACCCGGAGGGTCGAGGAGTAGGCGAAAGCCTGCCCAGGCGTGAACACGGCGCTGCATTGCCCATTCTCGCAGGAGCTGTCTTCGGGGTCTGCCGGCTCCCGGCAATCCCACTGTCCCGGGACGCTGCGGTCGGCGGCGCTGGTGTGCGGATGCCCATCGAACTGTTCCAGCACCTGCACGCCAGCCTCGAGGGAATCGCAGTTCAAGGGCTCGCTGAAGGTCAGGGTCAGCTGGGCTGCGCGTGCCACGCCGACCACACCTGCTCCCGGTTGCGCCGAGACGAGCAGCAGCGGCGGTGGATCTTCCGTGGTGAACACGGCCTGGACCTGCACCGGCAGCTGTCCTGCCGGGAGGTTTTGATCCTCGTCGGCCTGGCGCTGGATCCCGGTCCCCAGGGTGACGCGGTAGCGCCTGGAGTAGTCGAGCAGCACCGCGGGCGTGAGCACGGCCCGGGGCGCCGTGTCTCCACTCGCCCCCTGATAAACGATGGTGGCCTCGATGCGCAGCGGCGCTTCACCTTCGGGCAGGGCCTCCAGGTAGAAGTTGGCGCTGTTCTCGACGCTGGTTGGCACCAGGTCGAGGTTGAAGACCGCGGTCACTGTGCTGTCCCGGCCCACACGCGTGGCCTGGTGTCCCGGTGTCAGCGCGATGACCTGCAGCGGCAGGTCCACGGCCGTGACAAAGGGCCTGTCGTCGCAGCTCAGCGAGACCAGGCTCGTCCCCAGCATCAGGGTCCATGCGATATGTCGTGTCATGCTGCAATCCTCCTCGTGAACTGCTCGAGTTGCCTGTGCACGGTCACAGCTCCAGCCGGTAGCCCACCATCCCGTGGTGGCCACCGAGATCGCCCCAGGTGGCGTTGAAGTCGGGGCGGTGAAAGTCCAGGCGCACGGCGCTGTAGCGGTAGCTCACGACCACGCTGCCCAGGGCGGGTGGTACGGGAACGCTGATGCCGGCGCCCAGGTAGTAGCCCAGTCCGAAATCCGAACTCCCCACATCGCGGGCAAAGGGGACGTCGGCGCCATCCACGGTCAGGCTCGACGAGGCAAAGGCCAGGCCGCCGGCAAAGCCCGCTTCGGTGTCGACGCGAACCGGCAGCGGCCCCGTGAAGGTCTCGAGGGGGAGCTGTACGCGGAGCCCGAAGGAGATGGGGATCAGGTGCACGGCCCAGTCGTAGCGGTAGGTCGTGGTGAGGTGACTCACACCCTCGCCGGTGGGGGTGTAGGCGCGCCACGAGGCCAGGCCGGTGCCGATGAAGGGCGTGTACCCCACGCCCAGGGCGACGGAAACAATGCGCCAGGGAGAGGGCAGGGGAGGCGCGTAGGCCAGCTCGATATCCAGGGCGCCATTGACGCCGTGCCAGCCCTCGCTGTGTCCGTCGGCCAGGTCCACCGCGAAGGTTTGTCCCTGGGTCACGAAGGCGTCCAGACGCAAGGCCAGATCGATGCCAAGATCTTGATGCCAGCGCGGGTTGACAGTGGCCTCGGTCTCGGCGGTAAGGGGCGTGGCAACCGTCCCGGAACTGTTCGCGGTGACCGGTGCATCGACGGCTGTGGCGTCGAGCTGCAGCGGCGCGTCCGTCTCTTCGCCCCGCGCAGCGAGAGGCGCCAGGAGCACCGCGGTGGTGCACAGCCAGGCGGCCCGAGACAAAAAAATTCCCGACGATGTCCGCATGAACACCTCCTTCATCATGGCGACTGCGCTGACTGTGACCGCGCAGAGCTGCGGCCGCTCTGAAGCATAGGGCGGGCCAGCTCCGGCGCGGGTCCTCACGGCGTCCGCGGCCATGACAGTTGGGGCGCGCCGTGAGGTAGCTCACCATGGCGTGGACGCGACCCGACAAAAACGTCGAAGGCGCGACGACACCGTCGAAGGACCAAAACAGGTATCGACTCCAGGGCTCGCAGACACGCTGTCGAGCGGGGCTCCGGCTCGTCGACGGACCGCGCAGGGCAGCTTGCGAAGCTGGCACTGTCCCTGCTTTTGTTACAGCAAGCGCGAACCACGCCTGGTCATCGCTCCTTTCCGGTGATCGCCATCTGGTTCGTTGTGAGGCGCTGACATGTCCAGCTCGCGGTATGCCTGGCTGCTCCCCCTGCTCGCGGTATCCGTGGCCGCGGTGGCGGGTGGAGTGGCGCTGCGCCAGATGGATCGCAGCCTGGACCAGCTCGAGCTGGGCTTTGCCCAGCACGCGAACTCGGTGGCGAGGCTGGTGGTTGAGGGAACGCGCCAGGCCACCACGGCTTTGGACCTGGTGATGGACCTGGGCGAGCAGCAGCTGGTGCACGCGGTCGGGCGCCTGGCGGGAGCCAGTGACCACGCGACGCGCGCCACGGTTGCAAAGGAAGAAGACCTGGTGGCGTGGTGGTCCGCCGCCGACGCCGGGGGGGATCCTGGTGTGCTCGACGCCGTTCGCTTTGCCGCCGTGCGCGCACAGGTACTGAAGGCACCGCCGGGCGTCCTGGTCGACGACGGCGCGGTGGCGGCTGCGAGTCTGTATTGCTCCCGCGCCCTGGACGACGATCGCAGGGTCCTGGGGTGCCGCAGCTTGCAGGAGCTGCAGGACCTGCGCCGCGAAACGGGGATGGCGAGGCTGCTCAACAGCGTGGTAGGCGACGGCGTGCGCTACGTCGTGCTGCAGGACCAGGAGGGCATCCTGGCTTCATCGCGGCAGCCACCCGCACTGTTGGGTTGGAGCGAGGACGCGGCGCTCGACGCAGCGCTGCACGGCAGGCAACTACAGCTTCGCCATCAACCCGGCGAGTCCCCGGTCCTCGAGGGGCTGATGCCCTTCACACTCCCCGACGACAGTCGGGCACTGCTGCGCATCGGCATCGACGCCACACCCCTGGTGCAGGCGCGGGCGCACCTGGCGCGGCAGCAAAGGGTCTTGCTTGCGGTGCTGGTTGGGCTGGTATTTCTCGCCCTGGGGGTGACGGCGCTGCTCGAGCGCCGCGAACGGGCTCGTCGACGACAGGAGCTCGCCCTGCAGGCGCGGGAGGACCAGGCCCGGCACTGGCAGGTTCTCGGGGAGATGGCGGCGACGGTGGCCCACGAGCTGCGCAATCCCCTCAACACTCTGGGCATGGTCGGGCAGCGCCTGCGCCGGGAGTTCGAGGTACCGGCGGCCGAGCGCGCCGAGTTCGAGCAGCTGCTCGGCGTGCTGCAGGGAGAGTCCGAGCGCGTCAACAGGGTGGTGAGCGAGTTCCTGGAGCTGGGCAAGCCGCTGACACTGGAGCGCCGACAGGTGCCCCTGCGGGCCCTGCTCGACGAGGTGCTGGCTCCGCTGCTATTGCGCGCCCAGGTCGAGGACAAGCGCCTGGCCGTCGACCTTGGAGCGGATGGCAGCGTCGTGCTTGACACCCAGCGCCTGGGCCAGATCCTGACCAACCTGGTGGGCAACGCTCTCGACGCGGTACCCGCGCACGGTGAAGTGAAGCTGCGCGCGGTCCTCGCCGACGGTACGCTGAGCCTGCACATCGAGGACAATGGTCCCGGCATGGACGGCGAGACTCTGGCCCGGGTGCAGCAGCCCTTCGTGACCACCAAGGCCAGGGGCACGGGGCTGGGCCTGCCCATCGTGCGCCGTCTGGTCGAGGCCCACGGAGGGGACCTCCAGCTCCGATCCAGCGCGGGGGATGGCACCACGGTCGAGGTGCGAATTCCAGCCACAACGAGGTTGCCGTGACCGCCAGTGCACACACCCTTCTTCTGGTCGAGGACGACGCTCCGCAGCGCACCACGCTCGCGGGTTACCTGCGTAAACGCGGCTATCACGTCATCGAGGCGGCGAGTGCCAGTGAGGCCACGCAGCGTGCTCAGGAACACACCTGTGATCTCCTGCTCACGGACCTCAGGCTGGGCGGCCCCGACGGCGTGAGCCTGCTGCGCAGCCTGAAGAGCAGCCAGCCCGAGTTGCAGGCCCTGGTGCTCACCGCCTACGGCACCGTGGACGACGCGGTGCGCGCCATGCGTGCGGGCGCCTATGACTTCGTGGCCAAGCCGGTGGACCTGGAGCGGCTCGAGGCCCTGATCGAGAAGGCCCTGGAGCACGTGAGCCTGGATCGCGAGGTGCGTGGCCTGCGCAACCTGGCCGAGGCCAGCGGCGCCCTGCACGACCTGGTGGGCGACAGTCCCGCCATGCAACAGGTCAAGGCACTGGCACTCAAGGTGGCGCCCTCCCGTGCCCCCCTGCTCATCCTCGGTGAGTCGGGGACCGGCAAGGAGCTGCTGGCGCGCGGCGTGCACCTGGCCTCGCCCCGACGCCACAAGCCCTTCGTCGCCGTCAACTGCGCGGCCCTGCCCGAGAGCCTGGTCGAGTCCGAGCTGTTCGGGCACGAGAAGGGTTCGTTCACCGGTGCCCTGGCGGTGCACCAGGGCCGCTTCGAGCTGGCCGACGGTGGAACGCTGTTTCTCGACGAGGTGGGCGACATCCCGTTGCCGGTTCAGGTCACCCTGCTGCGCGTGCTGCAGTCCGGGACCTTCGAGCGCGTGGGCGGCACGAGTTCCCGCACCGTCGATGTGCGCATCGTGGCTGCCACCCACCGCGACCTCGAGGAGCGCCTGCGCCAGGGGCTCTTTCGCGAGGACCTGTACTACCGGCTCAACGTGGTCTCGGTGCGCATTCCGCCACTGCGTGAGCGCCCGCAGGACATTCCGCTGCTGGTCGACTATTTCCTGCGCAAGCACGCGGATCTCACCAGCACGATGATCGAGACCGTCGACGCGGCCACCCTCGACACACTGCAGCGCTGGCCATTTCCAGGCAACGTGCGCCAGCTCGAGAACTGGATCGCGCGCGCGGTGGTCCTGGCCGACAGCGCCTGGCTGGGCCTCGACGACTTTCCCGCCGAGCTGAGCTCGCCGCCGCCATCCCGGGACCAGGCCCCCGGCGGCGCGGACAGCCCCGAGAACTCCGGTCTGGAGGCGCAAGTGGAGGCGCTGGAGGTGCGCCTGATCCGCGAGGCCATGGCCAAGCACGCGGGCAACAAGAGCGCAGCAGCGCGAGCCCTGCAGCTCAGCGAGCGCGCCATACGCTACAAGATTGCCAAGTACGGCCTGTGAGTGTGTCGTCGACGCTCAGGTCGAGGATGGTTCGACCAAGACGTCGAGATGGCCACCCCGGCGTGTCGGCGAGTATTAATAACATTAATAATTACGGTATTTTGCATGTTTTCTCCGCATGGCCTGATTCGTGCTCTCTCAGTGCCCAGACCACGGGGGAAGCGGGAAACAAGACCCGCGACAGAAGGAGAGACCATGTCGTCGCAACTCATGATCTGGACATCCTGTGCAGCACTGGCCCTGGCTCCCGCCCTGCGCGCCGCAAGTGAGCCCAGCTCGGCACCCGCGGGGCACGAGCAGCAGGCGTCGGCCACGAGCAGTGAGCAGGCTCAGGACGAGAGCCAGGCGCAGAACCAGGAGCCTCAGGGGACACAGGTGCAACAGCGCAGCCAGACCCAGACCCGCAGCCAGCTTCGCGACGGCGAGCACACCGCGCAGGGTGCCCAGGTGCAACAGCGCACCCAGACCCAGACCCGCACCCAGACCCAGACCCGCACCCAGACCCAGACCCGCAGCCAGCTTCGCGACGGCGAGCAGACCGCGCAGGGTGCCCAGGTGCAACAGCGTACTCAGACCCGGACGCAAACCCAGCTCCGCGACGGTTCGCACAACGGCAAGGGCTCGCAGGCGCAGGGTCGCAGCAAGGCCTACAGCGATCGCAACGAGGATGGTGTCAACGACCACGCGCGAGGCACGCTGGAGTCACAGGGCGGCAAGGGCGAGCGAAACGGCGCCATGAAGCGCGGCCAGCATCGCCAGGCATTGCGTGCGGGCAGGATGCAGGGAACATCCCGCGGCCCTGGCGGCGGGGCAGGACACGGCCTGGGCTTCGTCGATGGCGATGGCGATGGCGTGTGCGATAATTACCAGGGAACCACCAGCCCGGGTTCGACCCGCGGTCGCGGTCGCTAGCCGGCGGCACCCCTGTGGCCTGGGCTGATGAGGAGATGTCGTGCTGCGCAAGCTGCTCCTCGTGATCGGTGTGGGACTCCTGATCGAGACCGGCCCCCTGCGCGCCGAGCCCTCGCCACCGAGCAGCCAGCCCGCCCCTCCCCAGCAGCGCAAGGACCAGGACGGCGATGCGGACAAAAAAGAACCCTTCGTCGATCGCGATGGCGATGGCATCCAGGACGGCAAGGAACATCGCTTCCGGCGACGTCACCGGGACCGCAAGCGCGGCGACGATCAACGGCGCATCCGCAAGCACGAGGGTCCGGGTGGCGGCGACAAGGGCAAGAACGATTCGCAGGGCAAAGGTTCGAACTGAACGCACGCTGCGCCCTGGGCCTGTCCTTGCCCTCGCGCTGCTCTGGCTTGGCCCCGGGCTCCGCGCCGAGGGGCCTCGCGCAGAGCTGGCCCTGGGAAGTGTCTACACCAGCAATGTGTACCAGGACGGATCCCGGGAAGGCGACCTGCTGCTATGGCCGAGCGTCGACCTGGGGATGGACTTCGCGGACATCTGGTCCGCGGGTTATGCCGGGGACCTGCACGCGTACATGTTGCATCCCGAGCTGCTGTCGCACCAGCACCAGCTCTACCTCTTCGCCAACCCGGCCTGGGGCGACGACGGTGAAAACGAGCTGGTGCTCGAGGCCACCGTCGACACCCTGCGCAACGACGACAGCTTCGCCGTGCTCAATGTCGTTCGCCCGGCTGCCAGGGCGCGGCTCGCGATCGAACCGCTGTTGGGACTCCGGGTGCACGGCAGCGTCGAGGCTGCCTACCGCTGGTTCTATGACGACACCCCCTCGGATTCGGTGGATACCTGGCTCGGCACGGGACTGGCCTGGACCTTGCCCACGCGCAGCACCCTGTCTCCGCGCCTGCGCTACGGCTTGCGCTGGTACCCGCGTCCGGCGGCGGCCAGGGATCCCCTGGATCAGCAGCTGGAGGCCGGTGTTCACCTGGGGCAGGGCCTGTGGGACAGCGCGGGCCTGCAGCTCGACTACAGCTATCGCTGGGCCATTGGCCCCAGTGGTCTGCTCACACGCAAGCTGAGCGAGTCGCAGTTCTCCTTCCTCGGGGACGAGTTCTTTTACTCTGGTCACCGCGGCGGCGCCGTGTTCAAGCTGCTGCTGCCCCTCGACGGGGTCCTCGAGCTCGCCGTCGACGTCGAGGAGCGTGCCTACGATGGCTGGGTGGCCCTCGATGCCGCCGGGGCCAGCACGGGCCAGGACCGCCACGACCTGAGACTCACCCCGCGCGCGAGTCTGGGCCTGGGCTGGGCTCCCGACGACGAGGCCAGCCCGTGGATCCCGGCGCTGGATGGCCGGGTGGAATATGCCTACACGCGGCAGTGGTCCAACAGCGCCTGGTACGACACCGACCTGCACCTGGTGTGGCTTCGAGGTAGTGTGGTGTGGTGAAGGCGTGGGGCCGCGCGTCGTGACCTGACGCCCGGCTGCGTTCAGCTGTCGCCGGCCTCGGCCTCCGCTTCCGGTGCGAAGCCTCGGCGCATGGAGTTCTCGGCGATCGAACGCGCGTGCATGAACTGCCTGAGGTAGTCCGGACCGCCAGACTTGCTGCCCATGCCAGACAGGCGCAGGCCACCATAGGGGTGCCGCTCGACGGTGCTGCCGGTGATGCTGCGGTTGATGTACAGGTTGCCGACGCGAAACTCGCGCCTGGCCTGCTCGATGTGCGCCGGGCTGCGCGAGAACAGTCCGCCGGTCAGTGCGTAGCGGCTGTCCATGGCGATGGCCAGGGCCTCGTCGAAGTCGCGGGCGCGCTGCATGCAGAGCACGGGGCCAAAGATCTCCTCCTGGGCGATGCGCGCCTGCCTGGGCACCTCACCGAAGATCACGGGTCCCACGAAGCAGCCTCCCGGCGGGGGCTCGACCTCGAGCAACACCGTGGCCTCGTCGCGTCCGACGCGCACAAGGTCCAGCACGCGCTGCCGGGCGTCGGCGTCGATGACGGGGGGGATGATGGTGGCGGGATCCGTGGCCTCGCCCACCTGCAAGGAGCGCGTGGCCTCGATCAGGCGGCCGGCGAAGGCCTCGTACACCTTGTCCAGGACCACGGCACGGGAGCAGGCCGAGCACTTCTGGCCGGCGTAGCCAAAGGCCGCGGCCAGCACCGCGCGCACGGCCTCGTCGAGGTCCGCGTCGTCGTCGACGATGATCGCATTCTTGGCGCTCATCTCGCAGATCACGCTCTTGATGTGCTGCTGGCCGGGCTGCAGAACGGCGGCGCGCTGCAGGATGTCTACCCCGGCCTCGGTGGAACCGGTGAAGGCGATGAGATCCACGTCGCGATGCTCGACCAGCAAGCGGCCGATCTCGGCGCCGGTACCGGGCACGTGGTGAAGCGCGCCAGCGGGAGCCTTGGCTTCTCGCAGGATGCGGAACAGCTCGTACCCCACCGCCGGTGTGGCGCGCGAGGGCTTCATGACGACGGTGTTGCCCGCGCCCAGGGCGGCGGCGGTCATGTTGCACAGCAGGGCCAGGGGGAAGTTGAAGGGCCCGAGCACCACCGCCACGCCCCGGGCCTCGTACAGGTACAGGTTGTCCTCGCCGGGCATGTAGGGCTGCATGCGCCGCGCGGTGCCCAGGCGGATCACCTCGCGGGCGTAGTACTCGAGGTAGTCGATGGCCTCGGCCACGTCGGCATCGGCCTCGCGCCAGGTCTTGCCGGCTTCGAGCACGACCAGGGCGTCGAGGTCGAAGCGTCGCTCGCGCATCAGCTGGGCCGCGCGCAGCAGCACCTGGGCGCGCTCGGTGGCCGGGGTATCGCGCCAGGCGGCAAAACCGGCCCGCGCGGCCTTCACCGCGGCCTCGGCCTCGTCGCCGCGGGCCAGGTGCTGTCTGGCCACCACCTGCTCGCTGCGCGAGGGATTGTGGCTGTCGTGCAGCTGGCCGGTGCGGATCTCCTTGCCGTCGACGACCACGGGCAGCTCGCGGCCCAGGTTCTTCTGTGCCTTCTCAAGGGCCTTGAGCATGCGCTGGCGGTTGTCGGCGCTGGCCCAGCCCGTGGGCGTCTCGTTGCGAAAGGGCGGGATCTCGGAGGCGGCCTTCTTGTTCGTGCCCTCGACGACGGGCGCGCTCGCCTGGGGCGCTCGCAGCAGTTCGTCCATCGAGGCACCCTCGACGAAGCTCTGCCGCATGAAACCCTCGTTCGAGGTGTTCTCGAGCAGGCGGCGCACGAAGTAGGCCATGCCGGGCAGCAGCTCGCCCACGGGCGCGTACACGCGCTGTCGCAGGCCCATCTTCACCGTGCCGGCACGGATGGGCTCGGCCATGCCAATGAGCGATTGCAGCTCGAGAGCGCTGTCGGGAAGGCCCCGCTCGCGGGTGTAGGCGATGGCGTGGGCGATGGAGCGAATGTTGTGGCTGGCCACGGCCAGGCGGATGGTCGGGTAGGCGTCCAGCAGCAAGCGGGTCACCCGCTCGTAGTTGGCGTCGGTGTCCTGCTTGCGGGTGAACACCGGGGCCGCGTGGCCGCGCTGCCGGGCCCAGATGGTCTCGGACTCCCAGTAGGCGCCCTTGACCAGGCGCACCGTGGTCGGGACCTTGCGCTTCTTGGCCCACTTGATCAGGCGCTCGGCGTCGGCAAAGGAATCCACAAGGTAGGCCTGGATGACCACGCCCCAGTGCGGGTAATCGGCAAAGGCGGGCTCGTCGACGAGCTGCATGAACAGGTCGAAGGTCAGGTCCTTGAGGGCGTACTGCTCGAGGTCGAGGTTGACGAAGGCGCCGGTCTCTCGCGCCCGCAGCAGGATGGGGCGCAGCCGCTGCTTGAGGGCGGCGAGGCTGGCGTCGTGAGCCAGGGAGTCCATCTGCGAGTACAGGGCGCTGACCTTGATGGACACGTTGACCTTGGGCAGCGGGCCGTCGGGGCCGCGGTCGAGGATGTCGTTGTCGCGCCAGCGGTCCTTCTCGGCCGTGAGCACGTCGATGACCTCGAGGTAGCGCTTCTGGTAGGCCTCGCTCTCCTCCTCGCTCACCGTGGCCTCGCCCAGCAGATCCACGGTGAAGGTGATGTTGTCGTCGCGCAGCTTCTTCAGCGCCGGCAGGGCCTCGGTCGGCGACGAACCGACGACGAAGCGTCGGGCCATGTCGAGCACGTTTTTCTCGATGGTGCCCGCGGCCATGCGCGCGCCCAGCCCGCCGAAGGCGGTGGCGCCGAGCACGGCGGTCTTGACCGGCGCCGGAAGCTCCAGCCCCTGGCGGGTGAAGTACTCCTTGACGTGGCGGGCCAGGTTGTCGGCGTCGCGTAGCATGGGCATGACGTCGACGAAGCGGAACATCTCGACCTTGAAGGCCTCGTGGGCCATGCAGTAGTCGATGATCTTCCCGTTCCAGAAACCCTTGTCGAAGATCGAGGGCTGGGTGCCCTTGGTGGCCGCGAACAGCTCGGCGCCTATGGCGTGGATTTTGGCTTCGAGAACGTCGACCTTGGCCATGCGTGACGCTCCTTGGTCCCCCGATTGACGTCGGTGATCACACGGCGCGCATGCTTCCACGGGCCTCGCAGGGTCGCAAGGGCTGTCGAGATGGGCACCGGAAAGGACGGGGGTCACGAGAGAAGGGGCGCGAGGTCCCGGGGGAGGACCTCAGGGTGTGTCTGCGGCCGCCTCGCCGGCGGTCTCGCTGTCATCGATCGGTTCCGGGGGTGCCGAGGCGTCCGCATGTGCACCTTTGTCGGGTGCCGGCACGCCCGGGGCGGGCTGCACGTCATCGGTGGCAGGCGCAGCGTCCACGGCATCCTCGGAGTCGTCGCCCGCTTCATCCTCGTCCCCATCCCCCCCACAGACCGCCGGCAGGGGATGCAACTCGTCGTCGTCGCGCAGCTCCTCGAGGGCCTCGGTGCAAGCCGCGGTGGCCTTGGACGTGAAGAAGGGCCGCTCCCAGCACTCTGCTTCGGGCCCGAAGCGCGCATCGAGATCCGGGGTGGCGCTGCCGCGCTTCTGGTCAACCGCCTTCTGGCAGGCCACGTACTGCTGGCAGGCCTCGCTTTGGGGTGCCGAGGCGTCACCGAGCAAAAACAGGCTGAAAGCCGGCACGTAGGTGACCCCGACCAGGGCCACCAGCATGATCACGGTGTAGGGGAAGGAGGCGCGGATGACCTGGGTGAGCGGCTTGTTGAACACGCTCGACGCCACGAACAGGCTCAGGCCGATGGGCGGCGTGATGTAGCCGATGCTCAAGTTGACGACGAAGATGATGCCGAAGTGGATGGGGTCGATGCCGTAGTGAATCGCAATGGGAGCCAGCAGGGGCGCCACGATCATGATCGCGGACATGATGTCCATGAGGCAGCCGAGCACCAGCAAGAACAGGTTCATGATGATGAGGAAGCTGAGCTTGCTGGAGATGAAACCCGAGATCCAGGCGGTGGCAGCGTCGGGGATCTGCTCCTCGGTGAGGAAGCGGTTCAGGGCCATGGCCAGCACCAGGATCAGGAAGATGGAGCCCATCATCACGCTGGAGTCGATGAAGGTGCGCGGCATGTCCCTGGGCTTGAACTCGATGTAGTCGCCAAAGCGCTTGCGCTCGCCCGCGGGCGCGCTCAGCAGGTTGAGCGTGGGCTGCAGCACCAGCTCGACCAGCACGGCGTAGATCACAGACACCGCGGCGGCCTCGACCACGGTGAAGAAGCCAAAGTAGATACCGACGAAGATGAGCAGGATCAGCAGCACCGAGAACACGCCGTCCTTGAAGGCGCGACCGATGCCGCTCAGCGAGAAGTGCTCGTGGTTGCGAAAGCGCTCGTCGGGCAGCTTGAAGATGGCGTAGGTGGCCAGCACCACGGCCACCAGCAGGCCTGGCAGGACGCCGGCGATGAACAGGTCGCGGATGGACAGGGCGTGGCCCTCGACCGGCGCCATGATGGCGTAGATGATGAGCGGAATGCTGGGCGGGATAAGGATGCCGATGGCGCCTGCCGTCGTCACCAGGCCGATGGACAGGTCCTCGCTGTAGCGCTCCTTGACCAGGGCCGGCAGCATGATGCCGCCGATGGCGATGACCGTGACGGGCGCCGAGCCCGAGATCGCCCCGAACAGCACGCAGGCCACCACCGTCGCTGCCAGCATGCCGCCCGGAATTCCCGCCACCAGGGAGCGTGCGAAGCCGATGAGGCGGGTGGCGATGCTGCCCGCGGTCATGATGGCGCCGGACAGGATGAAGAAGGGGATGGCCAGCAGCACCTCCTTCTTGACCGCGCCGAACATGTCCTCGGTGACGCTGACCAGCTCGCCGTTGCCCATGACGCCCACCGCCAGCAGGGTGGCGACGCCGATGAGCACGAACAGCGGCGCACCGATGACCAGCAGCAGGATGCAGGCCACCAGGGTGAGCCAGCCCGGGCTGGCGTTGAAGTAAAAGACCGCGACCGCGCCGAGCAAAAAGCCGGGCAGAAGCCCCGCGATGATCACGTCCTTGGCGGCCATGGGGTCGCGGGCCAAACCCATGCTGGCGCGCGGACCGGGGCGCTTGCCTTCGGCGCGCAGGAGCTCGACGTCCACGGGTTCGCGAAAGATGTTCTCGACAAAGCGGGCGGCCATGACCAGCAAGCTGAAGGGGATGACCAGCTCGACGATCCACAGCGGCACCGGGAACACGCCCTCGACGTCGCCGAACTTGAAGGCTTCCTGCACGTAGGCGATCGAGGGCTTGAGCAGCACAAGGCAGAACGCTGCCGAGGCGATGTTGGCAAAGAATGCGGCCATGCGTCCGCCCCGGGGGCCGAGGGCGCGGCTGGCCACGTCGATGGTCAGGTGCTTGCGCTCCTTGACCGCCACGCTGGCGCCGATGAAACCGACCCAGATCATCAGGAACAGGGCCAGCTTGGTGGCCCAGAACCAGCCGAGGTTGATGACGTCGAGCCAGCGGTCTACCGCCACCACGAACACGGCCAGGGACATCACCCACAGTCCGACGACCAGGATGGTCTTCTCGACGAACAGGATCACCCGGTCGACCACCCGGTACACATCGCGGATCGCCACCAGGGCGTGGGCCACGACGACGATGATGGCGAACACCAGCTGCTGGATGAGCCAGCCGATGAGCGACCACAAGCCCACCCAGCCGCGCTCGACGGGCAGGTACATGTTGTTGCGGATGAACAGGAGGGCCTGGCTCATGAAGGTGCCGCCTCCGATCTGATGTCGCCTCCGGTCGCGCCGGCGTCGGCGTACAGCGCCTCGATCTTGTCTCGGTACTTCTGACCGGTGACCTTGCGCTTGATCTTGAGCGAGGGAGTGAGCTCCTCGCCCACCTCGAAATCTGGCCACACGCAGGCAAAGCGCTTGATGGTCTCGTACGAGGCCAGGTCGCGGTTGACCCGGGCCACGGCCTTGTCGACCTGGCGCTGAACCTCGGGGTGCTCGACCAGGTCTCCCAGGTCATCGAAGGCGATCGCGTGCCGCTCGGCGATGCGCAAAAGTTCGTCGGGATTGAGGGTCAGGATGGCCACCAGGTACTTGCGCTTGTCGCCGACGATCATGGCCTGGCTGACGATGGCCTGGGTCTTGAGCAGGTTCTCGAGGTTCTGGGGCGCCACGTTCTTGCCGCCCGCGGTGACGATGAGATCCTTCTTGCGGTCAGTGATGCGCAGGCGGCCCGCGGCGTCGAACTCGCCAATGTCGCCGGTGTGGAACCAACCCTCGGGGTCTATGGCCTCGGCAGTGGCCTCGGGATTCTTGTAGTACTCCTTGAACACGTTGTGGCCGCGAATCAGGATCTCACCGTCGGTGGCGATCTTCTGCTCGACGCCGTCCAGGGGCGGCCCCACGGTGCCGAAGGCGAAGCTGCCCAGGCGATTGACGTTGGCCGCGGCGACGTCCTCGGTCAGGCCGTAGCCCTCGAGCACCAAAATGTCGGCAGCGTGCAGGAACTCGGCGATCTCGCGCGCCAGGGGCGCACCGCCGGAGATGAAGAAGCGCAGCTCGCCACCGAAGGTGTTCTTGAGGGTGTTGAACACCAGCAGCTTGGCGGCCTGAAAGCTGAAGTACAGGTGGGGCGGGATGCCCTTCTGCGCCTGCCGGCGCTGGCTCACGGCGCGGCCCACGGCCATGGAGAAGGCGAAGAGCTGGCGCTTTATGCGGCCGCCCCCGCGCACCCCGGCCATGACCTTCTCGTACACCTTCTCGTAGATGCGCGGCACGCTGAACACGAAGGTGGGGCGCACCTCCTGCATGTTGTCGATGGCGCGGTCGATGCTCTCGGCGAAGCTGACGATGTAGCCGAACTGCAGCATGGCCAGAAAGCCCACGCGGCCAAAGATGTGGGCCAGGGGCAAGAACAGCAGGGTCTCGTCGCTGGTGTCGACCTCGAGCACGCCGCGCATGGCGTGCAGCTCGAACAGCACGTTGGTGTGGGTGAGCAGGGCGCCCTTGGGTGGGCCCGTGGTGCCCGAGGTGTACACGATGGTGGCGGCGTCGGGGGGCCGCACCTGGTCGCGGCGCCCGGCCACGCACGCGGGATGCTCGGCGAGCCGGGCCCGACCGCGCTCGCGCAGGCGGACAAAGGTGCACAGGCGCTCGTCGTCGGCCTTGACCTTGCCGTCGAGGAGCACCGCCAGCTCGAGCTCGGGCAGGCGGTCCCACACCTCGAGCACCTTGCCCAGCTGCTCGCGGTCCTCGCACACCACCACCCGCGCGCCGCTGTGCTCGAGCACGTAGTGGACCTCGTGCGACAGGTTGCTGGGGTAGATGGGGACGGTCACTGCACCGCTGACCAGGCAAGCCAGGTCGGTCAGCGCCCACTCGAGGCGGCTGGCCGACAGGATGGCCACGCGATCGCCGTGCTGCACGCCGACGTCGATGAGCCCCGCAGCCACCTCGTGCACGGCCTTGCGCAGGTCGAGCCAGCTCAGGTCGAGCCATTGCTGGGCGGTGCGGTCGCGGTGGCGCATGGCCACGCGATCGTTAAAACGCTCGATGGCGGCCTCGAACATCTCGCCGACGCTGCGATAGCCACCCACGGCGAGCACGTTCTCGGGTTTCAGGGCGACGCCTTCGGGATCGGTCTGCACCAGGTGCTTGAGGGTCAGGCTGACCATGGACGCCTACTTCTTTCGTATCTCGGCCAGCGCGGCCTTGACCTTGTCCAGGAGCTTCTTGCCAATCTTCTTCTCGAACTGGTCCGGCACCTTGGCGCAGGCATCCTCGAAGGGCTTGCGCTCTGCCGGCGTCAGCTCGTAGACGGTGATGCCCGCCTCCTTGAAGTTCTGCATCAGCGGGGTCGCCATGGCGCGCACGTTCTTGCGCGCCTCGACACTCTCCTTGTCGGGGTCGCCGATGAGGATCTTCTGCAGGTCGGGCGGCAGCTCGTCGACGAACTTCTTGGAGTAGACGATGATGGCTGGCTGGTAGATGTGGCGCGAGATGGTGTAGTGCTTGATGCCCTCGTACCAGCCGGTGGCCGACGAGAACAGCGGGGTGTTGTCGAAGCCATCGACCATGCTGGTCTTCAGGGCACCCAGGACCTCGGGCACCGGGATGCTCTCGGCCTGCACGCCCAGGGCCTGGTACATGGCCAGGTGGGTGGGGGCCTCCTGCGAGCGCATCTTCATGGTGCGCAGGTCCGCGAGCGTGTGCGCGGGCTTGGTGGTACCGAAGTTGCGCCAGCCGTTCTCGTTCCAGTGGCCGAACACGAAGCCGTTCTTGTTGAGCAGCGTGACGAAGTCGTCCTTGACCACCTTGTCGGCGATGTAGTCCGCCTCCTCGAAGCTGCGGAAGAAGAAGGGCAGCTCGAACACCAGCAGCGGATCCAGGCTCGCGCCTTCGGCGAGGGCCGCGGTGGAGCCGCCCCAGCCCTGGATGCGGCCGCGCCGCAGGGCGCGCACCATCTCGACCTCGCCGCCCAGGGTACCGCCCAAAAACAGCTTCATCTTGATGCGGCCCTTGCTCTCGCTCTCGACGCGCTTCTTGATGGAGCGGAGCTGGTCCGCCCAGGGCGTGCCGTCGGGGGCCACGGTGCCGAACTTGATCACGAACTCGGCCTTGTCGGCGCGGATGGTCGAGGGCAGGACCAGCAGGGCGAAGACAGCAGCACACAGCGTCGCCACGATCGCGAGATGTCTCATCAGAGCCTCCGGGTACGCAGCGCGCGGGCTGCGCAGGTCGTGAGCGCGAAAGGAGAAGGGCGCTCGCCGTCAGACACTACTCGAAGCGGTCGTCCATCTCGTCGAGCAGCTTCTGAGCATTCTTCTGCTCGGCCTTCTGCTCGGGCACGATGTCCGGAAGGCTGGCCGGGTCCGCCTCCAGCACCTCCTTGAGCAGCTTCTGGTACATGTCCTTGTCCTGCTTCTTGGTGGCCCAGTACTCGGCGATGAGCACCTTGGTGCCGAGGTAGTCGGGCGCGATGTTGAGCGAGCGCGTGAAGTGGGTCTTGGCCTTGTCGAGGTCGCCACCGGCAAAATCCGGCGCCTTGGCGTAGAACGCACCCTGGCCACGATCGGCCGCACCGTAAAAGAAGCTGGGATCGAGCTCGGTCACGCGGTCGATGAAGCGCTTGAGCTTGTTCTTGTACTTGAGCACGGTGGTGAAACCCATGAGCACCGACCACTTGCCGAGGTTGCTGTACGCCCAGTACAGACCGCCCACGTCGTCCTTGGTCAGGTGCTTGAGAGCCTCGTCGTCATCTGCGCCGCCAGCCACGGCTTTCTTGAACTCCGTGTTGAGCGCCATGGCCTGCTCGCCGTAGCGCGCGCCCCTGTCAAAGGCGGCCAGCACCTCGTCCTTCTCGGTCAGGTGGCCATTGCCCAAGAAGTAATAGGCGCGCGCCAGTCGGGTCAGCAGCTCGCGATCGTCGGACTTCTTGGTCAGGACCTGCTCGTACAGGGCAATGGCCTCGCGCAGCTTGGCGGTGTCCTCGCGCGCTTGCCAGGCAGCCTCCGCCTGGTCGTGCAGGCTCTGCAGTGCCGTCTCATCCGAGGCGCCCTCGGGGGTCTTGGCGTCGGCGCTGTCCTGCAGGTAGGCGGTCTGGCGCGAGGCGCCGCAGCCCAGCTGCGCAGCGAGAACAAATCCCATCGAGATTGTCAGAGCATTGTGTATCCGCACCGCTGCCTCCTTGCGTGATGCGCACTGCGTCAGATCGATTGTGGGCTCAGGTCCCCCACCCAGAGGACGAGCTGGCCGGCAATTTATGGGTGCTGGGGGGGGCTGTCAACGTCGCCACCTCGGGCTTCGAACAGCATCCTGGGATCCGGCTGCTGCCACCCGGCGCAGCCTCCAGGATCGACAGCTCCGACGAGGCCATGCATACTGCGCTGCCATGAGTCGTCATCCCGCCGTCGCGCCCTCTTGCGCTGTGCTTGCCCTTGCCGGGATGCTGCTGTGTCCCCAGCTCCGGGCACAGGGTTCGGCCAGCGCCACCACCCACCATGGCAGGGCGGACGGGGTCTCGGGACAGGCCGTGGGTTCCGCCAGCACCGAGCCCGCGGTGGATCCGCCCCCCCGTCGCCGGCGCATCCTGATCATGGACCTGACTCCCGTGGGTGTGGACAAGTCCATGGTCACGGTACTGGGGGGGCTCATCACCGACGCGGTGGCGCGCTACCCCAGCCTGCAGACCATCTCCACCACCGATATCCGCAACCTGGTGGAACTCGAGAGCGGCAAGCAACAGGTGGGCTGTGACAGCAATTCCTGTCTCGCCGAGGTGGCCGGCGCCATGGGCGCCGAGTACGTGATCTTCGGCAACGTGGGCATGCTCGGCACGACCACCGTGGTGCAGCTCAGCCTGTTCGACGCCGACAGGGCGCAGGCCGTGGCCCGCCGCAGCATCAAGGTGACCAGTCACGAGGCGCTGGCAGTGGAGGTGGAGCCCGCCATGGCCGATCTGCTGCGCGGCTTGCTGCCCGCGAACCAGTTGCCTGTTGCGACGACGACGACCGCGCCAGCGTCGGCCGCGGGCAAGGCCAATGACAACGACCTGGGCTGGATGCTGTGGACAGGTGCGATCGTCGGCAGCGTCAGCGCCGTGGCGCTGGCTGCGACCTACTTCAGCGGGTTGTTCATCGCCCTGCAGAGTGGCGCTCCGGGCGAGTTTTTGCAGCTCATGGCCATTCCCGTGGTCGGGCCCGTGCAGTCCGCGAGCATGTTGCAGGATGAGATCAACAAGGATCCGTCGGGAGGGTCGAGCGACCAGGCCTGGGCTGTCCCTCTCTCCTACGGCATCGGTGGAGCCGAGGCTTTGCTGGCCGTGGGCTCGGCGGCCGGGCTCGGGGTTTTCGCCCTGGGCACTGCCCTCGATGGCAACGGGCTGCCCTTGGCCGGCCATCTGTGGCAATGGGGCCTGCTGGCGCTGGGCGGCGGCCTGGCGGCAGGTGGCCTCGCCCTGGACTACTTCCCGGACACCAGCCGCGACCACCAGGTCGATCTGTTCGATGGTATCCCCCTGGTCATGTACGGAGGCGCCGCGCTCTGCGTCGGGGCTGGATTGCTTCTCAACCCCTTCGAGGAGAGCGAGTGATGCGACGCCGCATCCAGGTCGCCATCGCCCTCATCCTGATCGCGCTGGCAGGCTGTGCCCTGGTCGAGGGGCTGCTCGGGCCCGCGCTCTTCACCGACGACGAGATCTGTGACGAGGTGAAGCGGATCTGGAGCGGCTGCAACAGCATCAGGGAAACGGATATCTGCCTCGACGTGGTCGATTGCATGCGCCCCGAGGGGTCTGAGTGCCGCGAGCGCTGGGATACATGGGTCCGCTGCCTGCGCGATAGCGAGCCGAGCTGCTCGGATGTGGGAGCCAGGCTTCCCTGCGCGGCGGACTACGACAGCTACATGGGCTGCATCGGCGGCGACAACCTCGACCAGGCCGATCGTGACCTCGGCAGCTGTCTGCAGGACGGTGAACCCAAGTGCGGCGATCTGCTCTGTCAGCCCGACAGCCTCGAGGACCCGGACAACTGCGGCCGCGATTGTCCCGAGGTGTGCTCCGGCGCCACCGACGCACACTGCACGGCCTACCGGACGGGCGCCTGCAGCGAATGTGAATGTCTCGAGGACGACATCTGCGATCCCTTCAAGGAGAACGCCTACACCTGCCCACACGACTGCTCCTGCGACGACGATGGCATCTGCGACACCGGCGAGAGCGCGTTCAGCTGCCCGTGGGACTGCGCCTGTAATTTTGACGGCAACTGTGACACCGACGAGACCGAGACGAGCTGCGTGGACTGCGTGAGGTGCGACGCCGACGGCTGTCCCTCGGCCGAGGGCGAAAGCTGCCAAGTGGATACTGGCTGCCTGGTGCCCCTGATCTGCGCTGAGGGAACCACCAGCTGCCGTCTGCCCTGTCTCCAGAACGGCGGCTGCCCCTCGGACCGGACCTGCGACACCGGCACCACCCCCAACCTGTGTCTCCCATGAACCGCGGGACCTGCACGCACCGTTGCGCCAGTCGCTAGAACCCCCGACGCTGTTTCAAGGTCGCGCGGATCTCCGGCGTCATCCAGGTGAAGACCACGTCGCGCAGCGCGTCGCCCACGGGGTAGGCCCGCTCCACGGTCGCCGAGCGGGGCCAGCCGCAGGCGCGCACCAGCTCCAGGCAGGGGTGGTTGTCGGCGAAGATCTTGGCCCACACGCCGACCAGCCCTTGCTCGTCGAAAGCCCAGTGCTCGAGGGCGCGGATGGCGGCCTGGGCCAGGCCCTGCTGGCGCTGCACCTTCGCCGGCACGGCGATGTCGAACTCGCGGCTGCGGTGGGCCACCAGGCCGCGAAAGTAGACCAGGAAGAAACCTACCGGCTGCGCGTCGCCCTGTATCATCAGGAGTTCGAACTGCCGCCCCAGCACGGCGACCTTGAGCTCGTGTCTGTTGGGTGGCGCCTCGTACTCGAGTTGCTGGCACACGTCGGGGATCTGCACCCAGTCCTCGAGCACGGGGTAGTCGCTGTCCTGCAGCGGTCGCAGCGTCACCGCAGGAAGTTCTTTGAGCGGTACGGGGTGCTCTGGCGCGGCGAGAGGGTGCGCTGGCCAGCGCCGGACGTCAGGCGGGAACAATGGTGGCATCGCGCTCCCCAGGCCCAGCGCCCGCCGTCTCCGTCGCCGCGCTTCGGTTTGTGCGGGATCTGGGCGCCTGGCTCAGGTATAGCACAGCACGGCCATCGGACGGGCCACGCGCGAGCAGCGTCGCGAGCGAGGGAGAGCGCGGACATGGCGTTCAGGCACAGGCCCTGCTGGCATATCGGGGTGGCGGGTCTGCTGGTGCTCGCCGCCGCCGCCTGCCCGGACGGCGAGACCACCGACGGTGGAGGCTCGAACGCCGACGCGCGAGGCCGGGATCACAGCGTGCCCTTCGACGTGAGTCCGCAGCCCGACCTGCCCTGGTCCCCGCCGGATGCGGCGTCTGGCTGCGACGGCCTCGGCGTGCTGGGGCGCTGCGAGGACGGGGCGGTGCTGCGCTGGTGTGACGACGGTGAACCCGTGCGCGTCGACTGCGCAGCCGGGCAACGGAGCTGTGGCGCGCAGCCCGAGCTCGACGACGGATCCTGGTGCCTCGGGGCTGCGGGCGCGAGCTGCGCGCAGTGGCCGTGCCAGCCAGGTCTGCGCTGCGACGGTGAGCAGCGCTGCATTCACAGCGACGCGGGGGTCGAGGATTCCTGATCCGAACCGACCATGCTGCTCGCGATCCGAGCGTCCGCACCCCGCAGAGGCCCATGCGCTTCAAGCTTCAACACGGCTCCGAGATCTTTCGCTTGGCCACCCCGACGGTGGTGACCATGCTGTCCATGACCCTGATGTGGACCGTGGACACGGCCCTGCTCGGCCGCGTGTCGAGCCTGGCCCAGGGCGCCGCCGGGCTGGGCGGCATCATCGGCTGGACCCTGTACTCGCTGTTCAACAACCTCTCGCGCATCAACGCCACCTTTGTCTCTCAGGCCAACGGCCGCGGTGACGACCGCGCGATCGGCGACTACACCTGGCAGAGCACCTACCTGGCGCTGGCCGCGGGACTGCTGCTCACCCTCGTGTGCTGGCACAGCGACCTGTTCCTGTGGTGGACAGGCAATGGCCCCGCGGTCGAGGACGCCACGCACCGCTACCTCAAGCTGCGCGGTCTGAGTGCCGTGGGCAACCAGCTGGCCTTCTGTCTCGCGGGCTTCTTCCAGGGCCGCAAGGATGTGACCACACCGATGTGGGCTGGCATCGTGGCCAACGTGGTCAACGTGGTGCTCGATGTCATGCTGATCTTCGGCGTGTCGTCGCTGGGCATCGCGGCCTCCGGCCTCGACGGCGCGGCCATCGCCACCAGCGTCGCCACCTGGGTGCAGGCGCTGTTCCTGCTGGCAGCAACCCTGCTCCCCGCCGCTCACCGCGCGCGCTACCTCATCCATGTCCCGCGCCCACCACACGCCGGGCAGCTCCGCGACCTGTTGCGGGTCGGCATGCCCGCCAGCGTGCAGGGCTTTCTGGACATGGTCTTCTTCGCGGTGTTCACCTCCATCGTCGGCCGCGCCGGCGTGGCGTCCCTGGCCGCGAGTCAGATCGTGGTGCAGCTTCTGAGTTTTTCCTTCATGCCGCTGTACGGGCTGAGCCAGGCGGTGAGCGTGCTGGTGGGCAATGCCCTGGGTGAAAAAAATCCGGACAAGGCAGGCCGCTATGCCCGCGAGACCTACCTGGTGGCCCTGGCCTACCTGGCGCCCTGTGCGCTGCTGCTGCTGGGTTTTGGCTCGTACCTGTTCCGCCTGTTCAGCGTCGACCCCGAGGTGCTGGCGCTGGCGGGCGGCCTGGCGACGGCCGCAGCGGTATTTCAGATCTTTGACGGCCTGCAGATCGTTGGTAATGGCGTGATGACCGGCGGCGGCGACACCCGCTTCCCCATGATCTATTCCATGGGCGTGGTGTGGCTGGTGGCCGTGCCGCTGGTGACGGCCATGAACGCCCTGGGGCATGGCCAGGTGGTCGAGCTGTGGGCGGCGGCCTCGCTGTGCTACGCCTTGATCGCGCTGGGATTTTACCTGCGCGTCCGGGGCGGGCAGTTCAAGCGGGTCGACATCTTCGGCACCGCCCGCTGATGCCAGGCGGCGCGTCCGCAGGTTGTGGCGACGGCCCGGCCAGCGTGGTATGGAAGCGGCAGGCCAGGGCGTGGCGCTGGCGTCGAGAATGGACGCGTGGACCGGGCACGATCGCCTGGCCGCAACGCGACGAGGCAGGCTCATGCATGTTGTCACCAGGGTGGGGACCACACTGCTCGCGCTCAGCCTGTGGGGCTGTACCCCCGACGATGGGTTGAGCTTCCGTGCACGCTTTGGCTACCTGCCGCGCAGCATCGAGGGGCCGTGCCCGTCGCAGCCGGTGGCCAAGCCCAACTACACCGCCGAGATCGATACCTTCCGGGTGCAGGTGACCGCACCCGGCCAGGCGGCCCTGCGCAAGGACTTCCCCACCGTCGATCTGGCGGACAAGGCGCGCCTGCAGCTCGATGGCGTGCAGGCGGGCACGGGCCGCAACATCCAGGTCAACGGGCTGCTCGGCAAGGTCGGGCTGTGGCGCGGCGTGCACCTCGGCGTCAACATCGAGGCGGGTCAGCAGACCGAGGTCGGGGTGCTGATCACGCGTCTGGCGGCCATGACCTGCTCGCGCTCGCCCATGACCAGCGGCCGCGTTTTCGCCAGCGCCACTCCCCTTGCGGACGGGCGCGTGCTGCTCGCGGGCGGCTTCTTCGAGATCGCCAACGTCAACTGTCCCGATACCAGCCCGAATTGCCGCAAGTACACGGCCACGCCCACCGCCGAGATCTACGATCCCTTCAAGGGCACCTTCAGCTCGGTGGGGGATCTGATCGAGGCGCGCGGTCTGCACAAGGCCGCCCTGCTGTCCGACGGGCGCGTGCTGCTGGTGGGTGGCGCCGGCGAGCTGCGCTACGACCCGGCGCAGTCCTTCCCCCTGGTGCCCTCGCTGCACCGGGTGGCGATGGAGATCTTCGATCCGGTCACCAGCAGCTTCAGCGCCGGGCCCGACGATCCGGACTTCGTGCCTCGCGTGTTTCACACCGTCACCCGCCTCGACGACGGCCGCCTGCTCATCGCCGGCGGTGGCGCCCAGGTCTCGGCCGCGGACGCGAGCAAGAAGACCGCGCTGTGCCAGGTCGCGGGTGGGCAGGTGGTCTGCACCTCGAGCTCGCCCATGCGCTACCCCCGCATCGGCCACACCGCGACCCTGCTCGACGACGGGCGCGTGTTCGTGTGGGGCGGCGTCACCGACGCCGGGGCCAGTGGCACCAGCTGCGATTCGGCGGGCGTGACCCAGTGCCCGGAGTGGTGGCGTCCTGACCTCGATGCGCGTGGAGAACCCGCTTTTGTGGCGGTCGACGTCGGCAACCCGGTCGGCGGTGCGGGTCCGGCCAGCAACCTGTTCTTTGCCGCGGCGACGCGTATTGGATCCTACGGTGTGGTCATTGCCGGCGGCCTCCTGCGCGATGGCAGCACCCTGCCATTGCAGTTCCTGCCGCCGACCGACAGCGCCTTCCTGTACGCCAACTACATCGAGACCATCGGAAATTCGGTGGGGGGCCCGCCCTTTCGCATGGGTGGCCCGCGCCTGCTGCACGAGGCCGTGCCCCTGGGTGTCGACGGGCGAGGGTTCTTCGCCGGAGGGTATCGCGACCTTGGTCTGACACCCTCCAACCGCTTCGATATCTTCGACGCGGCGGGTGACAGCGGGCAGCAGGGTGGCTTCATGCCCGACATCACCGTGGCCGAGGAGTCCGTGCTGCTGCGCCAGGCGCGGGGCGGTCTGTCCCTGGTGCACGTCGGTGGTGGCGCGGTGGTCGCCATCGGTGGTGAAGACAAGGACGGCAACGGCAATCACATGGTGGTGGATACCGCCGAGATCTACACTGACAAACTGGAGCCGCAGCTGTGAGCCCGCGAAGCATGACGACGTGGCTGGTGGGTCTGGCCTTGGTCCTGGCGCCTGCAGCCAGAGCACAGTGGGACAGGCTACCCGCAGTGGCGGTGCAGGACGAGTTGCCCGATGGTGAGCTCGACCTGCCCGATGGCGACGAGGACGATCCCGCGGTCACGCCGGATCCCAAGCCGAAGCCGAAGCCGGAGCCCAAGCCGGAGCCCAAGCCCAAGCCGGAGCCGAAGCCGGAGCCCAAGCCAGATCGCACACCGGTGACGCCGCCCGGACCCGACGAAGATCTGACGCCTCCGCCCGACGACCGTGGCGACGCAGGTTCGGCGCACACGCCCGTCATCGAGCCCGACGGTGCTGCGGCAACGGACCCCGACAAGCCCTGGATCGACGAGGACCTGCAGGCCGAGCAGGGTTCCGGGCGCCGACCGGTGGATGATGACGTGCACGAGGTCCAGGTCGGTGGCGAGGGTGGCCGCGTCGGGCAGGTCGACGAGGACAGCTCGGTGTTCGAGAGCCCCTGGTTCTGGGGCGGCGTGGCCGGCGGTGCCGCATTGCTGGTCGGCGGCGGTGTGGGAGCGGGCGTGCTGATCTACACGCTGCTCAATTCCGACAAGGGCACCGTGGTCATCACCCTCGAGTAGGCGCGCGTCGCGCCAGCACCTATCCGTCTGACCGCATGGCCGCCAGGCTCGCCGTGTAGGGCGGTCGCGCGAGTCCGCGGTCGGTGACGATGCCGGCGATGAGCTCGCCCGGGGTGACGTCGAAGGCCGGATTGAACACGTCGACAGCCTCGGGTGCCCAGGTGGTGCCGAAGGCGCCGCGCACCTCCTCGGGCCTGCGCTGCTCGATGGGGATCTCGGCGCCGGTGGGGCACTCGAAGTCCACCGTGGTCATGGGGGCTGCGATGTAGAACGGCACTCCGTGGTGCTTGCACAGCACGGCCAGGCCATAGGTGCCGATCTTGTTGGCGGCGTCGCCGTTGGCCGCGATGCGGTCCGAGCCGACGATGGCGAGCTGCACCTTGCGATCGCGCAGCACCACCGCCGCCATGTTGTCGGTGATGAGGGTGCAGGGGATGTCGTTCTTGAGGCACTCCCAGGTCGTGAGCCGGCCGCCCTGCAACAGGGGGCGCGTCTCGTCGGCGAACACGCGCAGCCGCTTGCCGTGGCGCAGGGCCCACAGCACCGTTCCCAGGGCCGTGCCGATGCCTGGCGCAGCGAGGGCGCCGGTGTTGCAGTGCGTGATCACGCCGTCGCCGTCGCCGAAGATCTCGAAGGCATGCTGGCCCATGGCCTGGCTGGCCTCGATCTCGTAGCGATCCAGGGCCCGGGCCTCGGCCTCCAGGGCCTGCAGCAACTGCTCGCGGCCGGTCACGCCGCGCTGCCACAGGGGCCGCAGGCGCTGCACCGCGGCGCGCAGGTTGATCGCGGTGGGGCGTGTGGCTTCGATCTGCGCGGCCTTGCTCTCGACGTCCGCACGCAGATCCTCGACGCTGTGTGCCTCGCTGTGGCGCGCCACAGCGCAGATGCCGTAGGCCGCGGCCACGCCTATGGCCGGCGCGCCGCGCACCCGCAGCATGTAGATGGCCTCGCAGATGGCGTCCACGTCCTCGAGGCGCAGCGTCCGCTCCTCGGCCGGGATGCGCGTCTGGTCGAGCAGCAGCAGGGTGCCCGTGGCCGCGTCGTAGCCGACGGCCTGGATGGTGCTTTCGATGTACATCGGCAAACCTCTCGCAGTGGTGTCCAGCGCCCAGCCCCTCCAGAACCCCTGGCGGTTGGCACCAGGGTAGGCGGCGCTGGGCCCAACAGGAGCATGCGGGACGACTGGGCTCAAGCCACAATCGGTCCTGGACGGGGTGTGCACGGCGCACTCGCTGCTGCCTCGAGGCTCGGTGCGAACACAAACTTGTGTCGACGTGCGCCCCGCACCTACAATGGCGCCATGGGCCCCGTCCGTGACAAGCGAGTGCGAGGGACCTACGAGACCTGTCCCAGCTGCGGCTTCACCCAGGTGACCGGAGCCGAGTGTCCGCGCTGCGGTCTGGTGCTCGCCAAGTTCCTCACCCCCAACCAGCGCTCGGAGCTGAGCGCTCGCCACGCTGCCAGCATCGAGAAGACCTCCAACCGACGGCCCTTGTTGCTGGCCCTGATCGGCGTCGCAGCCGTGGCGCTGATCTTGACTGGCATCCTGGTGACCCGTGTCATCCTGGACAGGGATCCGCGCTTTCTTGGCTCCTGGCTGCAGGGGGCCGCTGGCCACGAGCTCGCGCACACCCTGCAGTCCACGTCGCCCCAGATCATGGTGGTGTACTTTGACCAGCCGGGCTGCGTGCGCTGCCGGGAATTTGCCGCGAGCGTGCTCGGTGACGCCCAGGCGCTCAAAGCCATCGAGAGCGCGCTCAAGGTTCACGTCCGGGTCCAGCCCGATTCGGCCGAGGTCCCGCTGTCCGTGCGCTACCAGGTCACCGTGTTCCCGGCGCTGTTCGTGGTCGCGGGCGACGCCAGGCGCGAGGTCCCCGTCGAGATCGAGGTCGAGGGGCGTGTGCGCCTGCGCACGGCAGCGGAGCTGGTCGCGGCCCTCGCCGAGGCCCAGCAGATGCAGGCCGCGCCGCTGGCCATCGCCGCCGGCACCAGGGCGCTCGAGGCCAAGCAGTACGCTCAAGCCCTGGCGGAGTTCGAGCGCGCCCTGGGCACGGATCCCGACCTGGCCGAGGGATATCGAGGCCGTGCTCTGGCCCGGCTGGCGCTCGGGGATGGCAACAAGGCCCTGGCCGATTTCGTGCGCTGGTCAAAGCTGGACGACAAGAATCCAGAGGCCCTCATGCTGGTCGCGACCACCGCGCTGGAACTCGGTCGCAGCGACGAGGCCTCGACCACCCTCACCCGGCTCATCGCGCTGGAACCTGGCTACCAGAAGGGCCGCGCCTATCAGCTGCGGGCTGCGATCGCCGTCAAGAGCGGGGACTTCACCACCGCCCTCGAGGACGCGCGCCGCGCCTGCGAGATGGGGAATGCCGAGGGTTGCCGGGTGCTCAAGGACAACCGCGCGGCGCAGGAGCAAAAGGGACGATCCCCACGGCGTTCGCGCCGGCGCTGACGAGCCGCGGTTTCCTGCCCCTGCGTCCCCTCACGGCTGTTGGTCGAGCAAGTCGCGCAGCAGGGCGTTGACCGCGCGGGCGTCGGCCTTGCCCTGCATGCTCCGCATCACCTGGCCCATCAGGAAACCCAGGACCTGCGTCTTGCCTGCGCGATAGCTCGCGACCTGGGACGGATGCTGGTCGAGGACGCGCTGTACCGCCTGAGCCAGGGCCTTGCTGTCCTGCACCAGCCCCCAACCCTGCTGTTCGACGATGCGGGTGGGATCTGTACCGTGGCCTGCCTCGATCCGGGCGAAGACGTCCCTCGCCACGGTGCTGGAGATGCGACGCTGCTGCAGCATGTCCAGGATCCCCGCGACGGCCGCGGGTGGCACAGGGCAGGCCTCGGCATCGACACCAGCCTGCTTGCTCGCCCGCAGCACCTCGTTGAGCACCCAGTTGGCCGCGCCGCGCGAGTCCAAAGGACGCAGGGCGATCACCGCGTCGAAGTAACGCGCTGCCGACCTGTCCTCGGCGAGCTGGGTGGCATCCTGTTCCGCCACACCCAGGCCCAGGTAGCGTGCCCGCCGAGCCGCGGGCAGCTCGGGCTGGCTGGCACGCAGGGCGTCGATCCAGTCCTCGGCGAGGTCCAGGGGCAACAGGTCCGGGTCGGGAAAATAGCGGTAGTCGTGCGACTCCTCTTTGCTGCGCATGGGTCGCGTGCTGCGCGTGGCCTCGTCGTACAGACGGGTCTCCAGCCGGACCTCGCCGCCGGCGGTCACGAGGTCGATCTGGCGTGCGATCTCGTGCTCCAGGGCGAGGCCAATGAAGCGAAAGCTGTTCAGGTTCTTCAGCTCGGTGCGGGTCCCCAGGGTGTGCTGACCGCGCGGCCGCACCGACACGTTGGCGTCGCAGCGAAACGAGCCCTCCTGCATGTTGCCGTCGCACAGATCGAGCTGCACCACCAGGCCGTGCAGCGCCTTGAGGTACGCCACGGCCTCGGCGCTGCTGCGCAGATCCGGCGCGCTCACGATCTCGAGCAGTGGCGTACCCGCCCGGTTGAAATCGACGTGGCTGCGTGCCGCGGTGCCGTGATCGTGCAGGTTCTTGCCGGCGTCTTCCTCGAGGTGCGCGCGCACCAGCCCGATGTGCCGGATCGCTCCGTCGACCTCGACGTCGAGAGCACCCCCCACGCAGATGGGCAGGTCGAACTGGCTGATCTGATAGCCCTTGGGCAGGTCGGGGTAAAAGTAGTTCTTGCGCGCGAACACGCTGCGCGGTGCCACCTGCGCGCCCACGGCCAGACCGAAGCGAATGGCCAGCTCGACCGCACGACGGTTGAGCACGGGCAGGGCGCCGGGGTGTCCGAGGCAGACCGGGCACACGTTGTGATTGGGCGGGTCGCCAAAGTGGTTGGCGCAGCCGCAGAAGATCTTGGTCTGCGTGAGGAGCTGGGCGTGCACCTCGAGTCCGATCACGGCCTCGTAGCCCCTGTCGCTGCCGTCACTCATGCGCCCCCCTGCGGGCGACGGGCGTGAAAGTCGGTGACGCGCTGGTACGCGCCGGCCAGCCGCAGCAGCGTCGCCTCGTCGAGGTGGCGACCCACCAGCTGCACGCCCAGGGGAAGCGGTCGCGGGTGTTCGCAAAAGCCGCTGGGCAGGCTCAAGGCCGGCAGTCCCGCCAGGTTGGCAGGCACCGTGTACACATCGCACAGGTACATGGTCAGCGGGTCCGCGATCTTCTCCCCCAGGGCGAAGGCCGGCGTGGGTGTGGTGGGCGTGACGATGGCGTCGACCCGGGAAAAAGCGGCGGCGTGGTCCCGGGCGATGAGGCTGCGCACCTTCTGCGCGCGCAGGTAGTAGGCGTCGTAGTAGCCCGCACTCAGGGCGTAGGTGCCCAGGAGGATGCGTCGCTTGGCCTCGGCGCCGAAGCCCTGGCTGCGGGTCTCGGTGTACAGCGCGTTGAGGCCGCGGCCGGGATCCACGCGCAGGCCGTAGCGCACGCCGTCGAAGCGCGCCAGGTTGCTCGAGGCCTCGGCCGTGGCCACCAGGTAGTAGCAGGCGATGGCATGCTGCAGATGCTGCAGCTCGACGTCGACGATGTGGCAGCCCAGGCCGCGCCAGACCTCGATGGCCTCGCGGGTCGCGTGGGCCACCGCAGGGTCCACACCGGCGCTGTCCAGGGTCGAGCGCACCACGCCCAGTCGCAACCCACGGCAGTCCTCGCGCGCGGCGGCGGAGTAGTCTGGCAGCGCCTCGTCGAGGCTGGTCGCGTCGCCCGGGTCGTGACCCGCGATGGCCTGCAGCAGCATGGCCACGTCGAGGGCGCCGTGCCCCAGGGGCCCGATCTGATCCAGCGACGAGGCGTAGGCCACCAGGCCCAGGCGCGACACCCGGCCGTAGCTGGGTTTGAGCCCGGTGACGCCGCACAGGGCGGCAGGCTGGCGAATGGAGCCGCCGGTGTCGCTGCCCAGGCTCCCCGGACACAGGCCCGCGGCCACTGCAGCGGCGGAGCCACCCGACGATCCACCCGGCACCCGCGCCGGGTCCCAGGGGTTGTGGCAGGGGCCAAAGGCGCTGTTCTCGCACGACGAGCCAAAGGCAAACTCGTCCTGGTTGAGCTTGCCCACGAACACGGCGCCGGCCTCGCGCAGGCGCTGCACCACGGTGGCGTCGTACACCGGGACGTGGTTTTCGAGCATGCGCGAGCCGCAAGTGGTGCGCACGCCGGCAGTGCACAGGTTATCCTTGAGACCGATGGGCACGCCGTCGAGGGGGCCCAGGCCCTCCCCCCGGGCGCGGCGGGCGTCGGAGGCGGCAGCATCGCGGCGCGCGGACTCGGCCAGGGACTGCAGCACCACGTTGAGAGCGGCGTGCTCCTCGGCTGCCCGCAGGCAGGCCGCGGTGAGCTCGAGGCTGGTCACCTCGCCGCTGGCCAGGCCTTCGCTGGCCTGGTGCAGGGAGAGTCCGGCGAGCCCGCTCATGTGGACTCCAGGATGCGAGGCACCGCCACCAGGCCGTCGTCGACGGCCGGGGCGTTGGCGAGGGCGGCCTGGCCCGGGGAGGGGCGTGCGAGATCCTCGCGCAGGGTCATCGGCTGTGCCTGGGCGTGGGTCAGGGGCAGCACACCGTCGACGTCGACAGCCTCGAGCTGGCGCACATACTCCAGGATCTGATTCAGGTCCCGCCCCAGGGCTTCGGCCTCGGCCGCGGTCAGGCTCAGCCGCGCCAGGCTGGCCACGTGCACGATCTCGTCCCTCGACACTGCCATGATGACCTCGAAGGCCCGGGCCATAGCATGATGTGGCGCACAGCGGCAATCGGCATGGCCAGCTGCTGGTGCGGGCCCTGCCGGCTCGCTACAATCCTCGCGCGCACGGATCCCCCGGGGGAACGAGGAGTCTCGCGCATGCGTCACTGGCCCCTGATCCTGCTGAGTCTGGCCCTCCACCTGGGCCAGGCCCACGCGCGTCCTCCCGCGAGCTCGACGACGGGCCCCAGGAACGATCCCCTGGCCCTGGACAGGGTGAAGGTGTTCGAGCTCGACGGTGCCGCGGACTATGTGCAGCGCTATGCAAGCAACCCACCCAGCGCCGAGCGGCTCGCGCGGGCTCGCCAGGTGCCCATCGCCCGCCCGCATCCACACGATCCGCTGTGGCGCGCCGGCGTCAACGGCAACATCGTCGTGGTCGAGGGTGGAGGCGGCTATGCCTACAACGATGCCTGTCCCTCCCCCAACCAGAGCCAGACCTGCACCTACTTCAACGACAACGCCATCTTCGACGTGGCCAACGAGGTGCTTCCCTCGTCGAACGATGTGCACGACATGATCGTCATCTTCACCACCTTTGCCCAGACCGGCGCAGGCTACGCGGCCTACTACCTGCCCATCCAGAATGACATCCAGGGCCTGGGCGACTGCAACGAGCGCGAGGGCGAGACCCACGGCTGCGTGTTCGACTCGACCTACGGGCTGCATGTGCAAGGGCTCATGTACATGAGCTCGGTTCGTTCCTGGGCCGACCAGGAGCGTGATTTCTACGGTCGCGTGTCGCCGGTGAGCAGCCCCGAGCACTGGGTTTACGGCGGCCTGGGCCACGAGTCGCTGCATCGCTGGGGGTCGGCGCTGCGCTTCGTGCACCCCCGGGATGGCGCGGTGTCCAAGGCCATGCTGGGCGAGAGCCTGGCCCACTGGAACCCCTCGCTCAACGCCAAGGGCTCGATGCATTACGGCTACCAGTGGCAAGACAACGGCGACGGCAGCTTCGATCTGCTGGCCGAGAGCACGGGCTACTGGGACGTCGATCTGTATGCCATGGGGGTGCTGCCCGCGAACGAGGTGCAGCCCTGGTTCCTCATCGAGGGCGCCCGCAGCGACGAGCTGCGCAGGTTGTTTGCCGACATGGGCTACAACTTCAATGGCAACCTGTCGGGGCCAGGCCTGTACATCCCGCTGCCGCCGGTGCCCTACATCGACGAGTTGCTGCGCATGTACTACAGCTCCATGGGTGCGCACATCACCGCCACCGGCAGCCGCCTGGATCTCGGCATGGACGACGTGCTGGCCGCCGAGGGGCCGCGTGTACCGGCGGCCGGTGCCGCACCCGATCGCTTCCGCCAGGTGTTCGTACTGCTCACCGCGCCCGGCGAGACCCTCACCGGGGTCGGCAGCGCCGTCGCAGAGCTGGAACAGGTGCGGCAGGTGTTCGAGCGCTGGTTTGTGGAACGCACCGGCGGCCGCGCGCGGCTGTGTACACTGCTCAGCGGCGACTGCCCCGAACCCGAGCTGGTGCTCCGCGGCCGTCCACCCGACGACGGCCAGTCCAATGGCAACGGTGCGGCGGATGCAGACGAGTCCGTGGATCTGTTCGTGGCAGCTCGCAACGAGGGCGATGCCGCTGCGCACGGACTGCATGCCACCCTGCGATCTCTCGACGAGGAGTTTCTGACTGTGGACCGGGCCGAGGCCGCGCTGGGCGACCTGGAGCCTGGCGAGGCGCGGGAGACTACCGAGTCACTGCTGCTGTACGTCGACAAGAAAGCCCCGTGCGCGGCGCCCCTGCGCTACCAGCTTCGCGTTGCCGGGACCGATACCGGTCCCGAGGACCTGCTGGGTTTCGTGTACGTCGGTCTGCAGCCCAAGAAGACCTTTGACTTCGAGGATGACGACGAGGGCTGGCGCATCAATCCGGGCGACGAGGATGATGCCACGGCTGGAGCCTTTGCCCGCGGCAGCAGCCGGCCGCGCAAGGTCGGCGGCGTGCGCGTGACTCCGGCGGGACAGGCGTCGGGCGCCAGTGCGCTGTTCACCGACCCCTCGAGCGAGGGCGATCCCGCCAGCCATGACGTCGACGGAGGCTTCACCTCGCTGCGCTCCCCCACGATCGACCTCGAAGGCCTGCGCGATCCCCACCTGGCGTACCGCTACTGGCACGTGGCCGTACGCCCGGACGGCAGTCCGGCAGAGTCCGACGACAACAGGTTGCTGGTCGAGCTGGCCGGGGACGACGGAAAATTCAAGGAGGTGCGGCGCGCCGTGGAGAGTGCGGCCGAGTGGCGCGCGGGCCTGGTCCGGATCCGCGACGAGTTCGACCCGCTGCCCAAGCAGCTGCGGGTGCGGATCACCCAGTTCGACGATGGTGACGACGACGTGGTCGAGGCCGGGATCGACCTGGTGCAGATCCTGGAGCCGGTGGGCGCCTGCGAGCCCGCGGGGTGCGGCTGTCGCGGCGCGTCGGGAACGCCGGCAGGCGGTGGGATCGCCCTGGTCTTCCTGCTTTGTCTGCGGCGGCGCCGAGCGCGTTGCTGAACGAGCCAGCGCTCAGGCGATCGCCTTCTCGAGCGTGGCGCACAGCGTGTGCACGTCCAGGACCTCGAGCACCGCCTGGATGAGGGGCGCGCCCTGCTGCACCGTCTCCAGGAGCTGCACCACCCGCCCCTGGCCCGTGACGGGCTCGCTGTCCGGGACGAAGCCAAGCAGGATGTCGAACTCGATGACGGAGTTGGGCTCGGGTGTCGGGCTGGTGACCGGGACGAGGAGGATGCCCTTGCCGAGCTGGTCCCGGAGCAGAGCCTGGAGTTCCTGCACCGTGGCGCACTGCACGCCCTGGGTTTCCACCCGCCGCTGCGCGCGAGGGATGTTTGCCGAGATGACCTCGGCCGGCGAGAGGAAGCGGATCCCCATGCCCTGGGGCTCGACCTGCTGCAATCCAGGCGTCACATGCTTGAGGCGGACCACGATCCCCTCGGCGTAGAAATCCCCCTCCTGGGCGAAGATGTGCAGGTGAATCCGGGTGTTCACGGCGAGAAGCCGAGGCGCGACCAGGAACAGGCCACCGACCGAGATATCGTAGGACACGCTTTTCTTGTCCAGCGCGTCGACGCCGTACTCAATCTTGAGGCGCTTGGTGGCGCGTAGCGCGCGACGTCGATTCTTCTCCATGACCCGCTCTCTCAAAGGCCGCTTGGCAGTTCGGCCCTCTCGTTGAAAAGACCACTCAGGGTCTGTGGTGCCCCGGCCGGCTGCTCGGGGTGCAGCACGACCTGGCGGAGCTCGAGATGCTGAAACCAGTAAACCAGCTGACTATCCTGCACAGACCACAGTCGCTGCAGGTGGAAGTCGATGTCCGGCCTGCCGTCCCAGTCGACGACGTTGTAGCAGTAAGCGCCCACGGTGTGGATCATCAAGGCCAGTGCACCGGTGATCACAAACGTCAGCGCGGCTGTTCCAGAATGGCGGAGCCGGGCCAGAACAGGCAACAGTGCCAGGCACAGGATGGGGGTGGCATCCACGACCATCCGGTAGCCGAAGGTCCAGCCGCCATACCAGCCGTAGTAGCTGGAGTGCAGCAGGACGAGCAGCACAGAGGCGAGGAGCATCGCTCTCACGATCGTGGGAGTTTCGCGCCAGTTCTGAACTGGTCGCCAGAAGAGGAAGAGGAAGAAGGGAGAGTAGATGAACAGTCCCCGCGAGGGACTCACGAGCAAGCCCAGGAACCCTTGCCACGGGGGGGTGTCCCAGTAGTCCCGCTGCAGACTGTCGGCACCCGGGATGGTGAGAGACTGGCTGAAGATCCAAGGCGCGCCGAGGTAGTACCAGTTGTAGCCGGCCTGCAGAACGGCCAGTGGGAGCGCCGAGAGGACGAATCCTGGAAGGTGGCACCGCTGCTGCCGCGCAACGTGGATCAGCGCCGCGATCGCAAACATCACCAGGACGGGCCGGCAGACCACCATCATCGCGAACGCAGCGCCGCTCAGGGGAGTAGCCAGCTTGCCGTCTCTCAGCAGCAGGTAGATCCCGAGCATGCAGAAGAACTCGGCTGGTCCGTGTTGCCAGAGCATCTGCGAGACGGTGCTGAACGCGCAGGTCCCCAGCCCGTAGAGCAGGGCCGCGGCGAGCGCCTGCCACCTGGCCGCGCCCAGGCGGAGGGCTGTCAGGAGCACCAACACGGCCGCGAGCGCCACGGCAAGTGAACTGATCCATTTGCCCAGGAAGTTGGCAGAGATCTCCGAGATGCTCCCGCCCTGCAGCCGCAGCGCCAGCCAGAAGAACGGCGCGCTCACCAGCGGCACACCGAAGTTGAATCGAGGGATGTGTTCCCCTCGTTCCGTGGCGAGCACATAGTAGGCCAGATCGCCCCTGGCATAGCTGTAGAGCGCTTCGAACTCGTGCAGCTCCACGTCCCCGCGCATGGCCAGGCTGACCGCGCCCAGGATGGACCCGCGACCGTCGTTGCCCTGCAAGTAGCTGGGGTTGGCGTTGTAGATGCCGACCAAAAGGATCGCGACCAGGAGTGCCATCACAGGCGGGCGCGAGATCGACCTTTGCGCTTCTCGGCTCATCTGAGCATTCCCTGCTCCTGATCCCGACGACAGGGGCGAGATCTCGTCGTGTATCGCCCACATGAACCAAAAATTCCACACAAGAGGCGCTGAAAAAAAACCAGGGCAGGCAAAGAGCCCGCGGATGCTCCATGCCCAGAAACGGAGACGAGTGGATTCGCGCACGGACTCCCTGGAGAGTCAAAGCACTCCGGTGGCTAGCTGTGGACCCACGTGGTTGTCACGCCTCACCGAGGAATAAGGTGGCGAGGTGCGACAGCCATCGCGAACATCCTCCCTGTCACGGGTCCTCGCTGCAGGTCGGCATCCCCTGGAACTGGCTGCGGATGCATGACGATCGCTGCGAGGTGGAGCGATGTGCCGGTCACCGGTGATGCACAATTCTCGACAAACCCTGCCCCGGGATCCGATGGTTGGGCAGCACCCTGGAGGACCGCCATGAACAGGCCCCCGGAATCGATCTGCCTGGCGCTGCTGCTGCCCGTGCTCGCGAGTGCCTGCGTTCACGTCGAGCTCACCGGCAAGACAGACCTGACAGGTCCTCTGCGCGCGACCTCCGAACCCGTGGCGTCCTTTCGCTCCGCCGCCGACATCGAGGTGTGGGTGGGAAATGCACCGCAGGGTGTGGAGCTGAACAACGACGTCGTCACCATCGCCGAGAGCCACCGCGACAGGATCGCGCTGGTGGGCCGGGCCGCGGTGACAGGAGAGTTCATCCCGCAGATCTGGGTACCGCTGGTGATGTTCCTCTGTCCCTGCGTGGGCGGCCCATATTTCATGTACTACGCCGTCTCAATGATGGTGCTTCCCTCCAATCCGACGACGAACGAAGCGCTGCGCGCCCAGGTCACCGAGCGGCTCAAGGAGCAGGCCGCCCAGCACGGCGCCGACGCGATCGTGTTCGTCAACTACTACGAGAACCAGGCCCGCGTGGTCGACGGGTTCTTGCTCCGCTTCCTCGACAAGCCAGAGGGTGACGCGTTGCGCGAGGCCGTCCCGAAGCCCTAGCGCGTTGGTCGTGGGACAAAGAAAGGGGAGGCAACACCGGTTGTACCCCCCGAGCACACTCTCACTTCAACGAACCCGACGACTCGAACGGCGCGCAGCAGCAAACAGTTGTTGAACCACCCGGCGTGCCCTACAACGACGAGACCAGGGCATCCTCTGCCTGCGCGAAGCCAGACCGGGCTTGGCAGTTGGCGCATGCCTCAACAGACCGCTGGGTGATCCCCTGACCTGATCGAACACGACAAGTGATGGAGCTGTCTCGTGACCAAGTATCTCGTGGCCACCTTTGCTGCTGCCCTGCTTCTCGGTCCCGCGTGCCAGTGTGGCGGGCCTGACGATCCAGACGCCGGATCGTCGACCGATGCTACGGCGCGGGACACCGGTTCATCGGACCGCGCTGCGCAGGACGTCGGTGGCACCGACAGGTTTCAGACCAGGGACGCCACCGTCGACGACGTGAGTGGCCTCGATGTCACGACTCCGGATGCGGGTGGTGATGCGGCGACGGGTGTGGATGCCAGCGGAACCGACGCTATGCTGACTGTGGATGCCAGCGGGATCGATTCGGGCAGCGCAGATGCGGCGCTGGTGGACGCGATACAGGTACTGCCCGACGCGAGTGCGGATGCGGCAATGACGGTGGATGCCGCGACGCGCGTGGATGCTGGCACGGCCGATGTGGGCTCGTCGGATGCAGCACTCGCCGACACCGGGGTCGCAGTCGACGCCACTGCCTGCTCCCCTCGCGCCTGCGCCAGCCTCGGCACCACCCAGTGCCAGGGCAACGCCGTGGTCACCTGCGAGGATCAGGGCGGTTGCTTGGTGTGGAGCGACCCTGTCGACTGCGTCAGTCCTGACTACTGCAACGGCGGCAGCTGCAACCAGCTCAGCCTGCCCAACCCGGCCGACATCGCGCCGCCTCTGGATCCCTTCAAGCCCCACGATCCCCTGCGCGACACCGCTTTTTTGTATGACGGCCCGAACCCGATTCAGTTTGGTGTCGCCTCCGGCGTCATCGAGCACCGGCGGGTGGCGTTGCTCAGCGGGCGCGTGCTACTGCGTGCCACCGACGCGGCACAGCCGGCATCGCCATTGATGGGAGCCCGTGTGTCCGTGCACGGCGCGCCCGAGCTGGGCTACACCTTCAGCCGCGACGACGGCCGCTACGACCTGGTGGTCAACGGCGGCGACCGCGTGGTGCTCGCGTTCGAGGCCAGCGGCGTGCTGAGTGCCCAGCAGCATGTGCGAGTCGGCTGGCAGGACAGCGTCGCGGTCCCCGATCAGATCCTGGTTCCTGTCGACACGATCGCGACGGCAGTCGACACCGGCGCGGTCCAGTGGCAGACGATCCGCGGCTCGACCGTGGTCGATGACGACGGCAGCCGCACCGCGCAGGCCCTGGTACCGCCAGGCACCACCGCCACCATGACCCTGGCTGACGGCAGCACCCAGACCCTGACCCACCTGACCGTGCGCGTCACCGAATACAGCGTCGGCGCGGACGGAGAGCAGGCCATGCCAGCCACCCTGCCGCCGACCAGCGGCTACACCTACTGCGTCGAGTACAGCGCAGATGAGGCCCTGGCGGTCGGTGCCAGTCGGGTCGACTTCGACCAGCCCCTGATTCACTACAACGAGAACTTCATCGGCTTTGACACCGGCACCGAGGTGCCGACCGGCTACTACGATCGCCAGCGCGCGGTGTGGGTGCCATCACCCGACGGTCGGGTGATCGAGATCCTCAGCGAGGCGGCCGGCAGCGTCGAGCTGGATGTCGACGGCAGCGGTCTGGCCGCGGACGCCACGGCGCTGGCCGCGCTGGGTGTGACGACCGAGGAGCTGCAGCAACTCGCGGTTCTGTACCAGCCCGGCGACACCCTGTGGCGGGTCGAGATCCCCCACTTCACGCCCTGGGACCACAACTGGCCCTACGTGCCGCCACCAGAGGCCAATCGTCCCCGGCGCCGCAATCAACGTGACCGCGAGCAGAAGCGCCGTGAGGACCGCTGCGACCGCGGTGGCTGCGTCATCGACGAGGTCTCGGGCAACCTGAGCGAGCGCGTGGCCATACCGGGTACGCCGTTTTCGTTGAACTACAGCAGCCAGTACATCAACGACATGCGTCCCGAGGTCAGCTTTCAGATCTTTGACGACGACGAGACGATCTCTCCGGCTCTCAAGAAGACCTACTACTACCTCACCGGGGCCGCGATCTCCGGCGACAGCGGCCGATACCTGGTCGCCACCCCCGGTCTTCGCCAGCGCTATGTCTGGGATGGCAACGATCCGTTCGGCCGTCCTGTGGCGGGCACGGCATTGGCCAAGGCAAATATTTCCTATTACTACGAGCCGGTCTACGCGCCCACGATGCAACGCTTCAACGCCAGCTTCGCCAGCGTCGCCGACGCCACCCAACCTGGCTTCAGTGAACGCTGGGGACGCAGCAGCAACGGTCTGGTGGCCCGGGTTCGAGAAGAGTGGGTCCGGATTCCCAACCCGCGCACCGACGAGCCACGCGCGCTCGGCCTGGGGGGCTGGCGGCTCGATGTCCATCACCGCTACGACAACGCAACCAGCACGGTCTGGCTCGGCAGCGGGGACAGCTACAGCGCGCAGCCCAACGGCCAGGGAGCGATCCAATACTTCGCCGGTACGGGCGCCGCACAGACTGCAGCCTTGGCTTTTACCGAAGGCGCCCTGGCCACCACGCTCAAATTGGCCTTGCAGACCTCAGCGACCAGTTTGAACCCGATGGCCATCGACGCCAGCGGCCAGATCTACATCGGCTTCGGCAACATCATCGTGCGCATCGACAACCAGCAGCGCATGTACCGGGTCGCCGGCTGCCTGAGCGAGGACCGCCCATGCACCACCCAACCCGTCGAGGGCGAGCCAGCGCTTGGTCATACCATTCCGACGGTCGAGCACCTGGCGGTCGACCGCAACGGCAACATTTACCTGTTGAATGTCAACAAGACCTGGATGATCAGCGCGGATGGCGTGCTGCATCGTCACGCGGGTTTTCCCTCTGTGGTGTGGCCCTACCCCGATGACCTTGGCGACGGAGGACCGGCGTTGGAGGCCAACATGGCAGCCAAGGATCTCTGTGTGGGGCCAAACCAGGAAGTCTACCTCGTGTCCGACAGCCTGACCATCGGCGTGTCCAGAGCACGCATCCGCAGGGTGGACGCCGACGGCATGATCGAGACGGTGCTGGGAGGCAACAGCACCACACCGGGATTGACGGTGCTCGGGCCAAGCAACCCGGTTGTGCCTGCCCAGCGGGCCATGCCTGAGACGATGCCAAATCACTGCGCGGTGGCGCCGGATGGCACGCTCTACTTCACGACCAGCGCTGGTGGCCTGTATGAACTGGGTCTGGATGGCAATGCACGTCTGATCGCTGGCCGCGGCGCGAGCCTGGCAGAGGACGGTGTCCTGGCGAGGGAGGCCGACCTCAAATACATCGACCAGATCCAGATAGGTCCAGGAGGCCGCCCCTACTTCTTGCACAACCGCGGCTCCACCAACCCGAGATACGTCGCGATCCGAGGCATCGACAAAGATGGCCGCTTGTTCACGGTGGCGGGTTCTTGGACCGAATTTCAGGGTACGCCGACTTTGGCGGATACCCCAGTGCGCCTGACCGACCTCACCGCGCGAAGCTTTGTCTTCAACGAGGACGGTTTTGTGCTGATGCCGGCGAAGTACCGACTCATCGGCTTCAAGTTGCCGGCGCTGTTGGGCTCGACACCGTGGATCGACTTGCAGAGCGATGAGTTCTTCGTGCCCTCGCAGGATGGACGCCGGCTGTTTGTTTTTGACGTCAACCACCGCCACGTTCGCACCCTCAACGCCTACAACCTGTCGACGGTGTATAGCTTTGACCTGGACGACCAGGGCCGCCTGTTGGGGATCACCGACGCCGAAGGCAATTTCACCCAGATCGTCCACGATGCCAGCGGCACCCCGGCCCAGATCATCGCCCCCAATGGCGAGCAGACCCAGCTCAGCGTCGACAGCAATGGCTACCTCGACGCCGTCGACAGCGCCCGGGGTCTGCGCACCTTTGCCTGTGACGATCGCGGTCTGCTGACCAGCGCCACCGATGCGAAGGGGGGCCTGCACCACTTCAGCTACGACGTGGACGACAGGTTGATCGAGGAGATCGGCCCGGACACCGGGGTCACGACCTTTTCTCGCGATGACGCCCAGGTGATTGACCCCGACACCGGCGCGGAGGTCGACGGTGCGGTGGCCACGCGCACCGACGCCAACGGCCGGGTGGTGCGCTACGAGATCGGCTACCGCGGCAACGGCGACGTGTTCCGCCGTCGCCTCTCCCCCAGCGGCACCAGCACCACGCGCCTGGAGATGGTCGGCGGCCAGGTGCAGCTGCGCTACGACAACGGTGCCAGCATCGACAGTGCGTACGGCCCGGATCCGCGCTGGGGCATGGTCGCAGCGCGGGTAACCCGCACGATCATGAACGGCGCCGGGCTGACCGCCACTCTGCTGTCGAGCGCCAGTGTCGAACTCAGCGACCCCGTCGACAAGCTCAGCATGACCCGCTACACCGAGACCAACACCCTCAACGGCGATGCCTACACGCTGAACTACAACGTCGCTGCGGGCACCCTCACCACCACCGATCCCACCGGCTCGGTCGAGGTGCTGGGTCTTGATGCCCAGGGCCGGGTGATCACCCGTCAGCGCGGCAGCAGCGCCGAGCTGGCGGTGTTCTACAACAGCTACGGTCAGCTCGAGAGCTACACCCGGGGCACCCTGGAGTGGACCAACAGCTACGACCCCGCCAGCGGTCGGCTGAGCAGCGCAGCCAACGAACTCGGCGGTGTATACGACTTCAGCTACGACGCCGCGGGTCAGCTCGCGAGCAGGACCCTGCCCGATGGCCGCGTGATCGGCTTTGACCACAACGCCGCTGGCCAGCTGGCGCAGCTCACCCTGCCCGGCCCGGCGGCCCACAGCCTCAGCCACGACGCCAACGGCAAGCTGGTCGAATACCAGCCGCCGGGGCTCAACCCGGGTTACCAGCGCAGCTACGACGACGAGGGCCTGCTGATCGGCAGCACGCTTCCCGGCGGCCGCAGCTTGATGCAGCTGTACGATCCGCAGGGGCGGATCGCCCGGACCGACTACGCCGAGGCTGTCATCGACCAGGCCTACACCGTTGGCGCCAGCGCCGAATGGCGCAGTAGTTATGTTCGCAAAGCAGATGGCGCCTCGCAGACCACCCGCCACCTGTACAGCAGCGGCGTGCTTTCCCAGATCGTCAGCGAGGGCGTGGCCGAGGCCCAGGTCCAGTATGCGTACAGCAACGCGCTCAACTTCTCGCGCCTGGTCTTTGACAGCGGTGCCGATCACATCGACCTGCCGCTGGTCAGCGATGCCTCGCAGCGCCTGGTGGGCTACGGAGACTTCACCGTCGAGCGCAACGGCCCTGCGGGCCTGGCCAACCAGTACAGCGACGGCGTCGCCACCCCGGACCTGGCCCACGACGAACACGGCCGGCTGGTGCAGAAGACCCTGACCGTCAACGCTGCCGTGGTCTACGACCTGGTGCTGGTCTACGAGGGGCTGAGCCGCGTCGCCCAGAAGACCGAGACCATGGGCGCCTGGCAGCGCAGCCTGGACTACAGCTACGATGACGTCGGCCAGCTGCTCGACGTCAGCGAGAACAGCAGCTCGGTCGAGGCCTACAGCTACGACGACCGCGGCAATCGCCTGGGCCGCAGCCTGGGGGGCGGTAGCGTCGAGGACGCGGTCTTTGACCTGCAGGACCGCATCATCGTCAGCAATGGCTCCCCGGTCACCGTCGACATCGATGGATTCACCACCCAGCGCGCCGGCTGGAACCTCGGTTACGCCACCCGCGGGGAGCTGCTGAGTGCGGACGACGGCAACACCACCGTCGACTACATGTACGACGCCCTGGGCCGACGTGTCGCGCGTGACGACGGCGTGAGCGTCACCACCTACCACTACGGCTATCCGGGGCGGCGCAGCCGCCTGCTGGCCGAGCGCGGACCCGACGGCCTGCTGGCGTTTTACTACCACGACGAGCGCGGCGCCCTGCTGGCCTTCGACCGTGACGGCAGCCGCATCTACGTGGCCACCGATCACCTGGGTTCACCGCGCCTGCTCGTCGCGGCCGATGGTGCCGTCGTGCGCGAGATCGACTACGACGCCTTCGGACGACGCACGGTGCTCACCGACACGCGGCCCGAGCTGCCCGACAGTGTCGGCTTCGCCGGCGGGCTCTACGACCCACGCACGGGGCTGCTGCGCTTTGGCTGGCGCGACTACGACCCCGAGCTGGGCCGCTGGCTGGCGCGCGATCCGGCCTTCTTCGCCGGCAAGCAGACCAACCTCTACGCCTACGTCCACAACGACCCGGTGGGGCATCGCGATCCCACCGGGCTGATCTGCGTGGGCGGTTCCCTGTACAAGCTGTTCGGCGGCGGCGGTCAGCTCTGCGCCACCACCGACGGCATCTCCGCCTGCGCCGAGATCGGACTCGGCTACGGCGAAGATGTCTCGCTCGACCTAGCCGGCGACCTGGCCGAGGACGGCACCTCGGTCAAGGCCGAGGTCGGCCTGGATGTGGGGCCGCTCTCGATCGGCGCCAAGGGCAGGCTCACCGACTGCGGCAAACTGTCCTTCGAGGCTGGAGGAGGCATAGGTCCACTCGGCGACAAGGCGACCTGGGATGGTCAGGAGGGCTGGGACCACGATGGTCCAGGGCTCTCCTCCGACCTTCTCGACTACGATCCCGAGGCCTTCTTCGACCAGGTGCGGGAGTCGATGACCAAGTCGATCGGCTTTTCCGACATCAAGGGCGGGGTCAGCGGCAAGGTCGCGGCCGAGGGATGTGTGAGCGTCGGCTTCTGATCGGCCTCGAGCCGTTCGATGGTGGGCGGTGTGCGCTCAGTTCGCGTGGTGCGACATTCCCGAGCCCGAGTCGAACACCGAGCCATTGCTCTTGAGTCTGTACTCGAAGCTCCAGCTGCCATCAGAACCCGGGGGTGGAGAAGACCAGGCCTGTGACTGCGTCACCGCCGAGCTCCGTTGCGACCGGGGCCTCGCTGGGCATGCCCCGAGACAGATGGGTGCGCCTGGCCTGGCTACTCCTGACGGCTGAAAGCCCAGGTGGCGACGGCGAGCAGCACCGCTGCCAGCAGGCCCATGACCGCGACGTCCTCGGCGAGGGTCATGGTATGGGCGAGCACCGTCACACCGATTGCCGAACCAGACGGGCTCGGCCCAAGGAGGAGCTGGCGGATGGCGTCCACGCCGTAGGTCAGGGGGTTGAGCTTGGAGATGACCGCGACCCAGGTCGGAACCCGGTTGACCGGAAAGAACACGCCAGCCAGGAAGATCATCGGGAAGATCAGGATCTGCATGATGAGCTGGAAGCCTTGCTGCGATCGCATGAACGACGCCAGCAAGATGCCCAGCGACGACAGGGAGAGCGACAGCAGCGCGGCCAGCGGGATCATCTTCAGGACGACCACTGGGCCAAGGGAGACGCCCACGAAGGGTGCCAGCAGCAGCATGATCGCCACCTGGATCAGGGCCTGCACCATGGCGCCTATCGCCTTGCCCAGGACGATCCCCACGCGTCCTATGGGCGCAACCAGGATCTCCTTGAGAAAGCCGTACTCGCGATCCCAGACCACGGACACACCCGCGAACAGCGAGGTGGTCAGCACCGTCATCGCGAGGATGCCGGGGTACATGAACTTCACGAAGTCCACCCCGGGCGCCAGGTTGCCGATGACGTTGGAGAAGCCGGCTCCGAAGATGACCAGGAACAGCAGCGGGAACAGGATCGAAGAAACCAAGCGCGAGCGCTCCGCGACAAAGCGCAGGATCTCGCGATAGGCCACCACCCAGGTTCCGCGCCAGGTCTCGGCCAGCATCAGTGGTGCCCTCGCCGCGGACCGTGGTGGCTGAGCAGCTCGCGCTCGCTGAGCTCCCCGTCCCGGATCTCGCGGCCGGTCAGGTTGAGGAACACATCGTCCAGGGTGGGTCGGCGCAGGCCTATCGATTGCAGCGGCCGGCTGAAGCTGCGCACGAACTCGGGCAAGAAGGTCTCGCCGTGGGGGACCTGGAACGAGAGCTGGCCGCCCCGGTGCGTGGGTTCGACCTGGTACTTCTGGCGCAACTCGAGCTCGGCCGCCGCCACGTCGTCCGTCGTCAGCGTGAGGGTGTCCCCGCCGACGGCGGTCTTCAACGCATCGGGCGTGTCCAGGGCGACGATCTCACCGTGGTCGATGACCGCGATGCGGCTCGCGTGCTCGGCCTCGTCCATGTAGTGCGTGGTCAAGAAGATCGTCAGCTCCTCGCGTGCCCGCAGCTCGTTGAGGTAGTCCCAGATGTGACGCCGGGTCTGGGGATCGAGCCCCAGGGTGGGCTCGTCGAGGAACAGCACGCGCGGGTGGTGCAGCAGGCCACGGGCGATCTCGAGCCGGCGCTTCATGCCACCCGAGAAGGTGCGCACGCTGGTCGCGCGGCGATCCCACAGCTCGACCATGGTCAGCAGGTCGTGGATGCGGCTCTCGCGGACCTCGCGCGGGACATTGTAGGCGTAGGCGTGAAAGCGCAGGTTCTGCTCGGCCGACAGGTACTCGTCGAGTGTGGGTTGCTGGAACACCAGTCCGATGGAGCGGCGCACTTCGCTGCGCTGGCTCGCGACATCGAAGCCGTGGACTCTCGCCGTTCCGCTCAGGGGCCTGAGCAGCGTGCACAGCATGTTGATCGTGGTCGTCTTGCCGGCCCCGTTGGGCCCGAGGAAGCCGAAGATCTCGCCCTCGGCCACGTCGAAGGACACACCCCTGACCGCCTCGAGTTTCCCGAAGCGGCGGGCCAGCGCGCGAACCTCGATCATCGAGCCGCTCATGCGAACTCCGATCGCCATCTCCAGAACTCCGGGCAGGGAAACAGGACAAAGGCCATGGCGACCTCGACCGCGTCACCGGGCGGAGGCAGGCGAACCTTGCAGCCTCGGGCTACATACCAAGCGCCAACGCTGTGCGCAGCAACACGGGATCCCTGTGGAGGTCTCGCGCCGTCGCCGCGACCCTTACTTGAGCTGGCTGTCCTTGCTGCCGCGCCTGTTGTACAGGCTGTGAGCGCTGTGCTGCGCATCGAGCGTTGCCTGGCAGGTGATGCACAGGCGCACACCTGGCACTGCCTGACGTCGCGCCTCGGGGATCTCCTCGTCGCAATCCGCGCAGTACCTGAGACTCTCGCCCCGGGGCAGTCGGCTCCTGGCGCGGGCGACCGCGTCCTCGACGCTGGCGTCGATCTGTTCCTGAACGGCTCCGTCGCGAGCCCAGCCTATGGCCATGGTGCCCTCCCGGGGGTGGCGGAGTGATGGATCTGAGACAACACGCGCTACATCGTAGCGCCCGGAATCCACATTTTCGAGCCCTAGACACCTGGCGCTCCGCCTCCTGGGGTCTTTCGTCGCCTCCAGCGCCGGCGCTGTGGCTTGGCGGGCGGCGCCGGGGCGGCCATTCGCTGGGCATCGGCGCGCTGTTCGGGCTTGGGCTTGGCTCTGGGGTTGGAGCTGGGCCGATGGCGCGCACGATCGGGCTTTCGTTCTGTCCTGAGCTCGGGCTTGGCCGCGACCGCGGGCCTGTTCTCGGGCGGGCGGTGCGGCTGCCGGGCCGGGCGTGCCGGAGGCAAGCCCAGAGCCACGCGACGATCGCGATTCTCGCGCTCTGCTTCCTGTATCTCCGCCAGCATCGACGACACCTCGACTTTACCCTTGGTGGACTTGTAGCGCCCGGTGAGAAGGGTGTCGGGTGTCAACTCGCCACGTTCGTAGAGATCCCACATCTCCTCACCGTAGCGCAGCGAACGCAGGCGGCCACTGAAGCGCCCGAAGAAGCGGGTCAGGTTGCCGGTGTCCCGGATCAAGAGCTTGCGGGCGTTGCGGTTGGTCGAGGCCTCGACGGCCTGCGGGAAGTCGATGATCACGGCGCCCTTGCGTCCGGCCAGGATGTTGAACTCGGACAGATCTCCGTGCACCAGTCCGGCGCACAGCATCCTCCTGACCTCCTGGATCAGTCCGTCGAAGACCTCCTCTGCCTGCTTCTGCTGCAAGGTCAGATCTGCCAGGCGCAGTGCGGGGTCGCCTTTGCGGTCGATGACCAGCTCCATCACCAGCACATTGTCGACGTACGCCATGGGCTCGGGTACGCGTACGCCCGCGTCCCTGAGGCGGAAGATGACATCTGCCTCGACGTCACTCCAGCCCGCCTCCTGTTTCGCCCGCCCGTAGGTGCTGCCCTTGGTCATGGCGCGCTGGTCGCGGGTGTTTCGAACCTGCCGGCCCTCGATGTACTCCGAACGATGCTTGAAGGTCCGGTCGTTGGCCTGCTTGTAAACCTTGGCGACGCACTGCTGACCGTGCGCCATGACGAGGTAGACCTGCGCTTCCTTGCCACTCATCAGCGGCCGCAGGACCTCCTCGATGACCCCCTGTTCGACCAGCGGAACCAGGGATTCAGGCACGCGCACGGCGACACTCCCTTCTCGAACTGCGAGCGCATGTCGTCATGATGCCACCCTCCGAGAGCACGCCAGGACGACGCCAGCAGGTGAATGGACAGGGCGGTCCCGGGCCTGTGGGCACAGGGAGACAACCCAGGAAGGCACCCCTCGCTCGCATCGTATACCGGGACGCGTCCAGGGCACGACACCTTCTCGTGGTCGGGCACGCTCAGGGGCTGTGCGATGGGGGCCAAAGGCGAGGAGACAGGCGGCCGCTCGACCTGCCTGGCTCACACGACGCGGTTGCGCAACGCACCAATCCACCCGGGCCGGAGCACCCACGATAGCAGGTAGAAGCCCAGCGCTATGGCGATGAGCCCGTTGAATCCCACCACCAGCGAAAAGTACTCGGCAAGTCCGCCAAGAATGACTCCAGCGACGTTGGAACCATAGTCGAGGTCTGGCTGTGCGCTATCGCGAAACGCGGTGGCGAAAATCACACCGGCAAAGAACACCGGCGCAAAGACGACCAGGCAGGACAGCGAGGTCCGGTAGGGTTCGTCCAGGCTGAGAAAGCTCGCCATGGGGATCACCATGTTGAGCGCCAGGCTTGCCACGACGAGCACGTAGGCAGGCCAGAGCCGCCGCGGCGTGAAGCGCAGAACAAACAGATTGGCAAGCGCAATGAAGAGCAAGATGGTCAAGAACACCACCGAGTTCACCATCCACGTTGAGCCGAAGAGCAGGGCCATGTGAACCACACCCTTCGTCTCGAGCAGCATGAAGCCGGCCCCCAGAAAGAACATGCGACCGCTCAGTCTGCGCTGCTGACCCCGGGTCGCAACCAGCAGCATCAAGAGCGAGAGCGCGGCGATGATGAGCATGCCGTGGACGTTGTGCGCTGGAATGCTGGCGCGTCGCAGGTACAAGAAAGGCCAGTTGTCGTCGGGAAGGCGTCCGCTTCCCGCGGTCTCGACGGCGGTGGGCCGAAGCTGCATCCAGGGCACGTTGCGGAGCTCGGCGAGTTCGAGCGGGGAGGGGGCCACGGCACCAAAGCTATTGTGGGCGATGTTGATGGCAGGCACCGCGCTCAGCCAGTAGCTGCCGGAATGCGCGAATTGCGCGCGGATGCTGTCCAGGGCCGCTGGCTGGCCCGCGACCGGGGGACGTCCGGCGAGGACGACCGTGTAGTGCCCGGCCTGGGAATCCTCGGGCGCGATCTTGTCCAAAGGGGGCAGCGACAGGACGAGGGGTTCGCTGCCAAAGCTCCGGCGCGCGAGCTCGACCAGGCGGCCGACGACCCAGCCCTGCCGATAGTAGTTGTACATGGCGAACAGGCCACCCGGCTTCAGGTGCCGGGCGATGTCGCGAAACGCCTCCTCGGTGAAGAGAAAGCTCTCGAGCCGGAGGCTCGAGTACGCCGAGTGCAGCACAAGGGAATCCACCAAGGCGTAGACCACCAGGTCATACTGACGGTCGGTGCGCCGCAGGAAGCCCCGGCCGTCGTCGAGATGGACCTCGACACGCGGATCCAAGTAGGGGCGGTTGGGGTGATGATCCCTGCCGATGCGATAGATGGCAGGATCGATCTCGACGGCGTCCACGTGGCGGGCACCTGCCAGCAAGGCAGCGGTTACGTCGTTGCCGGAGCCCGCCCCGATGACCAGCACGTCCTCGAACACCGGTGCCGGCGCGGCAGCGTGGCCGGTGGTTCCGCTCGCATCGGGGGTCGAGCTGGGCTCGGTGACGGAATCATGCAGCAGCATGTGAGGCAGGAGGTAGAGCTCGCCTTCTCGAGGCAAAGCCTTCATCTCCTGATGCCCGATGTTGTTGGCGACGATGACGCGTGCTTCGCGATTGTGGAGGATCTTGTAGTAGGGCGACCAGGTCAGATCTCCTGGCTCGTCAGCGCCGTAGGCGGTCATGGCGACGACGATCAGGGTGGCCATCTGGGCACCGAGCTGAAGCCAGTTGAGCCGAGGGACGAAGCGCAGGATCAGTGCGAGCGCCACGGCAAACCAGATCAGCGGCGAGGTCTCGAGGTAAGACAGTGCGCCGAAGGCGACGATTCCGGCAATTGAGCCCAAGACGTTGGCGAGGTAACCGCGAACGCGATCCGGGCTCGCAGCGAAGGCGCGGCCGAGCACCTGGCCGAGGCCGACGAACATCAGGGAGATGAGCACGAAGAAAAGACCGGCCACCAGCTCGATGGGGACGATGAAGGCCGTCGGATCTGCGGTCCTGTACTCGGCGCCGAAGTAGATGAGTTCGGGTGCGCTTTGACGGCCGACATCGATGACCAGGCCGAGCTCCGACTGGTAGAGCCAGGCGATGTTCCACGCAGCAGCGACTCCCACGGCGCACAGAGGCAGCACGCTGCTGGCCAGGTTGCCAGGCCGGTTTGCCAGCATGCTGCCGACGCTCATGCCGAGGAAGCAGGCCAGCAGGACGATGTTCGTGAAGTACGTCAAGAAGATGACGGTCGAGCCGAACCAGCGGATGCAGGCCAGCTCGAGAAAGAGGATCGCGAAACTGATCAGGAACAGATCCAGATCGAGCGCATGAGCACCGTGCGGTGCCGCTGTGCCCGTGGCCCTTTCGACGGACTCGTGTTCGCTCATCTCGGGTCCCCTCGGGCTGCGATACCAGGCAGGAGATTTGTTTCGTCGCCTCGCCGACGCTCGATCAGGCCGCGGGTGGCAGGGCTTCACTCTCGCGCAGCTTCTGCACGAAGGTGGTGTCGTAGCGTCCGCTCTGAAACAGCGGGGAGTTCAGCGCCCGCAGGTGAAAGGGGATGCTCGTCCGAACACCCTCGATGATGTACTCGCTCAAGGCTCGCCGCATGCGTGCGATGGCCTGGTCGCGGCTGTCGGCCCACACGATCAGCTTGGCGATCATCGAGTCATAGGTGGGCAGCACCTTGCTGCCGTCGCACACCGCGTCGTCCACGCGCACGCCGAGGCCGCCAGGTTTGTTGTAGGCCGTGATGGTGCCAGGCGATGGCGCGAAGTTGTTGGGGTCCTCGGCGGTCACCCGGCACTCGATGGCGTGGCCGCGCAGGACGATCTTGTCCTGGGTGAAGGGCAGACGCTCACCGGCCGCGATGCGGATCTGGAGCTGGGCGAGATCGATACCCGTGACCTGCTCGGTGACCGGGTGCTCGACCTGGATGCGGGTGTTGACCTCCATGAAGTAGTAGCGCCCCTGCTCGTCGAGCAGCATCTCCACGGTTCCCAGGTTGCGATACCCCACACTCTTGAGGAGCTGCACTGCGTCGCTGCCCATGCGCGCGCGCAGGGCCGCGTCGACGGCAGGGGAGGGCGACTCCTCGATGAGCTTCTGGTGCCGGCGTTGCACCGAGCACTCGCGCTCGCCCAGGTGCACGATGTGGCCATGGGCATCTGCCGCGATCTGGATCTCGACGTGGCGCGGTTGCTCGACGTAGCGCTCGAGGAACATGGAGCCATCGCCGAAGGCCGCCTTGGCCTCGGACGAGGCCGACTCGAAGGCCTGTTCCAGGTTCTCGACGTCGCGGATGACCTTCATGCCGCGGCCGCCGCCACCGGCTGCCGCCTTGAGGATCACCGGAAGGCCGATCTCCCGGACCAGTTGCGCCGCATGCGTGGCGTCCGTGATCACGCCGTCACTTCCCGGGAGCAAGGGCAGCCCCGCGGTCTGGGCCGCGCGACGCGCCTCGATCTTGTTGCCAAGAAGGTGAATGCTGGCTGCCGAGGGGCCGATGAACTCGATGCCGCAGGTCTCGCACACCCCTGCGAACTGCGCACTCTCGGCGAGGAAACCGTAGCCTGGGTGAATGGCGTCGGCGCCCGTGATCTCGGCCGCGCTCATGATGGCCGGGATATTGAGGTAGCTGTCCCGCGCTGGTGGCGGGCCGATGCAGATGGCCTCGTCGGCGAAACGCACGTGGAGGCTGTCGGCATCAGCTGTGCTGTGCACGGCCACCGTGGGGATACCCAGCTCCTGCGCAGCACGAATGATGCGCAGGGCGATCTCGCCTCGGTTGGCGACCAGGATCTTCTCGAAGGGGCGCACGATGCGGGACCCCGGCACACGCGCACTCATGCGGGCGCGATGCGGAACAGCGGGTGGTCGTACTCGACGGGCTGGCCGTTCTCGACGTAGACCTCGGCAACCCGTCCCGAGCAGTCTGCCTCGATCTCGTTCATCATCTTCATGGCTTCGATGATGCACACGACCTGACCCTGCTGCACCAGCGTGCCGAGATCGACAAAGGGCGGCGCGGCAGGCGACGGTGCGCGGTAGAAGGTTCCGACCATGGGCGCCTTGACCATTTGCCCCTCGGGCTCCGGCCGGTGGCCGTTTCCGCCTGGGCTCACAGGCTCGGGTGCTGCAAGGGGGACGGCCTGGACCGGCAGGGACGGCGGTGGCGCGAAGGCAGCCGGCGCCTGGCTGGCTCCGGACCGCACCAGGCGCACCTTGTCGTCACCGCTCTGGACCTCGAGTTCGTGGATGGACGACGCCTCGAACATCCTCAGCAAAGCCTTGACCAGCTTCACGTCCATGGCGTACCTCGCTCGCGCTCAGCCGCCGGTGGCGACGCGCTCGACGTAGCTGTGGGAGCGGGTGTCGACCCGGATGACGTCCCCCTCGTTGATGAACAGCGGGACGTTGAAGCTGGCGCCGGTGAGCACGGTCGCTGGCTTGGTGGCGCCGCTGACCGTGTCGCCCTTGATCCCGGGATCGCAGCTCGTGATCTTGAGCTCGACGAAGTTGGGAAGGTCCACGCCCAGAGGTCGGCCATTGAACAGAAGCACGCTGACCTCGAGGTTCTCGGTCAGATAGTCCGCGGCCTCGCCCAGGTTTTCCTTGGTGATCTCGACCTGCTCGTAGCTTCGGGTGTCCATGAAGTGGTAGCTGTCGCCGTCGGCGTACAGATACTGCATGGTGTTCTCGACCAGATCCGGCTTCTTGAGCTTGTCGCCGGAGCGGAAGGTCGGATCGATGACCAGGCCCGTGATCAAGTTGCGCAGCTTGGTGCGAACGAAGGCCGAGCCCTTACCGGGCTTGACGTGCTGGAAGTCGACGATGACGTAGGGAGCATTGTCGATCTCGATCTTGAGGCCCTTGCGAAAGTCCGAAGTCGTCAGCATGAAGTCACCTCGCTCCCGGGCCGTCAGGGGCCGGGGGAACACTGGCCAGGTCCTTGTTCTGCCGCCTGGGTCCCGCCGCCGCTGGTCTCGAGGGCGCGGTTCGGGGTGGTCCGAGGGGCGGCACCTCGCGTTCGGGGATCGCTGTTACTGTAGCTCGTCCAGCAGCCGTGGTGAGATCACCCGCATCAGGTAGCGCCCCTTGCCAACCAGGCCGCCGGCCACGAAGGAGGCGGCGATCAGGTACTCGTCGTTGAGCGGACGCAGCACCGTCACCAGACTGTCATTGCGGATGCACACTTCCCTCAAGGCTCCGGCATCCAGTCCGCTGGCCGCATTCCGCATCTGTGTGATGAGGTTCGAGTACTCGATATGTGCGTCGCTGACCAGCGCTGGCCCGGCGTCCACCGCACCCAGGGCCGTCTCCACTGTGATGCCGTCAAAGGCCATGAGCGTGCAGTTGACGCAGCCCCGAGCCTCGCGTACCACGCGCTGGAGGTGCTCACCAAATGACATCCTCGCTCACCTCCGGTGCCGTCGACCTTCAGGGACCGATGGCTCGTCACGAGCAGCCGGTCTGTGGCAGGCAAGCAAAGCGGGCTGGCCGTGGGAAGTCAAGGTCCTGGCGGGGTCAGGCTCCTAGAGGCACTGGAACTGGTTCTGCCACTCGGGATAGCAGGGCTGGACCTGGGCGCAGGCAGGCTTGGGGTGCGTGGGGGGCAGTTTGACCGAGCAATTCTTGCACAGCAGGATGGGGTAGCTGAAGTCATCGGTCTCGACGCGATACCCAGCCTCGGTGCGCGCCCTCAGCCGAAAGCGCACGGCCATCGGGTAGAGGTTGGGTGCCGTGAGCAGCTCGCCGAAGGTGGGGTCTGCAGTGTCCTGCTCGATGGCGCTGGCGACGGCGCGAGACACCATCTCGAAGCGCACCAAACCCTTCGCCTGCTGTTCTCCCAGCCAGGCAAAGACCGGCAGCGCCACACGCTGAGGGATCACGGAGGTGGCCGTGGGTGGCTCCATCGGCGCATAGGAGAAGTCGTAGCCCACCTCCACTTCCTCGACGATGAGGTCGGTGGTGGAGACGCTTCCGTAGTTGCTGAAGCTTTCGGTCTCGGTGGTCTTCCTCCCGTTGGCCTCGGCCCCCCAGTTGACCAGCAGGTCCGCGATGTAGTTCTGCCCGCTGTAGGTCGGGGTCGTGTCCTCGATGGTGGCCTCGATGTCGAGCAGCCCCTGGGGAAGCAGGAGCGCCTCGTTGACCGTGCACGTGACCGTGCTACCGGCCGCCGCAGCTTCTCCCTCGTTGACAACGTTGGCCACGGCGAGCAGCAGGCTGTCCGAGCCAGCACACCCACCCAGCAGGAGAGCCAGGGTGAGCAGGGGAGTGGTGGCAATCATGGAGATTCTCATCGCAGCGTCCTCCTCCGGTCTCGTGGACCAGACTCGCATCACGGATTGTCCTGCACGTTCACCAGCGCCTTCTTGCGATTGACGATGCGCGGCGTGATGAAGGCCAGGAGTTCCTTGCGCTCGTCCTCCTTGAAGCTGCTCTGGAACAGCCAGCCGAGCAAGGGGATCTTGCCAATGAAGGGCGTGTACCGATGGCTCTCGTTGGTACGGCGGGTGTAGATGCCGCCGATGACGGAGGTGTCACCGTCGTAGAGCAGCACCTCGGTGTCCGCTTCCTTCTTCTCGATGGCGGGCACACCGAGCACGGTGCGCTCGAAGTTGGGCACGTTGTTGGAGACGTGGATCTTGAGCAGCACGCTGCCATCGGTGGTCACGTGTGGCGTGACCTCGAGCTCCAGGGCCGCGGTGATGAGCTGGGTCTGGGTACCGGCCGCACTGATGGTGGCCACCGGGATGTCCACGCCCTGGGAGATCTTGGCGGTCTTGTTGTCGATGGTGACCACCTTGGGGGCAGACACCACCTTGGCCTGGCCTTCGCTCTCGGCTGCGGTCAGGCGCAGGTTCAGGGTGCCGGCATCGCCAATGCTGCCGAAGCTCATGCCCATGGCCGAGCCCTCACCCTCGGCCGCGACCGGGTAGTTGACCGCGAAGTTGCTGGGCTTGAACACTCCGCCCTGAAGGGTTCCTGACTGGGCCGAGTCGGCGGCGCCGACCATGCCAAAGTTGTATGGGAAGACCAGGCCCGTGGGGTTGCCGTTGGCCTGGGAGAAGTTGAGCCCACCACCCCACTGGATACCGAGGTTGCGCACGAAGGAGGTCGAGGCCTCGACGATGCGCGCCTCGATCAGGACCTGCGGGGTCTGGGTGTCCAGCGTCCGCACCAGCCGCTCGGCCTGCACCAGGTTCTCCTTGATGTCCTCGACAATGATGACGTTGGTGCGCGCGTCGACCGTGGCGGTGCCGCGGATGGACAGGATCTTCTGCACCTGGGGCAGCATCTCGGCCGCGTTGGCATAGTTCACCACCAGCAGCTTGACCGTGGTCGGGATGCTCTTCTGGTCGAGCTCGCGCTGCTTGGCCTTCATCTCGCGCTCGGCCTGAAGTTCGGTCTGCGGTGCGACGCGGATGATGCCACCGCGGCGCTCCATGCCCAGGCCCTTGCTCTTGAGGATCACATCCAGAGCCTGATCCCAGGGCACGTTGCGCAGCTTGATGGTGACCTTGCCGGTCACCGTGTCGGCGGCGATGATGTTGAGCTTGGACACGTCCGCGATGAGACGAAGCACGTTGAGGATGTCCGCCTCCTTGACGTCGAGGGTGATGCGCTTGCCGCTGTAGCGCCGGGCTGCGGGCGCCACGGCCTGGCTGGCGCCCTGGAGCTGCGTGCTGTGGCCTGCCGCCGTGGTGGCGACCGGATCCTTGCCGCTGTTGGCCGTCAGGCGGAAGTCCCAGAACAGCGCGTTGTCCTGGTGCCACAGCTTGTGCTCGACCTCACCGCGCAGGTCTGCAGCCAGTCGCACCATGGACGGGTCATCGGGGTCGGTGAAGGTGGACACGCGCTGCACCGGGCCATTCTGGGCGCTGGCATCCAGCGTGCGGCGGAGTGTCTCGGGCAGGCGAGCCTTGAGCTCGACGATCTTCATGCGTGGAGCGTCGCTGGCCAGGCGTTCCTCGAAATCACCGTCGAGGGTCATCTTGATGCGCCAGAAGTCGCCCATCTGGCTGACCTGGACGTCTTTCACGGTCGCGGTCTGGGGCGCCACATTGGTCGCCGCGCGCTCGGGGAAGCGGTCGGTGATGGCCAGGGTCAGGCCATCAGCAGCCACGGCCACGTCGTAGATGGGCACACCGCGCACCGTATCGATGACCACCCGGGTCTTCCCCTGGTGCCAGCCCACGCGAGCGCGCTGCAGGTTCGCATCCTGGATCGCCACGGACTTTTTGAGGCGGGTCGAGACATCGTACAGGTCCACCACCAGGCGCGGGGGGTTGTCGATCTCCTTGACCTCGTAGCGCAGTGGCTCGCCGTCGGTGCGCAGGGTCAGCAGGGTGGCGTGGTTGCTCGGGCGCGCCTCGATGGCGAGCAGGCGCCGGGCGGGCGGGCTCGCGGGCTCCAGCTCGGGCACCTGGGCCTCGACGGCGGCAGTCTGCTCCGGGGTCTGGCCACGGGACGCAGCGGGCGGCTCGGTGGCTGCAGCTTGACGCCCGGATTGTTCCGGAGTGGCCGTGAGCACCAGCGTCTGGCCCTCGGCCACGACGTCGTAGCGCGCTCCGTCCCGCAGCGTGACGACCAGGCGACCGATCTTGCCGCTCGCGTCGTCGAACTGGGTGGCCGCCACCCCCTGCACCAGGCCCTGTCCCGCAAGGGGGCTGCCAAGCGCCGCCACGTCACCTCCCTGCACGTCGATGACGACCCGCAGGGGTGCGCTGAGCTTGAACACCGTGTAGCGCGGTGCGGCCTCGGTGGCGATCAGCACCCGGGTGGCCTCACCCGCAGGCTGCAGCTGCACCCCGGTCACCCGGTTCGCGGCCTGCTCCGCTCGAAGCGCGCCTGTGCTCAGCACCGCGGCCCCGACGACGATAGCGCTCCATGTACTCGATTTCGGCTTCATCGGCTCGTCTCCTCAGCGCACGTCACATCAGCAGTTCTTGGCCCGCGCACTGCCGTAACTTTCATTCGAGCTTGACCTTCTCTTCCTCGGGCAACTTCATGGGCACCAGGTGCGTGACCCGGCGCCCCGTGAAGTCGCGGAACTCCTCCTGGATGATGATCTCGCCGCGGCGAATGTGCTTGACCTGTCCCCAGTGCTTGCCGACCAGGGTACCGGTCTTGACCACATGTCCCTTGCCCGTCGGATCCTCGACCATGGCCTTGGGGGTCGCGGTGCCGACGATGACGGCCACCAGCCGCAACTGGTCCAGGTCGTACTGCTGCAGCTCGGTCAGCTTTCTGCTCACCGCATCTTCGCGCTCGATCTCGGAAAAGTAGGTGCGAAAGGGGTCGCGCTTGCCCACGGCGTTGTAGGTGTACACCAGGCTCTCGTCTTCCTTTGCGTTCTCGGGGGTGACCGCCGATTCAGACTGCGTCGCGACCTTGAGCTCTGCCACGGGTGCCGAGTCATCCATCTCGTCATCGCCGCAGGCTTGCACGAGCGCGAGCGGCAGGCTCAGCAAGGCCAGTGCGGAGACGGTTCGCACGTGGAGAGTGGGGGTTCGATGTGTTCGAGCGTGCTCGTGCATGGTACCTGCTCCCGTCAACCGAACTTACTTACCTTGTTCCAGGAAACGGTATGTCGTCGCCGTGTAGGAACCCTGCAACACGATCTTCTTGTTCTGCTCGCCTGCGCCCCCGAGCACGATATTGGTCACGTTGACGATACGAGGGAGCTTGGCGATGCGGTCCAGGAACACCGCGATCTCGTGGTAATTCCCCTCGACCACCATGCGCACGGGCACCGCGGCAAAGGCACCCTGCTGCTGCTCGCCCTGCAGCTCGAAGCGCGAGATGGTCAGGCCCGACTGCTGCCCCTCGTAGTTGATGTCCTTGAGCAGCTTGGGGATCTCGCTCTTCTTGGGCAGCTGCTCCTCGGCCTCGCGCAGACGCTGCCGCAGCCGCTCGACCTCGCGCTTGAACCCTGTCAGGTCCTTGGCCTTCTGCTGCTTGTCGAGCAGCTGCACCTGCAGTTCCTCGTTCTTCGCAGTCAGGGATGCCTGCTCCTCGAACTGGGTCGACATCACCAGGAAGTAGTCGCCGCCCAGGACCACGAGGAGCATGCCGATCAAGATACCGATCTTCTTCTCGATCGAGATCTTGGTGAAGGTATCGAAGAACTGATCCATGGCCCATCTCCGAGGTGCGAGGACCTCAGTTGTACTTGACGCCCAGGCTCAGCGCGAAGTTGAACACGGACTGTCCAAACTCGGCATTGGCTGTCTTCGCCGTGAACTTGAGCTGGATGTTGCTGAACATCGGGTCCTTTTCCAGCGCGTTCATGAAGTCCGAGATGTCCGAGTTCTCGATGCCAAAACCCTGCAGCGTCAGGTTGCCCCCGGACTCGGCCATGTTGGTGACCCACACGCGCTTGGGGATCAGCGAGGCCAGCGAGTCCATCATGCGCACCGGTCCGGTCTTGCCGCGTTCGAGGTTGCGAATGATCTCGAGCTGCTTGAGCAGGCGGTTGCGGTCCGCCTCCAGCTGGTTGACCTCACCGATCAGATCCTCGAGGCGCTTGATCTCGGCCTCGACGCGCGAGATCTCCTCGCGCAGCTTGTCGTTGTCGCGACTGATCTTGACGTTGTAACCCACCATGACGGCGAGGAAGAGGATGACCACCGCGCTCATCATCCACAGCTGCCGGATGCCGGCGCTGACGCGGATGCGTTCTTTGACCGGGAGCAGGTTGATGCGAATCATGTTCGACCTCTCTGACAGCCCACTCTCGCGGTCACCCGCGAATGTTGTCCCCAGCGCCTCGCAGAGCCAGCCCCACCGCCACCGCGGCTGCTGGTCCCACCGTGCGCAGGAAGTCCTGGTTCAGCCCACGTCCTGTGATGTCCACGGCACGGAAGGGATCGATGACCTCGACCGGAACACCGGTGCGGGCCTCGATGGTGCGCGACACGGTCTGTACCTTGGCCACGCCACCGGACAGGTAGATGCGCGTGATCTGCGCATCGGCGCTGGTGGCGGCGTAGAAGTCCAGGGACCGTTGCACCTCGTTGGCCAGGGTCTCCGACACTTCCTGGATGATGCGGTCGACTTCCTGGGGCACCACCGAGTCGGCGTCGTCCGCGTCGCGGCCACCGATCTTCAGCTCCTCGGCCTCGTCGTAGCTGACGTTGAGCTGCTTCTGGATCTCCTCGGTGAACTGGTTGCCACCCATGGCGATGTCGCGGGTGAAGGCCGAGACGCGGTCGCTGATGACGTTGATGTTGATGACCGCGGCACCGATGTCGATCAGGCACACCGTCTCGCCCACCGGCAGGTCGTAGTTCATCTCGAACTGGTTCTGGGCCGCCAGGGCGTCCACATCCATGACCACGGGCTCGAGGCCGGCCTCGGACACCACCGACACGTAGTCGTTGATCATGTCCTTCTTGGCTGCGACCAGCAGCACATCCATCTGCCCCTGCTCGGTGTGGGGGTTGAGGATGTGCACGTCGATGTGCACGTCGTTGATGTCAAAGGGGATGTACTGCTCGGCTTCCCACTGGATGCTCTCCTCGAGCTCCTCGGGGGTCATCACCGGCAGCGGGATCTTCTTGAGAATCACCGAGTGGCCGCTGATGGACAGCGACACCTCTTTGTTCTTGACGCCCTGGGACTCGAACAGCTCCTGGATGGCGTCGACGATTGCCGTCGAGTTCATCAGGGCGCCGTCGACGATGGCCTCGGGGGGCAGGGCGATCATGCCGAAGGAGATCAGGGAGTATTTCCCCTTGGTCTCCTTGAGCTGGCACAGCTTCACGGAGCTGGTGCCAATATCGAGGCCGACGGAAAGCTTGCTCTTTGCCATGGTGGTCCTCGCGCCGGAAAGCGCCTCGCGCTAAGCCTGCACGTCCTCCTCGTCGTCCTTGCGAATGAACACCTTGTCCTTTTCCTCGAGCTTCATGCCGAGGGCCAGGATGATCTTGCGCTTGGTGTCCATGCGACAGCTCATGCCAGACTCGACGCGGTCAATGGTGAGGGCGCTCAAGCCGGCCTTGCGCGCGAGTTCGGCCTTGCTCATCAGCCTGTCCTCACGCAATCTCTTGACCTGATTTCGCAGCCGTTTCATGGATCCAGTCCTTCGATGCACGCCTCGTGCGAGAGGTGAAAACGTGATTCACGAGATGCTTCACATCGTAGACGTCTCATTTCTTTCCGTCAAGATTGTAGTCTCATTTTAGTATAATTTAGCATAATTTTATACCTCAATTAACCCTAACAGATCCGCTCGACTCCTTCGGCTCATATGTCGCAGCAGATCACCTGGTGATGATAGGGGCCTTGCCAGGGCGACGCAAAAAAATGACCAGCTTTTCTTCTTGGAATGGCCCATCTACAGGCATGGGGTGGGGCGCTCGACTGGGCCGCCGTGCACCGTCCTCGGGGGGCAGGCAGGGCGCTCAGGTGCCAGGTCTTACTTGAGTTCTGGAAGAAGTGGCGACCAGCTCGGGGTGTAGCAGGGGGCCTTGCCGCGGGACACGCGACGCTGGTTGCGCCCCTCGGGGTCGCTCACGTAGATGGCCTTCTGCCCACCGCGGTCGGACACGAAGGCCATCAGGCGGCCATTGGGTGCCCAGGTGGGCTCCTCGTTGTTGCCCTGGTCCTGGGTGATGCGCGTGATGCGGCCGGAGGCCAGCTCGATGGTGAAGACGTCGAAGACGTTGCGCTCGTCGCGGGCCGTGAAGGCGATGCGGTCGCCCCGCGGCGACCAGTCCGGAGTCTGGTTGTAGTTGCCCTGGAAGGTCAGGCGTCGCACCTCGCTGCCATCCGCCTTCATCAGGTAGATCTGGGGCGAGCCGGCGCGGTCAGACACGAAGGCCAGCTGGCTGCCGTCGGGGGACCACGACGGCGAGCTGTCGATGGCGAAGGTGTCATAGGTCAGCCGACGCGGGTTCTGACCCTCGCGATCGAGCAGGTAGATCTCGGAGTTGCCGTCCTGGCTCAGGGTGAGCGCCAGGGTCTTGCCGTTCGGGGACAGGGCCGCGCCGGTATTGAGGCCCGGCCGCTTGGACAGGGGCGCGATGGTGCCGGGGCCGAGGTCGATGCGGTACAGGTCGGTGCTGCCCCCGAGATAGCTGGTGAACAGCAGCGAGCCTCCGCCAGCCCAGGCCGGCAGCAGGTTGAGGACCCCGTTCTTCACCACGCAATCGGCGTTGTAGCCGTCGACGTCCATGACGCAGATGTCCTTGCCCTGGCCGCGGCGTTGCACGTAGACGAGGCGCGACTGGAACACGCCCTTCTCTCCGGTGTAGTGGCGGATCAGGGCGTCGGCAAGCCGGTGGGCCATGCGCCGGGGCTGAATGTCGCGCTCGGAGAAGGTCTCCTTGAAGGTCTCGCGGCCGCGCACCACGTCGAAGACGTGCAGCTCCACCGCCAGCTTGTCGTCGTCGAGAGCGATCTGGGCCTTGACCAGACCGTCGGCACCGACGTTGAGCCAGGCCGGGAAGGCGATGGTTCCCTGGGTGATGCCCTCTCGCTCGGGAGAGGCAATGAAGGAGCGCGGGTCGAGCACCTGGAACAGCCCCGACAGGGCCAGGTCATCGCGGACCACCTGGGCCACGCCCTGGGTCAGGTCCTTGCCCTCGCTGCCCTTGGCCTTGAAGTCCGGGATGGCGACGGGGAAGGGCCTGAAGTGCGCGCCCTCGATGTCGATGACCGGTCGCTCGAGCGCCAGCGCCGGAGCGCAGACCAGGAGTCCCGCGATCAGCAGGGGCCTGCGCGGCCATCGCCGCATGTCCCCCGCGCACACCGTCAGCTTCACCATGGACCTCCTCGCTGTGCGGTGCTGGCTGGGCTGTCCTGGCAGCCTCGGCGGCGACCCCGTCATGACAGAAGGCGCCGACGCCAGCATGCCTCGGCGGAGCGGAGGATAGCGGAGCCAGGCAGGTCTTGGCCAGGCCTACCTGCGCCCAGGATCCGACCGGTCTCTCGCGTGCTATCGACGCGCGAGGGCGCGGTGTTATTCCCCGATTGTCGTCGGTGAGGTCCGCGATGATCGCGGTCGCAGCTCAGACGCGCAGCTGCTGATCGACCTGCGCCTCGGCGCACAGCCAGAACTCCACTGGGCTGCCCTGGAACCCGCTGTGCTCGGCCATGAAGTACGCCGCGGTA
>JBDRCO010000042.1:0-90456 GCA_043821645.1 Pseudomonadota bacterium | reverse complement strand
TACTGCGACCCGAACTCCCTGCTGCCGAGCGTGCAGGAGACCATCGTCCTGTTCCAGGAGCCGCCATACCTGTTCCAGGACTTCGTGGGCAAGGCGATCGCATTCCTCAAATCCAGCCTGGTGCGGGATACGGGCTTCATCTACGACCCCAAGATCGCCCTGCCCTGCAAGTGGAAGTGCGCGGACGAGTCGGTGTTCGGGGTCGACCTCTGCCTGTACGCCTACACGGGCCATTATCCCTTCGACAAGGGCGGGCTGGGGGGCTGCTTCAACAGCATGACGCTGCCCGCGGCCGTGCACCATTCGCGCACCAACATCGACTTCGGCGGCGCCCATGTTGGCTACTGCGCCACCGTGCCCGAGAAGTTCGGCTGCATCGTGCGCCCCATGCGCGAGCGCGAGCCCTCGGCCGACTGCGGATACCTGATGGGGATCATGGCGCCCTTCAAGGAGGTCTACGACGACGCCTGCAAGAGCATCTTCCTGTTCAGCCCCGACGGCTGGCAGGTCCTGATCTCCATCCCCAACGAATACCTGCAGCCGAGCTGGAGCAGCCACCACATCAAGCTACTGGTGGACATCGAGAACCTCGCCTCGGGTCCGGTGCCCTACGACGTCAACAAGCCCTTCACCCACAAGATCGCAGGGCGCTCGCTGTTCTCGGCATCGCCGCGTTTTCTCGAAGCCCTGCCCGAGGGCAAGGCCGGGGTGTTCACCTCACGCGACAAGACCCCGATTGGTGGCGAGCTGACCGCGGAGTACTTTCACATCTTCGACTCGCGCGCCGAGCTGGATGGCGGAGTCCCCACGCAACGCTTCTTGCCCTACATGAAGTACATCCTGTCCTCGAAGCTGGCGCCCTATCCCCTCAAGGCCGCAGTGACCCACGCCAACATCGAGCACAACCGCCTGGTCGACGCGGTGCGCGCCGAGGGCTTTCGCGACGATGCCTTTGCCAGCTTCAGCGGGGTCTTCATCGACATCTACGATCCCGACGTCAACGCCTACGTCAACCTGTTCCAGCCCGTGGGTGTCAGCATCAAGGCCGCGGGCCGAACCCGCGAGGTCGAGTTCACCTCGAACGAGATCCACCAGATCTTCGATCGCCTGGTGCCGGACAAGCCGGTGCTCGACCTCGCCGAGGTGCTCGGTTTCGCCAGACCCGTTCATGTGCTCGAGCGCTTTCGCTTTCCCGAGACCCCGCCGCCGCCGTCGATCTGATCGCCAGCGCTTCGGGTCCTCGGGCCACGCGGGGTGCACACGGCGGCCAAGGGCATGCTCGGGGCGGACGGGGCCAAGGACCGCCAGCTTCACCGCTTGGCGTACGCGTCCAGATCCTGATAGCGCAGGCCATCCGCGGAGTGGATGCGCAGCACGTAGTTGGCGCGCACGTCGCGGTAGGTGGTGGTGGTGCCCGCCGCGTCGGGCCAGCGCACCTCGACGCTGTCGACGGTGCAGTGCGGCCCCACGCCGATGATGAGCATCTTGTCAAACTGCTGCCCGGCGAGCCCGTGGCTGCTCTGGGCCTCGCGCAGGTACAGATCGTCGCCCGCGCGCACGATGACGCGGGCACCGATGGCATCGCGGTTCATGCCGGGCCCGCCCTCGAGGTCGATGAGCAGGCGGTTCACGTCCTGGCCCACGTCGTTGCGAAACACGCGCAGGGCGCCACGCGCCGGGCGCGGGGGTATCTCGTCGGCGTACCAGCGTGCCATCGAGGTGCCCAGCACCACGTCGAGGTCACCGTCCCTGTCCAGGTCGACCAGGCTGATGCCGTGGGCGCGCGGCCACTGCAGCCCCGATTCGGCGGTGACGTTGACGAAGCGGCCGTCCTCGCCCTGGCGCCACAGCAGCGAGGTGGTGTCCGGGTAGTCCGACGAGGTGATCACCGCATCCAGCCTCCCGTCGTGATCGAAGTCGAACAGGGCACCGCCCAGGTCGCCCTCGTTCCAGGCCGTGGTGGCGTGGACGCGGGTCAGGCCCGTGGTGTCGTTGCCGGGACGTGCATAGCGACCACCCGCCCCCACTCCGTCGTTGTACAGCAGCTCGGTGCGATCGCTGTCGAACTCGAAGGTCCAGTGCCTGAGCTCGACCTGCAGCAGATCCAGGTCGCCGTCGTGGTCCAGGTCGCCGCAGGACGACAGCACACTGTTGCCGCCCAGCCGGGAGGGTTGGTCATCGAGGCCCTCCTCCCAGGGATCCGTGCTCGGGCAGGTGATGCGAGGCCGCGGCGGCATCGGGCTGCAGGTGGTGCCGTAGTTGCGGCAGTGGCAACGGTAGTAGTCGTTGCGTGAATAGTCCTGCTGGTCGTCGGCGGCAAAGCCAGCACCCTGAGCAAGGTCCTCGAAGGTCCCGTCGCCTCGATCGTGCCACAGCAGATTGAACTGACGGCCATAGCTCGACACCAGCAGATCCTGGCGGCCGTCGCCATCGACGTCGCAGGAGCTGACGCCCCAGGTCGGGCGGTGATTGGTGCCATTGGCCAGGCTGAGCGCGTTGACCGCACGCGTGCTCAGACCCGCGGCGGCGGTGACATCATCAAAGCCACCCTGACCCAGGCCCCGGTACAGGCTGTCCTGCCCGGCCGTGGCCAGGTAGCCGTAGCGCGCGTAGTGGTGGCCCACGAACAGGTCGAGGAAACCATCGCGGTCGGTGTCGAGCACCGTGGCCGAGATGACGGCGTCGTACTGTGGGTCGGCGCTGAAGATATTCTGCGGCCCCAGCTCGAAGGTCCCGTCGCCCCGGTTGCGCAGGATCTCGCTGCGGTCTCCGGTGTCGACGGTGCCGTAGCCAAAGAAGGAGGCGCTGAAGGCGTCCTGGTCGCCGTCGTTGTCCATGTCGAGAAACAGGGCCCACTGCGAGGCGCGCCCCTGGGCCCCGTCGCGGGTATCGGTGAAGCCCGACGAGAAGGTCACGTCCTCGAAGCCCTGGCCGCGGCGGTTGCGCAACAGGCGCTGGTGAAAGGCGGGCGCTGAGGCCGCGTCGCGCAGACCCTGGACGTTCCTGGAGACCAGCAGGTCTGGCCAGTGGTCGCCGTCGATGTCCGCGCTCGCCACCAGGTTGGCGTTCACGGCCAGCCCGTCGTCACCCAGGCCCAGCTGGTCCGTCATGTCGCTGAACCAGGGCCCCTGGGCGCTGGCACTGGCCGCCAGGCACTGCTCGGGAGGACGCGGGTCCTCGGGCGCACAGGTCTCGCAGGAGACCACACCGGCAAGCAGGACGGCGAGGCAGGCGCGCCCGCAGAACCACCTTTGACATCTCATGCGCGTTCCTCTCCTGCCGCGGGCATGGCGCGATCCAGGCTCCGGCGCACGCGCCGCAGCAGCTCGTACTCCGAGAACGGCTTGTGCAACAGTTCCTGCTCCTCGTCGGCCAGCCCGCGCTGTGCCAGCAGGTCGCCGTCGTGACCGGACATGAACAGCACGCGCAGCGAGCCCTGGCGCACCCGGAGCTGCTCGGCCAGCACCGGACCGGACAGGCCCGGGAGCACCACGTCGACCAGCAAGAGATCGAGCACCCGCGGCTGGGCCGCGACCAGGTGCAGTGCGTCCTCGGCGTTCGCCGCCGTGGACACCTGGTATCCCTGGCTGCGCAACACCTCGGTCACCAGCAGCAACACCTTGGCGTCATCCTCGACCACCAGCACCTGCTCACGGCCGCGCAGGCTGTCCACCTCGATGCCCGCGGCCGGGGTCTCCTCCCGCGCCAGATCCTCCTCCAGCAGCGGCAGCAACACCCGGAACTCGGCGCCAGCACCCGGTGAGGACTGCACGCGCACCGCTCCACCCATCTGCTCGACGATGCCGTACACCGTGGACAGTCCGAGCCCCGTGCCCTGTGCCCGTTTCTTCGACGTGAAAAAGGGCTCGAAGATGTGCTCCAGGGTGGCCTTGTCCATGCCGACGCCGCTGTCCTGCACCCGCAGCTCGGCCAGGGGGCCGGGGCGAAGTCCTGGCGCGTCCAGATCGGGTGGAACCGTACTGTGCCGGCGCGTCTCGATCACGAGCCGCCCCCCGTGAGGCATGGCATCGCGCGCGTTGAGGGACAGATGCAGGAGCACCTGGTCGATCTGCGCGGGGTCGGCGTGAATGCGCAGCAGGCCCTCGCACCAGCGCGGCTCGAGGTGAATGTCCTCCCCCAGCACCCGGCCCAGGGTCCGCACCAGACCCTGAACCGCCGCGTTGAGATCCATGGGAATGCGCTCGCCACGCTGCCGCCGGCTGAAGGCGAGCAGTTGCTGGGTCAGGCCCGAGGCACGCTTGGCCGCCTGCACCACCTCGTCGAGGTCGCTGCGACCCGCGCTGTCCGCGGGCAGCGCGCGCTGCACGTGACGCGCGTAGCCCAGGATCAAGGTGAGCAGGTTATTGAAGTCATGCGCCACCCCGCCGGCGAGACGCCCCACGGCCTCGAGCCGGTGTGCCGTGGTGAGCTGGCGCTCGAGTGCCAGGGCGCGTTCGCGGGCTTGCTCGCTGTCCTGCTGCATGCGCAGGGCCGCGCGCTGCTCGCGCTCGAGCCAGCGCAGGGTCAAGGTCAAGAACACGGCCAGCGCCGTCAGAGCGGTGCCGATGATCATCGCCGCCGAGAAGTGCGACTTGTGGCTGTGGCGGGTGAGGGGATCCACAAGTGGTGCGTAGGTCAGCGTGCCGATGTGCTCCAGCCACAGTGTGGCCCCGTAACAGGTCACACTCGCCAGGTAGGCCACCAGGCCGACGCGCCAGCCGGCGATCAGCGCGTGGGTCGCCACCAGCACGATGAAGAACACGGCGAGCTGCGAGGTCTGGCTGCCCAGCAGGTGGGTCACCACCGCGATGCCCAGCACGTCGGTCACGGCAATGCCTGCAGCAAGCCAGGTCGGGACCGGCCGTCGCCACTGCAGCAGCAGGAAAAGCACTGCCAGCGACACCAGGCCAGCCATCACCAGCATGAGCATGGGCTGGTCGTAGCGCGTGAACAGACCCCAGGTCGCGAACAGGGTCACCGTGGCCAGGCGCGCCAGGTCATTGAAAATAACGCGGCTGCGCAGGGGCGCGAAGGGAACCAGAGTGCTCCCGGGCAGGGAGGAGCCACCTTCTTGCTGTTTCACGGCACCGCTCATTCCAGGCCACAATGAGTCAGGCCCGCAGCGCCGTCAAGGCGGCGGCAAGCCCGCCGTGTCGCCATTGACGCACTGCATTCGGTCCTGTATCGACCATGCTGTTGGTCCGAGCAGCGCACGATGAATCCGAGCAGTTCATGGGATTTATCTGCCGCACGGACGGACTGGGGTTCGAGGATGCGCGCCCGCCTGGAGGGCGGCTCTTGCACGACGGGGGCGAAGGGATCGCCCGGGCGATCCCGGAACGGCACGGTGGGGGAGGTCTCCCGCGGACCGATCACGCGGGAGGGGGGGCACGAGGCCCTGAACCACGACCCCAGGAGCGTTCCACGCCCCCTGGTCAGGAGACGCCGATGGCTGAAGCAGCGCACGATCAGAAGACCTCGCAGCAGCTGGTGCTCCTGGGTGACGAGGCCGTGGCCCTTGGCGCGGTGCACGCGGGCCTGACCGCGGCCTACGCCTACCCCGGCACACCCTCGACGGAGATCGTCGACTACTTGCTGCAGTACAAAAAGCGCCATGGCGCTCCTCACGCGGCCTGGGCGGCCAACGAGAAGACCGCCTTCGAGGCGGCCCTGGGCGTGTCCATCGTCGGGCGGCGCAGCCTGGTGTGCATGAAGCACGTCGGCCTCAACGTGGCCGCGGACCCCTTCATGAACGCCGCGGTGGTGGCCATCAACGGCGGCCTGGTGGTGGCCGTGGCCGACGACCCGGGCATGCACTCGTCGCAGAACGAGCAGGACACGCGCTACTTCGCCGACTTCGCGCACACCCTGTGCCTGGAGCCGGCGACCCAGCAGGAGGTCTACGCGATGACGCGCGAGGCCTTCGACCTGTCCGAGCGCTTTGGCCTGCCGGTGGTACTGCGCCTGGTCACCCGCCTGGCGCACAGCCGCGCGGTGGTCGAGGTGGGCACCCAGCGTCCCGAGAATCCCTTGCACAAGCCGAGCGATCCCGCGTCGTGGATCCTGCTGCCCCAGAATGCCCGGCGGCAGTGGAACCAGCGCATGCTGCAGCGACCCGAGATCATGGACTGGGTCGAGTCAACCCCGCTGAATGCACTGGATCTCGACGGGCGGAGCCGCCGCTGGGGTGTGATCACCACCGGTATCGCCCGCAACTACGTGCTCGAGAACTGGAGCGAGATCGACGACAAGCCGGCCCACCTGCACATCTCGGCCTACCCCATCCCGGTACAGAAGGTGCGCGCACTTGCCCGGCAGGTCGAGCGCCTGGTGGTGATCGAGGAGGGCTATCCTTACGTCGAGCGCTACCTGCGTGGCCTGCTGCCCGCGCCGCTGCCCATCGCCGGCAAGCTGAGCGGTGAACTGCCGCTGAGTGGCGAACTCAACTCCGACGTCGTGCGCCGCGCCCTGGGCCTGTCCGAACACAGCGCCGGCGCCAGCACGCCCCTGCACCTGCCCACGCGACCGCCGCAGCTGTGCCAGGGCTGCTCGCACATCGATGCCTTCACCGCGATCGCCCGCGCGCGCGCGAGCTTTGACGACAGCATCGTGACCGCGGACATCGGCTGCTACACCCTGGGCGCGCTGCCGCCCTACAACGCCATCGAATCCTGCGTGTGCATGGGCGCCAGCGTGGGCATGGCCAAGGGCGCGGCCGAGGCCGGGCTGCGGCCGGCCCTGGGTGTGATCGGCGACAGCACCTTCTGCCACTCGGGGGTGACGCCGCTGATGGACGCGGTGGCCGACAAGACCCCCATGACCCTGGTCATCGACGACAACGAGACCACGGCCATGACCGGCGGCCAGCCCACCATCGTCCCCTCGTCGCGGCTGGAACAGCTGGTGCTGGGCACCGGCATCGCACCCGAGCACTGCCACGTGGTCGAGGCCCACCGCAAGAACCTGGACCGCATGGTCGAGGTGCTCAAGCAGGAGATGGCCCACGACGGACCGTCGGTGATCATCTTCCGCCGCGAGTGCCTGGAGACTGCCAAGAAGCATTGAGGCAACCGTGGTGCCACGACGAGGAGCTGCCGGCCCTGAAAGGAAAGCTGCCATGAAGTTCGACATCGTCATCGCTGGCGTCGGAGGACAGGGCGTGCTGTCGCTGTCCGCGATCATCGCCTCGTCCGCACTCAAGGAAGGCCTGCACGTGAAGCAGGCCGAGGTCCACGGCATGAGCCAGCGCGGTGGCGCGGTGGTGGCCGACCTGCGGCTGTCGGACCAACCCATCCACAGCAACACCATCCCCCGCGGCACCGCCGATCTGATCCTGGGCATGGAGCCACTGGAGAGCCTGCGCTACCTCGAGTTTTTGGGACCGCAGGGGGTGGTGCTGGCGTCGGACGAGCCGGTGACCAACATCCCGGACTATCCGCCACTCGACGAGGTCCTGGCCGCCATCCGCGCCCTGCCCCGGGGAACCCTCATCGAGGCCAAGAAGCTGGCCAAGCAGGCCGGCTCGCACCGCGCCTCCAACGTGGTCATGGTGGGCGCGGCCTCGTCGCTGCTGCCGCTCAAATCAGCCACCCTGAGCCAGTTCATCCGCGACATGTTTGCCCGCAAGGGCGACAAGGTCGTCGACGCCAACCTCAAGGCCTTCGAGATGGGGCGCGAGGCTGTGGCGTGAACCGGGTCGAACAGCTGGTCCAGCGCGCCCGCGACCGCGGACGGCACGCCCTGACCGAACACGAGGGCTACGCCCTGCTCGAGGAACTCGGGTTGCAGGCCCCTCGTCATGCCCTGGTGCGCGACGCTGCCGAGGCCCGGGCCCTCGACCTGGCGGGCTTCGCGGGCGAGCGCGTGGTGGTCAAGGTCTGCTCACACCAGATCCTGCACAAGAGTGACGTCGGTGGCGTGGCCGTGGTGGCCAGAACCCCCGAGGCGGTGGCCGCGGCGGTAGCAGACATGGCGAGCGCGCTCGGCGCGCACGAGATCGATGGCTACCTGGTGGTCGAGCGTGTGCCCTTTGACCCGGCCCTGGGCAACGAGCTGCTGCTTGGCCTGCGCGTGACGCCGGACTTTGGTCCTGTGGTCAGCCTCGGTGCCGGAGGCATCTACACCGAGTTCCTGGCAAAAAATTTCGTACCCGGCCGCGATGTGGCCGTGCTGTCACCCGCCCTGGCGGACGACGACGATCTGGCGCACGCCCTTGACGGCAAGGCCATCGCGCCTTTGCTGTTTGGCGGGCTGCGCGGTCAGGCGCCGCGCATCTCGCGCGAGGCGGTGACCCGGGTCCTTCGCCTGGCCGTAGCCTTTGCCCGGGCACACCTGCCTGCGCAGCTGGGAGAGATCGAGATCAACCCGATGGTGGTACACGACCACACACTGCTCGCCCTCGACGTGCTGGCGACTCTCGGAGCCGGTGTCCAGGATCCGCCCGCGGCGCGGCCGCTGCACAAGCTGAAGAACCTGCTCGAGCCGCGCTCGGTGGCCGTCATGGGTGTGTCCGACAAACCCAACCCCGGCCACATCATCGTCAAGAACCTGCTGCGCGAGGGTTTCGACCCGGCGAAGCTTTTCGTGATCAAGCCCGATCGCCAGACCTTCGAGGGCTGCCCCTGCGTGCCCGACATCCCGTCGCTACCGGCGCCGGTGGACCTCCTCGTGCTGGCCATCAGCGCGGCGCAGGCGCCCGAGGCCATCGAACAGATCGTCGCCGGACGCAAGGCCGAGAGTGTGATCGTGATCCCGGGCGGCCTGGGCGAGACCAGCGACTCGCAGCCCCTGGTCGAGCGCATGCAGCAGGCCCTGACCACGTCGCGCGCGACCTCGTGGCAAGGGCCCCTGCTCAACGGCGGCAACAGCCTCGGCGTGCGCTCGCGGCCCGGTCACTACGACACGATGTTCATCCCGCAGTACAAGCTGCCGCCCACCGACCGCCCGGAATCGCCGCTGGCCCTGCTGTCGCAGTCCGGCGCCCTGGCCGTGGCCCGCGCCAGCAAGCTCGCCAGCCTCAACCCGCGCTACATCGTCAGCATCGGCAACCAGATGGACCTGTGCGTGGGCGACTACCTCGCACACTTTGCCCGGGATCCCCAGGTCGAGGTGGTGGCCTGCTACGTCGAGGGCTTCCGTCCCGGTGACGGCCTGAAGTGGCTCGAGGCCACGCGGGAGATCTCCCGCAGCGGTCGCACCGTGATCCTGTACCGCGCCGGGCGCACGGCGCAGGGAGCCGCCGCCTCGGCCTCGCACACGGCCAGCGTGGCCGGTGACTACACGGTGACCCGCGAGCTGGCGTTGCAGGCCGGCGCCGTCGTCGCCGACAGCCTGCAGGACTTCGAAGAACTGGTCCGCACCTTCACCCTGTTGCGCCACAAGCGCGTGCAGGGCTGGCGTCTCGGCGCGGTGTCCAACGCCGGCTTCGAGTGCGTGGGCTTCGCCGACAACCTCGGCCGCCTCGCGCTGCACCCCTTCTCGCCGACGCTGAACGCGCACCTCGAGGAGCTGCTGGTCCAGTACCGGCTCAAGGGCATCGTCGAGGTCCACCACCCCCTCGACCTGACCCCCATGCTGGGCGATGCCGGCTACGAGGACGTGACCCGCGCCCTGCTCGAGGATCCAGACATCGACGTTGCCGTCGTGGGCTGCGTGCCCCTGACCGGCGCCCTGCAAACCCTGCAGAAAGGCGATGCGCACCACGAGGATCTCACCCGCGACGACGCCGTGGTGGCGAGGTTGGGCCGGCTCTTTGCTGCAACAGCCAAGCCCTGGGTTGCGGTGGTTGACGGCGGCAGCGCCTACGACGCCATGGCCACGCTGCTCGAGAGCCAGGGCGTGCCCACTTTCCGCACCGCCGATCGCGCCTTGCGCGCCCTCGAAGCTTTTTGCGCTCACCGCCTGGTTCGGACGAGGGGCTGAGGCGCAGGGGGGCTCAGCGACGGATGGCCAGGAAGATGGTGCTGCCGTCGCGGTAGACCAGCAGCAGCACGCGCTTGCCCTGCTTGGCCGCGGCCTTCTTGAAGGATCCCACGTCGGGAGTGGGCGTGCGGTTGATCTCCACGATCACGTCCCCCGGGCGCAAACCGTATTCGGCGGCGGGGCTGGTGCGCGAGACCTCGCTGACCAGCACGCCCTTGACCTCCGGTGGCAGGTTCGCACGCTTGCGGGTGGGTCCGTCGAGGTTGCGCACGGTGACGCCCTCGAACAGGCCGCTCTCGCCCTGGGTCTCGCCGGGCTTGCTGGCCACGGGGGTGCCGTCGTCGTCGGGCAGCTCGCCCAGCATCACGTCGATGGAGCGCGGCTTGCCGTCGCGCAGGACGCTCAGGCGAGTGCGCACGTTCTTGCCCTTCTGGGCGATGAGGTTGCGCAGCTGGCTGGCATCGTTGGTGTCGATACCGTCGACCTGGGTCACCACGTCACCGCGCGCCACCCCGGCCTTGTCCGCAGGAGAGCCCTTGACCACGTCGGAGACCAGCACGCCGGCCTTCTTCTTGAGGCTCATGGTCTCGGCCAGCTCGTCGGTGAGGTTCTGGATGGCCACGCCCAGCCAGCCGCGGATCACGCGGCCGTTGGTCAGGATGGAATCCTTGATACCCACCGCCATGCTGCTGGGGATGGCGAAGCCAATGCCCTGGTAGCCGCCCGAGCGCGAAGCGATGGCGGTGTTGATGCCCACCAGCTCGCCGCGCAGGTTGACCAGGGCGCCGCCCGAGTTGCCCGGGTTGATGGCGGCGTCGGTCTGCAAGAAGTTCTCGTAGTCGGTGATGCCCATGTTGGCGCGACCGGTGGCGCTGATGATGCCGAGGGTCACCGAGTGGGTCAGGCCAAAAGGATTGCCAATGGCCAGCACCACGTCGCCGACCCGCGCTTTGGCCGAGTCGGCCACGGCGATCGACGGCAGGCCCTTCTTCTTGACCCGGATCACGGCCAGGTCGCTCTTGGGGTCCGTGCCTACCACCTCGGCCTCGGCGTCGCTGCCGTCGGAGAAGCCGACCCGGATGGTGTCCGCGGCCTCGACCACGTGGTTGTTGGTCAGGATCACGCCATCGCTGGACACGATCACGCCCGAGCCCAGGCCCTGCTGCTTGGGCATGGGTCTGTCCTGTCCGCCCTGGGGCGGCTCGCCGAAGAAGCGCCGGAAGAAGGGGTCGGCAAAGGGATGCACCATGCCCTCGGGCAGGCGCAGCTCTTTTTCGGAGAACACGCTGACCACGCTGGGGGTCACGCGCTCGGCCACGTCGGCGATGGAAGAGCTGTCCGGGAAAGGCAGGGGGGCCGCGCGCGCCACCGAGGGCGCCAGGGCTTGCACCACAGCATCACCTGGCGGGGTTTGGGCCGGATGCCTGGACTGCAGCTGCTGGGTGAGCAGCGAGCCCACGCCCACGCCCCCAAGAAGAACGATCACCAGGAGCCAGGGTCTGTTGCGTCGCATGAGACACCTCGCGCAAAGATGAAAAGGTCGCGCCCGTCACGGCCGCGCGACGCAATCTAAACACCGGCGCCCCCTGCGGCATTCCCGGCCCTCGTCAGGGCGGTGAGGGCCATCACGTTTCAGCGCCGCCGCGCAAAATCCCAGGCGAGATCCGGGGTGTGACCTGGCTCACCCGATGAATCGTCGGACCTGCCTCGCGTCCAAGCGCCAGAGAATGAGGAGGACGCCATGACACGCCAGACAATCTTGAAGCGAACCGGGTTCATGACCATCGCCCTGGCCCTGATCGCCGCCGGCTGCATCGTGGTCGACGGTCGCGATCCCCGCCGCACCAGCTGCTTCGACAGCCGTGGGCAGGACTGCACCACCCTGTGTGATGACAGCGGTGTGTGTGAGACCCAGTGCACCGACTGGTGCAGTGCGCGCTCCTACACCCTTCCCGAAGACCCGGCCCCGACCTGCGACGCCTTTGGCGACCTCGCCCTGTCGTGGCGGCTCGAAGGCGGGCTGAGCTGCGCCCAGGCCGGCGTTCACGAGATCGAGATCCAGATCGATGGCCTGGATACCAGCGACGGCATGTCCGTGATCCTGCCCTGCAGCGATGGCGGCGCGACCTTTTACGACTTCGTGCCCGGCCTGTACGAGATCAACCTGTACGCCGACGGCGCGGGCAGCCTGAGCTTCGCCTCCGAGCTGCGCCTCGACGTGTACGGTGACCTGCTCACCGACCTCGGGCGAGTCACCCTGCTCGACGTCAGCGCGCCGCCTCCCCCGCCGCCCCCTCCCCCGGCGCCGACCCCGACCAGGGGGTCGCTGGCCCTGGACTGGAGCTTCGTCTACCCCGAGACCTCGTCGACCTACGACTGCGCCTACGCCGGGGTCGAAGCCGTGGACGTGATGCTCACCGACCGCTCCGGCAGCCTGGTGTTCAGCGAGCGCATGGGCTGCACCGAGGGCCCCATCCAGATCGATCAGCTGCCCGCGGGCCGGTACGACCTGGACCTGGTGGGCGTGGGCGACTACCACGGCCTGCCCCTGGACATGTACCTGGGTTCCGCGCTTGGCTTCGACGTGGTCGCCGGCTACGTCACCGACCTCGGGCCCCTGGTCCTGGATCGCCTGGACGAGAACTTCGGCGACTTCTTCCTCGAAGGCAGCTTCAACGGCTACACCTGCCAGGGCGCCGGCGTCGACTGGGTGACCCTGCGCGTGCTGCGCAGCGCCGACGGCAGCATCGAGGACGAGCTCGAGGTTCGCTGCGACGAGCTGCCCATGTGGCGCGAGGTCTTCGTGCCCGGCCTGTACGAGATCGAGGTCGAGGCCCAGGACCGCTGGGGCGCCTGCTGGTTCGGCTTCGTGCCGGTGGACCTGCCCCCGGGCTCCTACGCCGACGTCATCGTCGACGCCACCGTGGTGAGCTGCTACTAGCCCCACGACCCCGTCACAACTCCCGCGCTCCCCCATCGTCGCCTCGAAGTTCCCTGCGCAAGCTCAGCCCGCGCTTCTTGAGCAGGCGGTACAGCGTGACGGCATCAACCCCCGCGCGGCTGGCGGCCAGGCGCACGTTGCCCTTGCAGGCGGCCATCAGCTCGGTCAGGTACCTGGTCTCGTGGGGCGCGAGCCAGGCTTCGCGCAGCTGACGCAAGGTGCCGGGCTCCGCCGCAACGACGGTGTCCGGAGCTGGAGCCGCTACCATTGAGCGCGGTAGCTGGGCCGGGGTGACGTTGCCTCCTGCGGCCATGATCACGGCGTGCTCCATGGCGTTCTTCAGCTCGCGCACGTTGCCCGGGTAGTCGTAGGCATGCAGCAGCGCCATGGCCTCGGGTGCAATGCGCGGCGCGGGCACGCGGTGGCGCTCGGAAGCCTGGCGAAGAAACACGTAGGCCATCACCTCGAGGTTGTCCTTGTAGCTGCGCAGCGGCGGCAGCTGCAGCTGCACCACGCCGACGCGAAAGAACAGATCGTCCCGGAACTGACCGGCGCGCACCTGACTCGCCAGGTCGCGGTTGGTGGCGCAGATCAGGCGCACGTCGACTCGCAGCGGCGGTGCGTTGGAGCCCAGGGGCTGCACCTCACCTTGCTCGATGGCGCGCAGCAGCTTGGGCTGCAACGCCATGGGCAGTTCGCCCAGCTCGTCGAGGAACAGGGTGCCGCCGTCGGCCTTCTTGAACTCGCCGACCTTCTCGAAAGAGGCGCCGCTGAAGGCGCCGCGCAGGTGGCCGAACAGAGTGCTCTCGAGCAGCGTCTCAGGGATTGCGGCGCAGTTGACCGTGACGAAAGGCTGGGTGGCACGCGGGCTGTTGAAATGAACAGCGTGCGCCACCAGCTCCTTGCCGGTGCCGCTTTCGCCCTGGATCAGCACGGGCGCGTCGGTGGCCGCGACATGCTCGACCCGGCGCTCCACGTCGAGCCACTCGGGCGATAGCCCCTTGATCAAGAACGGGCGTGCACCGCTGTGACCGCTGCTGCGCGACAGCTGGGCGCGGCGCAAGAACTTGGCGGACGAGGCAGCCAGCGCCTCCAGCTCGGCCACGGCCTCGTCGCCGAAGGCGCCCGGGGTGGACGCGGAGACCGTGATCACGCCGATGGCTCGCCGCTGGTAGGGCACGGGCACGGCCAGCACCGAGCGCACCTCGAGGAAGTACGGCGCGTAGTTGGCGTCGTCGACGGTGTCGTTGCACAGGTAGGGCGCGTTGTGGTCCAGCGCCCAGAACGCGATGCCATTGGGGCGGCCGTCGTGGCGCCGGCGCAGGACCGTGCCCGGCAGGTTGATCGTCACTCCCTCGATCACGTGGAAATCGAGCCTCAGCCCGTCCGCGTCGGCATCCCAGGAGAACAGCGCACCGTTGTGCGCGGCCGTGCGCTCGAGTGCGACCTCGACGATGCGCTGCTCCAGCGCCTCGATGTCGGCAGCGTGGAACTGGCTGTCCGTGCTATTGCTGTTTTTCATCTATTGTTGCATTTTTACAGCAATAGCTACATATTTGCAACATACTCACCAAAAGTGCGTAAGGAATTCATACCCTTGCGTCGACCCTGCGGGGGCACGCGGCTTGCTCATGCAAGCAGCATGGAAATCTCAGTTCACCTTCGCAAGGGTCAGGGCCAGGTCGTCCAGGCGTTCTGCCCTGACCTGCCAGGCTGTTCGGCCATCGCCAGGGACGACCGCCAGGCGCTCGAGCTGCTGCGCCAGCGCGTGCTCGATTACTTCGAGCACCAGGACCAGGAGCCGCTCGCCGCGGGTACGCGACGGGTCACGCTCGAGGTCTAGGGGGACCGACCATGATGAAGCGCACGCTGTGGATGCTCGGGACACTCACCCTGACGGTCGGCTGCGGCGGGCTTGATCCCCTGGCGGTCGACGCGGCCGATGCGCCGCTCACCACACCGCTCAGCCCACAGGAGGAGCAGGGCGTGCTGGCGCTGGTCAACGACTGCGTCATCGGTGCGGCCACCCTCGACGACGACGCGGCGCTCGACAAGCGCGCGGCCTTCAACATCATCGGCCACCGCGACGGAGGCGACGCGCGCTGCGGCAGCGCTGACGACGATCGCTTTGACGACCTGCCCGAGCTGGATGCCATCCCCTACGTGGGCGACGCCGCGATAGCGCGCCTGCTCGAGTTCGCCCGAGCACGCGGCTACGTGCAGCCCGGCGACGATCTGATCTACGTCGAGGGCGTCCCCTTCAGCGCCGAGGACATGGCCTCGGTGCTCGAGCTGTGCAATTGCGCCGCACTCGCCGTGCTCGACGACGATGTCGGCCTGGACGCCCGCGCCGCTGCGGGAATCCTGGCGGCGCGCCCCTTTGCCGATCCCGATCCGGCCGTGAACATGGCGCGCCTGGCTGCGGTGTCCTACGTCGGCAGCAACGCCTTGCAGAGGCTCAAGGGCTTTGCGCTTACCTGGCAGGGCGGCTGCGCGCCCCTGGGCGGGACCTTTGACGGCGTCACCTTCAGCGATGCGCAGGCGCAGATCGCGCTGGCCGTCCTCAACACCGCCAGCCGCGGCCAGCTGCGCACCGACGTCCGCTACAGCAAGGCCATCACCGACCACGTGATCACCGGCCGGAACTGGGCTGACCTGGCGGCCTTTGCCGCCACCAGCGGCATCGGGCCCGCCACCATGACCACGCTGCGCAGCTTCACGGACAGTGGCCTGTGGCACGGCCCGGGCACGATGCAGACCGCCCTGAGCGTGGCTGAGGTGGTGGCGCGGGCGGCGGCGTTGCAGGGCCAGTTCGTGTCCTTCAACCGCGTACTGGCCTCCAGCGCTCGCGTCGACGGCACCACCTTCGAGGCAACTGTCCAGGATGGTGCCGGTTCCACGACGAGTGCGCGTCTGTACCGACAGCTCTGCAACCCCATCAGCGAGGCCTGCGTGGCCGCTCCCGCCATCGCAGCGGGCGAGGAGGTCGAGCTGGTGTGGGTGCGCGTCGACGTCACCAGCGGCAAGCCCAGGCTCACCCTGATCGACACCAGCGAGGTGCGTGCGTTGGGGTGCTGGGAAGGCTGGACAAGAAGCTGCGGCATGAACGTGGGCGTCTGCTCGGTCGGCACCGAGACCTGCGCGGCCGACCGCTGGGCGACCTGCACCGGCCTGGTCGACCAGCTCGCCACCGATCCACAGGACGGTCTCGACAATGACTGCGACGGCCGCATCGACGAGAACAGCGTCGAGATTCGCGCGCTCGGCCACCTGCCTGACCCGGTGCGGGCACTGGGCCTGGGCGGCGCGGGCAGCATCGCCTCGAACGGCCAGGAGATGCTTCGCCTGGACCTGTCGGATCCGGCGCATCCTGCCGTGCTCGAGCGCCTGGCGCAGGTGGACCCGGGCAAGCCCAGCATCCGCGTGGACGACGAGCGCGCGGTCATGGCGGCATGCCGCAGCGGCACGCGGGTCTACGATCTGCCTGCCAGCGGGCTGACACCGTCGTTGAGCGTGCCGCTGACCCTGACTGCGGCCTCGGTGGGCTGCGTCAAGGACGCACTGCAGGTCGGTCATCGCCTGTACACCGTCGACTGCTACAATGGCGTGTTCGGTCACGACGTCAGCGGCTCGGTGCCGGCGCAGGTCCTGCATATCCCGCTGGCGAACCCGCGCGCGCTCGAGGTGCTTGGCGGGTACCTGATCGTGCTGGCTGACGCGCTGTGGGTCTACGACCTCGACGACACCAGCGCTCCGGTGGCGGGGCCCTTCCACGGCGGCAGCGATCTCGCGATCAACGACGACGGGCTGCTGGCAGTCGCCGACGCCAGCGGCATCTACCTTTACGACGCGAGGGATCCCGCGCGGCTGCAGCCCTACCCAGTCTTCAGCGCAGTGCCCGCGGAGACCCTGGACTTTGACGGCGACCGCTTGATCGCGGCGCCAAGCAGCGGCGGTCGCGTACTCAGCGTGCTGGATGTCCGCGACCCGGTCGCACCGCGCGTGGTGGCCGAAGTGACGGTGCCCAACCCCAATGCCGTGTTTCTCAGCTCGGCCCTCGACGGCGTGCAGCTCGAGGGTGATGTGATCTACGCCTACGGTGGCACCGGGCTGCACCTCTTCGGCGTCAGCCTGCCCTGAGCGCGCCCGGCGTTCCGTCACGATCCACTCCGTGTCCTATTCCACATCGCCGCCCGTCGCTGGCGCAGCTGTGCACCCGAGATCCCGCCGGCGATTGCCCCCCACCCGCATCGGTGCCAAGATTCGCGCGATCCACGAAGCCAACGCCCCTGCGCGAGGCGCGCCCTTTCGGGCTCGTGCTGCGTGCGACGGCGAGGGAGGTCCCCATGCGCACTGCTCTCGTCCTGTGCCTGGCTGCGCTGAGCGTCGCCGCCGAGGATCGCGGTGGCGGGGTTCCCATAGGCACCGGCAAGCAGAAGCCCAACGTCACCATCACAGCGCCGTGCGGCGGCTGGAGCGTGGGCCACATGATGGAGGTCGCGGGCACGGTGTCGGACCGCACGGTCGATCCCGTCGTGGTCAGCATCAACGGCGACCGCTACCTGATCCGCACCTTCTCGGGTCGCTTCTCGCGTGAGTTCCCGGCGGTGGCGGGCAAGAACATCATCACGGTCAGCGCCACCAACATGGGTGGCACCACCATCGAACAGGTCACCACCTTCGCCAAGGTCGCGCCGGTGCCGCTGCGCGCGGTGCTGACCAGCGACACCGACGGCGTGTACACCGACCTGCACATCTACGAACCCACGGACAGCTGGAGCAACCCGGACGGCACCATGAACACCGGCGGCATGGCGCACGTGTACTGGGCCAACACCGAGAGCCCGTCGGGCGGCACCTTCTTCCTCAACAGCCAGGGCGGCGACTTCGACCAGCCCGGCTACGGCCCCTACCTCTACCTGCACCGCGCACCGCCCCGCGGCGTGTACCTCATCGCCACCAACTACTGGCCCTCGGGCGACAAGGCGCACACCCTGGCCACGCTCAACCTGACCCTGTTCGAAGGCACGCCGCAGGAGCAGCGGCGCCTGGTCAAGGTGCCTCTGGCCACCCGCGGTACCACCAAGATCCTGGCCTGGATCAACATCGTCGACGCGGGACAGGCGCAGATTTACGCGCCGGGTTTGGACCCCCCGCCCGCGGTCGGCAGCTGGCCAGCCAACCTCGAGCAAGCGGGCGAGGAGATCGTCCGCTCGATCAACTAGCGAGCGCGCATGCTGAGCGTGTTCACCATGGGGCTGCTGCTGGCAGCCACACCGCCACCCGAGAAAGGCTCCGCCTCGCCGGACCTGCAGCGCGCCATGATCGCCGACACCGCACTGCGCCAGCTCGAGCAGCCGGATCCGGCCTGGCAGCCCGCGCAGCGCGATTGTGCCGGCCTGGTGCGCTTCGCCTACCAGCACGCCTTTCGTCGTCTCGATCCCGGGCGCATGGCCGCGGGTCCATGGCACGACGCGGCGGGCCGGCCGCTGGCCTTTGCCGACGCTGGCAACCTGCTCCAGCACGACTTCAGACTTCTGGGACGAGATGCCCGCGCCCTCGAGCAGGCCGAGAGCGGTGACCTGCTGGCGTTCCAGCAGCAGCACGGCCAGGACGAGGAACCGGTGTTTCATCTGATGCTGGTGGTGCGAGGCGCGGGAGTGCGCGCGGGTCCCGTGCTGCTGGTTTACCACACTGGCGATGCCCGCGGCGTGCAGGCCGGGGGCCTGCGCGAGCTGCGCGAGCAGGCACCACACGAGTGGCGACCTGACGTCGACAACACGGCTTTTCTGGGGATCTTCCGACTGAGGGAGTGGATGCCATGAGTGACAACGCCAGCCCGCAACCTGACCCGCCCCCCCCCCGCGAAGGGTTTGAGCGGCCGCGATCTCGGCTTCTTGCTGGGAGGTGCCGTCGTGGTCGCGACAGCGGCGGTGGCGCTGTACTTCGTGGCAGGCACACCCAGAAGCGGTGATTCGGGCGGCACCAGCGCGGCCTCGACCCAGCCCGCGGTCGAGGGCGCCGGTGGATCGGCCATGCAGACCGGCTTGCCTCCCATCGACGACACGCCCATCGCCCTGACGCCAGGCACCGATGCGGTGGTGCCGGCGATCCTGGTCGACGTGTATGCGCCCTCCAAGCTGCGCCAGGCCCTGCTCAAGAATCCCTGGATGAAGGAGCTCGCCGCGTCGCCGCTGTACGCAGGCTTCGTGGGGAGCTGGCAGGGTTTTTTCGGCACCCGTGGCGAAGATCTTGGCGATCGCTTCTCGGGCACGGTGTTCGACCTGGTGGGCGAGAAGCTTCTGGGAGGTGCCTTCCGCGTGGTGTTCTTCGGCGGCGAGGGCTCGGCGCGCACCCCGGCGCTGGTGCTACAGGCTCCGAGCCAGGTCGCCCGCGACGCCTACGCGCTGCTCGACGGGCTGGTGAAGCGCGGTAGCTACCACATCGAGAGCTGTCCGGCGGGCGACGAGCGCGAACCCCGTTCGGCTCCCACGGAGGTGGTGCGCTGGCTGGCCGCGGATCGCGCGCTTTACGCGTCGCTCAGCGACGATCGCCTGGTGCTCGCGGCACAACCCATGGCGGTGGTGCAGGGCGTCTGTGCGAACCTGCCGGAGTTCGGGACACGCGACGGGGTGGACCTCGAGGTGGAGCTGCGCGCCGACACCTTTGGTCGCGGCGCCCAGGCCCTGAACCGCCTGCTTGGACTCGAAAGCCCGGTGCGGCTGGCCCTGGCCGTCGACGGAGAACGCCTGGTGCCGCGGGGCCTGCGCGCCGACAAGGTGCGCGCCCAGCACCTGCTGGCAGCGTCCCTCGACGACAAGCTGCTCAAGCTGGTGCCCGCCGACGTCGAGGTGCTCACCACCCTGCAGCTCGACCTGCCCCTGGCGCTCGACACGGAGAGCCTCAAGGCCTTCTTCGAGGGCGCGGATCCCGGGCCCCGCGAGAAGCGGCAGATCGCGCTGATGTGGACACCCCACGGCACCCGCGCCAAACCCAACGAGGTGGCCATCGTGTGGAGCCGGGTGGCGGACGCCGAGGCCCTGGACGCGCTATTCAGCGGCGGCAACGCGCTGAGTCCAGTGGAGATGTGTGACGCCCTGGTGCTGTCGTCGACCGCGGACCTGCGCGAACGCTTGAGCCGCACCTGCCACGGCCAGTCGCCAAGTGTGCTCAGCGCTGCGCCCTCGGTGGTCAGCGGGCTCAAGGCCGCGCAATCCATTGGCGTGACCGTCAACGTCGGGCGCGTGCTGTGGGGGCTGACCGAGGACGCCTACCGCCAGGAGGCCATCGCCGAGGGCCGTTCTTCCGCCGTGCTCCCCCGGGAGCTCGACGACGCGTCCAGGCTCCTGCTGACCCTGCCCATCCTCGGATTCACCGGCGTGCTCCAGGGTACGTCCCTGCAGCCGGGAGGGTTCCGCTCATGATGACCCCGCAGCGAATCGCCATCTCTGGCCTGGCGCTGGGCGCGCTTCTGACCGCGACCACGGCCCTGGCCAAGCCCCTGTACATCACGGTGCCGCGCAGCTACGGCACCGACGAGAACCCGGTGGCGGAGGTGGCCTTTGCCGGCCGCGCCCCGGTCGAGCTGCGGGTGCTCAAGCCGCAGGATCTCGACCCGTGGGTGCGTGCCCAGAGCAACCTGCGTCGCGTGTACGACGCACCGGTGACCACCCTCAACCCGGGCCGCTACCTGTCCCGCGGCCTGAACGTGCTGCGCTCGCCGGCGGAATACCTGCTGCTGGCGCTCGACCCCGAGTTCCGCGAGGCCGTGGCTCCGGGTCTCCCGGCCAGGCTCGCGGCGGACTCCAAGGGACCGCTGCGCATGGCCGAGGGTCCAGCCAAGCTGATCAGCATCCCCGACGGCATGACCCTGGTCCGTCGCCACTGGCTCAACCTGGACCTCGGCGGTCCTCCGCGCGCGTTCAACGTGCCCGGCTTCACCCCGGACTTCGTGGACAGCGGCTTCGAGCAACGGCGGGTGGTGATGGACCCCCTACCCGCGGGTGTGTACGTGCTGCAGCTGGTGCAGGAGCGCATCGAGGGCCAGGTCATCCTCGTCGTCAGCGAGCAGACCGTGCAGGTCAAGCAGACCGATGGTCGGGTCCTGGTGCGGGTGGCTGGACGCGACAAGCGGCCGCGCGCCAGCGTGGCCGTACAGGTTTTCGTGGCGGGAGGAGAGGCCCTCAGCGCCACCACCAATGCCGACGGTGAAGCCTTTGTCGACGCCAGCGAGCCCCGGCTGGTCGTCCTGACGCGCCAGGGCGACGACGTGGCCCTGACCGACACGGACTTCTACTCCGCCCTGGCCGTTTCCCCCGACGTGTTCCTGTACAGCGACCGGCCCCTCTACAAGCCCGGCGACACTGCCCAGTTCCGGGGACTGCTGCGCCAGCCCGACGGCTTTCTGGCGCGCCTGTTCACACCACGCTCCAAGAAGGTCGCGATCGATCTCATCGCCGCCGACCGCGTGGCCAAGACCATCAAGGCCGAGGTCGACGACTTCGGTTCGTTCCACGGTGCGCTCGCCATCCCGTCCGGTCTCGACACCGGCGTGCTGCGACTGATCGCGCGCGTCGACAAGAACGAGCACCAGGCCGAGGCGCGGGTGCAGGAGTACGTCAAGCCGACCTTCTACCTCGAACTCGAGAGCGAGCAGGAGACCGTGCAACCCGGTGCCAAGCTCGTCGCCACGGTCAAGGCCAAGCGCTATGCCGGCGGCGTACCGGCCAACACCCACTACGAGGTGTTCCTGTATCGCACCGTGCTGACCACGCCGTCGTGGGTCGACGATTCCGGCCTGGCTGGCAAGGGCAGCGCCGTGACCTACGGCAGCCAGAGCACCACCGAGGGTGGCCTCAGCGTTCCCAAGCGCCTGTACTCGTCGGTGGCCGAGCGCGGCGTGACCGACGATCCCTGGGCCTCGGCGCCCGTGTTCGACGCCCAGGGCGAGGCCCACATCGAGATCGAGGTGCCCGCTCTCGAGGCAGGTGAGGACAGACTTCCCTTCAAGTACAACCTGACCGTGCGCGCCCGGGACGACCAGGAGACCTTTGCCAATGCCTCGCGCGCCTTCTTCTTTGCCTCGAGCGAGGTCATGGGCTCGCTCCGACCCAGCGCCAAGCTGGTGCTCGAGGGCGCCGAGGCCAAGCTCTCGGTGCGGTCCACCACCCTGTCCGGGAAAGCGCTGGCGGGTGCACCCGGCGAGGTGCTGTTCCTGCTCCGGCGCGCCGACGGTGTCGAGAAGGAGCTGGACCGCCAGAGCTTCGTCACCGACGAGGCGGGCGTGTGGCGAGGCACCATCCCCACCCGGGGCGTGGGCGCGGTGAGCATGCAGGTGACCCTGCGCGACAAGCAGGGCCGCCCCTGGCAGGGCGAGAGTTCGATGCTGGTGGCCGGCCAGGGTGGCGACATGGTGCAGAAGGTCCCGACCTTGATGGTCGAGACCCTGGGCGGTGTGCTGTCGCCGGGCGATACCGCCGAGCTGGTGGTGCTGTTGCCCGAGGGCTGGGGCGAGGGCGGAAGCGAGCGCGGCTCGCTGTGGGTCACCCTCGAGGGCAGCACGATCTACGACACGCGGCGGGTGCAGGTGAAGGGTTACACCGTCGTGCACCGCTTCGAGGTCGAGAAACGCTTTGGCAGTGCCATCTACGCCTCTGTGGCCTACCCCACCCCGGCCGGACGCTGGGAGGAGCGCGTGACCTCGTTCCGCATCGTTCCCGCCGAGCGCACGCTTCAGGTCGAGATCCAGCCGCGGCTGCTCGAGACCAGCCCGGGTGCGAACCAGACCCTGGACCTGCAGGTGCGTGATCATCGCGGCCAGGGTGTGGCGGCACAGCTGTCGGTGGGCGTGGTGGACAAGGCCATCTACGCCCTGCAGCCCGAGTTCAGACCCGGCGTGCTCGAGTTCTTTTACCCGCTCACGCGGAACAACGTGTCGAGCTTCTTCAGCAACGAGTTTCAGGGCTATGGCTATGGTGAGGTGCTGGCGCGGGCGGCGCTGCACCTGGGTGGTCAACGCTTCGCGGCGGTCAAGCCGCCCACCAAGAAGGCCGAGGACGAGAACAAGGACACGGCCTACTGGAACGCCGACGTGCGCACCGACGACGACGGTCACGCCAGTGTTCGCTTCACGCTGCCTGGAAACCAGACCTTGTGGGTGATCACGGCGGTCGCTGCCGACGCCACGGGCCGCTTTGGCGAGAACACCGCCGAGTTCGCGACCCGCGGCGCGCTCAACCTGGTGGCAGCGCTCCCGCAGTTCCTGCGCGCGGGCGACCAGGCCCAGGGCAGCGTGCGCGTGGCACGCGGCCAGAAGGGGAAGGACCAGACCGTGGATCTGAAGGTCGAGCTCGGCGGTGTGCTCACGCGCGCCGAGGTGGCACAGCAGGTCGCGCTGCCCGCGTCGGGCGAGACCGTGGTGCCCTTCGAGCTGATCGCGGACCAGGCCGGACAGGCCACGATCTCCATCGCCGCCAAGGGCAGCGCGAACCAGGTGGCGGACCGCCGCGTCGTCGAGGTCCTGCCAGCCATGGTCGAAGACACCATCACCGTGAGCCGCTACGGCGGTGGCGAGCTGGCGCTGGATCTCCCCGACGGTGCGCAGGTCGCCTCGCTGGAGCTGCGCCTGGCGCCGTCGACGGTGGAGCTGGCCCTGGCCAGCGTGCATGAGCTGCTGCAGTACCCCTATGGCTGCCTGGAACAACTGGTGGCCACCACGGTGCCCAACGTCGCCGTGTACCGCACCCTCGACAAGATGAAGGCCCTCGACGGCCTCGACGCCGAGAGCCGGGCCCTGCTCATCGAGGCGCGCTCGCGATCGGTACAGGGCATCGATCGCATCCTCGACCTGGCCACCAAGGAGGGTGGTTTCACCTGGTTCCATGGCTACAGCACGCCGTCGCTGCCGCTGACCCTGATCGCGCTCAATGGACTCGCCCAGGCGGTGCCGGCGGGCCTGGTCGACGTGCGGGACGCGCGCATCCAGGCCGGGCTGCGCTGGCTCGAGGAGCAGGGCGACATGCCCGTCGAGCTCGACGCCACGCGGGTGTACGTGATGGCCCAGTACCAGGGCGCCAAGGCCGCGCCACTGGTGCGCGCGCTGCTTCAGAAGACCCCGCCCGAGGACCTGTACGCCACGGCCATGGCCGCCCTGGCCGCAGAACAGGCCGGAATCATCAAGGAGGAGGCGGTGACCTTGCGCGTGGCCGAGCTGGCCCGCGCGACCCAGAAGGGACTGGCGCGCTTCGCGAGCTGGCAACCGGCGTCACCGGACGCGTTCTGGCAGTACCCCCTCCGGCGCGTCGGTCTGGTCGCGCTGCTCGCGCACGCGGCCTCGCTGGGTGCCATCGACGAGCAGGCCACACGACAGGGTCTGCTGCAGCTGGTGGCCGAGGCCGGCGAGCTGTCCACCTTCGAGCGCTCGATGTTCCTGCTGCACAGCCTGTGGTTGCTCGAACGCGACGCCAAGGCCATGCGCGCCATGACCCCGCCCACGGTGCAGGCCGCGGGCACACCCAAGGTCGCCTTCAGGCCGAGGGGAGCGGGCCTGGCCGCCACCCTGAACAACAGCACGCGACGGGTCACCCTGCCCGAGCTGGCCGCGGTGGCGACGCTGCGCGCGCGGGTGCAGGTCCCCGTCGACAAGGTCAAGGCCACAGCCAACGGAATGCAGGTGCAGCGCAGCTACTTCGTGATCACCGAGCAGGGTCTGCGACCCCTGAGCGCGGGCGAGCCCATTCCCCAGGGCTCCGAAGTTTACGTGCAACTTCAGCTCGACGCCCACGAGGGCCAGGAGTGGCGCGGCCTGCGCTCGGCCTACTACGTCGTCACCGACGCGGTCCCGGCGGGCTTCGTACCGCTCATCGAGGACAAACGCTTCGAGGCCGCCCCCTACGACGCCGTGCTGCGTCACGAGGCTCTGCGCCAGCGGTCGCTCAGCCCCTCCCGCGCCACGTTCTTCTTCGAAGAGGCCGCCTGGTGGAGCAAGAGCCCGCGCATCGTGGGCTACGTGATGCGCGCGCAGTTCCCGGGCCACTTCGCCGCGCCACCGGCCGAGATCCAGGACATGTACGCGCCGCGGGTGCGTGGCCGCAGCGTGGCCAGCAGCCTCATCATCCAGGCGCCGACCAAGCCCTGAGGTCGCGACCGCCGCCGCGCGCATCGCCTCACCTCGACCAAGCCGCTACACTTGCGGGACCAGGTGGTTCCACGAGGTGACGGATCCCGATGCGTGTGCTCCTTTTTCCAGGACTGGTGGCCGTGTGGACCGTGCTGCTTCTCGGCGCAGGCTGTCCGCAGGCGGGAACACCCTGTGAGGATCAGACGGCCTGCGGCTCGAGCCTGCTCTGCGTCGACGGGGTCTGTCGCCGACCCTGCAACGCCGGTTCCGACTGTGCGACCGCCGAGCAGTGTCGAAATGGTTCGTGCCTACCCGGGTCCCCCTCACAACTCGACGCCGGTAACCTGGACCGCAGCCCTGGGGTCGAGCACCCGGCCAGCGACCGCGCACCCCTCGATTCCCCGGCGCTGGATCGCCCGGGTGGCGAGGGCATTGTCGAGGACTCGGCCACCGGGACGGACGCCGGGATCCGCGATCTGGGAACCCCCGACGGGAACGTGCCCCCCGACTCCGCAGGCCAGGATCGCAGCTGTTCGGGGGCGTATCACGACGGAGGAGACGGCCGCTGCGTGCCCATCGGCCAGTGCTCTGCTGGCTATGTGCGCCCCTTTGTCGACGGCGATGGTGACGGCGTGGGCAGCGGCGAGGCGACCGTCGAGTGCCTTGCCCAGCCTTTGCCCGCCGGGCTCTCGGTCTTCGGGGACGACTGCAATGACGAAGATGCGGCGCTGTGGCAGTGGCTTCAGGGATATCCCGAGCGCGACAGCGACGGTTTCTCGGGTGCGCTGGAGGTTGTGTGCAGCGGCAGCTCCCTGCCACCGAGCCACCTGTACACACCGCGCCCGCCTCCCTACATCGCGTTCCAGGCCACCGAGGTCGTCAACGAGGGTGCGACAGGCCCGCGGGACTGGCAGCAGCTGCCTGCGGTGCTGCTTCGCGATGGATCGGGCGCCAGCTGCACCCTGTCGTTCGTCACTAGCATGAGCAATCGGCTGGTCGCGCGCAGCTTCGATCTCAACCTGCCCGTCGATGCCCGTGTACTCGGGGTGCTGGTCCATGTGGTTCGCCGGCGCACCGGAGCCGGCAGCATCGTCGACAGCACCGTGCAGCTCTGGGTCCATGGGGTGGCCCAGGGCACCAATCACGCCAGCGCCGCGAACTGGCCCGCAGACTTCGAGGAGATCGTGTACGGCAGCAACAGCGACACCTGGGGAATGAACCTCGACGCTGCGCAGGTCAATGCCGCGGACTTTGGCATGGCCCTGGTGGCACGTCACACCTCGGGATTCACGCCTGCGACCGCCGAGGTGGACGCGGCGTGGATGGAAGTGGTGGCCGATCGCGGCGCCGACTGCGACGACAACGATGCCGGGCACTGGATCCGCCGCACGGTCTTCCTGGACCTCGACAGGGATGGCTTTGGAGCTGGAGTCGAGCAGGCAGCCTGCCTGGGCACGGCCCTGGAGCCAGGCACCGCCGAGAACGCGGACGACTGCTACGACGACAGCGCGGACGCGTACCCGGGCCAGCAGTTCTACTTCACCACCGACCGCGGCGATGGCAGCTTCGATTACGACTGTGACAGGGCCACGCTCAAGGAGACCACCGTCAGCCATCTCGGCTGCGACTGCGGCTCCGGCAGCTGTGGGCCCCAGACCGAGAATGAAGTGCTGCCCACCGCGGACTGCGGTCTTCCCTTCACGGTGCAGCGCTGTCGCGACGACTGCGCCCTGTGCATACAGGAGCCCCTGAACCTGACCGTGGCCTGTCGCTGACCTCGGCGGCTGGGCTGCTGTCTGGGTGACCTCGAGGCGTGAATGGTGGGTTACAGCGTTCTTTTTTCCCTCCTGCTAGCCTCTCCGCCCATCGTGCAGGTGGGGCCAGGACTCGACGACGCGGCGCAGGTGCAGGACATCGTGCGCTCCCAGTGGCAGGCGCTGGATCAGCTGTATCTCGATGCCACGGAACGATCGGCGCCGGCGGCTCGCGGAACCTTGCAGGTGGTTCAGACCACGAGCCTCTCGCCGGCTCAGGCTGCGGTGGGGCATCCGGGGCGCGTGGCCCTGCGTAAGCTCCAGGGTGATGGCGCAGCGCAGCGCACGATGCTGGCCCTCCGCCACGAGGTGGTGCACCAGTTCTTGTGGCAGGCCTGCCCGGTCTCCGCCGGCGACAGGCTGTTTCACGAGACCCTGGCCATTGCCACCAGCGGCGAACTCGAGAGCTGGAACAGCCAGGGCTACCTGTCCCTGCCGGAGGCGCGACGACGCCTGGAGACCGCGCGCAGCCTCGACGGTCCCGAGGCCCGCCAGGCGCTGGCTCGCCTCATCGCCAACCTGCCAGCCCGCGACGGTCTCCCCGAGGTGCTGAGGCAAGGCCTACGGCGCTGCGCCGAGGACCAGCGCTGGCAGCCCCTGAGCGTCGACGCCCCTGATCGGCGCCAGCTATGGCGAGGTCGCGGATGCGCTGGTGGCGCTCGCCCTGCACAGCGGCGAGGTCCTGCGCAGCGACGGAGCAGCCGGCCTGGCCATGCCCTACGGGTCGGTGCTCAAACCCTTCGTGGTGGCCGGAGCCACCACCCCTCCGACGCTACCGCCACGGCGCGACCGACCCGAATGGATCTGTGGCGACGAACTGCCCGAGCTCATGGACGCGGCCACCGCCATCCTGCGCTCCTGCAACGGCTACTTCCTCGACTGGGCGCAGCAGGATCCCGCGGTCCCCCGTCTCGGAGCCTGGGGCCCGCTGACCCTGGCACTGGGCCTCCCGCGCCTGCCCGAGGACATGGCCGAGGCCATTGGCATCAAGCCCGCTCTGAGCCTGTCGCCCCTCGCAGTGGCCCAGCTGTATCGGACCCTCGCCCTGGCTCGACCCGATCTCATCGACGTGATGCGCCAGAACGCAGCGCGGGGCACCCTGTCCGAACTTCCGGTATCGGCCGCCCTGCGCGACGTGGCGCTCAAGACTGGCACCGTGCGCGACGATGCCTCGCGACCGCGCGTGGGCTGGATCGTGGCGGTCGACCGCGAGCTGGTGCTGGTGCTGGTGCGGCGGGAGAGATCGCCCCGGCAGTTCGCGGATCAACTGGTCGAACCCCTGCGCACGCTCCGACGGCGTCTGGACCTCGCCGCCACCGAGGTACAGGTCCTGGGGCTGATTCCACCCGAGCACGTCGAAGCACAGTGCGAGGGTGTGGCGGTCAGCGCCCATGCCAGTGGCCCGGTGCTCCTCGATCGGCGGTTCGGGCCCTTGCTGGCGGCCGCGGATGGAGCCCCGGCACTGTGCCTCGGGGCACCCTGGCAGGTCCGATTTCCGGACATCGCGCCAGACCACAGAAATTACGCCGGGGTGTTCCGGCTGTCCCCGCCCCCGCGGTACCGGCCACCGGCCGGCGAGCGGGTGAGCCGGCGCCAGCAGCTGGCGAGGCAGGGTTCCAGCTTCGTTTTCACCACCACCCTGGGCCGCTACACCGCTGGCGTGCTGCGTGCGGAGGATGACGGGATCCGGGGCGAGCCCAGGATCGCGCTGGGCCGCGTCATCGCCCACAACGCCCGCGATCGCACGCGCCACGACGGGCGGCCTCCGTGTGACACCACGCACTGCCAGGTGTTTCAGAGCACCCCCTTGTGGCAGGACACAGCACGTGCGCTGTCGCCCTTGCCCTACCCGGGCTGGCTTGCGTTCTCGCGCGGTGGACAGGAACCCTGGTCGCAGCGCCGGACCACGGCCGAATTCGACGAGCTGCTGGGAAGCGGGTGGCAAAACCTGCGTGTCGAGGAAGACAGGGCCACCTACCTGCGCAGCGTGAGCCGGGGCGATCTGACCTACGACGAGGTTGCCAGCCTGCCCTGCGAGGTTCTACGCAGTCGCTTGCGCCTGCCCTCCTGTCCAGACAAGGTGGCGCGCCAGGGGTCGCAGGTGGAGCTGTCAGGCCACGGCGAGGGCCATGGCCAGGGCCTCGACGTCGAGGCGGCCAAGAAAACTGGCCTGGGAGCCGACGCCATCCTGGACCAGGCCTACGGTCCACGATCCGCCAGCCGCGCACGGCCCTTTTCGCCCGCGCCCCCGCGCGGTAAGAAGTGAAGCCATGCGATGCGCGCACTGCCAGCACGACAATCCGGATGGGGCGCTGACCTGCCAGCGCTGTTCCTCGCCGCTTCACGCGGTCAATCAGGGCAAGCTGTCACCGGCGCCGCCTCGCCCTGCGGACTTCAATCCCTCGACGCCACCGCGCATGCTGGTGTCGCCAGAACAGCGTCAGCCGCTTGACCGTCCACCGGCACCACCGTCGCGACCGAGGCCGCAGCCGGTGGCGCGCGCGACCCGGCTAGCACCCGCAGCTTCCACTGCCGCCGCCGCCCCCGTCGCGGCAGCCCCTGTTGCGTCTCCCCGGTCAGCACCCGTCGCGGTGCCAGGCCCGATCGAACCTGCGGACTCCACCATCCCGACCCTGCCACCCACCCCGGTGGATCTCCTGCCGCCGTTGCATGACGACGCCACGGTACCTGTGCAAGCTTACCGCGACCCGCTGTTGCCGGATGAGGCAGCATCCGATAGCGCTGGCGCTCCCCTCGAGGACGAGGTCGCACAACCGATCGTGTCCATCCATCGTCAGGTCCAGCTCGCCAGGACCTGGCGCCGCGCCCTGGCTGCGGTACTCGACCTGGTGGCCGTGGCCTTGCTGACAGCGATCTATCTCGCCGTGGCCCTGCAGCGCTTGCCAGACACCATCGGTCCCGCCCGGGGCACGGGCTTCGATCGGCTCATCGACGCCACCCTGGTTTACAAGGACGCGACCCTGCCCGCGGGCGTGGTGCTGCTCATCCTGATGGTTCTGTACCAGACCGTGTTCGTGACCCTGCTCGGACAGACACCGGGGCTCGTGCTCATGCGCTGTTACGTGCTGTCCACCCGCGGGCGTGAGCTCGGCGCAGCAACGGCGCTGTTCCGCGCCCTGGTCGCGGCCCTGGGTCTGCTCCTGCTCGGTGTGGGATGGAGTTTGATCCTGGTCGACACGAAGCATCGGACCCTGCACGACAGGCTGGCGGGCACCCTGGTGGGCACCGCCATCGACGAAGCGGTCACGCTGCCGCCAGAGCCAGCCATCGACGCTGTGTAGACAGCTGGACCCAGCAGTCCGAGACGACCTCGACGGTTCAGCGCGCCACGAAGCTCGCCGTGCACTGCACACCCTCGACCTGGGCATCGCGCGCCTGTTGCTCGCAGGCCGAGCGCGTCACCCCCTCGGCGGGACCATAGGTGTTGGACCACTCGCCCTGGGGCCGTGCCCCCCGGCACTCGATGGAGCACACCCCCTCGGAGGAAAACGTACCCATGGCCAGGGCCAGGCCAGCGGCCGACGCCACCACGAGGCTCGCGGCGAGAAAGAAATTCCTCATGTTCGATCCCTCCCGGATCACGAGGTCCCCAGGATTATATCCTATCAAATACCTAATATTATAAGCCAGCACTGCCAGAGAGGCGGTGGGTGAGAACACGCAACCTGGTGCTCAGGCCTCGTGGCCGTCGGCCTCACCGATGCTGTACTTGTCGAGCTTGTAATACAGGGCGCTGGTCTTGATACCGAGCAGGCGGGCGGTCTCGGTCTTGACCCCGCGCGCCTTCTTGAAAGCGCGCAGGATCAGACTCTTCTCGAGGGTCTCGAGGATCTCGTCGAGGGGCCGGTCGTCGTCGTCGAGCTGGGCCAGTGGTGCCGACGCCGGCGAAGGCCGGTGCACACCGGTGAGAAAGGCTGGCAGGTCGTGCGCCTGCAGCACCTGACCCTCGGCAAAGACCAGGCTCTGTTCGATGGCGTTCTCGAGCTCACGCACGTTGCCCGGCCAGCGGTAGGCGCGCAACGCCACCACGGCCTCGGGCGCGATGTCCTTGACCAGGGGATTGGTGCGCGGCCCCAGCTTGGCGACGAAGTGCCGCGCCAGGGTCTCGAGGTCGCTGGGGCGATCGCGCAGCGGCGGCAGCTCGATGGGTACGATGTGCAAGCGGTAGTACAGGTCCTCGCGAAAGCTCCCCTGGCGCACCATCTCGCCAATGTCGCGATGGGTGGCGGAGATCACGCGCACGTCGACGTGCACCGGTTCCTCGCCGCCGACGCGCTCGAAAGTGCGCTCCTGCAGCACCCGCAGCAGCTTGGTCTGCACGCTCATGGGCACGTCCCCGATCTCGTCGAGGAACAGGGTCCCGCCGTCGGCGAGCTCGAAGCGCCCCAGCTTGCGCTTGACCGCACCGGTGAAGGAGCCCTTCTCGTGGCCAAACAGCTCGCTCTCGAGCAGGCTCTCGGCCAGGGCGGCACAGCTCACCGTGACGAAGGGGCGCGCGCGACGCTCGCTCCCGTCGTGAATCGCCCGGGCAATGAGCTCCTTGCCCGTGCCACTGTCGCCGCGGATGAACACCGTGGTGTCGGCCCTGGCCACCTTCTCGACGATGCGCAGCACCTCCTTCATGACCTCGGAGCTGCCCACGATGCCCTCGGGAGAAAAGGGCGCCGCGAGATCCCGCGAAAAGGTCTCGGCGGCCTGCTGCATGCGTTCCCGCTCGCGCCGGGCCAGGCGCAGACTGAGCGCCGCTTCGATCTTGAGCCGCACCACCTCGGGTGGGAAGGGTTTCTGGATAAAGTCGAAGGCACCCCGCTTCATGGCCTCGACCGCCGCTTCCACCGTGCCGTAGCCGGTCATGATCATCACCACCGCGTCCGGATCCTGGTCGCGGATCTGCTGCAGCACCTCGATGCCGCCCACGCCCTCCATCTTGAGATCGGTGATCACGAAGTCTGGCTGGTGGCGCTTGAACAGGCCCACCCCCTCGCCACCCGATGCCGCGGTGTAGACCTTGTGCTTGAGCTTGCGAGAGATGGCGGCCACGCCCTCGCGCACGGTTTCGTTGTCATCGATGATCAGGATTCCCGTCATGGAGACCACCTCGCTCTCAAGAGCTGTCGATAAATCACCAGCTCTTGATTCTTCTTTCTCAGGGGCGGTCGGCCTGCCCCTCGTCGGCGGGAGTGAATCCCTCCGACTTCACCCCTGGCAGCACCTGAAGACCTGTCGCTGGGTCGACAGATCTTCAGCCGATCATCTCGAGCACCTCGCCCCGGGGCAGCTCGAGCGCCACCGTGGTGCCCACACCAGGCTCGCTGCGAATCTGCAGGCGGCCGCCGTGGGCGCGGGCGATCTTGTCCACGATGGCCAGGCCCAGGCCGGTGCCCTTCTCCTTGGTGGTGAAGAAAGGCGTCCGCACATCGGGCAGCTTGTCGGCGGGGATGCCACTGCCCGTGTCCTCGACCGCGATTCGCACGCCCCCGTCGTCGAGAGCCTCGCCACACAACCGCACCCTACCATCCGCCGGTGTCGCCTGCAGTGCGTTCTGCACCAGGTTGAGCAGGGCCCGGTGAATGGCACCCGGGTCCAGGGCTGCCCGCAGTCCGTCGTCGCACACCAGCTCGAAGCGGACCCCGCGGCTCCGGGCGTCGCCCTCGATCACGTCCCGCACCTCATCGAGAAGCGGGCGCAGCTCGACCTCGCGCCGGCTCAGGGGCATCTCCCGGGCAAAGGCCAAGAAGTCGTTGACCACCCCCTTGAGGTAGTCCATCTCGCGCCGCACACGATCCGAGTAGCCGCGCAGCTCGGCCAGGGTCTCGTCGTCGGCCACGGGCTCATCGAGACCCTCGCGCAGCAGGCCCAGGAAGAGCTCCATGCCGCCGAGGGGGTTGCGCACCTCGTGGGCGATGCTCGCCAGCATGGCCTGGCGTTCACGGTCGCGCCGCTGCAAGGCCCCGCGCATCTCGTCGAGGGTGCGGCCAAGGAAGCCGATCTCGTCATCTCCGGTGCTGGTGACCGGCGCCTCCAGATCACCGCCGCCGATGCGCCGGGCCTCCTCGACCAGCCGGTGCACCGGTCGGGTGATGCCGCGCGCCACCACCACCGCGATCAGTCCCACCGCCAGCAAGGACAGCAGGCCCACCGGCAACAGGGTGCGGACGTAGGCGCGGATGGTCGCGCGATAGTGCAGGCTGGACTCCACGGCGAGCAGCAAGATCTCGTCGCTGGCACCGCTGGCACCTTCGAGGCCCGGCACCTCCAGCCGCCGGTAGGCGCGATACACCGCGGGCGTGGCGCGCGTGTCCTCGACCCAGGCCCCCGCATCACCAGTCAGAGCACGCGCCACGACGTCCTGGTCGCTGTCCCAGTGCGGCCAGCGCTGCTCGATGACATAGCGGCGATCGGCGTCGATGTAGACCAGGCCGCCCCCGCTCAGCAGCACCAATCCGCCCAGGTCCGCGGCCCGGCGCTGCCGCTCCAGCTCGGCGGCCAGGTCCAGGTACCAGCGCTGCGCCTCGTCGCCAGGGAGCAAAGAGAGCACGCGGTCCGCGTCGATCTGGGCGCCCAGGGTGGTGGCCAGGACCTCGAGGCGACGCCGGTACTGCTCCTGAAAGGCCTCGCGCGCGCTGAGGACAGCGAACACACCCGTGACCGTGACCACCAGGGCTGTGGGCAGGGCAAAGGCCACCACCAGGCGGGTGGCGATGCGCATGGAGGGGCGCAGACGACCCACGGGCACCTCGAGAGCTGAACGACCGTCAGCCTATCCCGAAGCGCTGCGGCAACAAAGGTCTCGACGGCACAGACACACCACGCACACCGCAGAGGCATCGCGGTCCGGGCCGGCCGCGTCCGGGGATCAGTTCACGGGCTGGGTCTGCACCGTGACGTCGACGTAGCCCCCTGGCGCCAGGGCGTACTCGAGATAGCCACCCCAGATCACATGGCCGGCAGAGTCCAGGCCATCGATCTCGATGCCGTAGTCGCTGGGCACGAAGGTGGTGCGCAGCTGCGGCTCATCCTGGCAAGCCACCGAGAACTCGTCGTCCAGGATGTCCGGTGCCAGGCGGTAGATGCGGATCGTGATGTCGCGGACACCCGCGGCACTGCAGCTGTTGTTGCCCGCGAAGGTCCAGCCGATATCGACGTCGCCAAACTGGCTGTCGATGCGAGGCAGGTCCACCACGCCCACGACGGTGAGCTGCCCTGCGAACACGTCGACCGCGAACGGTGCGGCCTCGTACAGCGCCACGCTGCGTCCGCGCCAGCTGCCCAGGCCGCTGAGGTAGATCGTGTACACACCGTCCTCGATCTGGTCGATGATCGCGGGGCCGTCGAGACAGCGCACGCTCTGGTCGAACACGGTGCGATTGTAGCCATCGACCAGGGCCACCTCGACGTAGTCGACCCCCGCATAGGCACAGTCCAGGGTGGGCGACCCCGCCGGGTACAAGAAAGCCCAGTCCACAGACAGCGAGCCGGTGGTGGGCACGGGGAGGGTACTGTAAAGGTCCACCAGACCGAGATCTGTGGTGTGGCCGCCCTCGACCATGGCGTTCAAGGTGGCCGCGTAGAGCACCGCGCCATCGAAGGCGATGCCCTCGAGGTGTACGGTGTAGCTGCCCTGCAGGAATCCGGTAAAGGTACCCCCTCCCTCGGCGCAGGGCATCACCACCTCGAAGTTCTCACTGTTGCCCTGCCCGCGGATGGACACGACGATCTCATCCACTGCCGCGTAGGCGCAGCTGGTCTGCCCCTCGAAGGACCACAGCAGGGCGAGGTCGCCCTTGGTGGGTCGGTTGGAGACCACCAGACAGCCCGCGGCCTGCACGGCCATCACCCCCACCAGCAACAGCCCGGCCACGCGCCCTCGATCGAGTCCTGTGCTCTTCATGACATCTCCTCCGCGCTCTATCGCACGCCCTCGGGGCTTGGACGACGGATCCGCTCCTGCATTCAATCCCCTGAGCTCGTTAAACATATCTTGAAATCCCGCGCCGCAGGGAAGCCGCGGCCACCCGACGCGCATGTCCCTTGTCCGGTTCCTGCACTGACGGTTGATCGACCGCGCCCGGGCGGCGATGATGACCGCGGTGCGCGGACCTGGTGAACACAGACGCCTGTCTCGCGTCCACATGTTGCCTGCAGGAGGACCTCGATGACACGAACGACCACTCGAGCTCTCATGCTCTGCGCGGTTTTTTTCTCTGTGCCGGCCGCCGCCGAGACCTGTCGCAGCTACGAGGTCATTGACACCGACACCGGCGAGCGGGTCGAGGGCTGCGCGCAGACCTCGGTCTCCTCGTCGCTGAGCACGCCGTTGCAGGTGGTCCCTGCGCTACGAGATCGCGTGCGCTTCGGCTGGAAGATCGCCAGCCTGACCCGCGGAGACCTGCTGGCCCGCATCGGCCTGCGGCCTGGCGACGTGATGCTGGCCATCAATGGCTACGAGCTGGCGGTGCGCGACAACCCGGCCATCATCGCCGAGGTGCTGGGGGGCAGCGACAAGCTGGTGATCACGGTGGGAAGCAAGCCCCGCACCGCGCCGGCCGTGCAGCCCGTGCAGGTGATGGAGGTGACCAAGAACAACCGGGGCATCAAGCTCGACACCATTCCCGACGACGGGTTCTTTGCCACCATTGGCCTGCAGCCAGGAGATACCGTGCTCAAGATCGCAGGTCAGAGCGTCACGGACATGACGTCGCTGACCCAGCTCGAGAAGCAGGCCTCGAACATGCCCGAGGTTCACGTGCTCATACTCCGCGGCGGCAAGGAGCTGGATCTGCTCGTGAAGACCCAGTGAGGACGCTGGCCCTTTGTGTGCCCTGGTTCCCATCCCCGTTGCCAGATGCCCGTGAACGCTCTTGAAGGCCGCGCGACCCGCCTGCGCTGAATGCGAGCCGGTCCGCGCGCTCCCGCAGCAGGACCGGGATGCTCGGGCCCAGACCGCGTCTGGTAGCGGCGAGACTGTTGACGTCGTGGCTTCACTTGGCCACAGTGTGCCCCCATGGCCTCCACCCTCCTGGTTGTCGACGACTCGCCCACGGTGCTGCGCATCGTCGAGAGCACGCTCGCCGGCGCGGGATACCGCGTGCTCACCGCCAGCAGCGGTCGCGCCGGGCTGTCGCGCGCCAAGCTCGACCAGCCCGAGCTGATCCTGCTCGACTTCGTGATGCCTCAGATGACGGGCTATCAGTTCTGCCAGCAGCTGGCGCAGGACGAGCAGATGGCCCACATCCCGGTCATCCTGATGACCAGCAAGGGCGAACCCACCGGCGACCGCTTCGCCAGTGCACCAGGCGTGGTCGACTATGTGACCAAACCCTTCAGCCCCGAGGTCATCCTGGCCCTGGTCTCCTATACCCTCGAAAAGCAGCTGCGCATCGTTCGCCAGGCCAAGGTCGACGACTCGGATCTGGAGCTCGATGCGGATACGGCCGTCACCGCAGCACCGCTGGCCCCGTCCAGCGATACGCAGGGCAGCAGCCCCGAGCAGGATCAGGCCCAGGACCTGGCCCAGGCGCTGGAGCGCGTGCTGGTCCGCCACGGCCTCGGTGACAGCGCCGAGATCGCCCGCGCCGCCGTGCGCGAGGCGCAGCAGCAGTTGCCACCTGCCATGGATGGAGTGGCGGCCAGCAGCGCCATGCTGTGGGCCGATCTGTCCAAGGTTGGTTTGCCCGAGGTGCTGCAGCTGGTGTCGCTGCAGTCCCTGGGTGGCTTGTTCCGGATCTGGGGGCCACGCACGCGCTTCGACATCTACCTCAAGCGGGGACGCGTGCGCGCTGCCCAGGCCATGAACGCGGACATGGCCTTTCGCATCGGCCGCTTCCTGGTGGCCCGCAACCTGATCTCGCAGACCGAGCTGGAGCAGCTGGCGCGCTCCTCGAGCGCCCGCGGTGGCCTGCCGCTGGGCGAGAAGCTGGTGCGGCTGGGACACATCCGCGCCGAGGATCTCAAGCTGGCCATCGCGGATCAGTGCTGCGAGCTGGTGTACGAGTCCCTGCGCGTGCACGGAGGTCGCTGCTGCCTGCTGGCCGGCGTCCATCCTCCCCCCGAGTTCGACGCCATGCTGGTCGACATCGACGTGCAGGGCCTGCTGCTCGAGGGCCTGCGCCGGGTCGATGAGTGGAGCGTGATCGAGCGCGAGGTGGGCGGTTTCGATGCCGTGTTCGCGCACCGTCCCAGCAGCATGACCGACCCGTCCCAGTTCACCAGCGACGAGCGCCGCCTGCTCACCCTGGTGGACGGACGCCGCACCGTGCGCGACCTCGTCAGCACCGCACGCATGCGCCCCTTCGAAGCGTGCAAGCTGCTGTACCGCCTGGCCGCCACCAAGCAGATCTACCGCACCAACCTCAGCGAGACCGGCGACAACGGCACCTGAGCGGGACGCTTCCTACCCCAGCGCGGCCTTGAGCTCGTCCAGCTTCTGGGGGCCGAGCTTCTCGCGCAGCTTGCGAATGGAAGCGTCACTGCCGGCGTAGACGTGGTTGAGCTCGACGCAGGGCTTGACCGTCCACAGGTCGATCTCGGGCAGGCCGTGCTTCTTGAGCAGGCCCTTGAAGATCTCGTCGTCGCGGTAACCCGAGTCCACGTCGAGGGAGTGCGCGGCCAGGATCAGCCCCTTGAGGCAGGTGTCGACGCTGCTGTCGCTGGCAACCTTGATGGGCGGGGTGTGCGCCAGGGTGAAGAAGGCCTCGGCCTTGATGGCCTCCTCGCTGGCGTGGGCGTGGCGGGCATTGACCTCGACCCTGTAACTCTGGATGCCACCCAGGCGGTCGGAGGTGATGCGCACCATGGGGTCGTCGTCGCCCTTGGGCGCAAAGAAGCCCGCACCGTAAAAGGACTCGCCGGTGCCGTGGTGCTCGGTGAAGTCCGAGAAGTGGGTCGTGGTGTTCATGATCTGGGCCGCCTCGTGCACCTTGGTGCCGTCGAGGCGATCCGCGGGCTGACCCGCATCGCGCGGCGTGAACTCGCGCGCAGTGTCCTCGGCCACGTTGAAGGTGTTGAAGCTGACCAGCCTGTCGACGATGTCCTGCACGCCGTCGTGGTCGCGGTCCAGGGCGCGCATGCGCAACATGGCGTCCGACGGGAAGTAGTAGTTGTCGCGGCTGTTGCTGTAGCGATCGCCGCGGATCTCGTTGCTGATGGCGGCCCAGCTCTTGCGCTCGGCGATACCCTGGATGGTCTTGCTGAAGGTGTTGAAGTCCTCGTGCTCGTAGCTGGAGTTGCGCGTGGTGATGAGTTGGGACTCGGGGTACTTGTCTTTGAACTTGTTGATGGAGCCGCGGCCGCAGCACTGGTTAACCAGCATCAGCTTGGCCCCAGCCTGCTCCGGCGCGCCGCGCATCTCTCGCGGCACGGTCTTGCCCCACGACGCGTGGCCCGAGTACGCGACGATGTGCGTGTTCGGATCATCCATCTTGTCGAAGGATCCCCCCGAGCCGTTGACCATGGTCAGGCGCACGGTGGTCTCGACGCCGTTGCGCTCGAAGGTCTTCTCCAGCTCCACCTGGCTCGACGAGGCCGTGCCGACCTCCTTGAAGCCCGAGCCCTTCCAGCGCCGCACCTCGCCGTCGAAGAACTCGCCGCCGGTGTGGCACACCACATTGAGCTGCTTGTTGCCGTTCGCGAACCACTCGTCGTAGGGCGGCTGGGTCGGCGCGAACAGACGCATGAGGCGGTCGCTCAGCTCGCGCTGGTCGGCATTGGCCAGGCAGTCCTTGTTGTTGTGCAGCTGAAACACCATGGAGTCGCGCAGGATGGACGCCGTCTCCTTTTCGGCCATGGCCGCATAGGTCTTGAGCGCGCTGTCCTGCAGCAGCCGCTCCTCGGGCTGGCTTTTGTCGCAGGAGCGCATGAGCTCGAGCATGGCGGTGGCCGCCGACGAGCGCAGCTGGCGCGGCTGCAGGGCGTCTTGAAAACCCTGAGGGATATCGGTGTCAGGTGGCGCCTTGAGCAGGCTGGCCTGCAGCTGACCGAACACGGCCTTCTTCTCGTCGAGAGACAGCCCGGCGAAAACGTTGGTTTTGGGATCCGAGGCCGCGATCAGCGACGCGGCGCGGTACAGGCTGTCGCCCAGCTCGACCGCGGTGTTCGGCAGCGGGGCGTCGGCAGTGGCCACGAAGAGCCCGCCCTTGAGCACCACGGCTTCGCCACCCGGGTTGGTCCCCAGGCTGCGGCTCGAGGTCGGCGCTGGGCTCCCCGGCACGGTCGGTGTCGAGGGCGTGCTCGGCGACCCGGGCAGCCCCAGGTAGCGCTCCAGATCCTGCCTGGCCTCGGGGGTGAACTTGTCCGCGTACTGGGTCAGCAGGTTCTTCAGCTCGCTCTTCTCGGCGCGCGTGACCATGCCCCAGTCCTTGGCCGAGTCGACGATCTTGGCCACGTCCTGGCGATCGAGCTGTCCGTCCTGGACCAGGCGACGAGCGGTGTCTCGGATCTTCATGGGCATGATGGGTCTCCTGCGCGCAACAACACTTGCGTGCTCATAGTAGTATGGAAGCAGGAGATTTGGCCGGATCAGGCAGGCAGGCCGCACATCCAGCGCACCTGCCGGCGCACCACCTCGGCGCGCTGCAAAACACCACCGTCCTCGGTGTCCCCGAAGGCCTCGCGGCGCAGGACCTCTGCGGCCCAGTAGGTGAAGTGCACGCCGAGCATGGTCAGCACCAGGTGGCGAGCGTCCTGGCGAGGGAGCACTCCTGAGTCCATGTCCCGCTCGAAGAACTGCACGGTGCCCTGGAACACCTGCATCACCAGCTGGCGACCGCGGCCAGCAAAGAAGGGACCGTCGAACAGCAGATCGCGGAACAGCAGGCGCGTCACCTCGAGGTGCTCACCCAGGTAGGCATTGAGTTCGCGCGTCAAGAGATCGAGCCGCTGCCCAAAATCGCCCGTCAGACTGTCGCTCACCCGCGCCAGAAGCTGGCCGAGCTCGAGAAGGGTGGCTGTCATGACCTCCTGGTACAGCGCATCCTTGCTGGCGAAGTGGTGAAACAGGGAGGCCTTGCGGATGCCGACCTGCTCGGCCACGCTGGTCATGGATCCCGCGGCAAAACCCTGCTCGGCAAACACGGTACGCGCCGCCGCGAGGAGCTGCTCGCGGGTCACGGGATGCCGTGGGCGGCCTGGCCGTCGTCGGGCAGAAGAAACCGCTGCTTTTTTCACCATGACCTGCTCGCGTACTGCATTCTCCCGTCATAGGAGCTTGCCAGAACGCTTGTGGGCTGCCCAGCGCGAAGCATCGCGCGCTGGTTGCGGGCACTCAGCCCGCGAGCACGTCCTCGATCTTCTTCAGCAGCACCTCGCCGGACGCGGTCTTGGACAGCACGGCCCGCACGCCCAGCGCCGCCAGGCTCTGCTGGAGCGCCGGTTCGACCTCGGCGCCGGTGACGACGAGTACGGGGATCTGTCTGTCGGTGCGGATGTCGCGAATCGCCTCGAGCAGCTCGGGCACCGGCATGCCCGGCATGTACAGGTCGAGCACGATGAGGTCCAGATCCATGAGTTCGTCGAGCACCAGGCGAAAAGCCTCGTCTCCGTCTGTGGCCTGGAGCACGGCCAGTCCAGCGAGGTGCAGCGTGTGCCCGAGCAGAGCCCGGTAGAAGCGATCGTCGTCGGCCAGCAGCACCCGCCGCACCGTGTTGCGCACGAAGGGCTGCAGCAAGGCGCTCACCGCCTCGTCGATGCGCTGCGGATCATCCACGAACTCGATGCCCGCCCCCACAGGCAGGCCACTGGAGCCAGCCCGGTCCGCACGCCGCGACCACACCACCCGGCCGCGCAGCATGGTGGGCTGCTCGCTGCCCGGCGTGTACAGCGCGAGGTCCAGGGTCTCGCCGAGGGGAGGCGGATCGAAGCTGTCGAGGAAGAACCCGCCCCGGCTCAGGTTGCGCACCACCTCCCGCCGCGGCTCCTGCTCCACGGTGTAGTCGACCCGCAGCTCGACCGGGAAGCGCTCGTAGCGGCGACCGGACAGGCCAGGCCACGACTCGTTGCGCATGGCCGCGATGAGAAAAGCCTCCCAGGCGATCTGCTCGGTGGGGGGCAACAACAAGCGCAGGCCCAGGCGCATGCCTCCCGTGTTCGCCGGATTCCCGCCCACATGCTGGATCCTGGCCGACAGCTCGATGGGGCCCAGGCGCTCACCGACGCGAAGCTGCACGGTCACGCGCTGCCCCTCGATCAGGTCGCCAACCTCGTCGAGGAACAGGTCCGGGTCCGTGGAGCGGCCGCTGTAGGCCGCCAGAAAAGCATCGACGTCGACGAAGTGGCGCTCGAGGCGCGGGCACGCCAGCGCCTCCTGATCTTGCGCCATGGCGTCGCGCAGGGCTCCTTCGACGACGGCGAGTGCCGTGTCCATGTCGGCGACCTCGAGCTCCTGCACCGCGAAGCGCCCGAGCTGCCGCTGGTAGAAGTCTTCCCGCCTGTCCGGGGTCAAGCTCGAGAGCTTCAGCACCCGCAGCGCACTCATGCGGGCCAGTTCCTGCAGCTCGGTCATCACCCTGTCGTCGAGGCTGTGGGGCGCGAAGTGCAGCAGACACAGCACCAGGGCTGGAGGATCTGCGAACAGGTCCACCCGGAGCAGCACGTCCTCGCCGTAGTCGCGACGGATGCGTCGCAGGGTATGCGCCGCCTGCTTGAAATGGTGCTGGGCGTTGCGCAGCACCAGGGCAATGTCGGAGGTATCGTTCGCCGTCGGCTCGACGGCCTCGGCGAGAGCAGGATCCGTCATCTGCGCTCCGCCCCCACCTGTTTCCACTCTACCCCATCTCTCGCGTGGCTGCGCGTCGGCCCCTGGAAATGTAAGGCGCATTGCGGAAAATGCCGTCCGTGTGCGGCCATGGGCTAGCCAGGACGGCCGCAGCGGGGACAACTGCTGCAGGAAATCGAGGGCGCACGCACGGTGGAGGATAATGCATGAAAGGTGGGACATACCCCCACACCCAGATGCCATGCGGGCGCGAGCGCATGACAAAGGCCCTGTCGACGAGATAGAAGACGGCATGGATTTCTTTGCGCAGCTTGATCAGCAAACCCTTCCTGAGCTGCACTATCCCGGCGTGCAGCGTGCCCACGGACTCAAGGCCGCCTTGTTTCGCGAATACCTCAAGCGCTTCAACAACAAGCTGGCGAGCTTCAAGCCCCTGGCCCTGGTCAACGGTCTGCCTGCGTACGATCTGACCCAGGCGCCACTCTACTCCGAGGCCAACCAGCGCGTGCTCGAGATGGGCGCGAGCTTTCACCTGCTCAAGCGGCCGGCGCGACCCATCAGTGCGGTCATCGCCATCACCCACGCCTGCCACTGCGATTGCATGCACTGCTCGGCGCGGGACTACATGAAGAGTGGCCGCAAGGCGCTGCGCCACGAGCAGCTCATCGATCTGTTCGACCAGGCGCTGGCCATGGGTGCCGCCTCCATCGTCCTCACCGGTGGCGAACCCACGCTGTATCCACGCCTGCTCGACCTGGTCGCTCATGTGCCGCGGGACAAGGCCGCCGTGAGCATGTTCACCAATGGCGCACGCCTGGATCGCGCCTTCGCCGGTGAGCTGCGGGCCGCCGGGCTCAACGCGGCCCTGGTCAGCGTGGATGGGCCGGACCCCGAGAGCCACGATCGCTACCGACGTCACCCTGGCTCCTTCGCCGAGACCACCCGGGCCATCGAGGCATTGCTCGAGGCGGGCTCCCTGGTCGGCATCTCGTCCTACGTGTCGCACGAGGGTGTGAGCGCGGGTCTGTTCGACCGCATGCTGCAGCTCACCACCGAGCGTGGCGCGCACCAGCTCTTCCTGTTCGACGCGGTGCCCTCAGGTGCCATGCGCGACGACGAGCTGAGGCACCTGCTGACCCTGCAGGACCGCGACTACCTGCGCCGCCGCACCATGGAGGTCAATGCCACCCCGGGCGGACCCGGCGTCATGGGGCAGTCCTGGATCAATTCCCCAGATGGCTTCGGCTGCTTCGCGGGTTTCTACCAGTGCTACGTCTCGGCCTCGGGCGACGTGTGCCCCTGTGACTTCACCCCGGTGACCTTTGGCAACCTGGCCGACGAGCGGCTGGAGACGATCTGGGATCGCATGCGCGGCAGCGACGAGTGGGGCCAGCAAGCGCGGCATTGCCGGATGCAGGACGCCTGCTTCCGCGCCCGCAGCGTGGACCTGGTGCCCCCCGGGGAGCCACTGCCCGTGCGCTGGGAGCGCCTGCTCGAGCTGCGCGAGAAATCCACCGCGGTGGCGTCGAGCGCCCCCTGCGCCTGCCACGATTCGGAGAGCGCCGCCTAGGATGTGGTCCGCAGCCGCGGATCTGTTCCCGTCACGACCTGCGGCACCGGGCACGCAGGTTGAAGCCGCCGCTGTGCGCTGGCACCTGGTCGAGGATCACCCCGACGCCGGCGGCCTTCCGCTGCTGATGCTGCATGGCTACCTGGCAGCCAGTCACGTGTGGCAGCCGCTGCGCGACGCCCTGGGCGAACACGGGGCCAGGCGCAGCATCGCCGCGGACCTGCCGGGCTGCGGCTACTCGGATCGCCCCTCGCAGGCGCCCTACGATGTGCCCTGGCTGCGCGACCGCACCGTGGAGCTGCTCGACGCGCTGCGCATCGAACGCGCGATCCTGGTCGCACACTCCCTGGGCGGGGCCGTGGCCCTGCACCTGGCGGCCCACGCAGCGGATCGTGTCGCGGCACTGGTGCTGCTGGCGCCGCTGTGTTTCTCGACGCCACTGCCGAAGATCCTGGCGCCGGCGGCGCGTCACCCGGGCGTCTTCAAGCTGTTCTTCCGCACCCTGGGACGCCCCCTGGTGGTACCCGCGATGCTGGGCAATTACCACGGCACCAAGCCCGAGCAGGCCCGCGCCATGGCCCGGCTCAGCCTGGCCCACCTCGACGCTGCGGGCGGCTGGACGGCCGCCACCCGGATGGGGGTGGCCGCGGCCTTTCGCGCCGACATGAACGCCTGGCTCGGTCGGGTGCAGGCCCCCGCGCTGGTGGTGTACGGAGATGGGGACCGGGTGCATCCGTCGGCGCTGGGACAGCGGCTCGTCGACAGTCTGCCCCGGGCGCGCGCCTGCGTGGTCGAGGCTTGCGGTCACAACCCGCACCTGGAGCAGCCGGCGTGGGTGGCCCGGGAGATCTCCGGCTGGCTGCACGAACAGGGGCTCGAAGGATAGGTCTGTTTCAGGACTCGAAGCGGACGAAGAGCTCGAGCGGCCCGGTCTGCCGCGCCCTGAAGCGCACGCGCAGCACCCCGCCCTCGATCGTGGCCTCGAGATCCTGCACCCGGGCTCCGCTGCTGCGAAGCTCGGCAACGCGGCGACCCGGGCCGACGTGATAGGCCAGCTCGACCACGAAGGGCGCCAGGATCGAGTCTGCAGCGACCTGCATGCGCGTGTGCAACAGGCGCGACGCGGCGTCCCAGGTGACACGGCCGAGGACCGTGCCGCCCATGGTGATCTGGCGGTTCCAGCCCACGAACTGCGGCCTGTCGATGGCCGTTCGCAGGGCGATGACGCGCGCGCTGTGCGAGGGCACATCGGTGATCAAACGCCCCTGCACCTGTCCCAGATACGTCCCTGTCCAGAACTCGTAGGCGTGGTAGCGAAGCCCGGGATCCAGGCCCAGGTCGACCAGGTCGAGCACGACGTGACGCTCCTCTCCGTCGTCGACCCGCTCCAGCGGCGGTTCGTGGTCCAGGTCCCAGTTGCGACCCCAGTGAAACAGCCCGACCAGGTCGTAGGTCTCGTCGTAGCCGTCCAGGGGCGCGTCCACGCGCAGGTGAAAGGTCTCGGCAAACTCGCGGTGGAACAGATCCAGGGGCCGCGCGGCCTGGCCGTAGATGGGCAGCAGGGTGCGCACGGTGTTGATCTGCTCGGCGGTGAGGTCGACCAGGCGGTCGCCCAGCTTGACGATACCGCCCGACAAGGCGACGAAGCTGGCAAAAGCCTGCGCCTCGCTCAAGGTCACCCGCGGCCAGCTCGGGTCGAGGGGGTTGGAGCGAAAGAAGATCAGATCGGGGTGGTTGAGCCAGACCTTGTTGTGCAGGTAGTAGCGTCGGCTCACGGTGCGCAGGGTGGGTTTGAACCCCTGCTGGTCCAGCACCTCGTCGTCGCCTATCTGCGGTGCCCAGTCCCAGATGGGCATGTTGTCCAGGGTGATGCGATCCGCGTCGACCAGTCCGTAGTGTGGCCCCATGGCCGACACCGCGAGAAAGAAGGTGTCGTCGCCTATGGCCTCCCGGATCAGGCGCAGGGTCTGCCGGTAGGCCTGCTCGCGGGTGACCGTGGCGTCGTGAAAGCCAGCGCCCAGCAGGGCCCAGTACGAGAAGTCCATCTTGAGCCAGTCGTAGTTCCAGTCCTGGCGGAAGGTGCGGAACAGCTGCCGCAGCCACTCCTGCACCTCGGGGTGGGTCAGATCGAGCAGTTCGTAGCCGCTGGCGAGCACGGTGCCCAGGGTGCTCCTGTCGGCGATCCAGTCCGGGTGCTCGGCCACGGTCCGGGAATCGGCGTCCAGGGTGAGCGGCGCGATCCACAGACCTGGCTTGAAGCCGCGCGCCCGGATCTCGTCGCTGAGCCAGCGCGCGCCGTGGGGAAAGCGATCGCTGCGCCAGGTCCAGTCACCGTAGTGGGGCTCGTAGCCATCGTCGATCTGGAACCAGTCCATGCCCCAGTCGCGCAGCTCGCGCGCCATGGCGTCGCAGTTGGCCAGGATCAGCTCCTCGTTGATGTCCGTGCCGTAACCGCCGCTGCCGCCCGAGCCCGACCAGGAGTTCCAGCCATTGGGCACCCGGTTGCCCGCCCGGCGCTCGGTCCACAGGGTGACGTCCAGGGAGCGCTTGAGGGCGTCGGCGTAGTGCTCGAGGCCGGCGAGGGCATCGCGCTCGCCGGGGTGCACGTAGAAGCGTTCGGACGCGAAACTCTCGCCCGGTGCCAGGGGTTTGAGCTCGGGCAGGTACACCGAGTCCAGGCTCAGCACGTCGAAGCCCTGCCGTCCGTCCCCGGCGACCACAGGGCCCTGCGCCCGGGCGGCCAGGTTCATCACCGGCGACGAGTTGTCGAAGCTGAGCGCACCCGCGATCCACACCGCAGGTCCGTCCAGGTCGACGACGCTGTGGTTCCAGCTCGACACCGAATGACCTGCGTAGTTGCCGGGGATCAGGGTGCCCAGCAGGTCGTTGCGCGCAAGGTCGCCGGGCACGATGGCGACGTGGGAGTCCTTGACCGTGTACGCGCCGTTCTCGAGCACGCGGTGGCGCGCGGGATCCTGTCCCAGGAACAGCCCACCGCCAGGACGCAGGCACAGCGGCTGGGTCCGCGCGAGAGCCAGAGTCTGTGGGGTGGTGTTGGTCAGCTCGAGGCTGAAGGTGAAGAAACCCGGCACCACGTGCGCGTCGATGATCCAGCGCAGGCCTGGCCTCTCGTCGTCACCGGGAGCGGAGATGGTCAGACGCTGGGCAGGCCCCAGGTCCGTGATCACGCCCTCGCGTTGCACCTGTCGCGTGGGCGCGCGATCCAGCGAGAACAGCCGTGCAAAGTCATCGAGACTGTCCGCGGTGGCCAGGGCACCGGCACCGCGCAGGATCTCGGCCCCGTCGTCGCGGTACAGATCGATGCGGCCCAGGTCGTGACGGTAGACCAGGTGCGAACCCGACACCTGCAGGTCCTGGCGCTGGCCGGCCGCGTCGACGCAGAAGCCCTCGCGGCACAGCTGGGTCGAGCCGCAGTGGATGTCCCGTTCGCAGGGTCCGCTGCGCGGCGGTGGACAGGCGCCGAGCAGGCTCGTGGCCAGCATCGCCACGACGGACAAGCGCAGGTCGTGACACCAGCAGCGGTCGCCAGGCGCAGGTCGCATGCTCAGTCCACCTGCTTGAAGCGGAACAGCACCAGAGAGAGCAAGACCGACAGCGCCGCCGCACCGATCCAGAACAGGAACACCACGTCGAAGTCGTAGCGGGCCACGCCGTCGACCACGGTCTTGCTGGCTTGCAGGAGGCTGCCCGAGACCTGGTCCTGCACCGCGGCGCCGAGGTAGCTGAACAGGCCGATCATGCCCATGGCAGCGCCGGTGGCGCGCTTGGGGCAGATGTCGACGGCGGCGAGGCCACCCAGGAAGGTGACCAGGCCGCCCATGGCGAAGCCTCCGACAGCCATGAGACCGCGGTCCATCCACACCGCCTCGGCCGGGGTGATGAAGACCAGGCTCAGCGCCGTCACCAGCCCCACGCCATAGAGCACGATGACGGGCCCGCGTTGCGACTTGAAAAAGTAGTCGGAGATGGCGCCGGACAGGCCGGTGCCGACGAGGCCAGCGACGGTGAACACCGACAGGTTGAAGCCCGCGGCCAGCAGCTCGTAGTGCTTGGCTTCCTGGAAGTACAGCACCATCCAGTTGTTGACGCCGTAGCGCGCCACGTACAGCGAGGCCCCGGCCAGACCCAGGATCCACACCGCCGGACTCTTGAGCACCTCGAGCTGCAACTCCCAGGTGCTGGCCTCGCTGCGCGAGGCAACGGCGTGGTCGTCGCGGAAGTCGGCGACGGTGGGCAGGCCGTAGCTGCGGGGCCGGTCGAGGATGGCGAAGAACAGCACCACCGCCACCAGGGCGCAGATGGTGCCAGGACCCCAGAAGGCGGCGCGCCAGCCCAGGGTCGCCACCAGCACCGAGGTCAGCACGAAGGTCATGGCCTCGCCCAGGCTGTGCGCGGTGCTCCACACGCCGTAGCGCGTGCCCCGCTCGCGGCTCGAGAACCAGTGCGAGATGTTGACCACGCTGGGGGCGCTGCCCATGGACTGGAACCAGCCGTTGAAGGCCCACAGCACGACGAAGACCGGGAACAGGTTCGAAAAGCCGAAGGCCAGGTTGAGCAGGGCCGAGATGAGCAGGCCGGCGCCCATGAAGCGTCCGATGTGGGCGCGATCGGACAGGAAGCCATTGGTGAAGCGGCCAAAGGCATAGGTGAGCAGCAGGGCCGAGCCTATGGTGCCAAGCTGCTCGGCGTTGACGATGCCCTCGTCGATCATGGGTTTCTTGGCCACCGACAGCGACAGGCGTGCGGTGTAGAAGAAGCCATAGCCGAGGGTGATGGAGACGAAGGTGAGCCAGCGACCGCGGCGGTAGCGGCGGGCGATCTCGGCGGCGTCGTCGAGCAGCGGGGCGTCGGGTCGGGAGGAGAAGAACTTCAGCATGGGGCGCGCACTCCGGCTCAGTAGGGGTGGGCCACGCGGTGACGTCGCCACCCCGCGCGCAGGATCCCGATCAGCAGCGCCAGCCAGGCCAGCGCGGACAGCAGCGCCGCCGGGAGCAGCCCGGGCGTGCGGTAGTGGAGCGTGAGACGGCCCTGCCCCGCCGGCAGGTCCAGAGCCAGCACCCCGTCGACGGAGTGCAGGGTGGCGGGCAGTTCACCCTCGACGCTCCAGCCAGGGGCGGCGTTCTGGTTGACCAGGACGCGCGCCGCAGCACCCAGCTTGACGTCGAGGATCCAGCGGTTGGGGCTCTGCCGCTCGACCTCGAGCTGGCCAGCGCTTGCCGGCTCGAGCCAGGCCTGGCTTTGCACACCCCGGCGCAGCACCTTCGAGGGGGAGACCGGCATCAGCTCGTAGCACCGGATCGTGCCCTTGTTCTGGCGCTGGTTGGCAAGCTGCGAGGGCCGGTCGCCGTCGACCAGGTGAAAGGGTCCGCGCTCGCGGGCGATGGCGTCGCCGGCAAAGGGGTGCACACGCCAGGCGCGCTGGGCCAGCCAGAGCTGATCGCCGACCAGGAGCAGCGGCACCAGGGCGAGCACGGCCTGCCAGGGCCGACCCGGCCAACGCGCGCGCAGGGCCACCAGCGCCCGCTGCAGGACCAACCCGAACACCAGGGCCCACAGCGCACCCAGCATCACGGCCAGTCGCGACGGCGCACTCAGCATGGCGTGCAGCCAGGGCAGGTGGCCGAGCCAGGCGTAGGGCAGCCAGGGTCCCTGGTTGCCGAGCACGAGCAAGGTCCACAGGCCCGCCAGCACGTAGATGCGCCAGAAGCCGGGCTCGCGCACGTGCCACAGCCCCCAGGCCACCGCCGCGACGACGAGCGGCCCCATGTAGCCGAAGTACTCGAAGCGTTCGAGGCGAAAGCCCGGCGCGCGATGACCCAGGTCGCGGCCGAGGAAGATCTCCACCAGCTGGGTCAGGGTCAGGGTGTCGCTCTGCAGGGGCGCCATCGCGGCCTGCTGCAGGTGCAGGGCCATGGGCCACCACTTGACCGCCGCCAGGACCAGGGCGCCGACCACGACGACGGACGCGCTGCGCAGGATGAGCAACCTGGGCTGCGCATGCTGACGCAGATCGATCAGCACCAGCAGGCTCAGCAGGAACAGGCTGGCCTGCGCTACCCCCAGCCCGCCCTCGAGGAGCATGAGCGCGACCGCAGCGGCGGCGGGCAAGGCCCCTGTCCAGCGCTCGCGGCCTGCCTCGTAGCCGGCGAGGACCAGGGGCAGGTAGGCGGCGGGCAGCAAGAAGGCAAAGCCCCAGGAGGTGGCGGCGATGAAGAAGCCCGACAGGCCAAAGGCCAGGGCCGCGGCCAGGGCGGGCACGACATCGAGGCCACGCCGCCGCGCCCACCACCACATGCCAAGCATGGCCGCCAGCAGGTGCACCAGCACGTTCAGGCGCACCGTCGGCGCCACATCGAGCAGCAGCACCAGCGCACCCCAGGGCGACAGGGCGTCGACGAAGGGGTTGGCCAGGTGCGGCGCACCACCGCAACGCCAGGGGTCCCAGGCGGGAACTTCGCGGTACTCCCGCACGCTCTGGCGCGTGGTCTCCAGCGCAGCCTGGTAGACCACCCAGTCGCGCACCCGCGTGGTCGAGGACCAGCCCTCGAAGTAGCCCCAGGTCTGAGCCACTGCCAGCGCCAGGAACAGCAGCAGCACCCCCACACCCCCCAGCCACTGTCGCGGGCGTGGCGGCGTCGAGGACAGGGCGGGCTGCGGTGTATTGGCCATCTCGCTCCGGAGCCGGTCGCGTCACTGGCCTGCGGTGGCCAGCTCGTGCTGCAGGCGCTGGCTCAGCTGCTGCTTCAGGGCCTCGTCGTCGAGGGCCTTGAGCTCCCCGGGATCGGCCTGCACATCGTACAGCAGCTTCTCGCCGCTGGTCATGTTCCAGATCAACTTGTGGCGACCCAGCAGCAGGGACTTGAGGTCCTCGTGCTTGCCGCCCTCGATGATCAGCAGCTCTGCCAGAAAGGCCCTGTCGTCGGAGCTGCTCCCGGTGAGCAGCGGGTACAGCAGGCTGCGGCCCTGGGGCTTGAAGTCCGGCGCCGGCAACCCGAGCAGGTCGAGCAGGGTCGGCGCGACGTCGACCAGGGACACGCGCTGGGGCACGACGCGGGGCGCCTGCCCGGGCACGTGCAGCAGCAGAGGCACATGCACGCTCTCGACGAAGAGGGCGCGCGAATGCTTGGTGCGGCCGTGCTCCTTGAACTCCTGGCCATGATCGCCGAAGACAACGATCAGGGTGTCGGTGAGCCATCCCCGGGCCTCGAACATCTCGAGCAGCTGACCCACGGCGCGGTCCACGTAGGCGATCTCGGCATCGTACAGGTCGATGGGGCGGGCACCGAAGTCCGCCACCTCGGGGTGGGCCACGTAGGGGAAGTGCGGCGCCTCGTAGTGCACATATAAGAAGTAGGGCTTCTTGGGGTCGCGCTCGAACATGCGTTGCAGGGCCAGGGCCGTGCTGTAGGGGGCGGCAAACTGGCCGTGCTCTGTCCAGTGGCCCACGCCGTAGGCCGCCTCGAAGCTGTCAAAGCCCTGGTTGAAGCTGCTCAGGAACTTGGGCAGCCACTCGTCGACCACCGCCATGGTGCGATAGCCCGCCGCCTTGAGGATCTCGGGCAGCATCAGGTTCTTCTTGTCGAGCTGGTCCACGGGCGTGCCCGGGTTCCAGCGCAGGCCGCTGACCCAGCGCCCGCTGAACAGGACGGGCACCGACTGCCGGGTGGTCGACGAGGCCGCCAGGGTGTTGGTGAACACCCAGCTTCGGCGCGCCAGGCGGTCGAGATAGGGCGTGACCGGCCGCTGGTAGCCACCAAAACCCACGTGATCGCCACGCAGGGCATCGATGCCGATGAGGAGCACGTTGCGCTTGCGCACCAGGTCGGCCGGAACCGCGGCGAAGCGCGCGCTGCTGGCGCCGGGGAGTGAGCTGGCCTGGGCCGCATCGGCACCATCGCAGTTCTCGTCGATGCCATTGCCCGGGATGTCCAGGGCCAGGGGATGGCGCTGGCGATCGAAGGGTGCGCAGTCGCCACCGCCGAGCCAGGCGGCGGCCCCGTCGCCATCGACATCGCTGAGCTGCCGCAGCAGCAGCAGCGTGCGCGCCGCCGGGCCCCCACTGCGCAGCAGGGCCGCGGACGCGTCAGGCCGCAGGTGCAGCACGACGGCGGCCAGCACCCATCCGGCGACGACCAGCGCCAGCAGCAGACCAGTAGCCCAGCGGCCCCGCGCCAGGTTGAGCCAGCTCGCCTGCAGTGCGGGCAGGGCCAGACCCACCAGGCTGGCCAGCAGGACCAGGCCACCTCCCACGGCCAGCCACAGCACAACACGCGTCGAGGCCAGCTGCTGGTCGTACGCACACAGCAAGCCGGCCAGGGTCACGACGCCCAGGCCCGTGCTCAGCGCCACCACCAACCCTGCTGCCCAGCCGGCGCGTGCGGCCTCGAGCGGGCGTGCCCGCCTCAGGCCGAGGAGCACCAGCAGTCCCGCGCCCGCCACAGCGCCGACGGCCGCGGCCAGGGCCACCGTGACGACCGCGAAGTCGCGCTCGGTGATGCGCTCGGCGCGCAGGGTCATCATCCCGGCCAGAACCGCGGCCAGCAGCCCGCCCAGCAGGGCAGCCCAGCCGAGCCAGACGAGGCGAAGCGCCACCTGCTTGCCAAGGCGCGGCAGCAGCCAGCGCGCCAGCAGGTCGAGGGCAGGCGCGAGCAGTGTCGCCAGCAAGGTCCAGCACAGCAGGCCAGGGCCGGGTGCAACCAGGGCGGACAGCCAGGCACCGTCGCCGGGCGCGAGCAGGCCGCGGATGCCGGCCAGCAGGGTCTCCAGCCAGGTCAACAGCAGGCCGATGGCAGCGACCAGCAGCCACCAGGGCCGCAACCGGTCACGCCAGGTCACTGGCCGGGCACCGGGGGGAGGTGGGCTGGGATCAGAATGTGCCATCGGCGGTCAGTGAGACCTGGGCGCTGCCGGAGCGTCGTCGCAGCACTCGCCTCCATCGCGACGCTGTGCCACCACCACGAAAAAGCTGCCCAGCACCCGCGCCGGACTGGTGGCCAGCAGGCGCTCGGCATCAGCCACCAGGGGGCCCAGGCCAGGCATCCGCAGCAGCTGGGCAAAGGGCGTGACCACCCGGATGCCCCGGGTCTCGACGACGGAGAAGTTGTCGGGCAGATAACTCTGGGCCCGGTGCGGGGTGTCAAAGCGCACGAACACGTCGCGCTCACGCACACCGCGGGCGATGCGCCCCGGTCGCTTGAGGTGCCACAGCAGGCCGCGAATGCTCAGCGGGTTGTAGAACTCGAGCAGCAGGTGGCCGCCGGGTTTCACCACGCGCCCCAGCTCGGCCACGGCTCCGCGGATGTCGGGGATGTGCGCCAGCACCTTGAAGCTGTAGGCGGCATCGAAGCTGGCATCGGCAAAGGGCAGCTGGGTCAGGCTGGCCTGCACCAGGGAGGCCGTGCTGCGGGTGGCCGCCTTGCGCAGCATGCCGCCCGACAGATCCGCGCCGACGAGGGAACGCAGCTCGCGCTGCACCCGCTGCAGGATGAGGCCCGTGCCGCAGCCCGCGTCCAGGACGTGGCGATCCGTGCAGTACGCCTGCACCAGGGCGCTCTCGAGCTCGTCGAGCAGGGCGTGGTAGCCATCGTGCCGTCGGGAGTCGTAGCCCTCGCTGAAGGCGTCGTAGTAGCGCTGTGGGTCCATCTTCATGGCTACGCATTGTGGCAAGCGGGGGCCGCGCTGTAAATCGCGCAGTGCTTGCGCAGCGACGACGGGCTCGTCATATTAGCGCACACACAGCAACCGTAGCCCGCCACGAGGTGCCATGTTCCGCATCCGAAAAATCGCCGACACCACCACCCCCGCCAACCAGAGCGCCATTGCCCAGGTGCAGGAGATCCTGCGCGCCCAGTTCGGAGCCCTGAAGGCCGAAGACGTCGCCAAGATCCCGCGCCAGCTCGACAACCCGCTGAAGTTTGGCTTTCGCGCGGTGCTGCTGGCCGCCGAGAACGACCGCGGCCAGGTCAAGGGCTTTGCCCTGCTGCTGCACGCCCCGGACGCGGGCTTTTGCTACCTCGACTTCATCGCCACCGCACCCAAGATCACCTCGGGCGGCGTGGGTGGAGCCCTGTACGAGCGCGTGCGCGAGGAATCTTTGGCCCTGGGCGCCCACGCCCTGTACTTCGAGTGCTTGCCCGACGACCCGGGGCTGTCCCCGGACCCTGTCATCCGGGCCCAGAACGCGGCGCGACTCCGCTTCTACGAGCGCTGGGGGGCCAGGCCCCTGGCCAACACCCGCTACGAGACGCCGGTGAAGCCGGGCACCACGGATCCTCCCTACCTGGTGCTGGATCTGCTGGGGCCGGCCACGTTGCCGAGCCGGGACCAGGTGCGGGCCGCGGTGAGGGTGATCCTGGAGCGCAAGTACAAGGGCACCTGCTCGCCCGAATACAACAGCATGATCCTCGACTCCATCGTCGACGACCCGGTGCAGCTCAGGCCCCCGCGCTACCAGAAGAAGAAGACCGAGCCTGAGCCGGTGCGGCCGCGCAAGATCGCCCTGTACGTCAACGACAAGCACGACATCCACCACGTGCGCGAGCGCGGCTACGTCGAGGCGCCGGCGCGCATCCGCTCGATCCTGCGCGGCCTGGAGCCCACGGGCTGGTTCGAGCGCATGCGGGTAAACCACTTCTCCGAGGACGCCATCAAGGCGGTGCACGACAAGGAGTTCGTGGACTACTTGAGGCGCGCCTGCTTGAGCCTGGACGAGGGCGAGTCCGTCTATCCCTATGTGTTCCCGGTGCGCAACGCGACCCGGCCGCCCCGGGAGCTTCCACTGCGCGCGGGCTACTACTGCATCGACACCTTCACCCCGCTCAACCGCAACGCCTACCTGGCGGCGCGCCGGGCCGTGGACTGCGGCCTCAGCGGCGCCCACGCCCTGCTCGGCGGCTACCCCCTGGCCTACGCCCTGGTGCGGCCCCCTGGCCACCACGCCGAGCGTCGGGTATTCGGCGGCTTTTGCTACTTCAACACAGCGGCGGTGGCGGCCCATGAGCTGTCGACCTACGGCAAGGTGGCCATCCTGGACGTGGACTACCACCACGGCAACGGCGCCCAGGACATCTTCTACCAGCGCGACGACGTGCTCACCGTGTCCATCCATGGCACCCCGCGCCTGAGCTACCCCTACTTCAGCGGCTTCGACAACGAGACCGGCGAGGGCCCGGGCAAGGGCTTCAACCTCAACCTGCCGCTCCCCGAGGGCCTGGACGGGCCGGCCTACCTCAAGGCCCTGGATCAGGCCCTGGCCCGGATCCGCCGCTTCAAGCCGGCCTACCTGGTGGTCTGCCTGGGCTACGACACGGGCAAGGACGACCCCACCGGATCCTTCACCCTGCGCGCCGCAGACTTCGCCGCCAACGGCCGCCGCATCGGCGAGCTCGGTCTGCCCACCCTGGTGGTGCAGGAGGGGGGCTACCGGGTGCGCTCCCTGGGAGCCAGTGCCCGGGGCTTCTTCGGGGGCCTGCTCGGCCTGCGCGGGGGCGAGTCCCGGTCAGCGACCCCCTCCCCCGCCCCGCCCCCTCCCCCGTCGACAAAAAAGTGAATCCAGCCTCCAAATAAGTCTTGCAGGTGGGTACAGCTGGAGTAGGTAAAGAGGTACCAACCTTTTCGGGGGCGAGCCACGAACACGGCTCATAACAACGCCTCTTCAACCAACCCAAAAAATCACTATGCGTCTCGTCGGGGCCCGCCGTTGTGGGCGACGTCACCGAGACGCCGGGGCAGAAAGAATGGAGCAGAGCATCGACGAGCAGGACATCGAGCCGCACTCGCAGCGACGTGCGCGGCTGTTTCCCGCCGTCACCCAAGCCGAATGGACAGACTGGCGCTGGCAGTTCAGGCACCGCATCACCTCGCTCGATGAACTCGAGAAGTTGTGGCGCGTCGCCGACGGAGATCACGCGGTCTGGCAGAAGGTCGTGCAGAACTTTCGCATCGGCATCACGCCCTACTACCTGTCGCTCATCGACCTGGACGATGCGGACGATCCCATCGCCCGCCAGTCCCTGCCCAGCCTCGACGAGTACCTGTACCGCAACGTGGGTGAGGACGATCCGCTGCACGAGGAGGGCCACTCGCCCGTGCCCGGACTGACCCACCGCTATCCGGACCGGGTGCTGATGGTCATCAGCAACACCTGCGCCATGTACTGCCGCCACTGCACGCGCAAGCGGCTCATGTTCGAGGGCGCAGTGCCCAGGCTCGAGCTGGGCCGCATGGTCAAGTACATCGCGCGCCACCCCGAGATTCGCGACGTCATCATCTCCGGTGGCGATCCCCTGTGCCTGTCGACGGCGCGGCTCGAGGGCGTGCTCAAGAAGGTGCGCGCCATCCCCCACGTCCAGGTCATCCGCATAGGCACCCGGGTGCCCTGCGTCATGCCCCAGCGCATCACCGACGACCTGTGCCAGATGCTCGCCAAGTACCACCCGGTGTGGATGAACGTGCAGTTCGAGCACCCCCGCGAGTGCACGCCCGAGGCCACGGCGGCCTGCGACAAGCTGCTGCGCGCGGGCATCCCGCTCAACAACCAGAGCGTGCTGCTCAAGGGTGTCAACGACGACGTCGGCACCATGCGCGAGCTGACCCACCGCCTGATGCGCATGCGGGTGCGGCCTTACTACCTTTTTCAGTGCGACCCGGTGCGCGGTGCCGAACACTTTCGCACCTCGATCCAGCGCGGCATCGACATCATTGCCGGCCTGCGCGGCCACACCAGCGGCCTGGCCGTGCCGACCTACGTCATCGACGCCCCTGGCGGCGGCGGCAAGATCCCGGTCGGCCCCGACTACCTGCTGGCCTACGACGTCACCCGCGGTGAAGCCGTGCTTCGCAACTTCCAGGGCAAGCTCCTCGAGTACCGCGACCCGCAGCCTCTGTCTGCCGAGGCCATGGCAGGAGCCAACCCGACCCAGCTTGACCTGCCCACACCCAGCACCTGGCTCATGGAGCCGGGGACAGCTGCGCCCAGCGACGGCGGTGGGGCCGAGGTGATCGAGATCCGCTGACCCCTGTCCTTTGCACGGCGCACGGGGGGGCGTCCTGGCGCTCCCCTGAAGGGCGAGGTGTCGCCCGCCCACGCCGAGCTCAGGTGCTGCCGGGGTGAAGTCGACGGGATTCACTCCCGGCGACGAGGGGCGGGCCGACCGCCCCTGGAGAGGGTAGGCGCCCGACGCCCCCTCGAAAAATAGCGAGGTACAAGGCGATGGACATCGGTCTGGCCTACGATCTCAAGAGCAGCTTCACCGCGGCGGCCGAGGCTCCCATCGACCGCCTGGAAGAGTACGACGAGGAGAGCACCATCGCGGCCCTGGAGCAGGCGCTCAGGGCCCACGGCCACAGCCCGCGACGCCTGGGTGGCGGCCGCGCCTTTGCCGAGGCCCTGCTGGCCCGCCCACCCCAGCTGGTGTTCAACATTGCCGAGGGGCGGGGCGCGCGCTCCCGCGAGGCCCAGGTGCCGGCGCTGTGCGAGATGCTGGGTGTGCCCTGCACCCACTCGGACCCCCTGGCCCTGGCCCTGAGCCTGGACAAGGCCCTGACCAAGCGGGTGGTGGCCGCCGCCGGGGTGCCCACGCCGCCCTTCGCGGTGGTGCGCCACCTGGCCGACCTGCGCAAGCTCAAGATGGGTTTCCCGCTGCTGGTCAAGCCCCTGGCCGAGGGCTCGAGCATGGGCGTGCGGCTCAGCTCCCGGGTCACCGACGCCGAGGAGCTGCGCGAGGAATGCCGGCGCCAGCTCGACGACTATGATCAGCCGGTGCTGGTCGAGGGCTTCTGTCCCGGCGTCGAGCTCACCGTGGGCGTGCTCGGGGTGCGCGGCCGGGCCAAGGTCATCGGCACCATGGAGATCGCGCCCACCCAGCTGGGGCTCGAGAGCTTCGTGTACTCGCTCGAGGTCAAGCGCGACTGGCGCAACCAGGTCGCCTACAAGGTGCCGCCGACGGTGGCGCCGGCGGTGGTCGAGGAGGCAGAGAAGATCGCCCTGCAGGCCTATGCCGCGCTGGACTGTCGCGACGTGGCGCGGGTGGATCTTCGCCTGGACGACGCCGGGCGGCCTGCCTTCATCGAGATCAACCCCCTGCCCGGACTCAATCCCGAGACCAGCGACCTGTGCATCCTGGCGCGCGGCCGCGGTATGACCTACGACAGCCTCATCGCCGGGATCGTGGACAGCGCCCGGGCGCGCTACAAGCTGTAGGTGGTCATGGGCCTTCGCATCGCCGTCCTGTACAACGACGACGCCGCGCTGCTGCACGGTGACGCCGGCGACGCCCTCGCCGTGGCCGCGGTGGTGCCCTGCGCCCGCGCTGTGACGCAGGCGCTGCAGGCGCGCGGGCATCGCGCCGAGATGATCGGACTGAAGCCGGACCTGCCCACCCTCGCGAGAACCCTGGCCGGGCTCGACGTGGAGCTGGTGTTCAACCTGGTCGAGGCCCTGGGTGGCGATGCGCGACTCGAAGCGGCCATGGCCTGGCTCTACGAACTGGCAAGGCTGCGCTACACCGGCTCCCCTCCCGAGGCCATGACCCTGGGGCTCGACAAGCCCCTGTGCAAGGCTGTGCTGCGTGATCGCGGCATCGCCGTGGCGCCGGGTGTGCTGGTGGTGAACGGCAACGAGCCCTTCGGCGACCTGCGCTACCCGGCCATCGTCAAGCCCGCCCACGAGGACGCCAGCCATGGCATCACCGTCGACAGCGTGGTCGCAAACGAGGCCATGGCACGGACCCGGGCGCGGGACGTCGTGGCACGCTACCGGCAACCCGCGCTGGTCGAGAGCTTCCTTCCTGGACGGGAGTTCAACGTGGCCGTGCTCGGAGCCGGCGCCGACGCCCACTGCCTGGAGCTCGCCGAGATCGCCTTCGACGAGCTGCCGGCGTCGCACCCGCCGCTGGTCACCTACGAGGCCAAGTGGGCCGAGGACAGCGAGGCTTTTCTGAAGACCCCGTCCATCGCCGCGCGCGCCCTGGCGCCTGCGCTGGCGGCGGCCATTCGCCGCACCGCCCTGGACGCGTACCGCGCCGTGGGCCTGCGCGACTACGGCCGGGTGGATCTCCGCCTCGACCACGACGGACAGCCCTGCGTGCTCGAGGTCAACCCGAACCCAGATATCTCGCCCGACGCCGGCCTGGCGCGGGCCGCAGAACGGAGCGGCATACCCTATGACGAGCTCATCGATCGCATCGTCCGCGACACCGCGCAGCGCGCCTGAGGTCTCGATCCGGCCCCTGCGCCCGGAGGACCGCGAGCCCCTGCAGCGAATCCTCATCGACACCGCGGCCTTCTCCGACGACGAGGTGGCGGTGGCTCTCGAGCTCATCGACGAAGGTGACGACGGGACGCCCGACGCCTACCACTTCGCCGTGGCCGAGCACGCCGGCCAGGTCGTGGGTTACGTGTGCTGGGGCCATACCCCCTGCACGGTGGCAACCTTCGACCTGTACTGGATCGCGGTGGACCCGTCGACACAGGGCCTGGGTGTGGGCCGGCGCCTGGTCGAGCGCTGCGAGCAGGCCGTACGCGAGCAAGACGGTCACCTGGTGCTCATCGAGACTGCCGGCAAGCCTGGCTACGACGCGACCCGCGCCTTTTACCTGCGCACGGGCTATCTCGAGGAGGCGCGCCTGCGCAATTTCTACGCGCCTGGCGACGACAAGGTCATCTACGCCAAGACGCTGTAGCGCAGCTCGGGGCGACGCACTCCGGCCGCCACGGTTCAGGCTGGGAGCAGCGACCGGTACAGATCCACGTAGCGTTCTGCCATGAGCGCAGGGGAAAACGCGCGCACGCCACGATGTGCCGCATGGCGCGCAGCGTCGAGGGCGGTGCTGTCATCGAGCAGCGTCGCCACCGCATGCGCCAGGGCTTCAGGATCGTCGGGCGCGACGCGGCGACCTGCGCCCGGCGCCAGTTCCAGGATCTCGGACAGCGGCGGCCTGTCGCTGACCACGACGGGGAGTCCTCGCGCCAGGCCCTCGAGCAGCACCAGTGGATAGTCCATCTTCTTCTCGAGGGATCGCGCGACCAGTACCTGCACGTCGGCGGCAGCCAGCCAGGCCCGCATGTGGCGCACCTCGCCCACGAAGCGCACGCAGGAGGCGGCGCCAAGCCGATTGACACGATCGTTCAGCTCCCGGGCATGGACCCGCGTGGCTGGCGTCTTGGCGCGGGCCGCGATCACCACCTGGATGTCAGGCAGGGCCGCGCGCAGGGCAGGCACCGCCTCGATCAGGGTCGCGGCGCCGCGGGCAGGCTCCAGGTCCCCCGCAAACAGCACCACCGGTCCGTCGACCAGCCCCAGCAGCCGGCGCAGGCGCTGGCGGCGTCGCGGCGAGGGCCAGGGTGCAGCCCGCACTGCCGGCGCGATGCAGTGAACACCGGCGACACCCTCGGCCAGCAGACGCTGTTGCGCGTATCTGGAAAGGACCACCGTGGCGTCGGCGAACAGGCCAGGGCGCACCGCCAGGCCATCGACGGGCAGGCTGCACACGGTCTGCACCGTCGGGAGGCGTCGGCCTGGCAGGGACAGGGCCAGGCGAGCGGCCCGCGCGGTGCGAGCGCTGGGTGCAAAGAAGAAGTGAATCAGATCGGCCTGCGCGGGTTGCAGCAGGCGAGCAAGCACGCGCAGGTTCTGCAGCAGGCCGGGCTCGAAGCGACCGGCGTGCCGGTACACGCCCTCGGTGACGACGTGGTCGAAGGGGAGTCGCAGACCCGGAGGGGTCAGCACCCGGAAGCGAGTCGCGGTGGCAGCGCGCACCAGCTCCCGCGCCAGGTTCTTGGAGCTATCGCGCCAGGGGGGCGCGAAGGGCTTGCTGACGACGAGGATCTGACTCACACCGCTCTCCCGGGTGGCGGCTCGAGCAGGGCCCGCATGCGCTCGCCGTGCCCGCGTCCCAGCAGGGGTTGTATGGCCTGCTGCGCCCTGTGCGCAAGTCGCTGGCGCAGCCCCTCATCGTCGAGCACCCGGCACAGGGCCTGCCCCAGGGCGCTGGCGTCGGCTGCAGGAACCAGCAAGCCGGTCTCTCCATCGACCACGGTGTCGGGGATCCCCCCCACCGCGCTGGCGACGACCGGGACCCCGGCCGCCATGGCCTCGAGCAGCACCGCAGGCAGGCCCTCGGCATGGCCCCAGGGATCCGGCTGCGAAGGTACGACCACCAGATCCGCGGCGCCAAACAGAGTGGCGCGCGTCGACGGGGCGATGGCGCCCAGCACGTGCACGGGCCGGGCAGCCTGGCGCGCAGCGTTCTCGATGTCGGCGCGCAGGGGTCCGTCGCCGGCGATCAGGATTTCGGTCTGCGCGGGCAGCGCGGGCAGGCACGACAGCATGGTGCGCAGGCCCTTGGTCTCGAGCAGGCGGCCCAGCAACAGCACCACGGCGGCGCTGTCGTCGAGGCCAAGGGCAGCGCGGGCCTGCCGGCGCGAGGTGGGGACGATGCACTCCACCGCCGGGGGGATCACCTCGACGGTGGCAGCGGGGGCCAGCCGCAGCAGACGATCCTGCAGCTCGCGGCTCACCGAAACGACGCGCCGGCAGCGCGCCACGATGAAGCGCGCCAGCTGCGGTCCGCCAGGCAGGCGCTCCAGCAGCGCCAGATCGCTGCCATGCACCACCGCCACCAGGGGCTCCACCCCGGCGAGGGCGGCGGCCAGGGCCGTGGGCACCAGCCAGTGCGCCACGGTGGGGCAGCCTCTTCGCTGCGCCAGGGCGTGCACCAGGGCTGCCAGCAGGCCGGGCACGAGCACAGCCCGCCAAGGTGAGCTGTCCAGGTTGGGGAGGATGCCGTGGCCATAGCACAGGGTCTGCCAGCCGCGCCGGGGCGCATGCCGCAGCCAGGTGACGTCGGGCGCACTCGCCAGCACGTGGTCCGGCGCCAGCACCTCGACCTCGACCCCGACCCGGCGCAAGCCCTGCACCGAGGCCCACACGAAGCGCCCCGCACCGTCGTCGTCAAAACGCGGGTAGCTGGTCGTGGCCACCACGCTTTTCATCAGGGATCCCGCGGTTCCGTCTGCGCGAAGGCCAGGCTCACGCGGCGACGGAACAACCGGCGCAGGGCGGCCGCGGTGATGCGCGTGCCCACGGGGTGCAGTGCATGCCAGGGCCGGATGCCGCTCTTCTCGGTGCCATAGCGGGCGTCCACCGGAACCTCGGCGATGCGCAGGCCGGCCTCCGCGGCCCGGGCCACCAGGTCGTTGGGGAAGCCATAGCCTGGCCACAGCACGTCCAGATCCAGGCGCTGCAGGGCGTCGCGGGTGAGGGCATGAAAGCCGCTCTGGCTGTCGTGCACGGCCGCGATGCCCGTGGCGAGGCGCATGAAAACAGAGAGCGCGCGCGTGGCCATGCGGCGTTCCACGGGCATGGCACCCAGGGTGTCCGGGCGCGCGAAGCGATTGCCGCGCACCAGGTCCGCGCCGTCGAGCAGACCCTGCAGCAAGCCCTCGGTGTCGTCGGGATTCATCTGCGCGTCGCCGTTGCTGCCGACGATGAGCTCGGCGCCCAGGCGCAGCGCCTCGCGGTATCCGGTGACCGTGGCCGCGCCCACACCACGGTTCGAAGCATGTCGAAGCACGTGCAGGCCGGGCCGGTTCGAGGCTCGCGCCTGTTGCGCGGTGTCGTCAGTACTCGCGTCATCCACGACCACGACATGATCGACGAACGCCGGTTGCTCGTCGACGCAGCGATGGATCAGACGCCCCTCGTTGAAGGCCGGCAGCACCACGGCCAGGATCCTGTCACGCCACATGGTCCGTCCGTCGGCGCCGGAACGGAGCCAGGGCCACCTGCAGGTCGTCCCGGCCGAGCTCGCGAAGCACGACGAGAAGACCCAGAAAGAGCAGGCCCATCCCGAGGCAGAAGGGCACGACCAGCCAGACACCGCGGGGTGGCAGCACCCAGCCCAGCGCGCCCACGGCCACTCCCGCCGCGACGATGCGCAAGCTGGACAGCACAAGCGGCGTGGCGCCGAGCCGTTGCCGCAGCAGCCACACGGTCAGCGTGAAAGCCAGGGCGCCTCCACACAGCGTGCCGAGGGCAGCGCCCACCAATCCGAGCACGGGCAAGGCGATCAGCGTGACCGTGACGGCGAGCATCGTCCCTGCCAGGGTGGCTCCGAACGACGCCATCGGATGACCGGCGGCATTGAGCAGGGTACAGCCGATGGCGTGCAAGGCCAGCAGGGAGTAACCACTGACGAGGATCGCCAGCGCCAGGGACCCCTCTTCGTAGCCGCGAGGAAAGATCAGATTGATCACGTCGCCGGCGCTGCCAGCCACGACCGCGCTCACGGCAATGGCAATGAGGGCACCGTAGCGAAAAGCCGTACGCAGGTAGCGCGCGGTGGTCGCTCTGTCCTCGGAAAAGGTGGTGGCCGAGATCAGCGGAAAGGCCACGAAGGTGATGGCCAGCACACCGAAGTAGGGCAGCTGCGCAACGTTGACCGCCGCGTTGTAGACACCAGCCAGACCCGCGTCGACGGCGGTGACATGGCGCTTGACCAGAAGCAGATCGGCGCTCATGAGCGCGTTGAGGCTGCCCTGGTACAGCATGACCGAGCCTGCGAACAGCAACAGGCGGCGCGCGAACAGCCTGGGGGGCAGCGCCTGGCCGCGCACGTGCTCGTCGACAGCGGGAAGCCCGCGCAGGCTCACCAGGCCTACCATCGCCATCACGGCAGCGGCCACCGCGAAGCCTCCCACCGCCCAGGCCGTTCCACGCCCTGCGACAGATGGTGTCGTGCTGTCGGCCAGCAACAGGCTCGCCAGCACCGCGCCGCCGAGGATGCAGACCACCTTGCTCACCGAGAAACCCATGTCGAGCAGGGCCTGGGCCTTGAAGCGCTTGAGTCCGTTGACCGTGCCCATGACCACGGCGTACACGCCGTAGCCCAGGGTGATGGTGGCGGACAGGGCAATGGGCGCGGCCAGGGCATCATCCCGCAGCAGCCCCGCCACCACCGGCGACAGCACCGCATAGAGCCCGGCCACCGCGACCGACCCCACCGACGCCAGCAGCAGCGCCCGACGCAAGCTGTGCCGCGCCAGAGCGGGTTTCTCGCTGACCAGCTTGCTCACGCTCTGCAACAGACCGATCACGGTCATCATGTTGATGAGCGAGATCATGCGGATCACGACGCCGTAGTTGCCGTAGTCGGCCTTGCTCAGCAGCCGGGGCAGCACGAAGTTGATGGCGGCCCCGGCAAACAGGAACACCACCTTGCCCAGGGCGATGAGCAGGGCACCGCGCCCGACGCTGCGCGCGTCGTCGGAGGTGCTGGCAGGCGTTGCCCTGCTGTCGTCGGGGGAAGCCATGGGAGCGGCGAGGTTAGGGATCGCGCTGGGGGGTGTCAAGGTGAGCCGAGCTGCTGCTGCAGCCCCGGACAGTCAGGAGCCTGTGCCGGATCCCGTCCGCGTTCGAAGACCCAGGCGTGGCGCTCGCAGAAGCGCAGCCCCCACTGCGGGTCCCGGGCCAGCTGCCGGGCCAGGTGGTCAACGAAGCGCCTGTCGTAGGGCCAGGGGCTGGTCGTCACGTCGAGGACCACCAGCTGGGCGCGCTGCCACTCGTCGAGCTCGTAGATCTGCTCGCGGGCGGCGAGGTGCGCCACCAGATAGTTCTGCGCCGCCACCGGCACCCCGTCAGGCACGCTGCGGATCGCGGCACGGATCGCCGGGCGCTCGTCGGGATGTGGCAGGTAGGGTTTCTCGAGCACGAACAGATCGGTCGGGTTCCAGCGGCCCACCGTGTCGACCAGGATCGTGGCGGTCAGGACGACCGCCGCCAACAGGCTGCTCGCGCGCAGCCCGGGCAGGCGCACGGCCAGCCGTGGTTGCAACCAGGGTGCCAGTCGCGCCGCGCCGTGCACCGCGGCGACCACGGCAATTGCCGCGCTGGGACCGCCGTAGTGGTGGCCCCACCAGGCGTTGGGAAAGTCTGCCAAAAAGCGCTCGCCGAGAGCAGGCAAGGCCACGATCAGGGGAGCCGGCGCGAGCAGGCACAACCAGGCTGTCGACGAGAAAGGCAACAGCAGTCCGTTGACCTTGTTGCCCGGGGTCAGCATCAGCATGGCCGCCTGCAAGGGAGAGCGCAGCGTGGACAGGGCCACCTCGCCAAAGCCGCCGCCGAGCTGCCTGAAGTAGAAGTGACGGAAGCCGCCCTCCCGAAACAGCGGGAACACCAGCTTGATCTCGAGGCCGAACAGGAACAGGGCCCCTGCGCCGACGGCGAGTCCCAGCCGGACGCCGTGCCCCTCGACGACGAGGAAAAGGCCAAAGGCCGCCACGTACAGCAGCAGGTTCTCCTTGCACAGGGCGGTCAGGAACAGCGCCACCGCCATGCCGCGGTAGCGTTTTTCGTCGGCCAGGCAAAAGGCCCAGGCCAGAAAACCCGTAGCCAGGGTGGTGGGGTTCCAGTCGAACTGCACGGCCTCGGCGACGGGATAGGCCAGGGCGTAGCTGCCACCGAGCAGCAGCGCGGCCACAGCGTCGTCGAGACGACGGCGCGCCAGGCGCACCACCGCGACCACACCGGATCCGACCACCAGGGCCTGTCCCAGCAGCAGCGCCCCGGCGTCGCGCCAGATCCACACCAGGGGCACCATGAGCAGATCCACCAGCTCCAGGTGGTCGCCAAAAGCGTGCACGGCGTGCTGCGCGCTGGGGATGTCGATCAGGGTGTTGAGCGGCGCCCGTCCCGTCGACAGCAGCCACACCGACTGGAAGAAGAGCCCCATGTCGCGGCTCCCCGAGCCGAACTGGTGGTGGCGATAGAAGGTCACAAAAAAATACCAGCCCGCGACCAGGCCAGCGAGCACCCAGGGCGTGGCGCGGTGCTCGGCCAGGCGGCGCACCGGCGCCAGCAGCTCGGCCAGGCGCCAGGCGCTCGCGCTCAGCAAGGTGGCCAGCAGCACGGCCAGCGCCGGAAGCTGCAGGTGACTGGCGTAGGCGGAGAGAGGCGCGGTGAGGGCCACGGCGAACACAGCGGAGGCCAGCCAGGGCGCCCGATCCAGCGCCGCGGCGTCGACGAGCACGGTGTGGCGCTGCCTGGCCGCCTGGTGCAGCACGGCGACCCACGCGGCCAGGGCCGCCCCGGCCAGCCACGGCCACAGCGCGAGGCGACCGAGCTCGGCCACGAAGCCCGGCTCGTGACGAAAGCTGCGTCCCAGGGCCACCACGGTGACCAGCGCCCCGGCGGCATAGGCCAGCGCCGCGACGCCACACACGCGCCCGACCAGGTGGCGAGGCTCGGGGGCGGGCGGCGGCAGCTCGGTCACGGCGGGCTCCAGGGCGATGAGACGGGGCCACCACACCAGCGCCCTGGCCCGCCTGTCAAGGGTGTGGGATCGTGGGTCAAGGTGCGAGCTTCTCAAAGCCTCGGACCAGTGCTAAGGAGCCGGTATGTCCGCGTGATCGTCGATGCATCGAACGACCACGCACTGCTCAAACGCGAACGCTGCAACAGGTCCAGTCGATGAAGATCCTGTCGTGGGGCATGACCGATGTTGGCCGCAAGCGCGACCACAACGAAGACAACTTCGGGTGCTATGACGACCTGAAGCTGTACATCGTCGCGGACGGCATGGGCGGTCACGCCGCCGGCGAGATGGCCTCGAGCATCGCCGTGCAAAGCGTGCACGAGCAGATCGACAAGCAGCGCGAGATCATCGCGGATGGCACGTCCTATGACGGGCCGATCGAGGAATCTCCCGTGCCCAAGCTGCTGAGCGAAGCCGTGCGCATCGCCTGCGGCAACATCTACCAGAAGGCGCAGACCGGCCGCGAGTTCGCGGGCATGGGCACCACGACGACGGCCATGCTGTTCCACGGCGAGCACGCCTACGTGGCCCACGTCGGAGACAGTCGCGCCTACATGCTGCGCGAGGGGCGCATCTTGCAGCTCAGCGAGGATCACTCGCTGGTCAACGAGCAGCTCAAGGCTGGCATCATCACCGAGGCCCAGGCGCGCTCGAGCCGCTTCAAGAACATCATCACGCGCTCGGTCGGTGTCGAGGAGGACGTGCCCGTCGACCTGCTGGCGGTGGAGCTCAAGGAGCGGGACACCTTTCTGATGTGCTCCGACGGCCTGGCCAACCTGGTCAACGACCTGGAGATCGGGGAGACCGTGACCGAGAACTTCTTCAGGCGCGTGCCCGAGCTGCTCATCGATCTGGCCAACAACCGGGGCGGGGACGACAACATCACCGTGGTGGTGGCATTTGTTCAGGAGGTCTAGAGCACCCGGGTGGGATTTTTTTCCCGCACAGCTTTGTCATACGTAGAGATAGGCGGTTGACACCACCACCGAGGCATCGCTAGATTTTGGTCGCTTTTTCGCGCCATTGAGATCGTGGAGACATCCGAGTTGGCGAATCGGTCTTTTACATTACTCATCGTGCCTGAGCGCTCGAGCCGGGTCCGTCGCATCCAGGTCCCGCGGCGGCTGGTGACCGTGTTCGGCATGGCCCTGCTGCTGGGCCTGTCCGGGCTTGGTGCGGCCGGCGCGCACTACTACTACGTGATCGACCAGGTGGCGCAGAACCGCGTGCTGCTGCGCGAAAACAGTGAGCTTCGCGATCACCTGACGCGCGCCAACCAGAGCCTCGATCAGATCGGGCAGTCCCTGACCCGGGTCGATCTGTTCGAGCGCAAGCTGCGAGAGATCACGCGTCTCAACGACCCTGCCCGGGGCCTGGCCATTGGCCCGGTCAACGAGCCCATGGCCATCGGCGGTACCTTCGACGTCGACACAGGGACCTTCGCGGTGCCGCCCGTGAACGAGGACCCGGCGCGCCAGCAGCTCGAATATGCGCTGCTCGAGTCGCGGCTGTCCGGGCTTGCGGTGGAGACCAGGCGCCAGGAAGTGACCCTGGGTGAGCTGAGCCGCTACTTCGACGATCAGCAGAACCTGCTCAGCAACACCCCCTCGGTGTGGCCGGTGCGCGGCTGGTTGACCAGCGAATTTGGCATGCGCGACGACCCGTACACCGGTGCGCGAACCATGCACCTCGGCCTCGATATCTCCACCGCCGATGGCAAGCCGGTGATGGCGCCTGCCACCGGGACCGTGGCTTTCGCCGGCGATCGAGGGGGCTACGGCAATGTCGTGGTCATCGACCATGGCCGCGGGATCAGCACCTTCTACGCCCATCTCAAGGAGATCCTGGTCAAGCCCGGCGACACGGTGAAGCGCGGCGACCACATCGCGGCCGTGGGCAACACCGGACGCTCCACCGGCCCGCACCTGCACTACGAGGTGCGCCTGAACGACCTGCCGATCAACCCGGTCACCTACATCCTCGAGTGACGCCCTCGACCTCGTGTCCCACGGCAGCCTGAAGGACAACAGCGAGGGCCTTGGTGTAAACCAGGCGCGCGGGCTACAGTGGCGGCATGACAACCCCACGCCGGATGCGGCTGATTGTGTGGACGCTGGCGATGCTCGCCGCAGCGCCCGCCTGTCGTCGCACGGCCGCACACACCTTGCCAGATGGCGGCTACGACCGCGGCCCGGTCATCGACTCACACACCTTGATCACCCAGCTGGACGGGCCCATCGACGTGACCCTGGCACTGCACGACCGCGTCGGCGTGGTCAAGTTCTGCAACAAGAACGGCGGCGCTCCCGGCACCCGCGCCTTCGAGGCCACCTTGCACATCAAGAAGCGGCTGGGGGATCGCTTTGCCTTCTTCAGCAACCTGAGCTGGCGCGGGGTCACCTCGCCTGGCTGGGGCGAGCGGGAGGCCGAGCGCCTGGAGCTCGCGGTGCGGGTCGGCGCCAAGGGAATCAAGATCTTCAAGGCCCTGGGCCTGGGCGTGCGCGACGACAACGGGCGGCTGCTCACCGTCGATGATCCCCGGCTGGATCCTCTGTTCGAGCGGGCTGCCCAGCTCAACGCGATCGTCGCCCTGCACACCGGTGACCCCAAGGCCTTCTTCGAGCCGGTGACGCCCCAGAACGAGCGCTACGACGAGCTCAAACAAGCCCCGGACTGGAGCTTCTACGGTGGCGACTTCCCCACGCGCGACGAGCTTCTGGCGGCTCGCGACCGGGTGCTGGCCAAGCACCCGAAGACGACCTTCCTGCTCATCCACCTCGCCAACAACCCCGAGGATCTCGACTACGTGGCCAGCGTGCTGGATCGCTTTCCCAACGTCTACGTCGACACCTCGGCGCGGGTGCCGGAGTTCGGCCGCCACCCCGCGGACAAGGTGCGCGCCTTCTTTGTCCGCTACCAGGACCGCATCCTGTTCGGCACCGACCTGGCGATCTCGCCCTACGGCATGCAGCTGGGCTCGGTGTCCGAGAAGCCGCCCACTTTTGACGACGCGGTCAAGTTCTACCTGGCGCACTTTCGCTACTTCGAGACCGACCTCAAGCAGATGGACCACCCCACGCCCATCCAGGGGCGCTGGAAGGTCGACGGCATCGCCCTGCCCCACGAGGTGCTGCGCAAGCTGTATTACGACAACGCCGAGAAGTTGATCTTCGAGCGCGTGGTCACGGTGCCGGTGGTGGATCCCTTTGTCGAGGCACCCGCGTCGCAGCCTGCCCCTGCACCGGCGACAACACCGACGCGCGTGCCCGCCTCGCAGCCCGCCGCCACGCCCTGATTTGGGTCATCGTCCAGGAGTGTGCGTCGACGCTCCGTCGTCGGCGGGACGCGCATATGCGTGCGCACCCAGCCACTCCAGCACCGCAGGCCAGACCTGCGCCATGGCCTTCTTGCTCACCACGGCGCCGATGTGGCCACCCGGCACGGTCCACTCGGTGACGTCGTCACTGCCGACCTGTTCGACCAGGGCATGCGAGGCGGCGAGGGGCACGATGTTGTCAAAGCTCGCCTGGACGTTGAGCACCGGGCAGGTGATGCGGCGCAGGTCCACCAGGCGTCCACCGAGGTGGAGCGTGCCCCGCACCAGGGCGTTGTCCCGATACAGGGTCTCGATCACCTGGCGGTAGCACTGTCCAGCGAAGGACACGTTGTCGTTGCCCCAGGTCTCCAGGGCGAGCACACCGTCGAGAAACTCGTTGTCCCAGAACTTTTCGAGGATGCCCCGGGCCTTGCTCACCGACAGCGTCGGTCGCAGCAGGGTGAACGATGACTGCAGCAGGGCCCAGGGAACGTTGCCCGTGGCCTCGATGAGTGCCTCGAGATCAAAGGACGCGGAACGCGACCAGGTGCCCAGCAGGCCGTTGTCGGTGAAATCGATGGGTGTGGTCAAGGCCACGAAAGCCTGCACACGCTCCGGGTGCAGGGCCGCATAGGCGGCGGCCAGCGATCCACCCAGGCAGTAGCCGACGAGCACCACCCGATCCTGCCCGCTGTCCCGGCAGGCGGCGCGCACGGCGCGGTGCAGGTAGCTGGCCACGTAGCGCTCGAGACTCAGGTAGCGGTCCTCGTCGGAGGGCGCACCCCAGTCGACGCTGTAGGCGGCCACGCCGCGGCAGGCAAAGAACTCGACGATGCTCTTGCGGGGCATCAGATCAAAGATGTAATGGCGGTTGATGAGCGAGGGCACCATCACCAGCGGCGGCAGCGTCGAGGGCGCAGCGCCCAGGTCGTAGCGCAGCAGGCGCGTCTTGTTCTCTCGAAAGATCTCACGATGGGGGGTCGTGCCCACGGCAAGCTGTGCCGCGCGTCCGACCAGACCGAGCCCCGCCAGGGCCTTGCGCAGGCGCTGGAAGGTTTCGCGCAGTCCAACGGCATGTTCAAGATCGGTCACTGGCACCTCACTGTCGACGAGGATGCAGTGGGCGGACAGGTTCCGTCAACGCCCGAGCGATGTCGAATTCACCCGCCGCCGCAGCGAGCGAAGCAGGGGACGACAGGAACCTCACACCGGAACGGCACGCTCCGGTGCTGGCGAGGGCTGGCGCGCCGGCACCACCCACTGCAGCACCGCAAACACCACGCCGCCGCTCAGGATGCCGACGGTGGCCAAAAAGGCTGGGTTGTTGTGCATGACCGTGAAGCCCACCAGGGCGCTCAGGCCAAAGCCCGCCAGGGCCACCGCGGTCCCCGCCACCACCGCGTGACGACGGGCGCCGGGTAGAAACATGCCCGCGGCCAGAGGCCAGATGCTGGCCGTGATCAGCAGGTACACGCCATACTGGGCAAAGATGGCCACGCTGCCGCCGACCGGATCCACGATCTGCCAGCGCGACAGGCCGAAGGTCACCAGCCCCAGCACCAGGTAGGACCAGCGGCCCACGCGCAGGGCCTTGAGGCCTCGCGTCTCGGCGTCGAGCCCCTGCAGACGGCTCCCGAACACGGTCAGGTACAGGTCCGTCGACACGATGGTGGTGAGCCCGAGCAGGATGCCCTCGAGGGTGGAGATGCCCGCGCACAAGATGCCGATGGAGATGAGCACCGTCAGCCCTGGCGTGAAGTGGCTGACGATGTAGGTCGCCACCACCTTGTCGATGGCCACGGTGGCGGGCAGCTCGAGGCGGGCGAACAAGCCCACCGACATCACCATCAGGAAGAACAGACCCGCGCCTAGGCCGACGGCGAGGAAGCGCCGCACGTCGCGGTCCTGCTTGAGGTACAGCGCCTTGCTCAGGATGTGGGGCTGGCAGACCAGGGCCAGGCCGACCACGAAGTTGCAGACGAAGACCTCGAACAGGTTACGGAAGTACAGGCTCTGCGGGTTGGTCACCGCGACCAGCACCGGGTCCTGGGCCGCCAGGCGCGCGAAGAGTCCCTCGCCCTGCCACAGCAGGGGCAGGCCGCTGCCGACGAGCAGCACCGCCACCACCAGCATGATGATGGCCTGTATGGCGTTGGTGTAGGCGTGGGTGTTGACGCCACCGAGCATGACGTAGCCGAACACGAACACGATCACCGCCAGGGCGATCCAGGTGGTATCCACGCCCAGCAGCAGGTGCAGCATGTGGGCGATGGCCACCACGATGAGCACCGCATAGGTGACCAGGCTCAGGGACACCACGCCGAAGGACACCTGCAGGCCCTTGCTGTCGTAGCGCTTGCCTATCCAGCCCGGAACACTCAGGGCCGCCACCTTGAGCCCGACCCGGCGAAAGGCGTGGGTGAAGATGAGCAGGCCGAGGATGATGCCAAGCCCCGCGGCGAGGCCGAAGCCCAGGAAGCCCGCAGTGCCGTAGGCGAAGACCAGGCCCGGGTTGACCACGAAGGTCGCCACCGAGGTCAGCTGCGCCGACAGCGACAGCCCCACCACCCAGGGAGCGATGTCCCCCGCGCCCACGGCATAGGACTCGAGCGATTTGGTCTTGCGGTAGCCGCGGTAGGCGAGCGCCGCGGTGACGGCGACGTAGAGGGCGATGGAGCCCCAGGCGAGGACGCTGCTCGACATGTCACACCTCTGTCTTGTCCACCAGCACCAGAGCCTCCCCGGTGATCACGGTCTCGCCACCCTGGTTGAGGCAGCTGGTGCGCAGCCGCACCTTGCGCTTGTCGGACTGCACCTCGATCACCTCGACCCGCGCCGTGATGGTGTCGCCCGGGAACACCGGACCGCGAAAGCGCAGCTCCTGCCCCAGGTAGATCACACCCGGTCCAGGGAGCCGCGTGCCCAGCACCGTCGAGATCAGGCTGGCCACCAGCATGCCATGCGCCACGCGCCCGCCAAAGCGGCTGCGGCGCGCCACCTCGTCGTCGAGGTGCACCGGGTTGCTGTCGCCGCACAGCGCGGCGAAGGCGCGGATGTCGGCGTCATGGATCGTGCGGCTGAGCTCGGCGATCTCGCCCAGCTCGGGCAGATCCCTCGGGTTCTCGACGGCAAGGGGCATGGTCAGCGACTCTCCGGCATCGTGGTGGGGGGCGGTCATCATGCCTCGACTCCCGGTGCCAGGCTGGCCATCCAGTGCACCAGGGCCGGCCACAACTGCTTCTGACCTGACGGGCCGACCACCGCGGCAACATGACCACCGCGGACGCACACCACGTCGTGGGTCACGGCACCGAGCAATGCGCCGAGGGCCGTGGCCGAGGGCGGTGGCACGATGTGGTCCTTGTCTGCACACAGGGTCAGCACCGGGCAGGCGATGCGGTGCAGGTCGACGCGCTCGCCACGCACGGTCAGGCTGCCCTCGACCAGGGCGTTGTCCTGATACAGAGCGCGGATGTAGCGGCGGTAGGCCTGCCCCGGGAAGGGGATGTTGTCCCAGCTCCAGGCGTCCAGGGCCGCAAAAAAGCGCTCGGCGACAGGATCCTTCTCCGCGGGCTTGAGGTTCTTGACCGCCTTCTGCAGCTGGGCCAGGGGCCGCATCATCTGGAAGCCGGTCTGCATCAGCACCGGCGGCATGTTGCCATGGGCCTCGATGTACAGGTCGGGGTCAAAGTGGCGGCGGTTCACCCAGTCGCTCAGCAGCCCGGCCAGCGCGAAGTCCACGGGTCCCAGCAGGTTGACCAGACCGCCCACGCGGTCGGGGTGCAGCGCGCTGTAGATGATGGCCAGGGTGCCACCCATGCAGTAGCCGACCAGGGTCGCGCGGGGCTGTCCGGTCCGACGCAGCACGGCGCGCACGGCGCGGTCGAGCATGGGATCGATCAGGTCGTCGAACTCGACGAAGCGGTCCTCGTCGCTGGGCACGCCCCAGTCGACCATGAACACCTCGAAGCCCTGGGTGACCAGGTGCTCGGCCACGCTGAAGCCCGGCGTCAGGTCGAGGATGTAGGCCCGGTTGATGATGCTGGGCACCAGCACCACGGGCTGGGCGTGCAGCGCCGGAGTGCTGCGGTGGTAGTGCAGCACCCGCATCTTGTTGCGGCGGTAGATCTCGGTGCCCGGGGTCGCCGCCAGGGGCGGCGGCGCATCGCGCAGTGGAAGACCCTGCGAGAACAGGTCAGCGGCCTTGAGCCAGGCGTCGGCGTATTCCAGCGTCATGGATGGGTGCTCCGGCGTCCCCCGTGGTCAGGAACTCCGGGGCGTCGGCGCGCGGTGCTGCGTGGGGCGGGGCACTCTCCTCGCCGGTGCGAGACCGTGCGAGGTGAACCAGTGGTCGGACTGCTGTCCCGTGCCGCGTCATCGTCAGCGACCAGCGCGCCGAACACCCCGGGAGAGGTTTGAGCGCGCGCCTTCCCGGCGTCGCGTCGTCACTTGCGGGGAACCATGTTGTCCAGAGCGTGCTCGGTGGACTCGAGGATGACCTTGTTCCAGGTGTCCCAGAGGTTGATGCTGTAGTCCAGGCCATCCTTGTACAGCTTGGCCGTGACCTGCATCTGGTTGTTGACGTGCTCGCCCAGCTGGCGGCCGTAGCCCAGCATCTGCTCGGTCATGTGCTTGACCTGGCGGGTCTGCGCCTCGCCCATGGCGGCGAAGCGATCCGTGAAGCTGTCCAGACCCAGCTCGCCGAACATCTCGGGCACGAAGTTGAAGGGGTTCTTGCGGCTCTCGGTGGTGTTCTCGGTCATGGCGTGCTCCTGTGTGGCTCGTTGCCTTTTTGTTGCGTTGCGGCGTTCGTGTTGTCGTCGACCGACGCCACGCAATCTAGGCACCGCGAAATGGAATGTCAAATAAATTTTTGCAACGCAACATTCAAATCTGTTTTATTGAATAATATCAATCTTCTATTTTTTTGCTACGCGCTGGAGATCGATCACCGAGGTGCTGTTCGAGCTGCTCGAGACGGGCGCGCAGGCGGCCCAGCTCGTCCTCCTGGGGGGCGGCGGGGGGCGCCAGGGCCTGGCCTGCAGGCGCCGGGGCAGCATCGGCGGGCCCTCCTCCCATCCACTCGCGCATGACCCCGGCCCAGGGATTGAACGGCAGCATGGTCAGGGCGGCCAGACCCTGCTGGTAGCGGCGCTCGACCTCGCGCTGGGTGGACATGAACATGTCGAGGCCCGTCATCAGGTAGCGGCCGATGAAGCTCTGCAGCGCGTCGTCGCTGAGGCGGATCATCTCCTCGAGGAAGGCCACCGGGAAGCGCCGGGCGCGGCCACCCTCGAGCATGATCTGGGTCAGCACCTGTCCCGTCAGATCCTCGCCATTCTGCGCATCGACGACACGAACCTTCTGTCCCTTGCGGATCAGGCCCTCGAGCTCCTCGAGGGTCAGGTACCGGCTCTCGTCCGTCGAGTACAGGCGACGGTTGCCGTACTTCTTGATCACCACGGTCCCCGGCGGCACCTCGGCCGTGTCGCGCCGCGCCCGGGCCTCGTCGGCTCCCCCGGCAGCACGGCCGCGTCCCTTCCGCCTCGACCCCACGGCCGCGGCACCACCCGCATCCAGGGCCGCCCGGGCCGCGCGGTCGTCGATGCGGCTGGCGGCTGTCTTGACCGCGAAGCCGGCTTCCTTGAGCTGGCGCAGGGCCTCGGCAGTGGTCAGCCCCAGGGCACGCGCCAGTTGCTGCACTTGAATCCTGGCCATGAGAACTCCTGCGAGATTGTGCAATGCAAAAAAAGTCTTGACCAGGCCCTCGCCGCGCGGTACCGATCGACCCCGACACTAGGCCAGGGCGGCCCGCGCGTCAAGGATCGAGCGCCATGATGCGACGCACTCAAAAAAATACTGCACTTGCACACCTGATGGTTCTAGCGGCCCTGGCTGCGGCCTGCGATCCCGCTGCGGCGCCCTGCTACGGCGATAGCCAGTGTCCCGCCGGGCAGGTCTGCGATCCCCGCGGCCAGTGCGTGGCCGCGGTCGAGATCGACGCCGGGGCGCTGGATGCGAGCGCGAGCGATCGAGCGGGCGTCGATCAGCGCACCCCGGACGCCGGCCACGACGACGCCTCCACCGACGCGGCGGCGCCCGACGCCACCCTGGACGACGGTGGCGCCCCCCTGTGCCCGCCCTGGGATCAGGTGATCACCCGCTCCGAGATGAACCTGGGCCCGGGACTGAGTGGGCACTTTCGGGCCATTGCACCGGACCAGCCTGTGACCGTGAACCTGGTGCCGACCCAGACCTCCGGCGGGTTGCTGTGGGACTTCAGCGCAGCGGCCAGTGGCGAGCACAGCGTGGTGCTCGAGACCCTGTCGCCAGCCGGCACCTGGTGGGCCGCGGACTATCCCGACGCCAGCTACGCGAACCTGCTGCAGATAGGCGGCGACGTGCTGGGCGTGTTCCGGGTCGACAGCGATCAGGTGGTGATGCTGGGCGTGGTCAGCGTCGATGCGGACCGCATTGACCTGAGCTATGACCCGCCGGTGGTGGTGTACCGTTTTCCGCTGCAGGTGGGTGACAGCTGGGTCACCGAGAGCACGGTGACCGGGATCTACGAGGGTGTGCTCACCGGCTTTTACGAGGACTACAGCTACAGCGTGGAGGTGGCAGGCCAGGCGCGCGTGCCGGCCGGGACCTTCGACGTGCTGCAGCTGCGCATGGAGCGGGTCAACCGCGTTCCCACGCTCAACCCCTTCTTCTTCCTCACCACCACCACGCTCAAGTACCAGTTCGTGGCCCAGTGCTACGGCACGGTGGCGGTGGTCGGCAGCCAGGACGACGAAGACGCCGATCCCTTCACCACCGCGCGCGAATACACGCGCCTGGGGTTTTGATGCTGCGCGACGATGGTTCTCGACGCTGCCGCGGCAGCGGGCTTGTGGCCCTGGGTGCGCTCGTGCTCGCCACCAGCGCCTGCCTGACCTTCCAGAACAAGCCGGTGGAGCTTCCCGCGGGCGCTCCCGGCATCTACGACTTTGTTGACATCGATGGCGTGCGACTGCACGTGCGCGATAGCGGCGGTGGCAGCCACCACGCCGTGTTGCTCATCCATGGCTATGCCTCGTCCATGGCGACCTGGGTGGCCAACTTCGACGCCCTGGCAGCACAGCACCGGGTCATCGCCGTCGACCTCAAAGGTTTTGGTGAGAGCGAGAAGCCCGCGGGCGACTACAGCCCCGCCGCCCAGGCCACGCTGCTGGTGCACCTGCTGGACCAGCTCGGTGTCGACGTGGCGGACCTGGTCGCCCATTCCTACGGCTGTGCCGTGGCCCTGCGCCTGGCGCTCGACCACCCGGGGCGAGTCGGCCGCCTGGTGCTCATGAGCGCCTGGGTGTACGAGGAGCAGCTGCCCACCTTCTTTCGCCTGGCGCGGGTGCCCGTCGTCGGCGAGACCCTGTTCACGCTGTACTACAAGGAACAACCCGACGCGCGCATTGGCAGCGGCTTCTATGATCCGCAGCGCGTCGACGAGAGCCTGGTCGACGCCGTGAAGGCCGCCTACGACAGGCCTGGGGCCGTGGCCGCCGCCCACGCCGTGGCGCGCGACCAGTGGCTCGAGGTGCAGGACACGCACTACACCCGCCTCCACCACCCCAGCCTGCTGCTGTGGGGCCGCCACGACGACACCTCGGGCATTGAGGTCGGCGAACAACTCGAGGCCGAGCTGGGCGACGCTCGCCTGGTGGTGCTGCCGCGCAGCGCGCACTTTCCCATGCTGGAGCGTGCCGCCACGGTCAACCACCTGATGGTGGAGTTCCTGACGCCACCAGCGACGGGAAACCTGGACTTTGCGCCTGCCCCGACGCCACAGCGCGCACCGACACCCGCGCCCGAAGACGACACCGCGCGCGCCGACGAGGAACCCGCGCACAGCCTCCCGGACGACACCCCCGACGCCGAGGAGGTCCCCTGATGCGCCCCGTCCTCCTGGTGCTTGCGCTGCTGCTTGCGGCCCCTGGACAGGCCCAGTGGGACCAGGTGTCCACGCCCTTCACCACCGCGGGCGCCGCACCCAGCTTTGGGATGCAGGGCGTGTTCCGGGTGCGCACGGACCTCGACGCCAACCTGGACCTGGACCGCGGCCCCACGCCCTCGGGCGAGCTGCTGTTCCCGGCGCCGGCCAGCGATCCCCAGAACGGCCAGATCCTGCTGGGCGCGGACATGCGCCTGCGCCTGCAGCCCCGGGTGTCCTACAAGGGCATCGCCCTGCACGCCCTGGTCGACGTGCTTGACAACCTGGCCCTGGGCTCGACCCCGCACCCGGCGGCGGCATCCTCCGTCGTCACCGGCCAGGACCCACCTCGCTTCGGGGTCAACAGCCTGGTCGATGCCGTCGCCATCAAGCGTGTGTGGGGCGAGGCCGCCCTGCCCGTGGGGATGCTGGCCGTGGGGCGCATGCCCAACCACTGGGGTCTGGGTCTGGTCGCCAACAACGGCCTGTGCGACGAGTGCGACGGCGCAGACAGCGCGGACCGCGTGGCCTTCGTGACGCCGCTGCTCGGCCACCTGTGGGGCGTGGGCTTCGACTGGTCGGCGAGCGGGCCGGTGACCGAGCGCGATGGCCGCTGGCTGGATCGCGAGCCCCGGGACGACGTGCGCAGCGCCTCGGCCATGGTGCTCAACACGCTCCCCGACCCGGCCCTGCAGCGCAAGCTGAGAGCCGGCAAGCTGGTGCTGCACTACGGACTGATCGGCTCCCTGCGCTGGCAGGACCGCGAGGCGCTGAGCGCGGGCCAGGACGACGCCCTGGTGTGGATCGATCGCGGCTTCACCGGCGGCCTGGTCGACGGCTGGGTGCGCCTGCGCTGGGCGGGGCTGCGGGTCGAGGCCGAGTTCGCCTACCTCGGCGCGCGCTACGACAACGCGTCCTTGCTGCCCGGGGTGCGTCTCAACCAGCCGGCCACGGCGCAGCAATGGGGCGGCGCCATCGAGACCGAGTGGCGCGCGGACGACGAGCTCTGGCATCTCGGCCTGGACCTCAACGTGGCCTCGGGCGATCCCGCGCCTGGCTTCGGCGCGCGCGAGATGTCGCGCCTGGGCGCCCCCGGGGACCTCGACGGTGCCCAGGTGCATCCGCCCTACGACCTGGCCGTGGACAACTTTCGCTTCCACCCCGACCACCACCTGGACCGCATCCTGTGGCGGCAGATCGTGGGCACCTTCACCGACGGCGTGGCGCTGCGCGCCCGGGCGGGCCTGTCGCCGCTGCGCGGGCTGTCGCTGGAGCTGTGGGCCGTGGGGTCGGCCGCCCTGTTCGCCGAGAGCGCGCCAGGCCACAGCAACCTGCTGGGCATCGAGCTGGACCCGACCGTGCGTTACCGCTCCAACGACGGCTTCGAGCTGCTGCTAGCCTACGGCGTGCTGTTCCCCCTCGACGGCCTGGCCAGCGTCGAGAATCAGCTCGCGGCCTCCCCTGGTCAGACCCTGCGCGTGATGACGCGCTTCGCCTTCTGAGGTGCGCATGCGCGTGTCATTCGTCAGTCTGCTCGTGGTGCTCGGCATGACCCTGGGCTGCGGTGGGCCCAACTACCCCGACGATCTCCTCGCCCTGCGCTCTGTGGGCAGCGACGGTGGCGTGGTGCCCCTGAGCTGTCGCCCGGACGTGGACGGCCGCATCAGCGACGACGAGCTCCCCGTGGCCCTGGGCGCGACCGCCCGCTACCTGGTGTCGTCGGGCGAGGTGGTGGTCGACATCGACGGGCAGGACCAGGATGGGCAGCGGGTATGGATCCTGGACGGCGTGGGACCCGACGACCAGGTGCTCGGCGTGAGCGCGCGCGGCATCGAGGACGCCTGGTTCGCTGACCGGCTTCCTGCCGACAGCTATGCGGTTCCCCTGGATGGCAGTGGCCGCCTGCTCGGCCTGTTCGCACGCCGTCCCGGTGCCCTGCTCAGCCTGGGCAGCGTCTCGGCCGAGGAGAATCCCGGCGAGGGTCAGACCTGGCTGCTGTACGAACCGGCGCTGGACCTGTTCCGGCTGCCGCTCGACGTGGGCAGCTCGTGGAGCCAGCAGGCCAGCATCCGCGACGGCACCGTGCAGGGCCTGCCCATCGCGGCGCGCCACACGCTGCGGGTCGAGGTGCTGCGCGAGGGACGGCTGGTGCTGCCGGACCTCACCTTCGATCGCGTGCTGCAGGTGGCCATGTTCGTGCACCAGGAGACCGTGGTGGGGGCCCCGCTCGACCTGGTGCAGGTCTCCTTCATCGCCGAGTGCTACGGCGAGGTCGCGCGCATGAGCTCGCTCGCCGGCGAGACCACCGCCGCCTTCACCACCGCCAGCGAGGTCAGACGGCTGGTGTTCTGAACGCGCAATGTCTGTCAACCCGGCCGCCCACAGGCCCTTTTTCTCGACGAGGAAGACCATGAACACGCCCAATCTGGCCGACAAGCTTTACGGGACCTGGGAGAAGCAGACCGCCGAGTACTTTGACAAGGTGCTGCGCAACCCCGGCTTTCTCGAGCTCAGCGGCAATGTCATGGGCGCGGCCCTGCGCTCGAAGATCATGATGGACGGGTTCCTGATGGCGACCTGGAAATCCTTGTTGCTGCCCACCAAGCGCGACCAGGAGCGCACCCTGCACCTGCTCAACGAGCTGCACAGTCGGGTCAACGACCTCGAGGACGAGCTCACCGATCAGGCCGCCGCCCGCGACCAGAAGCGTGGCCACGTGCGCGATGACCTGCAGGACCTGAGCGCGCGCGTGGACCACCTGACCGGCCTGGTCGAGCAGCTGGTGGCGCACGAGGGTCTGGCGACCGAGAAGCCCGCCCGTAGACCCGCCAAGGGCAAGGCCGCGCGCGGCTGAACCGGGCCGTTTGAGCGCCTTCCCCAAAAAGCCGATATCCTTTGTGACATGAAGGCGCACGCACGGCGGACGCTCGCGGCACTTTTTTTGGCCGCACTGGCGGCCTGCCCGGCGTCGACACCGGCGCTTTCGGGGCTCGACTTCGAGTGCAGCGGGCCCGAGCAGTGCGTCGGCGGCTTCGTCTGCGTGCATGGGACCTGTGTCCCGGCCTCGCAGGTCGACGCGGCGTCCCCCCTGGACGCCGGCAGCCCGGAACGTGTTCACGGCGATGGAGGGCTGCGCGACGCTGTGGCCACGGACCGGGCGACCCTCGATACGACGAGCCCGGACGGGGCGCGCGCAGATCTCGTGACCCTTGAGCGGAGCCCGCAGGATGGGCTGGCCACGGACCAGGGGGCGGCCGACAGCATCCTCGTCGACAGCGCGCGGGTGGATGCCGGGGTGGCGGACGTCAATGCTGCCGATGCCCGGGGGCTGGATGCGCTGGCCGTGGACGGCGCGACCGTCGATGCGGGGGCGGCCGATCAGGGTCCCGCGGAGGGTGGGCCGGGGGATTCCCCTCCGCGAGACGCTGCTGCGGCCGACGCGGCCGCACCCGACGTCGGCGCCCCCGACCTGGCAGCGCCTGACACGATGACAGCCGACAGCGCCTCTCCCGACGCGGCCGGGCCGGATGCCGGCCGCGTGGATGCCGGTCCCTGCCAGCGCCTCAGCCTGGATTTCGACGGCGTGGACGATCGCGTCACCGTCCCCGACAGCAGTCTGTTCGAGAAGTTGACCAGCTTCACCATCGAGGCCTGGATCTACCCGCGCGATCTGTCGCAGGAAGTTCAGATCGTGTCGCACCACGACCACGACACCTTCAAGGGCTGGGTGCTGCTGGTCAAGGATCGCTACCTCGAGCTGCGCGTTCACGACGGCAGTCAGATGCTGCACGCCTGGGCCTCGGACGCGGTGGGGCAGCCACAGCTCGTCGAGAACGCCTGGCAGCACGTGGCCGGCGTCTCCGACGGCAGCGAGCTGCGCATCTACAGCAACGGCGTGCTGCTGCACCGGGTCGCCGCGAGCATCAGCGAGACCAAGGACTTTGGCGGTCCACTGCGCATCGGCATGGCCGCCTACCTCGACATGTTTCACTTCAACGGTCACATCGACGAGGTGCAGCTGTCGCAGGGGGCGCGCTACCGGGGTAGCTTTGTGCCGCCCGCGGCCTCCTTTGTTCCGGACAGCAGCACCATCGCGCTGTGGCGCCTGGACAGGAACTCGGGCCAGCAGGTCCTGGACGAGGGACCGCACGGCCTGCACGGCGTGCTGGGTGACAGCTTCAGCACCGAGATCGTGGACCCGCAGCTGGGCATCGTGGCCTGCGTGCCGGATCGCACGACCCGACCGCAGAGCTGCGCGGCCTTGTTCGGACGAGCCCCCGACTACGTGCTGTGCCAGGAAGACGCCCAGAGCTGCGGCTTCAACGTGACCACGGCCGGCTCCAACTGCGACGACTGGTGTCAGCGCCTCGGCAGCATCTGCCTGGACGCCATCGACAACCTCTCGGGCTGCGAGCTTTACGTCAACGATGACGACTGCTCGACCAATCGAGGCAGCGAGATCTGCGTGTGCTCGCGGCCCTGAAAACGTGGACCTGCAGGCCACGATGGGCACGGCTCCGGCACCGCGCCCGCCCCGCACAGGGCACTCCTGGCGTCTTGCTGGGCGCCACACTTTTCTGCATCCGACCGGCGCCTCGAGGGCCCCAGGGGCTCGACTCTGCTCCATGATGCCTGCGCAGGGTTCAGGGCAGGGGCGCGCTTGTCCCTCGCCATGGCGCTTCTCCAATGCTGCGGATAGGTGTTTGCCACAATGAAGGGCGACTCAAGCTCGGGCCAATCCAAGAATTTCTAAAGAAATTTTGGTCTTGCGCAATCGATCCGCGCCCTCCGTGCACCTGCGACCACTCCAGGCGAGCACCATGAGTATGGGTTTGGCGCTTGCTGGATTCCCTGCATCGTGGTCTTAAAGACCACTTGTGGTGTGTTATTAATGAGTATCCTGCTAGGCATTTCTTGGCAGGGGGACTTGTGTTCATTCCGACAGCGCAGAAACCAGCGCTCTTCCAGAACATGGATGGCACACGTGAAGCCTTGGCGCAGCGCCCAAGCCACCGGGCAGGCCTGCACCGGTGATGAATCATTCGCCAGCGTGTCGAGCTGGACGTCCTGCTTTCCAGCACCTTGAGCCAGTGGAGAACCCTACATGTTGACACACGCCCGACTCCCCCTGACGCAGCTCACGCTGTGCGCCTCGCTCCTGGGCTTGGGACTGGCGCTCTCGGCGTGCCCCGAGGACTGCCCCGCCGGTGACAAGGAGTGCGCCTGCCTCGACGGCAACGCGTGCAACGGCGACCTGGTGTGCCGCGACGGACAGTGCAATGAGCCTGGCTCCGGCTGCACAGCGGGCAGCGAGAACTGCGCCTGCGAGGGCGGCGAAAGCTGCCAGGCTGGACTGGTCTGCGACGCGACGGTGGCGCGCTGCGTGCGGCCGACCTGTGCCGAGGGCACCGACGGCTGCGCCTGCACCGAGGACGGACGCTGCGGCATGAGCAGCCTGGGTGAGGCCCTCGAATGTGTCGATGCGGTGTGTGTGGCACCCTCCTGTCCTGCAGGGACGACGGGGTGCGCATGCCAGGGTGGAGCCGACTGCACGGCCGAGGCCGATCGCTGCAGCAACGGCTTCTGCGCCCCGGGCTCCTGCCTTGCCGGCGAGGCGGGCTGCGCCTGCTTCAGCGGGGACTGCCTGGCCGGTCTCACCTGCGTCCGCGATCGCTGCGTCGACAACCGCGGCTACCCCGGCGGCGCCTGCCTGGCCGACGGCACCTGCCACCACGGCTTCCAGTGCACCGGCGCGGTGTGCGCGCGCTGCCAGCTCGGTGGCGTGGGCTGTGGTTGCGATTCGCTCGGCGCCTGCGACCGTGGCGCCCACTGCGTCGACGATCTGTGCCTGGCCTCGGGCTCGACCGGACCCGTGCCCGCGAACCCGATCTGTTACACCCCGTGCAACAGCGACCTGGTGACCGAGGACGGGAGCTTTCGCGACTGTCCGGCCGATGGCCTGATGGTGGGCTGTGTCGGTGACCTCGAGTGCATAGACGGTAGCTGTCTCCCGACCGGAAGCCCCCCCGCGGGCTGCACCGAGGACCTGCAGTGCCCGTCGTTCCAGGCCTGCATCCAGGGACGCTGCTATTCCAACTGTGTCCTCGACACCGACTGCCCGAGCGGCTCGGCCTGCGAGCAGCACGTGTGCCGCACCACCTGCGCGATCGGTGGCACGAGCTGCGCCGAGGGCCTGACCTGCGTCACCAGCGACGGCGCGAACGGGCATTGCCTGGCCGTAGCGACGCCCGAGGGCGAGCCACAGACCGCGGTCGACGGTGACTACGTGCTGAGCGCGGGCTCGCTGAGCTTCTCCAACGTCAACACCTCGATGGAGCTGGTGCTGACCAACAACAGCCCGACCTTCGAGACCTTCACCTTTCGCAAGCGCGACCACACCGCGGCCATGGCCGATGCCACCATCCAGAGCTACCAGGATCCGCCCGACGACGGCGTCGACTGCAACCCGGCCCAGGACTGCCCGCTGGTCTGGCTCGAGATGGGCGAGAGTGGCGCCACGGCGCGCGTGCAAAGCTTTTCCATAGGCGTCGAGGGCAACGGCGGTACCGTCAGCGTGGCCTTTGCGGACGCGGGCGGCTCGGTCGCGGTGCGCTGGAACGGCCGCATCGAGGTGCGCAACCGCCACCTGCCAACCAAGACCTTGCACATGGACTACAGCGAGCGGCCCGAGGGTCGCTGGGCCGGCGACATCCACTACTTTGCCCAGTTCGGCACCAACAACCTCGACGACTGGCGACTGTCCCAGGCCTCGCGCGACAGCTCGCTGGCTCTCGAGCGCGTGGGCAATGCCCTGATCAAGCGCTGGGGCGCGTTTCGCAGCGGCAACCTGAGCTGGGACGAGTTCATGGCGGTGCTGTCCGCCACCAAGCAGGGCTCGTGGAACTGGCCCAGCGTCAAGCGCGACTGCCCGGTGGACCCCGCGGGCGCCTGCTACCTGTACGCCTCGGGCAGCAGCGGCCTGCAGCCCTACAGCAACGACCTGCTGTCCAACCCCATCCCGACCGGCGTGGTCGAGCTGCCCTTTGCGGTCAACCTGCACCTGCACAATCCCGGTCTCAACCCCGGCCTAATGCGCGGCCGCATCGAGAGCAACCTGGCCCTGCAGTACGCCGGCAATCCAGCCTTCACCCTGGATTTCGGCAGCGACCCCGCGACCTGCGAGCGCACCACGGCCGACGGCACCTGCCTGGTGTTCATCGACAACGTCGACGGTGGTGGCGCCCCCATCCCACTGGCGTCGATCTTCGTCGGTGGCCGCTACATCGCCGATTCGAGCGGTTGCTCGCAGAATGGCTACGCGGGCAAGATGGAGCCCTGGCTGGTGCCGGGCTTTGCGCGGGCGACCCAGCTCGATCCCGACGATCAGATCCGCAAGCGCTACGAGTGCCGCGACAGCCTGCTGCCCTTTGACGACGGCTCCGCCACCCTGCCCATCGAGCTGCAGGCCAAGAACAAGTCGCTGGCCGCGTCCAACCCCATCCCGGACGGCCGCACCCGCAAGCGCAGCATCCACGTGGTCGACGGCGCACTCATCAACCAGTCCAAGCTGTTCATCCTGTTCGAGGAGCGCTTCGAGTCCTTCTTGCCCGACGACAACGGTTCGTTCAGCGCCTTTGGCTACATGGTGCTGCAGCGCAGCGCGGCGGATTTGGATCCCGTCGACGGCAACGCCAACAGCATCCCGGACGTGTACGAGGGCTCGGTGCCCGAGGAGACGCGCACCGACCAGAGTGGCAAGCTCGACGTGGTCTGCTCACCGGATTTGCTGCACCAGGCCCTGGACTACTCGAGTGCCAACAACACGGTGACCTCGGCCAACGTGTTCAAGCTGGTCAACACCTTGATCAGCGGCATCTCCGTCGACACCACGGCCGAGCCCCTGATCGATCCCGACCCCGACGAGGCCGTGCACTACCTGTGCGTGGATACCGGCATGTTCAACGGCGGCCAGCACGACAAGCCCGACCCGACGCTGACCATCCCCGACAACGACTTCTGTACGTCTGCCGACGCCAACGCCAACCATTTCGATGACAATGGTTCGTGCGACGACGGCGGAGAGGGATCCGATACTGCGATCTGCCCCTTCGGCACGGACCTGACCGACTGCGGTGAACGTACAGCCGGCCAGATCAACGTGCGCGTGGCCTGCCCGGCCGAGAGCGAGGTGGTGTTCTTCACGGTCGACCCCGCCGAGCTGTCCCCGGCCGACATCGCGAACCAAGCGTGCCAGGTCCCCGCCGCAGGCTCGGACAAGGGCACCTGCACGCGCGCGATGATCGCGACCTGGCAGAGCCATGGCAAGGCGGTGCAGATCGCGCCGTTCTGGCAGTGCACCGATCGCACGCAGCAATACTGCGATCGCGATCGCTATGACCTGCGCGCTGGCAAGCGCTTCTTCAAGGCGAGCTCGGGCACTGCGAGGCCGGTGTTCAACAGCCTGTACGCTGACATCAGCAGCGCCTTCCGGTACAAGGTGCGCTTTCGCAGCCGCACCGGCAAGACCATAGGCTTTGCGCCGCAGCTGTGCGTGCCCGGCTCCGACCAGATCCCCTACTGCTACGACCCCCCGACCGTCGAGAGCATCCGCGAGCGCGTGGACTGCCTGCTCGCGGTGTGGCGCGATTTCCACGACGACGACGCCCTGTTGCAGACCGTGGTGCTCGACCCGGGGGACTTGAGCGCCGTACCTCCCGTGCCGCCGACGATCGTCAGCGGCCGCGAGATGGTCGATGAATTCCTGTGCGCCAACTACGCCAACACCGAGGCCTGCCACCCCGAGATGGACCAGACCCAGCAACACGACGGCTTCGAGCGTCTGTTCGCCGAGCTGCTGGTGATGATGGGCGACGAGTCCTACACCCAGTCCTTTGCCTCACGTTTTGACCTGGCCGGCACCAATGCCAGCTCTTTTCAGGGCGCGGCCTTCGAGGCCGGCGGCATCAACCTGTCGGGGCCGGCCGGCTTCGAGATGTACAGCCTGTACCAGGCCGCCCAGTACTACCAGGAGGCGCTGGACCGCTTTTACTCGATGAGCCCGCTCATCTGGCGCTCCCTCGCCTATGGCTTCGCCAGCCGCAACTTCGTGTCCCAGGCCACGGTCACGATGTACTTCGAGCGCCTGATCCGAGCCTCGACCCAGAAGGCGCGCACCTGGAGCCAGGTGGCCCAGCGCTACCAGAACTTCAATCGACCCGACCTGGCGCGCAGCGTGATCGAGCGCGCCTACACCGCCACCTACCTCGAGTCCATCGTGCTCGGTCAGCTCATGCAGCGCATCACCGCCGTGCTGAAGCCCGAGGACAAGCCGCAGGTCGCCATCGAGCTGGAGAACGGCCAGCGCCGCTACCGCATGGCCCTGCTCGACATGCGCAGCGTCTACACGTCGATCACGGACAACATCAACTTCTTCGGGCTGCCCCCCGACTACATCCCCTTCCCCACCCTGGGCCTCTACGACCAGACCGCCTTCGAGGTGATCCTGCCACGCGCCAAGGAGAAGCTGGCCATCGCGGCCGACCGCGAGAACGATGCGCTCAACCGCAGCGCTGCTTTCGAAACCGACTCCGAGGAGTTCCAGGCTGAGCTGGTGCGCTTGCGCGCCAACTACGAGGGCCAGCTCGGCGAGGTCTGCGGCACCTTCCAGGGCGACGACGGCCGCATCTACCCGGCGGTGAGCGTCTACGCGGACAAAAGTGCTCCCACGCGACGCGTGGGCGATCCCTGCGGCACCGTGAACAACGGCGCGATCTCGCAGGCCATGGGCCAGTTCGAAAACTTCCTGGTCGACCTGCAGCGAGTGCGCACCAACTTCGACAACGTGTTGGCCGCGATCGAGATCGAGCGCTCGCGGGTGTCCGCCCAGTGCGGGTTGATCTTGGACATCGCCGAGTTCGAGTACGACCAGGGAACGCATCGGGCCAACCTCGCGGCAGGCGTCTCAGCGGCGCACGCTGCGATCACGCAGCTCGACCGGATCACCAACTGGGCCGGCGTCACCGTGAGCCTGGCCAAGTGCTTCGCAATAGTCGGAACCGCCAACGGCACCGACTGCGGCACGGGGCTGGCAAGTGCTGCCGCCTTCAACATCATCACTCTGGGCTGCGGGATCGGCATCCTGGCCCTCGAGGCCGGCATCGCGACCATGGAGCAGTTCATGGCGCGCAACGAGCTGTCCACCGCGCGCTGGGTGACCGAGCGCCAGTGTGACGCGGCCCTGATCGACTCCAACGCCACCATGGCCAACCTGGTGCTCAGCCTCAAGGAGATCGAGCTGTCAGCCCTGCAGGCGCAGTACCAGGTTGAGCTCGCCAGCTCCGAGCTGCTGCGTCTGTCCAACCTGGCCAAGCGCCTGGAGCAGGAACTGACCGAGGAGGAGCAGTTCGCCATCAACATCCAGGCAGCGCGCAACGATCCCAATGTACGCATCTACCGCAACGACGCCTTCATCAACGCGGACCTCAGCTTCAAGGACGCGATGCAGGAGGCCTACCGCACCACCAAGGTGTTCGAGTACTACACCAGCCAGAGCTACGCCGACCTCGAGAAGCTGTTCCTGATCCGCATGGTGCAGTACGGGGACTACAACCTGGCCAACTACGTTGCCGACCTGGAAAACGCCTTCAACCTGTTCGAGGAGGACTACGGCCTGGCCGACACCCGGGTCACGGTGATGTCGCTGCGCGATGACATCATGAACATCCCCCGCCTCGACGATGGCGGCCTGGCCCTGTCCGAAGAGGATCGCATCCAGATGATGCGCGACCGCCTGGCGGATCCGTCCATGCTCGACGAGAACGGCTACCTGACCGTGCCTTTCTCGACCAACTTCAGCCGGCTGTCACCGCTGACGCGCAACCACAAGCTGTACTACATCGAGGCCGAGGTCATCGGCTCCGAGACCGGTGACGACGTGGGCCGCATCTACCTGCGGCAGCAGGGTACCAGCGCCGTGCGCTCGGTCGGTGGCGACAAGCTGTACTTCCGCTTCCCCGAGCGCCTGGCCGTGATCAATCCCTTCTTCAACGGCGAGCGCCCTTATGACTACCTGGTGTACGGCAACTACAGGCTGCGCGACCGGCCTTACGTCAACACCTCGTGGGAGCTGGTCATCAACCAGCGCGACGAGCTCGAGAACCAGGACATCAACCTGCAGTCGCTCAACGATGTCCGGTTGTTCGTGTACTACACCGACTTCACCCAGTTCTAGAGGCACCCATGCGCAGGATCACCCTCTGCTCCCTGGCCGCCGTGCTCGCGCTCGTGATGACGACGGCCGGCTGTCCCGACGAAACCTGCTCCAGCGCCAAGGACTGCCCGACCGGGCAGGTGTGCACCGACAGCGCGTGCGCGGCCTGCGCCAGTGCAGGCGACTGCACCAGCGGCTACGGCGCCGGCGCCACCTGCTCCGGCGGCACCTGCCACGCCGCCACCTGCGTCGACGGACGCCTGGGCTGCGCCTGCGGCCAGGGCGATACCTGCGATCAGGGCGAGTGCATCGCCGGCACCTGCGTCGACTGCACGCGCGGCAGCCTGGACTGTACCTGCTTTGACAATGGCACCTGCGACCAGGGCCTGCTGTGTGGGACAGGCGAGCTGTGCGAGGCCTGCACCGACGGCGTGCAAGGCTGCGCCTGCCGCAGCAACAACACCTGCGACGGCACCTTGCTGTGCGACAACGGCGTGTGCGTGGTGGATCCCTGCCCGCAGGGCACCCAGGGCTGCGCCTGCCGCACCGGCGACCTGTGCGACAGCCCTCTGTACTGCACCGGCAACAACCTGTGCGCCGCCTGCAGCAACGATGTGGTGGGCTGCCCCTGCCAGCCCAGCGACACCTGCAGCAACGACCTGGTGTGCGATGCTGGCGACGCCACCTGCCGCGCCGCCCTGGCCTGCGTCGACCTGGGTTGCGTGGCGCACCAGGTCTGTCAGGAAACCCAGCCCGGCGTGGACGCGGTGTGCCTGACGAGCTGCGACACGGGCTTTCGCTGGAACGGCAGCGCGACCCTGTGCGACGAGCTGAACTGCCAGGCGAGCGATCCTTTGAGCATCGCCGCGGATTGCGACGCCGAGCACCGCAGCTGCGTGGCAAATACCGGCACGGGTGCCAGCTGCGGGACCTGTCTCACGGGCTTCGTCGAAGACGGCGCCACACCGCCCAGCTGCCGGGCCATCCTGACCTGTACGGATCTCGACTGCGCGGGCCAGCACCGCGAGTGCCAGGCCGAGACCACCACGGCGGACGCGCAGTGCCTGGCCTGTGTCGACGGCCATATCGAGGACAACGGCGCCTGCGTGGTGCAGACCTGCGACGCCAGTGGGGCCGGCAGCATCCTCGCGCTGTGCACGGCCGCCCATCGCGCTTGCGACGATCCCTTCGATGCACCGGCCAGCTGCACCACCTGCGTCGGCGGATACTTCGAGAACACCGCCGGCGAGTGTCAGCTGCCGCACAGCTGTGACGCGGCGGACCTCAACTGCGCGGCGCAGAACCGCCGCTGCGAGGGCACCCCTCCGGTGCAGTACTGCGGCGGCTGCCTTGCCGGCACCGCGCCCCTGCCCAACAATCCCGAGCAGTGCGCCGCGCCTGTAACCTGCGCCACGCTCAACTGCGGCACCGACTTCTGCGTCGAAGGTGCGACCGGTCAGAACGCCACCTGCATCCCGGCGACCTGCGGCAACAACCAGGCGGCAGACCCGGGCGACGCGAGCTGCCTGTCCTGCCTGGTCTCATGCAACGCCAGCGACACCGGCGAGACCGGCCGCATCTGGCCCCTGGCGCTGACCAATGGCCACTGCGTGTGCGAGACCCGCGACGGCTATTACTGGGACGAGGGTGACCGCCAGGCCAAGGCCTGCGACGCCGACAGCGATGGCTGGGTGCGCGAGTCCGCGCGCAGCGCCATCACCTCCACGGACCTCGCCATGCACCACAACGCGCGCTGCCGGGTGCGCAGCATCGACCGCTTCGTGCTGCTCAACGAGCTGGGGCAGCGCTTGCCCGTCTACCTGTGCGCGGGCACCCCCGCCCAGACCCACGTGCGCGCCAACTGCTCGGCCGCGGCCCCCATCGCGCTGTACGAGAGTGTACGCAACGACAGCGATGACGAGATCAGCCTGGATCCCTCGGCGCCGCCCTACGCGCAGGGGCCCTCGGGCAGCGAGGTCGGGCGACGCCTGCGCGCCCGCGAACTCAACGGTCTGACCCGCGCCTGCGTCAACGAGGGTGCGGACTTCAACCACAACGGAACCGCCGACCTCGCGGAATGGCACGGCATGCCGACCTCGGGCATGAGCGCCGAGCAGGGCGTGCTGGCCCAGTTCAGCTACTTCGTCGAGCTGCACCGGGGCTGGTACGAGCGCGGCAGCGAGTCCTTTGACGTGGGCCAGTACGTCATCGCTGAACGGCCTCGCTGCGACGCGGATTTCATCGTGGGCTACGGCGGCAGCGGCAGCGACTACTGGCGCTCGTGCACGCGCAGCCGTGACCAGAGCTATAACGGCGTCGACGGGCCGACCGCACCCGACTTCGGCCTCGACTTCGCGCGCTGGTCCTGCGAGGCCGAGCAGGGAAGCTGTCCCATCCCGCCCCCTCCCACCGATGCCCTGGCCAGCGGCGTGGTGCCCGAGCACGCCCTGTGCCGCGACCCCGCGCTACCGCCTCCCATCGAGGAAGAATGCCAGACCAGCGGGCCCTGGCCCTGCGTGGGTGGGCGCGTGTGGCGCGG
>JBDRCO010000041.1:0-2410 GCA_043821645.1 Pseudomonadota bacterium | reverse complement strand
GCGCTAGTTCGCCCGTGAATAAGGCGGGTTGAATATATCTACAGGCACGCACTGTGTGCAGAGTTCGGCATGCCCTTCTCGCACTGCTTCAATGGTGCTAGCGCGGATAAATCGTACGGGGTGTTCAACGCAGAACAGGGTCTCGCTGGTCGTTTCAATATCGGCTTGAGTCAGGCTTGGGAACGAGAATTGGTGGATCTCGGCGACTGCGACGAGAACGCGAAGGTGAACGGCATCCACTGTTCCCTGCTGACCAGGCAACATCGGCTCAAGGTGGAATGGCAGCTTGGCTCACACTGCGCTTCTGGCGCAACGAGTGGTGAGTTCACCTTCAACCCACAGAGCGATGCGTGTGATCCCGCCTTATTCACGGGCGAACTAGCGCGGGCCCTGAAAACGGGCTAAGAAAGCCCTTGAAATACCGAAATACGAGTTCCAGGGAGACCACGCTATGGGTGAACAGTATCCGCTTCCGGGTGTGACCTTCAACCGCTCTGTCGACATCGAGGCCCGACCTGAGCGGTTGAGCTCCGACTGCGGCGCCTTGCTGCTGCGGGAGGTGGGCGACAAGCTGGGGCTGTTCGGCTGGCTCGCGTCGAACCTGGAAGACCCCCGGGATCCCGACCAGGTGACCCACACGTTCACGGAGCTGCTGCGCACCTCGCTGCTGCTGAGCGCCCAGGGCTGGGGCGATCAGGACGACGCGGACACGCTGCGCGACGACCCGATCTTCCGCCTGGCGGTCTCCTCGCGCAAGGGCCAGTCGCCGCTGCGCGAGCAGGAGGGGGAGCCGTGCGGGTTGCCCTCGCAGCCGACACTCTCCCGGTTCGTGAGCAGCCTGGCTACGGCCGGCAACCGCGCCAGCCTCGCTCGTGCGCTGGTCCTGCTCGCGGGCCGCAGGATCGCGGCCCTGGGTGGTCCTCCAGCCGAGGGCGTGGTCATCGACTTCGACTCGATGGCCCTGGAGGCCCACGGAAAACAGCCGCTGTCGGAGTACCACGGGCACTACCACATGCGGTGCTACCACCCGCTCATCGCCAGCCTGGGCGATCTGGGCGACATCGTGGGCGCCACCCTGCGGCACGGCAAGGCCCACACCGCCGAGGGTGCCGACGAGTACATCATCGACACCGTCGAGCAGGTCGAGCGCTGGGTGGGTGGGGTGTTCTGCGTGCGCATGGACGCCGGCTTTCCCTCCGAGCACCTGCTGGCCACGCTCGAGGATCGGCACGCGCCGATCCACTACGTCGCCCGTTTCCGGCGCAACAAGGTCCTGGATCGGCTGGCCGGCCCCCTGATGCTGCTGCCCTGGCTGGAGCATCCCGACGAGGAGAGCACCATCTGGTACGGGGAGCTGACCTACCAGGCCAGGAGCTGGAGCAGATCGCGCAGGATCGTGGTCGTGAAGGTCCAGGAGCAGGGCGAGCTGTTCGCCAACAGCTTCTACCTGGTCACCGACATGCCAGCAGACGAGATCCCCGCGGCCGAGCTGCTCGCGCTCTACCGCCGCCGCGGTCGCGCCGAGAACTACATGGGCGAGTGGAAGAGCGGCCTGCACCCGCTGCTGTCGTCGAACAACCGCACCAAGAGGCACTACCGTGGTGAGGAGCCCGCCAAGCGCGCCCAGCCCGTCGATGCATTCGCCAACAACGAGGTCATCCTGCTGCTGTCCATGCTCGCCTACCAGCTCACCCACGCGCTGCGGGCCCTGCAGGAGGACGCCACGGGGCGGACCCACAGCATCGTCCAGTTCAGGGAGCGGGTCATGAAGGTCGCCGCCCGCGTGCTGCTGTCCGCCAGGCGCATCACGGTCGTCGTGCCCGCAGCCGCCTGCCGCTACTGGCAACCGCTGCTGGCCAGGCTCGAGCAGCTGCCGACCTTCACGTAGACCTCGACCAGCGCCGACCGACCAGCCCGCGACGGCGTGGGGAGGGGGAGGGTCTGATCACAGATCCGGTCGGAGCCGGTGATGACACATATTCAGCCGGCTCTTCACACTTCGGGGCAGATGCTGGCGGTCAGGTAGCCGGCCGTGAATACCCCGGGATGACGGCTGGACGAGCGAACTACGAGGCCCAAGCGCATCTGCTGCTCAGCCGGGTGCGCCAACGACAGGACGAGATGGCAGACGCGTGGCAGGCACACAAAACCGCCTTGGCTCTCACCGAAGGGCTCGGGATGGTCCAACTCGAGATCGACCTCGACATGGTCGGGTCGAGCATCGCCCGCCGCGAAGGCCAGCCCGAAAGAGCTAGCGCCCTGGCCAAGGAGGCCCCGCGTGCGGCCGCCAACGCTGGCTTCGTACGCGTCGAAGCCGCAGCCCATCTGGCCTTGGCCGAGGCCCATCTCAGTGCCGAGGACGAAATCTCGGCGAGCATCCATGCCGATCGCGCCCGAACCCTCGCCAGAC
>JBDRCO010000040.1:0-3301 GCA_043821645.1 Pseudomonadota bacterium | reverse complement strand
CGTGCCAGGTGCATCGTGCGACGTGCAATGTGCAGCTCTGGGAATGTGGAACGGGATTTTCGGTGACGATTCTCTGATGCGTTCTGCGTTCTGCGTAATGCGATCTGCTCATCCAACCTGGCTCCGTTCAACGTGGAACTTTGCACGTGGCACTTTGCACGTGGCACCTGGCACTGTCTTGCATTCGAGGTACTCATGAGTGACATTCAGAAAAACCTCGTCGACTCCGATGACGAGAACATTGATCTTCGCCGCTACCTGCGGGTGGTGCTCAAGCGCAAGTGGATGATCGCGGCGGTGGCGACCACGGTGCTGGCCTTGACGGCGGTGTGGACCTTGCGGCAGCCCAAGATTTACCGGGCCAGCACGACGATCCTGGTCGAGACCTCGGCGCCCAAGGTGCTGGGGCAGGGCGTGAGCGAGGTGGTGGATCTGGGCACGGGCTCGTACTGGTGGAACCAGGAGTACTTCAACACCCAGATCAACATCTTGCAAAGCCGCGACGTGGCCGAGCGCACCATTCACAAGACCCCGTTGCTGGCGGATCCGGCCTTCTGGGACGTGGGTGAGGGCCTGGACGACCCCGAGGACAAGAAGAAGGCGATGGAGAGTTTTGACGCGGCCAAACGGGTGCAGGCCGCGATCACGGTCGAGGGGGTCAAGGACGCTCGCCTGGTCAAGGTGTCGGTGGACGACACCAAGCCCGAGCGCGCGGTCACGGTGGTCAATGCCATGGCCAGGGCCTTTGTCGAGAGCAACCTCGAGCGCAAGCTGGACACCACCCAGGGCGCGGCGGACTGGCTGGGCGACCAGATGGCCGAGCTCAAGGTCAAGCTGGAGACCAGCGAGAAGGCCATGCAGGAGTTCAAGGACGGCGCGGACATCCTGACCACCAGCCTGGAGGACAGGCAGCGCATGATCAGCGACAGGCTGGTCATGCTGAGCAATGAACTCACCAAGACGCGGCTGAAGAAGGTGGAGCAGGAGGCGCGGCTCAAGCAGGCGCACGCCCTGCGCGCGGCCAAGCCCGACGACGAGCTGGGTGGCGACGTGCAGCGCGACCTGCTCAACAGCAAGGTGCTGGAGGCGCTCAAGCAGCGCTATCTCGAGCTCAAGACCCAGCGCGCGGACCTGGCCGAGCGCTACCAGGCGCAGCACCCCAAGATGATGGCGGTGCAGCAGCAGATGCAGATCGTGCGCGCGGACCTGGATCGCGAGATAGAGCGGGCGCTGCGCGCCGAGGAAGCGGCGCTGAACGAGACCCTGGAGGTGGAGAAGCGGCTGGACGAGATGCTGGCCAGCGAGCGGCAGGTGGCGGGTCAGCTCAACCGCAAGGAGATCACTTACAACCAGTTGCAGCGCGAGGTCACCAACTCGACCCGCATGTACGAGCTGGTCAACAAGAGGCTCAAGGAGACGGACCTGACCGGCGTGCTCAAGACCAACAACATGAGCGTGCTGGACGTGGCCGAACAGCCGCGCTGGCCCATCAAGCCCAATGTTCAGCGCAACCTGGCGGTGGGGCTGGTGCTGGGGCTGCTGCTGGCGCTGCTGGCGGCCTTTGGTTTGGAGTATCTGGACAACACCATCAAGGGGCACGAGGACGTGGAGCAGGTGCTGGGGCTTCCCTTTTTGGGGCTGCTGCCGAGCATCGCCGAGGAAGGCAAGACTGGGCAGAAGATCCGGCGCGACCTGGTGGTCATCGACGCACCCAAGTCCAGCGCCACGGAGTGCGCGCGCAGCCTGCGCACGAACTTGCTGTTCATGTCGCCGGACAGGCCGCTGCGCAATTTCGTGGTGACCAGCGCGGGCCCGCAGGAGGGCAAGACCACGGTGGCCAATGCCCTGGCCATCACCATGGCGCAGGCGGGGTCGCGGGTGCTGATCGTGGACACGGACATGCGGCGGCCGCGCCTGCACAAGGCCTATGGCGTGAGCAACGAGGTGGGGGTGTCGAGCCTGATCGTGGGCGAGGCGACGCTGGTGGACGCGGTCAAGCACACGGAGATCCCGGGGCTGGACATCTTGCCCTGCGGGCCCATCCCGCCCAACCCGGCAGAGATGTTGATGAGCGAGGCGTTCAAGGCCTTGCGCGATCAGCTGGCCGGTCAGTACGAGCGCGTGATCTATGACAGCCCGCCGGTGGGCGCGGTGACGGACCCGGTGATCCTGGGCACGCAGACGGACGGCGTGGTGCTGGTGCTCAAGGGCGGGCGCACCACCAAGGACATCGCCCAGCAGTGTCTGCGCGCGCTGCGCGACGCCAACGTGCGCATCCTGGGTGCGGTGGTCAATGACCTGGATATCGAGAGCCGCAAGTATGGCTACTACTATTACAGCTACTACAAGAAGTACGGCGGGTATTACGGGGAATATGGACCTAAGGAAGAGAAGGTTAAGGCAGTTTAGGAGAGTTCCCGGTTCCGGGTTCCCGGTTCCCAGTTGGGGTCATACCAACTCGTGTTGATTCGACCACGTTGTGGGGCCCCGCCTTCACCGGCGAGCTACTTTTCCGAGGGCCAGTCGGGCTGGCCCTCCCCGTCGGGCACAGGTCCCGACGGGGCCCCTCCCGCCCAGCACTTTGTCCTCGCAGGCTCGGAAAAAAGTCTCGCCTGGGCCCCCCACACCAAGACCAATCAACACGATTCGCATGAAACCCGGGATTGCCTGTTTCAACCGGGAACTGGGAACTGGGAACATTAAAATGAATCACGATTCCAAGATATATGTCGCGGGCCACACGGGCCTGGTTGGTTCCGCGATCGTGCGCAGGTTGCAGGCGGGTGGGTACACGAAGCTCGTGCATCGCGATGAGAAGGAGCTGGATCTCACGGATGCGCGGGCGACGGATGCTTGGTTTGCCGCGCAGAAGCCGGAGTATGTGGTGCTGGCGGCGGCCAAGGTGGGTGGGATTCACGCCAACAATACTTTTCCGGCGGATTTTATCCGCATCAACTTGCAGATTCAGACCAATGTCATTGACTGCTGTCATCGCCACGGGGTGAAGAAGCTGCTGTTTCTCGGCTCGTCGTGCATCTATCCCAAGCATGCGCCGCAGCCCATGAAGGAGGAGCATTTTCTGACGGGAACGCTGGAGCCCACCAACGACGGCTATGCCATCGCCAAGATCGCGGGCGTCGTGATGTGCAAGAGTTACAACAGGCAGCACAAGACGAACTTTGTCGCGGCGATGCCGACCAACCTGTACGGGCCGGGTGACAATTTTGACCTGAAGCACAGTCATGTGTTGCCGGCCATGATTCGCAAGTTTCATGAGGCCAAGGTCGAGAACAAGGCGAGT
>JBDRCO010000039.1:0-3218 GCA_043821645.1 Pseudomonadota bacterium | reverse complement strand
TGCAGGATCACGCCCTCCCCTTCGGCGACCAGGCCCACCGAGACCAGACCTCTGGCCGACGGCGCACGCTTGATGTCGTCGCGCAGGACCTTGAGCTTGCCGCGCACGCTCGCGAGCTCGCGGCTCATGCGATCGCCGTGTTTCTTGCCCTCGGCCAGACCCTCGAGCCGCGCCAGGTCCTCGAGGACATCATCAAGCAGCTCCCGGGTACGGGTCCGGTCGACCAGGACAGGATCCTGCTTGGCCAGTGCCGTCGAGGCGATGAGCAGGGTCGTCAACAGCAGGCCAAAGCCCTGGACCATTCGTCGCATGAAAACCTCCCTGTATGTGCGTCCTGCTGACGCGCAAGATGTTGGACCTATTCACCCCTGCGATGGCCCCCAGCATGGGCTGGCGGGCAGGCACCTCACCGGAGCACAACGAACAGCTCGCGCAATGTGGCAGACCAGAGGCGTAGCTGCCCCGCGGCGCCGTCCTGCAATAGGAGAATCTCGACGCCACCCAGCTCCTCGCGCCCCAGGCGCAGTGACCCATCCTGGACGCAGGAGCGCTGCCGCGACGAGGTGCAGGTGTCGATCGTGGCGGCTCCGACCTGCACACCTGTGAAGCTCCCTCCGGTCAATGCAGCACCATCCCACTGCCAGCGCAATTCTCCCAGCTCGGGGTGGTCCAGGACACCCGTGTCGCGGCCACCTGCCACCAGCAGCAGCAGCATGGCGTCCAGCGGTAGCGGGGCCACATCGAGCGCCGGGTCCACAACCTCGCCGGTGCGGGGGGTCACCATGCTGTCGTAGTCCCTGGCCAGCAGTGGCAGTGCGGCACCGGCCCGCACCAGGACCGGGGTCTCCTCCGGGGCCGCAACGAGTTCCAGCACGTTTCCGCCCGGGAGCGCTGCGTCGAGCGGAGCGTGCAGGTCGCGCCAGCGCCGCCAGCTTCCTGCGGGAACACGCAGGCTGCGTCGAGTCTGGCCCTCCTCGACGACAGGCGCCACCAGCAAGGCGTCGCCAACCATGAAGGCGTCGTCCACACCGAGCAATTCGCGTTCTTTCTCCCGTCCCCACCACAGTGGCCGCACCGCGGGCCAGCCGCGCTGCACCGCCTGCTCGGCCACCAGCGCGAAGTAGGGTAGCAAGCGCTGATGCCAGCGCGCATGGCGCCGGAACTGATCCAGCATGGCGGCGTCGCTGAACCACTGCAGGTTGTTCGCCGGGCTCGAGGTGTGGTGAGTCCGGAAGACCGGCGTGAAGGTCTCGAGGCCCAGCCAGCGCAGCATCAGTTCGCGGCTTCGCACCGACGAACCGACGCTGGTGTAGCCTCCGATGTCGCTGTGCGTGAGCGCGATGCCGGACAGTCCAGCCGAGAGGTAGAGCGGAACGATGGAGCCCAGACCATCGTTGCGGTCAAAGCTGGTCAGCTGGTCGCCGAGCCAGTGCACGTGGTGCACGGCCGCGCTGCCGGTGAAACCCGAGCGGCTGAAGAAGGCGAAGTCACCGTCGGGACGGCGGCGATCCCAGAACTGGCGACTCATGCCCGCCCACAGCAGCGGATAGCTGTTGTGTGCTTCGCGGCCCGCACGGCCGTCGGACAGCCGGGAGGAATAGGGCAGTGCCTCGCCGTAGTCTGCCATCCATCCATCCACTCCCTTGTCCACGGCCTGGTCCATGAATCGCTCGAACACTGCCTGGGCAGCAGGGGCTGTGGGGTCCACCAGTGCGGGTAGTTCACCAAAGGGAAAGCTCAACTCCTCGACGTCACCATCGGCGTCGCGGACCAGCGCGTTGACGCTGGCGAGGGCAGGCCGCGCGTCCGCATCCCTGGGCACGAAGGGATTGACGTAGACCAGGAAACGCAGGGCTTGCGCATGAAGTCCCCGTGCTGTTGCTGCGAGATCGGGGTAGCGCGCGGGATCCTCTCGCCAGTCGTAGGTCAGGTGTTCACCGCCCAGCGCGAACAAGGTACCGACCCAGTCTTCGGCCCACAGGGCGGACGCAGGTATGTGCTGCGCGCGCAGGGTGGACGCTGCCGTGGCCACGGCCTCGGGACCTCCGAAGGCGTCGAACCAGGGCGCCAGGGTCCAGCGATTGACCTGACGCGGCCGGCCGCTGCGAGCAGTGAAGCGTTCCACCGCCGCGACCATGCTGTTTGCAGCCAGTACCACGAGGTGCAGAGAGCCGCCCTCGGCCTGCACGCGCAGGACCTCCCCCTGCTCGCAAAAGTCCCACTCACTGCGCGCGGTACCGTCGAGCCACAGCCCCAGCGGCCTCGAACTGAGAGCAAAGGGCACCGGCGCGTAACTGTCGTAGTGTGCTCCAGTGACCCCGAACAGCGTGGGAGCTTCACCGCGGATCGCCTTGCCCACACCTTGCTCCTGTGTCCACACCGGTACGCGGTAGCCTCGATGTTCCGCGCTCACCTGAGCGCCCATGGCGAAGAAGCGCTCGTCCGCCTGACAGGAGAAGCTCATGGCCAGCCGGTCACCCAGCTGCGCAGGTACCCGCCACTGGAGATCCACGCTGCCGTCGTCGTCGATATGAAGAGCGAGCTGTCCGGCCGGAGTCAGATCGGCGCGAAGCTCCCCACCGTCGACAGAGACCTGCTTGACCGTCAACGGCACAAAGGGCTCGACCCGGTCATAGAAATCGAAGAACCCGAACACCTCCTCGACGTCGCGTTGCCTGGTGCGCGCCACCGCCAGGGGCGCATAGGCCTGCCCGGCACGCAGGCGATCGCTGCCCTGCTCCGTCTCCCCGGAGCTGGAGGAGAGAAGCTCTCGACCACCGCGCATGATCCGGAGCTGGCCGTCGGGCAGGAGGGTGACCTGGGTCCCGCCCTGGTCCAAGGTCCATCTTGGGTCCTCGCAGCCGAGCGGCCCCAAGAAAACCAGGACCAGCGCGATGCACTGGCTCACACCACACAACGTGTGTGGGAGACGCGGATTCATGGGCACCCTACCTCGGTGGCGTCGGCCTGTGATCTTTCCATATCTGACCCAGGGCTGCATCTGTCGCACTCCACGACGAGGCCGCGAATTGACAGACCCAGGTGACGGTGCGCAGGTTTCACCGCACATACGGCCCCAGTGGCCTGGGAGTGAACACATGAAGGTCTCACGGGAATGGCAGTCATGGGCGGGATTCGTGGCACTACTTGGCGTCTTCACCCTGTCGGGTTGCGGACCCTTGCTCGATCTGTTTGGCCCAACGCCGGGCACGGATCTC
>JBDRCO010000038.1:0-28943 GCA_043821645.1 Pseudomonadota bacterium | reverse complement strand
GCCCCCTCCCACCGATGCCCTGGCCAGCGGCGTGGTGCCCGAGCACGCCCTGTGCCGCGACCCCGCGCTACCGCCTCCCATCGAGGAAGAATGCCAGACCAGCGGGCCCTGGCCCTGCGTGGGTGGGCGCGTGTGGCGCGGCATGTCGCACCACAGCCAGTTCCGCTGCGTGCTGGTGCGAGCCAACGCGGGCACCGACACCCCGACTCTGCCGCAGTCCGACTTCGTCGATGGCAAGGCCACCATGAACCTGTGCCGGGTGAACTGCCCGACTGGCGACGAGAGCTGCGCCAGCGATTGCACCTCGGGCACCTGCACCACCACCACCGAGGCTCCACTGTCCGGCCTCGACCCCAAGAACCCCGCGCATGCCAAACTGACCTGTGCCATCGACGCGGTTCCCATCAACGGCGTGGTGGGCTTTGCCTCCATGAACTACGTCCCCCCCTCCCAGCCCACGGCCTACGCGCACGGCTGCATCAACGAGTGGGCACCAACCATCGGCGGCAGCCCCGTCACCAATCCTGAGATCGCGGCCTGGCGCAGCCTGTGCCCGGGCTGGGTCGAGGACCCTGCGGGTTCCATAGGCCAGGGCGATCGCAACAACTTCGGCGAGTTGCAGTGCGGCTGCGGCGACAACTACGGAGGCCCGGACTGCGACCTGGGCTGCCCAGACGCCCAGCTCAACCTGAGCGCCGGTTACAACTCCACGCCGCGCAGCGGCTACTGGATGTGTGCGGACTTCTCAACCTCGGCGGTGACCCAGATGGACGCCACCTACGGGCCGGCCCTGGTCGGGCAGGACGGCACGGGGTCCACCTACGTGATTCACGACGCCATCGGCGTGCCTGGCGACGGCCAGCCGCTGTGCGAGTTCGGCGCCGACTGCAGCACGGGCTTCGTCATTCGCTAGAGCCAACTGGCCACAAGGGACGCACATGTCATTCAAAAAGGCTTCGATTCTGGCTCTGGGATTGAGCGTGCTACTGCCCGCAGTGGCGCAGGCCGATCAAGATCCCACCACCGACAACGTGCCCAGGCTGTTCGCCTACGGCGGCTTGCTGGAAAAGGACGGAGCGACCGTCAGTGGCGACGTCACCATGACCTTCAAGCTCTTCGACGCGCCGCAGGCGGCCAGCGGCACCGCGCTCTGGCGCGAGACCCAGACCGTGCAGGTTTACGGGGGGCACTTCTCGGTGTTGCTCGGCGAGTGCGATGGACAGTCGAGCCCCACGGCGCGCTGCCCTCTGGGCGACGACGACGGCGCCGCCAGCATCGAGCAGATGGTGGTCAACGCCGACGACCTGTACCTGGCCGTGGACCTGGACGACGGCTCGGGCCCCGTGCCCATGCAGCACCGCAAGCGCTTCGTGCCCGTGCCCTATGCCGTGTGGTCGAGCTCGGCCACGAATCTCGAGGTGGCGCAAGACCTGGCTGTCGGGCGCAGCCTGACCTTGGGCGGCCCCGCCACCATCGCTGGCGATGTAGCGGCAGGGCGTGACCTCGCCGTCACCCGCAACCTCACTGCCGGCGGCACGGCCACCGTCGACGGGAAGGTGACGGCCAGGAGTGGCTTGGCGGTGACCGGGGACACCACGATGGGCGGCAAGCTGGATGTCACCGGCGACGCGAAGGTGAGCGGCGTCCTGGACTTCGGCTACGAGACGGTCTCCTGCGCGGCCGCCCGCTGCTACTGCCCCGCCGGCAAGCGACCGATCAGCTGGACCATGAGCTGCTCCGGCTCCGCGCACGCGCTGTACTCGGCCGGCTGGGCGACGAACACGGACGGCACGACCGGCATCTACTGCCGCTGCTGGCACTCCAATGGCAATGTCTACGACGCTGCTTCCACCGGCGTGCTGTGCGCACGGGTCAAGTGAGCAGGCCGCAGACCTGCAGCCGTGATGACGGGAGGAACACGATGCGATGTCCATACCCTTGGCTGGTCCTGGCACTGTGCGGGCTACCCGCGGCCGCGCTCGCCGATGGCGACCCCGCCAACGACGACGTGGTGAGCTTGTTCCCCTACACCGGAACCCTGGAGAAGGACGGGGTGGGCCTGAGCGAGGAGCTTCAGATCAAGTTCACGCTCTACGACGGATCGAGCGCGAACCCCGACGCGCCCATCTGGTACGAGACCCAGACCGTGCAGGTGTATCACGGCCGCTTCACCGCCCTGCTCGGCCTGTGCGATCAGAACCCGGCGGCCAGTGCCTGCCCGCTGCAGGATCCGGACGCTGCCAGCATTGCCGACGTCATCCGCAATGCCGATGACCTGCAGCTGGGCGTCGAGCTGTACCCGGACCAGGTGCCGGTGCTGCTGCAGAGCCGCAAGCGCTTCCTGCCCGTGCCCTACGCGGTGTGGACGCGCGCGGCCAGCGACTTGCAGGTGGCGCGCGATCTCGCCGTGGGGCGCAACGCGACGGTCAGTGGAACCTCATCACTCACCGGCGATGTGTCGATGGGACGGGATCTGACCGTGACCCGCAACGTCCAGGTCAACGGCGCGCTGTCTGCGAGTGGCAACCTCTCATCGGGTGGAGTGGTGCAGGGCGCACAGCTCAAGGGGCGAGTGATCGGCCAGTACAGCACCACCCACCAAGCGGGCCCCCGGGGCTGCGTGCTCACCTGCAAGGACTTGGGTGGTCACCTGGCCACGTATGATGAGCTGTTCTCGGTCGCTGCCGCCGGCGAAGGCTGGTGTCAATACAACTGGTTCGTTCACCCCTCGTACACGGAGATGCCCTGCAAGGGCTACCCGATGTACGACAATGTGACCGCGGCCAATTCATGTGGCCGCCTCAGCACCGGAGATCGTCCGCGCATCGAGGGCACCAACTGCAACTACGACTGGGACTCGGCCGAATCGCATAGCTGCGCCTGCTCGCTGATCAAGTAAAGGAGCCATCCAGGGAAGAGGCTCGGGCTCTCGCGAGGGCGTCCACCGAGCCTGCGATGAGGTGCAGCCACAGCATCCAGGAGGGGACATGTTCCGCAAAGTCTTTGATGGCCATCGATGCATCGGATCCGTGGGGCCGGTCCTCGCCGCCGCCTTGCTGATCTGCCTGGCTCCCTCGCTCGCGCTCGCCAACCCGCCGCGCCAGATCCCCTACAGCGGCCAGCTGGAGCAGGACGGGGTCAAGCTCAGCGAGCCCGTCGACATGCTGTTCTTCCTGGTCGACGACGCGGCCAAGGGTCAGAGCGAGGCACTGTGGAGCGAGACCCACTCGGGGGTGAGCATCTACGGTGGCCACTTCGCCGTGGTGCTGGGCTCGGTCACGCCCATCGATCCCGAGGTCCTGGCCAGGTCCGCGCTCTACCTCGGCATCGAGGTCAACGGTGTGGCCCTGAGCGGTCGCAAGCGCCTGCTGCCAGGTGCCTACAGCGTCGAGTCGCTGGCCATCCCGGCGGGCGCCATCATGCCCTTTGCCGGTACCACCGCGCCCGAGGGTTGGCTGCTGTGCGACGGCAGCGAGCAGCTCATCGCGACCTATCCCCGGCTGGCGGCCGTGCTGGGCACCAGCTTTGGCTCGGCGAGCGCGGGCAGTTTCAAGCTGCCCGACCTGCGCGGGCGCATGGCCCTGGGCATGGACAACATGGGCGGCACGTCGGCCAACAGGGCCACCGCTGCCTCGGCCGACGTCGTGGGCGGCTCCGGCGGCGTGGACAGCAACACCGCGGTGCCAGCGCACACCCACAGCATCGCCGACGGCGCCCACTCGCACTCGCTCAGGGTGTCCTGCGATAACTCGCCGTTGTGCCAAAACGCCAACGATGGGCTCACCCGTGGCGCTTCCGGCCTCGAATACCAGTCTTATCCCTTCAATCAGATCGGCGGTGGCGTGGATCCCACCAATGGCAGTCACAACCACGGCGGAGCCACGGGCAGCACCGGTACTGCGTCGGTGACCAACCTGCCCCCCTACCTGACGATGAACTACATCGTGAAGTTCTGAACCACTGAGCAGGCCATCAGAACTCGGGTCGAGCTGGATACCTGAGCCGACGCACACTCCTGTCCGATCTCGATTGTCGTCGACAACAGCCCACGCTTGGCCCGTCATCGAAGCCGGGACATGATGAGCGCACCACCGAACGCTGTGATGCGTCGAGGGAGGCCAACGATGTTCCTGCGATCTGTGCTGTGCTCAGGCGTTGTGCTGCTTGCCCTCGCCGCGGTCGCTCGCGCCAGCCAGGTATCCCACGAGGAGACCTCGCTGGACGAGGTGCTGTCCCAGACCGAGGTGGCGGTACTGCTGCAGCTCGAGGATCCGGCCATGCGTCCCGTCGCCATTCCCGTGCCGAGCGATGGCACCAAGGACTGTGGCGCCTACCGCTACGGCGCCTGGCGGGCCCGGGTGACGCGGGTCGTGCACAGCGAGCCGGCCTCGGGTGTGGCTGTGGGCCAGACCCTGGTGGTGTTCCCGGCGGATACCCCGGCGCTCATCGCCATCTCTCGCGAGGCCTGCCTCACGGGCATGACCGAGAGCCCCATTTTTGGCCGCTTCAAGGGCGTCGAGCCCATGAAGGGACAGCCCGCGCTGGCCTTGCTGCGCTGGTTGCCCGGTTACGGCTGGGCCGAGGCGGTGTCGGGGAGCTGGCTGAAGCCCGTCGATGCCAAGAAGATCGCCGGCCGACTGACAAAGCGCGACCTGGGGATGAACCCGGCCCTGCTGCCCGCCCGCGACAGCCTGTGCGTGATCACCGACGACTGCGTGCAGAGCTTTGCGGACTGCAGCCTGTGCGGGACCTGCCCGGACTGGAACGGCTGGGCTGCCACGCACGCAACGAGCGCCCGGGTCGCCGCGTCCTGCAAGGCGCTGCACCCGGAGCCGAAGCCGCACAAACCAGGTGAGCCCGTGCCTCCCCCGCCCGACCAGCCCGCCTGCTCGCCCTGCCCGCAGCCCGAAAAGGTCGGGCCGAATCAGGTGCGGGTCGAATGCAAGGACATGCGCTGTCGCTTCGCAGGAAGTTGAGCGCGAGCGCAGGGATCACGCGCTCAGGTGCTCGATGACGATGCGCACGCCAATGCCGATGAGCACCAGGCCGCCCACCACCTCCATGATGCGGCCAAATCGCTGCCCCAGGCGTGAGCCCAGCTGCATGCCCACCAGGGTGATCGCGGCGGTGATCACGCCGATGACTGCAGCCGGGTACCACACGCTGACCTGCAGCCAGGCGAAGCTGAGCCCCACGGCAAAGGCGTCGATGCTGGTGGCGACCGAGTTGATGATCAGGGACCAGCCCCGGGTGGGGTCCTGCACCGGTGCGCCCTCGTCGTCGCCGCGGCCAAAGGCCTCCATGAGCATCTTGCCGCCGACGTAGCCGAGCAGGGCCAGCACCAGCCAGTGGTCCCAGGCGCGCACGAACTCGACGATGGTGCTGCCCGCGAGCCAGCCCAGCACGGGCATCAGCGCCTGAAACAGCCCGAAGTGAAAGCTGTAGCGAAACACCTGATGACCTGTCACGGGGTGCAGGCGCACGCTGGTGGCGATGGCCACCGCAAAGGCGTCCATGGCCAGGCCGATGGCGATTCCCACGACGGTCAGCAGGTCCATGCGCGTTCCCGCGTGCCAGGTCCTTGACGGTGCCTATGTTGTCGACGTCACGCCACCCACATACCAGGGACACCAGGCGTGCGCAGGTTCAAAACTCTTGTACCCGGGCCCGTGGCCCGCGGAGATGGCCATGAGCATTCAGGATGAAGGCATCGAGTACCGCTGCGGCGCCTGCCACAGCCTCAACCGCATCCCGGCCGCGCGCCTGGGCGACACACCGCGCTGCGGACGCTGCAAGCAGCCCCTGTTCCCGGATCACCCGGTGGTGGCCACGGATCGCAGCTTTGCCGACGAGGTCGAGGCCACACCCATCCCGGTGCTGGTGGACTTCTGGGCACCCTGGTGTGGCCCCTGCAGGACCATCGCGCCCTCGCTCGAGGCCATAGCCCGGGAGCAGGCGGGGCGGGTCAAGGTGGTCAAGGTCAACGTCGATGAGAACCCAGGCCTGCAGGCGCGCTTTGGCGTGCGCTCCATCCCGGCGCTCAAGCTGTTCAGGGGCTCGCGGGTGGTCGAGGAGATCGTGGGGGCCATGCCCAAGAACCAGATCCTGGCCCAGATCGCGCCCCACCTGTGAGAGCGTCCATACACCATCCGGCCCGGTTACCGACGCCTCAACCCTGCTCGTCCTCGAGGAAGTAGTTGAAGTCCTCGCTCGCCTCTTCGGCGTGGAGGATTTCGCTGACGTGGGCCGCGGAATGGGCGCCATAAAGCTGGCGCTGGATGTGGCGATCGCCGGCGATGGCGCGTGCCAGGGCGGCCAGCACCTCCAGATGGTGTTCGCGGCAGGACTCCGGGGTGGCCAGCAGCACCATGCAGTGCACAGGCAGGCCATCGGGAGTCTCGAAGGCCAGGCCGTCGCGGCTCAGGCCCATGGCGCCGACGATGGCATCTCCCTCGTCGAGAAGGCCGTGCGGAATGGCCAGGCCTTCACCCAGGCAGGTGGAGATCTCGGCCTCACGCTCGAGCACGCTGCGCAGCAGGGCTTGCTTGTCGACCTGCAGTCGGTTGCTGCGCACCAGGTGGTCCACCAGCTGCTGCAGCGCCTCCTCCTTGGTGGCGGCCTTCAGGTCGACGATGATGTTCTCCTCGTGCAAGAAGTCGATGAGCCGCGCGCGATCCTTGCCCAGGTCGCCGGAGCGTCCCAGGGCCCAGCGCACCATCACCGGGCCCACGATCTCGTTGATGACGACGGAGCTCAGGCCCACGGCCAAGAACAGCTCGCGCAGCTCGGCGAACACCAAGTTGCCCTGCACCAGCACGATGAGGCCGATGGCCAGGCCGGCCTGGGGCGCCAGGGCCAGACCCAGGTTGCGGCGCACGCGATCCGTGGCACCCGCCAGGCGCATGGCCAGGTTGGCGGCCAGCAGCTTGCCGGCGTAGCGCAGGATCACGTAGAGCAGGGCCAGCATGCCTCCCAGGGGCAGCAGGTGGAGGTCGAGCTCGAGGCCGGCGAGGGTGAAGAAGGCCGCGTAGATGCCGTGCTCGAAATCCGCGAACACGCCGTGGCCCACCTCGTCCTTGTCCGGCGTCAGGTTGGCCAGGGTCAGACCCAGGAACAGGCAGGCCAGCAGCGAGGACAGACCCGACAGGTCGGCCAGGCCCGAGGTCACCAGGATGGCGACCAGCGAGGCAGTGGTGAGCTGGTCCGTGCGCACCAGGTGTCGCGTGCCCAGCACCGTCACCACACCCACCCCCGCCCCCAGGAGCCCCGACAGCAGCAGCGCGCGCGCCGGGCTCGCCACCAGGGTCCACAGGTCGGCGTGACGGGTCGGATCCAGCTGCAGCTCGACCACGGCGTGGGCGATCTCGAACAGGGCGATGCAGGCCAGGTTGTTCAGGGCCACCGCGCCGATCAGGGTCTTGACGAACACGCCGCGGGAGCGCGTCTCCTTGACCAGGGCCACCACCGTGGCTGGCGCCGTGGCCACGGCCATGGTGGCGAGCAGCAGCCCCAGGGTCCACTCCACCTGCCCCAGCCAGGTGGTCCCGGCGAACACCAGCAGCGGCGTCAGGCTGGCCTCGAGTAGCACCAGCCACAGCAGGCGGCGGTAGGCGTTGTGCAGACGCCGCAGATTGAGGTGGCTGCCCACGGTCACCGCGATCAGGCCCAGGGCGAAAGAGGTGATGGGCTGCAGGCTCTCGATGTGCTCGATCTGGAAGATGCTGATGCCCGTGGCGCCCAGGGCCACGCCGATCAGGATCTGGCCCGTGACCTCGGGCAGGCGCACCCACTTCGCCAGAATGCCGCCACCCGTCCCGGCGACCAGGACCAGCGCAAGCAGCAGCAGGGGATTCAGGTCAGGAGACTCCATGAAGCGTCCATGTTAGCCGCTCCCGGGGAGCCGGGTGCGGGAAAGCGGGCACGCAGCATCGGTGTTCTTCGACCATATGGTCGAATCACGACCTTACGGTCGAATTTCGCTTGACGGGAGGGCTCACCCCTCATATTTCGACCCCATGGTCCAGAAGCGACGATCAGGTCGAAAGACCCCTGCCGCCCCCGCGCCGCAGACCTCGCGCACCGCTCAGCGCCGGGAGCGTGAGCGGCAGGCGCGACACGATCTGATCTGCGACGCGGCCACCCGGGTCTTCGCTCGCCATGGCTACGGCGCCAGCTCCATGGAGCAGGTCGCTCAGGAGGCGGCCCTGGGCAAGGCCACGCTGTACTACTACTTCAGGACCAAGCGCGAGCTGTTCGGCGCCATACTCAGCCGCGAGCACGTGGCCCTGGCCGAGCTCAGCCGCCAGCACCTGGATGCCGGCGCGGACGCTCTGGCCACGGCGCGGGCCATCTGCCTGCACTGGGTGTCGCACTTCGAGGCGCACCCCGACCTGGCCACCCTGATGCTGCCCATCATGGCCAGCGGCATGAGCAGGCTGAAGGCCGAGCTGGGCGACGAGGTGGCGACGCAGGTTCGCGCCGCACACCAGCCGCTGATGGCCGCCCTGGCGACCTTGAGCCCATCGCGGCAACGAGGCCCGGCGCTGACCTCCCTGATCTCGACCCTGGTGCTCGGTCTGGTGGCCAGGGCGGCCGGGGGACAGAGCCAGGGCGCAGCACACGACATCGAGATGTTCTTCGACCTGGTCGAGCCCGCGCTCGCCCGCACACGGAAGTGACCCATGCTGCTCGGACTGACTGACCTGGTGCTGCGCAGACCCTGGACCGTCATCGTCGTCATGCTGCTGTCCTTCGCCGGCTTCGGCTACGGCATGCGCTTCATGACCACGGATACCGATGTCACCCGCGACCTGCCCCAGCGCATCCCGGCCAAGGCTCTGTACGACCGCATCGACAAGCTGTTTCCGTCCAAGGAGATGGTCATCATTGGCGTCGAGGCGCCCGAGCTGTTCTCGGTGGCCAGCATCACGACCCTGGACAGTCTGACCAGGCGCATCGAGGCCCTGGACGAGGTGCAGTCGGTGATGAGCCCGACCAACGCGCGCATCATCAGCGCCGTCGACGGCGGTATGCAGGTGCGCGAGGCCGCAGACCCGCTGCCCACGACCCCCGAGCAAGCCGCGGCCTTCAAGGACAAGCTGTACGCACAGCCGCTGTACGTCGGCGCCCTGGTCACCGCGGACGCCACTTCCGCGGCGCTCATGGTGTTCATCAAGGCTGGCGTGCGTGAGGCCAATGTCGCCGAGAAGATCATCGGCCTGGCGGCGGACCCGGCCGTGGTGCAGGGTCTGACCCTGCATGTCACCGGCCGACCCGCCGCCACCTACTGGTCCAAGATCCTCATGGGCCGCGACATGGGCATGCTGTCCAGTGCCGCCCTGGGTATCGTGATCCTGCTGCTCCTCGTCGCCTTTCGCAGCGTGCGCGGCGTGTTGCTGCCGGTCGGTGTGGTGGTCAGCTCCGTGGTCTGGGTGCTCGGTCTCATGGGCTACGCCGGTATCCCCATCACCCACTCCACCGAGGTCATGCCCATCCTGCTGGTGGCCATAGGTGTGGCCGACGGCATTCACATCCTCAAGGGATACTACGCCCGGGCCCGCGGCGGTGGAGACGCACGGGGTGTCGTCCGCGAGACCATGGCCGACCTCAACAGGCCGGTGGTGCTGACCTCGATCACCACCATGGCGGGCTTCCTGGCCCTGGGCACCTCGGGGGTCGAGTCCATCACCTACCTCGGCGTGCTGACCTCCTTCGGCGTGCTGGCAGCCCTGGCCTTCTCGCTCACCTTCATCCCGGCCGTGCTCAGCCTGCTGCGCCTGCCCGGCGCTCGCTCCGAGCAGGGCAGCGGGCACTTCTTGCTGCTCGAGCGCGCGGCCCAGGGCTACGCGAACTTCCTTGTGCGGCGCCGGGGCGCGGTGGGCCTGGCCGTGCTCGTCGTCATCGCCCTGGCCGTGGTGGGCTCGACCCAGGTGCCGGTGGAAATGAGCAACCTCGACAACTACCGACCCGACCACCCCTTTCGCCTGGCCACCGAGGCGGTGAACCGGCACTTCAAGAGCACCACCAACCTGCTGGTCATCGTCGAGGGCAACCAGCCCGACGCCATCAAGGATCCGGAGATCCTCGGCAAAATGGATGCCCTGGAAACCTGGCTCAAGAGCCAGCCCCACGTCGGAGCCGTGCAGTCCATGGTCGGTCCGCTCAAGCAGATGCACCGGGTCATGCACGGCGACACCGCGGACCAGTATCGCCTGCCCGGCGTCACCGAGACCGAGAAGGGCACCGAGATCGTCGACGAGAACGGCGTCGAGGTCGAACGCGCCGTCACCTTCGAGGTGCCGGGGCGCGAGCTGGTGGCGCAGTACCTGGCCCTGTACGAGATGAGCGGCAAGCCCGGCGACTTCGCCAACGCCGTGACCTACGACTACGCGACGGCGCGCATGACCGTGTTCCTGGACAGCGACCGGGCCAGCGTGATCACCGAGATGCACGACAAGGTGAGCGGCTTCATCGACGCCAACTTCGGCGGGGTCACCGCCGAGCTCACGGGCATGGCCGAGCTCATGCGCGCGGTCAACAACATGGTGGTCACGGGACAGGCCTGGTCCATCGCCTCGTCACTGGTGCTGGTGCTGGTGCTCACCGGCTTCATGTTCCGCTCGGCCACCGTTGGCCTGTTCTGCACCCTGCCGCTGTTCTTCAGCCTGTTTCTCAACTTCGGCTTCATGGGGCTGACCGGGATCCCGCTCAACATCATGACCATGGCCACCAGCTCCATCGCCGTGGGCGTCGGCATCGACTACGCCATTCACTTCGTGCACCGCTACCAGCACGACCGGCGCACGGGGCTCGACTTCGGCGAGGCCGTGGTGGCCACCATGCGCTCGAGCGGCGTCGCCATCCTGGTCAACGCGGTGACCGTGGCGCTGGGCTTCATGGCGCTGTTCTTCAGCGAGTTTGGCGGTGTCGCCGACATGGGCCTGCTCATCTCGCTGACCATGGTGACCAGCGCCTTTGCCGCCCTGACCATCCTGCCGGTGCTCTTTGTCCTGCTCAGACCCAAGGCCTTTGCCGTCGACGCCACATCCGCGGAGGTAACCACGCCATGAAGCTCACATTCATCCTGACCGCATCCCTGCTGGGCGTGATGTGGACGCAGAGACCGGCGCGCGCCGCCGACGACGCCCGGGCCTTCATGGCCCAGGTGCTCGAGAAGAACAGCTTCAAGGACATGCAGGGAGACGTCGTGCTGACCTTGCGCAGCCCCAGCGGAGACACCAAGGTGCGCGAGATCCAGATGTGGTCGCGCACCAATGCCAGCGACGAGAACAGCATGCTCATGCGCTTCGTCAAGCCTGCGGACGTACGCGGCACGGGCTTTCTGACCATCGAACACAAGGGCAGCGACGATGACAGGCGACTGTTCTTGCCCGCGCTGCGCCGGGTCAACCGCATCAGCGCCTCGGGCTCGGGCGGCAACTTCATGTCCAGCGACTTCACCTACTACGACGTGGGCATGCCCAAGCTGGCGGACTGGAGCTACACTTTTTCGGGTGACGACACCCGCGCCGGCGTGGCGTGCAAGCTGGTGAGCGGAACTCCGGCGACACCCAAGGTGCTGGCCGACACCGGCTACACCAAGGTGGTGTGGTGCGTGGATCCCGCGCGCAAGCTCGTCATCGGTGCTGATTACTACGAGAAGGGCGAGCGCAAGCTCAAGGTGCTCGAGGTGCTCAAGGTCGAGGACGTGCAGGGCACGCCCTTTGCGACCCACATGCGGGTCCAGGACAGCAACACGGGTCACCAAAGCGAGATGGAGTTCAAGAACCTCAAGACGGACACCGGCATCGCGGACACCGTGTTCACCGAGCGCAACCTCAAGAAGTGGACCCGGTGAGCACCTGCGCCCCCTGCGATACTCCGGAGATCCAGGCGATGCCCGACTGCCATCGTAAAGACGCCTTTCGTTGTTTCCCGTCGAGGCTCGGCCCGCTGACCGCGCTGTGCCTGCTCGGGATGAGCTCTGGCCTGCGAGCCCAGGACGGCCTGGCGCCGCGGCTAGGTGGCTACGTCAAGGGCTATGCCTTCGAGCAGGCGGTGGATCCCTACGACCTGCAGCGCGCCGGAGCCCGCCTGCAGCTTCAGCTCAGCGGCGGCAGCGGGGAGCCCGCAGCGTACTTCGGCGCCTTCGACTTCGAGCTCGACAGCGCCAGCAGCCGCTCGGGCGATCCGCTGCAGCGAGACGTGGGCTTCGAGATCTACCCGGTCGAGCTCTACCTCAACCTGACCCTGGGGCCGCTCGAGCTGCGCGTGGGCAAGCAGTTCGTGTTCTGGGGTCGCACCGCCTGGGTCAATCCCACCGACGTCATCAGCGCCTGGGACTACGCCCACATCGCCAGCGAGATCGAGGACTACAGGGTCGCGCCGGCGGCCCTGCGCCTGAGCTGGTACGCCATCGACGAGCTGCTGGTCGATCTGGTGTGGGTGCCGCTGTTTCAACCGCACCGCATCCCCATGGTGGTGCCCGAGCGCATGGGCGAGCTGCCCGTGCTGCGACAGTCCGCACGGACGCCGGACCTGGCCCTGACCTCGACCGAGCTGGGCCTGCGCGTCTCGCACGCCATCTCCAGCCTGGCCCTGGACTGGGCCCTGGCCGGCTATGTCGGCTACGACAAGAACCCCACCATTTCCGTGGCACCGCGGCTGGAGCCCATCGTCATGGGCCCCCCTGGGACACCGCCGGTGATGATCCCCACCGCCCTGATATGGCAGGAGCGCTACCAGCGCCTGGTCATGGTGGGCGGAGATCTGCAAAAGGCCCTGGGCCCCTTCGTGCTCAAGGCCGAGGTCGCGCTCAAGGCGCACCCGGATCTCGACGCCACGGGCCTGCCCGAAGATCCGACCGGCGCCCAGGGCGTGATCGGCGTGGACTACGTGTTCAGCGAGAACCTGGACCTGGGCCTGCAGTACGTGGCCACCGGTCTGCTCGGCTATGACGTCGACGAGGAGCGGACCCGGCTCGAGCGCCAGATGGGCCGTGCACCGGTTTTTGTCGACGAGGCCCTCACGCACCAGGTCACGGCGCGGGTCAACTTCAAGCTGTTGCCCGAGCTCGGCGGCCAGGTGCTGGCGCTTTACGACGTCACTTACGTCGACTTCATGGTGCTCGGGTTCGTGTGGTGGGACATCGCCGACGCGCTCAAGCTCTACCTCGGAGCCCTGGCCTTTGGCGGCGCGGACGGCAACACACCCATGGCGCGCCAGGCGGATTTTTCGCAAGTATTTGCAGAACTCAAGCTGAGTTTCTAGGCTGGTACGCATGGCTGCTGTTCAACATCGTCTGCTGGTCGTCGTCGTGCTTGCAGCAGGGATCGCTTCCTGCGGCAGCCCCGAAGAGTTTGGCCAGGTGGTGCAAGCCGAACCCGCTTTCTTCGAGGGCTTCTTCCGGGGCATCGGCGCACCGTGCCACTGCGAGGGCCAGGACTGCGAGACCCTGGGCGTGCCCCAGCCCGACCACGGCTCCATCTTCGGTTGCGCGGATGTGCCTCCGGTCTGGAACGGCGGTCAGAAGGTGTGCCTGCGCTCCTACGTGGGAGCGCGCGCCAACGACACGCACTTTGCCAACGGCTACTGCGCGATCATGGCCACGCACTGCGAGGGTGCCGCGCTGATCTGTAGCAATGCCCGTTTTGGCGACTACGCGCGCCTGACCCGCTGCCCGCCTGGCACGGTGCTCATCCAGGGCCGGGAACAGGTGCGGGTCGATCTGGGCATCCTGGGTACCCACCAGGCTACGCTGGACACCCGGGTCTGTGCCGCGGCCTGTACTGGCGACGCTGACTGTCGGGTCGGCGAAGTCGACCCCGCCCTCGACGAGCCCTCCGAGTACCAGTGCGTGGTCGAAGACGAGGTGGGCTGCTGCTACGACCCACGCAGCCTGAGCCCGCAACACCAGTTCACCGCGTTCTGAATCCCTTGCGTCTGTACGGGCTCTTGATGGGAGAGGTCCCACCGAAGAGGTTCTCGATGCCCCATGTGTTCGATCCAGCCCATGCAAGCCGACTTCACAGCGTCGAGCGGCAGAAGATCATGCCGGTGTCCCGCTTGCTCGACAATCTGGCTCCCCTCGACGGTCAAACCTGGATCGATCTCGGCGCAGGTACCGGCTACTACACCCGTCCCCTGGCTCGCGTCGTGGCCACCGTGCACGCGGTGGACGCCCAGGCCGGCATGCTGGAGCAACTCAAGGGGCAACTCGTGGCCGGCGAGCGCCCGCACATCGTCTTGCATCAGGTCCGCGCTGAGGATCACGACGCACCGGCGGCCAGTGCCGACGGCGTACTCATCGGCAACTGCTTTCATGAACTCGACGACAGAGCCGCTGTGCTGCAGCGCTGCCACACCTGGCTGCGCCCCGGGGGCCGCCTGGTCGTCGTGGACTGGCTGCACGCCGACGACGCCAGCGGCCCGCTTCCGGAGCAAGGCCCACCCGCGGAACATCGCTTGCCCCTGGCGACCGTGCGCGCGGACCTCGAGCGCGCTGGCTTTTCCCCCGAGGTCCACCTCGACTGGTTCGTGGCCAACTACGTGATCGTGGCCCGCGCACGCTGAACCCTGCAACCTTGCACGAGAGCGCTCAGATGCTAGCGTGAGCCATGGCTGGCGACCGCACCTGGCGACCCCACCCCGTGGCCCGTCCACGCAGCGCCCGGGTCCGCGATCGCGCGAGCACATGCCCCATCGAACCACCCTGACCGCGCGCACTCTGGCTCCCCGCCGTCACGCACTGCACCGCGCACCAGGAGACGCGCATGAGCGCCATCGACTATGGCCTGTTCGGGCTCTACATGGCCGCCGTGCTGGCCGTGGGCCTGTACTTCTTCCGAACCAACCTCAGTCGCGATGACTACTACGTGGGCGGCCGCAGCATGGGCGCCACCCACATCGGCCTGTCCATCGTCGCCACCGACGTGGGCGGTGGTTTCTCCATCGGCCTCGGCGGCGTGGGCTTTGCCATGGGCCTGGCCGGCACCTGGTTGCTTTTCACCGGCCTGGTCGGCGCCTGGCTCAGCGCGGTGTTCCTGATCCCGCGCATCAAGAAGCTCGACGCCCAGCATAAGTTGTTCACCTACCCGGACTTCCTGCGCCTGCGCTTTGGTGACCGGGTGGCCCTGCTCGCCGCCGCCATCTCGGGCCTGGGCTACATGGCCTTCACCGGTGCCCAGGTGCTGGCCGGCGCCAAGCTCGCGGCCGGCACCTTCATCACCGGCGCGCCCCTGGGGCTGTCGCCCCTGACCTTTGCCATCCTGCTCATCGCCGTCGTCACCGTGGCCTACACCGTCGTGGGCGGGCTCAAGGCCGTCATCTACACCGACACCATCCAGTGGATCGTGCTGCTGTGCGGACTCGTCCTCGTCACCATCCCCATCACCCTGCACGAACTCGGCGGCTGGTCCCGCGTGCGCGCGAGCCTGCCTCCCGAGTTCTTCTCGCTGAGCAACATCGCCCCCGTCACCCTGATCAACTGGATGGTCACCATCATCCCCATCTGGCTCGTCGGCATGACCCTGTACCAACGCATGTACGCCTGCCGCGACGAGCGCACGGCGCGCCGCGCCTGGTTCATCGCCGGCCTCTTCGAGTACCCGGTCATGGCCTTTGCCGGCGTGTTCCTCGGCATGTGCGCGCGCGTGCTCTACCCCGACGTGGAAGCGGAAATGGGCCTGCCCACCTTGATCCGCGACGTGTTGCCCGTGGGCGTCACCGGTATCGTCATCGCCGCCTACTTCTCCGCCATCATGAGCACCGCAGACAGCTGTCTGATGGCGGCCAGCGGCAACCTCGTCAACGACGTGCTCGAGCGGGTGTGGCCCCGGGAGCGATCCGCCACGTCCGTGATGCGGCTGTCCCAGGGCGTGACCCTGGGCATCGGCGTGGTCGCCGTGGTCATCGCCGCCAGCTTCGGCAGCGTGCTCGACGCCATGCTCTACGCATACGGCTTCATGGTGTCCGGTCTGTTCGTACCCACCCTCGGCGCCTACTTCTGGCGTCGCTCCAGTCGCAGCGGGGCCTTCTGGGGCATGCTCGGTGGTGGCAGCCTGACGGTGCTGCTCGCTGCTGGCGCCGTCCCCCTGCCCGGCGCCCTGGCAGCGCTTGGCCTCGATCCCAGCCTCTACGGCATGACCCTGTCTGCCCTGCTGTTCGTCGGGCTGTCGCTCGGGCGACCGGATCCTGAGTCTGCGGCAATGGCGATTGACTGACCTCGCCGCCGCGGTTGCACGAAGCTCCCCCACCGACGCGGAGGCGCAGGGACTGCATCAAAGTGCCGTTTCAGATGAGGCGGTTCGACGAGGAGGTGGACGGGGGGGGGACGCGCTCGGTCGCTCAGGTCTGCACCTTGCTCAGCAGCTCGACAGCCTGCTGGCCCACGGCGGTCAGGATGGCCATGTCCGACGGGGTGTAGGTGGTGCGGCCCTGGCGGTTGATGAGCTGGATGGCGCCGTAGCAGCGGCCGTCCTTGTCCAGGGGCACGCACACCATGCTATGTGCCTCGTAGCCGATCTTCTCGCTGATCTCGCGCGAGAAGCGCGGATCGCGCTGGGCGTCGCTGATGGCCACGCTGATGCTTTCGAGGGCGCACACACCGGCGATGCCCTGGCCCATGGGCACGCGGATGCCGGAGGCCAGCACCTCCTTGGCCTTGGGGCCGCGCACCGCGGCGAACTGCAGATCCAGGCTCGAGATATCGGCGACGTAGAAGGTGCCGGCATCGCTGGGCACCTTCTCCATGGCGAGGTCGAGCAGGTCGTTGACGATCTTGTCCGGGTTGAGCCTGTCCGTGTACAGGTCCATGGTGCGCTCGAAGATGTCCGCGATGACTTCCTCGACGTCGACTTTCTCGAAGCTGCGCCCGATGGCGGGATCCGTGGACTGTGGAGCACTCTCGCTGCGCGACATGGGGCGTGGCGCGGTCTTGAAGCGAGGCGCGTCCTGGTTCACCGCCGGCATCGACGGCTCGGTGCCGGTCTGGCTGGACGTGGCCTCGAGGTGGCGCAGCCTGAACACACGGCCGTTGCTGGCGTCGGTGACGTGGATGGAGCCATCGCTCTGCAGATCGCACAGCACGTTGCCCACGGAGCGCGCGTCCTCGCCGCTGTTGAGCAGACCGGTCTGCAGCGCGCCGAGCCAGTTCGCGGCCTCGACGGTGAGGGTGACGTTGCGGCCACTCTGATCGCGCGCCGGAATGTAAACCTCGAAGACAGGCATCCCCACCTCCTCGACGGAAAAGACACCTCGCGGGCCACACTCCGTCGTCACGTGATCAAGAACGCGCCCATCTTAACCAGCTTCTGCGGCGAAGTCACCTGCCTGACGTGGATCCCGGGAGACCCTCGTGCTCGACCCGTGGCCACAGCACGGCTGCCAGGACCCCCAGCACCAGGGCAGGTCCCAGGCCGGCGAGGGACCAGGTCCAGCTCGCGGTCGAGGCCAGGGCCCCGAAGGCGCCGCGACAGCCCAGCGCCAGCCCGAGCACCAGACCGCCCTCGATCAGGCGGCGCTCGGTGGGCTGGCCACGACGGGCCCAGGCTGCGATCGGGGTGATGAGCAGGGCCAGGGCCAGCAGCAGCAGGGGATCTCCGAGGCGTCGCCACAGCGCCAGAGCGAAGGGCGCCAGGGCACCACCCTGGCTGGCACGCGCACGCAGCACGCGCCACAGCTCGGGGGCGGCATACACCTCGGGGTAACCCAGATGTTGCTCCAGCGCGCCCTGCTCGAGGACCTCCGGAAAGGGCAAGCTGTCGAAGCGCACCAGCGGGGCCTTTCGCGTCAGGTCGCGCAGGCTGCCATCGAGCATCAGATAGTCGTCGCCATCGCGGCGCAGCAGGCGCGCGTGGATCAGCGTCGCGGGGGCGAAATGTGCGTCGTGGCCGAGGTAGGTGACGTCCTTCGCCTGGCCGCTACCAATACTGCGGGTATGCAGGAAGCCCTGCGGGGTGCGCATCCAGCGCCGCGGCAGGTAGAAGCTCCAGAAACGGGGCCCGCGCAACTGGAACACGCTGTCCTGCAACGACACCGCCGAGGGCACGGTGCGCGGCAACACCAGCTCGGTGATCACCCCGTGCGCTCCGGCCGCGAGCAGGCCCACCACGAGGAAGGCGGGCGCGGTCACGCGTCGCATGGAGCCACCGCAGGACTTGATGGCCACCAGCTCGTGGCGCTTGGCCAGGCTGCCCGCCGCCAGCAGGGGTCCCAGCACCACCGCCACAGGCAGCAAAGACACGGCCATCTCCGGCAGCCGCAAGAGGTACAGGCGCAGCACCTGCCACAGGCTGCCGCGGGTGAGCTGCTGGGAGATGCCCATGACGTCGATGACCACGTAGAGCAACACGCCGGCCAGCAGCACGAACAGGGCGCGGGAGCTGGCCCTGGCCAGCACGTAGCGGCGCAGGATCACTGGCGCAGCCCCGCACGCCGCCACCACAGGAGCAGGGTGACCCCGGCGGTGACGACGATGACAGCCCAGGCAGCCAGGGTGGGATCCAGGTGGCCATCCGCGGCCAGACCGCGCGCACCCTCGTGACCGACGAAGAACAGAACCGCGGCCAGCACGCCCCACACGTAGGCGCGCGCGCGCTTCTCGGCCGAACGGCCAGCCCCGAGCAGCGCGCCGAGCAGGGCCAGGGGAAGGCAGCCAAAGGGCAAGGTCAGTTTCTGCCACATGAAGAACGCGATCTTGCGTCTGTCGCGGGGTTGCTGTTCCTCGGCGAGGTCATCGAGCAGCCGCAGCAGACCGTGGGCCTGGTAGTCGTAGTAGATCGCTGTCTCGCGATGCGCCCAGCTGCTGAGATCGAGCACACCCTCACCGTGTTCGAAAGTGACGCGCTCGACCAGCTCGGGCGTGCTGCCCACGATCAAGGCCTCACCCTGCTCGATGCGCAGCACGGCGCGGCGTGCCTCGGCCTCGGGCTGCACGCTGACCTCGGGCGCCAGCACCAGCAGCTCGCGCTGCAACTCGCCCGGAGCATGGGCCAGGAACACACCGCGCCAGGTCCCCTGGTCGTCATCGACCTCGGACGCGTACAGGGCGGTGCTGCCCAGCACCTCGTTGAAAGCGCGCGGCGCCAGGGCCTGCGAGAAGGCGCGGGTCGCCAGGCCGGCCATCTCGTCGAGGAAGCGATCGATGCCCCAGGGCACGGCCACCAGCCCCAGCCACAAGGACAGCAGGCCCACCGGGAGCCCGACCGCGACCGCGGGTGCGAACAGGCGGCGTGACGACACACCCGCCGCAGCCATCGCGAACAGCTCGCCGCTGTCGGCCAGGCGGTCATAGGCGATGAGGCAGGCCAGCAGCAGGGCGATGGGCAGGGCCACACCCGCCAGGCCCGGCGCCACGTACAGGGTCAGCCGCAGGAACACGCCGAGATCACCCAGGGCGCCGAAGGCGACCTCGCCCAGGCGTGACAGCTGCATGATGCTGGAGACCAGGGTGACGACGAGCAGCAGCGCCCCGAAGGGTGCGGCGATGGTGCGAACGATGTAGCGCAGGACGATCATGAGTGGGGGCCATCGTCGCCAGGATGCGCGGTTGGCGCAAGCTGCACGCGCGCCAGCACCAGCTGCCGCACCGCGACCGCTCGGCGCCAGCGCAGCACGAAATCCGTCGACGGCCGCGAGGTGCGGTGCCAGGGCCAGCGCGCCACCTCGACGAGCTCCAGGTCGGGCTGCCGCAGGTGCTCCAGCTCGTCGTCGAGGACCAGGATCCAGCGCGGGCCCGGCTGCTCGGTCAGGCGTCGTCGCAGACCGCCGTCGTCGACCTCCTGCACCGCACGGCGCGCCGCGAAGGCGATGGCGGATCGCATGTTGAAGCGGTAGGCGAACACGGGCTGGGTGGCCGAGGGCTCGCGCGTTTGCAGCAGCTCGGCCACGGCCAGGGCGGGCTCGTAGGCGCGGCGCCGCTGGTCTGCGCTCAGCGAGAAGTAGAGGTTGACCAGGCACAGTGCCAGCAGCGCTGGCCACAGCGTGGAGCGCGCGCCCAGCCCACGGCGAAGGACCCACAGCCCAGCCGCGGCGAGCGACAGCAGACCGGCCAGCACGATCCAGCCCGCGGGCGTCGGGTCGAAGCTGATGGCTGCGTGAATGCCGGCAAACAGCAAGGCCCCGGTCGGCGTCAGCGCCAGCACCGCGCGTCGGATCCGGGGCCAGCGCCCCGCGCCATCCTCGTCGTCATGGCGCAGCTCGCGGGCCGCGGCCAGCACCACGAAGGGCAGCAGGCCGAAGATGTAGTGTGGCAGCTTGGAGCGAGACAGTGACATCGCCACCAGGGGCACCAGCGCCGCGCTCAGCTGCAGCACGGCGCCGCGATCCAGCGCCTGGCCCTGGCGCTTCCACAGCAGCACCAGGTCCGACCCCATGCGCCACAGCGCGAGCACGGCCACGGGCGCCGCCGACCAGGCCAGGACCCCGACGAAGAATAGCGGACCCGAGGGATCGGTGAGCACCTCACCGGCGAAGCGCGACAGCAGCTGCCGCCCCAGGATGGTCTCGACAAAGTGTGGACCGTAGCGGTGGTGCATCTCGACGAACCAGGGCACGGCCAGAGCACAGCCTGCCAGCATGGCGAGCAGCGCCGCCACCGGCGCAGGCCTTCGCTCGTCGTCACGCGCCACTCGCCTGTGCAGCAGCCAGGCGGCGACCACCACGGCTCCCGGCCACAGCGCGGCGACGGCATTCTTGGTCAGCACCCCGGCCGCCACCGCCAGGCACACCAGCAGCAGGCGCAACCACAACCGGCGTTGCCGGGCAGCGAGCACCGCCGAGGCCATGCACAGGGTGAGCACGGCATCCAGCTTGGCGTCGCGCACCATCAGGTGGGTCGCGGGCAAGCTGAGCCACAGCGCCGCCAGTGTCCAGTCCACAGGCTGCCCGCGACGCCGCTGCCACCACATCAGCACCGCGGCCACGGCCAGCACCGCGAGCAGCGACGGTAGCCGCGCCGCCGCCGAGACCCCGAACACGGCCATGCTCGCCGCCTGCAACCACATCACCAGGGGTGGATGCTGGTACCAGGCTCCCTCGTTGAGGCGCGGCTCGATCCAGCTGTGGCGCTGCAGCATCTCGCGCGCGATCTCGGCGTACACGGCCTCGTCGACGTCGCGCACGGGCGTGGCCCACAGCGCGGCGGCGTAGGCCAGCACCAGGGTGATCAGGAGGAGGAGAGGACCCCGGCGTTCCCACCAGGTGGTCTCGGCTAGATCCCGGGCTGAAAGCATCGCCGGCAGGGTCCACCTCCCATCCAGGCGGACTGTGCCATTTCGACCACCCTGAGGTCGAGCCGATGCTGGAGTTCGCGGCCGATCTGCACGCGACCCGGGGTGATCAAGACCTCGACGACGTACGGGCTTCGAGTGGACGTGAGACGCAGCCACGCCCTCACAGCCGCGGCCTGTCAGCAGGCGAGCTGCTCACGAAGCGTCACGGCGACGCCGCTCGCGGACCGGCGCTCGAGGGATTACTTCTTCAGGCCCAGCATGTCCTTGGCGTCCTTGGCCAGCTTGTCGAAGCGCTGGGTCAGGTCGTCGAAGGCGCGGCGCGAGCCGTCGGTGATGCGGCCCAGGGTGTCCTCGGACTCCTTGCGGGCGCGCTTGTACCAGGCGCGGGCCTGCTTCTCGAAATCCTTTTGCACCTTGTCGAGCCGCTTCTCGCTCTGCTTGAGCATCTGCTGCACTTCGCGCTGTATATCCTTGAGTGCGGTGCTCGGACCCGCAGCGGCCTTGCGCGACGCCTTGGCCGGGCGCTTGCTCGCACTTGCCTTTTTGGCCTTGGGGGCCGCCTTCTTGCTGGGCTTGGCCGCCTTCTTGACCGGCTTGGCCACCTTGGCCGCCTTCTTGGTGGCCTTCTTGGCCGGCTTGGCTGCGGGTTTCTTTGCTTTCTTAACGGTCGCCCCGCCGCTCTCACCAACGATCTCTGACATGCTCATCTCTCACACTCCCCGGCACGCGGTGGTGCCCTTTTGACGCTTTGCATCATAGCGAGATCAGGATTTTGACGCAAGGCGTTATTTTTCTGGCTTCGGTTTTTTTGGCAAAGCCAGGCGCCGCGCACGATCTCCGAACATGCACACCCCACCGACAATACCAAGCAGCGGTTTTGAGTTTTTACTCTGCCCCGGACATCCGGACACGAGACTCCGCCCCCGCCGCTGGGGAGCCGAAAACCGGGAGCTGACCATCCTTTCCAGGTCTCGAGCAGACGGGTCCGACAGTTTCAGGGGCCCCGAGCTGCCGCCTGCAGGCACCGTGTTCCCCGGCTTGCCCTGGCGAGGCGGACCGCTATCATGAGCCGGCGTGCGTCAGCGTCGGCGGCCAGTGGGGGCTGCCGCGCCTGGCGTGGCGTGTGCTGGGGCATGATCCTCATTCTCTTCTCCGTGCTCGCCGCCGCCCGCAGCCGCGTGCACGACGGGAACCTGGACCCGGCCACGCTGGCGGCCTTTCACGCCGGCGACACCGGCGTGCTGGCGAGCCTGTTCACCCAGCATGCGGCGCGGGCCCGGGCCGTGGTGGCCCGGCGTCTGCCGCTGTGCGACGCCGACGCCGCGGTGCAGGACGCCTTCGTGGCCCTGCTCGGCAGCGAGGCGCAGCGCCGCCGCTTCGAGGGCGGGAGCTTCGCCGCCTACCTGTGCACCATCGCACGCTACCGCGGCATCGACGGCTGGCGACGCGAACAACGCTACACCGACGCCGAGGCCGCCCCGGAGCCGGTGGACGCGCACAGCGCCGTCGACGAGAGGCTGGCCGCTCGCGAGCTGCTGGCCAAGTTCCTCGAGCGCTCTGTCCCACCCCGGCAAAAGGCCTTCTTCAGCGCGCGCTTCCTCGAGCAGCAGACCCAGGAAGAGGCCGCCCTGAGCCTCGGCATCAAGCGCAGCACCCTCGCCACCTGGGAAAAACAGCTCACCGAGCGCCTGCGACGGGCCGTGCTCAAGGGCGAGATCACCTACGTGGCCCAGCACCGCGAAGAAGACGGCCTGGCCCCTTCTCGTAAGGGGGTGACGTGATGCACGCCCTGTGGCGATGGTGCATCGTTTCGCACTTCCGGGGCGGCCTCCCCGACCTGCTGCTGCGCGGACTGCTCGCCCATGTCGAGGCCTGCTCGGAGTGCCGCGCCCATTTCCAGCGTCACGTCGAGTGGGAGTCGCTGCTCCCCGATGCCGACGCGCGCGTGGGCCGACGCCTGACCCGGCAGGCGCTGGTGCTGCACGCGACCCCGTCGGCGCGCGCACCGCTGTGGTTCGGCGGGTTGAGCGTGGCCGCGGCCGCAGCCCTGATCACCCTGTGGATCAGCCTCAAGCCGGCCCCGACCGAGTGGCAAGCGCGAGGTGACGAAGGCGCCGTGGAGAGCCGCATCGAGGGCCTGGTGCGACCGGTGGGCCGCGACACCTTCGAACCCCTGGGCACCTCGCTGGCGCCGGGCAGCGAGCTGGGCTTCCGGGTGGACAACCGCGAGCACCACCGCTGGCTGCTGCTGTTCCTCGTCGACAGCACCGGCCAGGTGCACAACCTGTATCCGGCCAGCAGCGACGGAGATCCGCTGCGCCTCGAGGGATTGCCCGCGGCGGGCGCCCTGCCCGATGCTTTTTCTCCAGCCCTGCCTGCAGGAACCGTCGACATCATCGCGCTCTTCACCGCGCGCCCCACCCCCGCCCTCGACGTCGAGCGAGCGCTGACCGCGGTGCCAGCGGATCAGCGCGCGGCAGCCATCGCGCGCTTTGGTCGCGCTCAGATCCTGCGCACGCAGGTCCTTGCCAGCGACGGAGGCACGCCGTGATCGCGGCCCTGCTTGGCCTCGTCTTGGGTGCGGCGGTGGAGCCCCCCACGGCCAGCTTCGCGCTGGTGGTGGGCAGCAACCAGCCTCTCCCGGGCCGCTCCACGCCTCTGCGCTACGCCGACGATGACGCCTACAAGACCGCGCAGGTGCTGGCCGGCGCGGGCATGCAGGTGTGGTGGCACGCCCGCTTCGACGAGGAGACGGCCGAGCGCGCGGCGGTGCGCGGTTACGCCGGAACGCCCCGACCGCCGACCTGGCCCGCCCTGCGCCAGAGTCTGGCGGAGATTGCAGCCGGGGTGGCCCAGGCGCGAGCGCGCGGAGAGCGCAGCGTGTTCACCTTCTGGTACGCCGGCCACGGCGACATCATCGACGGCGAGGGCGCGGTGTCCCTCGAGGACGGCGTGCTCCGACGCAGCAGCCTGTGGCGCGAGGTGATCGCCACCCCGGGTGCCGACCTCAACCACGTGGTGATCGACGCCTGCCGCGCATACTTCGTGGTGTTCGATCGCGGTGCCGGCGTGCCCAGGCGGCCCGCCCCGGAGCTGGCCGCAGCACCCATCCCCGAGGAGCTGGCGCGGCGCACCGGCGTGGTGCTGAGCAGTGCCGGTGGCGAGCAGAGCTTCGAGTGGGAAGCCCTGCGCTCCGGCGTGTTCGGTCACGAGCTGCGCTCGGCCCTGTCCGGTGCCGCCGACGTCGACGGTGACGGCCGCGTACGCTACGTCGAGCTGGCCGCCTTTGTCGAGCGCTCCAACGCCAGCCTGCCCGACCCCGCCTACCGTCCACACACCACCATCCGCCCGCCTGTCGACGACGACGCCCTGATCGACCTGCGCCGCCACAGCGGACCCGAGATCGTGCTGGCGCCGGACCTCCGCCGTCACCTCTACCTCGAGGACGCCCTGGGCATGCGCTGGGCCGACCTGCACCCCGCGGGCGACGCACCCCTGTCGCTGCGCCTGCCCCGGGGCACGCGGCTGGGCTACCTGGTGGCGGCACGGGAGGACCGCGAGGTGCGGCTGCGCGAACTCGACCTGGTGCAGCGCGTGGATGCCCGCGACCTTCGGCCCCGGCGCACCCGCGCCCGGGGCGCGGCCGAGGATGCCTTCGACCAGCTGTTCGGTGTTCCGCACGGCCGCGACAGCCTGCAGCGCTTCGCGGCGAGTGACGAAGGACGCGCCGCCGCCCGGCCCTACGCCGAGCTGGTGGCGGGGTTGCGCAGCCCTCCGCCCGAGGTGGCGACGGTGCGCTCGCGTCCTCCCCGGCCAGAGGCGCCCCGCGCCCACCTGTCCGTGCTCAGCCGCGACCTGCGCTGGTCCGATCGCCTGCCCCTGGCAGCCGGCGGCGAGCGCTTCATCGCCCAGCCGCACGAGGGCGAGGCGCGCCTGGTGACCCCCTACATTGACGGACAGCCCGCAAGCTACGAGCGCTTCTCCATGCTCACCCTCGACGCCAGCACGCGACAGCAGGTACAAAAGGACACCGACGCGCTGTACCTCGGCGACCGCGTGCGCGCCTGGTCCCTGGTCGGCGTCGGCGGCCTGGGCCTGCTCGCGGGCGGCAGCGCAGCGATCTACGCCTTCGCCACCGGGGTGCCGCTGCGCGAGCGCCTGCTCCTCGGCATGGGAGGGGTCAACCTGGCCCTGCTCGGCACGCTCCTGTGCGCGCTCGGCGCCGCGGACCACATCGTCATCGGTGTCGACCAGGTGCGCGTGGCCAGGGTCGCCATCGACCCGGCCCTGCTGGAGCGGGGCGCTGGCCACCACGACCAAGCCGACAAGGACAGTGCACCGTGAATTTGCGCGCCGACAGCCGGATCCTGGTGGGCCTCGGCCTGCTGTTCGCCACGGGCTGCGTGGACATCTGCGTTCTGTCGGGCCGCCCCTGTGACAGCGCTGCCGACTGCGGCGAGGGCCAGGTGTGCCGGCTGCGCCGGAACTTCGAGCTGCCCTGCCTGTTCGCCGCGGGCACCTGCGAGAGCGGCAGCTGCGGCAGCGTGGCCGACTGCAGCGAGGCCAGCGCGTGCTGCGACCCCGCCCGCAACACGTGCCGTGCAGACTACGATCCAGGGCAAGGCTGCGACGATCGCACCTGCGCCAGCTGTCCCGAGTTCTCACTGTGGCCCCTGCCCGGCAGCGACGCGGGCACCCGCTGCACGCCGCTGCCCGATTGCAGCGCCAACGGCTCCTGTGCAGCCGACCTCACCGGGTGCAGCGAGGACTGGCATTGCCCGCCGGATCGCCGCTGCGCCCACGGGGCCTGCCGCATCATCTGCAGCGAGGACGTGAGCTGTCCCGGCGCCGACTGCTGGGCTGGCGAGACCTGCACCATGCCCGTGGGCACCAGCTGCGCCGACCTCTACGACAGCGACCCCTGCGGCGGCGCCAGCTGCATCGATCTCGACGCCAGCAACAGGCGAGGTGCCTACTACTGCACCCGCTACTGCTCGGAACACACGCCCTGTCCCTGCGGCTTCAGCTGCGTCGACAGCGAGTGCCGGCTGCCCTGACAGCGCCTTCTATCACCCCTGCCTGTGCGGGTGCTTCGAGCGATGAGTCCGCAAAAATCCCTGCCCCTGCGCCCCACACCATCCGATCTCTTCAGGGCGAAATCGGTCTAGCGGTACCGGCTTCTGGGCTTGTCCTTGTCCTTCTTGTCGTCGTCGTCACTCTTCTTCTTCTTGCTCGTGTTCGACGAGCCGGAATTGCTCGGCGGCGGCTGCGAGCGCGACGGTGGAGGACTGGTGCGCGACGGCGGCGGCTGCGAGCGCGACGGAGGAGGGCTGTAGCGCGTCGGTGGAGGCTCCTCGCGCTTGGGGGGCGGGGTGTAGCGTGTCGGTGGAGGCTCGCTGCGGGGCGGGGGTTCGCTTCGAGACGGCGGCTCGCTGCGCGGCGGCGGCGTGTAGCGCGAGGGAGGCGTCTCTTCCCGAGGTGGCGGTGCATCGTAACGCGAAGGCGGCGTGGTGCCGGTGCCCGGCTCCAGGCGGTCGCCCCGCGACGGTGGAGAGATCTCGTCCTTGGGCGGCGCTCCGCGATCCGGCGCGGACTCGCGCGACGGCGGCGTGAGCAGGGGGGCCTCGGGCTGCTTGCGACCCTCGTCCATTGCCGCACCGCGCTCACCGGCTGCCCTGTCCTTGGGATAGCCGTCGGAGGGCGGCTGGTCACGACCCTGCCCCTGGTCGCCATCGCGGCCGTGGCCCTGGCCATTGCCCTGGTCACCGTGGGCGGCGTTGCCGTCGTTACCCTGTCCGTAGGGCTGAGCTCCGGAGCCGCCATGGCCCGCATTGCTGCCCGAGCTTGTACCGTGGCTCGGGCTGGCACCGCGATCCGAGCCGTGAGCGGCGTTGGCGTGGCTGGGTGGCCGGTACACAGGTCGGCTCGGTGTATCGAGGGAACTGGCCGAGCGATAGGTCACCACGCGGTGGGTGTGGTGGTGCACGTAGTCCCGCGGCGGACCGTAGTAGTAGTTGTGCGAGTGGTAGGTGCCGTAGTGCCCGTAGTAGTCGGTGTGACCGATGCAGTCATGCACCCGCGAGCCATAGATGATGTGGCTATGCACCCGTGGCGCCAGGAAGTAGGCGCTCTCGATGAAGATCCACGACCCCACGGCGACCGCAGCCATGGTCCCCACGTAGACGCCCGGAGCCATGGGTGCCCAGCCCATGTACGCGTCACCGGTGCGCCAGTACACCCAGGCAGGACCCCAGGTGGTGTCCGGAGCCCAGACCCAGCCATAGGCGGGCTCCCAGGCCCAGCGCCCATAATGAAAGGGTGCCCAGCCCCACTCGAAGTCCGACACCCAGGTCCAGCCGTACTCGGTCAGTTCCCAGTGACCATAGGTGTAGGGCCTCCAGTTGGCCCCCACGAGATGGCGATGCGGCATCCACACCGTGCCGTAGCGCGGACTGTTGACCCACACACCGTAGGGTTCGAGGGGCTGGTAAAAGAAGTCCACCGCACCCACGCTCGGCGGCGGCGCCACGTCCTGCGGCGGCGGAGGCTCTGGCTGGGCCTCGGCCACCGGCGGCGGCGCAGACGCCGGTCGGCGAGAGTCACGCACGACCTCGCGATCGACCGTGACGCAACCGAGCTGCCACAGCACGATCGCGCCCATCATCACCACCAGCACATGCTTTTTCATGGTTTCACCCTGCAAAAAAGTCCCTGGTCGCTTGAGCAGACGCCCCACCTGGGGCGATTATTCTTCGCACCCATGTAAAGAGGAGATCTGCCGTGTCACATGCCCGCTCCGTCAGGCTCCTGCTCGCCACCGGTGTTGTCGTCCTGCTCCCGTGTGTGACCGGCTGCCCACGCCCGGCGCCTGCCCACCATTCTGTGACCCTCGAGGACGGCGCCGTCAAGCGCACCCCGGCACCCGCGCCACAGGGAGCACCCCTGGCCAGCTTCGAGGGCAAGATCCGACTGCTATCGGCCAGCGTGCTGCCCGCCGAGGCCGCGCCGGGTGACACGGTGACCCTGACCCTGCGCTTCGAGGCCCTCGACAACCTGTTCGACGACTGGCGGGTGTTCGTCCACGGCCAGCTCCCCGGGGCCGAGCTGACCCAGCTGCAGGATGATCACGATCCTCTCGACGGGAAATATCCGACCAGCCAGTGGCAGCGCGGTGACCTGGTCGAGGAGCAGCGTCGCCTTCGCCTGCCGCCGGGCCTCCCCGGACGCACCCTGCAACTGTATGTGGGGCTGTACCAGGGCGAGCAGCGCCTGCGCGTCGACGAGAAGGATCGTCACGACGGTCAGAACCGCGTACCAGCAACCCAGGTGTCGCTGCGCGGCGGACGCGATCTGCCCGAGGCCGTGGCCCTGCCCACCGGTGGCTCCATCACCATCGACGGCGCTCTGAACGAGCCTGGCTGGGCCAGCGCCCAGCGCCTGGGACCCTTCGTCAACTACCACGGTCGCGGCACGCCCTCGAACGGCACCACTGCGCGCGTGCTGTACGACGACAAGAACCTGTACCTGGGCTTCGACTGCCAGGACCGCGACATCTGGACCAGCTTCCGCACCCGCGACGATCCCATCTACAACGAGGAGGCGGTGGAGATCTTCATCGACGTCGACGGCGACCTGAACACCTACGTCGAGCTGCAGCAGAGCCCGGCCAACGTGCACTTCGATGCCGCCTTTGTGGGGCGCCGCCAGAACATG
>JBDRCO010000037.1:0-314020 GCA_043821645.1 Pseudomonadota bacterium | reverse complement strand
GTAGCTGATGTACTTGGCCCAGCCCTTGGCGGACGCCACCTTAGTCAACGCGGCCGTCAGCGTGGTCTTGCCGTGGTCCACGTGACCGATGGTCCCGACGTTCACGTGCGGCTTGTCGCGGTTGAACTTTTCCTTGGCCATTGTGCGTTCTCCTTGAATCGTGTCTGGCGCCCCAGGGCGCCGTACTTCTACACCGTTGTCACATCCCAGCGCGAGCACGAACAGCACCGCCCCGCGTCCCGGTGGTCGATGTCTCGATGATCTTCTTGGCCAGCAGCTCGGGCACCTGCTCGTAGTGCGAAAAAAACATGCTGTAATTGGCCCTGCCCTGGGTCTTGGACCGCAGATCCGTGGCGTATCCGAACATCTCGCTCAGGGGGGCCAGGGCCCGGATGTTCTGGGTCCCCATGTGAGCTTCGATACCCGTCATGCGCGCCCGGCGCGAACTGAGGTCGCCCACCACGTCCCCGGTGAAAGCGTCGGGTGTGACCACCTCGAGCGTCATCATGGGCTCGAGAAGGATGGGCGTGGCGCGCCGACAGGCCTCGCGGAAGGCCATGGACGCAGCGATCTTGAAAGCCAGGTCGCTGGAGTCCACCTCGTGGTAGCTGCCATCGACCAGGGCCGCCTTGACGTCGAGCACCGGGTAGCCGGCGAGCAGGCCGTTGCTGGCCGCCTCGACGACACCGCGCTGGATCGCACCGATGTACTCCCGGGGCACCACGCCGCCGGTGGTCTCATCCTCGAACACGATCCCCGAGCCCTTCTCGCCTGGCTCGACCGCGATCACCGCATGGCCATACTGGCCACGGCCACCGCTCTGCTGGATGTACCGACCTTCGTGCTTGGCGCGACCCAGGATGCCCTCGCGGTACGCGACCTGGGGTCGGCCCACGTTGCACTCGACCTTGAACTCCCGGCGCAGGCGATCACAGATGATCTCGAGGTGCAGCTCGCCCATCCCGCGGATGATGGTCTGTCCGGAATCCGCGTCGGTGTGAACCTTGAACGAGGGATCCTCGAGCGCCAGCTTGTGCAGGCTCATGGACAGCCGCTCGTCGTCGGCCTGGGTCTTGGGCTCGATGGCGATGTCGATGACAGGCTCGGGCGCATTGATGGGATCCAGGCGGATCGGCGCCGCGGCGTCGCACAGGGTGTCGCCGGTGGCCGCGCTGCGCAGACCCAGCACCGCGCCGATGTTGCCCGCGGTGATCTCCTTGATCTCCTCGCGCGAGTTCGCGTGCATCTGCAGCACACGTCCGACCCGCCCCATCACATCCTGGCGCGAGTTGTACACGCTATCGCCGGCCTGCAGCACACCCGCGTACACGCGCACGAAGGCAAGCTGCCCGACATAGGGATCGGTGACGATCTTGAACACCATGGCCGCCAGGGGCTCGGCCAGGGAGGTGGGACGATGCACCTCGGCCTCGGTGGCCGGGTGGAATCCCTTGACCGGTGGGATATCCAGGGGCGAGGGCAGATAGTACACCACAGCGTCGAGCAGCGGCTGCACACCCTTGTTCTTGAACGCGGAGCCGCACAGCACGGGCACGAACTTGAAATGCACGGTGCCAGCGCGAAGCGCGGCCCGGATCTCGTCGACGCCCAGGACCTCGCCCGCCAGGTAGCGCTCGGCGAAGCTGTCGTCGGCGTCCGCCAGCAGCTCACACAGTTGCTCGCGGGCGAGCGTGGCCTCGTCGGCGTGCTCGGCCGGGATGTCCGCGAAGCGGAACTTGGCGCCCAGGGTCTCTTCGTCCCAGATGATGGCGCGCATCTCGACCAGGTCGATGACGCCGCGGTAGTTCTCCTCGCTGCCGATGGGGATCTGCACCACGGCCGGGGTGGCACCCAGGCGCTCGCGGATCATGCGCACGCAGCGATCGAAGTCCGCACCCGAGCGATCCATCTTGTTGACGAAGCAGATGCGCGGCACGCCATAACGATCTGCCTGCCGCCACACCGTCTCACTCTGAGGCTCGACGCCCGCCACCGCATCGAAGACGCAGATGGCGCCGTCGAGAACGCGCAGGCTGCGCTCGACTTCCATGGTGAAGTCGACATGTCCCGGGGTGTCGATGACGTTGACGCGATGATCGAGCCAGAAGCAGGTGGTGGCAGCGGAGGTGATGGTGATGCCGCGCTCGCGTTCCTGGATCATCCAGTCCATGACCGCCGCGCCGTCGTGCACCTCGCCCATGCGGTGCGAGATGCCTGTGTAGAACAGGACCCGCTCCGTGGTCGTGGTCTTGCCAGCGTCGATGTGCGCCATGATCCCGATGTTGCGGATCAGGTGCAGGGCGTCGTCGCCGGTGCTGGTACGCGCGCTTGCCATCGTCCGAATCGCTCCGCCTTCAGGATCTGTCGGCCAGACCCAGTTCCGTCGACCCGAGCTCGACGGCACGCACCCGATCAGCATCACCCTGGGTGGCGCGGATCCTGTCCGCCCACCCATCTGCTCTCCCGCTGTCAAAGAGCGGACGGCCACCGACCCGAGGCCGGAGGCCCCTCAGAAACTGCTTACCACCGGTAATGGGCAAAGGCCTTGTTGGCCTCGGCCATGCGGTGCGTGTCCTCACGCTTCTTGACCGCGTTGCCCTTGCCCGAGGCGGCGTCCAGAACCTCGCCAGCCAGCTTCTCGGCCATGGTCTTCTCGCCGCGGCTGGCCGCGTACTGCTTGAGCCAGCGCATGGCCAGAGCCGCGCGGCGCTCGGGGCGTACCTCGACGGGCACCTGGTAGGTCGAACCACCGACGCGGCGGCTCTTGACCTCGAGGGCCGGCTTGATCGAGTCGAGGGCTTTCTTGAACACCTTGAGCGGCTCTTCCTTGGTCCGCTTCTCGATGACGTCGAGGGCGGTGTAGATGATCCGCTCGGCGGTGGACTTCTTGCCCCGCTCCATCATCACGTTGACGAACTTGGAGATCGTCCGATCCTTGTACTTGGGATCGGGCAGGATCTTACGCTTGGGAACTTCACGACGTCGCGGCATGACCTTGACTCCTCACGCTCACTTGGGGCGCTTGGCGCCGTACTTGGAACGGCTCTGGCGGCGGTTATTGACACCCACCGAGTCCAGCGTGCCGCGAACCACGTGGTAGCGGACACCGGGCAGGTCCTTGACGCGGCCGCCGCGGATGAGCACCACCGAGTGCTCCTGCAGGTTGTGGCCCTCGCCGGGGATGTAGGTCGTCACCTCGATCTGATTGCTCAGGCGCACGCGGGCCACCTTGCGCAACGCCGAGTTGGGCTTCTTCGGTGTCGACGTGTAGACGCGAACGCAGACGCCGCGCTTTTGCGGGCATCGCTTGAGGGCCGGGGCTGCGGTCTTCTCGTTGACCTTCTCGCGCCCCTTCCGGACCAGCTGGCTGACGGTCGGCATGTTCTCGTCTTCTCCATCAAAAAGCGAAAGCCACTTCGCCCGTCGGCGGGCCGGAAGTGGCTACGCGTATCCTGGCCACCTCAAAGAACCCCCGTCGCGCAGTGCGGCGAGACGGGCCCCGATCGGGTCTCCCCTCTCGAAGTCGGCGCACTATAGCTGCCGGATCTGGGCTGTCAAGCGGCTTGTAGGTGGCTCTCATACATTTTCAACCATCCTGGTTGCGGACCACCCCGGCCGTTCCCCGGGCATCGGGGCCGCCGGGTCCAGCTCGTGCCGGGCTCGCTCCCGGAACGCTGCGGTCAGGAACGGGATTCTGGCCGAACGACCTCGAGGGACAGCTTACCCAGCAAGGTGCGCAAGCGGCTCAGCGTCCCTCCCCGAAGCACTTCGCCCAGGGGCCGGGCTGCACCCACATCCACGATCACGCGATCGACATGCAGATCGCGAGCGGCCTGGGCGATGGACGCGGCGACGTCATGAGCCACGCGCCAGATCGGAATGCCCTGGTAGCCGCGGGCATCGAGTTCACTGCACACCTTGAGCAGCAACTCGACCGCGGTCGCCGAGGGCGCGACGTGCGGTGGATAGAACATCCCCGGGATCTCGTCGACGAAAAGCACGAACACGGCGCGATCATCCTCGGCCCTCAGGGCGGCCCGTTCCATCAGGTCGTGACTGCCGCGCAGGGTGGCCACAAGGACCCGCGCCTTGTAGTTATCCGCGACCTCGAGCGCCTCGTGCAGCGTCAGGATGGGGATCCCGCGCGGTGAGGAGGCCGCCAGCGCCTCGACGGACTCGGCGCGCAGGTGTGGCACATGAGGCTTGGAAGCGCGGACTCCCAGCGCCACCGCACCGAGCAGGGCGCTGGCGACGAGGAGGACCACTACGATGTCCGAGGCTTCCCGGGCCGCGATGACGACGAAGGTCGAGGCTCCGAGTACGGCCACCGCAGCGCAGGGCAGGACCCACCACCGTCGCTGCTGCCAGCCCAGGCGCCCCGCCTGCACCGCAAACAGCCCCGTGGCCAGCCCGGCAAGCGCCACCGCGCTTGCAAAGCTGTGCTCCACATCGAGCAGGAAGATCACGCCGAGCATGCCCAGCAGCTGCAGGATCAGCACCGGTACCGGGGTTCCCAGACGCCGGCTGCGGCGGACCAGCCAGGTCGGAAACAACCCGCTGCGCTCGATCCCGGCGGCAACCTCGTAGCCCACCACCAGCCTGTGTAGCACGGCCAGCAGCACCGCCGGCGTCCAGCAGGCCAGCAGCACGAGCTCTGTCCTGTCCTGCGCGCCCAGGGCCGATCGCAGCAACAGGGGAGCACCCAGCGCGAGGGCGACCACGCCCACCACCAGTCCCACCGCGGCGGTCCCCAGGGTCCGGCGCTTGGGGGGCTTGAAGGCAGGGGCCAGCACCAGCAGAGGAAGCAGGGACAGCAAGGGCGCGGCGGCAAACCACCCCCGCAGCTCGTCCGTCACCTCGACGGGCGTAGCCGGCGTCGCGCCACCGTTCAACACCGCCAGCACACCGACCAGCGTCGCGCCCGCGGCGAGGATGGAGGCCACGGCGGATCCCACCCACCCCCGGGCTCCGACACCGACGATCAGGGTGGCCAGCAGGCCAGCCACCAGGCGTCCGGCCAGCACCGTGTCCGGGAACCAGGGAGCCCAGGGCAACAAGGGCAACCAGCGCATTCCCAGCGAGCTCAGCACCCCGCCACCGAGCAACGCACCTTCGAGCAGCAAGGCCATCGCCGCGGTGACCAGAACGGCACTCTCGACGGGGCGTTGCAGTGGCGCCGCGAATCCCACCGCAAAGGCATCGGCGGCATGCACCCAGACCAGCAACAGGGTAGTGCTCAGGATCCAGACCCCGAGCAGGATCCCGGACAGAGGCCCGGGCACCGCCCAGCTGCCCAGCCCTGCCGACGTGAGCACGGTCGCACCTGCGGCCAGGATCACCGCGATGGCGGTGGCATGCAGTCGCCCGGCACGCCGGGTCGCCGAGGGAAGCGCAGTCATGGCACAGGCCTGCGCGTGTGATATGGTGCCGGACCAACATGGCTCGCGGAATGGACATCCTCGCACCCGAACGCCTGGGCGACTACGACATCATCCAGCTCCTCGCTGCAGGCGGCATGGCCGAGATCTTCCTCGCCAAGAAGGTGGGGCCCGGCGGCTTTGAAAAGCGCGTGGTGATCAAGCGCATCGCCAAGAAGCTGCTCGGCGACAGCGAGGTGCTGGCCATGTTCCTCGACGAGGCCAGGGTGCAGGCCCTGCTCGACCATCCCCACATCGTCCAGATCTATGCGCTGGGGGAAGAAAAGGGATCCTACTACATCGCCATGGAGTTCGTTCCTGGCGCCACTCTGCGCTGGGTCATCGACAATGCCTCCGCGGTGGGCAGACCCGTGCCCCTGCAGCACGCGCTGCGCATCACCGCCGACATGCTCGGCGGCCTGCACTTTGCCCACGAGCGTCGTGACGCGCGCGGCCGGCCGCTGGGGCTGATTCATCGCGACATCTCTCCGGTCAATGTCCTGGTTTCGCGCGCCGGGGTCGCCAAGGTGTGCGACTTTGGCGTGGCCAAGAGCAAGCTGCAGAGCGTGATGACTAGGGTCGGTATCGTCAAGGGGAAGTTTCGCTACATGTCGCCCGAGCAGATCTCGGGTGCACCCCTGGATCGTCGCAGCGACATCTTCGCCGTCGGCACGGTGTTGTGGGAGATGCTCGCCGGGAGGCGCCTGTTCGATCAGCAGCCCGAAGAGGCCGTGGTGTCCGTGATCAAGGGCGGTGACTATCCCTCGGTGCTGGAGCTCCGGCCACACCTGCCGCCCATCGTCGACCGCATCCTGCGCACGGCCCTCGACCCCAAGCCCGAGCGCCGCTTCCAGAGTGCGCGCGACTTCAAGCTGGCCTGCGAGCGCTTGCTGCGGGTGCTGCCCAGGGGATCGGACTCGCTGCTGCTCGCGGAGTACCTGGCCGCGGAACTCGAGGGGACCGCCGGGCTCGAGAAAGGTGCCGGCGAGGAGCAGGATGTGGCCCTGCTGTCGGGCAGCTTCCTGGCACTGGATCCACCGCTTCCTCGCAAGCAGTCGCCATCACTTGCCACCCGACCCACCGCGACCGATCCGAGTGGACGGGTGCGGCGCGCCACGGCTCCCGGCAAGCTGCTCGCGGCCATGCTGCTGCTCCCGCTGCTGCTGTTCGGGTTGTTTGGTTTTGTGGTCGAGGGAGTGGTGCGCTGGATCTATGGGCCAGAACCGGGATCCGTGACGGCACGACTGGAGATCCCCGACGACACGGAGGCGCGCCCGTTCCGCTGAGGCGCTTCAGAGCCCGCCGGGACCCACCGCCGCATCCTCGCCCCGAGCACCTCCGTCTGAGCCCGCCGCGTCGGCGTTCGACGCGCGCTCGCCCACCACGCGCACGACGATGCCGTCGCGCAACGTGGTCTGACCTGCGACCACGACCTGGGCCCCGACCTCGAGGCCATCGAGGATCTCGATGTGGTCGTCACCCAGGATCCCCAGACTCGGCGCCACCCGTCCGGCGATCCAGACAAGGCCTGCGTCCCCCTCGCGAGAGGTCAGCCGATACAGTGTTGGCACCGGCGCGTCGAGGTCCAGGGCACGGCGCGGCGCCAGCGCCACGTTGTCATGCTGTTCCACTCGGATGGTCGCGGAGACGAGCATTCCGGGCAGCAACCCCTGATCGTGAGGCACGGTCACGGTCACCCGCACGGTGCCCGAGCGCGCGTCCACCACCGGAGCGAGACGCAGGACCTTCCCCTGGGCCCGGGCGTCCGTCGATACCGAGCGCAGGCTCACGGGCAGATCCGCCACCAGACCCCGCATCTGCGACTCGGGCACCGAGAGCACCACCCGCAGGTCGGTGTGGTCGACCAGGGACAGCAGGCGGCGCTGCGGCACGACCTGCTCCCCCGGGGTGACATACCGGCGGGAGATGACGCCGGCGAAGGGGGCCACCACGCGCTGACGCCGTGATTCCTCCTCGTTGCGTTGCTGCTCGAGCTCGGCGCGGCGCAGCCTGAACTCGATATCCTCACGGGTGCGCCGGGACACGAAGCCCTTCTCGTCGAGCCTGGTGGTGCTGACGAGTTCGCTCTTCAGCTGTTCGACCTCGAGACGGGCGCGGTCCAGGGCGACCTGGGTCATGGCGTTGCTGATGGCGCACAGCAGCTGCCCGGCGCGCACCACGTCGCCTTCCTCGACCGGAAGGCTGGCCACCAGACCGGTGGTCTCGGCAAACAGGTCGACGGCGCGCTGGGACTCGACGGCGGCAGTCGCCACCACGTCGCGGCCGATGTCGCCGCGCCGCACCAGCTCCACGCGCACTGCCGGCACCTCGCCTCCGCGTTTCTCGTCGTCGTGATCTCCCCGCGGGCACGCGGAGGCCAGCACCATGACGACGAGGACAGCGCAGTTTCTTGGGAGGTGTCGCACGAGGCGAGGTTATCAGACCCGCGTGAAAAAGACGCAAGTGCCGTCGCCCCGTTGGCCGGGGCAGGCTATGCTGCGGCCTGGAGGTGGCGCGGTGGTGAAGCCGGGATTGGACCCCATCGAGGAAAGGCTCCGCGACGGAGGTCGTGTCCTGATCCGCCCCGTCTGCCCCGAGGACAAGTCCGCCCTGCGCGCCGGCCTGGGGCAGCTGTCCGTGCAATCCCGCTACCGTCGTTTCATGGCCCCGATCAAGGATTTCACCGAGGAGCAACTGCGCTACCTGACAGAGGTCGACTACACCAGCCACATGGCCTGGGTGGCCTGGGATCCGGATCAGCGCACCAGTGGCCTGGGCATCGCCCGCTACGTCCGCATCGCCGACGAGCCCGAGGTGGCTGAGGCGGCGGTGACCGTGGTCGATTCCCACCACAGCCGTGGTCTGGGCACCCTGCTGCTGCGCTATCTCAGTCGCTCCGCTCGCCAGAATGGCATCCACGTGTTCCGCGGCTACGTGCTCGAGGAGAACGCGCCCATGCTCCGTATCCTGAGCGAGCTGGGCGCCCAGATGGAACCCGAGGGCAACGGCGTATTGCGCATCGAGACCAGGATTCCCGACGACGACAAGTTGAGCCTCGGCTCGCCGGCCCAGGTACTCAAGGCCGTGGCCCTGCAGCGGCTCCCTCCCCTTGCCGTGCGCTTCCTGCACGACGAGCTGAGCCTCGTGGTCAAGCTGTTCTCGCGCCGGCGCAGCACACCAGACGATCAAGACTGATCGCGACCCCGCACCTGGACCAGGGCCGCATCTCCGGCGGCTCCGAAAGCCAGCTTGTGAAGCTGCAGGTTCAGGCGGGTATCCAGCCCGGCGTCCAGGATCCAGCGCGCCACCACGATGGGCGCCAGCTCGTCATGCACCGGCGAGACCAGGATCCCGGTGCGCCCGACCAGACCGTGCGCCTGGATCACCTGCAGTGCGGCGTCGAAGTCCGACCGGTCCGCCACCACGAACTTGACCTCGTCGTCCAGGCCCAGCAGTGCCAGGTTGTCCAGCCGCATGCGCGCGGCCTCGCCGCTTGACGGCGGCTTGACGTCGACGATGCGGTGAACAGCGGCAGGCACGGCGCCGACGGGCAGCGCCCCCGAGGTTTCCAGCAACACCTCGTGGCCCTCGTCGACCAGCGCCTGCAGCAGGCCCAGGCAGTGCGCTTGCGCCAGGGGCTCGCCGCCGGTCACCAGGACCCGCCGCAGCCCGAGCGCCCGGATCCGGGTCAGGACCTCGGTGCCTTCGAGCAGCTCACCGCCCTCGTGGGCGTGGGTCGCGTCACACCATCGGCAGCGCAGGGGGCAGCCCGTGAGACGGACCAGCGCGCAGGGCAGGCCTGCCCACCGGCTCTCGCCATTCAAGGTAGCCAGGATCTCGGTGATGCGTAGCACGGGTGGGGCAGTCACGCGGCAGATGGCGCGGGCCTCAGGTGTCGAGCCCGCGGCGCTCGGCAAGCGCGCTCACCCGTCGCTCGAGCTCGCGAATCTGCGCGGTGAGTGCCTCGAGATCGTGCTGCGTGGGGATGGTGAACCGCCCCATCGAGCGCTGCATGGCTTCCTCGACGCGGCGTTCGAGCTGGCGCCGGTTGCTCTCGATGGACTGCCGCCACTCGGTGAGCAGGCTGCGCCCCTCGTCGCCGGTCAGCTTGCCCCAGTCCACCAGACGCTGCACCAGGTTGTGCGAGCCCTCCTCGGCGGTGGCGAAGCGACCCAGGGTCGACTGCCAGGCTTCCTGCAACCGCGCCTTGGTGCCGCGCGTGGTGCGTGCGCTGCCGGCCTCGCTGTCATGTGCCATGCGTTCCTCCTCGTTGTTCGCCCCGCGTGCAGCGTCAGGCGTCCACAGCCGGGACCACCCCAGTGGGGTCTTGACGGCGCAGCTGGCTCCGCACCGCCCTGAGCTGCCTGCCCATTTTGTCCAGATCCGCGACGGTGGCAAGACCCAGCCCATGCCACAGCGAATCCCGCAGCTGGCGCAGGGCCAGGCGGAACTCCTCGGCCTGGCGCACCACCCGCAGCTTCTCTTCCTCGAAGCGCTCGCCGCCCTCCTCGATCTGATGCAGGAACCGGCGGGCCAGGGGCGCGGCTTCGACCTTTTCCCGCAACTCGTCCACCTGGTGCAAACCCTGCTCTGTCATCAGGCGTGCGCGCTCCACCATTTCCTGGAACAGCGCCTGCGAACCGTGGGCCTTGGCTGCGCTCTTGGCTGCGGGCCGAGCTCTGGTCGTGCGTCTGGCCTTGGTAGGGGTACTTGCTGGACGTGCCATTCAGTCCTCCTGCAGCAATGCTGCTGTGACTTGACAGGTCCAGGATAACGCGTCGCGTCAATGGTGTCAATGTTATTTGACGCATAGCGTAAAATTATTTAAATACGAATAGTTACCAATCCTTCATGAGCGAATCACGAAGCTTGACCTCGCGCCACTGACGAAACACGAAATAGATCGCCACACCAAACACCACCAGCGCGACCACGATCCAGGCCCCGTAATCCCACATCCAGATATCGCGGCGCAGGATCTCGGCCTGCCGGTTGCGAGGATAGATCGCCAGCGCTGCGTCCAGCGAAGCCAGCGCCCTGACATCCTCGCCACGGCCATGCATCTCGTAGGCAAACTGGGTCAAGGACGCACTCACGGCCTCGCGATCGCTCTGCTCCATGCCACGGGCATAGGCGAGCTGAAGCATCGTCAAGGCTGTCTCCAGCTCTCCCTTGCGCAGAGCCGCGAGCCCATGCAGACGGTCAATCTCGGCGCGCACCTTGTCGTGTTCGGGCTTCTCGCCCCCGGCCGCGATGGACAGCTTCAGGTACTCCTCGGTGCCCTCGATGTCGCCGGAATTGACCCGCTGCCGCGCGCAGACCAGGTAGGCATATGCCGCCAGGGGCTTGGACGCCTCGAGGTCCTGCCCGAGGTCGCGCAGCATGTCGAGCTTGACGCACACTTCCGAGTAGTTGGCCTGGTTCTTGGCCCGTCGCATGTCGGTCCAGATTCGCTGGATGGCCGCGGCGGATTCGACAGGTGCCAGTTCCGGGGCACCGTCAGCCTCGGAGTGCACGGGTTGCTGGCTCGAGGCGAATCCAGGCACCAGCAGCATGGCCACGACGAGACCGCTCAGGACCCGGGCCCTGGGCAGAGCCTCACCACTGCGCGTTCGCAGACCCATGGTCCTCCCTCCATCTCACGCCGCTCGGCCTAGAGCGGCGCGATCACGTCCACGGTCCGCAGCGACAGCCGCCGCCGACCGTTCCACTCGTCCACCTCAGGTACCACGGCGAGCTGCGCGCCGTCTGCAAAATCTCCGGCCTCGAGCCGGTCTGCCATGTGGAACGCGATCCCGCTCGCGGTGCGCCCGGCCTCCTCGACCACGAAGCGGACGTGGTGACCGCCCACCTGCGAGCGCGACACGAAGTGCACGTCGTCCAGGACGAACAAGGGCTCCGGGTTGCCGCGGCCGAAGGGCGCCAGCCGCTGTAGCTCCTCGGCGAGGCCAATGTCGAGCTCGGCCACCCGCAGCCGCGCATCGAGCATCAGCGGGGGCGCCTCCGCCGCCTGCCCCAGAGCACGCGCCGCCTCGGAGGCGAGATCGTTCTGCAGAGCGGGCAGGTCCTGGTGCCGCATGCGCACACCCACGGCCTGGGCATGACCGCCAAAACCGATCAGGTGATGCTGCACGGCAGCCAGCGCCTCGTGAAGATTGAACCCCGGGACGCTGCGTCCGGAGCCACGTCCCTCGGCGCCAACCAGCAAGCTGGGCCTGCCATAGCGTTCGACCAGACGGCTGGCCACGATGCCCACCACCCCGGGGTGCCACCCAGGATCGCCGATGACGATGGCCTCGGGGATCGCTCCCCGGCCCGCCGCCTCGACCAGGGCGCAGGCCTGCTCGAAGACCAGGTTCTCGATGCTCCGGCGCTCGCTGTTGGCGACGTCCAGCATGCTGGCCAGCGACCGCGCCTGCACCGGGTCGTCGGTGAGCATCAGATCCACCGCCGCCATGGCATCGCCGAGACGGCCGGCGGCGTTGATGCGCGGCGCCAGCTGGAAGGCCAGACGACTACTGGTAAGACGAGCAGGATCGGCCCGGGCGACTTCACACAGCGCCTGGATGCCCGGCCGGCTGGCCTGCTGCAAGACCTTGAGACCCGCATGCACGAGGATGCGGTTCTGGTCGGTCAGCGGGACCTGGTCCGCCACCGTGCCCAGGGCCACCAGATCCAGCAACTGGCGCAGGTCCGGCTCCTCCCGGGTCGCGAAGAAGCCTCGCTCGCGCAGCGCCCGACGCAGTGCCACGCACAAGAAAAAGGCCAGGCCCACGGCGGCGAGCCCATCGAGGCCCGAGTGATCGTCGCTGCGCAGCGGATCGACCACTGCCACGGCATCGGGCAGCGAGGCCTCGAGGGCGTGGTGGTCGACGACGATCACGTCGAGTCCCATGGCCTGGGCCGCACGGATCTCGGCATGGGCGGTGACCCCGCAGTCCACGGCGACGATGAGGCTGGCGCCCTGGTCCGCCAGGACGCGCAGGCCTGCTTCACTCAGGCCGTAGCCATCGAGCAGACGATGCGGCACGTGACGAAGGACCCGGCCGCCGAGCTGGTTCAGGGTCCACGACACCACTGCGGTCGAGGTGACCCCATCGACGTCGTAGTCGCCGAACACACCGATCTGCTCGCGGGCCTCGAGCGCCCCGACCAGGCGTGTCACCGCCTGATCCATGCCCGCCAGCGTCGAGGGATCGCGAAGCTGCCCGAGCTGCGGCGACAGGAAGCGCCCCAGCATGTCGGCCTCGTCGAGCCCCCGGTTGAGCAACACCTGCACCACCAGCGGACTCAGCTGGTGCTGCTGCGCCAGCTCGGCGACACGCTGGTCCGGTTCGGCGACGATCCACTGGCGACGTGAACTCACAGTGTGCTTTCGTTTCTGGTCTCGGCCATCACCAACGGCGGACGCCGACCTCGCCGGCCGCAGCGGCAGGCAAGCGTCGAGGTCCCTGCGGAACAAAGCTCCCCGCAGCATGACCGACCCGGCCAGAGCAGACAAGTGAGCGGTGTATCAGTGCAGCTGCCGCCCCACGAGAGCGAGCTCTGGCGCCACGCCGAGGGCGGACAGCACGCACATCTCGCGCTCGGCCATGTCGCGTGCGAGGCCTGCGCCGAGGTGATCCTGACCGAGCAAGTGCAGGGTCCCGTGCACCAGCAGCACGGCGAGCTCGTCGCTGTCGTGGTGGCCATGGCGACGGGCCTGGGCCTGCAGCACAGGCCAGCACACCACCAGGTCGCCCAGGGACAGCGGTCCTGCCGCGGGCAGGGGCTCCCCGGACTCGAACTGCGGAAAGCTCAACACGTCGGTGGGTCGGTCCACACCGCGGTGCTGTCGGTTGAGAGCGCGCATGCGATCCGCGCCCACCAGGAGAAGGGAGACCTCGACCTCAGGGATCACTCCCGAGGCGCTTAAGATTTTCTGGAGTAGTCTCGCTGCGCGCGGCGCGATCGCCAGCCCCGCTGCCCGGACCGTTGCCCTGGCGCTCACCCTTGGCACGCGCCGCCTCCTTGCCTCGCTCGGCTCCCTCGCTGTCGGCGGACCGCTCGCGAGCGTTGCTGTCCTTGGTCTCGGGACGCGTGTCCTTGCGCTCCCGCGGTATCTCCTTGGTATCGGCGCGCCGTTCCTTGGTGGCCGGCGTGCTGTAGGCTGGTCGCTCGTGGTAAATGCCGAGCAGCACGCGGTGAAAGGCCTTGGCGATCTCGTGCAGGTCCTTGAGCGTGAGCTGGGACTGATCCAGCGAGCCATCCGCGAACAGCCGATTGATGGTCTTCTGCACCAGCCCGAGCAGCCGCTCCGAGGTGGGATCGGGAACCGAGCGCGAGGCGGCCTCCACCGCGTCGCCGATCATGACCAGCGCGGTCTCCCTCGACTGCGGTCGCCGCCCAGCATAGCGGTAGTCCACCTCGTTGATGGTCTGCACCTCGGCGTCGGCCGAACCCTTGGCCCTCTCGAAGAAGAAGGTCATCAGGTTGTTGCCGTGGTGTTCGATGATGGCGTCGGTGACGATGGCCGGCAACTTGTGCTGGCGCGCCAGCTCCATGCCGTCCTTGACGTGGCTGCGCAGGATGAGAGCACTCATCGACGGCGCCAGCTTGTCGTGAGGATTCTGGCCGTCGCGCTGGTTCTCCGCGAAGTAGCGTGGACTCTTGATCTTGCCGACGTCGTGGTAATAGGCCATCACCCGTGCCAGCAGCGCGTTGGCGCCGATGACCTCCGCCCCGGTCTCGACCAGCGAACCGATGATGATGCTGTGGTGATAGGTCCCGGGAGCCTGCACGATGAGTTCGCGCAGCAAGGGGTGGTTCAGGTTGGCCAGCTCGAGCAGCTTGATGTCCGAGACATAGCCGAACACGGCCTCGATCACGGGGACCAGGCCGGCCACGATCAGGGCCGCACTGAGGCCGCTGACCATACCAAAGAGCAGGTGGGCTCCCAGGTCGTTCCAGCCAGGCGTTGTGCCCGTGGCCAGGCGCAAGCACAGACCCGTGACCACGCTGGCCACCCCGGTGAGGAAGCCCGCCTTCATCAGGGTCGTGCGCAGGCGCGCCCGGGCCACGCCGGCGGCGGCCACCACACTCCCGACCAGGGTGTAGATGGCAAAGGGGAGGCTCGCCTCCATGGCCAGACCGCTGAGCACCGCGGCGGTCACCGCAAACAGCAGGGCCACCTCGGGCGCCATGAGAAAGCCGATGAGCATGGCCCCAAAGGACACCGGCACCATCTGGCGGATCGCGGGCAGGGCCAGCCCCGGGAGGCGCTCCTGGATGGCTGGCGCGACCGCACTCCAGCCGGTGGCCAGGGCCACGGTGGCAAACAGCACCAGGGTCAGGGCGAGCAGGTCCTTGTCCTCGAGGTGCAGTGTCCGCAGGCTGCGGCGGCCAAAAAAGCGCAGCCCCGCGATGAGGGTGAGCACCAGAAACATCACGCCGGAACCGAAGACGGTCAGGCGCTGCGAGCGCTGCGCTTCCTGCATGCCCCGGAAAATGAGCAGGTGCCGCGACTGGAAGGCGTCACCGTCGCGCAGGATCATCTCGCCACGCCGCACCTTGATGGCCACGGGCTTGACGGTGGTGGCCGAGACCTGGCGCCGCTCCTCGGTGAACTCCCGGTTGTAGATCAGGGTCGGCCGCAGGCTCGACACCGCCAGCTTGATCAAGGCCTCGCGCACGGCCTCGGACCTGTCCACCAGAGCCTGGCGCAGGTGACGCGTCACGCGCTCGCGGGCATCGCCCAGCTCGACCAGAGACTCCACGTCGCGCCGACGTTCGCGCGTGTTCTGATTCTGCGTGGTGCGCACCGAGATGATCTCGACGCCCTCGCTGGCGACCGCGGTCCGGTCCGAGATCACACCGGACTCCAGCACGTCACCCACGGTGCTCGCCAGGGTGGGTCCCAGGCTCCGGTCCAGGGCCACCCCCACCAGGGAATCGTAGAGCGCGGCTTCCACCGGCAGTCCGAGCAGACTCTGAAAGCGCTCGCGCTCGCCCTGCAGGCGCTCGGTGTAGGCGCTCCCGGCCGGCAGCGCCTCGACCACGCCTCCATCCTCGGTCGACGCTGCCGTGTCGCCCTCGCCCAGCGCCACCTTGTTGATGTGCGCAAAGGCCGCGCGCAGATTGGCTGCCACCTCGGTGGCAACGCGGCGATCCAGGTCATAGACCGGGGGGACCGCCGCCACGGCCTCCTCGCGGAGCCGGGCCGAGGTCACGGCGTCCGGGATCTCGTAGTCGCGGTCTGCCTTGTAGTTGGTCGTCGCAAAGGACCCGAGCAGGTTCTCGCTCACCGGATACTTGGCACCATACAGCGCCGGCATCATGATGCCTGCGGTGGCCGCGGCCAGCAGAAGCAGCAGACCTGTGCGGCGTAGCGTCGAGCGCAGTTCGGGGCCGCTCGTCACCAGGCCCAGCTGTCCGAGCCGTACCGCAGTGCGCTCGGCCCAGCCCTTCTCGGCATCGGGCAACTTCATGGGCGGCTCCCCGGTGCCCGGCCCGGGGCGAGCCTGTGCCCGCCGAGGTCCATGCGGCCAGGTCGTGCAAGGGGCCGGTCACTCAAGCATTTGGCGCCCAGGGTATCCTCCTGCGTCGGCGTGGGGTGGCTCCCAGGGCGAACGCTTCTGAGCTTCGAAGGGGGCGGCCCGTGGCGTCCGGGACCGGCTGGAGCGCCTGCCGCTCCGGGTGAGTTCACGCTGCCTTGCTCGGACGGATCGACCTGCCGTGCAGCACGACCTGCAAGCTTACCACGAACTCTGTGCTGTCCACCTCAGCGGAATGGCCTACGTAGCTGATAGGAATTACCGTTAGTGCGGTAGGCGTAGCTGTCCTGCCAGGGATAGCGCAGGTCCCGACGGTTGAGGATGCCCACGGAAACCAGGTCAGTGAGCTGCTCCGGATAGCGCCCGAATTCGAGCCTGTAGACCTCGATGGCGCGGGTCAGGCGGAGCTCGCTGCGCCAGCCCATGGCCTCCTCCAGGGCCACACCGTCCGCGTACAGGGTTTGATCTCGCCACAGGCCGCGGGGGCTCACCCCTGTGATTCGCACCAGCAGTAGCACCAGTGCCAGCAGCAGGGTGGTCATGGCCGCCCGCACCAGCACCGGCACCACCCGCGACGGACCGCGCGGAGCCACCAGGCCACCGCCCTCATCCTGGGACGAGGCCTGGGTCCCCTTCTGCGGTGCAATGCCCGCGATGAGCCCGGCATTGAGCAGGTTCATCAGGGCCTTGCAGGTCTCGAACTCACCCAGACGCGACAGGTCGATGAGCTTCTGGGCGTCGCGGTCGGGGGTGATCAGGCCGTAGACCAGGCGCTCGTGTGCACCGAGCGAGGTCTCGAGCTTGGGCTCGGGGACGCTCTCCTCGATGGCCGAGAACGCGTCGTCGATGCCAGACAGGAAGTCATCCTCGTTGGGCTTGTTCTCTGCAACGGAGCCCTCGGGCAATGGCTTCAGGATCTCGAAGCGCATGGCATAGCTGGTGATGCGCTTGCGGATAAAGGGCCACTCGTCGACCATCCGGAACCCTTCCATGAGCACGCTCTCGGCCCGGATGGGTTCGTAGGATTCGGGGTCGTAGTCGATACCTCCCTGCTCGAACTCGTAGGTCCCGCTCTTCCACAGGAACAGCTTGTAGATGGTCTCGGTGGTCTGCAGCCGGGTGAAGTCGCGAATGGTCTCCCGGGACACGTAGCCGGAGTCCACCAGGATGTCGCCCAGCCGCTTGAGCGTGCGACGCTGGATCTCGAGAGCGGTGTCGAGCTGGTCCTGGGTCAGGCCCTCGGCCCGGACCAGGATGGAGCCCAGCAGGTCCTGCTTGTCGCGGGTCGTGCTCTCAGCCTTGACGACGTTGCCATCGACGAAGGAAACCCGGACCTCCTGCTGCTTGGTCGCCAGCTTGAGCACACCGGTCTTGAGCTGGTGCCCGATGAGCTGGAGGATGTCGGCGATGCCGAAGTCCTTGAGGGTTCCCTTGAGGGCCACGCTCAGTCCTCCAGCCGCGATGCGCTGAACACAGCCCACACCGCCAGCAACAAGAACAGCACGACCAGCACCACCGTGCGCACTAGGGGCCAGCCCGCACTCACCGCGAAGGGCATGGGCACCACACCACCGAGGAAAAAGATGGCGCTGACGATGGTGACGAAGAGCACCACACCGATCACACCGCGCACCGGCGCCCCCGCGACCAGGTGCCCAGAACCTGCCAGCAGCGCACTGAGCAGCCGGCGCACATTGTCGCCTCGCGCCTTGTGGCGTCGCACCTCGATCTCCTTGCGGATCTTGAGGTTGGCGTCGATGTTCTTGGCCGGTGCCAGGAAAGCGTGAAAGCACTGCGCGCACACGTCGTGGCGAGGCAGGTCGGCATCGCAACGCGCACAGGCGGCCTGGCCGCAGCGCGGGCAGGGATGGGCAGGCTTGAGGCGGGGAATCAACAGCCCGAGCACCAGCAACAGCACGAAACCGCCGACGCTGACACCGATCGCAGCACCGGGAGCCAGGCCAAAGAACAGGATGCGCCCGACCTCGCGCTCGATCCTGGCCTTGCTGGCAGGCTCCTCGAGCAGGCGCGCCGCCGCGACGGCCAGGGGCAGGTTGATGTCGACCACCGCGCGGTTGTGAATCCGGCTAGGGGCCGTGTCTGCCATCTCCTTGAAGGCCGCGAAGCGTGTGGCGTCGAGGTTGAGAGCGGCGGCACTGGCCTCCTTGGCCTGCACCATCTTGCGCTGGCGGAAATACAGGTTGGCGATGTTGAAGTGCGCCTCGAGCAGGGTGGGCTCGAGGTCGACCGCGCGCTGGTACTCGGCCAGACCTCCGTCGATGTCGCTCTCGAGCACGCGCACGTTGCCCAGGTTGTTGTGCAGCCAGGCCCAGTCAGGTTCCTTCGCGATGGCCTGGTTGAGCCTGGTGCGCGCCTCCTCGAGCTCGCCGTCGCGCTTGTGCAGCACGCCCAGGGTCCCCAGTACTGCTGCGTCGTCGGGGTGTTCCTGGAGCAGTGCCACCAGCTGGCCTTTTGCGTCGCGGGTACCCAGGTCGCGCGAGAGCGCGAACAGCTGGCTGGCATCGCGGGCCTCGGGGCTCAGCAGGTGCGTCGCGGCGATCAGTGAGATCGGCGCCAGCACGGTGATCAGCCACAGGCCCAGCATCGCGGCGCGCTCACGTCGCGTCAGGTAGGCCCAGATCATCAACAGCCACCACAGCACACCGAGCTGGGGGCCAAGCTTGAGCAGCACCGGCAACACCGCGAGCAGCAACACCAGCAACAAGGACTGCAGCGTCGAGACGCCCCTGGGCAGCAGGTGCCGCAGGTCGTGGCCGAGCAGGCGGCCGCAGCGCAGTAGCAGCACAAGGCTGGCGAGCATGGGAGCCGCCAGCGCCACCACGAAAAGCAGTGCCAGCGCCAGCAATGCAAAGCCGATCAGCACCCCAAGATCGCCACGGATCGCCAGCAGCGCTCCGCGCAGAGCCGACACCTGGCCCTTGAGATCCAAAGGCGCGTGAGCCAGCCGCACCCTCGCCAGGGTGAGGAAGACGGGTGCCTGGTCCGGTGCCAGCAACGCTGCATTGTCTGCCAGGGCCACGGCACGCCGGGTGTCTTTTTCTGCCAGGGCTGTCCGGGCCTCGCGGGCGAGCGCCGAGCCGATGTCGCGAGCACTCGAAGCCAGGGGGCCCTCCCCACCGTAGCGACGGAACTGTGCGATCAGGGCATTGAGCTGGTTGGCCGCGGCCAGATTGTCGCCCCGCGCCAGGGCGAGGCGTCGCTCGTGCCACATTTCGAGGAACTGGCCACGCAGATCGCCGGCCCGTTCCACCTCGCCGAAGCTCACGGCGCGGATGCTCTCCTCGAAGCTGCCAGGCTTGTCGCTGGTGTCGGGGGACTTGTCGCCTGTCCCGGGCCTGGGCGTCGGCGGCACCGGGTCCATGCCTGCAGAGGATGCATCCGGCTTGCCCTTCACCGGGGGCGGAGGTGCTGGGCGATCGAGCACCGGTGGTGGCGGCGGAGGCGGTTGCTCCGCGCCATCCGCAGTGAACACCGTGGGGTCTATCTTCTCGGGGTAGGGATCCTCGGCGTCGTCCTCATCCCCGACAGCCTGGTCGTCCCCGACAGTCGGCTCCGGATCCTCGTCAACAACCCCGAGGGCGCTGCGCTGGTCGTCGTCGGCCGAGGCCTCGTCATCCACCCAGACAGGTGGCTGGGCCTGCGCCAGCGCGGAGCGGGGCCCGCTGGCAACGAACAGGGCCAGCAGCAGGATCCACGTTCGCATCGAACTCCGTGCCGCGCTCACCCCTGCTGCGTACAGTACAGATGAGCTCAGGATCAAAACCATGGGCGCACGCGCCGCAGCGGTCCTCCGCACGGCCGCCTGTGCGTCCTGGCCATTCAGCCAGGCTCCTTGGTATCACAGCCCTTTTCTCGTCGCAATGGCCCAGCCCAGGAGAGTCTCGCCCTTGTTCGGAGGTGCTTTCCCTCGCTACAATGGCGACATGCCTCCCTGGAACGCTCCGGCCGGAACAGATCCCGACATCCTGGAACTCGTGCTGGCGGGCGAGCCCACGGGGCCGGCATCGCCTGGACGCCGCCTCTTCGTCAATCGCCATCTGCGCCTCGACAGCATCCACCAGGTCGGCTTCGACCTCGACTACACCCTGGCGGTCTATCGCAAGGAGCCGATGGAGACCCTGCAGTTCCGGATGACGCTCGAGCGCCTGATCGAGCAACGAGGCTACCCGGTCGAAGCCAAGGTGCTGAGTTACGATCCGGCGCTGGTGCTTCGCGGCCTGGTCGTCGACAAGCGGCGCGGCAACCTGCTCAAGATGGACGCCCACGATCACATCTGCCGGGCCATGCATGGACGTCGTCTGCTCGATCGGGAGGAGCGCCGGGATCTGTATCGGCTGCGGCGCATCCGGCTGCCCGCGGAGCGCTACGCCTCGCTGGACTCGCTGTTCGCCATTCCCGAGGGCGCCCTGTATGCAGCCCTGGTGGATTTCTTCGATCGCCGCCTCGCCGCAGGTCAGCCCATGCAGCCCGTGGCCGAACAAGACGGTTCCATCTCCTACGAGAAGATCTTCACGGACGTGCGCGAATGCATCGATGCGTTGCACGCCGACGGCTCGCTCAAGAGTCTGATCGTGGCCGACCTCGGTCGCTTCATCGAGCGCGACCGCGCCCTCTCGGCCACCCTGCACAAGCTGCGCTCGTCCGGCAAGCGCCTGTTCCTGCTCACCAACTCAGGTTTCGCTTACACCAACCACCTGATGCGCTTCTTGCTCGACGGCGCGGCCGAGGAGTACCCGACCTGGCGCAACTACTTCGACGTCGTGGTGGTCGAGGCCAGCAAGCCATCCTTCTTCACCGAGCGCGCACCCTTCCTGGTCCTCGACGAGACCGGCGAGGTCAAGGGCACCTTCAGCCGCGGCCGTTTCGATCGCGGCATCGTGTACGCGCGGGGCAACATCCGTGACTTCGAACGCATGGCTGGCGCCTATGGCGACGCGGTGCTGTACGTGGGCGACCACATCTACGGCGATATCCTGCGCAGCAAGAAGGACACCCTGTGGCGCACGGCGCTCATCACACCGGAGGTGGAGGAGGAGGCGACGCGCCTGGCCAGCGATCACGCGGAGCATGAACACATGGCGGCCCTCGATCGCCGGCGCCGCCAGCTCGACGACGCCCTGAACGATCTGCGAGCTTTTTTGCCGCGGGTCGAGAGCATCGTGCACCACGATCCAGTGTCACGGGGCGAGCGCCTGGGCGCCCTCGAACTGAGGGGTCTCGACGAACTGGAGCGTGCGCTGCGCCTGGACATCGACCAGCGGCGGCGCGAGCTCAAGCAGGTCAGCGAGCAGGTCGAGGCTCTGCACGACGAACTTGATGATCGCTTCAACGCGACCTGGGGACGCGTGTTCAAGGAGGGCAACGAGCTCAGCCGCTTCGGCTCACAGGTCGAGGAGTACGCCTGTGTTTACACCAGCCGCGTCACCAACTTCGTGTACTACTCGCCGCTGCACTACTTCCGGGCGCCACTCGACCGCATGGCCCACGAGCGCACGGACGTCACGAGCGACGGACACGAGGGAACAAAGTGACCGCAGATGGCGGTCCGATCACCCCCGAGCGATCTCCGCCACGCCGTCCTTGATCACCGCCTTGCCCGCCTGGTTGAGAACCTCGAAGCCAAGGCGCAGGACACCGTCACCCTCGTCGAGACGCTGACCACGCGTGGTCAGGGTGTCGCCCATGAGCACGGGGCGCGTGAACTTGCAGGACAGAGCGCGCAGGACCGTCGGGTCGCCCCCGGCCACCCCATCGACGATGGCATGCTGGGCCATGGCCAGGGTGCACAGGCCGTGCAGGATGATGCCCGGGAGGCCGACACTGCGTGCGAAGGTCTCGTCGAGATGGATGGGGTTGTCATCGCCCGAGGCTGCGGCGTAGCGCACCGACTGGTCTGCCGCCACCTCGACGCTGGCCTCGACCAGGGTCTCGGCGCCGGCTGGCACGCGCGGCAACTCCGAGCGTGGCGTGCCGATCGGTGGCAGGAGCGCGTCGCTCGCCTTGCGCTCCTCGTAGCGAATGAAGATGCCCACCACCGACTCGTACACCAGCGCACCGTTCTCGCGATGGATCTGGCTCTGCAGATCCATGCATTCACCCGTGCGCTTGTCGTCGAAGAAAGACACGGTGGTGCGCGCGCGCAGGCGGTCACCCGGGCGTAGCGGCTGGTGAAAGCGCATCACCTGATCGGTATGCAGGAGCCGCGGCAGGTCGACGTGCAGGTCCGGGTCGAGCAGGGCCCGGGCCAGCACCTCTCGACTCACGGCCACGCAGAAGCACGGGGGAGCGACCACGGCCCCCTGCCCCAGGTAGCGGGTGTTGGTGCTGTTGGTGGCCAGGGCATAGGCGCGGATGGCCTCGGCGCTGACCTCGAAACCGGTCTGGCTTTCATAGACCCGCCCCAGCAGCTCCCTGTTGAGTGGCATCGCGTTCCTCTCTTCTCCGGCCGATGGGCCCGCCTCTCGTCGACAGGAGGGAATCCCGTTGCCCGCACACCGCCATCCGCACTGGCCAGGTTTGCGCCGTGCACCTGGGTTCGCGAGAGACGCTTATAACGAGTCGAGCCCGGCGGCTCAACCTCACTGGCCAGACGCGCCGCGCTTCTTGACGCGCTGCAATGTCAACTCTACGCTGCTTCGTCATGACCGCGACCCGGCTTTCGCGCATTGCACTTTTCTACGGTGTGCTGTTCACCATCGGCGCCATCTGGGCCACCGCCCAGGACCAGAACCTGCTCCTCGCCATCGACGTGGGGCCGGGGTACCTGCTGGCGCAGGCTGCACTGGGTCTGGGGGTGGGCTTGCTCACAGCCTGGGCCAGCCAGCGTCTGAGCACGCGCTTCACCTGGGCTCAGCGGCTGGAGCGAGCCCTGTTCGAGTCCCTCGGGCCCTTCAGCGCGTCCGAGGCCTTGATGGTGTCGCTGCTCTCGGCCATCGGCGAGGAGGCACTGTTTCGTGGTGCCATGCAGCCGGTGGTCGGTCTGGTGGTCACGGCCCTGGCCTTCGGGTTGCTGCACGTGGGGCCTGGCAAGGTGTTCTTGCCCTGGACCGGCATGGCCATCGGTGCGGGCTTCCTGTTTGGTGGGCTGTGCGCCCTCACCGGCAATCTGATCGCGCCCATCGCGGCGCACGCCGCCATCAACTTTATCAATCTGCGCTACCTGTCGCGCACCTATGGCGACGAGGTCGCAGCCCAGGGACCGACGTGGGACTGACGGCTGTCATCCTGACCTTTCACAGCAACGCGCTGTACGGGGCGCTGCTGCTGGCCCTGGGTGTGCTCAGCATCGGCGTCGTGTTCCTGCGCCGCCGTCGTCATGGCCTCGCCATCGCGGGTGGCGTGGCCGTGGCCTGGTTCGTGCTCGCCCTGTTCAGCGTCCAGGTCTACCTGGGCATCTCCGTTGCCAGCGTCGAGGTGGTCCAGTACCAGACCGCGCCGCCCGACGGCGACTGAGCCGATCGCGATCTCTGGCTTGAGCTGGGCTGTGGAAACGAACCCCGGACCTCAGTTGGCAAATCGAAAGGTCCCGGCCAGATCCGCGGGCAACTTCAGGGGTCCCGACGCCAGGTTCATGCTCGCCTTGTAGGCCAGGTTGGGTCTGCGCGTCAGGTCTGCGGCAGTCAACCCGATGGCGCCGAAGCTCGCGTTGACCGTGAGCGGGATGCGCAGCGGCTGACCTGGCTCCATGGCCAGCCCGGCAGGAGCGGAGACCCCGGCGAGGTCGCGGTTGTTGACCTTGAGGTTCATGCGCAGCGCATCCACCGGCATGCGGAAGGGGTTGGGGTTGTCGATGCGCACCTTGGCCAGCAGCTTGACCCCGCTGAAGTCGACACCGCTGATCTGGATACCTTCGAGTGCAATGGGTGGTTTCTGAGGGAGTGGAAATTTGCCGCTGTGCTTGATCGGGATGTTGATCTTGCCCACCGGGGTGTCGAACTCGAGGTCAAAGGTCCCGGCGTAGGCCGCGCTGGGTTTGCCCAGCAGCTCGAGGAAGGAGGCTGCGATCTCGATCAGCTTGACGTTGACGTCCACCGCGGTGGCGCTCTTGCCATTGGCCTTGAGCGTCAGCCCCTTGCGGGTCCGTCCATCGGCCACGTGCTTGCCCTCGACATCGAGACCGTAGCCGATGCCCGCCAGCTTGAAGCCCACCGGATTCGGATTCTTGATGGCCAGCTTGAAGTGCAGCACCGCGGTGGCAATGTCCTTGAGCTCGGGCACCATCTGCGTGACCTTGACCACCGGGTACTGGATGTTGCCCAGCAGTTGCTGCAAAAACGCGCAGGCGGAGGTCGGGACCAGGATGGCCAGCAACGCGGCGGTGCTGATCAGGGTGCGGATGGTTCGGCGCATGAAATCCCTCCTGAGGTCATTGGACGCCAGCGGCGGGCCGGTGTTCAGGCTCCACACTTAACACAGGTCCGCGCGCGCGACCTCCCGTTCGGGCCAGGCCCGCCCCGCACCTCATGTGGCGGGCGTTCAGAGCCCCTCGCGGGGTCTCCACCTCGCGCGCCGAGCGATTGCGCGTCGGGGGGCGCGGGCACCGAGATCCTGCCCGGGGAAGCACCCGAAGGCCTGGGGCCCTGCGCTACGAACGCGCTGTCCTGGCCGGCTGCAAGGCCTGAACAAAGCGCACCTGCGGGTGATCCTGCTCGGCGCGGTGCATCAACCACTCGCTCTCGAACAGCACCAGCGGCCGACCCTCGACGTCGAGCACACAGGTGCTGGAGCCTGGCCGGTCCAGCTTGTCGAGCGGTGCCTCGCCCTCGATCCAGCGTGCATACTTGTAGGGCAGCGCCTCGAACCTGACCGTGGCCCCGTACTCGGAATGCAGACGATGCTGGGTCACCTCGAACTGCAGGACACCGACCGCCCCCAGCACCGGATCCCGCTCCAGTCGGTGCCGATCGTAGAACAGCTGCACGGCCCCTTCCTCGGAGAGTTGCTCCAGGCCCTTCTTGAGTTGCTTGCGCTTGAGCGGGTCGGCGCCGGCCACGCGCACGAAGTGCTCGGGCGAGAAGCGCGGGATGCCCTCGAACTCCAGGGGGTCGCCCTCACACAGGCTGTCCCCGATGCGCAACAGGCCGGTGTCCCACAGCCCGATCACGTCGCCCGAGAAGGCCTGCTCCACCTGTACCCGCTGCTGCGCCAGGAACAGGAAGGGCCGGGTGAGAGGGATGGGCTTGCCTGTGCGCACGTGGGTGACGGTCATGTCGGGGCGGAAGGAGCCGGCGCAGATCCGTGCGAAGGCAATGCGGTCGCGATGACGCGGATCCATGTTCGCCTGGATCTTGAACACGAAGGCCGAGAACTGCGGCGCGTCCGGCGGCAGCAGGCCCGCGCTGGTCTGGCGCGCGCGCGGCGCCGGGGCCAGATCGACGAAGCTGCGCAAGAAGGGCTCGACCCCGAAGTTGGTCATGGCGCTGACGAAGAACACGGGCGTGAGCAGGCCAGCCAGAAAACGCTCGCGATCCCATGGCGCGCTGGCCCCGTCGAGCAGTTCCAGTTCGTCGAGCAGGCGGCGGTGCTCGGACGCACCGAGGGTCTCCCGCAGCTCGGCGGAGTGCAGGTCTTCGACCCGCAAGGGCGCGGGCCGCGAGCCTCCCTCGGCGCGCTTGAAGCGCAGCAGCTGCTGCTGTGTCCGGTCATAGACCCCCTGGAACGATGGACCCGAGCCCACGGGCCAGGTGTGCGGGTGGCACGGGATCTCGAGCACACGCTCGATCTCGTCCAGCAGGTCCATGGGTTCGCGGCCTGCACGGTCGAGCTTGTTGATCACGGTGACGATGGGAATGCCGCGCAGGCGGCACACCTTGAACAGCTTGACGGTCTGCGACTCGACGCCCTTGACGCTGTCGATCAGCATCACCGCGCAGTCCACCGCGGCCAGGGTGCGATAGGTGTCCTCGGAGAAGTCGTTGTGGCCCGGAGTATCGAGCAGGTTGAGGCAATGCCCGGCGTGCTCGAACTGCATCACGCTCGTGGACACCGAGATGCCGCGCTGGCGCTCGAGATCCATCCAGTCGCTGGTGGTCTGGCGTTCCTTGCGACGCTGCTTGACCGAGCCGGCCAGGTGGATGGCTCCGCCGTACAGCAGCAGCTTCTCGGTGAGCGTGGTCTTGCCCGCGTCGGGGTGGGAGATGATCGCAAAGGTGCGGCGCCGCCCGATCTTGGTGCGCAACTTGTTGAGCTCTGCCTCGGTCATGTCGCCCTCTCGCCAGCCCGCCCTGGTGGGCGCCGGCAACCGGCTCCGGGTTGTCGTCGTCGGAACTCAGAAGCGAGCGTGTCTCAGGGGGGCGGGCGCCGGCACACCGCGCTAGCGCGTCCGGGGTGCGGTGTCCCGGTGTCGGGGACACACAGGGTGCGGTCTGGTCGTCCTGTCGTCATGCCTGGGCTCGTGTTCCTGCGTTCACACACATGGTCCTCGCTGGCCCGTGCTCCGGTGACGCGGCCGGGGGACCTTACGTGCCACCACGCAAGGTGACAAGCCCGTGCGCAAGGGCCACGGGAGGAATTCAAGCTGGGGGGACCAAGGGCCGGCGACAAGAGAGGACAGGGGGCTGCACGGCCTTTCTCCCCGGATCCGGAGCTGTCCCCGGTCAGGGAAGCGCGGGCGCGCCGGCGAGATGGGTCTGGACGATGTCGCGCTCGAAGGTCGCCAGCGCAGGTAGTGGCTTGTTGCCCTTGAGCGTGCGGTGCGCATCGTGAAACGCGCGCATGGCCTTGCGCAGCCCGTCGCGGTTCAGGGCATCTGCCTGCCGCTGCAGGGCCATCTTCCAAAGGGTGCCAAGCACGGCGTCCAGCCGCTTGTTGTGATCGATGTCGGTGCTCTTCTGGCGCTGCTCCTGCACGTCCTGGATGAAGGTGAGCAGGTGCAGCTCGGGGCGGCGACCCGAGGTGATCTGCGCGCCGTGGGCGGCGATCGCGACATCGAGGCTGTCCAGGCCGCTGCCCGGTCCCAGGTCCACCTGGCAGCGCGACTGCATCACGGCGGCGTCGAAGAACAGATCGGCGAGCAGGGTTGCATCCTGAGCACCCTCGAAGGCCTTGCCCGCGAGTCCCTGGTAGAGCGACTTCACCCTGGCGGCGTCGAGCTCCAGTCCCTGATCCCGCCACAGCTGCTCGGACTCCGGGGTGGTGGCAAAGGGCAGGGTCCCGTGCTCGATGAGCGCGCGGGTGACGTCGCGCTGACTGGCCACCAGCTCCACGGGCAAGAAGATCTCGCGGTCTGCATAGGGCCAGCATCCTGCAAAGGGCCGCCGCAGCGCCGGGCCGCGAGCCTTCAGGGCGCGGATGCCCACAAGGTCCTTGCGGCCGATATCGATGCGGTAGGGATGCGGTCGATACAGCGTGAGCTGGCCCGGCACCAGATAGAAAAACAGGTCTTTCTCGAGCAGCTTGGCGTTGAGCGCGTGCAGGCGCCGGACCTGAGGTTCCTCGCCGTTGAGGTGGTAACGCAACTCCTCGAAGACTTTTTCGAATTCTTTGGGGTCGCCGAGAGTTCGTCCGAAGCCCTCGGCGATGGCGGCCTCGTTTTCCGGTGTCAGCGTGAAGCCCCTGCTCACGTAGGTGAAGAAGGGTACCAGCACCTTGTCCGCGAAGCTGTCCGGGGTGAGCGTGGTGCCCTTCTTGAGCTCGCCTTCCATGAATCCGACCAGGGCATTGGCCAGGCTGTCCTGGTCCTGCTGCAGCGCGATCCACAGGCCGCGTTGTATGGCGCGAGGCGTCACCTGGAACAGCCCGGCCAGCTGCCCCACGTAGCCGGGGTCCGCGACGGCTGCGCTATCCACACCCGGTCCCAGATGCAGCAGGTAAGCCACGTAGGCGGGGTCATCAGCAGTGGGCGCCCTTGGCACGGTGACGCCGAGCAGTGCGTCCCCGGGGTCGTCCTGCGACAGCTCGAGGGTCATCTCCATGGCGGCGTCCGCACGCTGCAGTTCTTGTGGCAGCCGAGCGCGGTAGTCGAGGAAACGCCGGTAGATCTCCAAAAAACGCGCCTGCTCGTGGCTGGGGACCCCATAGGTCGTGAGCACCATGGGGGGCAGCCGCTCGGGCTGGAGCAGATTGGCGGCGTTGCCCGCCACGTATTTCTTGACCTTGGCGTACACCGAGGCCTCGTCGACAATCCGGGGCTCGGACTTGCAGCCAAAGAGGGCGAGCATGATGAGGAGCGCGATGATCTTGTTCATGATGCGGTGACCCCCAGGTGGTTGCAGCCTTCCTACACGAAGACCATGGGCTCGCCTACACGCAACGTGCAGAACGGGTTCGAGAGCGGGGGCTCCCTGTCAGCCAGCACAGGGGGCGCCCGACGCCCCCTAAAAAAGGCTAATCTGCTCGCCAAACCCCGAGATGGTCAGGATGAAGCCCACATCGGGCAAGGCTCGATCGGGCCAGAAGCGCACCCGGGCGCCGGCCTCCCAGCACTGGCAGCTCGAGCGGTAGACGATCTCGCCGCCGTGGGTGAGCACGCGGTCGAAGATCTCGCCCTGGCGACCGGCCAGCATGGCCAGCTCCACACCGTAACTCAGGCGCGTCGAGGGCAGCGGTGAGATGGCGCAGGAGGCAGCCAGCCTGTCCGCCAGCGGTACCTCGGGTAGCGGGATGGCGGTGTCCCCGAACAGCTCGTGGTTGGCGGCGTAGAGCTGATCGGTGGGCACGCTGCCCAGCAGGTCGTAGGACAGGGCCAGGGTCAGCGATTTCGGGAAGGCGATGCGGATCCGCGACAGCAGCGCGCCCACGCGAGCGGTCTCCGGATCCACCGCCACGAACAGGCGGCTGGCCAGACCGCGATAGCGCACCACACCTGCCAGGTAGGCGTCGGACAGACCCAGGCGCAGCCTCTCGACCGGCTTGTCGGGCGTGCCCTGACCGGTCAACGCAAGCGCCTCGGCAAGTCGTCGTGCATCCAGGCCCTGGGCCAGGGTCAGCTCGGCCAGATGCTGCCCGCGACGGGCTCGCGTCTGCTGCAGGGTGGTGCGCACACCTGCCAGGAGCTGGTGGGTCGGGCGAAAGCGGTCGCGCTCGTCGACCACGGGCCAGGGACCACGCCCATCCTCGAAGCGCACAGGCACACCGACGTAGCGCACATAAGGTTCGATGCCGTGGCGCAGGGTGAGGGTGGTGTAGGTCCTGGCACGGTCTGCACCCGTCCCTGGCACCAGGTCTGCGCCCGGCAGGTTCTCGAGCAGCTGGCCCAGGTCGTACACCTGGTGCAATTCGGTGGACAGCCGCGCATCGAGAAGGGCCACACCACCCGTCCGCGCCTGGCCGCTGTCGTCGAGGAACAGCGCTTGGCGGGTTCCGGCGCCAGCGCTCAGCGAGACCACCTCGAACAGGCGTACAGGAATGCTGGCCCGGCCCCAGGCCGCAGCCCGCCAGGCCTCGTGCAGCACCTGCGGGTCAAGTGGACTGGCTGGACCTGCGCCGACCAGACCGGCGCGCAGCAGATCCGCATCGCCCTCGATCACGACGGGGCCCAGACCCACTGGCAACAGGCGGCTGAACAGCAGCGGCGCGCGGTAGGGCGTCTCGCCGGGCAGGGGAAAGAACAGCAATTGCTGCTGTCTCAGATCCTGGTAGGCCGCCGCCTGCGCGCCCACCACCACCTCGGATCCGAGTCTTTTCGAGATCTGGGCCGCGGAGCGCACGTAGGGCTCGATGCGCGCGCCCAGGCTGTCGCCGAAATCGCCGGCCACGTGGCGGTCGCTGGTGACGCGCACATCCACCACCGCAGCCTGGTCCGAGCCGCTGCTGCGATGGAACAGGCGCAGCGCTCCGCGGGTGGCCGGCACGAACTCGCCGGTGTCGGTGCTGCCGCCCCACCACGTGCTGCGGTCCACGTGTTGCGCCGCCAGGTACTTCTCGTCCCACTGCCCCGCGAGCTGAACCTGGCCGTCGCTGCCTCGCACAGGTGCCCAGCGCAGCTCCAGTTCCAGACGGGGCCCGCGCTGCAGCACCACACCGGGCGTGACCGTGAGGTCTGCGCTTCGGCCGAGCGTCAGGTAGGCCGGCTGCATCCACCAGAAGCCATCGCGCAGGGCGAAGCGCGGCGCCAGCAGCCCACTTTGGCGGTCGCTCAGCGGGACGTACCAGGCCGGCAGGGTCAGCACCGGGATGTCGCCAATGTAGATCACGGGCCAGCGGGCCCAGGCGCCGTGATCCGTGATGACGTCGATGTGCGACGAGGTCAGCCTCCAGGAGGGCGCGTCGTCTCCGCAGTCGCAGGGAGTGACCGTGGCATCCTTGAGCACCAGGGCGCCCGAGGCCTCGCGCCGCACCTCGGAGGCCTGACCGAACAACCACAGGGCCCCTGGCCACGAACGCCCCATGGCCTGGAGGTCTCGCGCCTGCTGCACCGGCACGTCGGTGGAACGGATCTCGAAGTGCACGTCGCGGAGGCTGGCCTGGCCCAGGGGCATCTGCACCTTGGCCTCCCGGCAAGTGATCAGGCGGTTGCGCTCGATGACGCGAACACGGCCCAGGGCATCGATGCGGTGGCGGGCGAAGTCGACCCGGAGTTCGTCGGCCAGGACCACGAAGGGTGGCTGGTGCACCTCGACGTTACCCTCGATGAAGACCACCTGGCTGCCGTGCTGGTACCGCACATGGTCCGCCAGGATGCGCATTCCGCCCGCCGGGGCAGGCTGATCCAAGCTGGGCTGGGTGGCCGGGCCAGGGATCACGGGAACCACGTCAGGATCGGCGCTCACCTCGGGCCCGGCGATGAGCGGGACCTCGATGGGCATGCGCGCGGCCAGGGAGGCCAGCGCGGCGAGCACCAGCCCGGAGCTGACCGCGGCTCGCCTCACGGCACCTCGCACACCCAGGTCGTGCTGGTATGCACGGTGGGGTCGGTGCAGATGGCAGCGGATCCGCAGCCACAGATGCCGGAGAAGCAGGTGTCCGCGGTGTCCGCGGGGCAGTCCGTACCGGCCTGGCATCCGCAGTGCCCATCGGGCAAGCAGACCGTGCCGCCGAGGTTGCCGTCGCAGCTCGAACCCTCGCAGCGACAGCGCCCGTCATCGCCGCAGATCGGTGTGGATCCGCCACAGTCGCCGTCGGCGCAGGGCTTCCAGCACTGGCCGCTGCTGCAGCGGTAGCCCGTGCGGCCGCAGGCGCTCACCGGGTTTCCGTCGAGCCCTGGCCATTCGACCACCTCGGTGAGACCGGTGCAGGGCGGCGGCATGGCGCAGTGGCCCTGGCCCGCCACCACCACGCAGACCCCGTACACGCAGGCGGTGGAGCTGTCGCAGGTGGTCAGCTCGAGCCAGCCGCTGAGGATGGGTGTGCACGAGCTGTCGTCGGTGCACTGCGGGGTGGATACCGCCCCGGTGTACACACAGCGAGCGCCCCGGCACTCGAAGTCGGTGTTGCAGTCAGCGGTCTGGGCACAGTGCTCCAGACACTGCCGGGGCTGTGGCGCGGCATCGTCGTCGTCGTTGCCGGAGCCCGGCGTACAGGACAGCGCCAGGGACAGGCCACCGATGGCACCCCACCAGCGAAGCGATGTGCGGATCCGCATGGTTCACCCTCTCTGGCACGTGGCGCGACAGCGACCTGCGCCGGAGGCCCGGTTTTACCCTGCGTGGCTCGACGACACAACGGGAAGAGAGGACAGGTGGGGTTGCCAGGAACGAGGGTGTGGGTTCCTAGCCGTTGGGGAAGTCGACCCAGATCTCGTTGTCAACCTGCTTGTGGGTGAAGGCCACATTGTTCTTGAGATTGATCTTGATGCGAACCGTGGGCGTGCCTCCCTCGATGGACTCGGGCTGGATCAGCTGCACCGGCGAACCGAAGTACTGGGTATCGAGAAAGCGCTCGTTGTTGCGCAGCGGGATCTGGGTGTTCTGCAGTTCGATGACCACGCTGCGCTCGCCCATCTCGCGCACCGAGTAGCGAACCTTGTCATTGGTGCGCACGAAGATCCGCGACACGTCCTGATGAAAGCGGAAACCCACCATGCTCACGGCGCGGGTGGATCCGTCCAGGGACACGTCGTTGCTGGTCTCGCCGCCGGTATCGGCCTGGGCCAGGGTGGTCACCGGCTCGGGGCGCTCCGCGACATCGCCTGCGGCGCCAGCGCCGTTCATTGCAATGATCACGTCGGTGCCCTCGGTCGACACACGGAAGTCCGTCTCCTGTCGGAAGGTCACCATCACCCGGCTCAGGCTGGAACCGCTCACGCCCTGGTCCTCGACCTTGATGCTCTCGATCAGGCTGTCACCCACCGAGGTGTAGGCCGGCACGCCGCTGATCGAGGCGTCCACGAAATCGAGCACCAGTCGGAAGGGGTCGTTCAACGTGAAGCGCTGAAAAGTCGGCTGGGTGGATCCGCGGATGCGTATGGTCCGCCCCGCGGCGTCGCGCGCCATCTGCACCGCCGAGATCGTGTTGGTGGAGTCGGCCCCGGCCTTGCCGCCCAGGGTCAGCACACTCAGCATCGCCAGGCTCGCCATCCCATTGAACCGCGCCATCTGTTCACCTCGCACAGCGGGCATGATCACCTGTGGGCAATGCCCGTGCTGCCCAAGGCTAACAGCGCCCACCCAGCGCAGCAACTTTTCGGCATACCCAGGTACGGATGATTTGTATTTCATGGAGTTACAGAGATGAGTTCAAGCACTGTTCAGGCGCCGCTTGAGGTCGGGCTGGCCACCGTGCGAACCGTCACCAGAATCTGGACAGGCTTCAAGACCCACATCAACTGTGCTTCAAGCAGCGGCCCCAACCCCCTGACATCTGCGTGACTCCGGACGGGTGCGCTTACCGGCCGGTGGCGAAGGGATCCTGCGCCTCGCCGCGCAACTCGGCCAGGGCCTCGGCGACCAGGAAGATGGACCCGGTGACCAGGCACAGCGGTGCACGGGGGGCACGCTCGAGGGCCTGCGGCACCGAGGCGGCGGTGGCGATGTCTATCCCCGGAGGCAGAGCCTGGCTCACGCGATCGCGAACCTCGGTCGCCGGGATCAACCTGTGCCCACTCGGCTGGCAGGTTTGCACCGCGGCAGGCCAGCCTAGGCCCCGGGCAAGCGCTCGCACGAAGGCTGCGGTATCGCGTCCGCCACTGGTGGCGAGCACCAGCTCGTAGCCGTGGACCTGGCCGTGCAGGGCGTGGCCCAGGGCGAGCGCGCCAGCCTCGTTGTGGGCGCAGTCCAGCAGGTAGGGGCGCCCTCCCCTGTCGACCCTTTCCATCCGGCCTTTCCAGCGCGTCGCCGCAATACCGCGGGCGATGAGCTCGGCAGGCAGACCACTCTCCAGGGCGACCAGGGCCGCCACGGCCGCATTGGCGAGCTGGTGGGGCCCCTGCAACGCGGGCTGCAACGCCACGCAGCCGAGGGGATGCTCGATGCGCGGCGCATCGTGCTGCAGATCCCGCAGGTGCGTCTCGGCCTGCACCACCCTGGCGCCGATGCGCGCGGCCACCTCGAGGCTGGCGGTCATGGCCTCTGCCCCCAGCAGCCCCAGCACCAGCGGCCGCCCACGACGTGCGATGGCCGCCTTCTCGCGGGCAATGCGATCGCGGGTCTCGCCCAAAATGCCCACGTGGTCGAGATCGATGCTGACCACGGCGCTCACCTGCGGATCCAGCAGGTTGGTGGCGTCGAGCCGGCCACCCAGGCCGACCTCGAACACCCCGCGCGTCACGCCGTGCTCGGCGAAGCCCAGCATGGCCATGGCCGTGACCGTCTCGAAGAAGGTGATGTCGATACCCGCGCTGCGCCGTGCCGCCTCGACCCGCTCGAAGAGGACGACCAGCTCGGGCTCGCGGAGTTCGTCACCGCCGACGCGAATGCGCTCGCTCAGCCGGTTGAGGTGCGGCGAGGTGTTGAGCCCCGTGCGCAGCCCGGCCTCGCGCGCGATGGCTTCGAGCATGGCGGCCACCGAGCCCTTGCCATTGGTGCCGGCCACCAGCCAGGTCGGGTAGCGTCGCTCGGGGTGCCCCAGTGCGTCGAGCAGCAGCGCCATGCGATCCAGGGTGTAGATGGATCCGCCGCCGGAGCGTTCGCGCAGAGCTTCCAGGACGTCGCGGTAGTTCATGCGAGGTGAACGGCGGTCAGTTGACCAGCAGGCGGATCAGCCTGGCGAGGGTCGCTGGCAGCTCGGGGCGGGGCACGATCAGATCCAGCATGCCGTGCTGCAGCAGGAATTCGCTGCGCTGAAAACCTTCGGGGAGCTTCTGGCGGATGGTCTGCTCGATCACCCGCGGCCCGGCAAAGCCCACCAGGGCCTTGGGCTCGGCGATGGACACGTCGCCCTGCATGGCAAAGCTCGCCGCCACACCCCCGGTGGTGGGGTCGGTGAGGATGGGTATGTAGGGCTGCTTGACGCCACGGAAGGCGGCCAGGGCCGCGGTGGTCTTGGCCATCTGCATCAGCGACAGGATGCCCTCCTGCATGCGCGCGCCGCCCGAGGCACAGAACAGGATCACCGGGCAGGTGTGCTCGCGACCCCGATCGAAGAGTCGCGCCACCTTCTCGCCCACCACCGAGCCCATGGATCCACCCATGAAGGAGAACTCGAAGGCACCGATGCTCACCGGGATGCCCTGGATCTTGCCCATGCCGCCGACAAAGGCCTCGCCCTCGGGCCCGGCCTTGCGCGACGCCTTGATGCGATCGCGGTAGCGCTTGCTGTCCTTGAAATCGAGCGGATCCGACGGTGCCAGGTTGGCGTCATGCTCGACGAAGCTGGCGGCGTCACAGGTCCACAGTAGGCGCTGGCGAGCACTGGCCCGGTAGTGATGTGTGCAGCGTGGGCACACCTGGAAGTTCTTCTCCCTCTCATCCTTGTAGACGATCTCGTTGCACGAGGGGCAGCGCTCCCACAGCCCACCCTCGGGCAGCTTGACCTTGGTCTCGACGGGTCCCCTGGGACCGGGCGCCACCTTGCTGAACCACGCCATGAATGACCTCGACGATCCGGCTCTCGGGATCGCGCGCTATATCTCGATGACGTCGCCCGGTGACAGCACGCTGAGGTTGTCACGCCTGAGCGCCCTGAGCTCGCGTCGGATCTCGACCGTGTGCGACGGCTTGAGGTGATACAGGAAAACGGGCACCGCAGGATCCGGCAGCTTTTGCAGCTCCAGAGCCAGCGAGTAGGGCGTCAGGTGACCGGCCTTGTCGGCCAGGGCCTGCATGCTGTTGGGGAAGGACAGCTCGAGGAACACCGCTGCCAGGCCCTCGACCTTGGCCGCGGCTTTCCACAGCTTGTCGGTGGGTCCGGTGTCACTGGAATACACGAACGCGCGCTGGCCCTGCTGCACCAGCATCCCCATGGACTCGACCGGGTGGTGCACCGGGATCATGGTCACGTCGAGACCACAGGCCTTGAACTTGCGCGCCGCGCGCTCGGTGCGCAGGCGCACCATGGGCTTGGATTTGCTGGGCAGGACCGTGAAGTCTGGCCACACCACATCGTTGAAGAAGTGCTGTTTGAGCGCGCGCGCGCTGTCCGGGCCACAGTGAACGTCGATGGGCTTGGTGCGCCGGCCCACGCCCTGCTCCGCCAGCAACGCGAGGTCCTTGATGTGATCCATGTGTGCGTGACCAATGATGATCTCCTCGATCTGGAGCTGCGCCTCGAGGGACAGCGAGCGGCACACGCTGCCGGCGTCGAGCGCCAGGTGCCCATCCACCAGCAGACTGGTGGGCAGGTGCTGCGGAGACTCGCCGCCGTGGCAGCCCAGCACTCGAACTTCCATGCATCACTCCCGTTTTTCTGCCCTGGTGGTCCGCCGAGCGCGACCCTGCAGGCGCGAGGCCTCCGGAACGGACGTGCTCTGCAGCGCTCAGCATAGCCCGCAGCGGTCCGCTCCGCCGTGCATTTATAGGTCCCCGAACTTCTCCTTCATCTCCAGAAAGCCCAGGAACTCGCGCAGCCTATCCTCACTGGACACGTGCAAACCATCGTCGGTGGCGAGCACCAGGTTGGCGCGATCAAGGCGCTGCAGCACCGCGTCAATCTGTTCGCGCTCGAGTCCGATCTTGGCGCCGAGGTCCTCCGGGGTGGTGCGGATGCGGATGCCGCCCTCGTCCTGCTGTCCCTTCCGGCACAGCGACAGGATGCTGTGCACCACGCGGCTGGTGTGGTCGCGCAGCATGAGGTTGGAAATCTGGTCGTCTGCTTCCTGCAGCCGGCCGGCCAGCTTCTTGATCATGCGGATCGCGATCTCGGCCGAGCCCCGCACCATGGCGTCGAAGGTCCGGGGATCGATGACCATCAGCGTGCTGTCCTCGACCACCGTGGCCGTGGCCGAGCGCGGTGCACCGTTGAGGATGGACATCTCGCCAAAGAACTCGCCTGCGCCCAGGTCGACCAGGACCTTCTCCACCTTGCGCACCGTGACCGAGATGCGAACCTTGCCGGACTGCACGACGTACATCTCGTTGCCAGGCTCACCCTCGCGAAACAGCACGGTGCCGGCCTGGAAGGCCTTGCCAAAGCGCTTAAAAAGAGGGTCGTCGGCCATGCGGATGTTCCCCGGCTGCACCCTAGCGGCGGCGGGAGCGGGCGTCAATTTGCACGAGGACCCTGGCGACGGGTCGCGCACGACGCAGCGCACCATCGACCGCGGCGGGCAAGCGCGCTAGACCTGTTCCGGTCCTGGACAGGCCCCGAGGTGAAGACATGCGCGATCCCATGACCCGCCGGCTGGCTCCCTTTGGCACCTCGGTGTTCACCGAGTTCACCCGTCTGGCGCGCCAGCACCAGGCCATCAATCTGAGCCAGGGCTACCCCGACTTCGACGGGCCCGAGGAGATCAAGCGCGTCGCCTGCGAGCACATCCTGCATGGTCACAACCAGTACGCGCCGAGCCACGGCATGCCCGCTCTGCGCCAGGCCGTCGCCGCCAAGATGCAGCGTTTTTACGGCCTCGAGGTCGACCCCGAGCACGAGGTCACCATCTTCTCCGGCGGCACCGAGGCGCTGTTTTCGTCGATCATGGGCCTGTGCGAAGCCGGCGACGAGGTGGTGCTATTCGACCCCTGCTACGACAGCTACCCGCCCAGCGTCGTCATGGCCGGTGCCACCCTGCGCAGGGTCGCCCTGCGCGCCCCCGACTGGAGCCTCGACGAGGAGGCACTGCGCGCAGCGTTCTCGTCCCGCACCCGGCTGGTCGTCGTCAACACGCCCATGAACCCTTGCGGCAAGGTGTTCACTCGCGCCGAGCTCGGTCTCGTCGCCAGCCTGTGCCAGGAGCACGACGCCATCGCGCTGTGCGACGAGGTCTACGAGCACCTGTGCTACGATGGCGCCGAGCACGTGCCCCTGATCACCCTGCCGGGCATGCGCGAGCGCAGCGTGTGCATCTCGTCGACAGCGAAGACCTTCAGCATGACAGGCTGGAAGATCGGCACGGCCGTGGCCAGCCCGGCCCTGTCGCGCGCCATTCGCTCCAGTCACCAGTTCGTGACCTTCTGCTCGCCCCCACCCCTGCAGGAAGCCATGGCCCAGGCCATCGCCCTAGACGACAGCTACTACCGTGCGCTGCGCGACAGCTACGCGGCCAAGCGCAGCTATCTGTGCCGACGCCTGCGCGAGCTGGGCTTCGAGTTCCAGGATCCCCAGGGCAGCTACTACATCGCGGCCAGCATCGCCGGCCTCGGCTTCGACGACGACGACGCGTTTTGCCGCATGTTGCCCGAGAAGCATGGCGTCGCCGCGATCCCGGTCAGCGCGTTCTACGAGGGTCGCCGCGAGGGGCGACAGATCGTCCGCATCGCCTTTTGCAAGAACCTGGAGACGCTGGAGCAAGCGTGCGACAGGCTGCAAAACCTGCGGACCTGATCACGAATCCCGGGTCAGACATGCAGGCTTGATCGATTGCATCCGCATGGAGTGCGTGGTGTGGGGCCCCCGCGACGGGGCAAGTCGTTTCGTTCTCGCAAGCTGCGAAAAAACGCCTAGCCCCTGCGCCCCACACCGTTCGATCTGGCTCGACTGAGATCGGTCTATGGACAGGCGGCCACGGTAAGCTGGGTCCTGTTGCTGACGTCGCCACTGCCACACTCGCTGTGGGCGCCGGTGCCCGTTCCCGTCCCGTCGTCGTCGACCAGCACCACCACGGTGGCGCCACCTGCCGGGGGCAACCAGGCCACGCTGACCAGCTCGGACTCGCCAGGCATCAGGCGATGAACGGTCTGCGCCACCGCGAAGGCCGTGTTCGAGGGCGTTGGCTCGCCATTGTAAAAGGCCACCTCGAGTCCGGCGGGCACGAAGAGCTCGCCCTGGTTCTCGACCCACGCACCGATGAGCACCTCGACCGGGCAGCGCGCCAGGGTCGCGGTGGAGCCCGGCGCCAGATCCGGAGCCGGTGGTCCGCCAGTCGAGCCCTGGCTGTTGAGTCTGTAGGTGTTGTGTTCAACCCAGGAACGCTGCTCCCACTGCGGCACCCGACCCGACGTGGTGATGTTGGTGACGTGGTAGGTGTGCTGGTTCCAGATGGTGCGCGTGGGCACCCAGGTGTCGTTGCGGTCGCCATAGACGAACAGGCCGTGGCGTACCTGATAACTCGGGTTGTCCCTGGCGCAGTAGTAGGGAATCACCGTGTCGTAGGTCGGGAGGTCCGTGGGGGGCAAGGTGGTGCGGCCAAAGTCATTGGCGCAGACCACGATCTCGGCGTTGCCGTCGCCGTCGACGTCGGCGATGACGGGGTACTCGAAGGTGGTGAAGCTGCTGTTCTGGGTCTCGTACACCACCTGCACCCGGGTCACCGGGTTGGTGTTGGCGGCGTCGATGTGCAGGATGCGCAGGCTGCACTCGTCGTTGTAGACCACCTCGGCCGAGCCATCGCCGTCGAAATCGAACACGCTGGAGCCGGTGCGGCTGGACGAAAACTCCTGGGTCGCGAACTGGGCGGCCACGCTGAGCTGCAAGGTGCCCGGGTTCACGTCGAAGATCACGTACAGCTCGCGGCCGGCCACGCCAATCTCGGGGTTGTCGTCGTCGTCGATGAAGTTGGCCACCGTCGGTGCGCCACCCGCCGAGAACAGGCTGCGCTGGCCGCGCGGGATGGCGATCTCGCTGACGATGCTGCCGTCGTTGCTCAGGATGGCCACGCTCTCCTGGGCCACGTGGATGAGCTCGGGTACGCCGTCCAGGTCAAAGTCGCCCACGGCACCCAGACCGTCCCAGAGCCTCGGCTTGGCCGGGCTACCGCTGCGAACGTGGTGATCGAAGCCGGTCTTCACACTCCAGTCGGTGAGGCCGGTACCCATCGTGAACACGGTGTTGCCGGCGATGATCTCGAGCTTGCCGTCGGGCGGGTCGTCGATGTCCGCGGCGTGCGACAGCGCCCCCACGGGTGTGGTGTTCCAGCTGGTCTCGTTGACCAGCACCGAGTCGCCCTGCCCCATCGCGGCATCCGGCGCTCGCCACAGGCGCAGGCCATTGCGATCGAAGACCTGGTTGCCGTACAGGATCTCGGGCTGCCCGTCTTGGTCCAGGTCTGCCAGGGCTGGCCCACCCCAGATGTGGGGCTGGCCTGTGTCGGCATCGCAGGCGGTCGCGGTGCCGTCGGTGCAGTCCCACAACACGCTGCCGTCCCCGTCGAAGGCGACCAGGCCCACCTGGCCGCTGGCCTTGCGCACGGCCACAATCTCGGGCCTGTTGTCGCCGTCGAGATCGCCCAGGGCCAGGTTGGAGGCTGGCGCCAGGTAGATTGGATTACCAAGGCTATCGGTGGGAACTGCGAACACCTCGGTCTGGGTGGCGCCGTGCAATGCGCGCAGCACGCCCTTGCGCATGCCGTACAGGGTCGGGTTGTACACGTCGCCGCTGGCGCCGATGTAGGGCTCGAAGCTGATGAAGAAGATCTCCGGTGCCTCGTCGCCATCCAGATCCGCAACCGAGGGCGTCATCATGACCTGGTTGCTCTCGGGCACGTCGCTGACCGAGCCCGTCCAGCTCAGCTCGGGCTCGGGTTCCAGGGAGCCCAGAGAGGGGTCCTGCAGGCAGGCATGGGTCGCGCCACCGGTACGGATGGTGTCGTTGCTGGAATCGCAGCTATCGCCTTGCCCGTCCAGGTCGCTGTCGGTCTGGGTGGGGTTGGCTGCGTTGATGCAGTTGTCGCAGGCGTCGCCCACATGATCGAAGTCGGAATCGGCCTGGTTGTCGTTGGACGCATAGCGGCAGTTGTCGCAGGCGTCGCCCCGGGCGTCGCCGTCAGCGTTCTCCTGCAGTGGATTCGCCACACCCGGGCAGTTGTCCACCGCGTCGTCCACGCCGTCGTTGTCACCATCGCTGTACTGGTCCGAACCACCCAGATCGGGCGTGGCGGCGTCCGGCTGCGCGGTGTCGGCTCGGGCACTGTCCGGGACTGCGGTGTCAGGCCTGGAGGTGTCAGGACTGGCAGTGTCTGGACTGGAGGTATCGGCCTGGGCGGCGTCGCTGTGCACCACGCCGGTATCGATCGCGCCAGCGTCGACGCCAGCACTGCGCGGTCGACACTCGCCATTGACGCAGGCGCCGTCTTTGCAGTCGTCGTCCGAAGTGCAAACGGTCACGGTCTCGCCACCACAACCGTCACATCCTGCAACGACCGTCAGCACGCCGAGGAGACCGAGCACGAGCCCCTTGCCCACATTCCATTTCATTCCACACCTCGATAGAAGTCTGTCATCCCACCAGCGCATAGTATCCACATGGGTCTGGATCCGGCGTGCCGATCCGGATCCACGCTTCGCCCTCAGCGCAGCCAGCGCGCGACCCAGACCTGGGGCACACCTCCCTGGCGCGAGGAGGTCCACGCCAGGATCTCGCCGCGCGGGTCGAAGCAGGGCTGGCCGTCGAAGCCCGAAGCCTGGGTCACCCGCTCCACCTGCAGTCCACGGGTGCTGACCACCATCAGCTCGTGATCCCGCTCCCCGTAGTAGCCAGACCCAAAGACCACCTGCTCCCCGGAGGGATGCATGGCCGGAGTCCAGTTTCGCCCACCGAGTCCGGTCAGTGGCCGGATCGCGCCGCTGCTCCGCTCCAGCAGGAAGATCTCGCTGTGCTCCTCCTCAAGCTCGCGCCGAAAGGCGACCTGCGTGCCGTCGGGCGTGGGGGCGGGCCAGGCGTCCTCGAAGGTCCCATCGGTGAGGCGCGTCAGCATGCTCCCGTCAAGCCTGGCCACGAACAGAGCTCGCCGTCCGTCACGACGTGCGCTGAAGAACAGCTCGCGGCTCCCCCACGCCACGGCAAGGTCGGCCACGTCGAGGGTCTCGCTGGCCGCCACGAGGGGCTTTGCAGCGCCCTCGGCCAGGATCTCGAGGACCCCCCGCGGCGCAGGACCGAGGTCCTGACCCAGCACCACGATCAGCCCGCCCTCCACCAGGCTCACACCCTGCAAGCCGGGCCGTCCAGGTATGGGCACGATCTCCTCGCCGTCGCCGCCGAGCTGTATCTGCACCAGCCGCTGGTAGGGGACCGGAGCACGCAGTGTCACGAAGACCAGCGAGGATCCATCGCCGGCGAAGCGCGCCGCCGCGTTGCGACCGGTCGAGGTCAGCTGTCTGAGCTCGGCCAGGTGACGCGCCTCGCCTGCCGCCGGTTCCTCGGGAGAGCCCACGGGTGCCACCATCACAGATTGGTCCTCGCCGCTGGCGGTGGCGGGTGTTGCCTGAGCCTGGTCGACCACGGGCACGGGGTCCTGGCGCGGCTCCGGCGACGACGCACAACTCGAACACAGCAGCGAAAGCACGAGCAGCCAGGGTGCGAACACGCGACCGCACCGCGCATGGTGCGCGAACGCCGCGGGGCGCTGAGCGCCACCGGGATCAGGCCTCGTCATGCTGTGCTCCCGGCTGGGGTTCGCGTGCTCGCTGCCGGAGCTCGTCGGCGAGGTAGCTCGAGCGAATGAAAGGGCCCGCGAAGACCTCGAGCAGACCCGCGCGACGTCCGAGCTCCCGGTAGTGCTCGAAGTGCTCGGGAGCGACGTAGCGCTCCACCGGCAGGGCGTCGAGGCGCGGTTGCAGGTACTGCCCGATGGTCACCACCTGCACCCCGACGGCAGCCAGATCCCCCAGCACCGATGCGATCTCCTCGTCCGTCTCACCCAGGCCCACCATGAGACCGCTCTTGACCAGCAGTCCCTGTACCGACTGCCCGTGAGCCAGCACGGCGAGACTTCGGGCGTAATCCGCCCCGGGACGCACCCGGGGATAGAGCCTGGGAACGGTCTCGACGTTGTGGTTGAACACATCTGGCCGGGCGTGGAGCACCGTCGCCACCGCGTCCAGGTCGCCCCGGAAGTCCGGAACCAGCACCTCGAGCGACGCCTGCGGCAGGGCCTCGCGCAAGGCGTGCAGGACACGCGCAAAGGAATCCGCGCCGCCGTCCTCGAGATCATCGCGAGTGACGCTGGTGACGACGACGTGGCGGAGCCCGAGCGCCAGGGCCGCCCGCGCCACCCTGGCAGGCTCATCCGGATCCGGAGCCTCTGCCAGACCGCGCTGCACGTTGCAGAAGCGGCAACCCCGGGTACATCGATCGCCGAGGATCATGAAGGTCGCGGTGCCTCGCTCGAAGCACTGGCCAAGGTTCGGGCAGCGCGCCTCCTCACACACGGTGTGCACCTGCGCCGCGCGCAGCATGCGGCGAACCGCACGACCCGCGCCCGGATTCAGCTTGTGCTCGCGCAGCCAGTCCGGGAGCCGGGGGCGGCGCGGGCTGCGATCCTGGGAGGTGGACATCGAGGCCCCGCTACGCGTCAGACTCACCAGCCGCGAGGGCGCGCCGGATTCCCGCATTGTGGGCACATGCGCGACTTGACGTTGACCGCACAGCCGGGACAGTAGCCTTCGAAGTCCCCGTCGGCGACCTTGTCGCCCCGCCGCGCACTCGCCTTTGGCTTGGGCATTTCATCGGCGTCAAAACGCGTGATCTCGAGTCCCTCCAGCATGGGTGCATCGACACCGTCGGGGACATAGGCCCCGAACAGGCGGGAGTCGATGAGGCCGTCCAAGGGGCCGGCATCTGCGAAATTGGGCTCAGCAACGGGCTGATCGATGAAGGACGTGGCCTCCAGCTCCGGCACCTTGTCGTCCATGATGGTGACCTGTGCGACCTGCGTCGTCTCGAGTCCCTCGATGGGGGGCGCGTCGACGCCTTCGGGAACATAGGCCCCGAACAGCCTCGAATCGATGAGACCGTCGACCGTCTCTGGCACCACCGCGCCCACATCGCCGAGAGCAGTGTGCTCGATGAGGCTGTCCTGCGGCGGAGGCAGTGTCACCGGCGGACGAGTGAAGGGATTGGCCCCCACCGGGATCGGGGTCCCCGGCAATACTGGCGCTGTCCCGCCGGATCGAGGGGAGGCAGGACCAGGCCGTACCGGCGACACCCCGGGCTGCGATGGAGGACTCACAGGCTGCAACCCTGGCGCGCTGCTGTAGGACCCCGTCGAACCAGCCGCCGGGCGCAGGGGGTGACCACATTCAGGGCAATTGTCGGGCGTGCCCAGCACAGGGGCTTCACACAGGGGACAGGGCATCACGTCCTCTCCGGGGGCCGGGTGGCTCGCCCCGCAGGTCTCGGGACGGCCAGCATGCTACCGCTTCGACGGTGCGCGGCCATCCATCTCTCGTTCCCCCGGCAGCGATATTGCTGCCCTCACCCGCCCGCCATCTTCACAGGGTCCGCGTCAGGGGGTGCCCTCTCGCGGCGCACCGCGAATCGCCTTGCGCACGCGCTGCTGGAAGTCCGCGAAGCTGCTCGGAGGCTCCCGCGGTACGAAGGTTCCAAACCAGTAGCGCTGGCCACCCACCTCGGTGTAACCGATGCGCCAAAGGTTGCCGCTCTTGCGGTCGAGCAACAGCGTGGCCTGGGGCGTGTCAAAAACCGTGTAGTCGCCCTCCTCCGTCGGCAATGAGGATTTCTGGGCGATCTGGGCGCTGGCCTGCTGGACGCCAGCAGCGCCCAGGATCAGCAGTGCCGCCACGGCTGCGGCCAGGGTCGTGATCTTGAACAGCGTGCGCAGCATCCGCTACCTCCGCGATGACCGGTCAGCATCCCCCCGCGCTGTCCTGCCATGCTAGCGCACTTCGCGTCCTGGCGACAGGCAGCGCGCGCGAAACCGGCTTGGGGCCGCGCGGCCCGCGTGCCATGCTCGCGCCACCGCGAGGTGAGCCATGCGACCACTGGATTCGATCCGCGTGCTGGACCTGAGCCGGGTGCTGGCCGGCCCCTACTGCACCCAGATGCTCGCCGACATGGGGGCGCAGGTGATCAAGGTCGAGCACCCCGACGGTGGCGACGAGACCCGGCGCTTCGGTCCTCCCTTCGTCGAGGGTGAGAGCGCGTACTTTTTGAGCATCAACCACGGCAAGCGCAGCCTCACCGTGGATCTCAAGAACCCCGGGGGCCTGGACCTGATCCGGCGGTTGATCGCCACCAGCGACGTGCTGGTCGAGAACTTCCGGCCCGGCGTGTTGACCAGGATGGGCCTGGGCGAGGAGCAGCTGCTCGCCGTCCACCCGCGCCTGGTCTACGTGTCGGTGACCGGCTTCGGCCACCACGGGGACCCGGACTATGTGCGACGGCCGGGCTACGACCCCATCCTGCAGAACATGAGCGGCCTGACCTCCCTGACCGGACCTGCGGACGGCGCGCCCTTCAAGCACGGGACCTCGATCGCCGACATCGTCGCTGGCATCTACGCCGCCTACGGCACCGTCCTCGCGCTTTACGCCCGCGAGCGCACCGGCCGCGGCCAGCATGTCGACGTGTCGCTCCTTGACGGCCAGGTCTCGCTGCTGGCCTACCACGCGGGTTTCGTCGCCGCCACCGGCCAGGCCCCGCCGCGTCACGGCAATGCCCACCCCAGCATCGTGCCCTACCAGACCTTTCGCGCTCGCGACGGTCACGTCGTCATCGGCGCCGCCAATGACAAGTTCTTTGGCCTGCTCGCGGATCTGCTCGGGCACCCGGAGTGGAAGGACGATCCGCGCTTCGCCCACAACCCCAGCCGCGTCGAGAACCGCGAGGCCTTGCTGGACCTGATCGAACCCCGCATCGCCGAGCGCGACGTGCAGGACTGGATCCGCGATCTCGAGGGCGCAGGCATCCCGGTGGGCCCTGTCCTCGACGCCAAGCAGGTGCTGGAACTCGGCCACCTGCGACAGCGGGGCATGGTCGTCGATCTGCACCACCCGACCGCGGGCACGGTGCAGGTAACCGGCGTGCCCGTGCGCCTGTCCGAGACCCCGGGCCGCGTGGAGGGCGCCCCGCCGCTCCTCGGCGCGGACACCGATGACATCCTGCGCGAAGTGCTGGGTCTCGACGACGACGCCATCACCCGGCTGCGCGACAGCGGAGCCATCGGTAGCCGCCGTTGACCCTGCCACGGACGGATGCTACTGCCGACCGGTCGGAGGAGGAGGCTACGATGGACAAGGTCTTCAACAGTGCGATCGACGCGATCCACGACCTCACGGATGGCGTCACCATCATGGCGAGCGGCTTCGGGCTGTCGGGCAATCCCGAGAACCTGCTCACCGCTCTGCACAAAAAGGGTCTCAAGGACCTGACGGTGATCAGCAACAACTGTGGCACCGACAAGTTCGGGCTTGGCATCCTGCTCAATGCCCACCAGATCCGGAAGATGGTGTCGTCGTATGTCGGCGAGAACAAGGAGTTCGAGCGACAGTTCCTGCAAGGTGAGCTGGAGGTCGAGCTCAATCCCCAGGGCACCCTGGCCGAGCGCCTGCGTGCAGGTGGGGCGGGTATCCCGGCGTTCTACACACCCACAGGCTACGGCACCGCGGTCGCCGACGGTGGTCTGCCCCAGCTCTACGACGGCCAGGGCGGCGTCAAGAAGGGCTCCGAGAAGAAGGAGTGCCGCGAGTTCGACGGCAAGATGTACGTGCTCGAGCGCGCACTCACCGCAGACTTCGCCATCATCAAGGCTTACCGGGGTGACACCCACGGCAATCTGGTGTTCCGCAAGACCGCGCGCAACTTTGCACCCATGATGTGCGCGGCGGCCAAGGTGACCATCGTCGAGGTCGAAGAACTGGTGCAGCCGGGCGAGCTGGAACCGGACCAGATCCACACCCCGGGCATCTACGTGCAGCGCATCTTCCAGGGCAACGGCTACGAGAAATGGATAGAGCAGCGCACCACGCGGCCGCGAGCCTGAGGAGGACGGACATGGCACTCACTCGTGATCAGATCGTGAAACGCGTCGCCGCCGAGCTCCGCGATGGCTATTACGTCAACCTCGGCATCGGTATCCCCACCCTCGTCGCCAACCACATCCCGGCCGGCATCGAGGTCATCCTGCAGTCAGAGAACGGCATGCTGGGTGTGGGCCCCTTCCCCTTCGAGGGCGAGGAGGACCCGGACCTTATCAACGCCGGAAAGCAAACCGTCACCGAGGTGCCCGGCACCAGCTACTTCTCGTCAGGCGAGTCCTTCGCCATGATCCGCGGCGGCCATGTCGACTTCACCGTGCTCGGTGCCATGCAAGTGTCGCGCATGGGCGACATCGCCAACTGGATGATCCCGGGCAAGATGGTCAAGGGCATGGGCGGCGCCATGGACCTGGTGGCCGGCGCTCGCCAGGTCGTGGTGACCATGGAGCACGTGGCCAAGAACGGCGATCACAAGATCCTGGAGCAGTGCAACCTGCCCCTCACCGGCAAGGCCTGCGTCGACATGATCGTCACCGACCTGTGCCTGTTCGACGTGAAGCGTGGCCAGGGCCTCACCCTGCGCGAGCTGGCGCCGGGGGTCAGCGTCGATGAGATCAAGCAGAAGACCGGCTGCGCCTTCGAGGTGTCACCGGCACTCAAGACCATGGACGTGTGACCGGTCGGTCGGTCCCCTTCTCACCCATTTCTTCCCATGCGTGAACCAGGCGCCGCCGGTGTTGCCTCAGACGCCCACGCGCCTATCTTGATGGAGTGATGCCGCGGTGCTCCCCCCGGGCCGGCAACGTCTTGCATCCAGGGCACACGGCATCCACGATGGAGTCGTCATGTTTGGACTGGGACGGATCAAGCTGTTCACGGCCTTCGGCATCGCGGTCGAGGCGCACTGGTCGCTGCTGCTCGCGCTGCTGCTGTTTGGCCTCGACAACCTGGGGCTGGCGGTCCTGGTGTTCTCGTCGGTGCTTGTGCACGAGTTCGGGCACAGCTTGATCGCGCGCCGCCTGGGCGTGGGCATCGCCGGCATCGAGCTGCACTTCTTCGGCGGGGTGGCCAAGATGACCAGCCTGCCGCGCACACCGGGCGACGAGATCGCGATCGCCATTGCAGGACCCGTGACCTCGGCGGCGCTGGCCCTGCTGGGCGGTGCGGGCTGGGTGCTGGCGGGATCGGGATTCGCGCGCGAACTGGCGGTGATCAACACCATGCTCGCCGTGTTCAACCTGCTGCCGGCCTTGCCCATGGACGGCGGCCGGATCTTCCGCGCGGCACTGCAGACACGCCTGGGGGGCTATCGCGCAACCCGCATCGCCGTCTTCGTGGCGCGCGGCCTGGCCGTGGCACTCGGCGTGTTCGGGCTGGTCGTGGGCCACTACACACTGCCCGTCCTCGCCGTGCTTCTATGGGTCATGGCCGGCCAGGAGATGGCCTTTGCCGAGCATCGCTTCGGCCGCCCCGTGGACCGCCGGGCGCAGGTGCTACCACCGGAAGACGCCGAGCCCGTGACCGGACCCGCCGTCGCCGACCTCGGTGCCGTGCAGCAGATGTTGCTGCAGGTGGCCATGCGCAACAATCGCCCCGGAGCCCGCCAGCGCGTCGTGCTGCGCGACGCCACAGGGCGCATCATCGTCGTCGGGGAAGGTGTGATTCGCTGGTAGTCGCGGGCTGGCCGGTTAGCCGATCTCCCTGCGCAGGGCCTCGGCGATGTCCTCGGCGCAGCGCTCCACCAGCACCGCGTCCTCGCCCTCGACCAGCACCCGGGCCTTCTTCTCGGTGCCGCTGTAGCGGACCAGCACGCGGCCACCCTGCCCCAGGCGTTGCTCGACCTCGCGCACCACGCGGCCAGCCTCGGTGAGCTCCTCGAGGGGTTTCTTCTCGCGCACCTGAAGGTTGATCAGTGTCTGCGGGAACAGCTCCATGCACTTGCGGAGCTCCGACAGCGGGCGCTGTTGCTCCACCATGACCGCCAGCAGCGACAGCGCCGCCAGGACGCCGTCGCCAGTGGTGGCATGGTCGAGGAAGATGAGGTGGCCGGACTGCTCGCCGCCAAAGGTGTAGCCATCCTGGCGCATTCTCTCGACGACGTAGCGGTCACCCACGGCCGTGCGCACGACCCGGCCGCCGACCTCGGCCAGGCTGCGCTCGAGCCCGATGTTGGACATGACCGTGGACACCAGGGTTCCGTGGGCCAGCCGCCCACGCCGCATCAGCTCCCGGGCACAGATGGCCATGATCTGGTCGCCGTCGACAACCTCGCCGTTCTCGTCGCTGACGATCACGCGATCCGCATCGCCGTCGAGGGCAATACCGATGTGCGCCTGCCTGCGCTTGACCTCGCGGCACATCACCGATGGGTGCAGGGACCCGCAGCGCCGGTTGATGTTGCGACCATCGGGTTGCACCGAGAGCGGATGGACCTCGGCACCCAGCTCCTCGAACACCGTTGGCGCCACCTTGTACGATGCGCCATTGGCGCAATCGACCACGATGCGCAGCCCGTCGAGAGACAGGTGATCCGGGAAGGTATTCTTGAGAAAGACGATGTAGCGGCCGCCGGCGTCGTCGATGCGCTTGGCTTTTCCTATGGCGCCACCCCGTGGCCGCACCTTGTCCACGTTGCCGTCCCGGATGAGTTGCTCGATGGCCAGTTCCGTCTCATCGGGGAGCTTGAATCCGTCCCCCGCAAAGATCTTGATGCCGTTGTCCTCGAAGGGGTTGTGCGAGGCGCTGATCATCACGCCGGCATTGGCTCGCATGCTCCTGGTCACGAAGGCGACACCGGGTGTGGGTAGGGGCCCCACGAAGATCACATCCGTTCCCATCGACATGAGCCCGGCGGCGAAGGCGTTCTCAAGCATGTAGCCGGACAGCCGCGTGTCCTTGCCGATGACCACGCGCCGGCGCGCGCCGGCAGTGCGACGCCAGCTATCGAGCCCGCGTTCGCGCACCAGGAGTCCCGTGGCGCGACCTACACCCAATGCCACCTCCACCGTCATGGGCGGAACATTGGCGATGCCACGCACCCCATCGGTTCCGAAGAGCTGCCGCGTGATCATGGTGTGGCCTTGCCCTTGTCCGGTTCTCGAGGCTGCGGGGAGGGGGGCAAAGTTCTCACACCCGTGCGGTCGATGTGCACGGTGACCCTGGGGAGCTTGCTCACGCGAGCCACCTCTGCGGGCAAGCCCTCGACGCGCAGTACGGGCACCTGCTGCATCCCCTTCTTGGCTCGCGGATCCAGCTCGATCTGGGCGGCCAGCTCCCCCGGAGTCATCTTCTCGACGAGGCGCAAGGGGCCCTTGACCGTGACGTCGATGCTTGCGGGCTCGATGCGGAGCTCGAAGCCCGCAGGCCGCGCCACGGGAATGCCCTCGAGCACGCGCTCCACGATGTCCTCGACCACATGCACGGTGACCAGGATGGGATCGCTCAGGGACAACCGGGTACTCGGCGCGGGCAGACGGATCGGCACCTCGCGCTCCACGGTCTGGGTGGCGCCGGTGATGTCCACGGCAGCGGTCTCCAAAAAGTCCGTGCGGTCGACCAGGCTGGTGGGACCGATCAGCGTCGCCTCGACGTCACTCAGGGTGTAGCGGTCGACGCGATAACCGTGCGCTGGCTGTCCCTTGAGAATGGGGGTTACCGGCAGGATGCGGCTGACCTCCTTTTCCAGACGTACCGCGACGTAGGACGGAGCGAACGAGGTCACGGTGACGCCCTTGGGGAGTTCCGGGAACATCTCCTTGTGAAAAAAGTAGGTCGAGGAGCCGATGCCAAAAGGTGTGAGGTCGACCTTGAGCGCGCCCAGGTCCTCGCGACCGATGGCATCGATGTTGGCCTTGGGGCCGACCAGGGCGACCTCGACCTGGCGTGCGATCTCGTTGGTCTGAACCACACCTTTCGGGAGCAGCAGCTCGACGTCGACGCTCAGACTCTTGACCTCCTGGCGTCCCTCGCGCACGAAGTAGAACAGCAGTAGTGCCACGGCGAGCGCCACCAGCTTGGTGCCCGCGTTCTCGAGGAAAACGCGCCGCAGGAGCATCCTCAACGTGCCCATGCGGAGTTCCTCCTCGTCACAGGAGCATCGGGTACGCCCCCCTGCTGTCGTCGAAGCAGCCTCACCACGATGTCTCCTGCCCGCACCTAGGCGCCTGCGCCACTCAGGCGACGCGCCGCCTTGGAAAGCTGGGACGTGAAGAGCGACGTGAGTACCTTGCGCAGGGTGGGAGGATCCAGATCTCGGGTGATCTGACCCTCGACCACCAGCGAGATCTTCCCGCTCTCCTCGCTCACCACCACCACCACGGCATCCACCTCCTCGGACACCCCGATCGCGGCCCTGTGCCGCGTCCCGAGAGCCTTGGACACGTTGGGGTTGGCCGTCAGGGGAAGAAACACACCTGCAGCGGCCACGCGACCCTGCTGAAGGATCACGGCCCCGTCGTGGATGGGAGAGCGCGTGTGAAAGATCGCCAGCAGCAGCTCACGCGAGATCCTGGCGTCGATGAGCACACCCTCCTGGATGTAGTCGCCGAGATCCGCGGCGCGCTCGAGCACGATGATGCCCCCGATGCGGTTCTGCCCCATGCGGCTCGCCGCGCGCGTGACCTCCTCGATCGAGAAGGCCTTTTCCTGGCGGCTCAACCTGTCCAGAAGTGGACGCCGACCGAAATGCACCAGGGCACGTCGAATGTCGGACTGAAACACGATGATCAGGAGCACCACGAAGGACTGCAAGAAATTGTCGAGCAACCAGTTGAGCGTCGCCAGCTGAAAGTAGCGGCTGGCGAAGTAGGTCATGATGACCAGCAACAGCCCGACCAGCATCTGCACCGCGCGCGTACCACGGATGAGCAGGAGCACGCGGTAGATCGCGTAGTAGACGATGGCCACGTCGACGGCCGAGACCACGATCTCCCGCAGGCTGGCGGTGCTGATCTGGGACAGGAACTCGATCATCGTCGTGGCTTCTCCGACGGTACCGCTCCGCAGTCTCCGTCGACAGCAGACCCACACGCCACTCCATCGAGCAGCGCCAGTGGACTCTCAGCATGCCACATATTCTGTGGGAATTAAGCCCTGTTCGCGGGAATCGCCGTGGCCGTAAGGCCGCGCACCAGGGGGTCCACCACCGCCAGCAGCCGGCGCACCGACGCCACGTCATGAACGCGCAGGATGTCGGCACCGTGCTGCACGGCGATGGCCACGCTGGCCAGGGTCCCCTCGAGCCTGTCCACGGTTGCGGCTCCACCAAGCAGCACCCCCAGGAAGCTCTTTCGCGACGACCCGTACAAGACGGCATGCCCCAGGGCCCGCAGCGCCCCCAGGCCGCGCGTCAGAGCCAGGTTGTGCTCCACGGTCTTGCCGAAGCCTATGCCGGGATCCAGGACGATGCGGGTGGAGTCCACACCTCGCCGCACAGCGGCATCGACCCCAAGGCTCAGCCAGCGCCCCACGTCGCGAACCACGTCCTCGTAGTGGATCTCTCCTTGCTGCATGCGCTCGGGCAGGTCGCGGGTGTGCATGAGAACGCAGGGCACCTGCGCCGCCGCCACTACGTCCAGTAGCTCGGGATCGAAACGACCACCGGACACGTCGTTGACCAGGCCGGCCCCCGCCTGCAGTGCAGCCTGGGCGACCCTGGCCTTGCGGGTGTCGATCGAGATCGTCTGCACACCGCGGGCAACCAGACCCTGGATCACTGGCAGCACGCGGTCGAGCTCCTCCTCGACCGTCACGGCCCGTGCACCGGGCCGGGTGGACTCGCCGCCCACGTCGACGAGATCCGCGCCCTGCTCCACCAGCTCGCAGCCCGCCTGTACCGCAGCCTCGGCATCCACGAAGCGTCCACCATCGCTGAAGCTGTCCGGGGTCACGTTGAGGATGCCCAGGATGTAGCTGCGCGCACCGAACGCGAATTCCCGTCCAGCCACGACGATGGGCGCAGGTTGTGTTGTAGGGACACTCTGCATGAGGGGAGTGTGACGCAGACTGCTTGTTCTCAGGCGCTTCCGGGCTCAGGCAGCGGACCAAGCAGGCCCTTCTTGCCTACCTCCGCCGGTAGCTTCTTCTTGTCCTCATGCTCGCGGTCGAGGTCCTCGCGCGTCTTGAGGCGGTTGGTGGGCGGCGCCTTCTGGACGACCTCGCCCTTCATCAGGCGCTCGACATCTCCGCCGTCGAGGGTCTCGAACTCGAGAAGCCCCTTGGCGATGGCCTCGAGCTCGACGCGGTGGTGCTCGATGAGGTCGCGGGCGCGCTGGTAGTTGGTGTTGACGATGCGCTTGACCTCCTCGTCGATCTCCATCGCCGTCGACTCGCTGTAGTCCTGGCGCTGAGACAGCTCCCGCCCCAGGAAGATCTGTTCGTCCTTCTTGCCAAAGGCCAGGGGGCCAAGCCGCTCACTCATGCCCCACTCGCACACCATCTTGCGCGCGACCTCGGTGGCCTGCTCGATGTCGTTGCCCGCACCCGTGGTGATCTCGTTGAAGACCAGCTCCTCGGCGATGCGGCCTCCCATCGAGATCGCGATGCGGTTCTCGGCATAGCGCTTGGTCAGGTTGTGACGGTCGTTGGTGGGGAGCTGCATGGTCACGCCGAGAGCCCGGCCGCGCGGGATGATGGAGACCTTGTGCAGAGGGTCGCTCTCGTCGGGCATCAGCTTGGCGACCAGGGCGTGTCCCGCCTCGTGATAGGCCGTGACCAGCCTCTCGCTCTCGGAGATGATCATGGAGCGCCGCTCGGCACCCATGAGCACCTTGTCCTTGGCCATCTCGAAGTCGTCCATCTCGACCTTGGTCTTGTCGAAGCGTGCGGCGACCAGGGCAGCCTCGTTGACCAGGTTCTCGAGATCTGCGCCCGAGAAGCCAGGGGTACCGCGGGCGATCACGCCCAGGTCCACGTCGGGTCCCACGGGCACCTTGCGCGTGTGCACGTGCAGGATCTCCTCGCGGCCGTTGAGATCGGGCCGCGGCACCACGACCCGACGGTCGAAGCGTCCTGGGCGCAACAGGGCGGGGTCCAGCACGTCGGGTCGGTTGGTGCCAGCGATCAGCACCACGCCCTCGTTGGACTCGAACCCATCCATCTCGACCAGGAGCTGGTTCAGGGTCTGCTCGCGCTCGTCGTGGCCTCCGCCAAGCCCGGCGCCACGGTGCCGGCCCACCGCGTCGATCTCATCGATGAAGATGATGCAGGGGGCGTTCTTCTTGCCCTGCTCGAACAGGTCTCGCACGCGCGAGGCGCCCACACCCACGAACATCTCCACGAAGTCCGAGCCGGAGATGCTGAAGAAGGGCACCCCGGCCTCGCCGGCGATGGCGCGTGCCAGCAGGGTCTTGCCAGTTCCCGGTGGTCCCATGAGCAGGACACCCTTGGGGATGCGTCCACCCAGCCGGGTGAACTTCTTTGGGTCCTTGAGAAATTGAATGATCTCGTCCAGTTCAGCCTTGGCCTCGTCGACCCCGGCGACGTCGGCAAAAGTGACCTTCTTCTGGTGATCCGTCAGCAGCCGCGCCTTGGCCTTGCCAAAGCTCATCGCCTTGCCCCCACCAGATTGCAGCTGCCGCATGAACAGGAAGAACAGGACGAACAGGAAGATCATCGGCAGCCAGTTGAGGAGCAAGAAGAGCAGCGAGTTGCTGTCGTCCTTCTCGATCTCGAACTTGGTGTTCGAGGTCTTGAGGGATTGCAGCACCATGTCGGACAGCACCCCGGTGGTCCTGAACTTTTCTCCGGAGACGAAGGTGCCCACGAACTCCTGGTGGTCCTTGACCTTGACGTCCTGGATCTCCCCCTTGTCGAGACGAGACAGGAACTGGCTGAACTCGACGGCCTGCTTCTGTTCCTGCTGCGCTCCCATGAACAACATGTAGACGGAGTATCCCACCACGATGAGCAGGACCCAGATGGCGATGGTCTTGTGAGACTGGCGCACGGCTTTTTCCTCGGCATTCGCGGAGAGAACACCCCCGGCACGCGGGGCTCCACTCTGCGGAATATAGCACAGCCTCTCGACGCGACCATGCATGGACATGGCTAAGCACGGAGGCGGGTTGCGGCCAGTCTGAACGATCGCAGGGCACTTCAGGGGCCTGTGACCTCGATCCGCAGCTCGAGGGCAGAGCCCCGCACCCGCGCCCCGGCGAGGTGCAGTGCGAAGGGTGCCGTGCCATCGATCAGGCGGGCAAAGCGCTGCGCACTCACCCGTGCCCTGCGAGGCCGCACCCCCAGGTGCTGCAGGTTCAGCATCAGCCACTCGGCGCGTAGCCACGGGGCGAGTGTGCCCACCTGGGACCTGGACGCCACCACCACGCCTGGGCCCGCTGGTACGGCAGCATGGCTGGCCAGCGCGCGAGTGATCAGATCGCTGGCGCCCTCGGCCTGTTCGGCAAGAGCTGCCAGCTGCGGCGCCACATCACCCAGCACACCCTCGATCAGCGGTAGAACCTCGTGGCGCAGCCAGGGCCGGCGCAGGCGACGATCGCGGTTGCTGGCGTCGTCCACGATGTCGACACCGAGATTCTGGGCCACCTGCCTGGCTTCGGAACGTCGCATCCACAGCAAGGGCCGCCAGCGCCCCTCGGCGAACGGGTGCATGGCTGCCAGGCCACGCAGCCCGGAGCCTGTCAGGCTGCGCATGAGCACGGTCTCGGCCTGGTCGTCGAGGGTATGGCCCAGGGCCACACCGTCGAGACCGCGTTGCGCCCGCACCGCCTCCAGCGCCTGGTAGCGCACCTGGCGCGCCTCCGCTTCGGGCCCCTGACCGGTGGATGGCACCCGCACGCTGACCACGTGGCAGGGCGTACCCAGGAGGGGCGCCCAGGACCGCACGCGCTGTGCCTCATCATGACAGCTCGGTCGCAGTCCGTGGTCCACGTGCAAAGCTTCGACGGCAAAGCCCAGATCGCGACCCAGAGCCGCGGTGATGCGCCACAGCGCCAGGGAGTCGGCGCCGCCCGAGACCGCCACCAGCCAACCCCGCGTCGTCGCCACCGGGTGCTGCAGCAAGAATTGGCGGGTTCGGCGAACAGCGCGTTCGAGCGCGCGATCAGGCGTCATGAGTACCAGCCATCGTGCCGGCGACGGGCGCTGGCTACTCCGGCCACAGCATCAGAGCGGCGCCGGTGACCACCAGCACGCCCCCTGCGCCATACAGGGCCACCGGGACCCAGGGTGTGATCTGGTCATAGGTGAGGGCGTGCACGGTCCCGGCTCCCGCGGCCAGGCCCAGCCCCAGGCCAGCGAAGGCCGCGCCGGTGGGAGTGCGCCAGCCCATGGCTCCAGCGTCGGGTCCAGGCTCGGGGACCGGCGGCTCCGTGCCGAGCTTGACCGCAACCCGCCGCGTCTTCTGCACCTTGTCCGGCGCGTAGCTCATGACGAGGTAGGCCAGCATCTGATCCGCATGCTCGTTAAGCCGGGTGATGGCCAGGTCCTGGGCGCCCTTGAAGGTTCCGGCGACGCGCTTTTCGACGACACCGCTTTGCAGATCCAGCAAGGTCAGGGTCGCCACGTAGGTCTCGCCGACCTTGCCGATACGGCCGTAGAGCAGCCGATCCGCCCGGATGGTCTCGCCGAGCTGCACCAGCCCCGCTGCGTCATCCTCGGTACCGATGAGCTGCTTGACGGCCTCGTAGTCCAGGACCTTGCGCACCTCCTCCTTGGTCACCAGCGAGAACACCTCGCCCAGCCGGCTCATGCGCGCGGCGAGGATCTCGTTGGCCGTACCAGCGTCGAGGGGCGCTCCGGCCGCTGCCTCGTAGTCGCCGACGAAAAGCCGCAGCCGCGGTCCGGCAGATGGACTGCCCTCCTGGGCCAGGGCCGGCGTCGCCGCCAGCAGTCCGAGCACAAGAACACAGGTCAGATTCCGCAATTGGGGACCTCCGAACACACGCTGTCGACGACGCACTGGTAGGGCGCCTCGTCCGCGCCGCTCTGCAGCAAGGTCACGCAGCTCGATGCGCAGCTGGAATCCGTCGACACATTGCAGCTCTTGAGCTTGCGACAGTACTGATCGCACAGGATGCAGAGCGACCCCTCGTCGCAGGCTTCCTCGACGACACAGGTCTCGCCGAGCGCCTCGCGCCCCGCCTGTCGTTCCCTCTCGCAGGAGCTCACGCACGACGCCTCGCTGCCAAATTCACAGCTGACGAACTTGTCGCAGTAGGGGATGCAGGCGATGCAGGCCTGCAGGGCGTCGCAGGTGGACCGCTCATCACAGGCGAACTCGGTGGGTTCGTTGCCGGCCTCGAGGGCGGAGACACAGTCCTGGTTGCACACGGTGGCCTGGCTGGTGTCCTCGACCTGGCAGTCCATCCTGTGCTGACAGTAGTCCTCGCAGATCTGCGCGTTCGACTTGGGCAGCAGGTACTCGCAGCCCACCAGCGACAGCGCGAATCCCGCCGCCACCAGCAGTCCCGGCCCCTTCCAGCGATGGATACAGATCATGGTGCGACTCTACCACACACGGCGCCCAGTTTCCCCCCTGAGAGAGTGACGGCCGGTCAGACCCGGGCATTCACCGCAGGAGTTTGACGGCACGGCCCGACCCGGCCTAGTTTGTGCCATGCCCAGGATCGCGCTCGTCGTGCTGTCGATCTCGGGGTGGGTCTGCGCCTGCCCGGGCCCGGACTGTCTGGCGATCTGCGATCATAGCCTGGCCTGCGACGTGACCTTCACGCCCGCCGACGATCCGAACCTGAGAAAGATCGAGAGCGGCGAGCGCACCGACCGCGAATCCTGCGAGCTGGGCTGCCGCGAGAGCCTGAGCGTGGACGCCGCGAGCGAGGCCTGCATCCTCGGTGTCGAGGCGCGCGAGCCTGAACAGTGCCGGGCGGAACTCCAGACCTGCCTGGGCTGGGTCGACAGCGGCAATTGACAGGGGCCTGGGGCATTGCTAGGAAGGCCGCTTCTCGCGGAAAGGCGTCAGACCGGCGCCTGGGCGCAGGCCGGTGTACCAGGTTGGTGCGCTGGTGGATCGCATGCCACCGGGTTCAGAGCCTGGCGGTGCAGGGGGCCTGAGATGGCCCCGAGAAAACAAGGAGCAGGAACGTGGCTAACCACAAGCAGGCCATCAAGCGCCACAAGCAGAACGAGACTCGTCGCGTGCGAAATCGCGCAGTCGTCAGCAACCTTCGTGGCCTGGTCAAGAAGGCCCGTACCTCGATCGCAGCGGGAGCCCCCGGCGACAAGAGCGTGACCGAGGCCAGCCAGGCCTTTGACCGCGCGGTGACCAAGGGCGCCATGCACAAGCGCACCGCATCCCGCCGCGTCTCGCGCCTGATGAAGGCCGCCAATCGCGCCAAGAGCAAGTAGGTCCCCCTCCCCCTCTCCGCTCACTGGAGCGGTGCCCTGACCGGGGCCCCACACCTCCAGCGCCGTGGGTCTGTGGCACAGCGTGCGTGAACGGCGCCATCCCAGGACTCCGGGTGCAGCCGCGATGTCGCTCAGGCATCGGGCTCCGGCATCGGCACCTTGACGAAGGGGATGTGGTCCGCGATCAGATCCCGCTCCTCCTGGGCAGACGCCGTCCCTCGGATGCTGCGCGCGGGCGTCTCCCCGCCGTGAATGCGCCGGGCTTCCTGGGCGAAGGCCGGCCCCACATCCTCGGAGTTCGCGCGCACGGCGCTGGCCACGTGGTGCAGCAGTTCGCGCATGCGAGCCGGGAGGTCGGCTGGGGGTGGCGGTGCGGAATCGCCGCGGCTGCGCAGGGCGTGGGGAGCCACGGGCACCCTCTCGACCTGGGCGATACCGCAGTGCGGGCAGACCACAAGCCCCCGGGCGCTCTGCTGGGCATGCTCCTGGGCCGACTCGAACCAGCCCTCGAAGGAGTGTCCCTGGGCGCAACAGAGATCGTAGATGACCATCCCGGACAATGTCCGACGCGTCGACGGAGAATGCAAGTCGCCGCGTAGGACACATGAGGTCTTGCGCGGCGCGCACTTGAGCTAAGATACCCGCGTGCGATCCCGGAAGAGCACAGCATGAGCGAGCGGCGCATCGGCAGCTACCAGGTCATCGAGGAGATAGGCCAGGGCGGCATGGCCGTGGTTTACCGTGGCACGCAGGAGGCGCTGGACCGCCCGGTCGCCATCAAGGAACTCAAGTCCGAGTTCACCCACGACGCGCAGATCATCGAGCGCTTCCAGCGCGAGGCCCTGAGCGTGGCCAAGCTCCAGCACGAGAATATCGTGCACGTGTACGACTACGTGTGCGAGGGCGACACCCGTTCGATCGTGATGGAATTCGTCGAAGGTGTGAGCCTGTACGATCTGCTGGCGCGGGTCGATCGCCTGCCACCCGAGGTGGCGGCCGCCATCGCTCTGCAGCTGGCCCGGGCCCTGGAGTATGCGCACTTCCGGGGTATGGTCCATCGCGACATCAAGCCCTCCAACGTGGTCCTGAGCAAGCTGGGCGAGGTCAAGCTGATGGACTTCGGCATCGCCCGCGCCGAGGCCCTGGGAGACCTGACGCGGCCGGGCATCGCCCTGGGCACGCCCTCGTACATGTCTCCGGAGCAGATCATGGGTGAGCGCGTGGACTGGCGCTCGGACATGTTCTCCTTTGGCATCGTGCTGTACCAGATGCTCACCGGCCGCAAGCCGTTCCGGGATACCGAGCAGCGCACGGTCATGCAATCCATCCTCAAGGATAGCTACCCCTCGCCCCGCACCATCCAGCCCGACATCCCGCTGGTGCTGCAGCGCATCGTGAGCCGCTGCCTGCGCAAGCCTCTCGAGCGGCGCTACCCTTCCACCGAGGCACTGCGCGTCGCCCTCGAGCGCTACGTGTCGCGGCAGATACGCATCAATCTGCGCAGCCGCCTCGTCGCCTTCCTGCACCATCGTGGTCTGGTCTCCGAGGAGGATGCATTGACCGTGCTGCCGCGCGCGGTGCTCACCGAGACCAGCCTGACCGAGATGGATCTGGCCTTCTCGCGCTCGCGCTGGCCTGGCCTGAGGCGCGTGGCTCTGATCGGTGCTGCGGGTCTGCTGTCGGCGAGCCTGGGTGCCAGCGTCATCGAGTGGTGGCCCCAGGATGTGGGCAGGCGCGGAGCCATGGCGGCGACGGGCAACGGCCACCTGCGCGTCAACGTGTGGCCGTGGGCACGGGTCTTCATCGACGGCGCCTACGTCGACACGACGCCCTTCATGCGTGCCTTGCCCCTGGCGCCCGGCCGCCACGTGGTGGAGCTGCGCAACGAGCATTTTCGCGATGAGCGTCGCGTGGTGGAGATAGAGCCCGATCGCACCATCACCTTCAACATCGAGCTCACCGAGCGCCGGGAGCAGCGACCATGAGCGCCTGGCGAGCCACCCTGCTGACGGCGACGATCGTGCTGCTGGCGCGACCCACGGAGGCGCGCTCCCTGAGCTACACGGTGCCGGTGGAATCGACCATGAGCCGGCTGGCGCGTGACCTTTACGGGCGAGCGTCCGCTGCCCCGGTGCTGGCAACGGCCAACAGGCTCGAGGAAGGCAAGGCGGTGGCCGCGGGGACGGTGCTGAGGGTGCCGGTGAGCTTTCGCACGACGGTTCGCCGCAGCAGCCCATTGAGCACGCTGGCGAGAACCCATCTCAAGCGCAAGACCCGCGGGCCACTCCTGGCCGCGATCAATGGACTCCCCGGCGACAAGGCCGTGGCGGCGGGCACCGCGCTCACGGTGCCTGCGCTGATCTGGCACACGGCGCAGAAGAGCGACAACCTGCGGACGCTCTCCAAGACGTACTACCGGAACACCGATGGACGGTTCTTGTTGCGCAAGATCAACGGCGACCGCAAGACCAACGCCGTCGAGGCAGGCGAGAAGATCCTGGTGCCGGTGTTTGCCTCCTGGTCTGACGAGGAGGCGGTGCGAACGCGTCTCAATGCTCTGCGCGCGCCGGCAGGGGCTCCCGACGAGGGAAGCGCCGCGACCGAGTCCTCGGCGGTAGAGGCCACGGACGCCGGTACAGGCTCCACGACCGACGGAGGCGTCGTGCCTGCGCAGCTCCAGGATCCCCTGCAGGCGTACGCCCAGGCGCTGCAGAGCCCCCTGCTGCGCGACGGTGTTGCCCTCCATCGCCGTGGCGACTTCCTGGCCTGCGTGGCGTACTTTCGCCGCGCCCTGCTCGATCCCGGGCTCCCGACCTGGCCCCGGGTGGCCGCGCAAGTGTGGCTGGCGTCGTGCTACGTGGCGTCGGACGAGATAGAACGCGCCGAGGAGGCCATGCGCGCGGCGCTCGGCGCGCGGCCAGATCTGCAACTCGACCCCGCGGACACCAGCCCCAAGGTGATGCAGGTGCTCGAGCGTGCCCGATCCCAGCGCACGCCGTGACCAGGGTCACGACTCGCCGAGATGGAACTCGATGAGGTGTTCACCCACCTCGAAGGTATCGCCGTCGAGAAGGTTGCGGCGACGGATGGGCACGCCCTCGACGTAGGTACCGTTGCGGGACTTGCAGTCCTGTAGCGTGTAGTAGCCGTCCTGGCTGCGATCGATGCGCGCATGGCTCCGCGAGACCACGCCGCCGTCGAGGACGATGTCGCACTCGGCGGGATCGCGACCAAAGACCAGGTGGTCGCGCTCCATGGGCACCCGCGCTGGTGCCACCCCGGCCCGATGCACGATCACGTAGGCCTGGGCACGTGCGCGCTGGATCTGGCGCTTGATGCGGCGCTTGTGAACCACCGCCTCGGTGACCCGGGTCTCCTCGAAGCTCGGGGCCGGCATGTCGATGGTCACCGGGGGCCGGTGCTCGAAGCCGTGGGGGTCGGTGCGTGGCTCCGGTGGCAGGGGCGCGCCCAGGGTCGGTCCACCCGCGGCTGCAGCAGCGGGCGCAGGCTCGGTGGAACGAGGGCTCTCGGCCTCGGCTGGCAACGACCCTCCGGGCTGCTCTGGATGATCCGACGTCACGCCCCGCTCCTGGAATGGCGGTGGGCACGAAGCCCGCCCTGCCTCGCGCCGTCAGCATAGCAGCGTCCCTGCAAAAAAGGCATCCCGCACGCCCCTCAGGCGAGCTCGCGCAGAGTCTCCACGATGGCCAGTGCCAGGCGATCGGATCGCGCGCCATCCTGCTTGTGACAGAAGCGCACGGGCCAGCAGCTCTCGATGACCTCGTCGATCTCGGGGCTTCGCTGCAGGGAGGAGTAAAGGAGGATGGGTGTGGTCCTGGCGCCGAGGGAGCGCTCGGCTGCGCGCAGGGAGCGCGCCACCTCGAGTCCACTGGCACCCGGCATGACGATGTCGAGGATGTACAGCGCCGGCGTGTCTCCGGCCGCCAGGGCTTCCTGGGCCCGTTCCAGGAGGACCTCGCCGGTGCCGCAGGCCACGACGTGCTGACCTATCCCGTGCGCCAGCAAGGCGTCGCGCAGCAGCTCGAGGAGCAGGCGCGAGTCCTCGGCCACGAGGATGGAGCCGCCGAGGTTCACCTCTGGCTCCAGCCGGGACGGTGGGAGGCTGGTGTCGCGTCAGGTCGGACGGCTCGTGGGTCCTGGTGCTGTGTCATGGCAGTCGCGTGGTGCGTTCACGCGGGGCGCGCAGACCCGCGCGAAAAAGTGCCAGACCTCAGGAGCGGGTCTTGAGAGCAGACACGATCTTGGCCTTGGGCGAGGGCTTCTTGCTGCTGCTCGCGGCGGCCCGACCGGTCATCTCGTAGGCCCTGGCCTCGATGGCAAAAAGGATCTCTGCAAGTTCGGGCGTGACAGCCTTGGTGCCCAGCTCGGACTCCCCGGGTTCGTTGAGGCCGTGGCGCATGCGCACCACATTCTCCTCGAGGCTGGTGAGAACCTTGGCCGCCCCCTTGGGCATGCGCTTGGTGGCCGTCTTGGTGGATGTCTTCTTGGTGGTCTTCGTCATGCTGCTCTCCCGAGATCGCACTGTCCTGGACCCCGCACTCCGTCGTCATCGTCGCTGCACGTGGTCACAGACCCAACAAGCCACGCACCCCTGCAAAGATCAAATTCGCGACCGGAATGAATGCCAGGATGATGCATGAATCTTGTCTTTTCAATGCCTTGTCTCTGTTCATGGGCATCCCGCTGCAGCGCTCAGGTCGATCTCATATATCCTGGCATTATCTGACTAAATTTGGTAATTTTTGGCGATAATTTGACTTGATATACAGCTTCTCCTCTCGCCTGTTTCATTTTTACCCTATTATCTTATTCTTGGTTTATTTTTTCGTGCAGGTTGCAGACAATTAAGGAGCTGCGTCTCCGGCACTCGCGGCGCAGCGAAAACCGACCGAGTTCTTGCTGAATGCAGGGTCCATGGAGCCCCGGGCGGTCGATCGCGCCTCGTAGGTGTTGCCGGTCCACGAGCCACCACGCACCGAGCGCAGGCGGGTTGACGCCTCGGGTCCCTTGGGATTCTCGGGCGGGCTCTCGGCGTAGTAGGTCGGTGAGAACCAGTCGGCGACCCACTCGGCAGCGTTTCCCGCAAGATCACACACACCCTCGGAGGTGCACCCGGCGGGGAACGTACGCACCGGCGCGGTGTAGATGAAGCCATCGGCCGCGCCCCTCACGTTGCCGTGGTTGGGTCCCATCGCACCGTCGAAGGGATAGCGGCGATCCCCACCACCGCGCGCAGCACGTTCCCACTCCGCCTCGGTGGGGAGGCGCTTGCGGAGCCACGCACAGTAGGTCCGGGCGTCGTTGTACGTCACCCCCACCACGGGATGTGAGGGCGGGTTGAAGCTAGGTTCTTCCATCTCGCGGGTGGCGCGGCACACCCCCGCCTCGGTGCAGCGCTGATACTGTGCGTTGCTGACCTCGGTGGCATCGATGCGAAAGCCCCCGAGCTCGACGTCATGCACGGGAAACTCGTGCGGCTCTCCGAGGTTGTCCCCCATCTTGAAGGTCCCGGCGGGGATCGCGATCATGCGCCCTCTATCGCTGAGCTCGTCGGGCGGCCGGGCATTGGACTGCGGGAAGCCAAAGGTGGTGCACGCCGCACTCGCCGCCAGCAGAGTCAGCAACAGCGGGGCCATCGGTCGTCGCATGCCATCCTCCTCGTCGCACGGCGGGTCGATGCTCGACCGACCGCGGGCGGCCCGCGTCGTCAGATACCGAAATCCACCAGGAACGTGATCTTGACCATGGGCGTGTACTGCCAGGCCGCGGGGCCGGGGCCCTTGCACATGTCGCCGGCCTCACTGGACTCGACCTCGGTCAGGATGAAGTTGCCGGTGACCTTGCCATCCGCGTCCACCTCGAGGGCACCGACGTTGGTGCCATCGGGCAGGTTGAGCTCGCGTACCGCCGTGCGATGCACCTCGCGACCGTCCCGATCGTAGGCTGCGCCACCGCGGGTACACAGGCCACGGTTGCTGCTGAAATGTGTGTAGCGCAGCGGCGCGTACAGCATCTGCCGGATCGGCAGCTCGAAGCCGATGGAGAGAAAGGGCAGGATGAACACTGACAGGTCGACGCCGTACTGCAGGAACCACCCCTGGTAGCCGAAGTCCTCGCCGACGATGGTGTAGCCAGCTCCGAAGCTGAAGCCGAGATCGACAAAGCGAGACTCCATGGGTTTCCACAGATACTGGAAGAATTCGAGGGGTGTCAGCCGCAACAAGCCTCCGGCTACCCCGCCGCCACCGGACTGGTTGCCGCTGCCCCACCAATGGCCAGCGATGAAGGCCTCGGCGCCGCCGTAGCCACTGAGATTGATGCCCAGGCGCAGCTCGGGCATGAAGCCTGGCGTGGGCACCAGCTCCGCCGCCGGTGTGTCCGGATCCTTGTCGATGATAAGCTCGCTCGTGTCGTACCACTGATAGCCCGGGTTGAGGCTGAAGTACGCTGCCGTGTTGCGAGCCTGTCCCGGAGCAGCGATCGCCATCGCTCCCAGGAGAGCCAACCATGTCCTGCTGCTCTTCGTCATGCGCCGTCTCCGAGGCCACGGATTCTCTGCTGCGCTGTCCGCAGCGTCAACCGCTCAGATCGGTGGGCTGGTGGTGCGTGCTGGGAGTCGTGCTGCTGGCCACCGCCGGGTGCCGCAAGCGGGTGGACGATGCCGAGAAGATCCGCGTCCTGGTGCGCGATGCCGCCAGGGCGGCGAGCGAACGAGATCTCGAGGGAGTGCTCGCGCCCGTGGCCGAGGACTTCGGAGGTCAGATCGGCTTCGACGTCGACGACAGCGGAGGTGGCGGCCTCGGTCGTAAAGAGCTGCGCATGCTGCTGTTCCGCTTCCTGCGCCAAGGGGCGGCGCCGCGGGTGGTGTTGCGCTCCATCGAGGTCCAGGTCCAGGGCGACAGGGCGAGCACCGAGGTCCTGGCGCTGGTCGCCCGCGGGGTTGGCGAACTCAAGCAACTCACCGAAGCGGTGCCCGGTCAGGCCGAGGCCATGAAGCTGGAGCTGCAGCTTGTAAAGCGCGACGGAGACTGGAAGGTGGTCGGGGCCAAGCGCACGCCAGTAGATCCCAGAACGTTGATCCTGGCGCAGTAGCCGCTTTATTTCAGGAGCTTCTCGGCGGTATCGCGAGCCTTGGCCGCAGGCTTGGCCTTGCCTTCCTTCTCCCAGGTCATGGCAACGCCGATCCAGGCCTTGGCCCGTGCCTTGCGCGATGCTCCGGTCTTCTCGTAGCGCTTGATGGCCTCGTCAAAATACTCACGCGCCGTTCCCGCGTCGCCCTCGCCCAGGGCCACATGGCCCATGCGCAGCCACGGATCGCCCCAACCCTGCCGACGCTGGTCCGCGGTCCCATAGGCCTCCCGCGCAGGCTCCCACTTCTTTTGCGCCTCGAAGACATAGCCGAGCCCAAACAGCGCGTCGGCGTCATATTCGTCGGCCTCGACCATCTTCTTGAAGATATCCTCGGCCTCGGCGAGGTCTCCCTTATCGACGAGCGCCATGCCCAGCTTCAGCTTGTACTCGTCGGACTGGTAGTTCTTCTGGCCGTACAGCCGGATACGATCCACGGCCTCGGAGGGACGGCCGGCATCGCGCAGGATCTCGGCGATGTCGAAGTAGTAGGCCGCCGTGTAGGGGTCGAGCTTGATGGCCTCGTCAAAGTCTCGCAGCGCCTCGTCGACCTTGCTCTCCTCGGCGAGGATGCGGCCCTTGAGGTAGTGCAGGCGAGCGTCGTTCTTGTCGCGGGCCAGCGCCGTGTCGACGAACTTCTGGGCTTCATCGCGGCGCCCTCGGCCTAGTGCCACCTCGGCCGCAGCGTATTCGGCAAAGTTGCGATCCTTGGGCGAGAGTCGCTCGGCGGGCTCGTCGAGGACCTGCTGCAGCTGCTCCGCAAAGACCTTGAGCTTGCCGCCCTGCTTGGCCTTGGCGAGCAGCTTGCCGATGCGGCCCTTGGCGTGCTCGGCGTTGGCCACGGCAGCGCGATTGTAGAAGGTCCAGGCGTTGGCATACTCCCCGTCCCGGAAGTAAGCGTCGCCCATGGCAGCGGCGTAGCGCGGGGCGCCGGCGGACAGGTCAATGGCCTTGCGAAAGGCCTCGCGCGCATCCCGGGTCTTGCCCTGCACCATCAGCGCCAGGCCCACGGCATCGAGCAATCTGGGATCGGCCGCGCCGCGCTCGAGCACGCCGCGCAGGTACTTCTCGGCCTCGTCGGGCTTGCCCTGGTAGATCATCAGGTAGGCCTCGGCGGCAAAGCGGTCTCCCGTTGGAACGTCGAGCTCCGTGGCCAGGGCCGTGTACTTCTGGGCCTCGGCCTTGACGTCAATGTCACCGGCTTTTTCGATGCCATGAAGCTCGAGCAGGCTGGTGTCCACCGCGGCCACACCCCCGATCGCACGGGCGTCCTCGCGGATGGCGATGGCATCCATGAACTTGGCCCGCGCCTTGAGCAGCGAGGCGTAGTCATCGGCCTTCTGCAGATCGCGCGCCTCCTTGACCAGCTCCGTGATCTTCTTGCTGTCCTGGACGTAGCTCCAGTAGATCGCGGCACCGACAACGCACAGCACCAGCACGATGGCCACGTGCAGCACCGCCCGGAACGGCGATTCGCGGCCCTTCTTGCGTAGCTCGTCGCCCGCACTGTAGGGCTCGTCGAGGATGCCCTGATCCGAGCGATCGCGGTCCGTGCTGCTACCGGTTTGTTCTGCCATGAATTCGCTCTCCGCGCTGGCGTGTACCGGCTTGCCGGCCCACGTGCATCCCGTGGCTGGTCCCGTCGCCCTTGCTCGTCAAGGACGACCCACCACAGGTCCCCCTGCCCGGCTCCCGCTGTGCCGCGATGTGCCGAGCATACTCCAGGAACTTGAGGCCCGAACACCTCCTGGATCCCGGCGCAGCCGCCCCGCCCCGCAGGCTCGAGATGTGTGTGAATACCGTGGCCCTTTCGGGCGTGTCAAGGTGCGCCGTCGAGACCGCGCGGACGGCCGTGCCAGAACCTCTGTGCGTTGGCCACGGAGCGCGCTCGCGATAGGATGAGCCATGATCTTGATCCCCATGCTTCTGGCCCTCGCCACGACCGCCAGTGCAGCACCAGGCACGGTGACCCCGCGGGCGAGCCTGACACCCGCTGTCATCGATCATTCCGGGGATAGGCGACCCTATGTTGTCTATTCGGGCAAGGCGCTGATCTTCGACGTCGAGCCTCCGGCCACAGTGGAGATCGCTGTGCGCGCCCGGCTTAAGAAAGACCGCAACCGCGCGCAACTGCAGCTGCGGGTCAAGGCGGACCGCCAGGTCCTGCTCGACCAGAGCCAGGTGCTGTCCGAGGACAGGCGAGCGCGGGGAGGCAAGCTGACCCGCCCGCTGGTCGCCGTGGCGGATATTCCGCCGGGAACGCGGCGCTTCACCATCGAGGTCAAGTCGCCGACCGAGGACGTGGATCAGGTGGTGCTGGCCGTCACGGCGGTGGAGGTTTCGGCCTCCGACGCCCCGGGCCCCGACGTCAACGACGACGCCATGGTACCGGATCTGGTGTCCCTGAGCCCGCCGCCGGCAGAGAGCGCGGCACCCTCCCCGACCAGGAGCACGACACCCTCGCCCGCGACCACCCCAGGGGGCAGCGCCACGGTCTCGGCGTCGGCACCCTACCAGCCCACGAGATATGTCGGTGTCGAGCTCGGCGTCGCCTTCGGCCTGGGCGTTCCGGGGGTCGAGCTGTCGCTTCGCTACTTTCCTCCGTTTCTCGACGAGAGGCTCTCTGCCGGCCTGCGCGTCGGCTACGGCCTGAACCTGGCCAGTGCAGTGATGAATCCCGTGGTGGCACCCACCCAGGTCCTCCTGACCTTGCACCTGATCCCCGTGGTCCTGTTTGTCGAGGGTGAGGCTCTCCGCGTCGACACCGGCGCGGGTCGCTGGTTCCTGGGGGCGCGGGTCGACGGAGGCGTCGTCCCCTACTTCGGCAGTCTCGTCGAGGAAGTGCTGCTACGCGGCGGGGACGCGCGGCGCATCGAGACCGGGCTGGCCGGGCTCGGGTGGTGTGCAGGTGGCGCGCTGACCAGCGGTCTGGACACCTCGTTCGGCGCCCTCACCGCGGAGCTGGGCTTCCTGTATGCGCCCGATGCCGAGGCGCGTTCCGATGCCGATCCGCGGCGCGCCATGCGCACGCGCGTGCTCGGGCCGCGGGCAGCGATCGGCTATCGATTTGCTTTTTGATCCAGGGGGCGTCGGGCGCGCTTTACTGGGCGCTCATGCTCTGGGGTCCCTGCACCAGCTCGTGCAGGTAGCGAATCCCGCTCTCGAGGGAATTGTCCATCGAATCCACGATGAGCTCCCGCAGGGCGCGCGGCACACCGCGCAGGCTCTCGTAGTACCGCTGCCGGTCGACAGAGTGGATCACCGCCGGCATGTAGCCAGCGCGCATCAGGTAGTAGTTCATGAGCATGCGGCCGACCATTCCCGAGTGCTCCGAGAAGGGGAAGATCTGCATGAACTCGTGATGAAAGGCCGCGGCCTGCTTGATCGGGTGCCAGCGCCGGAAGTCATTGCTGTTGGCGCCCTGCAGGAGCTGTGCGAGGCGCGGCGCGATCTTGGCCGGCTGGGTGATCTCGTGGAAGTACGTGCGGTGCAGCGGAATGTCGCGGCGATATCGACCCACCTCGCTGCCCTCGACGTCATTGCACAGGATGCCGTGCAGCTTCTTGATGAACTCGAGATTGATGCGTGTGCGCTTGTTGCCGGCGGCGCGGCGCACGAACTCGACAGCTTCTTTCTGGTTCTTGATCTCCTGGTAGGTCGAGATCAGATTGACGTCGCTGATGATCTTCTGGTCGATGGCCGCCTTGATCTCGTGGTAGGTCAGCACCACGCCCTCGAGGGCATTCTCGTGGTAGATCCACGAGATCTCGAAGTGCTCGCTGAACTCGCAACAGCGCGGACCGTACTCGTCAATCCACTCCTTCAGTTCGTCGGTCTTGTCATCCAGCTCCATGTAGCGTGAACGGAAATCGAGCTCTTCCATCATCGTGCGCTCACTCACTGCAAGCGTCGGGACCTCCTCGGTACACCCGGATCCCGCGCTCGTGTTGTGGGCCCGCCCCCCCGCAGAGGGCGCGGCGCAGTTGCACAAGCAGCCTCAACGATTCTGGCCGTTCCGAACCTGGGTCGCTGTCGCGATCACCCCCGCTGCCAACGCGTCCACCCCGACCGCCACTCGCCACAGGGGCGATCACACTCAAAAGCGTGTTCTTATCTGGCGATCACAGCCAAAAACATGGGCCGCGACGTAGCAAGTGGGGGTCCGAATGTCAACATGAGCGGTTTATTCTCTTGTTATATCATACAGATATATGACACCCTCGAAAAATAGGATTCTATAAAAAAAGCCAACCCACTGCTCGGAGATCACCGACCGCTCTCCCCTGGTGACAACGTCGTCCGCTGCCTAAGATGCGACCCGAATCCGAGGCACACATGGAACCGGCCCAGTTCGAGCAGCTTCTGGCCCAGCATCCCAGGGTGTCCCTGGCTCAACTGCCCACCCCCCTGACCCCCCTGAGCCGCCTGAGCCGCCTCTACGGCTGCCGGCTGTTCTGCAAGCGGGACGATCTCACGGGCTTTGCCTTCGGTGGCAACAAGGCGCGCAAGCTCGAGTTCCTGATGGCACATGCCCAGCGCGCCGGCGCCGACACCCTGATCGCCGTCGGCGCCGTGCAGTCCAACTTCTGCCGCATGGCCGCCGCCGCTGCCGCGCGCGCCGAGATGGACTGCTACCTGGTGCTCGGCGGCACCCCTCCGGCCCGACCCTCGGGCAACCTGATCCTCGACGAGATCCTGGGCGCCCAGCTCAAGTTCTGCGATTCCGAGGACTGGGACGACTGGGAGCAGGCTGCGGTGGATCTGGCGGAGGTGCTGCGAGCGCGCGGCCGACACGTGTACGTCATGCCCCTCGGCGGGTCCTCGGCGGTGGGCGTGCTGGGCTACGTGGCAGGATTCGGCGAGCTGATGCGCGACTTCAAGCGCCTGCGCGACACCTGTGATCACATCGTCCTGGCCTCGAGCACCGGCGGCACCCAGGCGGGACTGGTGGTCGGGCGCGCCCTGGCCGGATGGTCAGGACGGGTGACGGGCATCTCGGTGGCCAGCGATCAGCTCGGTCTGGCCAACGATGTCTTCATGCTGGCCCAGAAGGCTGCGCGGCTCACCGGTACCCGGGTCAGCGCCCGCGACGTCCGCGTCGACGACGGCTACGTTGGAGAGGGCTACGGCGTGCCCACGGCGGAGACCCTGGATGCGATCGAGGTGTTCGCGCGCCTCGAGGGGATCTTTCTCGATCGCGTGTACACCGGCAAGGCAGCGGCTGCGCTGCTGGACTACCTCGAGCAGGAGCGCATCGCCGCCGACGAGACCGTGGTGTTCTGGCACACCGGTGGCGGTGTCGAGCTGTTTGCCAACCCCGTCCCCGGGACGACCTGATCCGCGACCGCGGATCTTGTGCTCACACGCCTCAGGAGCCGCCGTAGCCTATGGTCACCTTGCCCGCGTCGACGAGGACGGGCACCTGGCGACGGCCGCCAGAGGCCTTGAGCATGGCCTGCAGCTGCCCACGGTCGCGCGTGACATCGTGGTATTCGACCTGGCGGCCCTGGCTGGCGAACGCCTCACGGGCGTCCGAGGTGTAGGGTCAGCTGTCCTTGCCGTAGATGATGATGGCCTCGGGCATGCGATCCTCCTCTGCTGTGGCCAGAGACCGCACCTGCTGTCTCTGTGGCTCCTTCATGGGGTCTCCCCTGGACTGGTACCCGGTGTCAAGTCCGACCGCTCGCGCTGGACCACGAGGAAACCGGCCTCGACCAGCTGCGTGATCGCCTGCTCCACCTCGGCGTCGTCCCCTTGCCCCAGCTCCACGGTGTGATGGATGTGCTCGTCGACGGTTCGCGGCGCCGCCAGGCAGCGTTCGACCAGGGCGGCCACCGGCACCGTGACCTCGAGTGAACGCCCCCGGGCCAGGTCGAAAAGCACCGCGGTCGGAGCCTGTGTGATCTTGCCTGCCGATGGCACGCGGCTGGCCTGGGTGGGGAAGCGAAAGTATTGCACGCTGAGGTCTGGTACCGGCTCGACGAGACAGGCACGCCAGACGTCCGTGGACGCCGAGGGTGGGGATGAAGCTGCGGAAGGAGGCCGCAGGTCGTGCTGGTGGTAGTAGCGACGGTCCAGGAACAGGGTATGCGCCTCGACCACCAGCGGGTGCCGGTAGTGCTGCAGGTGCGGGTCCTCGAGCAGCGCGCGCAGCACACGCCCCTGCTGGGCCTCGCTCATCCGGCCGCCCTGGTGCGGCAGCAGCAGGTCGAGACGAGGAGGCGGAGCCTTGCGGGATCCCGAGGCGCGCTCGCCGACGAGCCGGACGCCATGCCGCCCCGGATCCAGGGCCACCGGGGCGTGTCGCGTGACCACGAAGGGTCCGCCTGCCAGCACGTCCACCACCTCGGCGTGGGCGGCCAGAAAATCCTGGGTGACCTGGGCCGCCACAGGGTCCTCGGCGGGGTAGCCAACCATGTAAAAGCACCACGTGCCGATGCCAGCGGCGTGAACCGCCCGCAGCACCGCACTCAGGGTCGCGCTGTCCGTGCCCTTGCCCATGGCCTCGAGGACCCCGTCGTCGGCGGACTCCAGACCGAACAGCAGCATGCGGCAGCCGGCTCGCCCGAGATCTGTGAGCAGACCCTCTGCCAGGAGCGCGCGCTCGGCGCGGCACTCGGTGATCCATCCAAGCTCGGGACCCCCGTCGTCACGCCACTGCAGGAGCCCCTGGGCGAGCTGGCGCAGCATCCGGGGTGGTGTGCAGTCGTCGACGAGGTAGATGTCGCGGCACGCGAAGCGTTCGTGAAGGACACGCAGGTCGCGCAGAACATGGTTCACGGATCGCGGCCGGTAACGACAGACGGAGTGAAAGTGATCGCAGAAGGTGCAGCGCTGGTGGTAGCAGCCCAGCGTCGTCAGCAGGGGCAGCACGGGGCGTGGGCTGAGGTAGCGATCCAGCGGCAGATCGTCGAAGCGAGGCGTGGGCATGGCCTCGACCCAGCGCGCGTGTTCGTGGACGTCGAGGGTCCCGGGCACCCAGGGCTGCCCTGGCACCAGGGCTCCAGCCACGGGTATCGTGGACGATCCCGCCTCGAGCCATCGCAGCAGGGGTTGAATTCCGGGATGGGGCACAATGACGTCGACGAGACCCGCCTGCAGCAGCGGCGTCGCACGCAGCAGATCGTCAGCCAGGTGTGCCATGAGAGCGCCGCCCCAGGCAATGTGACCGCGAAAGCCACGCTCGCGCAGACAGCGCCCGAGCATGGCCGCGGGTCCGAGCTGCTCGGGGAAAGTGATCGAGAGGCCCACCAGATCCGGCCCGGGCCCACCGTCCTCAAGCACCGCCGCGGTGACGATGGAGTTCAGGGCCTCGCCAAACAAGCTTTCGGCCACAGGTCTGCGCGCATGGCGCAGCAGATCGTCGACGCTGCGCAGCGGAGCCGGGGGACGGTACCGGTGCAGGGAGACCTGCTCGGGCCAGAAAGGCGCCGAGGCCAGGCCGAGGGCTGCCTGCACGATCCCGAGCGCGCGATCATAGGTGGCCGGCTCGGGGATCTCGCCCGTTCCGTGGCCTCGAAGTGTCGCCAGTGCGCCCCCGACCTGGGCAAGGACCTGCTGTGCACCGAGCACGGCGCGGGTGGCTTCCTGGTAGCCGGCGAAGGCGGCGCGCGACAGCGTGTCGTGCCGCTCGAGGTGACCCAGTTGATCGCGCAGGTGTTCGATACCCCTGCGCAGGCAGTCCGGCGACCACAGGCTCTCCAGACACAGCAGGGACCCGTCGACAACCCTGGCCTCAACGCCTTGCGCCTCGAACTCGGCGGCCACCAGGGGACCACCGAGGGCCGGAGCAAAGGGAGTGGCAAAGGGCACGCTGGCTATGACGACACGCATGCACCCTCTCGCTGACCCAGCACCGTGAGGGGACCGTGGAACCTCACGCCCGGTCGTGGCATCATAGACGCATCGCAGGTGGCCCTGCCACGGTGTCAACGTCGACGGAGTGGGTCGTGGGCGGAACGCTACTTCTGGTCATCCTGTTCGCGGGTGCTGGCCTGGGCCTGTGGCTGTTCCAGCGCCGTCGTTCGCGACTGCTCGCGGCGGCAGGCAGCCTGGATCAAGCCGCGGCGGCCCTGGGCGGGCAGGTGCAACGCAGCCGGCGCGATCCCGGACGCGGCGCGGTCCTGTTTGACGAAAGCGGCCAGCGCTTCAGGCTGTACCGTGAGCATCGCGCCCAACCTGGCGAGGAGCAGGCTTTGTGTGTTGTCGAGGCCGAGACCGCCCTGTATCACGGCCCCGATCTCATCCTGGCGGGCGGTTCCGGGGCCAGTCACCTCGTGACCGCGGCGAGGACCGTGTGGCCCCTACCCTGGCCTGATCTGGAGGAGCGCGCCACCGCCCTCGCTCACGACGACCCGATGCCATCGCTCGCCCCTATCCTGGACGACGAGGAGGCGCGACGCCTGGTGCGCTATGCCCTCGATCATCGCGGTGCCCGGCTGAGACTGTCGGCGCGCGGTTGCTGGTTCGAGTGTGATGGTTTTGCCGACAATGGCGAACTGGTCGCAGCCACGGCTCGTACCGCAGCCCGAGCCCTGGCACGGCTCCTGGAGCTGCCTGGTGGCAAGACCTTGCCTGCACGTGGAAAGCCCTGAGTCCAGCGCCAGCGGATCACGCGCCAGAACATCAGGTGGCGGGGAGCGCCGCAGAGAGGCGGGAGCAGAAGCATGCTGGTGGTGCACAACATCGGGAACCTGGTCACCTGCGAGCCTGGAGCCGGCAGCAGCCTGGGCGTGATCCGCAACGCAGCCCTGGTCGCAGCCGACGACCTGGTGTCCTGGTACGGCCCCCAAGCCCAGCTCCCACCCGTGCCCCTCGGAACCCCCATCCTCGATGCCCGGGGGCATGCCGTTTTGCCAGGACTGGTGGACTGCCACACCCACCTGCTCCACGTCGGGGATCGCAGTCAGGAGTTCGCGGCACGAGCGCGCGGCGTTACGTATCTGGACATCGCGGCTGCGGGTGGCGGGATCGTGAAAACGGTCAAGGCGGTCCGGGCTGCCAGCGAGGAGGAATTGGTCGATGCGGCGATACCGCGCCTGCACCGCGCCCTGCAGCGGGGTGTCACCACCATCGAGATCAAGAGCGGTTATGGCCTGTCGCTCGACGACGAGCTGAAGATGTTGCGCGTGCTGCGCGTGCTGGCGGCCCTGCAGCCCGTGGAGATCACACCGACCTTCCTTGGCGCGCACACCGTGCCGCCGGAGTACCGGGACCGCACGGAGGCCTACACGGACCTCGTGATCGAGGAGATGCTGCCCGCGGTAGCCGCAGCTGGTCTGGCTCGATTCTGCGACGTCTACGTCGAGCAAGGAGCCTTCTCGGTCGATCAGGCGCGTCGCATCTTGATGCGCGGCCAGCAGCTCAACCTCGAGGCCCGCCTGCACACCGACCAGTTTCATCGTCTCGGTGGTTGCAGCCTGGCCGCCGAGTTGCAGGCTGTGAGCGCGGACCACCTCGAGGTGGCGCGCCAGAGGGAGATCCGGGAGCTGCGGCGGGCAGACGTGGTCGCCGTGATCCTGCCGACCTGCGAGATCTACCTGGGCAAGGGCAAGCCGGCACCGGGTCGCACCCTCGTCGACGCGGGCCTGCGCGTGGCCGTGGCCAGCGACTTCAACCCGGGATCCGCCAACTGCGAGAACCTCCTGCTGGCCGCCACCCTGGCCGTCACCCGCTGTGGTCTCAGCGTCGAGGAGGCGCTGCTGGGCATCACGCGCCAGGCTGCCTGCGCGCTGGGTCGCGACGACATCGGCCGCCTGCACGTGGGCACGCAGTGTGATCTGGTCATCCTCGACACCACGGAGCCCCGCCATGTGATCACCGACATGGGGGCAGACCACGTCGAGCGCGTGGTCAAGGCGGGCCGGCTGGTGTACCAGCGAGAGGCCTGAGTCTGACCCGGAGCGGGCTCCCGGGCCCCTCGTTCGCCCCTCAGCGGTCGCCTTCGCCGCTCGTCATCAGGCTCTTGGCCAGCCTCTCCTCGACCACAATGGCGACCTCGTCACAGGTTCGCTGCACCTGCTGGTACAGCGCGCGAGCTTCGCTGGCCGTGGTCGAGCGAAAGCTCGGATCCTTCACGCCGGGCAGGTTGATCAGCACGTTGTACAGGGCGCCCCGGGCGCCGGCCGCAGCCATCAGGGCGGCGACACCCGCGTCGGACAGGCTGTTGGGGTTGCCCTTGTCGGCCACCGCGCGAGCCAGCTCGGCAGGCCGCAGGCACTGGCGCAGGGTCGACAGCGGCACCAGCGTCGCCCACTTGTTGGCCTGCTCGAGGGCGAGGTCGCGAGCCTTCTTCTCGCCGTCACTGCTCTTGGGCAGCTTCATCGCGGCCATGACCGCATCAAAGGCCGCGGTGTCGGCGTCGACAGCAGCCAGCAGGCTCTCCTTGAGCGCATGGCCCTCGACCGCAATGGTCTCCATCTCCGACGCCACGGCCTCGTAGCCCTTCTTGCCGTGGGTCAATGAGGCCACCATGGCCACCAGGGACGCCGCGTGGCATCCCGCCAGAGCCGCAACAGACCCACCTCCCGGTGCGGGCGCGTCCGAGGCCAGGGTCTCCGCGAAGTGCCGGCCTGTCATGGACACCAGGCGGCCGTCCCTGGCTCCGGTGCGGTGCTCGATGATCTTCTGATCCGGGTCAAAGGTCGCCACGTCATCGAGACCCATGGACTGCACGGCCACGCGCACCAGCTCGTCGTCACCGACGCCAGCGCTCTTGCCCTGCTTGCGCAAGTAGTACCGCCCGGCCTCGAGCAGGGCGGTCTTGGGGATGAGGCCGACCAGTTCGCTGCCGGTGACCCGCAGGCCACGCTGCCAGGCCAGCTCGCAGGCCCTGTCGAACACCAGGTGCGGCGGCGAGACCTTGTAGTCGGTCAAGTTCATCGAGATCTGGGCACAGCCGTACTCGTCGATGATCCAACCCACAGCCTTGACCGCCTTGAACAGACCGGGCACGGCCACCTTGTTGCCCTGGGCATCCCGCAGGAATTTTCCGTCGTCACCTCGGGCCGATCGGCCCTGTTCGCGCAGGTCCAGGGCGATGTCGTGAGCCAGCTTCTTGTCGCGGGTGTTGAGGTTGACGTTGAAGGCGATGAGGAACTCGCGGGCACCGATGACGGAGGCGCCGCTGCGCGCGTTGAGCTCGGCAGGCCCGAAGTCGGGGAGCCAGGCGGGATCGCGCAGCTTGTCGGCCAGGGCCTCGTATTCGCCGCGCCGGATGTCGGCAAGGTTCGCGCGCTCGAGGCGCGTGGCCGCCGCCTCGTACAGGTACACCGGGATGCCGAGTTCGCGACCCACACGTTGCCCCAGTTGCCGGGCCAGGGCAACACACTCGTCCATGGTGACACCGGCGACCGGCACAAAGGGGCACACGTCGGTGGCGCCCATACGCGGGTGCTCGCCGTGGTGGTGGCTCATGTCGATGCGCTCGCTGGCCACGCGCATGGCGCGAAAGGCTGCCTCGACCGCGGCCTCGGGCGGCGCCACGAAGGTCACCACGGTGCGATGCGCGGCCGCACCCGGATCCACATCCAGCAGTGCCGCGCCGTCGACCGAGGTGATGGCCGCGGCGATGGCGTCGATGACCGCGCGATCGCGGCCCTCGGAAAAATTGGGCACACACTCGACGAGTTTCATGGTTTTCTGCTCCGACGCGACGTCATCCCTGGCGCTGCGCCGGAATTGTCGTGAGCGCACACCGCGAAGTCAACGCTGGCTCGACCGGATGACGGACGCCGAGAAACCGGGCTCAGTCGTACTTGCCCGGATCGTCCCCGAGCAGGAAGATCACGCCGCCGATCAGCATGGCACCGAGGCCACCACCGGCCGTTCCCAGAGCCACCACGTCGAGGACACCCAGCTCCTGCCGTCTGTCCCGCAGGTCCAGGCGCACTGAATCCTGGCGAACCTCGGACGCGTTGTAGATCTCGGTATCGCGCTGCAGGGCCGAGGCCTTGTCGAAACCCGTGTAGAAGAAGAAGCCGCTGGCAGCCAGCGACAGCACGCCGGCCCCGGCCGTGGCCAGGGCCACGCCCCGCACCAGCTCGGCCCCACGCCGGTGATCGCGCCGGTACTCCTCGCTCGGCACCAGCTTGAGGTAGACCTCGACGGTCTTGCCCTCCTGTACCTCGACATCCTGCTTGGCGACGACGAACCCTTCCTTCTCGATCGCCAGGGCGTGCAGCCCGCCAGCGACGGGGATGGGGTCACTCGGGGTCACGCCAAACACCACATCGTCGACGCGAATGGTCGCACCCTCCTCGCTCGCCGCCAGCTTGAGGGTGCCCGCCTTTTGCATCAGCAGGTCGCGAACCAGCATCTTGGCGGCCGCACGCACCTCCCGGAACAGCGCCTCGGGCTCCCCCTGGTACTCGCGCGAGATACGCTTGGCGACCTGGCCAGTCTTGGGGTCGTGCAGGCGCAGCTGCACCACGTACATCGCGTTGACCTGGCTGATCTCGCCACTGATCAGGTGCTCGGCGCCCAGGGCCGCACTGATCTCGGCGAAGCAGCTCGCATCCTCGCAGCCCAGAAGCTGGTTGCGCGCCTGGTACTCGAGCACGCGCGAGATATCCGTCGACGACAGGGACTGGAACGGTCCCAGCGCATCGAGGGTCTCGGTGATGGCGCCAGTGAGGAAAGCCACCAGCTTGGGCGACATGTTCTCGGTACCCTTGAGGTCCAGTACCGCGATCTTGGTCTTGCCGTGGCGGGATACGGGAAGTGCCGCCTCGTCGGAGCGGGCGCTCACCGTACGCACGCTTCCGTCGTCAGCGGGCTGCCCTGGCGTGGTCGGCGATAGCTTGGGACTCACGACCGGCGTCGCGTCGCTTGCCGTCGCCTTCTCGAGGCGCACGTACTTCTTTTTGACCCAGGCCTGCTTACCCTTGGCGGTGCGCACCCAGTACCAGTTGTCGCGCTCGTACTGGACTTCGACCCGCTGCCCCTTCTTGAGATTGAACTTCTTGTCCTTATCGTCCTTGACCTTGGTCGAACGTGTGACCACACCTTCCTTGTCGATGGGCGTGGGATCCGCAGCCCGGACCGAGGAGGAGATCAGGGCGACCATCGCCACCCAGAGCACAAAGCCTGTTCGAGTTCTCATGGTGTCCACCCTCCCCTCCGTCAGTCGAGCGCCGTGACCTGCAGTACCTGGCAGGTGGCCGTTGCGCGATCCTCGACGGGCACGCAGCCCGTGGCGTCGCGATAGCTGCAAGGCGATCCGGCCACGCAGGTCCAGGCACCCCAGCCCGAGTTGCCCGAACCCAGCTCACCATCCTGACCGTCACCCCAGCAACGCACCTGCCCATCTTCGAGCAGGGCACAGTGCTGGTGATCACCGCCCTCGATGGCCACCACCTGGCCCAGGGTGGCCGTGCACTGGCCGTCGCAGCGGCCGCTGCTGGTCGACGTGCAGACAGGCTGCGGATGGAACTGGCACTGGGCCTCGTAGTCCTCGAAGTCCGTGCACCCCTCGTCACCGTACCAGGTCCCACTGCCAAGCTCACCGTACCAGGACAGGCCCCAGCACCAGACGGTGCCATCCTGCCTCAGCGCGCACGTCGACGAGGTGGCGAGGGACAGGCCCACCACTCCGGTCAGCGCGGACAGCGAGCCGCTGCTGTCCTGGTTCCAGACGCGCTGCGGAAGGTACGAGCTGACGCTGGTGCCGTCGCCAAGCTGCGCGGATCGGTTGTCGCCCCAGCAGCGCAGCTCACCATCCTGCAAGATGGCACAGGTGTGGGTATCTCCGGTGCGCACGCTGCGCACACCCTGCAGCGGCGTGCAGCCCGGTCCCGCTCCCTCGCCGCACACCCGCACAGGCAGGAATCGGCAGGCCGAGGGAATCAAGGTGACGCCCGAGCTGTAGATGTAGTCGTTGCATCCGGCCTCGGCCCAGGTGCCGTCCCCGAGCTGCCCGCGGTCGTTGCGACCCCAGCACCACAGCTCGCCGGCGGAGGTCAGGGCGCAGGCGTGCGACGGGCCGATATCCATGGAAACCACGTTGCTCAGTGGTTCACAGGAGATACCCCGGCCCGAGATGCACACGGGGGTCGGGTTGAGCAGCGGATAGGCAATCCCCCGGTAGTCCACAGGCACCAGGCCCGAGCCCACCTGGCCAAACTGGTTGTCGCCCCAGCACACCATGCTGCCCGAGACCAGAAGAGCGCAGGTGTTCCAGCCTGCGGAGGCCAGGGCCACGACACCCTGCAGGTGCTCGCAGGTACCGTCGGATTGCCGGCCGCGCGCGCACACGGGCACGGGACTGGCGCTGCGGTTCTCGTCGAGATCGCCGTTGCCGAGCTGGCCGAGGAGGCCCGAGCCCCAGCACCAGACCTCGCCAGTGTCGAGGAGCGCGCAGCTGTGCACAGCACCGGCTGTGATGCTCACGATGCCGGACAGGGGCGCGCAGGCATTGCCGCTGCCGCTGGCGCAGACCTCGGTCGGATAGACCGCCAGGGCACCGGGCCCCGCGCCCAGCTCACCGTTGCGGCCTTCGCCCCAACAGATGACCTCGGTGGTGGTCACGTCGACCCGGCGCACGGCGCAGGTGTGGGAGAAGCCTGCGTGAACCTCGACCACATTGCTCAACGGTACGCAATCGCCACCGAGCCGGGTGCCACTCCCGCAGACCTGTGTCGCGTTGCGCCTGTCCTCGGTGCTTCCGTCGCCGAGCTGGCCCCGGTTGTTGGAGCCCCAGCACCACACCGTGCCGTCATCGCGCAGGGCGCAGGTATGCCTATTGCCAGCGCTGAGCTGGAGCACACTGGACAGGGCTTCGAGCGAGCAGGCGTCGTTCTGTCGGGCGCCGCGCGTGCAGACAGGCACCGCACCATCGCGCGTGGAGGTATCCGCGAGCCCGTCGCCCGTGGTGTATGGGTAATTGCTGCCCCAGCAGCGCACGGTGCGATCTGCCAGCAGGGCGCAGCTGTGGTCGGAGCCGGCGACCAGGTCCAGGGTACCGGTCAGGGGCTCGCAGGTGCTGACTTCACTCGAGTCGCCCAGGCACACGGCCACCGGGTTGTCGCTGTTGGAGCCCCACTGGTCACCCAGCAAGGAGCCGTAGCCCCAGCACATCACGTCGCCACTGGTGAGCCGGGCACAGGAGTGATCATCGCCCAGGGCGATCTGCTCGACGCCCTCGAGGACACTGCCGCTGCAAACCGTCCCGTCCCACAGTCCGCTCAGGCAGACCGGCTGCGGCCAGGCGCTGTCGTAGCTGTCGCCGTAGCCAAGCTCGCCGTAGTAGCCGTCGCCCCAGCACCAGGCCTGGCGGGCGCCGAGCACGTCGACGATGGCACAGGCATGCTCGCTCCCTGCAAACACCTCGAGAGCGCCGGTCATGGGCTCGCAGGTCACGCTGGCACCCTGGGCGCACACGGGAAGGGCCAGGGGCACGGTGTTGGCGATGAAGGTGCCCAGGTTGCCCGTGGAGTATGTGCCCCAGCACAGGAGCTCGTGGTCGGCATTGATCAGGCACGAGTGGGTGGTGCTCATGTCGAGCCCGACCACATCGGTCTGGGGCACGCAGTCGACGCCCGTCTCGCCGGTCAGGCAGACGTCGATGGGATTGCTGACGTCCGTGGTGTTGCCCGCACCGAGGCGTCCGTCGGTGGAATCCCCCCAGCACACCAGTCGCCCGTCGTCGAGGCGGGCACAGGCCCGCGCCCAGCCCGCGCCCAGGCGGACGGCGCCGGTCAGGGGGACGCAGGAGCCACCCGTGCCACTCTCACACACCGGCTCGGGGTTGGGGTACCACGACGACATGGTGCCAATACCCAGGCGACCATAGGACGCAGAGCCCCAGCACCAAACGCTGGTGTCGTCGAGGCGCGCGCAGGTGGCGTAGTCGTCGCTCACCACCTCCGCCACGCCAGCCAGGGGCACGCAATCCGAGCTGTCCTGGCTTCCCGTCAGGCAGACCTCGACCGGACTTTCGCGGTTGACGCCGGTACCATCGCCGAGCTGCCCCCAGTAGTTGTCGCCCCAGCACCACAGCGAGCCGTCGGTGCGAATCGCGCAGGTGTGGTCATCGCCGGCGAAGACCGATTCGACGCTGTCAAAGCGGTCATAGACCAGGCCAAACTCGTCAGTGCAGGTCGTCCCGTCCCAGGCGCCGCCCATGCACGCGCCCGCGGGATTCTTGGAGCCGGTGTTGAGCCCGGTCCCCAGCAGGTCGCCGGAGTTGGAGCCCCAGCACAGGAGCTCGCCACCGGTGCGCACGGCGCAGGTGTAGCCATATCCAAGAGAGAAGCTCTCGACACCGGTGAGGGGCACACAGGTCTCGTCGTCGAAGGTGCCTGTGAGGCAGACCGGAGCCGGGTTGAAGCGATTGTCGTCTCCCCCATCCCCGAGCTGCCCGCTGCTGTTCGAGCCCCAGCACAGAAGCATGCCACCCGCCACCAGTGCGCAGCTGTGGTTGTTGCCTGACTCCAGGGCCAGTACGCCCGTGAGCGGCACGCAGGTCCCTTCGGCAGCCACGCCCTGGACGCACACAGGCTGCGGGATCGACAGCTGGTCGTCGGATCCATTGCCCGTCTGCCCGGAGGAGTTGTAGCCCCAGCACCAGACCGAACCATCCTGCTTGAGGGCGCAGCTGTAGCCGTAGCCCACCGACACCTCTGCGACCTGGTCGAGGACAGCCCCGCAGGGCGAGATGACGTCCCCGGAGCACACCGGGGTGGGGTTGTAGGCGTCGTCCATGTACCCCTGACCAAGATGGTCGCCCTGGTCACCCCAGCAGCGCACGCCGCCGTCGGCGGTGACGGCACAGGCGTAGCCCGAGGACGCACTCAGTGAGACCACATTGTCCAGCGACACGCAGGTGCCATTCCGACGCTGCCCACCCTGGCACACGGTCTGCGGGACCGAGGCGCTCTCCTCGCCCCAGAAGCCGTCGCCGAGCTGCCCGTCGCCATTGTCACCCCAGCAGCGTGCCTCGCCGTCCTCGGTCACGGCGCAGGTCGAGCCCTCGCCAAGATCGAGCGCGGTCACGTTCTGCAGCGTTCTGGCACAGGGCTGACCCACGTCGCCAGAGCACACCACCGCCGAGTTGCTGGTCCAGGCGGCCACGCCATTGCCCAGCTGTCCGACGTGGTTGAGACCCCAGCACTGGGCCTGGCCCTGGTCGGTGAGGCTGCACACGTGATCCCAGCCCAGGGCGAGTGAGCCGCGACGCCCCTGACAGGATGCGCAGCCCGGGATGAGGGCTTGACGCCCTGCTCCGTCGTCATCGCCGATCTGGGGTCGCGGCAGGCGCTCGCGGGCACGTTGCACCGAGTTGCGCTGTAAGAGCAGGTTGCGCTGCAGGGTGGCGCCGCCCTCCAGGGTGTCCCAGACCTCCCAGGACGCGAGCACCTGCCCCTGCGCCAGGCTGGTGTTGGCTGCGGACAGTGCGTAGCGATCGCTGCCCTCGGCCACGCTGGTCACCGCGGGCGAGGTCAGGGGGGGGGCACTGAAACTGGAACGGTCGGCGTCGTAGGCCGCCCCGAGGTCGGTGTCAAATACCGCCTGCGCCTCGAGCTGCAGCACGCACTGCGTGTCGAGATAGGGAGCCGCGGACCAGGAGAGCTGCGGTGGGCGTGGAACCCGGGTTGACGTCGTGGCGGGTGCCGATACCAGCACGGCATTGGAGCGCCCGGTGCGGTTGAGCGCGAAGATGTGGTAGTCATAGGTGTCGCCCGCGACCAGGTCCGTATCCGTCCACCGCTCGTCGTTGCGCCCGAGCTGCATCACCTCGAGAAAGCTGCGGTCGGTGTGACGGCGCCGGCGCTCGATGAGGTACCCGGTCTCGAAGTCATTCACGTCGCGCCAGCTCAGCTCGATGCGGTCTGCAAAGGCGTGCGCCGCCGCATCTTCAGGGACGCGCGGCAAGGTGGTGGCCACAGCCTCGTCGGTGGGATCCGAAAGGCAGGAGTTCCCCGTGCTTTCGACGGTGCGATAGGACAGCACCCGGTAGCCATACTGGGCGTCGAGCAGGATGTTGTTCTGATCGAGCACGCTCGTCTCACCCGCGGCCACGCGCACGAGTTCACCCCAGGTCGGATCGAGGAACAGGCGACGCTCGACCACGTAGCCACTCGCCGTGCCGTTTCCGCTGTCCCAGGACACCAGAATGCCATCGACCTGAACCTCGATTCGAAGGTTCGACGGCGCCCCGGGTGCGATGCAGATGTCCGCGCTGTTGGCCGGTTTGGGTTCCTTGACTTCGGGGTGAAGCACGGGTTGACAGGCCACGCTGGCGGTTGCGGCGATGCAGATCATCAATGTCGTGAACGATCTCATGTCACCCCTCATCTCGAGTCGCATCAGGGACCCCCACTATACGACCCATGGCGGCGTGAAAGAAGCAGGCCCGGGGCCACGCCCTCACCGACCGCCCGGTCCTTGCTGGGAGAACGCTGGACCCTGCTGATTTCCGGACGCTTTGCGGGACGGCGACAGCCCCCCGGCGCTGCGGATGGCCGGGTCAGACCTCGCGTCGACGATCCCTGCGCGGCCGCGCTCGCTCAGGACCCCTGGCCCTTGATCGCCAGCCCCAGCCTCTGCCGCAGCTCGAAGTAAGGCTCGCTCACCGTGAACTGCAGGATCTCCTTCATCTTGGCCTTGTACTGCAGCTGCATGTGGCCGGGGTCGCGTGCCCGTAGCATCTGTGTGCTCACGTCGACGTCACCACACATCAGGTGGGCGGCGCGGATCGCCGTCAGTTCCATGCCCTCGAAGTAGACATTGACGTCGGGACGCTTGCGCTCACCCAGGATCTTCTTGAGCACCGCGCGCATGGCATCTCCCAGCGGTTCCTTGACCCGGGCCATGCGGCGCCCCAGGCGAGCCACGTCTTCGGGGTCCGAACGCCCCTGGAAACGAGGCTCAGCGAAGAGGAAGGCCGCCTCGACGGCAGCGGCGAAGTCCGCGGGTCCGAGCACGAAGGGGAGCAGGAATCCAGGTCGACTGTAGGTCAGAATGCGCGCGCACACGAACCAGATGTGCCGCGGCGGCACGTCCTTGAACAGGTCATTGGTCTCGCCGATACCCAGGGTCGGTGACGGCGTGGGGAGCACGGTGAGCACGCTGTCGCTCTTGTGCTTGGCGTAGATCTCGTACTGCGGCGTGTTGAGCACCTGATGGACGTAATGAAGCTGGGTTGCGAAGTAGGCCGAGCTGGCGACGCGATCCCACTCTCTCTTCTTGCCCAGGCCCAGTTCCTTGGGATCCTCGAGCAACTCGCGACCGGCGTGCTTGTACAGCAAGGTGGACACGGTGGCCAGGTGACCCTGGGCATTCTCGTGCACCAGCAGTGCTTCCCATAGCCGATCGGTGAGCGCCCGCTGTGCCTTCTGAGGTGCGTACTTCTGGAAGTAGGCGTAGAGCTTCTCCTCCTCTTCATCGACGTCACGCAGGATGCGCAGGGCCGACACCGCGCAGTAGGCACGATCGTGCATCTGCCTGGACAGATAGAGCCGACGGAGCGCATGGCAGGCGCGCGCAGGCTCCGCACTCAGGGGCACAAGCTGCTGGTAGGTACCTATGGCGCCATCGATCTTTTCGGGTGAGCGGCTCATCAACTCGGCCAGGGTCTCGAGGTACTCCGGGTTGTTGGGATCCATGGCACACAGGACGTTGTATGCCTGGATCGCCGCCTCGCCGTTCTTGAGCACCCGACGGTACAGCTCCGCCAGATTCTTCCACAGGACCGTGCGGACCTTGATGTTCTCCTTGGGTGTGCGCTGGATCATCATCCGGTAGTTCTCTTCGAGCAGCGCCCACTGCTTGCGCGCCGTGAGCAACTTCTCGATGGCCTCGAAGGAGCGCACGTAGGTCGGATCCAGATCCAGAGCGGCGTTGAAGTACTGTGCCGCTCTGTGGTCGTTCTTGATTTCGTCGCGGAAGATCTCGCCCAGCTGATGGTTGAGCCGGACCCGGGTCTGCTCATCGGGCTCGACGGCGACCAGCTCCTCGAGGACCTCAGCGGCGCGGGGTCCCTGGCGTGTCTCCTGGTACAGCTCGTACAGCGCCTCGAGCACACTCTTGTCGTCACCCCGCAGCCGGTGAGCGTCCTCGTAGGCGTCGATGGCGCGATACGGATCGGTGAGCTTCTTCTGCGACAGCCGGCCGATGTGCAGCAGGATCTCGACCTTGTCATCGCCACCAAGGACCGCGGCGAGCTGGCTCAGGGAGTCATAGGCTTCCTCCAGCTGGTCCTCGACCTCGAAGACCTCGGCCTGCAGGCGCAGGCTCGGAGCATGGGACGGATCCAGCTCCAGCGCCTTTTCGAGGTTGCGCAGCGCGCGCTCGTTCTGCTCGAGCTTTCGACTGAGGTCGCCGAGTTGCCAGTAGTAGTCGACGACCTCGGCGTCGGTGAGCGAGTCGCGGTGGTGGATGAGGAGGGTCTGATAGACCTTCTGTGCTTCCTCGAAGCGCTGCGCGCTGACCAGAGCCTGGCCGTAGCCCTCGAGCGCCGGCAGATAGGTCGAGTCGAGTTCGAAGGCCCGCTGGTAGGCCTTGAGCGCCTCACCGTCATGCCCCAGCTTCTGACTGACATAGCCCAGGCGGTATTGGTGCCGGACCAGCTCCTCGGTCTCGGTCCCCGGGTCGAGCTTCTCGACGACGATCTCCAGCAGCTCGCGCGTTCGCTCGAAGTTTTCCTTGCGGAAGGCAATGTCCGCTGCCGGAATGGCTGCGGGCAGATGGTCCGGGGTATGGCTGAGGGCCAGCTCGTAGTGTTCGTAGGCCCGGTCGAGGTCCCCACTGCGATCCTGCAAGAACTTCGCAGCCTGGGTATGAAGCTCGGTCTTCTCCTGCTCGTCGTCGATGTGCTCGGCCTCGAGGTTGAGATACTTGAGGTAGGTCTCGTAGTCTCGCGCCGCGTAGTGAATCTCCTTGAGGGCCTTGATGGCAGGCAAAAAGGTCGGTTCGAGGTCCAGTGCGCGCTCGTAGCTGGCGCGTGCGCTCTGCGTATCCAGCAGCATGTCCTCGTTGATCTTGCCCATGCGGTAGTGGATCTCGACTGCCGACTCGTCGGCACCACGCAGGTCCACTTCCTGTGCCAGCTTCTCCAGGGCGTTGAACCAGTTCCCAGAACGCTCGTAGAGCTGACCCAGGGCATGGATGGCGCGCCGTGACTTCGGATCGAAATCCATCGCGGCGTTGAACATCTCCTCGGCCTTGTCCGCTCGGTTGAGATCTCGGTAGTAGATCTCGCCGACCTCGAGATAGAGCGCGACGATCTCCTCCGGGTCCCGGGTCAGGGCGATGTGCTGCCGCATGACATCGATGAGGCGCGGCCAGTTCGCGGTTTGCCGGAACAGCCTCTCCAGGGATTTGAGCGCAGCCTCGTTGCTCGGCTGGATGAGCAGGATGCGTTCGGTCGCCGCCACGGCCTGCTCGACATTGTCAAAGCGGTCTTCCCAGATGCCGGCGATCTTGGCCAGCAGCTTGACCTGCTCCTCGATGGACTCGGCCAGGGCGACCTGCTTCTCGTAGACGCCCAGCAGCTCGGACATGCGATCGAGCTGCGTGTAGATGCGCTCCAGCGCCTTGAGCGACAGACCATGGGCGGGATCCAGCTCGAGGATGGTGCGGTGCGTGGCAATGGCCTGCTCGGCATTGTCAAGCTCGTTCTCCCAGATCGTCGCGATCCGGAACCGGGTGGCGAGCTGCTCCTGCGGATCCGGCTCCAGTTCGATGGCACGCTGCAGCACGCCAATCAGTGCCTGGTCCTTGCCCATCTCCTCGTACAGCCGGGCCAGGCTGTTAACTGCGCGCTGGTCCGCGCCATCGAGTTCGAGGACGCGTTTGTAGACCTCGATGGCTTCCTGGGGATGATCCAGGCGCTCCTCATGGACCTGGCTGATCTTGAACAGCAGGGCTTTCTTGGTATCCAGGTCCTCAGCCAGCTCCGCCTTGCGCTCGAGGACGGCGATGGCCTCCTCCCAGCGATCCTGCTTCTCGTAGAGGGCAAAGAGCTGCTCCAGAGCATCGCGGTTGCCCGCGTCATACTCGAACACACGATTGAGGTGCGACTCCGCCGCGTCGACGTCCGACAGCCGGTTGGCCGCGAGATCCGCCATGCGCAGGTGGATCTCGATGGCGCGCTGCTCGTCGCCAACACGTTGAACCTCGTCGTCGTAAACGTCGAGGAGCTCCTCGATGCTGTCGGTGTCGACGGCCAGGCGCTCCATCCAGTCGCCGCAACCGCGATCGAGAACGTCCTCACGGAAGGCGCGACACGCGGCCAGGAAGGCGAGATCCTTCTGGGCCAGACGCCCCTCGTAGATCTCTCCGATCTCCTTGAGCATCGCGATGCGCTCGAGGCGTTCCTCGACGGCGGTGAGCCGTGCCTCCTTGAGTGCCACCAGCTTGCGCCACTCGTTGGCATGCGTGTAGATCGAAGTCAGTGCGAGGTAGGCCCGATCGTCGCCGGGCTGCATCGCCAGGATGCGCTCGTAGGCACGCGCTCCCGACTCGGGTCGGCCGATGGGGCCTTCCCACAGGGCTGCCACCTCGTACAGCACCGGGATCTGCGCCGCAGGATCCGTGGCCAGATCTACACGCCGGTCCAGGGTCTCGGCGCACTCCTCCCACGCCTCACAGACCCGGAATACCGCCTCGAGGCGCGTCAGCTCATCTTCCGTGTGCGGCTCGACGTCGAGCACCCGGCGACCGGCCTCGATGGCGTCGGCGCGGCGGTCCAGGTGGGTCCCCAGCACTTCTGCCAGCTCGAAGCGCACCTGCTTGACCCCGGTGGCATCCGTCTGAAGCCGCAACAGACGACGCAGAACCCCGATGAGGTCGTCCCAGTGCTCCATGCTGCGGTAGATGCGCCGCAGGGCATCGAGGGCGCTGCGATTGCGCGGATCCTGCTCCAGGATCTTCTCGAAGCGCGCGACCGCCGTCTCGCGATCACCCAGCTGTTCGGCGAGGAGCAGACCCAGCTTGGACGACAGCTCGGCCTGCCGCGCGTTGTCCGTCGTCAACTCCATCTGACGCTCGAGCAGGACACGCAAGGCCTCGTAGCGACCTGCCCGGGGATACAGCTCCTCCAGCGCGTTGAGGACCTCGAAATTGCTCGGGTCCAGTTCTCCCAGCGCCTCCCACTGCGTGATGGCGCCATCGATGTCGCTGACCTGGTCAAGGACCCGCGCCAGCAAGGTTCGTAGCCGGATCTCCTCACCCTGATCCTCGGCACGGTGTGCGTCCTCGAGCAACGATTCGAGAATCCGCTGCAGCTTGTCGTTCTCGCCCACAGCGACGTACAGCTCGGCGAGGGTGTGACGGGATCCAGCATGGCCAGGATCGCTCTCCAGCACCCGCTCGAGCACCGGCACCGCGTCGGCCAAGCGATCCAGGTGGTCCGCCAACACCAGACCCAGGCGGTAGAGGATCTCGACGCGCTCCGAGGCTTCCTCGGTGAGAGCCAGGCGCTTTCGCAGCGTCACCTCGAGCTTGTCGTGCTGCTCGAGCTGTTCGTAGAGACGATCCAGCCCTGCCAGGGTCGCGATCCGGCCGGGGTGCTTGGCCAGCACCTCCTCGAACAGCGCGAGGCCACGATCTGTGTCGTCGAGCTCGAAGGCATAGATCGCCGCGGCAGCTTCGAGCAATTCGGAGGCCACCTCGCCGCGTCCAAGGCCCACGGCGCTCTCGGCGGTCGATTCGTAGAGTTCCGCCAGGTTGTCGAGGGTATCGAGCTCGCGGGACAGGACCAGCAGGCGCTCGCGCAGCGCGTCCTCGCCGGGCTCGGCGCGCAGGCCACGGGTCAGGGCCACGAAGGCCAGCTCGGGACTCTCCATCTGCCGCGTGTAAATGTCACCGATGCGCAGCAGGGTCGAGCGCATGGCTGCCAGGTCATTGCGCTTCTCGGCCTCCTGGACCTGACCCTCGAGCACCTCGATGGACTTCTTCCAGTCACCCGTCTTGGCATAGGCGGACTCGAGCGCGTTGACCGACAGGGGTCTCCCCTGCTGCTGCAAGCGCTGCTCGAGATAAGTTCGGACCACCTCGTGGTGAGGATCCTCGTCGAGGACCGCCGAGAATTCGATCATGGCATCATCAGGGCGGTCGAGCCATTCATCGAGCGCCTTGCCGAGCCGGAAACGGAGGTCGAGCCGGGCGGGACCTGCCGGTGCATGGTCGATCCGGCGGCGCAGGAACTCCACCATGAGCTCGAACTGGTTCTGGCGTTCGGACGCATCGCAGGCGATGTCCAGAGCCTCGATATCGGCGCTATTCACCTCGAGCAGACCGCGCGCCAGGCCCAGCGCCCCGCCGGTGTCGCCCAGGGGGCCGAGTTGCAGGCGGCACAGCTCGAGTGCCGCCTGGCGGCGGTGGGCAGCATCGGTGTCGAGCTGAGCTCGGCGTTTGAGCGCGGTGGCCAGAGCACTCCAGGCCTGAAGAGATCGCGCGATGTCTTCCATCGCCGCGACGACCTGCACCCGGACCTGACGCTGTTCCGCGTCGTCCTCACTGGGCACACCTAGCAAGTCCAGCACGTGCTCGTAGTGGCCAAGGGCGCGCTGGGGATCGTTGAGCGGACCCCGACACAGCACCGCGATCCGACGTCGGTATTGCAGGGCCAGCGCCCGATCCGACTCGACGTCAGCGATGTCCTCGTACAGACCGATCAGGAGTTCGACGTCTCCCGTTTCGCGGGCCAGGTGTTCGACGGAACCCATCAAGGTATCGTCCGCGGGCCACTCCTTGAGTGCCCGCGATAGCAGCGCAAAGCCCTTCTCGGGCTGTCCCATGTTCTCGCTGCGCAATTTGGCCACGCGAAGCATCAAGCCTCGCCGCTCGTCGACGTCAGTCACGCTATCGAGCCGGGATTCAAGGATCTCGACCAGCTTGGCCACGTCACCGCTGGCCTCGTAGCGCGGTGCCAGCAAGGACGCGATGCGCGCCCGGGCATCCATCGCATCCGCGGCCGTGGCGCTGGCCAGATCGCCAGAGAGCGCCTCCAGCGCGGACACCAGCCCCACAGCGCCCGGGACCTCCAGCGCGACGCGCTCCAGGGCCTCGGCGGCTCCCACCAGGTCGCCCAGAGCACTGCGTCGAAGCTCTGCCAGGCGTAGCAGCAACTCTCCACGGACCGGTGTGCTCGCTGCGAGATCGAGCTGTCGAACCAGGATGTTCTCGAGATCGGACGAACGCTCCAGCTTGAGATAGAGCCGATCGAGCAGGTGCAGTGCCGCACTGTCCTGACCGTCCAGATCCAGGATGGCTTCGAGGTCTCGGACTGCGTCGTCGTAGGCCTCGAGATCCTCATGTCGCTCCGCCGCCTCGCGCCAGAGTTCCTTGGCGCGAGCCGGATCGCCCGCACGAACGCTGGCGTCGGCGACCCTGGCGAGGGCGCCCGCGATCGCGGGGCTCGAGGGTGCATCGCGACCCAGCCGGACCAAGGTCTCCGCCACGCCGAGATCATCCGGGGCGGCGGTGTAGGCCGCATCGATGTGCTGGAGCGCTCGTGCGTTGTCCCCGGAGCACAGCTCCGCGGCCCGAGCGTGAAGTTGTGCTGATGCGGCAGCGTCGTCCAGGTCCTCGACGATCTCCTCGATGACATCGACGAGTTCCTCTTCCCAGTTGCTGTGACGTGCGAGCCGGTCCGCGCGTTCCAGGGCTGAGACATCTCCAGCCACCTCGCGCAGCGCGCGGCATGCGGTCATGAAGGCCAGGGCTGGCTGGCCCAGCATGGTCTCCTGGATATGTGCGATCTCGAGCAGAAGCTCCTGGCGCAGCGCAGGTTCGTTGCTAGCCTGCAGCCGGATTTCGAGGACAGGCGGCAGATCCTCGGTGGAACCAATGGCCCGCAGCACGGTCTCCATCAGCTCTGCCACGGCCACCGGTGAGGGTGTGCCGGTGGTCCTGGCGTGCTCGAGCAGCTCGCCGATGGCAGCGGCCAGGCTGGGATCCCGCGCCGCTTCCGCAGCGGCGGCGGCCAGGGATTCGAGAGCCTCGGAGTGGCGTTCGAGGCCGAGCAACATCCGTCCCAGGCGGGTCAGCATCGCGCCCCGCAGGCCGGCATCCTCCTCGAGCTCGATGCGCTGGCGCAGCACCTGCGACGCCGCCAGGCGATCCCCGCGCCTCGACAGCGCGGTCTCGAGCAGCTCGAGCACAGGCCCACGCTGGGGATTCTCCTCGGCCAGGCGCCGCAGCAGGGTGATGCCCTCGTCCCGCTGGGCCGGGGCCTCGACCTGGAGCCGTGCAGCCTGGATCAGGCTGTCGAAGCGCTCTTCGCCCTCGGTGGCCTCGGCCTTCTGCAGCAATACCTGCACCAGCTGTTCTGTCTCGGCAGCCTCGCGGTGTGAGCTCTCCAGAGCGGCCAGGGCCTCACCATCACCAGGTACCAGCTCGAGCACCTTCTGCAGCAGGCGAACGCGGGAGGCGCGGTCCCCCAGCTGCTCACCACTGGCGCGCGCGGCTTCCTTGAGCAGATCCGCGGCACGGCTCCGCTCGTCCGCCTCACAGCCATCCGCGATCTCCTCCAGCAGCGCGACGTAGGTCTCGTCCGACTCGGAACGCGCCGCCAGATCACGCAACTGGAGCAAGCGCTGATCCGAGGGCGACGCCCTGTAGGATCGGGTCGCTGCGGCAAAGGCCAGGGTGGCCTCCTGCAAGGTCCCGTCGCGCAGGGCCGTGATCTCGTCGAACATCGCCGCGCGCTCCTCGGCCTGGGTGCACTCGTCCGCCGTGAGTTCCAGCATCTCGATCAGGGGTCGAGGCTGATTGCTGTGCCTGAAATGCGCCGCGAGCACAGTGCGGGCACCGTGGCGAGCCTGGTGCTCACCCCGGGCCAGCGCGTCGAGCATCGAGACCGCGCGCCGCGCTGCTTCGCCTTCGACGTTCGCGTCGAGGCATTCACCAAAGTGCTTGACCGCTGCCTCCGGGTTCTCGAGCGGTCCCAGATGCGCCATGGCCAGGCGCAGCGAGATCTCGGGGTACAGGGACGCCTCAGCCAGGCTCTTGGCGTCGTGCCACAACCCTGCCACCTCTTCGTGCCGCTCCAGTGAAGTGAGCATGGCAGCCAGGCGGTCCGCCACCGCCAGATCGAAGCCACCCAGGTCTATCCTCATGCGCAGCGCCAGGACGGCTCGCTCGATGTTCTGCGCGAGCACGAAGGCCTCGGCTGCCTCGAGCAGCACCGGGATGGCGCGGCTGGTTTCCAGAACCTGCGCCTGGGCCAGAAGAGCCTCCCCGAGGGTGGCCGGGCTGTCGTCGCTCCGGGACAGGTCGACCAACTGGGATAGAGCCCAGGAATGCTCCGGGTTGGCTTCGAGCAGGGTGGTGAGGGCCGCCCGGGCCACACCTGGATTGCCTCGCTCCCGCGCAAGCTCCACCAGGCGCCGCGCCATGGGCTCGGCGTGCGCACCGCCAGCCACCACCATCTCGTGCAGGGTCGCGAACAGGCGCTCGTGCTCGCCGCTTGCCAGGGCCAGGCGCTCTGCCAGACCGCGGCCCTCGGTATCTTCCGGATCGGCCTGCACATGCTGCAGCAGGAGGTCGACGGCCTCACCAGAGCGATCCAGGTCCTCGGTCAGCAGGGTCGCCAGCTCCACCACCAGCGCTCGTCGCTGTGCAGTGTCTGTGCTGGCCGCCATTCGCAACGAGAGCACTTTCACCAGGCCGGCGGCGTTGTCCTCGTCACGTCGCACGGGCTCCAGGATCCGTGCTGCCTCGACCCGCTGGGGCTGGTCCGCCGTGTCATCGTCGCAGAGCCGCGCCAGGGCAGCGATGGCGCGGGCATTCTGGCCGTCCCCGCGCAGGGCCTCCGCGAGGGCAGGCAGGGCCGCCGAGGCATCGCGGGCGTCGAGGCAAAGCTCGCCGATGCGCGCGAACAGCTCGCTGCGCTCGGTGCCCACGGCGATCACTGCTCGCTCCTCGAGCACGCTTCGCAGTGCGGTGCCATCACCCCGGGCGAGGTACAGCGTGTCCAGCTGCAACAAGGCCCGCTCGCGAATCCTGTCGTCCTTGCCCTCGCGGGCCCGCTCGAAGGCCTGGATCGCCTCGTCGGTGTGCTGCAGTTGTTCGCTCAGCACCAGGCCGATGCGCTCATCGAGTGCCGCTCGCTCGGCCAGATCCGTGAAGTCGCGCCGAACCTCCAGCCATTCCACCAGTTCCTCGTGGCGGCCCGTGGCCTCGAGCAGACCGATGAGAGCATCGAGCGAGCCCAGGTTCCCGGGGTTCTGGCGCAGCAGGTTGCGATGCGCCTCGATGGCAGCATCGGCATTCCCGAGTCGCTGCTCCAGGATGTCTGCCCGGCGCGCCTCCAGTGCGACCTTGGCCGGACTTTCGGGCAGTGCCGCAGCAGCCTTCTCGAGGACCCGGGCCAGCTCGTCGTGACAGCCCGCAGACTCCGCCAGGCGATCCAGCGCCCGGGGCAACTCGGAATCTTCGGGCTGATCGACCAGGGCCATGGACAGCGCCGTGAAAGCCTCCCGTGGGTTGCGCAGCTCCTCCTCGAGGACGCGACCAGCCTCGCGTGCCAGCGTGGCGCGACGTGCGGGGTCCTCGGTGGCCTGGCGCCGGATCTCGATCATCTCGACATGGCGGCGGTGCGCCCCGACGGCGGCGTAGTGCGGCTGCAGCACACCGGCAATGCGCACCGTCTCGACGCCACGCAGCAGCAGGCGCTCGAGCGCGGCCACCACATCGAGCCGCTCCGGGGCAGCGCTGTGCATGGTCTCGTATAGCTCCAGGGCGTCGATGGGTTTGTTGAGACGGTCCTCCAGCAGCTTGGCGAGACGCAGCCTGAGTTCCGAGGCTGCGGGCTCATCGGACAGGGCGATGCGCTTCTCGACGACGACAGCCAGCTCGCGCCAGCGCTCCTCGCGCCTCAGCAGGCCATCCAGCGCCTCGAGCGCTTCACCATCCGCTGGGTCAAGATCGAGCAGGGCGCGGTAGCGGTCGATGGCACGCGCTGCATCCCGGAGTTCCTGGGCATACAGCCGCGCCAGGCGCAGCAGCAAGGTGTGACGCTCCTTGGTCGCTCGGGCCACCGCGAGCCGCGCCTCCAGGGCCTCCGCCAGCGCCCTGGCATCCTCGCCCTTGACCACCAGGGACTCGAGCGCGTTCAACGCGGCATCGCTGTTGGGGTCCTCGTTGAGGACACGTCCCAGCGCCTCGCGTGCGACGTTGGGCGCACCCGCGCGCTGGGCCAGGTCCGCTGCCCGCAGCCACAGTCGTTGACGTGCAGCAGCATCGTCCAGGCGCTCGGCGGCCTGCAGGTAGGTCTCGGCCAGCTCGGAGGGGCGCGCCAGGGTGTCTGCCAGCCGCTCCAGCGCATCCTCCCGCTCCTGCCGCGGGTCCAGAGCGTAGGCCCGGCGCAGTGCCTGGTATGACAGCAGGGGATCATCGAGGTGGTCGGCGTACAGAGCGGCCAGGCCGTCGTGGAGCTCGGCTTGAGCTGCCGCCTCGCCACCGAGTTCGACCCGCCGCTCCAGCAGCCTGGCCCGGTCCGCGTGACGACCCGCGCCCTGGTATAGTGCATCCAGAGCGGCGATCGCCTCGCCATGGTCCGCGTCGATCTCGCACACGGCTTCAAAGTGCCGCACTGCCTCGGCGGGGTCACCGGCGTCACCCACGAACAGGCGCGCCGCCAGCAGGTGCGCGGCCAGTCGTTCGCTGCGATCGCGGACCTCGCCGGCGTAGTGCGCCTGGACCTGTGCAGCCTCAGCATGTTGCCCGGCACTGAGATGAATGTCCGTCAGCGCCGCGGCGGCATTGCGATTCGCGGGATCGATCTTCAGCACCTTGCCGTACACGTCCACCAGACGCTCACCGTTGCCACCGGCCTCCTGCTCGAGCACCGCCACCAGCAGATAGAGGTCCACGGCGATGCGAACGTCTGTGACCTCCGAGGCCATCCGTGTCAGCCGTTCCAGAACCCGTTCGATATGTCCGGCCTCGCGCCCCATCCGCTCCAGGAAGCGCACCGAGGACCAGTGCCCCGGAACCAGCAGGAAGCCCTTCTCCAGGGCCTCCTCGGCAGCTTTCGCGTCCTTGCCATAGACCCAGTGGTGCTCGGCGATCGCCAGGTAGCGCGAGGCCGCCGTCTTCTTGTCGCGCGCCTCCATGGCCTGGGCGCGAAGTGTGCGCACCTGGTCCTGCCAGCTTTCTGCGTAGCTCGCGAGGTGTTGCTCAAGCTCCGTGGCTCGGGCGTGACCGGGCACCAGTGCCAGGGCTCGGGTCACCGCGTCTCTCGCGACATCGTGGAGTGTGGGACTGTGTTCCAGCTCGCCCGCCACATCGGCATAGCGGTCGGCCAGCATCTGGGCATCGCTTTCTTCCTCGGTCACCTCGAGCAGCAGGTCGAGAAGGCCCTTGGCCATCTCATGTCGACCCAGGCGACGGTAGATGGAGGCCCCACGCAGGAGTGCACTCTTGGCCGTGCGATCCGCCTCGAAGGCTGCCTGCAACGCGCGCAATGCTTGCTCTGGCAGATCCAGGTTCTCGTCGTAGATCTTGCCCAGCTCCTTGAGGTGGCGTGCCTTCTCCTTGTCGTCGAGAGCCGCGTCTACCTGGCGCTCGATGATGCTCGCCACGTCGGCGTGCCGCCCGGCGTCTGCGAGCAGCTGCCGCAGGCGTTCCAGGGCGCCGCGGTGCCGGGGGACCACGTCGAGGGCGCGGCGCAGAGCGCGCTCCGACTTGTCCACACGCTGGAGCTTGTCGCGGTACAGGTCCGCTGCCTTGAGCAGCAGACCGACCGTGCGCTCGCTGTCACCCAAACGCTGCGCGTTGTCCTCGAGCAGGCGTGCCAGGGCCTCCCACTCACCGCGTTGCGTGTACATGGCCTCAATCGAGGCCATGGCGTCCGCGTCGGCGGGCTGGTCCTGCAAGATCTTCAGTTGCTCGCGAATTTGTTCTTCCATGAAAAACCACCGTCGCCGGCGCAGCGTGCACCACGGCTCGAAGCGAGGCCAGGCGCGGCCACCCCGGCCTCGCAATCGCGCAGAGAAATCGCAGATTTATAGCAGAGGGACCGAGTTCCCCTCAACCGCCGTGCGCGCCTTCTTTGACGGAATCTAGAAGGTGTACTTGAAAGTGGGCAGAACCGAGAAACCCACGCTGAAAGGCCACAGGAAAGCCAGGGTCTCGATCTCGCACCCCACCGAGAAGTGGCGCAGTCGCGTGAAGTACTCGATGCCCAGTCCCAGATCCGCAGCTGGCGCGAGGAAGGACCCTCCCGCAGACTCGGCAGGGAACAGGAAGGCGACGCCGCCGCCGAGCCGCGCGGTGGCATGAAAACGCTCGGTGGTGATGTAGGAGAAGCGCACCGAGCCGCCCGTGTAGTAGGAGGCGATGTCGCCAGAGTAAAGGCGAGCATACTCGGTCTTGAAGTTGGCAAAGGACCCGCGCACGAAGGCATCGGCGGTGAGGTTATTGAGGATGTCGTAGCCGACGCGCACGCCGATCTGGCTGCCGATGCACGGGAAGCACATCTCCTGCGGCAGGCCGAGGGGGATCTGGTAGTACGGACCGTAGTCGACGTTGAACCACAGTCCGCGCTCGACAGCGCGAATCTTGGCGATCTTGCTCTCGCCTACCGTCTCCTCGCCCTCGCCCTCGCCCACCTCGGTGCCGCGCACCTCGCCCTGGGCCCACAGCGACGGAGCCACCAGCAGAGTCCCCAGCATCACGATCAGCAGCCGCATTCGCACGCGCATCTTTTTTCCTCGTCGACCTGTCCGCGATTCGCTGCGCCCGCCTGGCTCCTTGCTGGAACCATCGAACGGGCGTGCTCTCGACGGCCGAGGGCGGCGACGCCGCCCTCGAGATGACCGGATCCCTGTCCTGGATCAGACCTCAGCCACTCTGCTTGAAGATGAAGGGATAACTGACGATCACGATGCCACCGCCCTTGGGCTTGGGGAATCTCCAGCCGCGCACCTTGTTGGAGATGCAGCTCTCGACCTCGGGGTTCTTCATCGTGCTCTCGATGACCTGGGCGTTGGAAACCTGCCCGGTACCGGCGATGATGAACTTGACCATGATCTTGCCGTACAGACCGGGACTGCGCGCCAGCTCTCGCTCGTAGCAGTACCGAATCTGCGCGATGTTTTCCTTGATGACGCGGCGAATGATCTCCTTGTCGAGGGAGCCCATGATGACAGGAGTACCCTGGGAGATGGCCACGTTGCGGTCCGACTTGCCACCCAGGCCGCCGGAGCCCGAGCCGTAACCCGAGGAGCCACCACCGCGACCGCGGGTGCCGATGGAACCGACGCCGAAGGTCGTCGTCGACGATCCTCCACCACCCGGTCCGTGGCCACGCAGCCCCAGACCACCAAAGCCGTAGGAATCACCGATCTGCGCGCCAGTGACACCACCGAGGGCGCCCACCAGCTCACCGCCCAGACCACCTCCGAACACCGACGACACGCCCTCGCTGCCACCGCCCTTGCCAAAGAGCTGGTTCAGCTTGTTCTGGACGACCATCTCGTTGGTGGGCTTCTCGGCCTTGCTGGCCATGCGCTTGCCGGTGTCCTTGGCGTCCTGCTTGCCCGCCTTGCCGTCGGCACCCGCGTGCTTGGCCGAACTCTCCCCCTCCTTCTGCTTCATCAGCTTGCTGAGAAGGGAGTTCTTCTCCTTCTCCGGCGGGTTGAGGATGAACTGGGCAAAACGATTGGGCGACGAGAACAGATCCTCCTCGAGTGAGGTCGTGTCGTAAGGATAGAGCGCCGTGGTGGCGAAGAAGCCCACATGCAGGAACAGCGACACCAGAAACACGTTGAGCCAGTTGTAGTTGATCTCCTGAAACGGGCCACCGGGAATGATGCCCGGCTTCTGCACGAAGCGAAGCTGCAGGGTCAATCCGCCGTAGTCGATGGTGGTCAAGGATTCCAGGGGCAAGGGGAACTGGTAGCTCTTCGAGAAGGTATCGTCTGGCTGCCCCTTGAGCGCGCCCAGGGGCACGCTGGTACCGTCGCGGAGAATCGCGCCGTCGAGGCCGTCAAAGTAGGTCAGCACGTACTCGCCATCGCTGAACCGGATCAGCGGGAACTCGTTGGACGGCAAGCCCTCGCTGACCACGAAGATGTCCGCCTTCTTGCTCTCGCCCATGGTCACGAGCTTGGGCTCGTTGTAGTGGCGGACATCGAGCAGTCGCCCGTCCCACATCACGGCGACCTCGAGCACACGGTTGGCCTTGCTGACCTTTTCCTCGGGCTCGATGAGGACATTGTGAAGCTCGCCAAAGGGGTCGTACCACTCCATCGACGGCGCGGTGGGCATCGGTGCCACCAGCGCATTTCCCGCCACGCCCGGCGACAGCAAGTCCGCCGCCACGGGAGGAGGATCCGACCACTCCGCCAGTCCGTCCTCGCTCATGCTCACAGCACCGGACGCGGCAACCTCGGTGACGGTCGGGGGCATGGACGAAACCACGGGCGCAGGCTGCGGGGCAGCCGCCGGTGGCTGCGAGGCCAGGACGGGAGTTACCACCGCGGCGGCCACGGCGTGGGCGTCCTCCGTCGAGAGTCCGTCGAACACGCCGCCGGTATCGTCCCCCAGGGGCAGCTCGGCCAGGGTCGCCATCTCGTGCTGGCTGGGTGAGGGGCGCACCAGTTCGGTGGCAGCGGGATCCTCGGCGACGACCACAGCGGCCGCGGCCGCCTCCGCCACGGTGTCCGCAACCTCACCGAGCTGCAACACCAGCCGGGTGTCCCCCAGCCGGATCTCGTCGCCGTCCTTGAGCTTCACCTTGGTGACCTTGTCACCGTTGACGAAGGTCCCCTCGGCCGATCCCATGTCGATGATGGAGATGTCCTCGCCGCTCGCGGTCACCTCGATGACAGCGTGGATGCGGGAGACCTTGGGATCGTCGAGCTTGAGATGCGCCGAGGCCAGGCGACCGATCTTGATGATGTCGCGATCGAAGGTCTCGACACCAACATCCTCGCCAGCGCGGCTGATCTTCAGGGAGACTCGGTTTGTCATCGCCCTCTACCTCGTCGATGCGGGTGCACAACTCCTCAGCATCCCTCTCACAACACCGACAACCGCGCCCCGGCTGGGGTTCCAGGTCATTCTGCGTGTCCTACAGATTCGTCACCGACTGCAGCACGGTGCGCCTGAAATTGTCCCGGATCTTGATCAAGCTGGCGTGGCGCATACGCTTTCTGGCTTCGAGGTATTCGGCATCCGGGGTCTTGAGATCGCCCTCGATGGTGTCGTCCTCGAAGTTGATGACGGTCTTTTTCTTGTAGATGGCACCCTCATCCTGGGCCATGGCTGTCGCCCCGGCCAGCGCGAGGACCAGGGCACAAAACAGGGAGATCGCGAATCTTTTCATGCTGCCTCCAGCAGACCCCGGAGACCGGGCCCGGGTACCACAGTATCACGCAGCAGGCCGCGGCCGCCAATCCGCCTCATGGACCAGGCTCCTCGGGCTCCCCAGGCTCGTCCTCCCTGGCTGGCGGGGCCGGCGCGGGAGCCTCTGCTGCCGGCGCGGCTGCCGAACTCGTGCCCTCGGCCGGCACCGAATTGTCCGCAGGAGGCGGAGTGTCCTCGGCCGGTGGCGCATCGGCAGGAGGCTGCCCCTCCGCCGGTGGCTGAGCCTCGGGCGGCTTGTTCTTGGCCTCTTCTGCGGCGCGCTTGGCGTCCTCGGCGGCCTTGCGCTCCATCTCCTCTTGCTGCTTCTTCATCAGCGCCATCTGACGCGTTTCCTCGGCCTGCGCCGAGATGAGGATGTCGGCCTCCTCGAGCAGCTTGAACACCGGATGCTTGCCCGAAACTCTCGGGTTGTCGCTCACGTAGGCCTTGAGGTGCTTCTTGGCAGTCTTGGGGTCGTTGAGGTGCCTGAGCTCGAGCACACCGAGGGCAAACAGAGCCTCGGTATTGCGTTTGTCGACGGCGAGGGCCTTCTCGTAAGTGGCTTTGGCCTCGTCAAACCGCGCCTGCCCCTTGTAGGCCAGACCCAGGTTGACCAGGGCACCTCCATCCTTGGGATTCGCCTTGGCCAGGGCGTCAAAATGCTGCTCGGCAGTGCCGAAGTCGCGCTGCCCCATCGCCATGTAGGCCAGACGCACCCGCGCCGGGAGGAAGTTGGGATCCGCGGCCAGCACCCTGCGGTACTCGAGCACCGCGGCCGAGTTCTCCTTCTCGGCGAAGAGGGTCTCGGCCATCAGGAAATGCAGGTAGGGATCCTCGGCCGCCAGCTTGTATCCCTTGAGGATGAGCAGCTTGGCCATGGCTGGCTGCTTCTGCCTCAGAGCGATGTCCGCCATGATCCGATAGCCCTCGAGGCTCTTGGCCTCGAGCGCCAGGGCCTCGCGGGCCAGGCCGTAGGACTCCTGCAGCTGGTTGTCGTTCAGGGCAATGCGCGACAGGCGCAGGCGTGGCCCCACGGCCTTGGGGTTCTGGGCAATGGCGGCCTCGAGCACACGCTTGGCCTTGGCCTTCTTGTCCTGTCTGAGCAGCATGAGCGCCAGGTTGTCTGCGGGTTCGTCCAGGGTCGCATCGGCCTTGATGGCCTTCTCGTACAGCTCGGCGGCTCGCGCGTCGTTGCCGCGCTTCTCCTCGAGGGCGCCAGCATTGTACAGGGCCACGCCGAAGCTCTTGTCTGCCGCGGCTGCGGCCTCAAAGCGTGCGATGGCTCGCTCGGGATCCGAGGCCTGGATCTTGAGCCCGTCATCGAAGGCGCGCGCAGCCTCGGCATTGGTGCTGGTCTGAGCCTGGGTGCCGCTATCACCTGGCGGCCGCCCGGTTCCATCCCCGGGCCGGGTGTCGGGCTGCACCACATCGGGACGCTTGGGGCAGGCGCCAAGTACGAGCACGATGCCCATGAACAAGGGGAGGAGCAGCCTCTTCATGATGCATCCTCCTCGGGCTCATCGGCAGCCTCGGCCGCGGGTGCATCGGTCTTGGCGCCTTCGGTATCTTTCTTGTCGTCGGGACTGGCAGATTCCGCCGTGCCCGACTTCGCCGGCGCCACTGCCTTGAGCGTGGTCACCAGGCCATGCGGTGGCGGCAAGGGGACCTCGGCCTTCACCTCCGCCAGCTCCTCGATGATCTGCGGGTGCTGATCCGGCCGGTTCTCCTCGAGGAAGTTGATGCACTTCTGGGTCCATTGATTGAACAGGTTGAGCTCCTTGGACTTGTCCACGCACAGCTTGAAGGCCTCGGCGCCCTGCTCCTCGATGGGGAAGGTCTGCTCCCGCAGCTTTTCCTTGAACAGGTCCGCCTGCTCCTCGTTGAGCCCCTTGGGTGCCGGGGTCTTGACGATGGCGTCGACCAGGTGCAGGTGCACATCGCCGATCCGGTACAGGCTGGCGATGGCCCACTCGGGACGCCCCAGCTTGACCACCTCGGTGTACACGCCCTTGATCTTGTCCTTGCCCGCGACCTTGGCCTTGAGCGTGTCCTGGAACTTCTTGATGGTCTTCTTGTTGAGGTCGCGCGGGTACTCGATCTTGACCTTCTTGTACTTCTCGTACTCCTCGTCGGCGAGGGTGAAGCGAATGCGGGCCTGGGCATCGGTCTCGTTCTTGAACTGACTCCACCCCTTCTTGCCCAGGCGGACGTATTCCCGGACCAGACCCTGCTCGAGCTGCTCGGCCTGCTTCTTGGACTTCTTGTCCCGGGCCATCACGTCGACGGCCTTGAACTTGGCATCCCACTCCTCGTCCTTGCCCTTGCCGTACTTCTTGCCCCAGGCCTGGTAGACCTCGGACGCCTTCTTCTCGTCGCTCATCTGCTTGTGCAGGCCGGCGAGGGACAGGTAGATGGTGGCCACATCGTCGGCCTTGGGATAGGTCTTCAGATATTCTTCCCGCGTGCTCAGTGCCTGCTTGAACTGGCCCAGCCCCTCCCGGTAGATGCTGGCGTTGAACAGCGCGTCCTTGGAGCGCGGGTCCTTGGGGTAGAGCTTGACGAACTTCTCGAGCCACTCCGCCGCGTCCTTGTAGTCCACCACCTGCTCGTAGCTCTCGGCGATGGCATACATGGCGTCAGGGACCAGCGGGCTCTTGGGATAGGCCTTCACCAGGCGCAAGCGCACCTGGATCGACTCCTTGTCCTTGCCCGCCTTGAGGAAGTTGCTGGCGGCGTTGATCATCGCCTTGTCGGCGAGCTCGCTCTTGGGGAACTCGTCGACGAACTTGAGGTACTGCTTGGCAGCGCCCAGGTTGTCACCCGGGACCTCGTACTCGTCGGCGATGAGCTTGAAGGACGAGTTCTCGAGAATCTCGCTCAGGGTCTTCGCAAAGGCCTCGTTCTTCATCAGCGGGCGGCTCTGGGAGAAGCTGCGCGCGGCGCCGTTGAGCTTCTTCCACTCCTGCCGGAGATTGTAGATGTCGAGGGTGAGGTTGGCCGCCTGCTCGGCGCGGCTGTTGTCCGGATAGTCGGTCGTGATCTCCAGGAAACGCTCGGCGGCCTGATCGAAGTTGTTGTAGTCGTAGAGCGTCTTGGCGATCTTGTACTTGCACTCGACGACGATGCTGCCCTTGGGGAAGTGCTTGATGTAGTTGTCCGATGCCATCAACAGCTTCTTCTTGATGTTCGGCACCGGCAAGGGCTTGAGCGCCGCCTCGCCCTTGAGCGGCGGGCGCTTGTTCTTGCGATCGAAGTCGCTCACCGCCTCGTCATACGCACGCACGGCCTCCTCGGCGCTGGCCGGGCTCCACTTACCCTTGGCCGGATCGATGAGCAGGACCTTGGTGTACTCGTCGCCGGCCTTCTCGAAGCGCTCGAGGTGGTACAGCAGCTCGGCGTAAAAGAAACGGATCTCGTAGGCGGGCTTCTTGTCCGGGAACAGGTCGAGGTAGTCGCCGTAGAGCTCGTAGGCCAGCTCGAAGGTCTCGTCGTCCTTGGTCTTGCGCGCCTCGTTGTGCCAGGTGGTGGCCAGCACGCGGAGGGTGTTGTCGGACAGGTCCTCGGCGTCGGCGAGGTCGGTGGCCACCTTCTCCTGGTTGAGCTTGGGGTCGTCCTTGTGAGCCGCAGCGAAGGTGCGAACCCGCTGGAAGTGGTCGACCAGCTCGCGGGCCATCTTGACCACGAAGCGCTTGTCGTTGAGACGCTTGGCACAGGTGACGATACGCGCCTGGAAGAAGGGATTGCGGGTGTCGTCGGGGGTCATGGCCATGAGCGTGCGGTACATGACGATGGCCTCACGGTCCTTGCCCTCGCCGAAGTAGATGTCGCTCAGGCGCTCGAGCATCTTGCGCTGCTCGGCATCGTCCTGGGTGAGCTCCTTGAACTCGGCGACGGCGCGCCGGGGATCGCCGTAGTGACTGAAGGTGACCACGAAGTCCTTGCGAGCCTCCCGCCCCAGCGTGATCTTCTTGTCGCCAAGCAGCTTGGGGTTGAGCTCGCTGTAAAGGATGACCTCCTTGAACTTGTCGCCCGCCTCCTCGAACTGGCCCTTGTTGTAGTAGCACCAGCCCTGCTTGTAGACGGCATAGGCGAAGACCTTGCTGTCCTCGTACGAGGCCGTGCGCTGGTAGGCCTCGAGGGCGCGCTGGATATCGGCCTTGCCAAAGTAGTACTCGCCGAAGGCCAGCCAGGCATCGGGCACGAACTGACTCTGCGGGTACTTGGTGATGAGCTGCCGGTAATAAGGGATGGCCTTGTCCTTATCACCACCGTCCCAGTAGGCCTGCGCCAGGGAGTACACAACGTCGGCGAGACGGTCAAAGGTCGGGTACTTGTCGACGATCTCGGCAAAGATCTCGACGCCATCCTTCTTCCAGCGCTTGCTTTCCTCGAGCCACTTCTTCTTCTCGGCCTCGAGCTTCTTCTGGTCCTTCTTGTTCTTCTTGTCCCGGGCTTCCAGGATCTTGTCGTCGAGACCCATGCCCGCAAAGAAGAAGAACTCGCTCTGCTCGAGGTAGAGCTCGGCCTTCTGGAACAGCAGCCCGGGCATCTCGGTCTTGGCCGGCTCCATCGAGATGATCTTCTCGATGTACTTGAGCTGCTCGTCGATCTTCTCTTTCTTCTCCGCCTCCTTGCGGCTGCGGAAATCGTCCAGGGTCAGGGTCGGACGCGCCTCGAGCTGAACCTTGGTGCGCTCCTTCTCCTTGACCACCTCGGGAGTCCCGTACGAACCCTTCTCCCCGAGGTCGCTCTCGTCCTTGCCCGGCGCCTTGCGGTCCCCGCTGGGTTTGTCCTTCTCCTTCTTCTTCTTCTTCTTCTTGGCCTCGGCGCTGGAGGGGACCAGCACCGCGGCCACCAGCGCGGGGGCGGCCAGACCCAGAGCCGCACAAGCGATCAACGCGCGCGCGCGCCCGAGCACGGACAGGATGGATGGGTGCATCATTCGCTGGACTCCGGTCGGCAGCCCTGGGTCAGGGTGTACTCGTAGGTCCCCAGCTCGTCGCGCCAGTATTCACCGACGAAGGGATAGAACTCGTGCTCGTCGTCGACTGCGGCCGAGAACAGGTACTCGCTGAGCGGCACCACCAGACTCTCGCCGCGCATCTCGGCCTCGATCTGTTCCTTTTCCATCTTCGCGATCTCGAACTTGATGCGGAACAGCTGCGACGACAGGCTCTTGAGGTCGTCGCGTTCGGCCGACAGCTTGTCGCGCAGGATGGTGCCAGCGCGCTCGACGATCTTCTGCCGACGTGCTTCGAGCGACTGCTTGATCTCGTCGCCCAGGGGGCTGGAGATCAGGCCCGGCACGACCTGGCCCATGCGTTCGGCCTCGGCCTCGATCTCGTTCACCGCCTGGTCGAGGGTCTTGACGCCCTGGTCCGAGAGCGCCAGGCGCAACATGCGCAGCGTCAGGCGGTTGGTCTCGCTGGGCTCCTTGGTGGCGAAGTCGTCGAGCAGCTTGTAGTAGTCCTCGGGTGTCTTCGACTCCGCGGTGAGCTTGACCAGCTCGTCGCGGACGCCGCCGTAGTGGGTCTCGAACTCCTCGAGGATGTCGCGCGCCTCGGGGTAGCGGCAGTTTTCGTAGTAGGTGACCGCCTTGAGGATGAGTGACTCGGGGTAGTACTCGTCGATGAAGAAGGGCGAGTGCAGCGTGATCAGGTTGCCCAGGCTCTTTTCGTAGTTACCCAGACGGAAATAGGCCCACGAACTCTCGAAGATGGCGTCGAGCCAGGCCTCGGAATTGCGGCTGATCTTGTCGTAGTAGAAGATCGCGTAGCGGAACTGCTTGAATCCGTAGTGAACCCGTGCGAGCGAGAAGAAGGCCATCTCGCGCAGCTTGGGGCTCTTGTAGGCCCCGGTCTTGGGGTGGGTCAGACGCACCACGTGCCGGAAGGCCTCGACCGCTCGATCGTAATTCTCGCGCTGGTAGTACACCAGACCCTCGAGGTAGCGCGCCCGGGCGTAGTACTTGGTCCCCTCGGGGACCTGCTCCAGATGCTGCACGGCGCGTTCCATGGCCTCGCCCGCAGGCAGCTGCCCGGCTCGCTTGTAGGCCTGGACGTCCTTGGCCGGACCGCCCTCTCCCCCACCCTCGCCGCTGTCGTCGCCGATGGTGAATCCCATGCCCTCGTCGCCCGCAGGCTTGGCGGTATCGCTGCCGTCGTCGTCCGGCTTGGCTTTGGGCTTGGGCTTGGGTTTGCTGGTCTTCTTCTTCTTGGGCTTCCCATCCAGGTCGCCCAGGTCGAAATCGAAATCACCACCCGAGCCCGGTGCCGCAGCCACATCGCCACCGCCACCCCCGGCCTCGTCGGCGCCGAAGTCAAAGCCCTTCTCGTCATCCTCCTTGGCCTTGTCCTCCTTGGCCTTCTGCTCGGCCTCGCTGGCGCGTCCGGCTTCGGGATCGGGCACCAGGTCGCCCAGGCCCATCAGGTAGTAGTACTTGCCAAGCAGGAAATGAAACTCGTCAGCGTAGTTCTCGGGCACCCCGCCCTTGTCCGCGTACTTGGCGATGACGTCGAGCACGGCCTCCTGGTCCTGCACCTTGCGCGAGATGAAGAACAGCCACTCGCGGCTGGTCTGGAAGTACGGCCCTTTCTCGCCCTTCTCGAGAATCTTGGCGAAGCGGTGCAGCGACGCGTGGTACAGGCCGAGCCGGTACAGGCACTTGGCCACGTAGTACTCGCTGCCCTCGTGGAACTCCTTCGCCTTCTCGTTCTGCATGAGGTCGAAGAAGTCAAAGATAGCTCCGTCGCACTGGTTGCTCTTGGTCTTCTTGACCGCCTCTTCGTACTTCTCGCGCTCGACGCTCTTGACCTCCACCTCGAGGGCGCCAAAGGTCATGTCGTCGTCCTGGGCCAGGGACGGTGCTGCCAGCAGCAGCGCCGGCAGGAGCACGAGGCCCCGTCGTCGCTTCATCACTGCACCACCTTGTAGCCTTCGTACTCGTACTCGAAGTCGAAGGGGAAGAAGAAGCCCACGCCGACGCTCACGACGAGCAGGTTCTGGATGTTGCTCAGGCCGTCGGTCACCGACGGGTAGATGTAGTCGCGCGCGTCCAGGTGAACGACCATCCAGCGGGTGATGAAGGAGCGCATGCCCACGCCCACGTTCATCGAGGGCATGTGGGCGATGGCCGACATGTCCAGGCGCGCACCGGTGAGGATACCGATACCGGTGACGCCGACGCCGCCAGCCAGGTACAGGTCGTACTGCCAGATCCACTCGCTGAACATGGCCACCTTGCCGTACAGCGGCGTGAAGTTGCCAGAGAGCTGCACCAGGTAGGCCGGCCGCACGATGTTGGTCAGGGTCTTGTACTCGCTGCGCAGGAACTCCACCGGGTCCAGCGGCTCACCGAACACCGGCAGCCCCAGACGCAGCTCGAGGCTGAAGCTCTCGACGATGTGGTAGGTGGCGTCGAGCTGGACGATGTAGTTACGGAAGAACGCATCGTTGACGCTGAGCCCAAAGGCCGGGGTGGCCTCGAAGCGGTTCTTCTTCAAGAACGACTTGCGACTGACCGCCTTGATGCGGTCTCTCAGGGGCTTGCCCACGCTGTCCGTGGCCTCGACCTGCTCCTGCGACTCCTCGGCGGCGGCCGCGGTGTCCGAATCGGTCTTCGTGGCCTCCTGCGCCAGGGCGGAGACGGGGAGCAAGGCGAGAGCAAAAACTGCGGCTGGCTTGAGCGTCACGGTGTTCTCCGTCGCAACATGCGCGATAGCGTTCGCGGGGTCTTTACATTCCGGGCCGGTCCGCCCCGCGGCGGCCGGTGCAGCCTCGTCGTCGAGTAGCACGGGGTCGATCGTTCTGCAGACCGGGGAGCGGAGCCCATCTCACCACCGGTGTGGCCGTGGCGAGTCCGCGTACCAGCCGTCTCAAGCTCCCGGCACCCCTGCAGCTTTTTGCGGGCACGGTGGACTGGCTTAGCATCCGGACCTCCCACGGGAACGGGATTGCCTCCCCTCGGGGTCTCGCGAACCACCCATAACTATCGCAGCCCCGTGCCACCCGCAACCACCTCATTACTAATGGGCCAGTGGGGTAAATCCTACCACAGAGTCTCCCGGTTGTGCGCTCGGTCACAACGAGGACCTCGAGATCGAGGAGACCCAGGCCGGTGTCCACGTTCCCTGTGGCCAGGGGCTTGTCGCCACCCTTCGCGGACCGCTTCCAGACCGGGGACCTTCGCTGTCCTGCAGCTTGTCTTGAGGGGATCCACAGCGCGTGGTAATCCATGACAATAGCCCCTGGGCCGGAGCCATCTCATGCGCCAGTTCACACTCGCCGTCCTCACGCTAGGTCTCATCGCCGCGACCGCCTGCACGCCGGATCCTCTGGGAGGCAAGTGCGCCGAGAAAGAAGACGACGTTTACGGGGTGATGAAGCCCAAGGACGGCGACAACTTCGTGTCGCAGGACCCCACGGCCTTTCTCAATTGCGACACCTTCATCTGCCTGTCGACCAACGGCAGCCTGCCCTACTGCACCAAGCGCTGTGCCAGCGACACCGAGTGCCTCAACGGAAACGGCATTGCCATGGAGTGCAAGGTCGTGACCGAGTTCGGAGCCCTGGCCTGTCGCGCCCCAGACCACGCGTTCTGCCCCAGTGGTGCCCTCGAGGACGAGCTGTGCTGCGATCGCGAGGAAACGACCGGCGCAGTCAAGGAGCCGGCCAAGTACTGTGCGGCCAAGGACGGCGAGGTGGCCCACGACCCCAAGGCCGAACCCATCGGCGGTTGATCCTCACGTGATCGAAACAGGCCAGGGGCTCGACGCGCTCGAGGCCTGGCGTTCGACCTACGACGCCGCGGTCGCAGCTTCGCCCGACATCGATCCCTTCTGCTCCCGCAGCGACTGGATGATCTCCTTTGCGCGCAGCCACGCCCCTGACCTCGACGTCTTCGTGGCGCGCCGAGGTGACAGTCACCTTGCGCTGTCGCGCACCGATCACGATGAGCTGGGACCTTTGTGGCACGCTCTGGAGCATGGCTGGCGCTTCGCGAGCCCCATCGCGGGGCCTGGCAGCGAGCACCTCTTGCTGGACCTCCTCGCCGGCGAGGGCCGCACCCTGCGACCCGGCCACAGCCTGGGGACTTCAGGAGGCTCGCTGGACGGGGAGCGCGACGGGTCTGATCTGTCACACGGCTCCGTGCTCATCTCCGGGCTGGATCCCGGCCCGCGTCTGATGCACCTGCTCATGCACCTGCAAGGGAACCACGAGATCTATCGCCTACCATCGACGGGACGCGTGGTGGCCTCGCTGCAGGGGGGACTCGACGGCTACCTCTCGCGACGTTCGCGCGAGCTGCGGCGCAACCTGCGCCGCGCCGGCCGCCGGGCGCGCGATCGCGGCCTGCACATCGAGCGCCTTGTCCTCGACGACAGGGCCGATGTGGATGCGCTCTACGGGCGGGTCCTCGAGGTCGAAAGCCGGTCCTGGAAAGCCCTGGAGCACATGGGCGCGGATCGCGAACCCATGCGTGGCTTCTACCATCACCTGCTGCACCGTCTCCGCGTCGAGGGCCGAGCCCGGCTGCTGCTGGCCCACCTGGAGGGTGACCATGTCGGCTACATGCACGGCGGCCAGTGCGGCGATCACTTCCGTAGCTTCCAGTTCAGCTACGACGACGCTCGTGCGGAGCTGTCCATCGGCAATCTCCTGCACCTGGAGCTCGTAACCTGGTTGTGCGAGGACGGGGTACAACACTACGACCTCGGGCAGCAGGTGCCCTACAAGCGGCACTGGGGCGAGGGCCTGCGCACCACACCGAATCTGCTCGTTGTCCCACGGTGAAGAATCTCGCGGCGGCGGTGTCCCGCGCTGCCTCCCCCCTTCGAGTGCCCTGGTGCGCGGTTTCGGCATATGATGAAAAAGCAGGTCCCAGGAACAGATCGTCGGCTTCGCGTGTCCGTTTGAGGTAGCGACGCTGGCAACACGACCGAGCGGGAGGAATCCATGAACCCCAAGACCCTGGGCATCTTTGGCGGCGCAGCCTTGCTGAGCGCGGCCGCTCTGTTTCTGGTGGTGCGCGGACAGGTGGTTGCGCCACCTACAACGCCCACCAATTATCCACCCCCGCCTCCCCCGCCGCCGGTCAACGTGGGTCAGCCCCAGGCCACCGTGAGTTTTGGCAACGCGGTGCGCGCCACGGCCACCCTGAGCCAGTCGCACGTGCTGGCGGACAGCGCCACGGACCTGTTCTTGAATGTGGACCTGCAGGCGGCCAATCAGCCCGGCGCGCGCTCGCCCTTTGCCGCGGTGCTGGTCATCGACCGCTCTGGCTCCATGGCCGGGGTCAAGATCGATGACGCCCGGGACGCAGCCCTGGCCTTTATGCGCAAGCTGCGCGACGACGACATGATTGCCGTTGTCAGCTATGGATCCGACGTCACCACCGACCTGCGCCTGAGCCCGGTGCGCGATGTCCGCGACCTGGCGCAGCGCCGGGTCATGTCCATCGACGCCGGCGGTGGTACCAACATCGGCGGTGGCCTGCGCGCCGCGATCCGTGAGCTGGCCACGACCTCGATGCCGCGGCGGGTCCTCCTGATCAGCGACGGTCGACCCACCGAAGGTGAGCGCAATCCGGTCCGCCTGGCTGCCATCGCCGGCGACGGTCGTGAGCAGGGGCTGACCTTCTCGAGCATGGGCGTGGGTCTGGACTACGACGAGAACGTGATGGAGCGCATCGCCATCCGCGGCGGTGGCGGCTTCTACCACCTGCGCAAGACCAGCGCGCTGGCGTCCATCCTGGCCAAGGAGTTCCAGGCCGTGGAGAGCCTGGTCGCCAGCCGCGTGCGCCTGCGCATTGACCCGGGCGCCAACATGCAGATCCAGGAGGTGTTCGGTTACAACGCCACCCGCGACGGCAACAGCATGGTGGTCGACCTCGGCGACCTGTCCTCCGGGGAATCGCGGCGCCTGGTGGCCCGTGCCACGGCGCGGCCCTCGGGCCAGAACGTGCATCCCTTTGCCAGCCTGGGCCTGACCTACCAGATGCCCGCCTCGGGCGGCGGCGAGAGCGCCCAGGGTCTGCTCAGTGTGGCAGCCGTGCACGACCAGGCTCTGGCCGGTCGCTCGCAGAACGCCGACGTCATGGTGGCTGGCTACAAGGTCGAGGCCGCAGCAGCGGTGAGCGCCTCGATGGAAGCCATGTCGCGCAATGACAAGACCCAGGCCGTGCAGGTGCTGCGGGATGCCAAGGCCCGCATGAAGAAGGCCGCCGCCAACGCGCCCGCCGCCGCCGCTCCGGCGCTCAGGCAGCAGGCGGTCTACTTCGACGACATGGATACCAAGGCTGGCGCCGCCGACCTGGGCAGTGCGGCAGGTCAGGACTTCGTCAAGAGCAACCGCGCCGAGGCCTTCAGCAGCCAGCGCCGCTGATCTCCGTCGTCACTCCAGAACCCGAGGACGCCACCATGGCCACCCAGCTCACCTTTGACGACCATGATCGCTTTCACCACGAGGTCCTGCGCGGCACGGTGGGTGCGGCGGCCGGCGGCGCGGCGGTTGGCCTGCTGGCAGCCCTGAGCAACAACCCGACCTACGAGCTGCAACGCTGGGCCCCGGTGGTGCTGGTGGCCATGGGCGCGGGCCTGGGCTTCGTGGGCGAGCGCCTGGGGCAGCGGCTGACGCGTGCCGTGCTGATTGGCCTGGCGGCCCTGGTGCCAGCCATGGTGCTGCTCTACCTGCGCTTCTCTTACCCGACTTTCTCCTGGGTGCTGTCGGGTCTTGGTCTTGGCCTGGCCATCACGCTGTTTGAAGGTAACGGGATTCGCCGCGGCCTGGGTGCGCTCCTGGGCGTGCCGGCGCTGATGGTCGCGGGCTTCGCCGGGCTGCGCTTCGGACTGTTTGGCCTCGCCGAGGGTCTGGCTCCAGTGCCCGTGGTGGCGGCGGTCGCAGGTGCGGTGGGCGGCTTCATCGCCACGGCCCTGACCGGGGTTCGCCGGGTGACCGTGCTCACGGATCCCGTTGCGCGCGCCTTCAGAAAAGCCGAGGACAAGTTGCGCGGCGAGCTGCTGCGCCATGCGACCCAGGCCAAGCGCGTGTACGATCAGATCCTCGACGACCTCAAGCGCCGCAAGATCGAGAAGGCACTCGAGCACGACCTCAGGGACAGGGCCAAGGAGCTGTGCCTGTCGCTGTTCGAGACCGCGCTGCGCTGGCAGGCCATACAGGGCGAGACCGCGGGCAAGAACGAGGCCGAGATCCGCTCGCGTGTCGACGATCTGCAGCGCTCGGCGACCCAGGCCAAGGATCCCATCGCCCGGGAGCAGTACGAGCGCGCAGCGAACAGCCTGATGGCGCAGCTCACCTACCTGCAGTCCATAGGCCGCGGCCGCGAGCGCACCGTGGCACGCATCGTGTCGCAGCTGGCCCTGCTCGAGAAGGTGCGATTCTCGCTGATGAACTATCACGCCACGGACAGCGAGCGCCTGGCCGACGAACTGCGCGACGTGGCCCGCGAGCTCGAGGACCTCACCAGCGACGTCGACATCATTGGCCAGGCCCTGCGCGAGAGCCAGGCCCTGCCCCCGGCCACGGTCAAGCAGACCATCCCCGAGCCTGTCGAGGTGGTCGCGAAATCAGAGTCCGAGACGAGCTCGGGTGGTGCCGCCGAACAGCGTGCCGAAGCTTCCGTCGAGCAGCTCGAGGATGTGACAGCCGAGCGGTCGTGAATTCAAGCCCTCTCCCGAGCACCACTCGCCCCTGTGAATCCACAGGCTTGCCAGAAGACTTGCAGGCAGCGCATCATTCCCACATGCCACGTCTATCCTTGAGCCTTGCACTCCCCGCCCTGCTGTGCTGTGCCATGGATGCCGAGTCTGCCAGTGCCCAGTTCGCGCAGTCCCAGGTCGTGCTGCTGGCGAGCGCCGGGGAGGTCACCGTGAAGGTGGAACTGGCCCGCACGCCCCAGGAAATGGCACGCGGACTCATGTATCGCCGTCAGCTCGACGCCGATGACGGCATGCTGTTCCTGTACAGCGAGGATGGAAATCACTCGTTCTGGATGAAGAACACCTACATCCCCCTGGACATGATCTTCATCGGCAGCGACAGGCGTGTGGTGGGCGTGGTCGAGAATGCCGAACCTCTGACCACGGTGTCTCGCCAGGTAGGGCAACCCTCGCGCTACGTGCTCGAGGTCAACGCTGGCTTCTCCCGCCGCCACGGCGTGGCCGCTGGCACCGCGGTGCGCTTCGTGGGCATTGCCGAGGCTGGGCCGACCGGCCCCTGATGAAAAATCCGCTCGACCGATGACAGGTGGCATCGATCGAAGGGTGTGGGGCGCAGGGGCTGGGCCCCCCTTGTCGATGACACGATGTGCAGCGCGCGACGGCCCCAAAAAGTCCCCGTCGGTGGAGAACAACCCGACGTGCCCCGTCGCGGGGGGCCCTACACCGCGGATTGCATGCTGCCTGAGATCGGGCTAGCGCGGTGCGGGTACCATCTTCTTGAGGATCAGATAGACGGGGCTGGCCACGTAGATCGAGGAGTAGGTTCCGACCGTGATGCCTATGGCCATGGCGACGGCGAACATCTGGATGACGCCGGTGGCAAAGATGAGCAGCGCGACGACCACCAGCATGGTCGTGCCCGAGGTCAAGATGGTGCGGCTCAGGGTGTCGTTGATGGCGCGGTTGACGTAGCTGGCCCTGTCCTCCTTGAGCTTGTCGTCGGTGGGCAGGGTCTCACGAATACGGTCGTAGACCACGATGGTGTCGTTGAGTGAGTAACCTACAATGGTCAACAGGGCCGCGATGGTGGTCAGGTTGAACTCCAAACCGAGCCAGGCGAAGATCCCCATGGTGATGGTGACGTCGTGGATCACCGCCACCACCGCCCCGGGGGAGAAGTAAAAGTCAAACCGCACGGCAATGTAGAGCAGGATGCCGAGTAGCGCGTAGATGATGGCCAGCAGACCGGTGGTCCGCAGCTCCTTGCTGACGTTGCTGTCGACGTAGTCGGTACGCCGGTTGTCGATGGCGCACTTGCCGCTGTCGCAGCGATTGCTCGCCTTGCACACGTCCGCGGCGTTCTCCGCGGTGCAGGCCGGGCCGAAGGCCTTGGTCATGCTCTGCACGATGCGATCGGCCACGCCCTTGAAGTAGATCAGGGCCTCGACCTTGTCACCGCGGACCTGGCCAAACTGGATGAAGTCGTGCGCGCGCAGCTCGATGCCCTGGGCCTTGAAGAAGTCTTGCACCTTGACGGTCAGCTCGGCTACGGACTTCTCGTCACGCTGGGCGCGGGCCCTGGCCAGCTGCTCGCCCTGGACCGCCGCGTCCGCGCTCACCCCGGCATCTTCGACAGCCGGTGCGGTGATCGGAGGAAGCGCGAAATCCAGCGCCACGCGATCACCTTCGCTTGGCTCGAACACGAAGGCATGCAGGGTCTCGGCACCAAAGTGCTTGAGCGCCTCCTCGCGAAGACGGGCGACGCGATCCTCGCCCAGCGAGGTCACGCGCTCGATGCGCACCAGAAATTCGTGGCTCTCGACTGCGCCGTAGGGCTGGACCTCGTTCTTGTCGAAGCCCTGCTCCCCCAGCACGCGACGGATGTCGGTGGTGGCCACGGCGCTGTCGAAGCGCACCTGCAGCTCGGTGCCACCGGCGAAGTCGATGCCCCAGTTGAATCCACGGGTGGCGATGCCGACCAGTGACAGCAGGACCAGCCCGATGGAGATCCCGCCAAACAGCGGGACGCGGCCAGTGAAGTTGTAGTCGGTGCCCGGCTTGATGAGTTGCATGGCACGCCCCTCAGACGCTGAGCGTCTCGACTCCAGGCTTGCTGGCCATGAAGTCGAAGAAGATGCGGGAGACGAAGATGGCGGTGAACATGGAGCAGATGATGCCTATCATCAGCGTCATGGCGAAGTTCTGGATCGGTCCGGACCCGTACTGCCACAGCACCAGACCAGCGATCAGGGTCGTGATGTTGGCGTCGAAGATGGTCCAGAACGCCTTGCCGAAGCCCGCGTCGACGGCGGCGCGCGGCGTCTTGCCCACGCGCAGCTCCTCGCGGATGCGCTCGAAGATGATCACGTTGGCATCGACCGCCATGCCGATGGTGAGCACCAGACCTGCGATGCCAGGCAAGGTCAGCGTCGCATCGATGGCGCTAAGGATGGCCAGGATGAACACGGCGTTGAGCAACAACGCGATGTCGGCGATGAGCCCACCGAGCTTGTAATAGATCAACATGAACAGCACGACGAGGAGTGCACCGACCAGCAAAGCCATGCGCCCCTGCTCCACCGAGTCCCTGCCCAGCGACGGACCGACACTGCGCTCCTCGCGGATGGTCACGGGGGCGGGCAGTGCACCGGCCTTGAGCACCAGGGCCAGGTTCTTGGCATCGAGCAGGATCTCCTGGGGGTTCTTCATGCCGCCGAGGGTGATCTGGGCGCGTCCGCCACCGATGCGGTCCTGGATCACCGGGGCCGAATCCACCAGCTCCTCGAGCACGATGGCCATGCGGTTGCCGATGTTGCGCCCGGTGATGTCCTCGAACATGAGCGCGCCCTGGGGATTGAACTCGAGGGACACGTAGGGCTGCGGCTTCTCGGCGGTGCCGGGCATGACCCGGGCATCGGTCAGGTAGTCGCCGGTGAGTTCGATGCGCCGGTGCAGCAGGTAGGTGCGGTACCACTTCTCGTTCTTGCGCTGGACCTCCCCGTACTTGACCGTGAGATCCGAGGGGACCTTGTCCTTGAGATAGGCCCTGAGCGCTGGCAGATCCTTGGACTCGAGGAAGACATCCTTGCCCGACCCGCTATCGGGGCGGCGGTAGCTATCCCGCTTGAGCTCGATACCCTCGGGGAGATCCTTGAGCCCGTCGAAGGCATCCGAGGTGTCGGCGCACATCTGGAACTCGAGCTGGGCGGTGCGGCCGAGCAGTGCCTTGGCCTCGTCGGGATCGCCATAGCCAGGGAGCTGCACCTGGATCGAGTCCTCGCCGCGCTTCTTGATGTCGGGCTCGGCCACACCCATCTTGTCCACGCGGTTGCGGATGGTCTTGATGGCCTGATCGATGGCGTCACGACGCACGCCATTGACGAAGTCCTTGGAGATCTTGAGCACGACCTCGGTGTCGTCGCGGCTTGCCACCTCCATCTCGAAGTAGTTCTTGAGCGCGTCGTCCTCGAAGCTGGTGCGCGCCGCGGCATCGGGGAAAGTCACGCGAACCTGGTCCCGCACGCCCTCCTCCATGCGCTCGACGTCCTTGAACGCGATCTTGCGGTCGGCGAGATCGTTGCGCAGGCGATCGGCCAGGCGCTCGGCCTTGTCGGCGACGGCCTTCTTGAGATCGACGCCGAGCACCAGATGAATGCCCCCCTGCAGGTCCAGGCCGGGCACCACGTGGGAAGCCGAGGACCACGTCGGCAGCGTCTTTTGGAAGCCGGCCCGGGACTTCTTGGCCTGTTCGGCCTGCTCGGGCGACAGCGTGAAATAGCGGTAGCTCGGGTAGATGTAGTAGCCGGCAAGCACTGCCAGCGCCACCACAAACCCGATGCGCCACAAGTTATTGCGCTGCATCATCAACCTCGTGCGGGGTCGTCGCGCACCGGACGGCCAGTGCTCACTTCTTGCTGCTGTCGTCGGCGGCTGCGGGCTCGGTGCCCGGTGCCATGTTGGCCACGGCGTGCTTGAGCACGCGAACCTTGACCTTGTCCGCCAGCTCCAGGGTCACCACGCTCTCCTCGACGGCAAAGACGCGGCCAAGGAACCCGGACTGGGTCACCACCTCGTCGCCCTTCTTGAGCTTGGACAGGAAGTCGCGGTGCTTCTTCTGCTGCTTCTGCTGGGGTCGGATCATCAGGAAGTAGATGATCGCGAACATCACTCCCAGCATGAGTACCATACTGAGGGCGCCGCCCTGGGGACCCGGGCTCTGCGCCAGACCGGCGCGTGTCACGTCGATGAGAACGGATAGCGGCACGGTTGCGCTCCGTTGTGCTGGGCTCCACCGGCCAGATCGAAGCCACAGCGGGCGTCGCGAGGGCAGATGGCGCCGTGAAGCCAGTGTTTCCCTGGCAGCAGTCTTGCCCCCACGTCGAGGGCCATGCCCGGCGCTTCACGCCGTGACGAGAGCGGCTTGTTAGCACCGCCATCCCGGGCAAGCAAGCGGAACAGCGAAAAAAATCAGCCACCGGGCCCGTCGCCAGGTCGCCGCGTGCGGCTCCCACGTGGCCTTGTGCTGTGTATGATGCGGGCACTTGGGCTCCGGCGCACGATGGCGGGGCAGGAGGCCGCGTGAGCACTGTCATCCTTGGCGTCAACTGCGCCTACCATGAGTCGTCCGTATGCCTGCTTCGAGACGGCGAGATCCTCTCGGCGGTCGAGGAGGAGCGCTTCAGCCGGGTCAAGCACGGCAAGCACTCGCGGGTCGACAACGCCGATCAACTCCCCGAGGCCGCCCTGGCGTGGGTGCTTGCCCACGCGGGCCTGACCGCAGACCAGGTCGACCATGTGGGCTACGCCTTCGATCCACAGCTCCGTCGCGAAAGCCAGCGTGGGCTCGATGTGGCGGGAATTCCCGCAGGCGATTTCGGGACACCCGAGGGGGAGGATGCCTTTTTCGCAAGCAACCAGCGCGCCCTGGCGTCGCTGCGCGAGCGCTTCGTGCACGCCGAGGTGCACGTGCTGCCGCACCATCTGTGTCACGCGGCCAGCGCCTACTTTCCGTCACCCCACGGGCGCGCTGCCGTGCTCGCCATCGACGGCATCGGCGAGCATGCCACGACCTTCCTGGGCCTGGGCGAGGGGGCGCGCATCGAGACCCTGGACACCCTGGTGTATCCCCATTCGCTGGGGTTTGTATGGGAAAAGCTGAGCGAGCACCTGGGCTTCGACGTTTACTCCGGTCCAGGCAAGATGATGGGCTACGCCTGCACCACGGACCCCATGGGTGAGCGCAGCGACGTGGACTATGCCCGGCGCATGCGCCGCGTGGTGCAGCTCGAGACGGCCGGCTTCGCGGTCGACAACACGATCATGCGCTTCCGGACGCGGGACTTCGACGGCCTGGCCCCGCTGTTCGGACCGCGCCGCACCAGCGTGGTGGATCGGTACGAGGAGGCGAGCATCGCGGCGGGTTTGCAGGTCGTCACCGAGGAGGTGATCGTCCACCTGGCCCGCATCCTCCACCAGCGCACCGGCGCGGAGGCCCTGTGCCTGGCGGGCGGCGTGGCGCTCAACTGCGTGGCCAATGCGCGCATCCTCGAGCAGACGCCGTTCCGCTTCCTCCACGTGCAGCCCGCGGCCAACGACGCCGGCACGGCCCTGGGCGCGGCCTGTCTGATCTGGAACCACGTCCTCGGCAACGCGCAACGGCCCCTTCTCGACCACAGCTACCTGGGACCTGGCTACGCTGACGACGAGATCGAGGCGGCCCTGCGCCAGGCCGGGCTCGCAGTCCACCGGCCCGACGATATTGCGCGCGATGCCGCGCACCTGATCCACGACGGCGAGCTGGTGGCCTGGTTCCAGGGTCGCCTGGAGTTCGGGCCGCGGGCGCTGGGCAACCGAAGCATCCTGGCTGACCCCAGCCGCTTCGACACCCGGACACGCCTCAACAGCAAGATCAAGGAACGCGAGTCCTACCGTCCCTTCGCGCCCTCGGTGCTGCACGAGGACGTCGGCATGTTCCTGCACGCGCCACCCGATCTCGACGCCACCGAGTACATGTTGATGGCCCTCACCGTGCGGGATCGCAAGGCCATGCAGCTGATCCCTGCGGTGGTGCAGGAGAACGGGAGCACGGGCCAGGCCACCTCGCGGGTGCACGTGGTGCGCGAAGCCGTCAACCCGCTGTACGCGAGACTGCTCAGGGAGCTGCGCGCCCTGTCGGGCGTGGGCATGGTGCTCAACACCTCGTTCAACATCAGCGAACCCATCGTGTGTACCCCGCAGCACGCCATCGCCACCTTCTCTCGCTCGCGCATCGACGCGCTGGCCATCGGCCCCTTCCTGGTGCACCGCGGATGACGACCGAGGACCTGCGGCGGCCTGCCCTGGTCGAGCGCAGCCGCACCGTCGTCGACGGGACGGCGGGGTCACGCTTGATGTTCATCTTTCGCGCCGCAGGCTGCACCTACGCGCGGCGCCCGGATGGCGGGTGCAGCAACTGCGGCTTCCATCCGCTGTCCACCGGTGGCGTGTCCGTGGCGGCCCAGGATCTGATCACCCAGTTCGACAGCGTGTTCTCGACACCAGGCGCCTTCACGGATCTCGTCGAGGTGGATCTGTTCAACTCGGGTTCTTTTTTCGCCGAGGCCGAGATGCCCGCGACGGTGCGCGACCATGTTCTCGCTGCGCTCGGGTCGAGCTCCGTGCGGCGCGTGCTGGTGGAATCCCGGCCCGAGTTCGTGCACGCCGAGCGCATCCAGGCCGCCTGTGACCGGGTCCCTGGACAGCGCCTCGAGGTGGGTATTGGCCTGGAAAGTGCGGACGACCACGTCCGGGAGGTCCTGGTCAACAAGGGCTTTGGTCGCGAGGACTTCGAGCGCGCCGCCACCGTCCTGGCGCAGCACGGTGCCCGCCTGCTGGTGTATCTGCTGATCAAGCCCCTGGGTCTCGACGAGGACCAGGCCATCGCGGACGCCGTGGCCTCGAGCCGCTACGTGTTCGAGCTGGCGACCAGGCTTCGCGTGCCTGCACATGTGGCCCTGCAACCCGTGTTCGTGGCGCCGGGCACGGCCATCGAGAAGGCCTGGCGTGCGGGCCATTACCAGCCCCCGAGCCTGTGGAGCGTGATCGAGGTCCTGCGCCAGGTCCACCCCCTGGGCGAGGTCACGGTGGGCACCAGCGATGAGGGCCTGGACCCGCGCATGGCTCCTCGGGGCTGCGAGGGTTGCACTCCGTCTCTGCAGCAGGCACTGCAGGCCTACAACAGCACGCGGAACCCCGAGAGCTTGAGGGTGGTGGACTGCCCGGAATGCCAGATGCGTGGACGCTGAAGAACGAACCGTTTTCAGCGATCTCCCTGGCGTCGGCCCACCACCACGGTGTTGCTGCGAACCAGCTCGGCGTTCAGCTTGCCGTCAGAGGCCTCGACAGCGCACTGCCACAGGCTCTTGTCGACGACAAGGCGTGAGGGGACATCGAGGCTGGTGGCGGCGAAGCCCTGCAGCACGCCATCCTTGAACCACTGCACGCGGTACCGCACCTTGTCGCCATCCGGATCCATGGCTTGATCGTCGATGATGCAGCGCAACCCGTCGACCCCGGCCACCGGGTATTCCGGCTCCAGGTGAATGCGTGGGCTCGCGGGCGGCGAGTTGATCACGCTCACCGACACCTGGACCTCCTGGCTGTCGGCCTCGGCATCCCTCGCCCGAACCAGGCACGTCCACTGCTCGCCCTTGCGAGCGGTCCCCGGGGGGAGCACGGACTGGTCCTCGAACAGCCTCTTCTTGGCCTTTCCCTTGAGCCAGGCGAAGCGGTAGCGAACGGGGTCCATGTCGGGGTCGAGGGCCTCGTCCAGCACCGCGCAGGTGATGGGGTGGTCCGCCGTGGCTTGCTCCGGGAGGACCTGGATGCGTGGCGGTGCCGGCGGGCTATTGGTCACGCGCACTTCGCTGGACTGGACCCGGGGCCCGGTGAGACTCCCGTCGCTGGCTTCGGCCGAACATCGCCAGCGCTGCCCCTTGCGGACGAGGGCGCCCGGGACCACGCCGTCGACTCCCTCGGGCACAGCAGCGCCGTCTCGTTCCCACAAAAAGCGGTACACCAGCGGGTCGCCGTCGGCCTCTTGTGCCTCTCGGGTGACGACGCAACGCAGGTCCTGGCCACCGCCGGGCGTGTCCGGTTCGATGCGCAGCTCCGGCGCTTCGGGAGCCGTGTTGTGAATGCGAAGCTCGGCGCTCGCAGCGGGACCCTCGACCTCGCCATCGTGGGCCCGAACCTCGACCCTCCAGTGCTCATCGCGGTGCGTGAGCTTGGCGTCCACGCGTCCACTGGTCTCGTCCAGCCGCTGCCGCACGCCGTCCTTGTACCAGCGATAGCGGTACTTCTGGGCGTCGCGATCGGTGTCCGGTGCCGGGGCATCGATCTTGACCAGCAAGGGCTCCCGGGTCGACGGTTTCGCGGGCGACAGCGTGATGGTTGGTGGTCCGGGAGGGGTGTTGAGGACGGTGAAGGCGACACGGACCTCGGGGCCATCCTCGCTGTCGTCCCGGGGGATGGCGCGCACCACCCAGGCCTGGCCCTTGGCAGTTCTCTCGGGCGTCAACTGTGTGGTGGTGGCCGGAAGCTCCACGGCCTTGCCATCGCGCTCCCACACGTAGCGCAGGGTGACCGGGTCCCCGTCGTCGTCGCGGGCAGGCGTGACCACCTGCACGATCACGGTCTCATCGGTCTTCCAGGCGCGCTTGGTCATCTTGAGAATCGGTGGCCGTGGTGGCGTGTTGGCGATGCGGACCTCGGCTTTACCTGGAGCCGAGCGACGCATGCCGTCGTTCGCGGTGGCCTCGGCAGTCCAGCGCTCGCCCCGACGGGTGCGCTCCGCAGGGACACTCGCGCCGTCTATCCCTGCGGGCTGGCCGTCCTTGAGCCAGCGGATCGCCATGCTGAGGGGATCGCCGTCCACGTCCTGGGGAAACTCCGGCACGCTGGCGTGCAGGGCGTCACCAGTGTGCGGGTTCGACGGCGCGATCACCACGCGTGGCGTCGCAGGTGGGGTGTCGCCGATCTCGACCTCGGCACGAGAGGCCTCCCCGATCTGCCCGTCGGCCACGGCCGTGGCCTCAACGGACCAGCGTTGCCCCTTGCGGGTGCGGGCGGGTTCCACCTCGGCCCGATCGGCGGGAAGATCCTGCGCCACGCCGTCGAGAAACCAGGTGTAGCGGTAGCTGATGGCATCGCCATCCACGTCCACCGCAGGGGTTGCGATGACGGCGCGCAGAGCGTCAGCCGTGGCGGGCTTGGCGGGCTCGATCCGGACGACCGGGGCGCCGGGTGGCGTGTCCTCGACCCGCAGATCAGCCTGGCCAGGAGTGCCGCTGTCCGTGCCGTCCGAGGGTGTGGAACGAACGCGCCAGACTTCGTTCTTCTTGAGCCGTCCCGGTGGGACGCTGTCGGTATTCAGGCCCGCAACCTCGGTGCCATCCCGCAGCCAGCTCCAGGAGTAGCGCGCGCTGTCACCGTCGAGGTCGGTCGAGGGCTCCACAACCTGAGCCTTGAGCGCGTCACCGGCGCGGGGCTGAGCCGGCGAGATGGAAACCCGTGGCGCCGCGGGGGGGGTGTTGCCGACGGTCACCTCGGCCTTGGCCACCGGACCGGCTGCCTCGCCGTCCTGGGCCGTGACCTCGGCACTCCAGCGCTCTCCCTTGCGGGTCTGGGCTGCGGGCACCCGTGCCTCGCGCAGGCCTGCCACGGCTTCACCGTTGCGCCGCCACGCGAGTTCGTAGCGGATGGTGTCACCGTCGGCGTCTGCTCGAGGGGGCGCAATGCGGACGATCAGATCGTCACCGGCGCGCGGCTTGGCTGGCACGAGAGACAGCGCCGGCGCCGGCGGCGCAGTGTTGGCAACCTTGAGCTCGACATGGGTCGCAGGGCCCTCCACCTGGCCATCGAAGGCCAGGACGTCGACCCCCAGCAGATGCCCCTTGCCCGCACTCCGCGCCGGTACGGTATCAACCGATTCGTCCACTGGACGGCGCTTCCCGTCGACGCTCCAGCGGTAGCGGTAACGAATGGGGTCGCCATCCGCATCGATCGACGCCTTGGCGACACGCGCGGTGACGCGATCGTCGGCCCGGGCCGTGGCGGGCGCGAGCACGATGCCCGGTGCCGAGGGAGGACTGTTGGCGATCTGGACCTGGTGCCGGGCTGGCGTTCCCTCGTCGGCACCGTCGTGGGCGATCACCACGGCCTCCCAGCTCTGGCCTTTCTTGGTCTGGGTAGCCGGGAGCGTGAACGCGTCGTTGAGTTCCTTGACCAGCTCGCGGTTACGCAACCAGCGCACGCGGTAGCGGACCTTGTCGCCATCCGCATCCTGGGCCGGGGTGGTCACGACGAGCTTGATGTCGTCTCGCGTGCCTGGTTGGGCGGGTTCGTGGCTCACGGTCGGGACGGAGGGTGGAGTATTGGCCACGCGGAGCTCGGGTGATCGGGCCAGATGAGCACCCTTGCCCTCGGCATAGACCGCGAAGTCCTCGGCGGCCTGCAGCGTGTAGCTCCAGCGCTGTCCCTTGCGCGTGGCGTCGGCCGGGACCTTGCGGCTGTCATCGAGATCTGGCACCCGCTTGCCCTCTCGATACCAGCGGATCCGTGTGCCCTTCTCGGCGTCACCGTCGAGATCCACGAAGCGATAGTGCACCTCGAGGGCGTCGGCCGTACGCGCTTGCTCCGGCGCCAGCGCGAGTTCCACGAACAGACCTCGATTGGGGAAGGTCCGCCCATGTCGGGCTGGCCCGTTGCCATAGCCAGCCCAGGCCACCGAGGTCGCCTTGGCCGCTCCCGAGGGCACGAAGGAGTAGGCGTGCAGCTGGCCACTTGCCGACGCCACCAGGACCTCGATGCTGCCATCACCATCCAGGTCCACGGCCAGTGGCGAGGTGGTCAGCTCCCCTCCGACCATCACCGGAAAGCCTGGCACTGGCCGGCCGCGCTGGTTCAGGGCATGCAGCCGGCCATCGTTCGAGGTCACCAGGACCTCCAGAGCACCGTCGCGATCCACGTCGGCCAGGGCGGGCGTGGAGTGTATCCTTGCTCGGGTCGCCACAGGCCATCCCGGAAGGGGCGCACCCCGGCCATTGAAGGCGTAGATCTTGCCATCCCCTCCCCCGACCACGATGTCCGCGCGGCCGTCTCCGTCCAGGTCGCCGAGCGCCGTCCCGCCATAGATGCGGTAGCCGGTCTTGACCGGGAAACCAGGGAGCGGCTTGCCTCGCGCGTCGACGGCATAGAGACCGAAGTCCTGCGAGCCAAACACCAAATCCCAGCTGCCATCACCGTCCAGGTCGCCAGCGGAGGCACCGGCACTCACCGCGTAGTCCGTCACCACCGGAAATCCCTCGATGGATCGTCCGCTGCGCTCAAGGGCATGCAGCCGACCATCCGACGTCCCGAGAACCAGCTCGGGGCCCTTGCGATCGGCGACCAGGTCCACCACCGAGATAAGCCCCGGCGAGAACTTGGTCTGGGGTGGATGGAAACCCGCTGCCGCCGCGCCACTCGCACTGCGCGCATGCAGAATGCCGTCCTCGGACACCACGAGGATCTCGGGTTTGCCGTCGCCATCGAGATCCACGCAGGCCGCGGCCGCCGGAGCGCGGGCGCTGAGTTCGATGGGCCATCCCGGGCGCTCGCTGCCGGCCCCGTCCACGAGGTGAAGCTTGCGATCCGGACCCGCGACCACCAGCTCGGGCCGACCGTCCCCATCGACGTCGCAGGCCGTGGGAGATGCCGGGTTCTGGATCTCGCTGTCGTCGGCCGATCGACTGAGGGCGAAGGGAAAACCTGCAAGTGGCGCCCCGCTGTTGTCCAGCACGACCAGCCGCGTCGACGTGCACAGGGCGATGTCCAGCTGGCCGTCGCCATCCACATCGATCACGGCAGGCGACGACCCACTCACCCGGCCGCCCATGGCCACGGGAAAGCCCCTGAGTTCGACCGCCTGGGCGCCTGGCGCCATGAGCAGGATCAACAGGGCCCCATGCCAGGATCTCGTCCGCAGGTTTCGCACAGCCGAAAATTTCAGTGGAGCCAGGAAAGTCTTCATCTTGAACCCCCGTGGTCCAGTGCAGGGAGACCCTGCGTGCGACACGCTCCACGCACTCGCGTCAACTCGCCGATTCTATCATCGGTACACGGGACCCGCCTTTGATACACCAGTGCCCTCTCCGGGGCGAGCCCGGACCTCGGCACATGCGTGCGGCTTGCCCACTAGCCCTGATCGGAGAGGCGACGGTTGGTCTCGCGCAGACGATGACTGAGCACCTTGGCGATGTTGACCGCGATCCAGGTGAAGCCCTCGCGATAGACCTTGGCAAAGCTGTGCAGGTTCTCGGCGGTCAAGGTCAAGGCCGTGACCCGGGTGCGGGTACGGACCGTTGCGGAGCGATGCTCCTTGTCGATCAGGGACATCTCGCCAAAGAAGTCAGGAACCGTGAGCACGGCCAGACTGTGGTCGGCGCCACGGGGATCCCTACGCAGCACCTCGACCTCGCCCTGAACCAGGATGTACAGAGCGTCACCTGCATCACCCTCGCGGATGATGACCTCGCCGCTCTCGTACTCACGGGGCTGGGTCAATTCTGCCAGGGTCTCCAGCTCGGCAGGCAGGAGTTTCTCGAACAGCGGGGATTTTTGCAGGATCTCGATCTTGTCCATGGCCTTGCCTCAACGCACGCTGGTCGCACCGCCACTGAAGAACTCGTCGAGACGTCCATCCTCCTGCAACGATTTTTCCTGCTCGATCAAGGGTTCCAGGAAATCGACGCCGCGTCCCCGCTCACACTGATACACCGAACAGGCCCTGAGGGAAATGTTGTAATTATTGACGTCCGAGATCAGGGGCGACACCCAGACCCGCTTGTTGTTCTCGCGCTGCTGCCAGTACAGGAAGTCCTCGTGCAGCACCGCGTCAAACCGGCTCCTGGCGTCCTCAACTAGCTCCCGCTCGCGCTCTTCCAGCCGCTCGCGCTCCCGGGCGATGGCCTCGGCATCCGCCCGCAGCTCCTCGGCCTGGGTCTTGGCCTCCTCGGCCTTGGCAAAAAGCTTCTCCGCTTGCCGCCGCACGGCTTTGCCCTTGGTACTGCGCTCGTTCGTGAGCAGGTTCTTCTCGAGGCTGATCCCCCACATGGCCTCGACCTCTTCCCACAAGCGCTGCTTCTTGGCGGCTTCCCGCTCGTACTCCTCGGATATCTTGCGCCGGCCGCGCTCCAGCTCCTTGACGCGAGCGGCGTTGCTGGCCTTGCGATGCTCCTCCAAGTCATGGTCCAGAGCTTCCAGCTTGAACCAGATCTCCGAGGTATGCACACGCTGCTCCTCGAAGGTGCCCAGGTTCTCCATGGCTTTGTTTTCGAGGTCCGTCGCCTCGGCGTTCATCTGCGCCGCGGCGTCCTCGTACTCGCTGGCACGATAGAGGGTATCGATGGCGTTCTTCTGGGCCAGCTCGCTCCGGAACTCGCTGACATTGACCTGGGTCAGCAACTCCTCGTAGCGCTCCACGGCCTCCTTGAGTTCGATGCGGACCTGCTCCAGGTCATCGAACCAGGCACGGAACTGCTCCTGGTTGAGGAGATCCTGAACCTCGTGTAGCCACTTGGCCTTCACTTGCGCCTCCCCGCTCTCGCCATTGTCGAGCCTGCAGGGGCCCGCCGCCGCCTCGCGCCGGCGCTGCTGGCCCTGGCGCGTTCCATTGTACGGTCATCAGCCCGCTGGAGTGAAAACGAAGGGGAAGGTGGCCTCGACCGTGCCCTCATCGGGCTTGGGGAACCTGACGCGCCGGATGAGCCCGATGATGCACTTCGCCACCTGGCCGTCACCCAGCGTGTCCGAGTCCACGCTCGCCTCGCTGACCTTGCCGGTTTCGTCGATGACAAAGGCAACGACGATCTTGCCCGCCAGCTTCGGATTGCGCTTGAGCTGCTGCTCGTAACAATTCTTGATACCCGACAGACGTGAGCGAATCGCCGCGGCGATCTTCTTGGGGTCCAGGCTGCCATCCACGGACTCGACCGCGGACGCCTGGATGTTACCCCGCACGCTGACGGCACCCTTGGAACCCGTGTTGGCAGTACCGACGCCCTCGGTGGCGAGGTCGCCGATCCCGGTGGCTTCACCGCTACCGCTGCCACGGCGCGTGGTCTCATCGGCACTGTTGGCGATGCCGACACCGGACGTGCCATCAAAAGCACCGTCGAGATCGCCGCTCAAACCGCCATCGCTGAACACGTCGGAGATGGCGCCACTACCATCCGCCCCGGGTCCCCGCGCGCCAAGGATCTTGAGCAAGCCCTTGCCTGCGACCTTTTGCTGAATGGCCGCCTTGCGCGCAGCCGCCGCCGCGGCCTTCTCGGACTCGCTCATCTCCTTCTTCTTGCCTGCCTTCTTGTCTCCCTCGTCGTCGTCCGCCTTCTTCTTGGCTTTCTTCTTTTTCTCGTCGTCAGTCTTGCCCTCGCCGGCCTTCTTCGCGTCTTCGAGATCGCGCTTCTTCTTGTCCGGCACCACGAACTTGGCGAAGCGATCTGGCAGCTCGAACACCGTCGGGTTGGGAGGCAGATCTGTGAACTTGAACGAGACCAGGAAGCCCGTGTGGGCCACGAACGAGCAGGCGATCAGCGCCGTGAAGAACCAGTCGATGGACTTGACCCAGCCGCCCTTGGCCACGCTCGGGAGCTGCGGCTTGGCAGGCTCAGGGGGCGGAACCACGAACTGGAACAGCAGCGTGAACCCGCCCACGACCACCTTGCCGCGGGACTCTTCATTGAGACTCACCCTGTACTGGTCGCCAGATTTCTTGGCCACACCCTGGGTCTTGAGTCCCGTGAAGTCGAGGACAGACTCACCGACGGACACACGTCCGTCCATCTTGTCGTCGAAGCACAGTGTGTAGGCGCCACCCTTGAAGTCGAAGAGCCGGATGGCCTTGGGCAGTTCCGAGGCGGGAAACACGAAGGTGTTCTTGGTATCGGTACCGATGGTGACGACGTCCCGCTTGCGCAGGAGCCGCTCCTCGATGATCTTGCCGCTCTGGATCACTCCGATGCGGAGTATCTTGCCCGTGGCTTGCGCGGCCATGACCTTTGCTTCCTCACCCTTTCAATACACGCGTCTGTCCTGAGGCGACGCGCACCGACACCTCTCCCTGACCCCCGAGACCCGCCTATTCCTTCTTGATGACGGCGAACTTGAAGTTTCCGAACTCGGCCTGGCCGGCCGTGTACATGACTTCGGACAGCAGGCGGAAGGGGATGCTCTTGTCGCAGATGACAATGCTGATCCCCTTGAAGGTCCGCGCCGGGTTGTACTGGGCGATCTTCTTCTCGTTGTCCGCCGCCTCGACCAGGGCGTCGTACAGCGGTGTGATGAAGAAGCCCTGCGGGCCATCGCGCTTGTCATTGGGGTCGATACGCCCCTCGTTGATCTCCGCCACGGACTTGTCATTGACGACGATTCGCTGCGTCGTCACGGTGATCGTCGCCGCCTCTTCCGGGATCAGCTGGGCGGTCGAGGCCGGCAGCTTGACGTTGGGATCGGGCACCGACACCGGGCTGCCTGCAAAGCTCTTGAGCAGGTAGACCAGGATGATGGTCACGATGTCCATGAGGGAGTTCATGTTGAGGGCGGCCTTGTACTCCGAGACCCTCTTCGACTTTCCCTTGCGGCGCTGGGTGGGGGCAGCCTTGAGGTCATCGGTCCAGCCGACGAACTCGCCACCGTCACCGATGCCGTCCTCCTGGACCTTGAAATCTTTTTCCTGACTGGCGTCGCTCATCTCACGCTCCGCAGCGATGGTTCACGGCTCCGGGCACCTCACCCTCACTGCTATCAGGTGATACCTGCGCTCAGGATCACGTCGGGAAACAGCTCGCGGTGATCAGTGGTCTCGCGCGCCGCGTCCATGGTCCCCACGAGGAACTCGTACTTGATGTCCGGCTCCGCGTTGACGATGACCTTGGTCTCTTCCGGAAAAGCATCCTTGATCTCGACCAGCTTCTTGGTCAGACCTGGCCAGTCGTAGTCACCCGCCGAGGTCTTCGGGATGGTGGGCCCCTTCTGGGCATTGGGATCAGCCTGCTCCTGGCCCAGCACACCACCCGAACCCGCAATGGTGAACCCCTGGTCGGTCAATACGATGGTCAAATTGAGCGGTGGTTTGTCAGGCTTTTCCTGCTGCTCCTGGGGAGCGCCACCGCCGATCTGCGGCGCCGAAACGTTGATCACCGTGATCTCGACGAAAGCCGCCGTGATCAAGATGGACGGGATGAGCATCAGCACCAGGTTCATGATCGGAACCAGGTTCAGCTCTGACGTCTCATCGGCACCGTGGCGCCGCTCGGATGGTTTTCTGGCCATCTCTCACTCTCCCGCGACCGAATCCCAGCAGATCTGACACCGTGGGGTGCCAGAAGTTCCGGGGCTTGCGAGTCGCCCGGGTCCGCGCAAAAAAAGGCAGAAAGAGACTAGCCGCGGTCCATGGCCGCCGAGCCGCCCTTGCCACGCGCGATCAGCAGATTCTCGAGTTTGACCGAGTACATATCGATCTCGTCGATGATCTTCTTGGTCACACCCGACAGGATCAGGTGCACAAACAGGGTCGGGATCGCCACCATGAGACCGAAGGCCGTGGTGTTCATGGCGATCGAGATGGCGGAGGCCAGCAGGGCCGACTTCTGGTCCGGCGGCGCGTTGGCAACCGCGCTGAAGGCCTGGATCAGACCGATGACGGTTCCGAGCAGACCGAGCAGAGTGGCCAGGTTGGCGAGGGCCGCCAAGGAGTTGGTGCGCTTCTGCAGCATGGGCACCACCTCGAGCGTGCTCTCCTCCACCGCGTTCTGGATCTCCATCTCACCCTTGTTGGCGCGGGTGAGGCCAGCCTTGATGATCTTTGGCAGCGCCGCGTTGGGGGCGGCGTTGCACAGCTTGATGGCGCGATCGATGTTGTTGGCCATCACCAGCTTCTGGACCTGTGCCATGAAGGCGTTGCCATTGATATCGTAGCGGAAGAACAAGAATACGATTCGCTCGATAGCGACGGCGACGCAGACGACTGAGACCGCGGCGATGGGATACATCCACGGTCCGCCGTCCTCGAAGAACTTGGCGATGGCTGCAAACATGGTGACCGTCCTCCTTGTGCCTTTTCCCGGCGCGATGATGCAAGCCTCAGGGGCGAGGCTCTTGCTCCCAGAACGAACCGCCGGACTCTCTCTGTCACGGCGGGCTTACCCTAGCACAACCTCTGTGTCGCCGCGAAGGCCCGGGCAAGTACCCTTAAAATGGCTTCCTGTCGGCGGACTTGACAATCTTGGGTACGAAGCTCTTCTTGAGTTGAAGTCCCTCGAAGTTCAGGTTCTGCCTCTGCAGCAGAAGAAAGGCCTGTGGCTTCTGCACTCTCCCTTCGATCACGAATTCGCTGAGCACGATCTTCTTGCGCCGCTGCGCACTCGCCGCTGTCGTCGTCAGAAGCAGGGTCAGTGCGACTCCGACCCCGACGAGGCAGCGAGTATACTGGCGGCTCCTTTGCCGGCGCAACTGCATTTTCATACCACCTCTGTCGACGAGGATGCGACCGTTCGCGGGTCCCCGGCTACTTGCCGCCACCACCCAGCTTGCGCTGCTTGGCTTCTTCCTCGGCCTTCTTGCGCGCTTCTTCCTCGGCCTGCAGCCGGGCAGCCTCCTCGGCCTTCTTGCGCGCCTCCTCCTCGGCCTTGAGCCGGGCGGCTTCCGCCTCGGCCTTTTGCCGAGCAGCGTCCGCCTCTGCCTTCTTGAGAGCCTCCTGTTCGGCCTTCTTTCGCGCGTCTTCCTGGGCCTTGAGCAGCGCTGCCTCTTCCGCAGCCTTCTGCTTGGCTTCCTCTTCGGCCTTGATCCGAGCTTCTTCTTCGGCCTTCTTCTTGGCGGCGTCCTTGGCGGCACGCTTGGCATCACGCTCGCGGCGCTTGAGCTCGCGCTGCTTCTCGCGATCGGCCTCGGCGAGGTACTTGTCGAGCTTCTCGGCCATGGCCTCGTCGAGCCGGGCGCGCCCCTTGTAAGCGTTCAGATAGCCCATCGCCTTGTCCATGCGCTGCACGTCGTCGAGCTTGTCGACGGGATTGTCAATGTACAGGATGCCCAGGTTGAACTGCGCCGCGGTCGCCGCCTCGGCATCGGACAGCGAGATCGTTTTCTCGTAGGCTTGTATAGCCTCGGCGTGGCGCTTGGCAGCCCGCAGAGCATTGCCGTAGTTGAGCCAGGCTGCGCCCTGCTGTGGAGCCTGGTCCACCGCATTCTTCGACGAGGTCAGAGCCGCGCCATAGTCGCCCGATTCGTAGTACAGCACCGCAAGGTTGTTGTAGCTCTCGACGAGGTCCTGGCGGATCGCGATCGCCTCCTCGAAGCTGCGCTGGGCTCCCTGGGGGTTCTTGAGCGCGAGCAGCGCTCGTCCCAGAGCCTGGTGCACCAGCGCGTTGCGCGGGTCCACTTCCTTGGCATTGCTGAGCACGAACTTGGCCAGCTCGAACTTTCCCTGGGCATGAAAGGCCTCGGCGAGGAGCAACATCGCCGGCACGAACTTCTCGTCGAGCTTCAGGGCTGCCTTGGCCTGGCGTTCGGCCTCCCCCACCTGGCGAGCGGCCAGCGCAGCTGCACTGGCTGCGGCCAGCGACGAGGCACTGCGCTTTTTGGTGACGGCGCGTTCGGCAAGACTGCGCGCATCCGCGGCCTTGCCCTGACGAGTGTAGATCTGGATCAGGCTGTACAGCGACGGGAAGTAGTCCGGACGACGCTCGAGTGCCTTCTGGTAGTACGCGATGGCATCCGTGAGCTTGCCTTGGCGCTCGGCGCTCGCGCCGGCGTTGTGCCAGGCCAGCACGAAGCCGGGGTCGCTCTTCGCAGCGCGCTCGAACAGACCCAGGGCCCGAGCCGGCTCCGCTGCGGCCACGGCGACGCCGTCGGTGAAGTCCTGGCTGGCAGATGCATCTCGGGACAGCCGAGGCTCAGGGTCTGCCACCGCCTCGGGCGCGGGTTCCTCGAGTTGTGGCGCAGGCTTTGGTGGGACCGCAGCCGCGGTCGGTTCGGGAGCCGGCGGCGGCGTGGGTTCCGGCGCGGCAGCCTCGTCGACAGCAGCAGCAGGTGGAGGCGGAGTCGATGCCGCCGTGTTGTTGCTGGTGGTGTCGTCCGGACGCGCCGCGCTATCCGTCGTGGCACAGGCGCCCGCCAACAGCATCAGAGTGAGAGCAGTGAGCAGCACGCGCATCACTTGCCCTCCATCTGTCGCCCGGCGCCCATGCGAGCAGCAACCTCGTCGGGGATGACCAGTCCGGCGCCCGTCGACAAGGGAGGAACCATCCGTCCCAGGGGCTCCTTGTCGATGGGGTACTGGGCCTTGCGATACTTGTTGAGGCCTTCGAGGGTGCGCTTGGTCCACTCGTTGATGACCTTGGCCTTGATCGCCTCGTTGTACGCCAGCTCATAGGCCGGCACGATCTTCTGCTCCAGCTCGGCGGCCTTGTCCTCGAGCAGGACCTTGTACTCGTCGCAGTACTCCTGGCCCAGGCGCTTGATGTCCTTCGGACAGTCGGCGGCGACCATGGTCTCGGCCAGGTTCTCGTACAGGAAGCCCATGCGATACAGAGAGGCCAGGGACCACTCGATCTGCTTGTAGTCGAGCACTGTGCGGTACTGATCCTCGACCTTCTTCAGGCGCTCGGCCTTGAGGGCAAGCTGCTTCTGCTGGTTCTTGCCGTCGCCCTCGATCTTGATGGTCTCGTAGCGCTTGAGTTCCTTCTCGATGAGGGCGAAGCGAGCCTTGGCCGCGAAGTAACCAGCGCGCGTGGCCGGCGCCAGACCCCGGGCCGCGAACTCCTTGACCGCGGACTCGTAATACTTGGTCGCGTCCGAGTCCTTGCCGGCCTCGTCGTAGTAGGTCGCGATCTTGCCCAGGGCCTCGACCACGCGGTCGCCCTGGCGCGCGTCCTTGCGGTACTTCTGGATGAACTTGAACAGGGTCGAGACCATGGCAGCCTTGTCCTCGCGCTTCTCATGCACGATGGCGGCCCGGTAGAAGGTCTCGGGGGCGTCCTCGCGATCGGAGAACATCGAAGCGTAGCGCTCGTACTCCCGGGCCGCGCGCTCGTACTGCTGCGTGTTCTCAAGCGCGAGGGCCGCGTTGAAGAGCGCGTTGGCGCGGTCGGTGCTCTTGGGGTAGTCCTTGACCAGCCTCAGGTACTTGTCGATGGCCTTGTCAAAGTCGAAGGCCTGCTCGCTCTTGAGTGCCACCAGGAACAGCGACTTGTCGGCGAGATCGCTCTGCGGGTACTCATCGAACACCCGCTCGTACAGACGCGCGGCCGACTCGAAGCGGCGCACGCGCTCGTAGGCCACCGCGGCATTGAACAGGGCCTTGTCCGCGAACTCGTGCTTGGGGTTCTCGCTGACCAGGCGCACGTACTCGGCGGCGGCGGCCTCGAGCTTGGCGTTGCCTTCCTTGGCCTTGCCCTCGCTAAGCAACTTCTCGCCCTCGGCGTTGTACTGGCTCGCCTTGTTGAACAGGGCGCCGACCTCGAACTTCTTGTAGGCCTCGGTGTCGCCCACCCGTCGCTGCTGCACCATCTGGGCGAATTTCTCGACGGCAACCCAGTCTTTCTTGGCCAGCAGGAGCTCGATGATCAGGTTCGCAGCGAACTTGGCCACCTCGTCGGTGGGGTACTTCTCGATGATCTGCTCGAAGCGCTTGGTGGCCTCGTCAAAGTGGTTGTAGACGTAGAAGGTCTCGGCCGAGGTGTAGGAGAAAACGGGCACCCGCTCGTGCTGTGGGGCCAGCTCGACGAAGCGGTCGCAGGCCTGGATATAGGACGTCCGCAGCGTCGGGATCTCCTCGGCAGCCGGAAGGGTGTCGCCCTCGCGGCCCCCGGTCAGCACCTTGCGTGCCTCGAGCTTGCCTGCCTTCTCCAGCCGCTTGATCTCCTCCTGGTAGGCGAAGATGACGCCCAGGGCCGCATCGTTGCGGTACTTGTCACCTGCCGTCGAGTCGCGCACGTAGCGGTACGCGTCGGCCGCGTTCATGAAGTCCAGGGAGTAGAAGTAGCAGTCCGCCAGGTAGAACCGCAGCTCGTAGGCCTGTTTGTCGTGCGGGAAGCGGTCGAGGTAGCGCTGGTACCCCTTGGCCGCCTGCTCGTACGAGACCTTGGCCAGATCCAGCCGCTGCTCCTGGAAATATTGCTGAGCCTGCTGGTGGTGGAAGATCGCGGACACGTACACCGAGTTCTTGGTCAACTCCTGGGCGGCCCGGATGGCCTCACCGTTCTCGATATTGGCGTCGTACCAGGGTGTCTTCTCCGCGTACTTCTCGAACAGCTTGTCGCGCGCGGCGGTCGCCTTGTCGAACTGTCGGGCGCGTTCCCAGGCCTCGACGATCTTCTGCTGCAGCCGGGGAGCCTGCGGCGCCAGGGGGGCCTGGTCGAGAGCGTACTCGAGGGCCTTGACCGCGCCCTGGTACTTGGCGCTGTCGAACAGGATGCCGCCCAGACGCTCGATGATCTCGGGCTCGTAGGGGCGATGGCCCGCCGAGGCGAAGTAGCTGATCGCGAAATCCACCATCTGCTCGCCGGTCTGGTCCGCCTCGAAGTCGTAGGCAATGCCACGGTCCCAGCGTTCGTCAGCGAAGCTGATGGCGACGTACTGGATGGACTCCGGTCGCAGGGACTGGGCCTCGTTGTTGCCCTTGAGCTTCTCGGCGTCAGCGTAGTCGACGAGGGTCAGGAACTCTCGAATGGCTGCGTCGAACAGGTCGAGCCTGTAGTGGGTCCAGGCAAGCTTGTACAGGCCCTTGTCGTAGAACTTGGTACCCACGCCCTTGGTCGTGACCTGGGTGTAGGCCTGAACAGCCTCGTCCAGACGGTCGGCGTCAAAGTAGAACTCGCCGATGCGCATCCACGCCTCGACGTAAAAACCAGAATCGGGGTACTTCTCGGTGAGGGTGACGAAGGTCTGGATCGAGGACTCCAGCTCCCCCTGTTCGCCCAGGCAATAGCCCAGCAAGTAGTAGGCTGCATCCACCAGCCGGTAGCTCGGGAACCGATTGATGAGCTGCTGGTACAGCGCGATCGAGTCCTCGAAGTGCTGGCTCGGCATCACCGGGTCGTCGGTGGTCTCGCCGCGATCGAAGGCTTTGACCTGCTGATCGAACTCGCGCATGGCCTGCAGGTACTGCTCGTAAGATCGCTCGTAGTAAAGCTCTGCCAGCCTGAACATGGCATCGGGCGTGTACTGTGGATTGTCGGGGTAGTGCCGCAGGAAGGCCTCGAAGCGCGCGATGGCCTCGAGCCGACGCTGGCGTTCGACCACCTCGAGCTCGCGGATCGCCTTCTCGTAGGTCTCGGAGAGCTGGGCGCGGCGCTCCTCGTACTGCCTCTGGACCAGACCGTTCACCTGCCGCCGGTAGGCCCGGGTCTGCTTCTCGAAGGCGTCGACCACCTCGCGGATCTCGTCGAGGAGCTGGGCGTCACCGGGCTGCACTACCGAGCCAACCTGCGCCCCAGCGGGCCTGGTCGGGGCCAGGGAGGCCATGCACAGGAGGAGGATGGACCAGCGCTGCACCCGGCTACTCCTCGTCATCCTTCAGCACCTCGCCGAACTCCACATCCAGAGCCTTGAGTTCGGCGCGCTGCCGCTTGACCATCTTCGAGATCTCGTCCGACTTTTCTTTCTTCATCTGCCACGACATGTCGACCAGGCCGACGTCGGCGCGCAGCACGAAGTCGTGGAAATCGTTCCGCACACCGCGCAGTGCCTGCACCGCAGCTCCGGCGGCCACATCTCCGGCCTGGTTCTGGTAGCGCAGGGTCTCGCGCTCGTGCTCGTCGAGCAGGCGCTCCTCGCGGGAGATCGCGCGCTTCATCTCCGTGACGTAGCTCTCGACGTGACCATCGAGCGCACCGCGGAACCGTTCCAGGCGGCCGATGACGTTCTCGAGCTCGACCGCGACCGTGTCGACCTCGGTGAGCATCTGCTGGGTCTCCGCGTCCACGCCACTGCGCGCCCCGCTCAGCAGCCCGGCCTCCTCGGCCAGGGTGCGCTCCAGCTCGGCGCGGATCTCGGCTTCTTGCGCGCCCGCCCGCCGGACACGGTGAGCTGGGCATGTTCACGCTTGAGCAGTTCTGCCAGCCCCTGCTGTTCCTCGCGCAGGTACTCGACCTCGGCACGAGCCTGGGCCAGGCGACCGTTCATCAACTCGATCTCGCCGGCGCCGAGCTTGCCGGACTGCTTGACACTGACCAGCCACACTTCCATGGCCTTGATCTGGGCATTGGCCTCGTCGATCGCCAGGGAGAGGCGGAACACGTCGCGTTCGAGACCCTCGATGCGCTGGGCGATGCGGTTCATGCGATCGGTCAGGCCCTCTCGGGTCTTGGGGATGGAGGCAAACTTCTTCTCCAGGACCTTGCGCCGCTCCACCACCTCGGCGTAGCCGGGAATCCTGGTCGCGTCGAGGAGCTCACCCTGCACGCCCACCAGCACACTGCGCAACCCTATCAGGGCGTCGTAGGTATTGAGACCGCGTGTGTGGATCTCACCGAAAGCAGGCAGCAGCTCGGTGCGGTTTGGCGAATCCAGCGCCGCACGAAGCTTGTCGATGACCTTGCGTGTCTCGATCAGCTCGGTCTTGCTGTAGCGCAGGTCCTTGTAGACCCGCAGCGCCTGGTCGATCTCCTCCTGGCCCTGCGCCCAGCGGGCAGCCAGGGGGGGCAGCAGCGTGTTGACCGTCAGCGACTTTTCGTCGGCGGCCAGGATGTCCTCGAGCAACTGGCTGGCGTCACCACGCTCGGCCATCAGGGCCTCGAGCTGGTCCACGGTGGTCTGGTAACGACCCACCACCTCGGCGAAAGAGCTGGTGGCTTCGTCGTAGTCGCTGAGACGGAGCAGCAGGTTGCCGCGCAGGATCGCGATCTCGGGCTCGAGCCGGCTGCCAGGTGCCACGATGAGATCCAGAGCCTGCAGGGCCTTGCGAAATTCGGCCCGGGCCAGGTCGGGCTGGTCGTACAGCAACTGCCCTCGCTTGATGAAGGCCCAGGCAACCTCGAACAGCATGTCGTGAAAGTGTTCGGAGTCACGAGGGATGTTCTGGTAGGCGTCGATGGAGGTCACCAGGTCGCCCAGCTCGTAATACAGACGCCCCTGTGCCAGGTAGCCGAGTTCTCGGACTTCCTTCTCGTCAGCGTCGCGCGGAGCTTGCTCGCCGACACGCTTGAAGAAGTCCAGCGCCTGCTGCAAGGCGGCCTCGCCGCCCGGCGCCAGCACGGCCACACCGGAGAGGTACTGCGCCCGCATCCACAGGTTGTGGTTGCGCGGGATCTTTTCGAGCAAGGGCAGGGCCTCGCCGGAGCGGCCCGCATGAATCAGGGACTTGGCGCGCACATAGGCGATCTCGGGGCGAACGCTGCCGCCGGACATCTTGCGATAGGCCTCAAAGAAGCTGTCGAGATCTCCGTAGTCATTGAGTCGACCGCTGATCTCGATCAAGCGCTGGATCGAGTTCTCGGCGTAGAGCCGCGCGCCGCGCTGCACCAGACTGCGGAAGTAGGTCCTGGCCACGATGTAGTTGCCACTGCGGTACAGGGCCTCGGCGAGGGTGGAGACCGCCTCTTCGTAAAGGAAGCTGCGCTCGAATCCCGGTGCGGTGACGACGTCATAAAGAATGATCGCAGCCCTGTCATTTTCGCCGAGGTCAAGCAGGATCTGTCCCTCGCTGACCTTCTCCTCGACCGCTCCACATTGCGCGCCCTCGGCCAGGCGTCCTTCGGCGCGGGCTTCCATGCACTTCAGGCGCGAGGACTCGAGGACGCTGCTCAGCTCCCGCTCAAGAGCGGAGACCTCGGCCTTGGCCTGGACCAGCGATCCCTCGAGCTTCTGCAACTTGCTGCGGAGAGAGGTGGGAGTGGCGGCGCGGGCGGGCACGACCAGCGCACACAAGAGGAGGCCTCCTGCCATGCGTGCGATGCCTCGACATCCGCCTGTCATGATCCCGCCTGCTCGCTCTGGGTTGACACGTGTCAGGGCACCGAGGGCGCTGCCTGCTCGCCCTCCGCCTTCTGCTTCCTGCGCTGCTGCTTCTTGACCTCGATGTCATAGCGGACCGCAGGCCTGTCCTTAAGTTCGGTCGTGAAGCCACCCTTCTCGAAGGCAACGATCTTGACCTCGGTCTCCTTGCCTTCCTCCGCCTTGAACGTGTAGCTGGACTTGATGCGGAAGGTGTAGCCGTCGAGGTAGGCGAACACACCGTAGCCATGGCCCTTGTAGACGAGGTTGACGGTGATCTGGTGGTTTCCGGGGACGATGTTGCCCGAGAAGAGCTGGATCTCTTCCTTGGCCGAGAGGGTCTCGCCAGTGGCGTCGACCTCCTGCCGGAGTGGCGCCCCGTCGATGAAGTAGTGCAGCTCGGTGAGGCGGAAGGTCGAGCCCATCTCGTTGCGGTGGGTGAGCACGGCGCGAGCACCGGACGACACGCCGGTGAACACGGCCTCCTGCAGGGACAGCAGGCGCACCTTGGACTGGAAGATCTTCTCCTTGAGCTCGTTGACCCTTTCCTCGATGTCCCGGATCTTGACCTCGTAGCTCTCGTCGGCGGTCTTGAGATCCGAGGCACCGGCGGCCGGCGCTGGAGCGGGAGCAGGATCCACGGCTGTCTCGGTGCCCGCTGCGGCTGGTGACGACGGGTCCCCGGCTGCGGGAGGCGTGGCCTCGACCGTCGTCTCGCCTTCGGCCTGTGCCATCAGCACACCGCCCCAGACCAACGCAGCGCTCAAGAGCGCGAAGCGAAACATGAGATGTCGCATGATGATTTCCCCTGCTGTCCGTCGACGGACGACGGCGAGGCCTCCCCTTCTGGCTGCAGTCCGGACCTAGGGCGCGCCCTTCTTGAGCTCCTGGAGCACGAGCTTCGCGATGGCCTTGAGAGTGTCGAACACCCCCACCCCGGTGGTGGCGGTGGCCTGGAACTCAGGAACCCCATTGACGTTGAGCAAGCGTCGCAGCTCCTCGACGGTGGCGGCACTCGGGAGATCTCGCTTGTTGTACTGGATGACGTACGGAACCTTGTTGAGGTCGTAGCCCTGCTCGGCGAGGTTGATCTTGAGGTTCTCGATGGACTCGAGGTTGGCCTCCATGCGCTCCATCTGCGAGTCCGCCACGAACACGACGCCGTCGACGCCCTTGAGGATCAGCTTGCGGCTGGCGTCGTAGAACACCTGACCGGGAACGGTGTACAGGTGGAAGCGCGTCTTGAAGCCACGGATCTCGCCGAGGGACAAGGGCAGAAAGTCAAAGAACAGGGTGCGTTCGGTCTCGGTCGCGAGGGAGATCATCTTGCCCTTCGCGTCGGGACTGGTCTTGTTGTAGACGTACTGCAGGTTGGTCGTCTTCCCGCACAGGCCGGGACCGTAGTACACGATCTTGCAGTTGATCTCGCGCGATGAATAGTTGATGAACGACATCGACTGCGTCCTCTTTCAGAGCCCCTGACCGCCTCACGTTCAGTGTACCGGCCGCGTCCCTCACGGGTGCCCGGCACGCCCCCTAGCTGAAAAGCGAGTCGATGTCGTCGTCGGTGATCTCGGCGAACGGCGACATCGCACTCGGTTGCCCGCTCTTCTGGGCCAGCTGCAGGAACACCGCATTGAGTTCCTCGCTGGCGCGCTTGACCCGCAGCCGGACCAGTCCCAGTGACGACCGGTGATCAAAGATGACGACGAGGATCACGCGCTGACCCACGATGCTGATGTGAAGGTTGTCGCGCTCCCCCTCGTGGAAGATCTGCGAGAACTCCTTCTCGTTGATCAGCTTGGCAATGCCGCCGGTGGCGGCGATGTTACCCGCAGTCAGCGAGGCCAGGCTCGTGGTGTCCAGGTTGGCGACCTCGCCCGTGGCCGCGATGAGCTGGCCATTCTTGTCCACGAGGAAGACCACCTTGGCATTCGCATCGCGGGTCAAACGGGTGCAGACCGCATGGATATGCTTGAACTCCTCCTCGTACATCACAAACTGGGAGTTCATGCCGCCCTCATGTCCGGCGCGCTCGCCCCGGCAGCTGCAAAGCGCGAAAGTTATCGGTTCCCGTCGAGTCGTTGCACCGCCGGCGCCATCACAGCGATGGCAGCCGAGGCCTCCTCCTCGGGAGCGGCCCATTACCTATCAGAACCGGCCGCGATGTCAATGCGATGGGTCGAGACAAAAAAACAAGGGTCCGCACAGCCTCCCGGCGTCGGAAATAACCGTTGCCCTTCGTGCAGGCGGCACGTATGAGACGGGCCCACGGACCTCGAGGTCCGCCCCTCTGGTGCCACGCTAAGGAGATACCGATGAGCCGCAATATCCTCACCATCGATGGCAATGAAGCCGCTGCCAACGTTGCCCACCGCATCAACGAGATCTGCGCCATCTATCCGATCACCCCCTCTTCGAACATGGGTGAATGGGCGGATGAGTGGTCCGCCCAGGGCAAGACCAACATCTGGGGCACGGTCCCCGACGTGGTCGAGATGCAGAGCGAGGGTGGAGCCGCGGCCGCGGTGCACGGCGCCCTGCAGACGGGAGCCCTGACCACGACCTTCACCGCCTCCCAAGGCCTGCTGCTGATGATCCCGACCATGTTCAAGGTGGCGGGCGAGCTGACCTCGACGGTGTTTCACGTCTCGGCCCGCACCCTGGCCACCCACGCCCTGTCCATCTTCGGCGATCACTCGGACATCATGGCCGTGCGCGCCACGGGCTGGGGCCTGCTCGCTTCGGGCTCGGTGCAGGAAGTCGGAGACACGGTCGCCATCGCCCAGGCCGCGTCACTGGAAGCGCGGGTGCCCTTCGTGCACTTCTTCGATGGCTTCCGCACCTCCCACGAGGTGGCCAAGATCGAGGAGCTCAGCGACGATGATCTGCGCCAGATGATCGACGACGAGCTGGTGCGGGCCCACCGCGCCCGCGCCATGTCGCCGGACCACCCCGTGCTGCGCGGCACCTCGCAGAACCCCGACGTGTTCTTCCAAGCCCGCGAGACGGTGAACCCCTACTACGACGCCTGCCCGGCCATTGTGCAGAAGGCCATGGACCGCTTCGCCAAGGTGGTTGGTCGGAGCTACCACCTGTTCGACTACGAGGGCGCTCCCGACGCCGAGCGCGTGATCGTGCTCATGGGCTCGGGCACCGAGGCCGCCCATGAGACCGTCGAGTACCTGCAGGCCAAGGGCGAGAAGATTGGCCTCGTCAAGGTGCGGCTGTTCCGGCCCTTCTCCCGCGAGCACCTGGCCAGGGCACTGCCCGCCAGCGTCAAGAAGATCGCGGTGCTGGATCGCACCAAGGAGCCCGGCGCCGGCGGCGAGCCCCTGTACAAGGATGTGGTCACGGCCCTGGCCGAGATGCAGGCCGAGGGCACCCTGCCCACCAAGACCTTCCCCGTCGTCGTCGGCGGCCGCTACGGCCTGAGTTCGAAGGAGTTCAACGCCGCGATGATCAAGGGCGTGTTTGACGAGTTGAAGAAGGACAAGCCCAAGCAGGGCTTCACGGTGGGCATTCACGACGACGTGACGCACACCAATCTCGCGTGGGACCCGACCTTCTCGACCGAGGACAACAGCGTTTTTCGCGCCCTGTTCTTCGGCCTAGGCTCCGACGGCACGGTGGGCGCCAACAAGAACACCATCAAGATCATCGGCACCGAGACCGAGAACTACGCCCAGGGCTACTTCGTCTATGACAGCAAGAAGGCCGGCGCGGTCACCGTGAGCCACGTGCGCTTCGGCAAGAAGCCCGTCCGCTCGACCTACCTCATCGACCAGGCGCACTTCATCGGCTGCCACCAGACCGTGTTCCTCGAGAAGTTTGACATGCTGGACAAGGCGCTGCCCGGCGCCACCTTCCTGCTCAACACCCAGGCGCCCGCGGACAAGGTGTGGGACACCCTGCCCATCGAGGTGCAGCAGAGCCTCATCGCCAAGAAGTGCAAGTTCTACGTGATCGACGGCTACCAGGTCGCCCAGGACGCGAACATGGGCAACCGCGTCAACACGATCATGCAGACCTGCTTCTTCGCCATCTCGGGCGTGCTGCCCAAGGACGACGCCATCGCGGCCATCAAGGGCGCCATCAAGAAGACCTACGGTGGCAAGGGCGACCGCATCGTCCAGCTCAACTACGACGCCGTGGACAAGACCCTGGAGAACCTGCACGAGGTGAAGGTTCCGGCCAAAGTGTCGTCGAGCTTCAAGCGTCCTCCCGCGGTGCCCGAGGGTGCCCCCGAGTACGTCGACCAGGTGGTGCGCCAGATCATCCTGGGCAAGGGCGACGACATCCCGGTGTCGGCCTTCCCCAAGGACGGCAGCTTCCCGACGGGCACCACGCAGTACGAGAAGCGGAACATCGCCCTCGAGATCCCGGTGTGGGACGAGAAGATCTGCATCGAGTGCGGAAAGTGCGCCATGGTCTGCCCGCACGCCGCCATTCGCACCAAGGTCTACGACAAGAAGTTCACCCAGGACGCACCGCCGACCTTCAAATGGCGGGAGACCAAGGACAAGCAGTTCCCGGCCAACTCCGTGTACTCGGTGCAGGTGGCGCCGGAGGACTGCACGGGCTGCCAGCTCTGCGTCGAGGTCTGCCCGGCCAAGGACAAGAGCAACGTCAGCCACAAGTCTCTCGAGATGGCGGCGCAGCCCCCGCTGCGGGCGCCCGAGCGCGACAACTACAACTTCCTGCTCAAGCTGCCCGAGATCGATCGCACCCTGCCCAAGATCCACACGGTCAAGGGCTCCCAGGTGCTGCAGCCCTTGTTCGAGTACTCGGGCGCCTGCTCCGGCTGCGGCGAGACCCCGTACATCAAGCTGATGACCCAGCTCTTCGGCGACCGCGCGATCATCGCCAACGCCACGGGCTGCTCGTCCATCTACGGCGGCAACCTGCCAACCACCCCCTACACCACCCGCAGCGACGGCCGCGGCCCGACCTGGAACAACTCGCTGTTCGAGGATTGTGCCGAGTTCGGCCTGGGCTTCAGGCTGACCCAGGACAAGCATGGGCAGTTCGCCCGCGAACTCCTCGGCAAGATGGGTGGCGCGCTGGGCGCCAACCTGGTGCAGGGCCTGCTCGAGGCGGACCAGACCACCGAGAAGGGCATCGCCGAGCAGCGTGCCCGGGTGGCCGAACTCAAGACCAAGCTCGACAAGGACAGCTCCAACGACGCCAAGAATCTGATCTCGGTGGCCGACGCCCTGGTGCGCAAGAGCGTGTGGATGTTTGGTGGCGACGGCTGGGCCTATGACATCGGCTACGGTGGCCTGGATCACGTGCTGGCCAACAATCGCGACGTCAACGCCCTGGTGCTGGATACCGAGGTGTACTCCAACACCGGCGGCCAGGCCTCGAAGGCGACCCCGGTGGGCGCCGTCGCCAAGTTTGCGGCCAGCGGCAAGCCCATCAACAAGAAGGACCTCGGGCTCATCGCCATGACCTACGGCCACATTTACGTGGCCCAGGTCGCCATGGGTGCCAACGACGCCCAGTGCGTCAAGGCCTTCCTCGAAGCCGAGGCCTACCCGGGTCCCTCGCTCATCATCGCTTACAGCCACTGCATCGCCCACGGCATTCCCATGGAGAAGGGGCTGGAGCACCAGAAGGCCGCCGTCGACTCCGGTCACATCGTGCTGTACCGCTACAACCCGCTGCTGGCGCGCGAGGGCAAGAATCCCCTCAAGCTCGACTCGAAGGCGCCCAAGATCTCGATGAAGGAATACACCTACAGCGAGACGCGCTACAAGATGCTGACCAAGAGCAAGCCAGAGCTGGCGGCCAAGTTCCTCGACATGGCGCAGACCGCCGCCCAGGCGCGCTGGCGCTTTTACTCCCAGCTCGCCGAGATGCGCTACAGCGACGAGGCGGTGGCCGGCGACAAGGCTGGCGCGGCCGACTGAGGATCGTCCCCCGCGCCTGAGCTCGACCGCCTCCCTGACAGTCCCTCCGATCACTCGCAGACCTCGACGCGACCTGGGTCATCCCGGACCGTGCTGGTTTCCGGCGCGGCGGCTGCCGATTCGGCTCTGGCACGATCCTGGTGCTAGAATGGGGTTCTCCACCCGCCGTGAAGGAGGCACCGGCACCATGCAGCCCGAGACAGCCCAGCAAGTGCATCGCGGGTCGCACGTGCTCCGGGTCGAGCTGTGGCTGGGCGCTCTCCTCGCCCTGGTCCTGCCAGGTGTAGCACGCGCCTTGCCAGGCGATGCACCGTCGACCGCGCCGGCCCCACTCGAGGCGGACCTGGAAGCTCCGACATCGACGGCAACCACCGTCGACGCGAAGACACGCCTCGGGGTGCCCGACGAGCTTCGCATCGCCGTGTACGAGCTGCGGGTCGAGGGTGTGCCCGCCCGCGTCGGCCGCCTCACCACGGATGCGCTGACCACCGAGCTGCGTAAGCTGAAGGGCGTCAACGCCATCGGCATGGACGAGATCCGCGCCATGCTGGCGCACGAGGCCAGCAAGCAGCTGCTGGGCTGCGACCAGGAAAGTTGCCTGGGCGAGATCGCCGGTGCCCTGGGTGTCGACGAGCTGGTCACCGGCAGCCTGACCCGGGTCGGGCAGACCAGCGTGCTCAGCCTGCGCCGCCTGGACATGTTGAACGCCCAGGCCAGGGGTTCGGTGGAGCGCAGGCTCACCCCCGATAACGGCGAGGAGTTCCTGGCGGCCCTCGGCCCGGCCGTCGAACAACTGTTCCCGGAGCAGGCGCTGGTCGTCGGAGCCCGACGTGGCGTCGATGCCGAGGTGGCGCTCGATCTCAACCCTCCCCCGCTGCCGGTCTGGGTCTTCGCGTCGACGGCTGGCGCCACGGCCCTGCTGGCCCTCGCCGGCGGGGGCGCGACGGTCATGGCGGGGCTGAGCTACGCGGCGTTCAACGAGCTCGCCGCGTCCAGCGTGGCCCCAGGCGATCCTGTCCCCTACACCTCGCTGCAAGACCGGCAGCGCCAGGCCGAGGGCTGGGACGTCGCACGGACCAGCCTGTATGTCGCTGCGGCGGTGGTGGGTGTGGCCGCGGCGGTCGAGGTGTTCTTCACGGACTGGCTGGATCGCCAGAGCCGGGGGGAGCGCGAATGACGAGACAAAGAAGAATCGCCTGGGCAGCGATGTCGGTGACCGTCTGCACACTCGCGGCCTGTTTCGAGCTGCTCATCCCCGAGGCTGCGCAGATCACCTGCTCCGCGGACAACCCGAGCTGTCCCGAGGGCCTGCAGTGCTGCGAGAACCGGATCTGCCGCAGACAGTGCGCCTGCGACGACGGAGCCGAACCCTGTGGACTCAACGGAGCGGTGGACTGCCAGGGCCAGCGCATCTGCGCGGATCATTGCTGGCTGGATTGCCCGAGCTGCAAGGACCGATGCACCAGCGGTCAGTTCAGACCTTGCCAGGCAGATGACTTCGAGGAGGTGTGGTTCTGCTCCGTCGACGATGTGTGCGTGATCAAGCACGGCGTGGCCGGCACCACGCCCACCGCGACCTGTCACCGGCCACCACCCCAGTGCACCGCCCCCGCGGACCAGGTCTGCGCCTGTTTGCAGGCTCCATTCTCGATCAGCCCGCCCTGCTCGCCCTTCGAGTACTGCACCGACGAGCGTCGTCCCTGCGTGGCCTGTCGCGAGGAGTCGCCGAGGACCACGGATGCCAGCATCCCGGATAGAGGATCTCAGCTGGACGGAGGCCAGAGCCACCTCGATGTTTCCGAGATCAGCCTCGATAGCGGCACCGGCCCTGAGCCCGACGCCACCAGCGCCCTGGATGGTGGTGGTTCCACCGATGCGGGAGGAGGTATCGACGCGTACACCGCAGCGTGGCCTCTGGACATCAGTGCGACTGCGCCCACCTGCTACCAGGTGAGCGGCGCTGGCCCGACCTGCTGCGACGTTGCGTCGGGTAGTAGCTTCTTCGACGACGTGGCTTCCAGCTACGCGTGCCCTGGGAGCGCGGTCTTTGCCTCTCAGTGCCAGGCCTTCGACGAGAGCTGCCATCTCCCCGCCAGCCAGTGTAGCTCCACCGACACCTGCCGCTGGGCCTACTGCAACCAGGGACAGATCCGGTGCAGCGCGGACGGTCCGCTGGCTCCGTGCGGCAGCGAGGGCTGGGAATGCCCCGCCGGCAGTATCCCATGGTCCCTGTGTACCTTCGAGTGCATCCCCTGATCGACGCGGGCCTGGCTCCTCTGGTGCCGGCTCCGTTCACCATGACCTCCAGGTCGCCTCGCACGCCGTTGACGCGGTGCGTCCTCAAGGCTACAACCGACCCAACCACCTGCGGTGACGCATGAGCAAGAACTTCTCCGTCGTCGAGCGCGACCAGACCTTCGATTCCCTGGCCGGACAACACTACGATCTGGTCGTCGTGGGCGGCGGCATCACCGGCGCGGGCATCTTCAGGGACGCTGTGCTGCGCGGCCTGCGTGTGCTCCTCGTCGAGCGCGAGGACTTTGCCAGCGGCACCTCGAGCAAGTCGAGCAAGCTGGTGCATGGCGGCCTGCGTTACCTCGAGCGCTTCCACATCCGCCTGACCAAGGAGTCCTGCCAGGAGCGCGAGCTGTTGCTGCGCCTGAACCCGCACCTGGTGCGGGCCATGCCCTTCATGTTCCCCATCTATCGACACACCCGGCTGCATCCCATGTTCATCCGCATGGGCCTTCGCTTCTACGAGTATCTGGCGGGTCCCTCTGCCGTCCCCCACCGCATGCTCAAGGACGACGAGATCCAGGCCATCGCACCGACGCTGCGCACCGGCGACCTGCGCCGTGTCGCCCTGTACTACGACTCGACCGTCGACGACGCCAGGCTGGTCAGCGAGAACGTGGTGGACGGCGTGGTTCACGGCGGCCTGGCGCTCAACTATGTCTCGGCCACTGGGTTCGTGATGGAGGGCGAGCGCGTCGCCGGTGTGCGTCTGCGTGACGTCGAGCGCGACCTGCGCATCGAGGTGCGGGCAGATCAGGTGGTCAACGCCACCGGCATCCACGTGGATACCCTGCGCGGCAAGATCGCGCCCATCGAGGCCTCCGAGCTTCGTGCATCCAAGGGTGTGCACCTGGTCGTGTCGCGCGCGCGCCTGCCTCTCGACGCCACCGTCGCGTTCATGAACCGCGTGGACGGCCGTCTGATGTTCGCGGTGCCCTGGGGAGAGGTCGTGCTCGTCGGCACCACCGACACCTTTGACCACGGCGATGTCCGCACCACCGACGAGGCCGACCTTGGCTACGTGCTCAAAGCGCTCAACGCGACCTTCGAGGGTGAGCCCTTCACCGAGACGGATGTCATCAGCAGCATCGCTGGCGTACGAACCCTGATCGTGACACCGGGCAAGGGCGACCAGAACGCCTCGGCCGTGGGACGCGAACATTCGGTGTACGAGGATCCGAGCGGTCTCATCTCCATCGCTGGCGGCAAGCTGACCACCTATCGCATCATGGCGATGGACATCGTGGACCTGGTGGTCCAGCGCACCAGCGAGGAACGTCGCGCCAGCATCGAGCCCTGCTCGACCCACGAGAAGCCCCTGGGTGGCGCCGTCTCCCTCGACGAGAAGAAGAAGGAGCTGCAGCGCCGCTTCGATGTCGACGAGCGCGTGGCGGAGCAGATGGTGCGGTCGTATGGCGCGCGGGCCCATGAGCCCCTGGAACTGGCTGCGGGCAACGCCGAGCTCCGCCATCCCCTGATCGACGGTGCCCCCTACCTTCGTGCCGAGGTGCCCTATCTGTGCCAGCGCGAATGCGTGGTGCACCTCGATGATCTGCTCACTCGCCGCCTGCGCGTGGCGCTGTGGGTGCAGGGGCAAGCCCTGGCACAGGCCCCGGAGGTCGCGGCTCTGGCGGCCCCCGTGCTGGGCTGGGATGCCGCACGCCAGGCTGTCGAGGTGGAACACTACCGTCGCATCGTGCGCGAGCAGTTCAGACCCGTCGTGGAGTAGCGTCAGCAGCCCTGGGCAGGCCTGTCAGGACGTAGGACTTCATCGAGTCGGGCCCGGGAACCCCGGAGAGCCGCCGTGCATCGCCGGGCCTGGGTCACAGCAATCGCCTGCCTCCGAGCGCGCGTCCCAGAGTCAACCGGTCCGCGTACTCGATCTCGCCACCCATGGGGATCCCTGCAGCGATGCGGCTCACCGCGATACCAAGGGGTTTGATCAGCCCCGCCAGGTACAGCGCGGTGGCCTCGCCCTCGACCGAGGCCGGAGTGGCGACGATGACCTCCTGGACCACAGGAGCACCCGGCAATCTGGCCAGCAACTGCTTCACCCGGAGGTCGTCCGGGCCGACACCATCCAGCGGGGACAGCACACCGTGCAGCACGTGGTACAGACCCCGGTGCTCTCCTGTGGCGTCGATGGCGTTGACGTCCTGCGGGTTGGCAACCACGCAGATGGTCTCTCTGTGCCGGCGGGAATCCGCACACACCGGGCAGGGATCGCTTGCGGTGAGGTTCTGGCACAACCCGCAGGCATGGATCGCGATCGCCACCTGCTCCAGGGCACTTGCCAGGGCATGGGGATAGTCGGGGCTGTGGCGCAACATGTAAAAAGCCATGCGCTGCGCGGTTCGCTCGCCCACGCCTGGGAGACGGCCCAGAAGGTCGCACAGCTCCACCAGGGGATCGCCCAGCATCAGAAAAGCCCGGGCAGCATGCCCCCGGTGCGCCGCTGCATCTCCTCGGCGACCAGCTCGCGCAGACGCTCGAAGGCCTGGTTCATGGCCGCGCGGACGAGGTCCTCGAGCATGGCCGGATCCGACGGGTCGATCACCTTCGGGTCGATGTGCACCGCAGTGACCTGGTTGGATCCATTGACCTCGACACGCACCAGCCCTCCCCCTGCGCTGCCCTCGGCAGTCTTTCCTGCCAGGTCACCCTGGAGCGACTGCGCCATCGTCTGCGCCTGCTGCAGCAAACCCTTGAGCTGCTCGGGATCCATCGTGCTACCTCGCGCTGGTGGTCTCTGGCCGCCGCCAGCTCTGCGGAAGAGCAGCCTGGGGCTCCAGGGATTGCGTAAGAAAGCGCCGAGCTTGTCAACCGGCGTCGGCCAGCCGCGCCTGGCGGAGTCGCACGTAGCGAGCTCCCGAGGGGGCGAGCTGGCTCTCGAACAGAACGATGCTGTCGACCTGCAGCGAGATCGGCTCGGCCTGGTCCAGCTCCATCTCGTCGTCGACGTCGAGCCCGCTGCGATCAGCCACGCGCCCCAGGGTGACATGTCCCTTGAACTCGCGGCTGTCGATTTCGTGCCCGGCCTCGCGCAGCCCTTCTTGAAGGTCCGCAGCCAGACGAGCAAGTGCACCCGCGGGGTCGGTCACACCCAGCCACAGCACGCGAGCCCGGCGCGCTGTGGGAAAAGCCCCCAGGCCGTGCACTGCCACCTGGAAACCAAAATGGCGCGCTGCGACGTCGTGCATGACCTTGGCCACGGCATCGACGGCAGCATCGGCAACCAGCCCGAGAAAGCAGAGTGTGACGTGCCGCCCGTCGGGCCGGGTCCAGCGCACCCGCGCCCGCCGCCTCAGCTGCCGGCGCAGCTGCTCCTCGAGGGAGGACGCACGGGCCTGCGCCTCGGCACTCAGCTCCGTCGCCACGAACAGCCGCGGCATGTCCACCCCCCACCTGTGACGTACCCCATCCCCATCCCCCGAGGGCGCCTCCCTGCGCCCGCTGGTCCCCCCTCTGCTAGGGTCCCGGCTGAGCAGTCGCGGACCCGGCCACCTCCAGCCCCTTGATCGCACGTCGGACGATCACACTGCTCTGGCCATCGAGTTCCTCGTCGACACGCCCCACCACGACGATCATGTTGGGCCCCTCCTCGAGAGGAACCGTGGTCGAGAAGATCCATCCTTGCGGGGTCTTCTTGCCCACCGCGGTGAAGAACACCTTCTTGCCATTGGCATAGACGATCAGGTCTCGCACGGGCAGGTCCGATTCCACCCGCCCCTCGAAAACCAGGCTGCTGGCCAGTGTCTCGCTGCCCGCGGCAGGTGCCGTGATCGTGATGCGCGGGGGCACCACCGGGAACACCAGCGTGGCTGTCGGGCGTTTGCGCAGAGCCGCGGTGCCAGGCACCACGGTCACCGCCGTCGCATCCACGAAGGCTGGCACCTTGCGTGGAAGCTCGACCCTCAGGGCCCCTCCATTCTGCGTCAGCGCGGCCACAGCCTGGCTCGGATCGAGCTCCGCGATCACGGCCGACGAGGCATCGATGCTGGAGCGAAGCGGCACCTTACCTCGGCTGGTCGCGATACCGGTGACGGGAGTGGATGGTGTTCCACCACGGGTCACGGGCAGGCTCAGGCGGGTGGCCGTGCCCTCTCCCAGGTCCTGGTCGACGACACCAATGCGGAGCTGTGCGCCCTTGAGCGGCACACCGCGCACGTCGAACTGCATGCGAGCCACGCCGACCTTCCCAGGCTCCAGGGCGTCGGCAACCACCCGGCCTCGCTGGATGAAGAGTTCCTGTCCCGTCATGTTCTTCAGGGTCAGCAGGGGTGACGCGGACACCCCGGTCCCGACGTTGCGCACCGCCACCACCAGCTGAACCTTCTCGCCCACCTGCAACATTCCGTCGCCATTGCCCTCGCTGTCGTCGATGGCGGCGAGCAGCTCGAACCGCGGCCGCGGCAACTCGTCGACGCGCACCTTGACCGGCAAAACCTCCGGTGCCCGGCTGTACTGCTCGCTGAAGCGCACGGGCACCTCCTCGGTGCGAGTGCGGAGCGCCTTGCGCGTCGACAGCTTGATCGACCAGCGTCGCTTCTCGCCAGGAAGGAGCCGACCGAACACGAACTCCTGCTCGGCGAAGGAATTGAACTTGGACCCGGTGGTTGCCCGCAGCCGGTACAGCGGAGCGGTGCCCTTGTTCTCCACCTCGATCTCGACCGTCACCGGAGTGCCGGCCTCCGCTCGCGCCTCCTTGAGCAAGCGAGCCACGGCCTGACCACCCGGTACGTCCGGACCCAGACTCCAGTCCACCCCGATGCCGGCCAGAGCCTCGACGATGCGCTGCTCCTCGGCGGCGGTCGCGTCGGCGAAGGGTGCCCGCGCGCCCTCGAGCAGCTCGCGACGGGTTCGCGCCCCTTTCTCGGCGAGAAGTCGTCGCGCCAGCTCGATCTGGAAGTCGCTCTTGAATCCATGACTGGCATCACGCACCGCGGCCGCGTCGGGGTCCTCATCCTCCTTGTCGCCCAGCTGGCGGATCTGGAAAACGGGTTTGGCCGTCGCAGTGCGCTCGTCGTTGAGATGCTTGTCCAGGTCCGATTCGCGCATGTGCGAGGTGTCCTGGAAAAGATCGATGTAGTCCTTCTCCACCGCGACCGTCTGCACGGCCACATCCGGTGTGATGCCGATGTTCTGAATCGAGAGATCCCCCGGTGTCAGGTACTGGGCCACAGTCAACTTGAGGGCCGATCCGTCCTTGAAGTCGTACAGAACCTGCACGGAGCCCTTGCCGAAGGTCTGCTCGCCGATCACCACCCCTCGGTCGTTGTTCTTGATGGCTCCGGCCACGATCTCGGACGCCGACGCGCTGCCTCCATTGACCAGCACCACCAGTGGCAGCTCTGTGTTGCTGCCGGCCCAGTGCGCACTCTCAACCTTGGGTGCACCTGCTCCCACGGTGCTGACGATCACCCCAGCCTCGAGAAAGCGGTCGCTGACGTCGATGGCTTGTTCCAACAAACCGCCTGGATTGTCCCTCAAATCCAGCACCAGCCCGCGCAGACCCGATGCAGTGCGTCCGGCCATCTTGCGGATGTGCTCGTCGAGGTCGCGGGCCGTGTTGTTCTGGAAGTTCTTGATGCGAACATAGCCCACGTCGTCGGCCAAAAGCTGCGCGGTGACGCTCTCGATCTTGATGCGCGCCCGGGTCATCACGAACTTGCGCGGCTCGGTCCAGGGCTCGCGCTGCACCCAGATGGTGACCTGGGTGCCGGGAGCGCCGCGGAGCCTCTCCACGGCCTCGTCGAGCGCCATGTTGATGGTCGACTCCTCGCCGATGCGAACGATCTGGTCGAGGCGCCGGATGCCGGCCATGTGAGCCGGTGTGCCGTCGATGGGCGCCACCACGGTCAGGCGGCCGTCGCGGATCGCGATGACGATGCCGAGGCCGCCGAACTCGCCGCGGGTCGACATCTTCATCTCCTCGTAGAAGCGCGGCGTCAGCAGGATCGAGTGCGGATCCAGGGTTTGCAGCATGCCGTTGATCACGGCGTACTCGATGTCCCGGCGGTCGACGTCTGGCGGAAGCTCGCGATCGACGAAGCGCAGGATGTCCCGCAGCCTGAAGGTCATCTCCCACAAAGAGCTGACATCCTCGACGCTGTAGGTCTGCTTCTCGGCCCCCACATGCACCATGAGCGAATGCGTGTCCTCGCTCTCGGTGGCCAGCACCTCGGCGGCCTCGCGTTCCACGCCATGCATGGCGCCGATGAGCATCTCGCGGGGTTTCACCCGCTGCTGGTCCACGTAGTTCTCCTTGATCAGGAGCACTACCTTGCTCACCAGGCGCAGCGCCGTCAGGCTGTAGGCCCCGTCCTCGGTGGCGTCGACTTGCAGCGCTCGCTCGGAAGCGACCGCGACGGCGCCGTTGCCTGCAAGGTGCTGCGGAGGCTGGATCGCAAGGCCAAGAAGCAGCGCAAGCGGCGCTGCCAGCGCCAGGTCCAGGAACGTTCTGCGCATGTCACCTCCCCGCGGTGAGGCCGCGGGATCTTTCAACGCGTCACGGGGCCAGCGGGTTCACTCCTCGCCGGGCCATGAGTAAATGGTAACCGCCACCTTCGCGGGCGGCAACCGTTCCGCCTCCGTGGCCCAGCCCTGCGCCTAGTCCACCCCCGGAGACGCTCGCTCCTCCTCGACGAAGGGATCCTCGGTGAAGTCGAGGGAAACCCGGCGAAAACCACTGGCCAGCCTGAGCAGATCTGCCGGGAGCACGTCACCGGGCGCGAAGGCCTGGTCGAGCAGTGAGAACCAGCGCAGGGCCCTGCTCAGGGCACGTTCCAGCAGCAGCTCGACCTGTGGACCATCGAACCAGCGCGGGCGGTCGCGATCGATCTCAACGGGGCCACCCTCGGCCCACTCCGGGTGCTGCTGTACCAGGCGGCCGTAGCGAGCAAAGCCCTCCACCCAGTCCACGATATCCGCAGGCAGGGGTGCCTTCCCGTGCATGTCGCGCAGGCTTTCGGCGATGTGCAGACCTGTGCCCGGTCGCTGTCCCTCGGTCCGCAGGTCGCACAGCTCCGCGACGGGCAGCTCGCGCCTCGCCTCTGCCCAGCGCTCGCGGTGCAGGATCAGGCTGTGCAGCTTCTCGATGCTCAGATGGAGGGTCTGGCTGGCCTGCTGCCCCTGCACACCCTCCTGCGCGATGAGCCGGTACACCAGGGGGTGCAGCGCGGTGTCCAGGGCTGCGTGGGAGAAGAAGCCCGCCGCCAGAGCCAGCCGCGATAGGGGGCCCAGCCGCGATTGCGAGCGCGGCTGCAGCAAGGCCACGCCAAGCTCCAGGGCAGGCTCCTGGTGCATCCTGGTGGCCCAGGCGGCCCCGGGCTGTGGCAGATGCAACAGCTGACGCAGGGCGCGCCGTCGGATGTTCGAGAAGAAAGGGAGGTCGGGGAGGATGGCACCCAGACGGGCCAGCTCCGGACAGCGCTGCAGCGCCTCCCGCACCTGGGGCGGAAGCCTGGAATCGCCACCCAGTTCGACGATGGCACTGAGGTGAACCAGCGATTGCGGCATGACCGTCCCGGGGCGCGCTGCCCCCCTCCTCGACCTCATGATAGGCGGTGTGGAAGCTCGGAGCCATTTCTACGACGGCACGAGAAGATGGCAGCGGCGCACCTTGCCGCCGCCGCGCACCCGCTGGTACAAGGGCCCGGCGCGTTCCGACGCCTTGATCGTCGTCGCCCGACAGAAGGAATGCCATGCGCTGTGTTGCCCGTCGTCAGTCCCCGTCGCGCCTGCGCTGTGACCTGCTCGTGCTGCCGCTCACCAGCGGCGAACTGAAGAAGGTCCGGGTGGGGCCACTGGCCGAACTCGATCGCTCGCTTGAGGGAGCCCTGCGCCAGGCAGTGGACGACGACGGCTTCACCGCGGCGCCGGACCAGACCCTGGCCCTGCGAACCCAGCGCCTCATCCCCGCCCGTCGGGTGGCCCTGCTTGGCCTGGGAGCCAACCCTCCCTCGACGGTGAGCGACCTTCGCCGCCTGGCCTCGCGCTGCGTTCGCGTCGCGGTGGCCACCCGGGCCCGGCGCCTGGCCCTCGTGCTCCCCGCCTCGCTGGCGACGCTGCAGCCCGCCCCGGAGGTGGGCGCCGCCCTGGTCGAGGGTGCCCAGCTCGCGCTCTATCGCTTTGATCGCTACAAGCGCCGCTCGACCAGGGATCACGAGCTCACGGATTTCATCGTGGTCCTACCTCCCGGAGAGCCGACGATCTCGCGCCCGGCCCTGGCCCGGGGCGAGGTGCTGGCCCGCGCCACGATGCTGGCTCGCGATCTGGTCAACGAACCCGCGTCGCACATGACCCCGCGGCGCCTCGCCGAACAGGCGCGGCAGGGCAGTCGCCAGCTGGGCCTGACCGTTCGTGTGCACGACCGCGCCTCGCTGCGGCGCTTGCGCATGGGCCTGCTCGAGGCCGTGTCGCGCGGTAGCCACGAGCCGCCCTGCGTCGTGCATCTGCGCCACAGGCCCGCCCGCCATCGAGGACCACGCGTGGTGCTCGTGGGCAAGGGCATCACCTTCGATGCCGGAGGCCTGGACATCAAGCCCGCGGCCAGCATGCTCGGCATGAAGTCCGACATGGCGGGAGCCGCGGCTGTGCTGGCTGCGATGCGAGCGGTGGCCGAGCTGAAGCTCCCGCTCGAAGTTCACGCTTTTTTGGCCTGCAGCGAGAACATGCTGGGAAGCGCTGCGTTCAAGCCCGGCGACGTGGTGCGTTCCCGCGCCGGGCTCAGCGTCGAGATCGGCAACACCGACGCCGAGGGCCGGCTGGTCCTCGCCGACACCTTCAGTCTCGCCGCCACGGTCAAGCCGGAGCTGCTGGTGGACCTGGCGACCCTGACCGGTGCGTGCGTGGTGGCGCTCGGGCCGCACTGCGCGGGATTGTTCAGCGCCGACGACAGCTTGGCCAGTGACCTGGGCCGCGCCGGAGCTCTCGCGGGCGAGCCAAGCTGGCGCCTGCCCCTCGACGACAGCCTGCGGGATCAGCTCAAGAGTCCCATCGCGGATCTCAAGAACACGGGTGGCCGCTACGGCGGCGCCATCACCGCCGCACTCTTTCTGAGGGAGTTCGTGCCCGAGGGCGTGCGCTGGGCCCATCTCGACATCGCGGGTCCTGCCTTCTCGGACTCTGCACGCGACCATATTTCCAAGGGGGGCACTGGCTTCGGGGTGGCCACCTTGGTCCGTTTTTTGGAAGGGTTGGCGCATCCAAAAAAGTCGGACCTATAGTACACTAATATAGTTTTATTTAAAAACAGGCCTGCTTGGAATTCAGAAGTTGCAATAAGATTTCGTCGTGTTAATTTAAGTACACTAATAAAGTATAAAAGGTAGACATGATGCTCAAAGTGTCGACACGTGGCCGCTACGGCTTGCTGGCCATGGTCGAGCTGGCCTGCGCATACGGAGGCAAGCCCGTTCAGCTCACGGCCATCGCAGACAAGCACGGCATCTCGCGCAAGTACCTTCACAACTTGATGACCACGCTACGCGGAGCCGGCTTCGTGCGCAGCGCCCGGGGCGCCCACGGCGGCTTCCTGCTGGCGGGCGATCCCAGCCTGGTCAACCTGCGAGACATCCTGCTCACCCTCGAGGGTGAGGTCCTGGAGCAGGGCGTCAGCAGCGATCCCGGCTCGGTGGTCGACGAGGTGTTCGCGGAGGTCAGCAACGGCCTGCGCGACCAGCTCGCGCTGCTGACCCTGGACAAGCTCGCCACTCGCGCACGCCAGCGCGCGGGCAATCTCATGTTTTACATCTGACGCGCACCTGAAGCGTCGACGAGGGAATCGCCATGAAGATCGCCAACGACATCACCCAGCTCATCGGCAAGACACCGCTGGTCCGCATCAACCGCCTCAACGCAGGCGGCAAGGCCACACTCCTGGCCAAGCTCGAGTTCTTCAATCCCTTGTCCTCGGTCAAGGACCGCATCGGCCTGAGCATGGTCGAGGCCGCCGAGGCCGAGGGCCGCCTGAAACCCAGCACCATCCTGGTCGAGCCGACCTCGGGGAACACCGGCATTGCCCTCGCCTTCGTGTGCGCGGCGCGAGGCTACAAGCTTCTGCTCACCATGCCGGACACCATGAGCATCGAACGCCGCAAGTTGCTGCGCGCCCTGGGTGCGGAGCTGGTGCTGACGCCGGGCGCCGAGGGCATGAAGGGTGCCATCGCCAGGGCCGAGCAGCTTGTCGCCGAGAAATCTGACCACATCATGCTGCAGCAGTTCGAGAACCCGGCCAATCCAGCAGTGCACCGGCGCACCACCGCCGACGAGATCTGGCGCGATACCGACGGTCAGGTGGATATCCTCGTGGCCGGTGTCGGCACCGGAGGCACCATCACCGGCGTGGCCGAGGAGCTCAAGTCGCGCAAGCCCTCGGTCCGTGCCATCGCGATCGAGCCCACGGATTCACCGGTGCTCTCGGGTGGCCAGCCAGGACCGCACAAGCTCCAGGGTCTGGGCGCTGGCTTTGTCCCCAAGGTGCTCAACACAGCGGTCATCGACGAGATCCTGCTGGTGAGCAACGAGGACGCCGGCACCATGGCGCGCCGCGCGGCGCGGGAAGAAGGCTTGCTGGTGGGCATCTCATCCGGTGCCGCGCTGCATGCGGCGCTCCAGGTGGCGGCGCGACCCGAGAATGCCGGAAAGCAGATCGTGGTCATGATACCGTCCTGCGGCGAGCGCTACCTGAGCACCTGGTTGTTCGCCGACCTGGAGGAGACGAGTGGCCATGCCTGACATCGACAGCACCCACTTCGATCTGGGTTCGGTGGTGGAGGCCCTGAGCGCCAACAACACGGCGGTCTGCCGCAGCGGCTCTCGCCCCGCGTGCATGCAGCCCCTGCCCTCGCGCGATGCCGTCATCGGCGTCACCGAACTGCTGCGCTCGGCGCTGTTTCCGGGCTACTTCGGCGTCTCCGAGCTCACCCAGCACAGCATGCGCTTTCACATCGGCGCGACCCTCGATCACGTGCAGCGCATCCTGGGCGAGCAGGTGCGCCGTGGCCTGTGCTTCGCCTGCGATCACGAAAGCCCCAGCCCCGATTGCGAGGCGCGGGCGGCGAACATCACGCGCACCTTCCTGGCACGCCTGCCCGAGGTCCAGCGGTTGGTGGCCAGCGACGTGCAGGCGGCGTACGAGGGCGATCCTGCCCTGACCTCGCCTGACGAAGCGATCTTCTGCTACCCCGGGGTGTCCGCCATCACCAGCTACCGCCTGGCCCATGCCATGCATCGCCTCGGCGTGCCCCTGCTGCCCCGCATGATCACGGAGCACGCGCACAGCACCACGGGCATCGACATCCATCCAGGCGCCAGCGTCGGCGAGATGTTCTTCATCGATCACGGCACAGGTGTGGTCATCGGCGAGACCTGCATCATCGGCAAGCGGGTCCGCATCTACCAGGGCGTCACCCTGGGCGCCAAGAGCTTCCCCCTCGACGCGCAGGGCAACCCCATCAAGGGCATCCCCCGCCATCCCATCGTCGAGGACGACGTGGTCATCTACTCCGGCGCCACCATCCTCGGTCGCATCACCCTGGGCCAGGGCTCGATCATCGGCGGCAATGTATGGCTGACCCGGAGCATTCCCGCGGGGAGCCGCGTGACCCAGGTGCAGGCCAGACAAGAGATCTTCGAGGCCGGTGGCGGGATCTGATCGCGGAGTTTTCTCTGAGGCTCAGCCTGCCGCGATCTGTCGACGAGAATCGAGGGCCAGCAACAGGCCATCCAGCGAGGTCATGAAGGCCTCGACCCCCTGATCCTTGAGCTTCCGCGTCGTGCCATCGAGGTCGATACCGGAGGCCGGCAAGGTGGCGAGCAGAGCCTCGGCCTCGGCGAGTCCCAGATCAATCCGCGACGCGGCGCGCCCGTGGTCGCGCAGGGCGTCCAGGGTGGCTGGCGGCATGGTGTTCACCGTGTCCGCACCCACCAGTTCCTCGACGTAGAGCAGATCGCTGTAGGCCGGGTTCTTGGTGCCGGTGGAAGCCCACAGCAGCCGCTGGGCCCTGCCTCCGCGCTCGCGCAGCGCGCTCATGCGGGGCGCTGCCAGGAGCTGGCGATAGTGGGAGTAGATCAGACGGCAGTAAGCCACGGCGACGGTGCCTCGAAGCGGTGAGCCCTCGGAGGTGCGGCGATCGAGGTCGTTGTCGAGCCGGCTCACGAAGAACGAGGCCACGGACGCCACGGAGCCCAGGTCGCCACCGGCAGCGATCCGCTGCTCCACCCCGTCGAGGTAAGCCTCGAAGCTCCGTCGCCAGTCCTCGAGCGAGAAGATCAAGGTCACGTTGACCGCGATGCCGTCGGCGATGAGCCGCGTTACTGCCGGTAGACCGGCGTCGGTGGCGGGCACCTTGATCATCAGGTTCGGGCGGTTCACCGCGACGTGCAGCCGACGCGCCTCGGTCACCGTGGCCTCGGTGTCGTGCGCCAGACGCGGCGACACCTCGAGGCTGATGTAGCCGTCCTCGCCCTGGCTCTGTTCGTACACCGGGCGCAGTGCGTCGGCACCGGCCTGGATGTCCTGGATGGCCAGGGCCTCGTAGAGCGTGAAGGTGTCCAGGTCAGGGTTCATGTGCAACAGGGCCCGGATCCCGTCGTCGTAGGCCTCGCCACTGGTGATGGCTTTCTCGAAGATCGAAGGATTGCTGGTGATGCCACGGATCGCACCCTCGGCGACCAGGCTGGCGATGGCTCCCGAGGCGATGAGTTCGCGCGAGATGTTGTCGTACCAGACGCTCTGTCCGATGCGGTGCAGGTCCTCGAAGACGGTCATGGGTATCCTCCCGACGGTGGGGGCGCAGCGCTGGATTCCGGTTCGGTGAAACCCACCTCGTCGTCGATATAGTCGCTGTCGGCGTCGGGATCCACGCTCGTATCGTCTGCTCGCAGGTAGCGGTAGACCAGAACTTCGAGGTGTGGACCACCCAGGCCGAGCAGTATGCCCAGGGGCATGACGCCCAGCAGGCTGAGGCCACCCAGAGTCCCGGCGGCCAGCAAGCCACCTCCGATGGCGGCCACCTGGTTGTTTCCACTCGCAGCCCCCACCGCCAGCAAGGCCACCGAGGTCAGTTCGGTCATCAGCACGATCTGCCCGCCCAGCATGAACAGGCCGGTCAGAGCCTCGACGACATGGGCGGTGATCAAGGCTGCCTCGCGATGTCCTGCAGGCGTGGTGGTCCAGGTGCCGGCCGTGCGCTCGAGCGTGTGCACGATGGCCGGAGGTGCGAGGATGGCGTAGGCCACCGGCCCGATGCCAGGAACACAACCCAGAGGGGCCAGCAGCTGCGCTGTGCCCATGGCCGCCGCCACCTCGACGACATAGGCCCAGAATCCATCCACGGGCGCCGCCGGGAACAGGTCCAGTGGGTCCCCCGCCGGCACCAGGGGCTCGGGCACGGGCTCTGGCGATGCCTCGGGCGTCGAACCCAGCCCGCCCGGTTCCTCGGCGGGCGCTGGCTCGGCGGGCGGTCCCTGCTCTTCGGGCTGGCTTGCAGGCGCGCTCTCGGGCGCGTCAGGCGCCTGCCCCTCGACGATGACCGGGGGGAGAGGCACGACGTGTCCCTCGACACCGTGTGGGCCTGGATGCAGACCAAGCAGGACCAGCCACAGCAATGGTGGCATCACGGCACGACCTCGGAGGGCCGGATCACAGGAGGGCGAGCGCCGGGTACCAGGTCTGGTGCCGGCGCCGCGTCGTCGATCTCGGGCCCGGGATCTGCTGCCTCGTCCTCGTCGCGGGTGATGCCCCAGACCAGGGGAACCAGGAAGGGGCGGGCGAGCATGATGAGCGCGCCACCGAGCATCACTGCCACGGGCGTGCCGAGCAGGGAGACGCCCACCAGGGTGCCGCTGATGCCGTCGAGGCCGAGGCTGGGCACCAGCACCGCGGTGAGGAGCGAAGCCACGTAGAGGCCCAGCGCTCCCGTCGTCACCAGGCCTGTTGCGGCCAGGTACAGGGCATAGCTCGCGACCAGGCCGCCCAGCTGCCAGCCCTGGCGACCACCCATCTCGCGGCCGACCCAGTCCACGGCCAGGGCCCCGGCGGCAGGGCGCGCCACACCCGCACAGAGCGACAGCCCCGGACACAGTCCAAAAATCCCGAACAGGCCCTCCGCGCCCAGGCCCGCGATCACCTGGGCCAGATACAGGTCCGTATCCTCGTCAACGACGAGGGGAGGTAGCCATGGCTCCACTCCGGGGAGCTCGTCCTCGACCACCCCGGCTTCGACCCGCGGGGGCCCGCCCTGTGACCACGCTGGCGTGGCCAGCGCGACGAGGAGCAGGCAGAGGGGACTGGCCAGTCGCATGTCGCGACCATAGAGAGCCTGGCGTGCGCCGGTCAAGCCGCCCTCCTTGGTGCGCCGTCGGGCCTCGGCTAACATGACGCCATGAACCGACTGTACCCGTCGCAGGGAATCCCGCCCGCCATCGGCCTCGCGCTGCTGATGCTGGTGAGCGCCGCGGGATGTGACGAGAGCCTGCCCTGCGCCGAAGACCAGGACTGCGCACCGGGGCAGAGCTGCGATGCCGAGGGGCACTGCGGCCAGCGCATCCTTCTCGACGACGGAAACACCTGTGCGAGCGATCTCGAGTGCCGCTCGGGCTGGTGTGCGGAGCGCACCGGGGTGCGGCGCTGCAGCAGGACCTGCCAGCAATCGACGGACTGCACGGCCGACCTGTCGTGTCAGCCCATGGTAGGCCCCGATGGCACACTTGCTCTGGCCTGCCTTGCGGCAACAGGCACCGATCCCGACGGTGCGCTCTGCATCGACGACAGCAGCTGCGCCAGTGGTCTGTGCCACCAGAACCTGTGCACCCGCCCCTGCCCCGCCTGCTCCGTGCAGACCAGCTGTGCCCCGGCCACCCTCGACCGCGGTGGGGAGTCGGTGCAGGCCGAGCTGTGCCTGCCAGCCTTTGCTCTCGAGCGCCTGACCCTGGGGCCGCTGGCGACCCCGGCAGCCACGCGTGGTGAGCTGAGCTTCGAGCTGCCCCAAGGCGTGGCCTCGTTCACTGTGGTGCTGCGCGACGAACAGCTGCTGCGTCCCGCGGTCACTCGGTTGGTCGCGCCGGACGGCACGCTGTTGCTGGATGTCGACGACGACACGGCCGATCTGAATCCCGGCTATCACTACCCGGGCGCCGTGGCCGTGCTGGTCCCGGCGACCGACGACGCGGCCGCGCAACCCCGGCCAGGAACGTACCGCATGCAGGTCGGGACCTTTGACCCGGCGGTGTGGGACAGCCTGGAACCCCTGGATGGCGAGCTGGAGCAGGTCGACGTGGTGCTCGAACGCGCGGGTCGGCAGGGTGGATTGCTCGACCTGAACCTGCACTTCGCCACAGCCACCGGACTGCACGCGTCGGCGGCACCCCAGAGCACCGAGGTGCAGGCCCTGCTCTCGCGCATCGAGGGCAGCTACCGCTTTCGCGCAGGGCTGGCGCTGGGTCGGGTGGAGTACGCCGACCTGCCGCCCTCGGCCGCGGTGGTCGAGGACGGCGACGAGGTCAGGGCTCTCTGCGCGACGCAAGCGCAGCCCGGAGCCCAGGGTACGGCGGTCAACGTGTTCGTGGTCAACGAGCTGGCCTTCACGGCCGGGCTCTCGGGTGGCATCCCCGGTCCGCCGGGTGTCTACGGTTCACCCGCCAGCGGCATCGTGATCGCGTACCAGGGTGACGGTGCGCGCACCGGCGTGTTGCTGGCGCACGAGCTGGGGCACTTCCTGGGCTTGCGCCACACCACCGAAACCACGGGTGGACGCCACGATCCCATCCTCGACACGCCAGAATGCCCGGTCGGCACCTCGGCCACATCGTGCCCGGATTACGGCAATCTCATGTTCCCGCTTTTCCCCCTGCAGGCCGGGCTCACCCTGACCGCGGGACAGGTGCAGGTGCTGCGTGGAAACCCGGGTCTGTATCAGGTCACGCTGCCAGCCGCCTGCCCCCTGGTCGACGAGACCACAAGGCTCGACACGCCGGCCTTTGGCAGCGGCAGCACCCGAGGTCTCGACGACAGGATGACTGCGAGCTGCGGCGGCGCGGGCGCCGGCGAGCGGGTCTTCCTGTACCGCGTGGAACCTGGTCACACGCCAGGGCTGCGCGTCGAACTCCACCCGCTGGACTTCGCCGCCGTGCTCTTTGTGATCGCGGGTCCCTGCGACGACGCGCTGGCCGAGATCGCGTGCGTGTCGGCCGAGGCCGGCGCGACGACCCCCCTGGTACTGGCCGAGCTGAACGAGGGACCGCTGTTCGTGGTGGTCGACGGTCTGGCGGGTGAGGCCGGGGATTTCTGGCTGGAGCTGAGCCCGGAGCAGCCGTGAGCCGGGTCCATCGCAGCCAGGCAGACCGGAATCCCGGTGCACGATGCCTGTCATGTCAGACCTGCGCGCAGAGTCTCCCATCCTCACGATGACGAGGTAGACGAAACCCGCCTCAGCGCCGACAATTCAATTCCGTGTAGGAGGGGGCTCCCCGGATGATGTGGAAAGGACGACGAGCTTGAGCCGCGTCACCAACAGGGGATCTCGGCCAGTCAGGGCGGCGGTGGCAAAGCCGGCGAGCCCGAGCACATCGCGAGCCAAGACCACCCAGGCTTCGGCGAGGGCGGCGTCTCAGGCCACGACAGCGACGGCGGATACCGTGGCCACGGCGGCGGCCCGGGGCGCCGAGGCTCAGGAGATTCAACAATTCGCGGCGGCACAGCATGCGCAGCACGCACAGGACACAGCCCAGGCCACCTTCCTCGAGATGAGCCAGGGTCCGCTCTATGACTATTTGCAGAAACTGACGGTGCAGCAGGCGGCCGGCGACGAGACTGCATGGAAGACCGGCGACAAGGAGATCAACCTGATCGGAATCCGCGGCGTGGTCATCGGCCACGCCGGCAGCTCCGGGGGCAGCGACTACAACGACACACTTCACACCTGCCGCCTCGTCGACGGCATCAGGGAGGTCCAGTCCTTCAGGGCAAGCACAGATGCGGGCCGCTTCTCAGATCCCGAGAAGCTGATCCTGGGCTACCACGATCATGCCGGCAGCTTCGTGGGCATGAGTCTCCTGGCCGATGGTTTTTACCGCGATGCCTTCAGGCGCGGCGAGGTTGCCCACGGCGAATTCGGGCTGGTTCAGCAGGGCCTTGTGCGCCTGCAGGCAGATCGCCACGACGACGATGGGACAGGGGACCACGATCCGCCCATCACGGCGCATCCCGTGTTGTTGGCCGGTCCGCGCCTTCAGATCCAGTTTCACCGCGGCGCGGAAGCGAATCGTGTCGGAGTGAGCCGCGCTGGTTGCCAGGCCATTCACCCACAGGACTGGGTTCCTTTTCAGCGCGTGCTGGCCGAGGCTCCCAGGTCCCAGGACGCGCGGGAGGGAGGACAGGGGTTCTCGTACCTGCTCCTGGACGGAGCCAAGCTGCCTGCACCGGACAGCGACTTCAAGGCGCTCCGCCGCAGCGAGGTGGACCAGCGCACGGTGTTCCAGCACGCTCATGCTGCCGAAGGAGCCGGCGACGCCGACCCGGCACGCGGCGATCTTGACAGTGGCCTTGACAGCAGGGCCTCGCGACAGGGCGACCTCGCCCTCGTGCGCACACCCGGCACGGGCGCAACGTCGAAGCGAGCCAGCCGCTTCGATGACTGGCTGCGTTCCTGATACCCCCCTGCGAGTGCCTGGTACTCCCAGGTCACTGCAGGCTCCGTCGAGACACGACATGCCGCGACCGGATTCCACCGAGATCACCAGACGCGAGCGCTTCGAGCCGCTCAGCGAGGATGAGCGGATTCATCTGCTCAAGATCCTCGGCGAGGTCGGGAATGCAGCGATGGCAGGCGACCCCCGGGCCCTGGCCAAGCTGGCCGAGCTGCTGGTCGACGACTCCCTGGTCTGGGAGTTCCCACCCCGGGACCAGGTACGCATCCTGCGGCGGGTGTTCCAGATCCTGGATCAGGCCTTCGCACGCCTCAGCAGCCTGGAATTCTGGGCCCTGAGTCAGGCTCTGGGCCGCCGCGAAGCGCGCAAGGGGGCGATGCGGCTGCTGCGTCGCGCCACCCTGGCCGGTCGGCGAGATGCCATTGCCATGCTGCGCAAGGCGGTGCGAGTCCCGGGACATGCCGCCGAACTCGCCGCGGACATCCTGGCCGGGGCTCCCGACCAGTTGACTCCGGCGGACCTGCTCGCGGTGGGTGTGCGTGCGCTGCAAGCCGATCGCGACGGCGACGCCCGGCGCCTGCTGCACTGGATGCTGGCGCAAGGCTCGGACGCAGCACTGCAGGCCGTCCGCACCCTGCTGTGGCGCAGCAAACCCTTCATCGACGAGGACCACCGCGTCGCTCGCCTGCATGCCGCCCTGGCCCTGACACGCCAGCCGGCGCTGCTGGCCAGCGAGGACCTCCCCCACGTGCGCGACGTGGCAGCCAGCACGGCCGGCGAGCCACTGGTGTCGCTTTACAACGCGGCCGACGGCATCGTCGAGCGTTCACCGCCGGTGGCTGGAGCTCTGGTGGCCTTTGCCGGCATCGTGGCGGACGCTGAGCTCGGCGAAGACCCGGCCCGGGGGCAACTGCTCGAGCCTCTGGCCAGGCCGAAGGTCCTGCAACGCTTCGTGGACTACGAGGGCGACACAGGCGCGCAGCGTGCCCTGGCGCCCCTGGCCCTGATCTGGAGCGAGGAGCAACGGACCAGCCAGCGCGCCGCGCGCTTGTTGCAGCGCCCGGTGCTCGACGGCGACAAGCTGGCCATCGCCGCAGCCGTGTCGATCTGCGAGCACGGTCAGCAGTGCTTGACGCGCTCTGGCCTGCAGCAGATCGTCGCCCTCCTCGAGGCCTCGGCGCGAGGTGGCCACGCCGCCACCATCGTCGAGCTGCTGCTCGAGGTCCTGCAGCGCGGTGGTGAGAACAGCTCGGAGCAGATCCTCGACGGCCTGGAGCGCTGTGTGCCCAGGCTCCCGGCCACCTCGATGCTGCGCACACTCGCCGTGCATACCATTCGCAGCCTGGCTCAGCAGTCGTCCTCCGAGACCCTGCGGCACACGCTCAACGTGCTGGTGGTGAGTCGCGAGCTGGCCGAGGAGAAGACCGTGGTGCGCGAGCGCGGCGAGGCCACCTCCCGTGCCCGGGTGCGCAGGGGCCTGGGCGGCAGCATCCTGGTCGAGACCGACGACGACAAGTGAGCCGCGAATCAGACCCAGCTCTCGTCGAGGATCTCACCCTGCACGCTGACCGTCGTGCACTTGATCGGCACCTTGCGCGAAGCCCGGGCCGTTGCGTCCTGCGCCAGGCGCAACAGACCGCCACAGCACGGGACCTGCATGACCAGGACGTGGATGCTGTTGATGCGCGCCTGGTCGATCATGGCGACCAGCTTGTCAAAGTAGACGTCCTGGTTGGTGTCGAGCTTGGGACAGGCCACCGCCAGGGCCTTGCCCTTGAGGTAGTCGCGATGGAACGCCGCCATCGCGAAGGGCACGCAGTCCGCGGTCAGCAACAGGTCCGCGCCCTGGAAGTAGGGCGCCATGGGTGCGACGAGGTGGAGCTGGACCGGCCACTGCCGGAGCTGCGACGGCTGAGCGCCGGTGTCCTCCTGCGGGCCGTGGTCGGCCTCGGGTTTGAACTGCATCATGCGAGAACCTGGACAGCCGCCACCGTGGGCCATGAGGTGCTCCTTTGTGGGGGGGAAGGTCTCGGTTTTGGCGACGGGTGACGTGGGTCCGACCGGCTTCAGGCTTGCCAGGTGCTGCTCCACCGCGGCCTCATCAAAGGGCCGAGCCTCGACCTTGTCGACGGTGATCGCTTCTTGAGGACAGTGCCCCAGGCAGGCTCCGATGCCGTCGCAGTAAATCTCGCTGACCAGCTTGGCCTTGCCATCGATGATCTGGATCGCTCCCTCGGCGCAGGCCGGGACGCACAGGCCGCAACCGTCGCACTTGTCCTCGTCGATACGAACGAGTTCGCGCAGTGCCATGTCAGGTCCCCTCCGGCAGATCTCGGATCATGACCAGCAGCATCTTGAAGCGCTGGTTGGCCTTGACCGCGTGTGGGATGTTGGCTGGCATCCGCACCAGCTCACCGACCCGCGCGCGCACGCTTTTGCCGCCGATGATCAGCTCGGCTTCTCCGTCGAGCACCTGCACGTAGGCGTCGAAGGGCGCCGAGTGCTCGCTGAGCTCCTGGCCCTGATCGAAGGCAAAGAAGGTGAAGCTGCCGCCCTTGGCCTTGGCCAGGGTCCGGCTCACGATAGCTCCGCCAGCATAGCTGGCGAGGTCCTGGACAGGCACGGCCGTGGCTTCGGTCACGCCGCCGCTCGAGTTCTGCATGGTGCTCATGATGGTCTCCCGGTGCGGCGTGGCTGGCATGTCGAGCGCCGCTGTGGTTCGTTATGTACCGCGGCGTACACTCCGGCACCTTGAGCTGGATCAAGTGCAGGACGATCGAGGTCGAGATGGAACTCTCGGTGGGCCAGATCCTGCGTGGTAGTGCCTTCTTCGGGCACCTGGACCCCGGTCCCATGAGTCGCGTCACCGGGCTGGCCCACCTGGTCCGCCTGCAGCGTGGTGAACAGATCTTCAGGCAGGGCGATCCCTGCCCGGGCCTGTATGTCGTGGGGAGCGGGCTGGTGCGCATCTACAAGATTGCGCCCAGCGGCAAGGAGCACCTGCTGCACCTGGCGGATCCCGGCAAGACCTTTGCCGAGGTGGCCGTCATCGGCCGCTTCGAGTGCCCGGCCAGCGCGGAGGCCCTCGAGGACTCGCTGTGTGCTCTGCTGCCCAGGGATTCTTTCCTCGACGCCATCGATACGGACCACCTGCTGTGCAAGCAGCTCCTGCTCAGCCTGTCGCAGTGGGTCCGTCACCTCGTGGGACTGATGGAGGACATCGTGCTGCGCGACGCCTCGGGGAGGCTGGCGCGACACCTGCTGCTGTCGCAAGGCGGGAGTGTGGGCACCGAGTTCTCTTTTCCGATGCTGAAGAAGGACATGGCGAGCCACCTCAACCTCACCAGCGAGACCGTGTCCAGGACCCTGCGGCGGATGGCGGAAAGCGGCTACATCGAACTGCTCGACAACAACCGGATCCGCGTCCTCGACGCGGCGAGCCTGGAAGATCTGGTCGAGGGGCTCGGTCCCAAGCTCTGAGGGTGTTTCTCAGGCCTCGGCCGGCGGACGCTGGGGTGCCAGCAAGGAGGCGAGCGCGCCTTGGAGGTACTGCGAAAATTCGGGTGGCACCAGCTTCAGGTCCAGGGGCTGTTCGTGTAGCAGACCGTGGAGCAGACCCCCGAGAGCCCGCAAGGACTCCGGGGAGTCGTCGGCATGGGCCATGGCCTGGGTCATCGTCTTGAGTTCCTCGACCCGAGCGCCAGGAGTCCCCTGACGCAACGCGCCGACCACCATCGAGATGAAATCGACCAGGGACATCTCGGTGCCTGAGTCACCCTCGGTGGGTGTCCGCACCGCAGCGACCAGCTCGGAAGGCAAGCTCGACAGGTCGACCCCCAGCTGATCCAGTACGTGGCCGGCGATCAGACTGTCCGTGGGGTCCAGCCCATCCACCAAGTGCTGCGCTTCGCGCTCCCCATCGAGGATGCGCCGCAGCACAGCGGTGAGGTCGCGCCAGTCCTCCTGCGAGGAGAGATGCTTGAGAAAAGGTTTTATCTGCTCGGCTGCCCTCGCGTCACCCCGGCACGCTGCCACCACGTTGTTGATCACCGGCTGCCACTGCCGACGTATGGCCACCATCACACTGCTGCGGCTCGCGTTGTCCATCTCCAGTATCCGTCCTTCCCCGAGCGGGGTGCTTGCGGGCCAGCCCTGCCACAGCTTGTATGTAACACCGCTCCGGTGGTGGACAAGCGATTCAGGTGCTGACCACAGCTTGGTGGCGAATTCAGATCACCTCGCTCGTGGACCTCTGCGTCAGCAGTTGCCAAGGCGCCGCTGACGATGCAGAAACAGGGCGAGATCTGATCCCGAGGTGGACATGCGTATTCTGACGATGCTCGTGGCAGCTTGGCTCCTCTGCGCCATGGGCTGTGGCCCCAACCTGCTGCCGCCACCCGAGAATGTTCGGGTTGTCGCCGGCGACAGGCAAAATGACCTGACCTGGGACCCCGTGGACGGTGCCCTGTACTACAAGGTGTACTGGACCCGTGACGGCAAGGATCCGACCGCCGACAGCGAAAAGTTCACCAAGATCCAGATCCCCTTCACCCACGGCGAACTCGAGAATGGCGTCGAGTACCGCTATGCCGTCGCCACCAAGGCCGAGGAAGGGACCGGCGCGCTGTCCGGGGCGGTCTCCGCGACGCCGCAGCCACCGCCCGCGGTGGGCACGTTGCTGGTGAGCTTCAAGCTGTGCTGTGCACCCGAGGCCATAGGCCTGGCGCTTTGGATAGAGGACGCGGATGGAAACTACGTCGACACCCTGACCCATTATCGGGATTACTGGCGCTACTCGGACGGTCGCATGCCGGTGTGGCAGGTGGCGCGAGAGTCAGACACCGATGGCATCACGGAGGCCTCGGTGTGGCCGAACCAGAGCAAGAGTTACACCTGGGATGGGCGGGATCGGTTGGGTGAACCCGCGCCCCAGGGCACCTACATCGTGAAGCTGGAGATCAACGACCGCGTGTGGCCCAACAGTGTGACCTCGACGAGCCTCGAACTCGGCACCCAGGGTTTCATGGAGTCTGCGAGCAATAGCAATGTGACCGGCTCCATCACCTACGTCTACACGCCCTGACCTCGGCGGCGGCGGCACCGCCACCCCACCAACGCCACGACCATCACCAGCACGGATCCTCGGGGGCGGGACCCACTTTGGCAGCTACATCCCTGGTCCACCAGGACCTCCCTGCCCATCATCGCGCCACCCCCCACCGGCCCGCTGCGGGAGGTGGTGCCGTCGCCACCTGAACCCGGTGCCAGCGGCAATGCAATGGGTCGAGGCAACACAGCAGGAGCAGCGCAGCTTTCACGGTCCTGACAATCCTCGTCCTCACAGTCCACCCGTGCGTCGCCATCCTCATCGAGACCATCCCCACAGTCGAGCTCGTGTCCTGGCACGCAGTGACCCTCGATGCAGTGCTCGCTCCCCGCGCAGGTCTGCTCGCCATAAGCGCCCAGCTCACACACGCCAGCGGTGCTGTCGTCGACGCAGAAGCTGCCATCCTCGCCACCGTCGAGGTGGCTCGCGCACATGAAGTGCACGCAGTGGGCCTGGCCGCCGGCCTCGGAACACGTGGCGCCATACGCCGCACAGTCTCCTTCGGTGTAGGCACCCAGGGCACAGCTTCCGATCTTCTCGCTGCCGTCGACGCAGAAGCTGCCGTCTTCGGCGCCATTCAGGTTGCTCCAGCACATGAAGTGCACGCAGTGCCCCTGCCCTCCCGCCTCGGAGCAGATGGCGCCGTAGGCTGCGCAGTCGCCCTCCTCGTAGGTGCCCAGGTTGCAGGTGGCCAGCTTCTCGCTGCCGTCGACGCAGAAGGTGCCCGTCTCGCCGCCGTCGAGGTTCATCATGCAGTAAGGGTGCACGCAGTGTGCGGTACCACCGGCCGTCGAGCAGCCCGCGCCATAGAAGCCGCAATCGCCTTCCTCGTACTGGCCGCCCGTGCAGCGGCGGATCACGGTGCCGTCGCAGCGCTGCAGGTTCGGGTCGGCAACGCACTGCGGAGAAGGCCCGGCTAGCCCCAGCAGGGCCGCGCGATCGCCGTTGAAGCGGTTGAGATCCACGTTGGCGTTGATGCCGGCAACGCGCCCGGTGCTGCTGTACTGCCAGAAGGCCCAGGACGGCCAGGCATCGGCGATGCGCGGGCAGGCCGCAGAGGTGTACTGCGCGTGCCACAGCGGGTAGCTGGCATAGTCAGTGACGCCGCCCACGTTGTCGCGCCAGAAGTAAAAGCCGGTGTAGATGATGGGCTTGACGTGTAGCGCCGCCTCGACCCTCGCCAGCCACTGGCCGACCTTGGCTGCTATCACGCTGGCCGGCTGATCGCCGGTGGCCTCGACGTCGATGACGGGCGGCAGCTCGCCGGCACCGTGGGCCTGCAGCTTGGCGATGAGCAGGTCGGCCTGGGCAAGGGGGTCCTGGTTGGGGCGAAAGAACTGGTAGGCACCGCGCGGGATGCCTGCGGCCTGGGAGCCCGACCAGTACTCGGCAAAGCGCGGGTCCTCGAAGCCCGTGCCGTCGGAGACGCGAATGATCGCGTACTGCACGCCGGCCCCGGCCACCTGACCCCAGTTGATGGCTCCCTGGTAGTACGAGACGTCGATGCCGAACAGGGTGCTTCCTGAGGCGCAGGCCTCGGCGGCCTGGTCCAGGGTGGAGGCGGACCCCAATTCAAGCTCTCCTTGCCGCAGCAGGTCTCCCATGGCCAGGTCTTCGGCCTCGCCGCTACAGGCGACGAGCCCCAGGCTGCCGAGGACCAGCGCAGTAAGAGGGGTGTGCCTGTTGACCGGGATGGTGTTCATGAACCGCTCCTCGCCCCCTGACATCGGTTCACGCTAGCAGGTGGGATATCCACCTCCATCGGTAGGAGCGAGGAGCATCGGTCGGTTGACGGAGCGGAGAGAGGGCACCTGTCAGCTGGCTCCAGAGGTCAGCCGGGAGGCCAGGCGTCGCGCCAGATCTTGAAGGCCAGTGCTGTTCTCGACACCCTGCACCCAGGGCTCGGGGAGGCCGGCAAGGCCCACGCGGGCACCAAGCACGCTGCCGGCAATGGCGCCGATGGAGTCCGAATCGCCATCGGTGTTGATGCCCTCGAGCACGGCGGCCCTGTAGTTGTCGGGGTGGCGCCAGAAGCAGTACAGGGCACTGGCCGCGGCCTCCTCGGCAACCCAGGACTCGCCCAGGCACAGGGGGCCTCGTGAGAATTCGACCAGGGTCTCGTCGGGCTCCCTGCCGATAGCCAGCGGTACACGCCGCCACACGGCATCGAAGTCCGGGCTACGGCCGCCGCAGCGGCGCGCGACCTCGTCGTGGATCGCCGTGGGATCGAGATCCTGGCGCGCCAGCGCGACCATCAGCGCGCAGGCGGCGGCGCCTTCGAGGGCGGCCGGATGGCCGTGGGTCAACAGGCTGGACGCGCGAGCGGTGTCGGCGACCCAGTCCAGGTCATTGCTCACCAGTCCGAGCGGCGCCACGCGCATGGCGCTGCCGCAGCCCTTGGAGTCGGCCACGCCCGCCTCGCGCCAGGGCACACCGCGGCCCAGGTTGGCGCAGCCCGTCATGCAGGCGGAGCCCGGTGCGCGGTTGTTGTCCTCGGAGCGCGACCACTGGATGAAGCGGCGCGCGATGGCCTGCATCAGGGTGTCCAGATCCGCGACCGGGTCCACGTCGAGCAGACCCTCGGCCAGGGCAATGCTCATCTGGGTGTCGTCGGTGAAGGTGCCGGGTGGATGGTCGGGCCCCGTGAAGAAAGGGCGCGAGAAGCGGGGGTCCTGTAGCCGTACGAAATCCGTCAGGCCTGCGGGGGCGATCTCGCGACGCACCTGCTCACAGCGGCGGAACTCGTGGGGATAGCCCAGGGCGTCGCCGATGGCGAGGCCGAGGAGGCTGCCCAGGCAGCGTTCGCGATGCGACGGAGCACTCACTCAGGAGAAGACAGGTGCCGTGCCACGATCTCGGCCACGTCGAGGACCTTGATCTCTTCCTCGACGTTCTTGGCCTTGGTGCCATCCTCGAGCATGGTCATGCAGAAGGGACAGGCCACGCAGATGGTCTTGGCCCCGGTGTCCATGGCTTGCTGGGTGCGGTTGTTGTTGACGCGCTCGCCCAGGTGCTCCTCCATCCACATGCGGCCACCGCCCGCGCCACAGCAGAAGGACTTCTTGGTATGGCGCTCCATCTCGCGCAGATCGACGCCGTCTATGTGCTGCAGGATCTGCCGCGGCTGCTCGTACACCCCGTTGTAGCGGCCCAGGTAGCAGGGGTCGTGGAAGGTGAGTGCTCCCTTCTCGGGAGTGCCGTTGAGCCGGATCTTCTTGTGCTCGATGAGCTGCTGGATGAGCTCGGTGTGGTGGATGATGTCGAGCTGGATGTCGAACTGCGGGTAGTCGTTTTTGAACGCGTTGAGGCAGTGCGGACAGGCCGTGACCATCTTCTTGAACTTGCCCTTGTAGGCGTCGAAGACCGCGCGATTCTCCTCGACCAGCTGCAGGTACAGGTACTCGTTACCCATGCGCCGCGCGGGATCGCCGTTGCACTTCTCCTCGGTCCCCAGGATGGCAAAGGACACGCCCGCCGCCTGCATGATCTTGACGAAGGCGACCTGGATCTTCTTGGCGCGATCGTCGGTGGCACCGGCGCAACCCACCCAGAACAAATAGTCCACGGTCTCGTCGTCGCCGAGCTCGCGCATCTTCTTGACGTCGAGACCCTCGCACCACTCCTCGCGCTTGTCGCCACCTATGCTCCAGGGGTTACCCTGGACCTCCATGCCCTTGAAGCAGGCCGTGAGTTCCTGCGGGAAGTCCGCCTCCATCATCACCAGGTGGCGACGCACATCGATGAGAGAAACCGGCACGCTCTCGATGAGCACGGGGCACACCTCGGCGCAGGCGCCGCATGTGGTGCAGCTCCACACCTCGTCGACGTGTAGCTGGCCGTCGTTGGGGTACTTGCCCATGTGGCCAAGCTGCTTCTTCTCGACCTCGTCGCGCACGATGAGCGCTGCGGGGCGCTCCTCGGGGGCCTCGGGCAGAGCCTCGGCGCCCTCTTTCTTGGCCTTGAGCCATGCATCCTTCCAGGGCACCAGCACCTGCTCGTTGCGGTACAGATTCACCTTGAGGTCGTGCACGACCTTCTTGGGCTTGAGCGGCTTGCTCGTCAGGTGCGCTGGACACACGTCGTTGCAGCGCGAGCACTCGGTGCATGCAAAACCGTCCAGCAGGGTCTTGAAGCTGAACTGCTCGGCGCGGCTGACGCCGAAGGTCTCGGTGTTCTCGAAGTCCAGGGTCGAGGGCTGGCCTCGGGGTGCGAAGCGTCGCAGGTAGATGTTGGGGAACGCGGCCAGCAGGTGCAGGTGTTTGGAGTAGGGCAGGTAGTTGAGGAAAGCGAGGAAGATCAGCAGGTGACTCCAGAAGCTGATCTCCAGCCACAGGTGCACGTTGTCCGTCGACACCATGCCGAATAGAGGCGAGGCGACCAGGTCCGGCACACCAAAGAACAGTACCGCCGACCAGAACGAGCCCGGACGGAACCAGCCGTAAGGATCACCCAGTGTGACCTCGGCGCCATTGAGCATGAAGAAGGTCAGGTACAGGAACACGATGAACCACAGGATGTTCTCGGCGTCCTGGCTGCGCGGCAGCAGACGCACGGGCTTGCCCACCCATCGTCGGGCCAGGGCCAGCACCGACACAGGGATGATGCAGGCCGCAGCCAGATCCTGCGAGAAAAGGAAAACGTGGTAGACGCCCGTGCCAAAGCCACCCATGCCATTGAGCAGGTGGAACCCCAGGCCTCCCTCGACGAAGGGCCGGGTCACAGCGCGGATGACGAGCTCGAAGTGACCGATGCTGAGCACCACGAAGCCGTAAAAAAAGAACAGGTGCATGACGCCGGCGGGCTCGTCCTCGAGCAGCTTCTTTTCACGGAACACGTAGTAGAGCACGGCTTCGACGCGATCGATCATGCGGTCGAAAAGCGGCTCGTGCTTGCCGATGGTCACCAGCTTGACCAGCCGCGCGAAGTTGAAGATGGCGATGGCGAAGGCCGCCACGAACAGGAAGCCCACCGCAACCGGGGTGCCTGCGAAGACGCCCAGGATGGCGGTGACGCCGAGGGTGATGATGCTGACCAGGGAGAGCTGCTTGAGCGGCATGCGATGCTCCTGCTGTTGACGATTGCCCGCCCAGCACGGGCCCGGCAATCTGCGCCCTCGAAAGGCTGATCGCACCCCCATTCAGCCTTTCTGACGCGTTGCGTTGTAGCATGAAGTTCTCTGAACTCAAACACCTGGCTGCGTCGACCGGGGACGGTCAGAAGAGTTTTCCAGCCAAAAGAGGCCTCCCATGCCACAGAACATCGTCGAGAAGATCACACAGCGCTTCGCCGTGGGCCTCTCGCCCGGGGAGCAGGTTCACGCAGGCCAGTTTGTCCGGGTGCGACCCTTTCACGTGATGACCCACGACAATACCGGCGCGGTGCTGCCCAAGTTCAGGTCGCTGGGTGCAACACGGGTGCACGATCCGGCGCAGCCCGTCTTCGCGCTCGATCATGACGTGCAGAACAAGGATCCAAAGAACCTGGCGAAGTACGCCGCCATCGAGGCCTTCGCCCGCGAGCAGGGCATCGCTTTCTTTGGCGCCGGGCATGGCATCGGTCACCAGCTCGTCGTCGATGAGGGCTTCGCCCTGCCGGGTACCCTGGTGGTGGCCTCGGACTCGCACAGCAACCTGTATGGCGGCGTGGGCGCGCTGGGCACTCCCGTGGTCCGCACCGACGCGGCGGCCATCTGGGCCACGGGTGAAACCTGGTGGCAGGTGCCGACGGTGGTCCAGGTGATCCTCGAGGGAAGCCTGCAACCCGGAGTGAGTGGCAAGGATGTGATCATCGCGCTGTGCGGTCACTTCAATCACGACGAGGTACTCAACTGCGCCGTCGAGTTCGCGGGTGAAGGCCTGGCAAGCCTGACCATGGACCAGCGCCTCGCCATCGCCAACATGTCGACGGAATGGGGCGCCCTGGCTGGCGTCTTCCCCTGCGACGAGGTGACCCGGGCGTTCCTGCGCGGCCGAGCCCAGGTGATGGTCGAGCGCGGCGATGCGAGGCCTCGTCTCCCGCTCTCCGTCGTCGAGCAGGTGTGCGACGACAGCCCTCGAGCGGACCCCGAGGCCTTCTACTCCAGGATCCTGAGCCTGGACCTGGGCTCGGTGACGCCCCACGTGTCCGGACCTGACGAGGTCAAGCGCATGGTCGCCCTGCCCGAGATCGAGGCACGGCACGTGGCCATCCAGAAGGCCTACCTGCTGTCCTGCGTGGGCGGCCGCGCCGAGGACTTCGCAGCAGCCGCCAACGTCTTGCGTGGCAAGCAGGTCGCCCCGGGCGTGCAGCTCTACATCGCGGCGGCGTCGCGAGAGATAGAGGACAGGGTACGAGCGGCCGGGCACTGGCAGGTGCTGGTGCAGGCCGGGGCCCGCGAACTGCCAGCCGGTTGCGGCGCCTGCATCGGCCTCGGCGAGGGCCTGCTGGAGGCGGGCGAGGTCGGCGTCTCGGCCACCAACCGCAACTTCAAGGGACGCATGGGCTCGCGCGAGGCCCAGGTCTACCTGGCCTCGCCAGCCGTGGTCGCCGCCTCCGCGGCGGCCGGCCATATCGCCGCACCGGACGCGAGGCCTGCACAGGAGCTGCGTGCTTCGTTCGAGGAGCACCGCCGCGACGAGGGACAGACCGAGGTGGAGGGGGGCTTGCTTGACGGCTTTCCGGCTCTGGTCGAGGGCCGCGTGTTGTGGCTCGACAAGAACAACCTCAACACCGACGGCATCTACGGCAAGGACTACACTTACAAGGACGACCTGACGCCGGAGCAGATGGCGGCCGTGGCCATGCTCAACTACGACCCGGAGTTTCAGAACATCGCCCGCGGCGGCGACATCCTCGTCGCGGGCAGCAACTTCGGTTCCGGCTCGTCGCGGGAGCAGGCGGCCACTTCTCTCAAGTACCGAGGCATCCGCCTGGTCATCGCGGCCTCGTTCAGCGACACCTACAAGCGCAATGCCTTCAACAATGGTTTCATTGTCGTGGAATGCCCGGCTCTGGTCGAGGCGCTGCGTGCGCGCTTCGCAGACAGCCCTGCCCTCACCATCGACACCGCGCGCTCTGCCCGGGTGGACTTCGTGGCTGGAGTACTGGAGTTTGGCGACGCACGCTATCGCGTCGACGCCCTGGGGCCCGCAGCACAGGAGTTGATCGTCGCCGGGGGCCTCGAGGCAGTGGTGCGAGGCCGCCTGCTCGGCCAGGACCCTTTGGCGGACCCCGGCACCTGATTCGAACCTGGGGGAGTTCTCATGGCGGAATCAGAATTCACACGACCTGATTTCTTGTCTCCCATCGACGTGGAGGCACGCATCGCAGCCACGCCCGAACACTCGACCATCAAGGGCATGATGTTCAAGCCTCTGCTGAAAGCCGTCGAGGAGAAGACGCAGCAGCGCCTGGGTCGCGGCCACTACGCCGCGTTCACCGACTACCCGCTGAGGGAGTTCATGCAGGTTGTCGTCGAGGCTGCCCGCACGCTGCATGGCGATCTACCCCTGGGAGAAGCGCTGCGCAGGCTTGGTCTGCCGGTGTACGGCAATCTCAAGCAGAGCGCCGCCGGCACCTTCCTCTTCGCCCTCGCGGGCCGCGACCTGATGGCCGCCGTGCGGCTGGTCAATCGCGTGTACAACATGCTGACCACAGCCAGCGCCGAGGCCGAGATCGTCAATGACAGGCACGCCGTGATCCATCTTCGTGGGTCCTACGCCTTTCCGGAGTACTACCAGACCGGAATCTACGAGGGCGCCCTCGAGATCTTCGAGCAGCAGGGCCAGGTGCGGATGCGGCAGAGCGCGCCCGGAGCCATCGACTTTCAAATCCTACTGACCTGACGGGCGGCCGCCACCACCCAGCCAGCCCTTGCGCCGGAAGAACCACAGCATGCCGACCACCGCCACCACGTTGAAGACCCAGAAGCCCAGGTACCCAAAGCGCCAGCGCAGCTCGGGCATGTTGTAGGGGCTGGCTGCAGTATCAAAGTTCATGCCGTAGATCCCGGCCAAAAAGGTCAGCGGGATGAAGATGGTGGCGATGATGGTCAACACCTTCATCACCTGGTTGGTCCGCTCGCTCACTGCAGCCAGGTAGCGATCCGCCAGATCGCCGGCCCGTTCGCGATTGCCATCGATGAAATCGACCATCTGGATCGCGTGATCGTGGCAGTCCCGGAACAAGGTGGCGGCACTGTCACCCAGGAAGCTCAGATCATCCCGACTCAGGGCGCTGGTGACGTCGCGCAATGGCCACAGGGCGCGCCGGAGCATGCGAAGCTCGCGCTTCATGTCGTGGATGCCTCGCGAGATCTGCGGCGTGGGGTTCTGGTGCACCTCGTCGTCGATGCGGTCCATGGCTTCGCCGTAGGCCTCGAGCACCGGAAAAGCCAGGTCCACGGTCACGTCGATGAGCGCCCAGGCCAGGTGGTCCGCGCCCTGCTTGCGCAGCGAGCCCTTGTTCTCACGCAGGCGGCGTCGCACGGCGTCAAAGCCGTCCCCGGCCTTCTCCTGAAAGGTGACGAGCACTCCTTGCTTGAGCACCAGGCTGAGCTGCTCGTTGTCCACCCGCCCGTCCTCGAGCAGTCGCACGCAGCGCAGTACGATGAACAGGTAGCTGTCGTAATCCTCCACCTTGGGCCTCTGGTGGACATGGGCGATGTCCTCGAGCACCAGCGGATGGAGTGCCAGCGCGTTTCCAACCCGCCGCAGGCTGGCCTCGTCCCCCAGGCCCTGCACGTCGATCCAGGTGACTCCGCCCGTCTCCTGAGCCAGGACTGCGGGTAGCTCCTCGAACCCCAGATCGCGCTCCTCGATGACCTCGGCCTGGTAGTGGGTCAGGCGGAGCTTCATCGCCGGCAGATCCGACGCCATGACCAGGGTCCCGGGATCGGCTCCGGGAGCACTCCGCCTGCGGCGGCGCTTGGAGAAGAGTGGAATACGAAGGGGCTTGGGGGTGCGCATGAGGACTCCCTACGGATCGTCCGCAAGCGGCATGCTGTCCCCGACGCGGTCTCGACGCAAGCAGGGGGTGGTGTCCCCGGGCCCGGTTGCGGTCGCCGTGCCCGTCTGGAGTGGCGCCGATCGCAAATTGTTGCATTGCATCATTTTCAGTGCTATCGCCTAGGTCCATATTCTGGGAGGTGTCGAGGGAACCATCGGCACTCCAGAACGGCTCGTTTCCTATTTGCTGCATTGCAAGGAGGCTCATCATGTCCGAACGCCGCATCGCCATCGTCACCGGGGGCAACGGAGGACTGGGTACGGCCATCTGCCGCGCCCTTTTTCGCCAGGGACGCCACGTGGTGGCTGCCTACTACCCGCCAGAGGAAAGCCAGGCCCAGGAATGGCAACGGCGCATGCGCGCCGAGGACATCGACGTCGCCATCGAGGCCGTGGACGTGAGCGACTTCGCCTCTTGCCAGGACCTGGTCGCGCGCGTGGAACGCGAGCGAGGACCGGTCGAAGTGCTGGTGAACAATGCGGGTATCACCCGCGACGCGATGCTCCGGAAGATGGACCTGGCGCACTGGAGCGCCGTGCTGCGCACCAACCTCGACAGCGTCTTCAACACGAGCAAGCAGGTGTTTCCAGGAATGTGCGAGCGTGGCTGGGGCCGTATCGTCAACATCTCGTCGGTCAACGGGCAGAAGGGGCAGTTCGGCCAGGCCAACTACTCCGCGGCCAAGGCCGGTATTCACGGCTTCACCATGGCCCTGGCCCAGGAGGGAGCGCGCAAGGGCGTCACCGTCAACACCGTGTCCCCGGGCTACATCGGCACCGACATGGTGATGGCCATGCCCGAGGAGGTGCGCGCCAAGATCGTGGCCCAGGTGCCGGTGGGCCGTCTCGGAGCGCCAGACGAGATCGGCCGTACCGTGGCCTTCTTGACCGACGACCAGGCAGGCTTCATCACCGGCAGCGATGTCTCGATCAATGGAGGCCTGTACATGCACTGATGATGCTGCAGCGCAGCAATGTGCCCGGCGCGGCGCGGGCGCTGCATCAGGGGGTGAGGTAGCGCAGCGAGACGACGATGGGCGTGCCGCGCTCCGCGGCCCCGAGAGACACGCGGAAGCGCTTGCCCAGCATCATCGCTTTGGGCGTCTGACCGATCTTGAGTCCGTTGTACTCGAGGCTCAGCACCGGTGTGCTGCGCACGTGAAACTTGATCTGATCCCCTACCACCTCGTGCTGCAGGTCGAGGACCACGTCGTCGACGGTGATTCGAAGCCGGGCCTTGCGGGCGAGCACCTGGAGCGTGGTCTCACCCTGCCCTCCCCCTCCGGGGTACTCGATGCGCGCACCCGGCCCTGCTTGGACCCGCAAAGATCCGAGCACGTGCTTGCCAGGACGAGCCAGGTTCTGCTCTCCGGGAGGCACCTTTGAGCCGACGCGCGGCGACCGCGCAGCGCGACCGGCGTCCACCTCGACACCGGGTTCCTCCTCGGCGTCCCCTGCGCTGTCCTCGCTGTCGTTCCCCTCCTCCGCCTGCCCGGCGACCTCTTCTGCCAGATGTATGGAGCCACGTTCCGTCGCTCGCATCCCGCTTGCTGCCGAATCCGCGGATCCTGCATCGGCGCCTGTGGGTCCTTCCGAGGCGGAGAGCGTGCCCCCGTCGCTGCGCAGGGGCACGAAGGGCGGGGAACCAGCGCCATCGTCGAGCGTTCCGCTGAGTCGCGCCATCGCCCGTCGAACGGTCTTGAGCAGGGAGGGGTTGAGCAAGAAGGTCCCGGCCACCAGTGCCAGCAGACCAAGCAGGAGCAGCATGGCAAACAGCCGGGCTCCGCGGTTGCGAAACTGCCCGACGGATATGGAGGCATCGGTTTTCCAGTCCGTCACGGCCGCAGGGTCTTGGTCAGATCCCCAGTCCCTGACCTGACGCCGTACGGATGGAGCCGTGGGAGCGCGGTGCAGAGTCTGTGCGTCGTCTTGCTGCGCCGGTTCGCGGTCGTCGACAGCCTCGACCATCGCCGTCACCGCTGCTGCCAGGTTGGGATCGACGATCAGGACGGCCTTATCAGGAGGAGACATGAGCCGCTCTGCCAGAGACTCTTGCACCCCAGGATCCGTGGTGGATTCCAGCGCCGGCACCTGCCGAGGAGCCACCGGGATCTCATCGGGGGAAGGTTCAAGTTCCAGCAGGCGTGTCTGGGCATCCTCGATCGCCACCGGTCCCGAGCGCACCTTGGAAAAGGCGCGAAGGGCAGCCCTGCGCTGGCGTACCACCACCGTCGACTCGGCGTCGCGGAGACCTGGGCTGGTGACCTGATCGTGGATGGGTTCGTCGAGGAGATCATCCACCGAGGCCGGCACGTCGGCCAGGGCCGCACCGACCGCAGCTCCCACGTCGTCATCGAGTGCTCGTGGCTCCTCGCGGCCAAAACCCCGCTCGAGCTCCAGTTCAAGGGCGCGGGCCTCGTCGGAAAATCCCGCACGCTTTGCAGGTTCCAGAATCGCGGTGTCACCGGTCAGGAGGTCGTCAGCGATGTCGCGATCCCGTCGCCGCTGCTCGGCGGAGCGCCGCTGGGTGAACACGGAGCCTCTCTCGTCGCTGGCGGCCCGGGGGGCCACGCCTCCCGCCAGAGAGCGAAACACTCCGGAGACTGGCTTGGGAACACGAGCGGGTGACGTTGGCTCCTGCAGCAAGGTCTCGATCTCGTGCAGGTCAGGCACACCCAGGGGCTCGGCGCCGTGGCCGCGGCCTGGCCTGGCTTCGGGAACCTCGTCGCCATCCTCGGTCTGCTCGTCCCGCATCTCGCCTGGCTGAAACTCGCTCGACCCGACGAACCCGCGCTGGATGCGGAGATCAAACCCGGACTCCTCGACGATGGTGTCGGGTGGATCCACGTGACCATCAACCTGGTGCAGCTCGGCCAGCAGTTGGTTGGGCATGACCGCCGTGGATTCCGCGTCGAGTGACGCGTGATCGGTCTCGACCGCCATGCCGTGACTCGAGGTCTCGAGTGCGGCTTCGTTGAACGCCCACTCGAAGAGGCTGGAGCCTCCGGACTCCTCGACCTTCCGGCCCGCCAGCAGGCCGCGGATGAACTCCTGCTGCCGCTGATAGCGATCGCCCGTGATGCGCAACATCAGCGAGGCGAGTCGCTGCTGGGCCTCGTGATACACCGGGGCGATCATCTGCCGCAGCATCTCTGCCAGGGCACCGGCCCCTCGAAAGCGCTCTGTGGGTTTCAGAGCCATGGCGCGAAGCAGCAGCTGCTCCACCGCTGGCGGCAAATCCGGGTTGACCTCGCATGGCGGTGTCACCCGTCCGTTGACGATGGCCTTCATCAGCTCGAGGTCATTGGCCTCGACCAGGGGGGGATGACCGACCACCAGGTGATATAGCAACACACCGAGCTGGTAGATGTCGGTGGCAGGCCCCACGGGCTCGCCCCGGATCTGCTCGGGTGCCAGGTAGCCGAGGGTCCCTTTCACATGGCCGGCCCGGGTCTCGGCGAGACGCCCCTGGGCCTTGGCAATACCGAAGTCGAGGATCTTGACGTCGCCCTGGTAGGACACCACCACGTTGCCCAGCGTCACGTCGCGATGGATCACCGGCGACAGGTGTCCGGCGCGGTCCAGGTGGGTGTGGGCATGGTCCAGCGCCGCAGCGATCTCGGACGCGATGTAGAGGGCGGCCGAGATGGGGAAGCGTGTCTGCTGGTCGGCGCAGATCCTGGTCAAGGTCGCCAGCGACTCGCCCCACACATGCTCGAGGGCGATGAAGGACCGCCCATCGACGACGCCGTACTCGTGCATGTGGACGATGCCCGGATGATCGAGCCTGTCGATCACGCGCACCTCGTCGATGAACATGTCGACGAATTCGCGATTGCTGCACAGGTCCTCGCGGATTTGCTTGATGACGACCAGTTGCCTGTCGCCCGGCGCTCTCGGATCGATGGCCAGAAAAACCTCGGCCATACCGCCCACTGCCAGCCTGTGCAGCAGCAGGTAGCGACCGAAGCGAACGAAGGACGGACGCGGCGCCATCGCCGTCATCATACGACGAGACCCAGGAGCTTCCCACTTGCTGAACAGAAAGCTGAAAGGGATGGCTACAGGTCGAAGCCACCGGCATCGACATAGGTGAAGGCGCCGAAGTCCAGAACGTCCCGGGGCAACAGCTTGTAAGTCTCGAAGTTGTAGTTCCAGATGCCGGTGATGGAGCTGAAGGACATGCCGTACTCGACGGCGAAGGTGCTGATCTCGTCGTCCAGCCTGGCACAGGTGGTCTGCACCTCACCAAAGGAATAGAAGCCGGTGACCACGCAGTCGGGCCCCACCTGCACCAGCACCCCCTCCCAGGCCTCGGGGTCTGTGCCAAGGTCGGATGGGTATTCCGGGTACGGTGCCGCCCCACTCGCGGTCTTCTGCACGCTGTACATCTGGAGTTCGGACAAGTCGAAGTACTCGATGTAGAGACCGGACACGGTGACCACATCTCCCCGTTGTAAAGTGGTGACATCAAAGGGATCCGTGTCCGGCTTGTACACGAAGATGCCGCTGTAGCGGCCGCCGCCGGGCTCCTGCACCCAGAAGCCGAGGTTGTTGCCCCGGGCGTCGATGGCGGTGACGATCACGCCTTGCACCGTGACCCAGGTCTCCACCAACGGATGGAGGATCGAACCCGTGTTCTGGATGTCGTACACGGACAGCACAGCCGCGCCCGCATCGGGTGGATGCCAGGCATCCATCGCCAGCGCGCTGTCCGGAGTGGCCACCAGGTCGGGCAATGCGTGGTCGGTGAAGACGCTGACGTCGGGGATCCTCGTATCCGGCTGACGCACATCCGGGATCCGGACGTCGGGGACTCCCAGATCGTGCCCCGCTGCATCCGGTCGGAACCCGTCCGCAACGGTGCTGTCGGCCACCGCGGCGTCGCGGGGGGCCATGCAACCCGACCGATCGAAGCTCAGGCAGTCCGACGCACAGCGCAAGGTCCCGCTCTCGTAGCCGAGACGCGCGCAGGTCAGATGGTCCAGGTCCTCGCCGTCACAGAGCTCCGCAGGACCGTTGATCTCGTCGTCACCGCAGTCAGGAGGCGGTGCACAGCCCGCGATGTCGTAATCACCGCAATTGGGAAGGCAGCGCAGGGTGCCGGGGCCGAGACCCAGGGTCTCGCAGATCGCACCCGCCAGATCGGTTCCGTCGCAGATCTCGACGCCGTTGCGCACACCGTCGCTGCAGGTCGACGGAGCCGAACAGCCGGAGCGATCGAAATCCTTGCAGCTCGCCTTGCACCCCAGCACGCCGCTGCCATAGCCGAGCTGACCGCAGGTCATGTCCGCAAGGTCAGACCTGTCACAGGTCTCGCCGCTCTGCTTGCGGTCGTTGCCACAGATGGTCTTCGTGGGCTGGTAGGGGACGTCGGGTGGTGTCGCCGGCGGGCACGCGGCGCAGGCGAACGACAGTCCGCCCAGCAGGATGTGAACAACGCGGGTCATGCCATCTCTCCCTCAGCAGAGGCGTGCTGAACGACACCATTGTACCTGATGGAGGATGCCACGCCGAAGTTCTGGTCGCAGGGATGGAGCTCACCCGTGATCGGCGGCGGTTCCGGACCCGCCAGCGACCACGGAGCCTGGACGGCGAGCCAGGGCCTCCACCAGGATGTGCTGGACCAGGTCGACCTCACCCAGAACCTGATCCAGGAAGCCAACCGACGCGGGAGCCTCGACCGTCGCCGTCTCGGGTACGCCGCGACGGGCCACGAAGTTCTTGAGGGTGTCGTCGTTGCCGCTCTCACCCACTCCGGGCACGGCCATGCGATACGGCCGGGTGTTGCCGTTGAGCACGGGCCAGCGCTCATCGAAGCGCCGCATGGCCGCCTCCATGAGGTCCCGGGCCCCGTGGTGGAGCACCCAGAATCCGTTGCGCTTGGCCTTGCCACTGTGCAGGTCCAGGGCCAGGTCATAGGTATGCTGGTCGAGCAGGCCGGCCACAGCCCGGACCTCTGAGGGCGCATCCGGACCGTCGCGGAAGGCACGGTTGAGGTCCAGCCCCTCGGGTGTCCGCCGCGTCGCAGCGTCGAGGGCGCGGGGATTGAGCAAGGGTATCACCGTGAGATCGATACGACCGCGCAGGGTCGGGTTCGCGGCCACGCACTCTGCTAGGAGCAGGGCTGCCGACGGCCCGCAGGGTTCGTTGCCATGCACCCCGCCGGTGACAAGCAGCCGCAACGCAGGCGGTGGGCTCGTGCAGGGCAGGTGCAGGGCGTCCAGGGGCCAGTCGTCGACGGAGCCCAGATGTTCACGCTGCACTCCTGGGAGAGACGCCAGCTCGTCGATGCGGCGGTGTACTCCCCGCACGTCGTTGGCCGGAACCACGCGCCCGAGCATGACCGCGGCGCGCTGAAGCTCTTGCGCGTCGAGCACGCGATCCCCGTCGTCAATCAGGCGAGCCTGGGCCAGCAGGGCCGTCTCCGAGGCAATGCCTCGATGTTTCATCACGTCCGCGAGCACGCTTGGAGACCACCGGCAACCGCCGGCCACGGCCGAACCAAGCCGAGACGCAGCCGCCTCCAGCTCGCTGCGCGCGAGAATCCTGTCACCATCAACCAGGACCACCGCAGCCTGGAGGAGTGCAGCAGCATCCCCCACCGCGAAGTGCCGCATGACGTCATCCACCTCGTCATCACGCCACCGAAAACCTGCAAAGCGCTGGAGCTGGGCAGGGTCGAGCTGGGTGCGGGAGGGACTGGACTCGAGGGTGTCGACCGCGGCGTCCGGGTCCTCCACCATGGACGACGGTCGAGGGAGCGGACGCGGGGTCCGAGGCATTGCCGAGGTCGGTCGTGGTTGAATCCTGGTCACACCCCCATTATCGCACAGGTGTACAGCTTGGCCTCTGTGCCTTGTGGTATCGATTCGATCACGTGGCCACTGTGCGGGACTCCTGTCTGCACGCGTCGCCCCGGGCTGGGGGAGCGTCCCATTACGAAGGCTGTCGGCGTCGACCGTCCGTGGCCAGAAACTCCGCCACCATCTCGGCGACGTCAGGATCCGGATCGTCGAGGAGCGGACGCAAGCCGACCAGGGCGCTGTCGCTGCCGATGCGCCCCAGGAGGTCCACGGTATCTCCTCGCAGGGCCCGATCGGCACTACCCAGGAGCTGCAGCAAACCCCCGACGCAGGGATCCAGCACCGAGAAATCGCGGTCCAGGGCCTTCTCGGCAGCCAGGAGCAGGGCGATGCGCAGGCTCGTGGTGCTTTGCTGCCACAGGGACACGAAGTGTACGGCTCCATCCGTTCCGGCCAGCATTTCCCGGGCCTCGTCGAAGCGACCGCTCTCGGCCAGGGAGCGAAGCAGTGCCGTGCGATGCCCTGGCGTGCCACGTCCGGACAGCACGCGGTGCAGGTCTGCGGCGTCGAGCTCACCGATCAGGACCAGGCCTCCATCAACCACGGTGCTGGGCACGGAGCGCACGCCGTAGCGCCGGGCCAGTTCAGGGAAGAGCTGGCTGTCGACGACACTCACCACAACTCGCGGATCGTCGAGCGCCACGGCGAGAGCGGCGCGAACAGCCCTGGGGCAGTGGTGGCAGGCCGCCGCGACGAAGACGATGAGCTGTGGCCTATCCGTGCTGTCCGCCCCGGCCGGCGAAGGGCCTGGTTCACCCGCGACAAGGCGCTCGAGCAACTCCACGAAGGGAGCCTTCTCGGGACCTTCGATGGCCGCCAAGTAGGTCACCTGCAGACCATCGACCGTGACCACCAGGGCTGGCGTGCCCGCCACCACCTCCGCAGCCCCCTCGCGCACCAGGACCTGCTGCGGGCAGACAGCTGCCAGCTGCCGGGCGATGCCGGCGAAATGGGCTGCGAGAGGGGACTCAGCCCCCGGATGCACGCGAATCGTCAGCGGCCGGGTGGCGGCATGGCTGGCCTGGCACAATCGCTGGATGTCACCGGGCTCGAGCACGAGGCCGACTCCTCCACCGCAGGAACTCCCAGCAGCGTCTCTGTAACGACGTGCACGTTTCAGTGCACACCGAGTAGACTCCGGAAGCGCAAGGGTTCAGCCACGTTCTTGACCTGCGCTGCCTTCTCCTCGGAAAACTCCCCGCGGGAACCGAGCACCTGGCACATGTTGTCCATGCACAGAATCTCGTCCCGCGCGGCCACGCCCTGCAGCCGGGCTGCGTTGTTCATGCCCGAGGCGAAGCCGGTGTAGTTCTCGTTGGGGCCAAACAGGCCCACGAACAGCGGGCAGTAGTTGAGCCCCGTGGACACAGTCAGGGGCTGGTCCAGCTCACGCAGCTGCGGGAGTAGCTCACTTTGGGTCAGCGATCGCGTGAAAGCACGCACCTCGATCGCAGCCAGTGCGGCCCGGCGGCAAGCCTCCTGGGGGCTCATCTCGAAGAAGGGGGGGCCCCACAAGCCGATGATACAGTCGCCGACCATCTTGTCGAACACACCGTCGCTGCCCCAGATCATCTCGACAACGTGGTTGCTCCAGGTGTCCACCAGCGTGCCGATGAGCGCTGGCGTCCGCAGCACCTGCTCGCTGACCCGGGTGAAGCCCGAGATGTCACAGTACATGATGGCGACGTCGCGTTCCCGGGGCCGCAGGTAACGCTCGACGTAGTTGTCCTCGTTGAGCAATCGGCTCACGGTCGTGCGCGGAAAGGCAAGGGACAGGTGGCGCCACTCGCGGTTGAAGTCGACAATGCGCTGCCGTAGAAAATCGGCAAAGCGCTCGAGCAGGTCGCGCTCGATGGTGCTGAAGTCACTGCCGCTGCGGTTGCTGACCAGCACACGACCGACGATGCGCGTATCCTTGACCCCGTTGATCATCACCTCCTCGCGAAACGTACCCAGCCCGAAGCGGGCCGCCACGGCGTTGGTCTCGTCGTGGAGGAGCAGGCGCATGGCGTGAGTTCGCATGAAAGCGTCGACCTCGGGGTCCGTCTGGCCACGGGAGTCGTAGATGAGCTTTCGGTCCTTGACGATCCAGTAGGCAGCGGTGCCACCCTCGCTGTCCTCGTCGTGTCGATACACCAGGAGCAGGTGATCGTATCGGACGTGCTCGGCGAGCACCGCCAGGGCCTTCTCGATGCCATCGCTGAGCACGGTATCGCGCAGGGCTTCGGAAAGGGCGGTCACCGCGTGGTGCTTGCGCCTGGCCTGGGCGATGGAGGCCAGGTGATTGTCGAGCTGCTCGCACCAGACCGTGAGCAGCCGGGCACGCTGCTCCAGCTCGGGCCCGTCGAGTGGCTCAGCGACGCACAACGCCGCAGTGCCAAAGTCCTCTCCTGCGACGTCGATCTTGCAGGCCACCACGCTATGGCCGTCGACCACCTCGGCGACATGTTCCCCTCCCCGGGTGCGCTCCTCGAGATGGGACAGGTCCACGGGCCACAGCAGGTCGTCGTCCTCGCTCCAGTAGAAGTCCTTGCGCTTGAGGTTGTCGTCGAAGGTCCGCACCCAGGCCCGGCAGGCCTGCAGGTGCGAGCCCAGGAGCGGGAACAGCAGAGCGAGGACCCGGTCAAGGTTGAGCTGATCGCGCAGCCCTTGCTCGATGATCTCGTCTGCCGCATCGGCCAGGGATCGGAGCTGCACGAGTTCCTCCAGGCGTTCGTCGAGGGTCACAGCCGTCTCGATGTCCGATCGGGTCGTCGTCATGGTGTCATTTGTCGCACAGCTCGTATGCGCGGTCCACTGTGCAGACCTGCGCCCCGCGTCGTGACACAATGTCGCCATGACAGGTCCGACGACACACCTCGAGCGCTGTGTTCAGGCCGCTCACGCGCTCGGCGTGGATCTGAAGCGAGCCCTGGATGGGCTTCACCGGCTGCAACAAGAGTCTGATCGGGCCCTGACCCATCGTTCGGACGACCTGTCCCTCCCCTGCCACGCCGGGTGCGACGCCTGCTGCACCTCGAGCCCGCGCATCACTCCCCTGGAATACCTGGCCCTCGTTCACGAACTCCAGGTTCAGCATGCGCTGGAGCCCGTGCGGGAGCGTTCCCGGGCCTTGATGCGGGAACTGGGTCCGCGCATCCAGGCCCTGCCCGGATTCGGGGGGAGCGCACCCCTGGATCAGAAACTGCAATTTCGCTGCCCTGTCCTCGACGCGAATGGGCAGTGCGGGTGCTACGCAACGCGGCCACTGGTGTGCCGGCTTTTTGGTCATAGCTTCGACGACAAGGGGGACCTGTACGGCTGCGACCTGGTCCGTGCTCACTTGAGGGGACGAGAGCTCACCCTGCCCAGGGCACAACCCTGGTTGCAGCGCCTGCGTGCGCTGCCTCTGACCGAGATGGTACAGGTCATCCCGTATTACACAGCTCTGTTCGACGACGGTTGAGCCCGGGGCGCGAGCGCCCTGTCCTGCTTGTCGGATGACCCCAGGGATGCTGTCATTGCAGGTGAGCATCGCGCCCTGGAGTGTCCATGTCTGTCCGCACACCCAGCCTGTCCGCACCGACCCTGAGAGTACCCGCACCGACCACAACGAGGCCACCGGTCGTTCCCGGGTCGCCACTGACCGTCCCGGGAACCGCCGCCGACGGATACGACGGGACGGTGGACAGGCCCTTCGAGGTGTTCTTCACACCGCACGAGGATGCCTACGGCTACGAGGCCAGGTGCATCGATGAGGTCATTGCGGCGCGGCGAGCCGACAGCACGGTGTATCCGTCGGGCGAGAGCCCGTACCGCATCCAGTACATGGTGTTCAACCTGCGCAACGACGACATCGTCCAGAAGCTGTTCGAGGCGGTGGAGGCCGGAGTCGAGGTGCAGGTGCTGGTGGAGTCAGATCAGATCCGGGACGACAGGCCCTGGAACAAGGTGGATGACTGGTTTGAGGCCCGGGGTCTGACCGTGCTGCGCAGCGACAAGGACGTGGACGCCGCGACCCTCCGCGGAGCGCATCTCGTCGGCATCGACAAGCGCAGTCTGATGCACATGAAATCGCGCATTTTTCACTGGAAGGACCCGGACAGTGGCGAGAGCCGCCAGAAGGTGCTGTCGGGCTCGCTCAATCCAGGAGGGGCGCCGGTCACCAACGAGGAAAACGTCAACATCATGACCGACGCGGCGATGGTTCGCCGCTACGAGACGCGCTTCTTCGAGGTGCGCGATCACGCCCAGGCCACCAACGTCTGGGACGACAGCCAGCCCGTGAACGTGCTCTTCACCCCGCATCGCCAGGGAAGCACGTCACCGGTCGACAAGCTGTTCGAGTGGATAGACAAGGAACAGGAGCTGATCCTGGTGTCCGTGTTCGAGCTGCACAACCTGCGCGCACGCGGTCAGGCCGAGACGCTGGTCGACAAGCTCAAGAAGGCCAAGGAGCGCGGGGTCACCGTGCTGGCGATCACCGATCGCCGCAAGTCCGATGGTGTCGACGAGCGGGGGCAGCCCGTGATGGCCTACGGCCGCCCGGCCGGCGACGATCCGACGGACGAGCTGCTCGAGGCCGCGGGCATCCGCACCTTCGAGCTGTGCAACACCGCCAACCCCTTCTCGGCAGTGCACGGCAAGAGCGTGCTGTTCGGGCTCAAGGACATGAAGGTGCTGACCGGGGCGGGGAACTGGACCGTGGCGGCCATGGGCTCGGACAAAAAGACACCCAGCAACGACGAGAGCTTCATCTTCGTCGACAGCAAGCGTGTCGACGACAACTACACGGGTCGCGCCTACCTGGCGAACTTCCTGCACCTGCTGCGCAAGTACGACGACCAGTACACGGAGCAGGCCGAGGATCTGGTGCACACCCTGCAAGCCCTACCCGGCTGGCCTCGTGTGAACCTGGACCTGAGCGCCCTGGGCCGCGCCTTTCCTGGCCGTGAGGTCTACCTGGTCGCCGACCATCCCGAGGTCGCGGCGCGCACGCCAGCCGGCGCCCCGGGCATCCCGATCAACACCTCGCCCTCGGGCAGCTCGCCCCCGTTCCGGCCACAGGATCCGGTCAGTCTCCCCTTCGGCAGCCAGCTGAATTACCGACTCGCGGTTCGCGATCCCGCGACCGGGGCCCTGAACATGGTGCCAGGCGACCAGGTCCTCGTCGTCGACACACACAGCTGATCAGAAGCGCCCAGCCTCATCCGGGACGATGTGTTCGAGCCGCCTGGCGATGCGCAGGTGCTCCATCGCCTTCTCGGACTGCCCGAGCAGGGCATAGGCCAGGCGCAGCAACTGGTGGGCCTCGAGGTAGTCGGGGTCGCACTCCAGGGCCCGCTGCAGCGCCTTGACGGCCGAGTCCGGGTCCTCCAGCTGCTCGAGCAGGACGCGCCCAAGTGCCGTGTGGGTGTGCGGGGAGTTGGGATCCAGCGACACTTCATCACTGATGCGCGCGCCGGGATCGTCGACGGAGGTCTCGTACTCGTCCACGAGGACGGTGATCTCGATGTCGTCGGAGATGAAGGTGACGTCCAGATCATCGTCGGTCTCGCCCCAGGATGGCACCGAGGGGACCAGGGGAACCTCGACCTCTTCCGACGCCTCGACCTCCACGTCGAGATCGTCCAGTTCTTCGAGCCCCTCCAGCGGTGCAGAAAAACCGGGAGCCAGCTCGGCACTGTTCACAAGGCCGCCCTGTCCGGTCGCAGGCGCGGATGTGAGCACACTCGCCGGAGACACACCTGGCGTGGACGGTGCAGCCGGAGCATCGGGTTCGGAGGGCAGCAGGCCAGCTTGTGCCGTTTCCCTCGCCTGCTCCTCGTCCCGCTCGAGGCTGGCCCGGTAGTGCGGCTTGCGCTCCAGCTCCAAGCAGAAGCGATCCCAGTCCCGGCGGTCGTCCTTGGACATGGCAAAGAAGTTGATACCCATGCCCACGCCGAGGGGATGTCCATCGCCGGATGCACTCGAGCGCGCCACCATGCCCACGACGTCGATGGTGCGTCCGCCGGGGATCTGGAAGCAGAGCTTGATCAGGTGGCGCTCGGGCAGGGGCTGCTCGGTGCGCACGAACACGCCATTTCGACTCACGTTGACGGTCTGCAGGGCGAGGCTGCGCCGTCCACCGCTGAGGCGAGCGGTCACCGCGGCATCGATGCGCGGGTAGCGCCTCTGGTTGTCGTTCTCTGCCACGCCTGCCCACGCCTCCGTCTGTGCAAGGTCAGCCCGATCAACGCGGTGCCCACCGGCGCCGGCAAGGTATCGAGGGACAGCGGTCCAGCCAAGCGTGGACACGCTCCGGGTTCATCGCCTTCGAGAAAACTCCGCAACTTCAGGAGAATCAGTCGACGGGCTGCAGATCCAGCACCTGGATCTGGTAGGGGCGCAGGCGACAGAACAGGCCACCTTCGAGAAGCTCTCGCCCCAGGAGAGGCGGATCCCACAGCGAAGCATGCGGATCATCGGCCATCAGATCTCGCACCTGATAGCGTCGATCGGGATCGATGCGACGCCGCGTCTCGTCGTCGAGCTTGAAGGCATTCTCGCGCGTCCGATCGTTGTGAAGGTTGGCGACGACCAGCACGGCTTGACCGGGCTTGTTCGCGTCGACATTGCGGCTCACGGCGAGCAGGTGCGGATCGGGACCGCCGGTCCGGGGTTGCAGGAACACGCGATTGTCATCTTGCAGGGCTGGCAAGGTCCGGGTGGCCTTGCTGGCACGACGGTAGGCGGTGGCGATCTCCTTCTTGACGCTGTCGATGGAACGCAGAGCGGGCAGGCCACGCAGCTGCTTGAACAGCATCTTCTGGCGCTCGCCGAACTCGTCGCCTGCCACCTCCATCGACGGACCACCGAATAAATGAAGCAGGCAGCCCAGTCGCGTGGCTGCGCGGTAGTTCTCACCGAAGGCGTTGATGAAGCGCTCCTCGTCGTGGCTGGAGAGGTTGAGCAGGTTGCGCTTGAAGTTGGGGTCCTGGACGATGTGCTCGAGGTCCGCCGGTGTCTGTGCCCGAATGAAGTTGTGGAACCACCCGCCCTGGATGGCGTCGAGGTAGTGACGGGTGTTGTCGACGTTGTGGAAATCCTCGCCCATCACGAACAGACGCTTGCCGGGCTGATGCCTGTCCACGTCGGCCTGGGCCAGGTTGAAGGCCTCCTCGAGAAAGCGCGTTGGCAGGCCGGTCAAGTGGTCAAGACGGAAACCGTCGACGTCCATGTCCACGGACCAGTACTGCAGCACGCGGGTCAGCCAGCCGCGCACCGCCGCAGCCTCCTGGGACTCGGGGTGGGGCTCCTCACCAAAGTGTCCGCCATGGTTGAGCTGGGCCGTGTCGTACCACTGACCCCAGCCCCCGGCCGCCTTCTCGTCGACGCTCTGGGCACCGTGCGCGTTACCGAAGCGCGAACCGTACATCCAGGGCGCGACGTACTCCATGTAGCGTGGCAGGTTGGGGTCGGCGAGGCGGCGCTTGATCACCTCGAGCTGATCGCCAACGGCCAGGTTGGCGTAGTCGTCCTTGCGCACCTCGCGGATCTCGCGGCCCGCGTTGTCGTAGCGCACGAACAGATCGCGAAAGTCGTAGTTGTGGCCGACATGATTGAGGGCCACATCGAGGTGGACCTGGATGCCCAGGCTGTGCGCCCTGGCCACGAAGGCCTTGAACTCCGCGCTGGCCGCGTTCCGGGCGTCCTCGCCCTGCAGGTCTCGACCTGCTCGCGAGTACTCGGTCCGCACCGAGAAGAAGTCCTTGACCGCGTAGGGGCTGCCCGAGTCGTCATCGGGGTGACGGTTGATGGTGGAGACCTCGAAGGGCGGCTGCAGCCAGATATCGGTCTTGCCCTGCTCGGCCAGCCACTCGAGGGTGTACTTGCCAGTGGTCTCGGGCGTCCCCGGCTCCATCATGTCCGCAAAGGTGCCCAGTCGGCCCGTCGACGAATCGAAGTTGACGTTACCGACGTTGACCTCGACCATCTTCATGGCGTCGTGGGATTCGTCGCGTGGCCGGAAGCGCAGGTCCGGGATACCTTGCTCACCAGCCCACTGGAAGCTGCGTCCGTCGTCAACAGACAGCCGGGCGGTGGCTCTGTAGTTGCCGAGCTTCTCGATAGGCAGCTCGATCCGGTACACGGCTGTGCGCCCGTCAACCCGGGCCAGGGTCATGGGTAGTGCATCGTAGCGGGCAGGTTCAGCGTTGTGATTGGCATTGGTCCACAGCTCGGCCCGGACCTTGGATGGGTCCCCGGTGACCTCGACCGCCAGCTCGAAGGTCACGGCGTCGCCGGGCTTATCCCACTGCACGTCGATGAGACCGGTGGAGGTCATGGCCGACGTGCTCAGGCCCTGGATGCGCGCCTCGGGCCGACCGCTGCCCTGAAAATCTCGCCAGGCCGCGCCATCGACGTCCACGATCGCCCCGGGCGCAGTGCCCGACCCCGTCGTGTTGACGTCGCTGTCCACTGTGGCCGCCGGGACTGTTGATGGCGTTGACGAGCTATGAACGGAGACCGGGGACGCAGTGCTTGAACGGACACCCATGGGTGACCTCCTGTGACAGCCGCACTGGATCATACTCATTGAGACTTGAGAATGGCGGCGGCGGCAGGCACCATGCAGGAAGCGCCCAAACACCGTGCGGCGCGATAGGAGATTTTATGACTGCCCCGAACTCCAAGAAGGCCGTCAGTGCCCTCAAGGCCATGCAGAACCTGCCCGCCGACGTCCTGGACACGCTCATCACCGACGAGGTGGGCGACGACATGTTGGGCGTTTTCGTGTCCCTGGCCGAGGCCCTGGGCTTCAAGCCCGACAACGAGATGCGGCCGCGCGCCGTGCACCTGATGGTGCTGGCCTACCTGATGCGCGCCCACGCCAAGGGTGAGCTTGAACTGTGAGCGCTCTTGGAACCCGACGACGCTGACCTGCTTTTGGTGCTTCGATAGCTGGCAACGACCACTGGCTACGAACCCGACACGGGGGGACCAAGCGCGTGAACTCGCCCGCTGCGGCACCCCGCCAATGCCCACGCTGCACCTTTGTCCTCGACCACCACGCTGACGCCGTCGCGCAGACCGACCGCTGTTCGCGCTGCCGCGGTCTGTTCCTGGATCCGGGCGAGGCCGCCCAGCTCTACGGTACCGCGACCGAACCTGCACGCTGGCTCGACGGCGAGGAGGTGCAGTCCCGCGGTGTATCGAAGCTGCGGTGCCCGGACGGTCACGGTCGCATGGAGACCTTCAGGCTGAGCAGCGGTGACAGGGCGCTGGACCTGGATGTGTGCGGTCGCTGCAAGGGGCTGTGGCTCGATGGCGGCGAGGACAGGCACCTGGTCGAGATCGTCGAGGCCTGGCAGGCCGAGCAGGAGGCGAGGGAGCAGGCCGAGGCCAATGCCGGCGGTGCCCGGACCTATCTGTTCCAGCTGCTGACCGGACTGCCGCGCGAGGTGTACAACCCCGTGCGTCGTCGACCGTGGATGCTCATCGGCACGCTGCTGACGCTGGTCCTCGTTTACGTGTGGGAGCTGCAAGCCGGCGAGGTCGGGGTGATGCAGCTGGCTCTCATCCCGGAGCGGCTGTGGCGGGGCGAGCAACCGTGGGGAGTGCTCACCACCGCGCTGCTGCACGCGAGCCTGCTTCACCTCCTCGGCAATATGTATTTCCTGTACATCTTCGGCGACAACGTCGAGGACAGACTGGGCACGCTCGGCTTCGCCGTCGTGTTCTGGGGTGCCGTGCTGGTCGGGAGTCTGCTGCACGCTGCCTTCAATGCCTCGACCACCATCCCCTGCGTCGGGGCGTCGGGCGGGGTCGCGGGTCTGATGGCGGCGTACCTGGTGCTGTTCCCACGGGTCAAGCTGTGGATGGTGTTCTTCTTCGTTCGCATCAAGGTCCGCGTGGTGCTGTATCTCGGCATCTGGATTGGCTACCAGTTCTTGATGGCTTCGGCGGGAATGCCCCAGGTGGCCTGGTTCGCACACATCGGTGGCTTCTTCTCAGGTGGGTTGCTGGCGCTGGCCCTGCGCCGCTCGACGCTGCGGGCGCCGCAGCTGGTGGGGCGGAGCTAGACCGGGGCACGCACGAGATCTCGATGAGAGCAGTGCCTCAGGGATGCTTGGCGAGGCGCGTGACGCGGTGGCGCTGACCGTCGGCGATGAACAGCACCTGGTCTTCGACGAAGACATCGGTCGGGTTGAAGTGACCATTGCCATTGCCCGCGATGGCGCCGCCCCCCGTGCACCAGCCCGGCGTGCGGCCCCCCACAGGCGTGAGTGTGCAATCCGCATCGCCACCGGTCGGCACGATGCCCACACGACCGGCCCAGCCAACGAAGGCCCCGGTGGCAGCATCTATCCTGTCGATCCGCGCGCTGTTCAGGTTGGCCACGTACAGTTCGCCACTACTGGGCTCGTAGACGACGGCATAGGGGTCGTGGAAGCTGCCGTCGATCATGGACCAATTTGGCGTGCCACCGGTGCACCAGCCCGGAAGCGCGCCGCTCAACCCATCGCAAGCCCCGCCCACGATCGTGCTGGAGCTGGAACCTATCCAGCCCACGAAGGACCCATCGGGAGCGAACTTGCTGATCCGGTGGTTGTCATCGGAGACATAGAGATTGCCTGCAGAATCCACGGTGAGGCCCCGAGGTTGACGAAGCATGCCGTCGCCGTTTCCCTCGGCGGAGCGGCCGCCCAGGCACCAGTCCTGGGTTGCCTCGCCCAGCCCCGGGGTCGAGCCGCCCAGGCAGGAGGTCGGTTGGTTGCCGCTGCTGCTGCCCACGCGCCCGGTCCAGCCGACGAAGGTGAAGTTGTCCGGGGTCAGGTCCACGCGGTCGACCCGATTGTTGGTCAGATCCGCCACGTGCATCAGGGTGCCGGAGATCGTGAGCTGCTCGACGTAGCCGAAATAGTCTCGACCATATGCCACCGCCCTGCCGCCGCTGCACCAGGTCGGGGTGAAGGCGCCGGTACCTGCACTTGCGCAGGCCGGAGGCGAGATCCCGGTATCGTCCGCGATGAGGCCCACCCAGCCGGCAGAGGCTCCGTCATGGGTCAGGCGTACGACCCGGCCATTGTTCCCGTCCGCCACATAGAGGTAGTCCGCGTCGACGTAGAGTCCGGCCGGCGTCCAGTCGAACTCTCCATCGCCCTGCCCGGTCTCGGCCACGCCGCCCTGGCACCAGCTCCCCGTGGGCCCTGGCACAGTGGCCGGCGCGGCACCCACGCAGCTCACGGGTGCCGTGGAGGTGCGACCGGCCCATCCGACAAAAGTCCCGGTCGAGGCCACGAACTTGAGCACTCGCGCCAGCGCCGTCACGTACAGGGCATCGTGGGTAGCATCCCACCAGACACGAGTGGCGCTGCCGAGCATGCCGTCGAGGTAGCCCTCGGCCGGGCCTGGTTGGTCCTCGGTCGACCAGCCCGAAGGCGGCAGAGCGGAGCCGCCCAGCCAGCCCGTCGCGGTGCCGGTGTCCGTGTTGAAGCGATGCACGCGGCCGGCTGCGTATTCCGTGACGTAGAGGTTTCCACTGCCATCATCAAAGACACCGCTGGTGGTATCGAGCTGCCCGTCCCTCCAGCCTGCGCCTCCGGTCCAGTGGCTGCCACCGACACACCAGCTCGCGGTGGCCCGAGCCGTGAACGGGTCGGGCACGCCAGCGAGGCAGGAGTCCGGTGCGAAGTCGCCGATGCGACCTGTCCAGCCGATGAAGGCGCCGGTGGCCGCGTTGTACTTGGAGACCCGGGAGTCCGAGCGCACGATGAAGAGCGAGCCACCCGACACGTGGAGCGCCAAGTTGTAACCCACCTCCCCGTGGTTGCCACTGGTCCCCGCAGCGGTGCCACCCGTGCACCATCCCTGCGCCACGTAGTCCGAGGCTTGACCTGCACAGTCCCCGCCCAGTGTCGGTGTGGTCGCACCCACCGTGCCCAGCCACGCCTCGAAGGCGCCAGTGGTGGCGTCGAAGCGCTGTACCCGCGAGTTGCCATAGTCCGAGACGTAGAGCTTCCCGGCCGCCTGGGCAATCCCCATGGGATTATCGAGCTCGCCATCGAGGGTGCCACTTGCGGAGCCGCCACCGGTGCACCACCCGCCAGTGAAGCCCGGCGTCGACGGAAGCGCACCAGCCAGGCAGCTATCCGGGGTGCTGGAGGCACGGCCCAGCCAGCCCGAGAGGGTCTCGCTGCTCCTGCTGTAGCGCAGCACGCGGCTGCCTTGCCCATTCGAAACATAGATGAAGCTGTCGTCGACAGCGAGGCCCGACAGGTAGACCCCCGTCGTGGCGATGGCCCCCAGGAACACGCCCGTGCTGGCGCTGTACTTGAAGATCTCGGAGCTGCTGTTGGCGACGTAGATCGTGTCCCCCACGATGGCGAGGGCCATGGGGGAGTACAGCTGGCCTGTGCCGCCCACGGTCAGGAGCGAGGTGCCACCCAGGCACCAACCAGGGGTCAGGACTCCGTACGGTGTCTGCGCGCAGCCCGTGTCACCTCCCGTCGGCGTCATATCGACCTTTCCGGTCCAGCCCACGAAGGCGCCGGTGCTGAGCTCGAACTTGCTCAGCCGGGCGTTGCCGTGGTCGATGGCGTACAGGTAGCCCGAGGCCACCACCGCCGCCTGCAGGTACCTGAACATGCCATCACCGGCTCCCGCGGCCGGTCGCGTGGCGCTGCGCCAGCCCTGAAAATCGGCATGGGCGCCGATCCAGGCCGCAGCCAGGGGCGTCGGGGTCCAGGCATCAGGCTGGCTCTGAGCATCCGTCGTGTCGGCGTCGGTCACCGTGGCGTCGCCCAGCGCACTGTCCGAGCTCGATGTGTCCGTTGACAGAGCATCGAGCAGCGGAACGTCGGGCGGGCTCACGTCGCCGGTCACCACGTCGGCCACAGCCGCGTCGGTGCCCGTGACATCTGCTGCCGAGGTGTCACCGGCGGCCGCATCGGTCAGCAGGATGTCTGCCACCGAGGAGTCGGTGGTTGCTGCATCCGCCGTGCTCGAGTCACCGGCGCTCGCGTCCTGGACCAGCACATCGATCATGGCAGAATCGCTCGTGGCTGCGTCACCCGTGACGACGAGGTCCTGACCACTGGTGTCGGGCTGCAGCGCATCCAGAGTCGCGGCGTCCTGGCGCCCGGCGTCGACGGCGGGTCGCCCGCTATCCTTGGTCTCGGGCGTCTCGCCGCCGCAATCACAGCCCTGGACGGCCAGAGCCATCAGCAACGGCACACCGAACAGTGTGGACAGACGCATGTCGCCTCCAGCGTGAAGGTGAAGGATGGCGCACCACCGGCTGTCGATAGTCCCCACCCCGAGGTCGCGAAGTATACCCAATGGCCACTTTTCTCCCACTGTAAGATGGCTGGATTCCTCGCCGTTCAGGTCGGGATTTTCGCGTCGGCTGCGTGCTCAGCGTCAGAGGTCGAGACGAAGGCGTAGCGCGCGAGACCGGAGGTGGCTTCGGCGGGACGGCGTGCTGTGTGGAATCAGGAGCTCACAGCCCCTCGACGTCGGAGCTCGCGGTCAGGGTGTACACCAGGGTGATGTGGTCGGTGTCGCGACCGGGGAGCTGCACTGGCCAGCTGACGATGCCGTTGGCATCAGGCGCCGCCGGGGGCCTGGTCTCGTCCTTCTCGACCTGCACCTTGACCTTGTCGATCTCGGACACCGGCACCCGCTCCTGAACCGCGAAGCGCGCCAGCGACGCGTCCAGGTTGCTCAGACTGAGCTTGATCTCGCGTTTGATGGTCTGCTTGCCGGTGATGCGCGTGGTGTCGCGATGCTCGTGCAGGGCGCGCTGCACGCGCAGGCTGTCCTCGCTGCCCCAGCCCAGGGCAAAGCGCTCACCCGGTGCCACGAAGCCGATCTGGGTGCGACCGACGTAGCCGCTGTCGCGCAGCAGGTCCACGGGGCCGGCGAGCAGCGGATGCGGAGCCGTGTTGACCTGGCGCGAGCGCAGGTGCACCAGGGGCGACAGCTCGGGGCAGCACAGGTGGTCGCGCTCGGCCTCACCTTCGAAGACGAAGGTGGGGATGCGGCGCATGCGCCCGTCGCTGGGGATGCACGTTCGCACGCTGGCCTCGAGCAGGCGGGTCTCGCCGCCGTCGTCGACTCCTGGCAACTCTGGGGCTCCCTGGGTGGCCGCGCCCTCTCCAGTGGTGGCAATGGTGGTCTCGCGCAGACCGACCTTGACCACCTTCTCGGTCTTGCGCCGCACCTGCAGCTGATCGTCCTCGAGCACGGGTGGCTCGGCGCGCTGGGTGGGACGTGCGGTCGAGAAACGCAGCCGGGCCTGGTCCCAGTCCTCGCCCGTGACCTGCCACACGGCGGCCTCGCATTCGAAGCGCAGGGCCCTGCCGCGCAGGGTGGCGCGGTGAATGGGCCGCCACAGGGCACACGGCACGGTGTAGGTGACCTCGAGCTGCACGCGCCCCGCGGCCTCGGCGGTGAGCCACAGCTCGATGGAGGTCGCGATCTCGTCGTCGGAACGCGCGTGGATGCTGCGCTGCAGACCCAGGGCCTCGAGTTCTCGCTCGAGTGCCTGTTGCTGCTGCTGCCTGTCTATCCACTGGCCGTCCAGAGCTGCTTTCTCGTCGGCAATGGCCGCAAAGCCCTGCTCCCAGCGCGGCTCGAAATCCTCGTGGTAGGGCAGCTCGCGGTTGATGCTCTGCACCAGCATGGCGTGGGCCGAGTCCAGCAGGCGCCGCCTGTGATCCAGGGCCGCCATGGACTCCTCGCCAAGAGCCATGGCCTCCTCGATGCGCTGCTCCTCGCGCTCGAGGTCGCCGGCGATCTTGGGTCGCTCGGTCGCGCCGATGCGCCAGCGCCGTCGCACCCGCGCCTCGTCGACGCGCACCGCACCGCCGGCGCGGGCAGTCAGGGTGCGATCCGCGACCAGGGGTGTGACATCCTCGATGCGCAACACATTGGCACCGGCTACCAGCTCGACATCGACGCGACGCCAGATCTGGGCGCGGTCCTCGAGCAGCAGCACCTCGGCCACAGCAGCAGGGATCACCACGGGTGTGCTCGTCGGGGTGGTCATCGGGCACCTCGCTCGCGGCGGTTGCCGCCCACCAGCTCATCCTTGGCATCGATGTGGACCACGTAGGACGCCTTGAGCGTGCGCGTCTCTCCAGGCTTGAGGTCCAGGCGCCAGCGCCGGCCAGCCTCGAGCCTGTGCTCGGGGCTCTGGGTCCACTTCTCCCAGGGTGGGTCGATCGCACCCTCCTCGACCACCAGTGAATCCTTGGCATCTCTGGGCGCGTGCGGGATGCGCTCGCGCACCTCGATGTGTGCCAGCGCACCCAGGCGCGAGCCGAGCTCGATCTCGATGCTGTGCTCGAGGCCCAGACCGCCGCGCAGCAGACCCTGGGTGCTCTCCTTGAAGTGGGTATTGCGCGCGACCTTGAGGGCTTCCTCGACACCCAGGCCGATGTCGATGCGGCCTCCCTTGGGCACCGTATCCAGGCGCGAGTCCACCAGGAACTCGTCCTCGAGGTAGATCTCGGCCGGCCCGGCGAGCAGCGGCGCCTTGAGAGGGTTCTCCAGCGACGCCACGCGCACGGCCTGGTCGCTCTCGCGGGGGACCACCACCAAGGTCATCTCCACGCGCGTTCCCTCGGTGAACAGCGGCACGCTGTGCACCTTGCCATCCGCGGGCACATCCACGGGCCCCGTCGCGTCGTAGCGGTAGTCGAAGCTACCGGCGCTGCGGTCCAGGGACTGGGTGGCCGGTGCAAAGGGGTCCAGGTGCAGGGCGCGGCGCTGAGCCGTGGACAGCACGCGCTCGACCTGGCGCAGGGCCGACGGCGTGAGATCCTCGAGGGCGTCGCGCAGTCCGACCTGGCGCAGCGAGCCGCGGGCGTGCTGGGGGTCCTTCCAGCCGACAAGGCGCAGCTCGCTGTATTGCATGGCACCCTGGGCCACCTGCAGCTGGCTCAGCAGCACGTCGCGGGTGATCTCGTCTGCGTCGTCATCGTCCAGGCTGACACCGGAACCAAAGGCCATGGCGCCGTCCGCCATCATCGCCTTGGCCGACTCCATCCGCATCCGCATGGCCTTTTTCAGGATGGGTGCGCTCTCCTTGGCCATGGCTCCGCGCGGGGCCGAACGCATGGGTGCCGACGGAGGAGGTGCCGGAGGCGCCATGTTCGCTGCCATCATGGCCGGAGCCGCGGGTGTGCGGGTGAGCTCGGCCTCAGCAATCTCCTCGGTGGACTCCATGCGCTCCGAGACTTCGTAGTCCATCTCGGCATCCATGACCGCCATCGGTTCGTCGAGCGCGTCCATGGCCTCGTCGTCGTCGTACTCCGCCATGGGTTCGCTTGGATAGGACTCGGGAACGATCTCCACCGAGCCCTGAGGGCCACCACTGCTGGGGCCTCCCGGGGCCGTGACCTCCTCGTCACTAAAAGCGCCCGGCGTGGGCCGAGGCGTGGATTGCAGGAAGCGGTCAAGCCCCTCGAACAGGGTGAAGGCGCCGGTGGGCGTATCCCGCCACGCCCGCTTCGGTGGCTCGGCCTGGCGACGACCGATGCGCAGCGACCGCAGCTCGGGCAGCTCGATCTCGCGACTCAGATCCGCCGACGATACGCCGAGACGGATCCGACCCCAGGGCTCACCGCTGGCCTGGCACACCAGCGCGCGCACGGCGAGGTCGGCCCGGGTTCCGTCCCGGGCCACCCGCAGCACGTAGGCGGGTCGCCAGCGCGCCCCCGGGACCTGGTACTCGACCAGAAGGCGCCCTGCCCCGGCGCCCTGCACAGTCTCGAAGCGCACGCGCACGCGCTTGCACACCTTGGTCTCGTCGACGCCGCGCTCGGCCCTGGCCTGCTGGGCCTGCCGTTCCAGGCGGTCGCGTTTCTCCTCGGCCTGGCGCCGCTTGGCCCGCAGTTCGGCGCGCCGCTCGACGCGCTGGGTGCGCGCGCGTTCGATCCAGGATGCAGTGCCGCGCATCACGGCGTCGTGCAGGGGCCGCGGAGGCTCGCGCTCGATGCGCTCTGGCAGCTTGTACGACACCTTCTCGAGCAGGGCCACCTCGTCCTCGATTCGACGCAGCAGCCACTCGAGGCGTGCGACCTCTTCCCGGGCCTCGCGCAGAGCCGCCTCCGAGGGCGCCTCGATGGGCTCACCCAGGGGCGGCGCCTGGATCTCCACCCGCACGTCACTGGGCTGGGGCGCGGTGGCGGCACCCTCCACCTCGACCCGGGCGCGCACGCTGCCGTCGATGAGGGACAGGGGCAGGTTGCCCAGCACGATCTCCTCGGCCCAGGCTCCGGCCTCGACGCTGCACAGGCGCGTGACCACGGCGCCCTCGCGGTGCACCACCACATCGCGGATCGTCGACGCCAGCTCGTGCGTGAGCATGATCTTCTCCCCGTGGCGCGCGGCCAGGTGTCCCGCACCACTGTGTCAGCACGTCCGTTACGCTTCAGTCCGTCAGACGCCGACCGTCACACCCCCGCAGGCAACGGTGGCCCGTCGTAGGTCCCCAGGTTGTCCGCCTCGAGCTTCGCAGGCTTGGGCTCGTCAAGCTGTGCCAGGTGCAGCAGCTCGTCGACACAGCCGAAGAGCATGCCGTTGTCCCGAGGCAGGTACTGCTGCAGCATGCCGCTGTAGCGGTCGGAGCTCTCGATGAAGGCGGCCAGGGTATCCAGCTCGAGGCTGCGCGCCCAGGTGCCGTAGCCCAGCTTCTTCAGGTAGCGCGCGTTGAGTTCCTGCTCGTACTGGCCGTCGATGGGGATGGACATCATGGGCACGTGCAGGTGCACGGCCTCCCCCATCAGCGAGTAACCGCCCCCGGCGACCACGCAGCGCGCGGTACGCAGGTCGTCGATGAAGCCCTGCTGCGAGAAGGCGCACAGGGTGACGTTGCCCTCCTGGCCCTCGCGCCCCATGCCGTAAACCTTGAACTGCTGCGGCAACTTGCGCAGGGTGGGCACCAGCTCGGCGTTGGCAGCCGCGGTCTGGTAGACCAGCACGTGCTCGCCCGGCTCGCGGCGCGCTGCCAGGATCTCGGGGCGCAGGATGGGCGGGATGAGGGTGGTCCGCGGCTTGTGAACAGCCGGGAAGAAGAAGCTCGACACGAGATAGTGGTAGGCCCCGGGCAGCTTGACCTTGACCGCCATCCTGGCGATCCAGAAGTCCGCGCTCTTGCCATCGGTGACGTCGTCGTCGTGCAGGCAGCGGTTGATGACCTGCATGTTGTCGATGGAGATCACGGGCAGGCGGTGGTTGAGGGCGTACAGGTAGGCCCAGCTCTCGAAATCACTCACCACCAGCTCGGGGGCAAAGCCCTCCTCGGCCGATTTGCTGTACTGGGCGATGTTCCACAGCACGCCGTGGGTGGCCTTGCCCAGGTTGCTCAGCACACTCTCTAGCAGGTCGAGGGCATTGCCCTCGTAGCTCATGGCCAGGCCGTGGATCTCGTGGATGCTGATGTTCTTGTTGCCGTGAAACACGTCAAGCAGGAACCCGTGGGCCCGCCCCGACACCATGACCCGGATCTGGTGACCCGCGGCCAGCAGGTGATCCAGCACCACCCGGCTGCGGGTCGCGTGTCCCATGCCCTCGCCGACGACACCGTACAGGATGCGCATGGCTCACCCTCCCAGGGGCCAGAGCTTGGCATCGCGGCGGGTGGGAATCCAGTGCGGAGGGATCGCGGTCAGGGAGAAGCCGGGAAGTGCGCGGCGCGCAGCCTGTCCACCTCGTCGAGGAGAGCCTGGCCATCGATGCCCGCGAACCGTGCCAGAGCTCGCAGCTTGGGCACCATCTCGGCGTAGTTGCCGAGCTGATCCGGCGTGTCGCCCTTGGCGACGCTGTCGGCGCACGCGACCACCAGCAAGCGCGCGATGCGCCCGCGGTCGCCACCGCACAGTTCGATGAGCTCGTCGACGCTGCGGCGGTGGATCTCCAGGTGGTGTTCGACCTGGAACCGCAGGTCCTCGGGAAGGCCTCGCTGCTGTAGCCAGCGTGCGCCGGCCTCCTCGTGGTCAAAGTAGTTGAAGCCGCCATGCCGCTTGGGGAAGCGGTCGAGCAGCTTTCCCACGTCGTGCAGCAGCATCGCAGCGCCGGCTTCCTTCCAGTCCACCCCCGCGGCACGCGACAGATGCGTCGCCGCGTCCACCGCCATCGCCGTGTGTTCGAGGATGCTCAGGCGATGCCAGCGCGGGCTGTGCATGGCCGCGTCGCGGAGGTAGTCGGGTGAGCCGGGGATGTCGCCCTGGGCCAAGGCCTCGGAGAACAGCTCGGCAAAGGGGCGCGCTGCACCCACCTCGCTGCCATCGAGGCGGGACAGCGCCGAGCGCAGCGCCACCACGGAAGGTGCCACAACATCCTGGGTGCGGCCGGCCGTACCCAGGTAGCGTGCCAGCTCCACCAGGGTCTCCGCCTGGGCACTGAAAAAAGGCAGGGCTCCGAGGTAGGTCGCCGCCACCCGCTCCAGCTCGTCGACACTCACTTGGCCGTCGGCGTTGCCCCACAGCGCGTCCACTTCCAGCGCCAGGCGCCGCAGAGGCTCCGGGGCCCGCATCAGGGCAGGATCCAGGGTGTGCGCACGACCAGGGCCGCCGGCGGCAAGGTCCTGAGCCTGGGACAGGCGAAGCGCCGCATCCGCATCGAAGCGGTCGGTGCCACGATGCTGCAGCTCCGTGGCGAGCGCATGCAGCTCTGTGGTGTCCGCGGTGCCGTCCGCATTGCCACGGCGGTCCGCCTCGGAGCTGAGACGCCGCCTTAGCTCATCGGTGGAGGTCGCGCCTGTCCTGTCGAAAACCCTGGTCACCAGAGGAGTCCCTCGCTTGCATCCCAGTGTAGCGCGCAGGGTATTGAATTGGCGTGACTTTTGGGGTCAGCCCGAGACCGCGACGCGGGCCCTGCGGGCCACCAGATCGCGCTCGTAGCCGCAGGGGTAGACCACCAGCGCGTCGATCCGCGGGTGATCGCGGTACCACGGGTAGCCCTCGCACAGGTAAGGGCGCTCGGCATGCCGGCTACAGCGGCCCTCGCTGTCCAGGGCATCACAGATGTAAAAAAAGCGGCCATCGAATTCGCGGGAGCTGAAGGTGGGGTTGATGTCGGCGGCGCGCTGCCGGCTAACTCTCCGGAAGTGCTTCTGAATAAAAGCCACATCGGAGACCAGACGGCGCATGTCCGCGGCATGGGAGTGGCCAGGTTCGCGCCGCAGGCGGCGTTGCTCCCGGACCGCCATCTCCCGCAGCTGGGCCTTGCTGAAATCCAGGGACAGAGCCTCGCAGCAGCGCCCGCAGCGCAGGCACGGCGATGGCTGTGGCGGCAGAGAGCGAGGCATGGTGGCATCCTAGGCCCTTGTCCCGGGAATGTCCCGCCCTGACAGCGTCAAGGCCGGGGCCCTGGCCGGCGCTGGCTACACTTGACAAGCCCGGGCTCGACCCCTATCTAGGGGAGCTTTCGCGGCACCCAAATATATGGTCCGCAAGCGGTGACAGTCATGAAAGAGAAGATTCATCCCGTTTACAAGAACGCCTCCATCACCTGTGCCTGCGGCGCCGTCTACGAGACACGCAGCACGCGGCCCTCGTACAGCATCGAGATCTGTTCGGCCTGCCACCCGTTCTTCACGGGCAAGCAAAAGCTGATGGACTCGGCCGGACGCGTCGAGCGCTTCAACCGCAAGTACGGTCGCGCCACCGCCACGGAATAGCCACGCCCTCGTCGTCATGAGATCCCCGATGCTGCGACCCTTGCAGGGGTCGGCACACGCCGGCCGCCAGCGTATCCTCGACCTGTTGCACCGCCTCGTCGTGATCCTAGTCTCTGCACCCCTCACCGTGGGCGGGCAGGCTGTGATCGAGGGCGTGATGATGCGCAGCCCGGCCTCCTTCTCGGTGGCCGTGCGGCGTCGCGACGGGTCCATCGTGGTGCGCGAGCAGAAGGTCTACAACGCCTTCTCGCGCTTCCGCGTGTTTCGCTGGCCCCTGATCCGTGGCGCGGTGATGCTCATCGAATCCCTGCTCAACGGCATCGCCGCCCTCAACTTCGCGGCGGACCAGGCCATGCTCGATGAGCAGCACGCCGAGAAGGTGCGCGGTGCTCTCCCCCCCGCCGCAGGCCTGTTGCTCAGCACAGCCCCCGTGACCAGCGAGGGCAACAAGAAGCAGAGCGCCGCTCTGTGGGCCACGCTGGCGGTGTCACTGATCCTGGGTGTGGCCCTGTTCGTGGGCCTGCCCCATGGGCTCACCTACCTGATCGGACTGTGGGTGCCAGGAGGGCTGAACCTGGATGGCGCGGGCTTTCACCTCGTCGACGGTGCCTTCAAGATGGCCATCTTCCTGGGCTACATCACGCTGATCTCACGCCTCGACGACATCAAGCGGCTGTTCATGTACCACGGTGCCGAGCACATGTCGGTGCACGCCTTCGAGCGCAGCCTGCCCCTCGACGTGGAGTCGACCCGGCCCATGTCCACCGCTCACCCGCGCTGTGGTACCAGCCTGATCCTGTGGGTGGTCACCATCTCGATCTTCATGTTCGCGGCCGTGTTTCCCCTGATTCCGACGCTGTTTGAGCACGCCCTGGCCAACCATGTGTTCGCGGTGCTGCTCAAGATCCTGCTGTCCCTGCCTGTCGCCGGCATCGCCTACGAGGTGCAGCGAGGCGCGGCGCGCCACCCCGGGAGCCGTGCGGTGCAGGTCCTGATCCGGCCCGGTATGTGGCTGCAGGCCCTGACCACCCGCCAGCCGGGAGACGCCGAGCTGGAGGTGGCCCTGACCGCTCTGCGCAGCGTGCTGTGGCGCGAGCAGCAGACCGAGGCCGCCAGTGCCGACGAGCGGCTCGAGCGCTACGTCAGCTTCGACGAGGTCATGCTCAAGGTCGCGTGAGGATTGCCGCCATGAATGAGAGCCCCGCATCCTGGATAGACATCGTGTCGCCGGTCGTCACCTTCATCGCCGTGATCCTGGTCCCTGTGGCCGTGGCCGGGTGGGTGATCTTCAAGACGCTCACGGACAAGCGTGAACAGACCGCGGTGGCCACCACCGCCCCGGGAATCGACGAAGCCGCAACCCCGCGTCCCGACGCCGACGACACCGGAGCCGGGTGACCCATGTTCGAGAAGCTCGAGCAGGTGGCCCAGCGCTACAACGAGTTGACCGACAAGCTCTCGGATCCCGCGGTCATCGCACGGCGCCAGGAGTTCCAGACCCTGGCCAAGGAGCGGGCGCAGCTCGCCGAGGTGGTCGAGACCTACCAGATCTACCGCAAGCTGCAGGGCGACCTCGAAGGTGCGCAGCAGCTCCTCGAGGACAGCGATAGGGACATTCGCGCCATGGCCCGCGACGACGTGGAACGTCTGGAGGCCGAGCAGGAGGCGCTGACCGCAAAACTCGAGGTCTTGCTGCTCCCCCGGGATCCCAACGACGACAAGAACGTGATCCTCGAGATCCGCAGCGGCACCGGTGGCGACGAGGCAGCGCTGTTTGCCGGCGATCTGTTCCGCATGTACCTGCACTATGCCGAGACTCACCGCTGGAAGACCGAGGTGATGACCGAGTCCCTGGGCGCTCAGGGTGGCTACAAGGAAATCATCGTCGCCATCAGTGGCGACCAGGTCTACTCCCAGCTCAAGTACGAATCCGGCGTGCACCGGGTCCAGCGCGTGCCAGACACCGAGACCCAGGGTCGAATCCACACCTCCGCCGCCACCGTGGCCGTGCTGCCCGAGGCCGACGAGGTCGAGGTACGCCTCGAGGACAAGGACCTGCGCATCGACGTGTTCCGCGCCGGCGGTCCCGGCGGTCAGTGCGTCAACACCACGGACAGCGCGGTGCGCATCACCCATATCCCCACCGGCACCGTGGTGATCTGCCAGGACGAGAAGAGCCAGCACAAGAACAAGGCCAAGGCCCTCAAGGTCCTGCGCGCCCGCATCTACGAGACCATGCTCGGGGAGCAGCAGGACGCCATCGCCGAGGAGCGGCGCGCCATGGTCAAGAGCGGCGACCGCTCGGACAAGATCCGCACTTACAACTTCCCGCAGGATCGCGTCACCGACCACCGCATCGGGCTCACCATGCACAACTTGCCCAAGATCATGCAGGGCGACATCGAGGAGCTGGTGACCTCGCTGCGCACGCATTTCCAGGCCGAAGCGCTCAAGCACAACAGCGCGGACTGAGGTCCCGAGCATGTGGAGCTAGCAGGGAACTCCCCCACAGCTCGGCTCGCAGATATGCCCGAGACAGAGGTCGCTCCCAGGACAGTGACTGGCGTTGCAGCATTCCCAGCAACCATTGTTGGCGCCGCACTCGACGCCACCACAGCTGCATTCGTGACCAATGCAATCCCACATGTTGCCGCTGCCACACTGGCCCGCTGAGCAACATGTCTGGCACCCCGGGGGAGTCCCACAACAGAAAGCCGCTCCGCCGCCACAGGCCGCGCCGTCCGCTGTGGTGCTGTTGCAGTCGTTGTCCTTGGTGTCGCACAGCTCGGGAGCTCCCGGGTACATGGTGTCGTCGGAGTCGTTGCAGTCTGTGTCGTTGGTGACCTTGTAGTTGCCGCTGATCGCACACAGGTCCTGGTAGGCGGGCGAGCCGAAGCCGTCGCCGTCACCATCGTGGTAGTAGCGGGTGGTCGCGTGGTCGCCGTTGCAGGTGACAGCCTCGCTGCCATCGCAGCCCCAGGTGCCACAGCTGCCGCAGGAACTACCCGGAGTTCCCGCCAGGCTGGCACAGCCACCACAGGCGTTGGGGGTCCTGCAATCCCCTCCGCAGGTGACGCGTGGTGCGGAACAGGAGCAGGAGTGGTTGTTGCACGACCAGTTGCCCGTACCGCAGTCGGCACCATCGCAGCACTGGCTGGCATTGCGGCAGTAGCCGCCGCTGCAGATCTCGACCGCGCAGGTGCAGGCGTGACTGCCGGAGCAGCCCCAGGAGCCACCTCCGCAGTCGGCGCCATCGCAGCACTCGCTGGCGCTACGACAGAAGCTGTCTGCACAGATCTCGACGCCACAGGTGCAGGCGTGCGCACTATTGCAGGTGTAGCTGCCGCCCCCGGGACAGTCCGATCCGGCGCAGCACTCGCTGGCCGCGCGGCAGTGGCCGTCCGTGCACTCCTCGATGGTGCACTGGCACTCGCCGCCACCATCCACGACGACACAGGTCGAGTTGGTGCCACAGAAGATCGCGGAGCACGGATCACTGACGGCGATGTCCGGCAGCGACGCGTCTCGCGGTCCGGCCGCATCGGTCACCTGAGAGCTATCTGGCGCGGCCCGGGTGTCCGGGGCAGCGGCATCACGCGCAAACCCCTGGTCCACGGCCGCGGCATCGGCAACGAAATGATCCAGCCCGGGTCCGTCCGCCCCGGCATGATCTGAGATCGAGCGGTCCGGCAGCGCGCCATCTACCCGAGCCGAATCACGCACGACGGTATCGGTCGCCGGCCCGTCCGGCAGCGCACCATCGTCAAGGGCAGAATCCAGCACACGGCGGTCCCCGGAGGCGGCATCACGGGACCCCTGGTCCCGGGCGTGACCATCGGGGGTCGCTGCGTCCAGAGCCGTCACACAAACGCCATGGCCACAGCGTTCACCACGACGACAGTCGCGATCCGCGTGGCACAGGATCTGGCAGAATCCGTCCTGGCAGGTCTCGGTGGACAGACAGTCACCGCTCTGAATGCAGGCGCCCCCGGCCACCAGACAGGCCCCGTTGGCGCAGGTCTGGCCTCGCGCGCAGTCGGCGCTGACGTTGCACACCGCGCGGCACTGGTCCTCGACGCAGACCTCGTGTTCGAGGCAATCCGCGGTGGTGGCGCAGGGCCCCTGGGCCGGGCGGCAGGCCACCAGGCCGAAAAGACTCACACTCAAGCTCAGCACGCGCAGCGTGCGCCACATGTAAGACCTCGACAGCGCTATCTGCTGATCGAAGTATGACGTCCCCTCCCCGGCTGCGCAAATCGGTCGCTGATCGACGCGCCGTCACCCAGAGGCCTCGGGGCGCAGACCTGAACATATTCCTGGTTCCTGGTTCCTGGTTCCTGGTTCCTGGTTCCTGGTTCCTGGTTCCTGGTTCCCGATGACACGTCATCAGAGATCAGGGCATGGCGAGGTCGCGGCAGGTCCTGTCATTGGCCGGTGCACAGTTCTGACCGATCATGCAGCCGCCCTCGACACAGGCGATGACATCACAGTCGATGTCGTCGAAGCAGGCGTGCCCACCCAGCAGACAGTGCCCCGGGATCTGGTTGTTGGGGTCACTCAGGTCGGCACCGCGGCATTCGTCCGATGGGCAATCGAGGTCACGGGTACAGGTGCAATGTCCCAGGGCATCCCCCTCGCCGCCCCGGCACTCCTGCAGCACGCAGCCACCCTCGGCGCAGGGTGGGTTGTTGCAGCATTCATCGTCGTTGCTGCAGGCCCGGGTCTGGTCGTCGACACAGTTCCCCACCCTGGCGCGAGCGCAGTCGCCCCCTGGCGGCCCGTAGGGGCAGTCCTCGTTGTTGTTGCACAGCCCACCGTTGACGCTGCAGCGGCCAGCGTCGCAGCGCTCGACACGACACAGCGGTGCCGCGGGCGGCAGGATGATCACGTCGTGGCACTCGTACGCGTAGGGGCAGGCCTGGCCCTGGGAGCAGTCCACACCGCAGTAGTAGCTGCGGCCCGAGGGATCCGCGGTGTCGACCAGACAGTAATTGGCGCCGCCGCCGCACTCGTCATCGGTCCACAGGTTCTGGCAGGCGCCGCAGTAGGGCCCGCGGTCATCGTAGATGCAGGTCCCCGTCGACAGGTCACAGATCTCCTGAACCTTGCACAGGTCGTTACCCCGGCACACCCCCACCGCGCACTGCCCCAGCGAAGTGCGGGTGGCGCCGATACAGGCGAAGCCGAGCACGCAATCGGCCTCGTCGCGGCAACCCGGCACGCAGGACCCCTGGGTCGTGTCGCACACACTGTTGAAGGTGCAGTGTGTATCCAGTGAGCACTGATCGGTGCCGATGCACTGGCCACTGTGTATGTCGCAGAAGGTTGCGCCCAGACAATCGCTGTTGTCCAGGCAGCCGGTACGGACCTGACAGTTGAAGGCCGGGTTGCAGAATTCGTCCTGGCCACAGCCGCGGTCATCCGCACAGCGGCAGGTGCCGTGGACCTCGTCGCAGAAGCGATAGTCGCCACACTGGTCGTCTCGGGTGCAGGGGCCAGAGACCGGTCCCTGGCAATTCCCGCCCGTCAGAACGAGAAGCGCGAACGCGACGAAGATCGCGCAGAAGGTCCTCAAGCGCTGACCTGGTCCGTCATCAGGGATTGGTCACGCCGACGTCGTAGCATTGCAGGTTGGAGAACAGACCGCAGGCCATGCTGTACAGGCACAGCCCGTCGTCGTTGCAGGGACCCGTCCCCATGGGACAGTCGCCGTTGGTCAGGCAGGGACAGTAGCCCGTGGTGGCCTCGGAGCCAACGCGGCAGGTCTGGCCGTTGGCGCAGGTCTGGCCCCGCGTGCAGGTCGACGTGACGGTGAAGATCTCGGCGCAGAAGAAGCCCATGGGGCAGTCCTCGTCCGTCGAGCAGGTGGGCGTGCAATATTCTTCAGGCCGCGTCCGGGGATCCGCCGAGTCGTAGGTCTGGTTGATCAGGCACTCGTGTCCGCTGGCGACGCAGCTGGCCCGACCCATCGTGGACGAGCAGTCATGGCAGGTGTTGGCGTCGATACCCGGCGCGCAGCGGTTGCTCACGCACTTCTCGCCGTAGTCGCAGTCCAGGCGCGTCGAGCAGCCGCCCTCGACGCAGGTGTTGAGCAAGCAGCCGTAACCCAGCGGACAGTCGCTGGCGTCCTGGCAGCCCGGCACGCAGACCGCGCCATTGCAGTAGTAGAGGAAGGGGCAGTGCGTATCGACCGAGCAATTCTTGCTGGCATTGCGCGGGTCCAGGCACTCGCCAGTGGTGATGTCGCAGAAGCTGGGCGCCGTGCAGTCGATGTTGCTGTAGCAGCCTGCACGTTCCTGGCAGAAGCCCTGCGGGTTGCAGAACTCAGTGTCCGCATCACAGGCCGAGTTGTTGTTGCACAGGCAGTTGCCCGAGCCCTGGTCGCATCTCCAGTTGTTGCCACCGCCGGGGTTGCACTCGGCGTCGACGGTGCAGGAATCCTGGTTGACGGTGGTGCCGCAGATGGCACCCGAGAGGCCGAGGCCGAGCAGGGTGACCGCGCCAAGAACGAGGAGGAGGTGGGTTCTGTTCATGACGGTGTCCTCTCAGTTCGTGCACTTGGGCAGGGACGAGGGGCGCAGCTTGTAGCTGATGCGAACCTCGGTACCCGGTGCCGGGACGAAGGAACCGTCGAAGCGAATGCTGTTGGTGCTCTTCTCGAAGCGCCAGCCACTGACCTCTGACATGGGCACCACGGTCTCCCCGCCGCCGGCCAGCGGCGTGGCGATCACACACAGCGGCGAGGCGTGATCCACCTCGCTGATCTCGCCGCAGGCCACCGAGGGATCGTCCGAGGTGAAGGGCTCGCAATCCACGCCGAAGTGAACCTCCGTCGCGGGCTTGGACAGCTCGAACTTGCGCAGCAGGCCTGCAGCATTGGCGCCCAGGTCCTCGAGGGCGTCCGAGTAGCTATCGGAGCAGATATCTGCCACCACGCCGCCGGTGCGGCAGGCCAGCTCGACGAAACGAGCGCCCACCGCCGCGAAGCGATTGGGGCTCGAGTCACTGGGGTCGAAGCAGCCGCCGTAGGTCATGTCCATGATGTCGTACACGGTCTGCAGGTTGGGGTCGTCGTTGCCAGGATCGCTGTCGAAGCTGGAGTCCAGGATCTCGCACACGCGGTCCATCGGGATGCCCTGACTCTCGACGGGCCACCCCGTGATCGCGGAGATGCCGATCCGGTTCTCGTTCCCCGCGTACTTGAGGCCCTCGAACAGGCGGTAGAAGTAGCGGGTGGGTCCTCGCGAGCTGTCCTGCTCGTCGCTGACGAAGATCAGGTACAGGCTCGCAGTCGAGCGCAGAAAGCCCACGTTCTCGGGCGGGATGATGCGGTTGCCACTGGAGTCGACCTGCGGGCCACCGGTCGCCGGATCGATGCGGGCCCCCAGCGCCAGGGCCGCAGTGGTGAGACCCTGTTCGAAGTTGGCGCCATCGGTGCCGACCTTGATCAGCTTGCGAAACACCAGTTGCGACGGACACTCGGTGGCCAGACCCGCCTCGATCTGGGCCTCGGGTGTACCGGGGTTGAAGCTCACGTCGGGATTCGGGCAGGGCACGTCCTTGGTGATGAAGCGGCAGCCGTCGCAGTTCGCCACGATCTGACCCGTGTACTGCTGCAGCGCTCCGCCCTCGTCGATGTCCGTGGTGATCACGCCGATGTGAAAGTTGACCTGCGAGATGAGCAGCTGCTTGAAGAAGGTGCTGAAGCGGTCCGCGATCTTGTTCTGCTCGGCTTCCATGGACTCCGAGTTGTCCACGACCCACAGGATGTCGACCTCGGCGGCCGCCTTCTGCGAGAAGATATCGGTCTGGCTATCCGGCTCCGGGATGTCCACCAGAGAGGGCGGATCGCACTCGCAGGCCACCTGGTGGATGGCGAGGCCGCAGGTGATCCCCAGCAGGACACACAATTCGATGATTCGCTTCCTCATGGTTCACCCATTGACCCGCCGTCTCGGCGTGGTCCACGGCGTCAAGGTATCGAGTCTGCTCGGGGCCTGTCAAATGCGGGGTGAGCCGGGGCTTCAGCGAGGGTAGCGGTCCGAGATGTAGTCCTCGAGATACTTGAGGTGCACCTGCTGGTCCCGGGACAGCTGCTTGATCATGTCCCCTGCGGACACCAGGCCAACGACCTTTCCTCCCTCGACCACCGGAAGATGCCGGAAACGCCGCTGTGTCATCACGGCCATGCTCTCCTCGAGGGTGGTCTCGGGCGAAACCACGACCACCTTGGCTGACATGATGTCGCGTACCGGGGTGGTCTTGGACGAGCGGTCCTTGAGCACGATCTGCCTCAGGTAGTCGCGCTCGGTGATGATCCCCACCACGTCGTCACCCTGCTGCACGATGAGCGAGCCCACGTTGGTGGCGACCATCTTCTTGACGGCCTCGAACACCATGGCGTCGGGCTCAATGCTGTGCACGGTGCGGTTCTTGTGTTCCAGGATCTCGGCGATGGTGGTCATGCAGTATCCTCCCGCGGTGAAGGGCTCCGGCAGCTGCCGGGCGCCACAGTCAGACCGCGCCCACCAGCCCTGCAGACAGCCAGCGGACGCGCCGTGTGCCATGTAGCGCACAGGGTGCAGGCTGGCCACCAGCGGTCCCGGTCCGGGAGGACCACCTGCGCCCCGCGCTTGCTCCCGGGCCGTGGCTGTGCAACATGGGGCCGCGAGAGAGAAAACCTGATGACAACGACCTCTGATTCCAGCGCCAGCGAGCGCGTCGAAAACAGCCAGATGCCCAGCGGCTCCTTCGAGGAGCTGGGGCTGAGCGAGCAGGTGCTCAAGGGCCTGGGCGAGCTTGGCTACCAGGGCCCCACCCCGGTGCAGCGCGAGACCTACGCCCAGGTGGTGGACGGCCATGACCTGATCGTCCAGGCCAAGACCGGCAGCGGCAAGACCGCGGCCTTTGGCGTCCCCATCGTGCAGCGCCTGGGCCAGCACCTGCCCGACCGCATTCGCTCCCTGACCCTGTGCCCGACCCGCGAGCTGGCCATGCAGGTGGCACGGGAGCTTGCAGCCATCGGCCGCCACACCGGGCTACGGGTCACCTGCATCTACGGCGGTGCGGCCTTCGGACCCCAGCTCGATGCCCTGCGCGGAGGCGTCGACATCGTCGTCGGCACACCCGGCCGGGTGCTCGATCACATGCGCCGCGGCACCCTGCGGGTCGAGCGCGTCGAGTTCATGGTGCTCGATGAGGCCGACGAGATGCTGTCGATGGGCTTCTGGGAAGAAGTCACCAGCGTGCTCGAGCGCATTCGCGGTCCACACCAGACCCTGCTGTTCTCGGCCACCCTGCCCCAGGCGATCCAGACCGCAGCCGCGCGCTACCTGCGCGATCCGCAGCGCATCGAGCTCAGCGGCGACGAGATGACCGTGGCCGGCATCGCCAACGTCATCTACCGCGTCGATGACACCATGCCCAAGCCACGCGCTTTCCTGCATGTCATCGAGGTCGAGAAGCCCGACTCGGCCATCGTGTTCTGCAATCGCCGCGGCGAGACCGAGCTGATCTACAGCGTGCTCAGGCGCTTCGGTTTCAAGGCCGGCCTGCTCAACAGCGACCTCGGCCAGCGCGAGCGCGAGCGCGTGATGGCCCAGGTCAAGGCACACGAGCTGCCGCTGCTGGTGGCCACCGACGTGGCCGCCCGGGGCATCGACATCAGCGAGCTGTCCCACGTGTTCAACTACGACCTGCCCGAGCACACCGAGGTGTATCTGCACCGGGCCGGGCGCACCGGTCGCATCGGCAAGCGTGGTGCGGCCGTGTCCCTGATCCGGGGCCTCTCGGCCTCGCGCCTTCGCGAGATCGAGCGCCTTTATGACGTGCAGTTCGAGGAGCGCACCCTGCCCTCAGCGGAGACCATCGTGGAGATCGAGACCGATCGCATCCTGCGCACCCTGTTCACGGACGCCGAGCATGTCGAGGCCAGCCAGTATCTGCAGATCGCGCGCAGCCTGATGGACCGCGACCAGGGAGCCGAGGCCGTAGCCTTCTTGCTACGAACCTACTTCTCCGAGGAGCGCACCCCGGGTCAGCGCACTGGCCGCGGGCGGATGGACTCGGGCAGCACACCGCAACGCGTGCTCATCGACGCCGGCGCGGACCACAATCTCGACGAGGCCACCCTGCGCCAGGTGCTGCACACGCAGGGCCAGGTGCCGGAGTCGTCCATCCTCGAGGTGCAGGTCGAGCCCGATCGATCCTTTGCCGACATCGAGGCGGAAGTGGCGCGCGAGCTGCTACAGCGCAGCGAGGCCCTCACCCTTCCCGACGGTCGCCCGCTGACTCTGCGCGCAGAGCGCAGCCACCGTGGGCCCGAACGCTCCGGACGCAGCGGCGGTGACAGGAGCAGCCGTGGCGGCAGGCAGGGGCCACCCCGGGGCCGGAGCGGAGGAGGAGGACGAGGCCGACGATGAGCAAGACCCGCGGCGAGACCATCATCGAAGAGCGCCTGGCGGAGCTGGATCCGGAATCCATGCGCTATGGCGTGCTCAATGCCGCTCTCGAGTTCAAGGCGTCCTGGGTGCGTCTGGGCGAGGAACTGACGCGGGTTCGCACCAGCCAGTCCTTCCGCGACTGGGGCTTCGAGAACTTCAACGACTACTGCAAGGACGAGCTGCGCATCACCAGCGACACCGCCGCCAAGCTCTGTCGCAGCTTCCTGTACCTGTCCGAGGCCCAGCCCAGCATGGTGCAGATGCCTGCTCAGGGCGAGCCACCACCGCGGGTGCCAGACTATCGAAGCGTCGACTTGCTGGCGCGCATGAAGGACAACGAGCGCGTCCCCGAACCCGTGTACCGCGACCTGTCCCAGGCCGCCTTCGACGAGGACCTGGGCGTCAGCGAGCTGCGAAAACGCTTTCGTGAAGAGGCACCCCAGGCCTTCACCAGCCGACCCCGCCAGCAGAAGGCCGAGCCGCGCACACTGCTGCGGTCCGCCCTCAGCCAGAGCGCCAAGCTCATCGAGACCCTCGCCTCGGTGGATGGCATCGACGACACCATGGTGGAGCAGGCCGAGAACCTGCGCGGCATGATCGCGGGTCTGCTTCGCGAGATGTGATGCTGTGACCGGGTTCAGCCCGGTGCCATGTCACGGATCCCCGGTCTCATCGTCGTCCACGGAATCGTCATCGCTGTCCGCAAACGCCGCGCTGTCATCGGTCTCGAGCATCTTCTCCAGGGTCATCTCGCTACGCTTGAGGCTGAGACGCGCGAGCACCTCGCGGACCTTGGGGTAGTCGAGCAGGATGGCGTCGATGGGGAGCTTGCCAAAGCACCAGGCATCGACCGCCCCGTCGGCAATGACGGAAGCCGAGCGCGGCTCGCCCAGCACCACGGCCATCTCGCCAAAGAAGGACCCGGCACCCAGACGCGCGACTTCCTTCTCGCCCTCGAGCGCCTCGATGACCACACGCACGCCGCCTTTGCGGATCACGAACATGCTTGTGCCCGGGTCACCCTCCCGAACGATCGTGTCACCGTCGGCGTACAGGGCAGGCTCGGCCGCTTCCATCATGCGCAGGCGCCCGGCCTCATCGAGCAGCTCGAAAAGGCGGCACTCCTTCTTGAAGGTCTCGACGTCGATTCCAAGGTCAGGGGCCATGGTCGGTTCCTCTGCGCGTGCGTGCACCGTCGACGGAAGGGCCACGGATGCAGTGTCGGCCGTGGTGCCGAGGGGTGTCAAGGCGCGAGCACGCGCAGCTTGCGCCAGCTGACGTCGAGAGCTGTGGCCGGCGGTAGCGAGATCTCAGTGCGCGCCCATGTCCTCCAGCTCGACCTCGATCCAGTTCAGGTGCGCGAAGGCGTAGGGCCCGGTGAAGGGTCCTGGACAAGCCGTGGGGATGTCGCCCTGGCAGGCCGTGCAGTCCCCGGGTGAGCAGCACGGACCATGCACCTCTGACGGTGCCTGGGCACAGCCCGCGTCGCAGAAGTGCACGTCGTAGCGCCCGGGGCGTGCGAGAGCAGACCCGAGTTCCATCCAGCTCGACAGCGAGAAGTGCCCGTAGTCGACGAAGGCCGGAAGATCCGTGCAGCTCTCGACGCCACTGCGGCCCTGCGGGCACACCCGGGCCAGTACCCAGTTGCCTCCGCTGCCCGCGCAGGCCGAGGCGGTACCGCGGCAGGCAGACAGACGCAGCCTCGCGGCATCGAGCCGGGGCTGCGTGACCTCGAAGCTGCCCGCGCGCAGGCACCCGGCCTGTACCGGGGCGAGTCCCGGTGCAAAACGATAGCTCAGCGACCCCTCCCGCCGCTCGACCGAGGGCGAGGACTGACGCTGCACCCACGGCTCCTGCACCCTGCCGCGGATGGGAGTGGTGCGGTTCAATGGGACCTGGCTGGCGGCCCGCGACGGTCGCTGCAGGGGCTGCCGTATCGCGGGACGCTGCGGCTCGAAGCCCTCGAAGGGACGAGGCAACGGCTCGGGTGGTGGCTCGGCGGGCCACTCGCGCTCAGGGGGTTCGACACCGTGCAGCGAGGTCTCGCTGCTTCGCTGGGTGAAGACGACAGCGGCCGCAATTAGGGCCGCCGCGGCGACGAAGATGGCCCAGGTCCAGCTCTTCATGAAATCCCCCTTGCGACGATGCCCCTTTTTTACCCCCCCCTGCAAACGTCCGGGCCGCCTGCACGATCTGGCGCAAAGCCGAAGGCCCGCTGGGCGTCGGGTGACGACGCCCGACACTCACGGCAATGGCTCGGGGGAAACGGCAGGCTGGCCGTTGATCTCCACTATATTGAATTCGACGCGGCGGTTTTTCTCGCGCGCAGCCTCGGTCTGGCGCCTGTCGATGGGCCGGCTCTCCCCGAAGCCCTGGGCCTCGAGGCGATTGGCCTCGACCCCCTGGGCCACCAGGAAGTCGCGGACCGCCTCGGCGCGCTTCTGCGACAGTTCGAGGTTGAACTCCTCGCTGCTGATGTCGTCAGTGTGGCCCTCGATGCGGATCTTCGAGATCTGCGCATTGGCCTTGAGGGTCAGCGCCACCTGCTTGAGAAGGTCGTGGCTGCGCTGTTCGATGGTCGCCTTGCCGAAGTCAAAGTAGACCTGCTGGGTGATCTCGATCTTCTCCTTGGTCACGATCACGATCTGACGACCCTTGTCCGGACAGCCGTCTTCGTCCTCGACGCCGTTGATCACCTCCTTCTCGAGGGGACACTTGTCGTCGGGATCCAGGATCCCGTCCTGGTCGTTGTCGGGATCCGGGCAACCGTCCGTATCCTCGAATTCGTCCTTGTCCTCGGGGTCCAACGGACACTTGTCTTCGACATCGGGCACATCGTCTTTGTCATTGTCGAGGTCCGGGCAGCCGTCCGCGTCCTCGAAGGCATCCATGTCCTCGGCCTCTTCCGGACACTTGTCCTTCTTGTCGACGATGCCGTCGCCATCGCGGTCGTGGCGCGGACATCCGTTCTCCTCGGGCAGGCCGGCCGTGCGCGGACACTTGTCCTCGGCGTCGAGAACTGTGTCCTGATCGTTGTCCGGATCCGGGCAGCCGTCCGCGTCCTCGAACCCGTCCACGTCTTCAGGCTCAAGCGGGCAGGTATCCACACCGTCGAGAACGCCGTCCCTGTCGTTGTCGGGTTCGGGACAGCCGTCGCTGTCTTCGAAGCCGTCCCTGTCCTCGGGCTCGTCAGGACACCCGTCCTCACGGTCCTTGAAACCGTCGCCATCGCGATCCCGGACCCGGGGAGCCCAGCGCACGCCACCCACCAGGCGCAGATCCGGGGCGCCAAAGCCTGCTGCGAGGGTGGTGCCTGTGCCTCCAAACAGCTCCAGGGCGGGCGTCAGGTCGTAGCGAACCAGGAACAGCAGCTCGAGTGGGTTCTGATTGAGCTGCTGAAAGGGCGCCAGCAGGGGCGTCGAACCATTGAGACTGGCGGCCAGGGTCATGGGCAGTGCGGCGACGTCGTGCAGGCGGAAGGCCGCGCCCAGGCGATACCCCAGTTCCTGCCCAACGCTGAGATCGATGAGCGTCGTCTCGGGACGCCAGCGGTAGCTCAGGTTGCCGGCCCAGGTGAAGGGCCCGAGGTTCTGCGAGATCGCAAGCTCAGGAGCCACGGTGAGGAAGCTGTCACCGAGGTACGCAGCACCGGGGATGTGCGTGGGCAGCGTGAACGGCAGCAGCAGTGCCAGGTTGACTGCTGCCCAGTCCTGCTGCAACAGGGCGACCTTGGGAATCAGGCGAAGATCGCCGAGACCGACGGGTTGAAGGGCGTCGAGATCGGCGAGGTCGCGAGGTAAGCCCCCGCCGCGGTCCTGGTACAGCACGAAGGGCAGGTCGAGGCCCAGCTTGACCCAGTCGAAGAGGTTCACCGACGCCACCAGGTTGCCGCCAAGACGATGGCCCACCAGGGTCCCCACACGCTCGAGGTTGCCGTCGGCATCCGCGCGCACCAGCACCAGCGGATTGAGCGCGTAGCCCAGCCACAGGGCCGCGTCATAGTCGAGGTGCAGACCCGTCTCGCCGGACTCGACGTCGTTGATGCCCTCGCGATCCATGGCCGGACGCAAACGTTCGAGGGCGAAATCGGCCGCTTCCTGGGCCAGGGCGTCCGGCGTGAAGCTCGACACCGCGGCCACCAGGGCCAGGGCGCGGAAGGGGTCTCTCACGGCTTTCCTCCAGAGCTGCTGACATGAACGCGCGCCGCGGTGACGTCGCGAGACTAAGGATGCGTTCGGCGCCGGCGCCAGGCCACTGCGCCGCCAAGAACACCCAGGATCCAGAGTGTCTGTGACGGACCTGCGGGCTGGGCACAGTCGCAGGCAATGCCTCCGCCGTAGATCCGCAGCGCGTCGTCGAATCCATCCCCGTCCGCGTCGCGGTCGCAGACGTCGCCAACGCCGTCATGATCCCGATCTGCCTGGTCCGCGTTGGCCCGATCCGGGCAGTTGTCCGCGGCATCGGCCACCGCATCACCGTCGGCATCGATGACATCGATGGCCTCGGCCGGATCGAGGTAGCTGGGCACGCCGTTACCGTTGGGATCGCCACGGCCCTCGTGACCATCGGGATCGCCATCGCCGTCCGCGTCGGTGTCGAGCCAGTTGGGGTGGCCATCGCCGTCGACGTCGTTGCCGTGGGTGGCGCCGTCGCCGATCTCGACCGAGGTCAGGATACCGTCGCCGTCGTCGTCCGGATCCAGGGCGTCGGGCACTCCATCGCCGTCGTGGTCCTGGGGGTTGGCCAGGTCAGGCCCGACCTCCGTGGCGTCGTCCAGACCGTCACCATCGGTGTCGGGGTTGTAGGGATCGGTGCCTAGGGTCGTCTCCTGGATGTTGGTCAGACCATCGCCATCGGGATCCGCATCGGGCCCGTCGTCGTCGACCGGGTCCAGGAAGCCCGGCACGCCGTCACCGTCGAGGTCCTCGATGCCCTCGACCTGGTCGGGCTTGCCGTCGCCATCGGCATCGAGATCCAGGTAATTGGGAACGCCGTCGCCATCCACGTCGCCGGTGCCCTCCACCGTGTCGTCGAGGCCATCTCCATCGGATTCGGTGTCCAGCCAGTTGGGGTGGCCATCGCCATCCACGTCGTCACCATGCAGCGCGCCGTGGTCCCGCTCGGTACGAGTCAGGATGCCATCGCCGTCATCATCCGGGTCCAGGGCGTCGATGACACCGTCGCCATCGGTGTCCACGCTGGCCGTGCCGCCCTGGGTCTCCTCCGAGTCATCGCCGCCATCGCCGTCGCTGTCCGGGTTGTAGGGATCCGTGCCCAGTCCCACCTCGACGCTCGTGATCAAGCCGTCGCCGTCGGGATCGGCGTTCGGGCCGTCGTCGTCCACGGGGTCCAGGAAGTTGGGCAACCCGTCGTTGTCGTCGTCGCCTGTCCCCTCGACCAGATCCGGCCGCCCATCGCCGTCCGCATCCAGATCCAGGTAGTTGGGAGCGCCATCGCCGTCCACATCCCCCGTACCCTCCACGCTGTCCGGGATGCCATCGCCATCGGACTCGAGATCCAGGTAGGGGGGCACACCGTCGCCATCCAGGTCGTCGCCGTGCGCGGCCGCGTCCTGGCGCTCGCGAAGGGTGAGGATGCCGTCGCCATCGTCGTCAGGATCCAGGGCGTCGATGTGGGCATCCCCGTCCGTGTTGCGCGGGCTGGCCGGGTCGCCGACCTCGGTACCATCGTCCACGCCATCGCCGTCGGTGTCTGGGTCAAGTGGGTTGGTGCCCAGGGCGAATTCCTGGCCATTGGTCAGACCATCCCCATCGGCATCACCGTCAGGACCGTCCGCGGGCAAGGGGTCCAGGTAGTCGGGAATGCCGTCCTGGTCCGCGTCTGCGGGTGGTGTCTGCAGGTTCGTGTCCCCGGCCTCGGCAGCATCTGTCAGCCCGTCGCCGTCGGCGTCGCGGTCGAGGTAATTGGGGATCCCGTCGCCGTCCACATCGTTGCCGAAGCGCGTGCCATCCGAGGTCTCACCGGGTTGTGGGTCCCAGGGTGCGTTCTCGACCCGGGTCGGGATGGTGTCGCCGTCATCGTCGGGATCGCGCCAGTCCCCCGTGCCATCACCATCGCTGTCCCGCGTGCCCTCGACGCGATCGAGCACGCCATCGCTATCGCTGTCGAGGTCGAGCGCATCGATGGTGCCATCGCCGTCGCTGTCCAAACCGGGCTGGCCGTTGTCCGTCTCGACCGCGTCACCGATGCCATCGCCGTCGCTATCCGGGTTGTGGGGGTCGGTGCCTATGCTGGTCTCGACGCTGTCCAGGAGCCCGTCACCATCGCTGTCGGTCGGCACCTCGCAGGCATCGCCGACGCCGTCGTGATCCTGGTCTTCCTGCCCGGGATTGGCGACCCAGGTACAGTTGTCCCCGCCCTGGCACACACCGGAGACGTTGCTCGAGCCATCGCACCAGCCATCGCCGTCCGTGTCCACGATGGTGGAGCTGGTCTCGCCGGGATCCAGCACACCGTCGCCGTCCAGATCCTCGTCGCCGTCGAGCACGCCGTCGCCATCGGAGTCGGTGTCACGAAAATCCGGCAGGCCGTCGCAATCCGTGTCGATGGGGGGCGTGTTCAGGTCCGCGTCCCCGGCCTCGACTCGGTCAGGAACCCCGTCACCGTCGGAGTCGATGTCCAGAGGATCGATGCCGCCGCTGCCGTCCGTGTCCGGCACGTGAGCAGGCATCATGGCCTCGTCGCGATCGCTGATGCCGTCGCCGTCACTGTCCGGGTTGTCGGGGAGCGTCCCGATGTCTGCCTCGACCGCGTCGGGCAGCCCGTCGCCGTCCGCGTCCGGGTCGTGGATGGTGATGCGGACGTTGTCGAAGATGAGGTCGCCGCCAGCGCCGGCCTGGGCAATGTTGCCATTATCCCAGGACAGCAAGCCCGCAAGTCCTGGTCCCAGGGGACTCGGATCGGTGTACTGGAGCACGGTCTCCAGGCTGCCATTCTCGTCGGTATCAACCGAGCATGTGATCTGTCCACCGATGGCGCTCAGCTCCATCGTGTACCAGTGGGTGATGTCCTCGACAAAGGTGTAGGCCACCTCGTCGACGATGTAGTTGTTGCTCGCACCACAGCTTTCCGTGCTCACCCGCATCAGGCGAATCGCAGGCGTGAAGTCTCCGCCGTCGCCATTGCAGTCGGGTCCACGCAGGTTGGTCATCCAGCAGGCGTAGTAGGTCTGGGGTGCGGTGTAGCGCACCAGTACACCAAAGGCGTCGTCGTCCGCGTTGGCCACGTCGACCCGCAGGGTCACGTCGTCCCACAGCGGGTGACCCGTGACCAGGAAGTTCTCGTACTCGTCAAGCGGTGCGCCAAAGCTGCTGCCCACGAGATCATCCGTCTTGGGTGACACGGTGCCAGGCACATCGACACTGGTCTGCCAGGCGTCCCCGGTCCAGCTCGCCTGCCAGCCGTAGATGCCCGCTGGAACTCCGAAGCTGCCGGTCACGGGACATGCGAAATCCTCGACAAAAGCCGTGGACTGGGCCAGCGCCGCAGGTGTGGGACCCAGAAAAGATACCCACAGGGCCGTGATTCCGAGAGAAAGGCCGCCCCTGAGCGCCCTTCTCTTGCTCAATAAAGCCCCATTCGCAATGTCTGGACTGGTCATACTGAGACCCCCGATTTTATTGAATCGAGTTTACCCTGTTTCATAGTACGTGAGTCCTGGCTTCGCGGAACAGATCATCTATGCGCTCCGGGACCGGGTGCGGATCTCGCGTTGACACCCGCTCCGGGCACGCGGGCGCCTTGCGCGGGTGTGCAGACCCACGAGAAGATGGCGGCATGCGACAGGCACCTACCTTCGCGGCGATGCTGCTGTCGGCTCTCCTGTTCTCAGACTGCCGGACCGGTTTCGAGAGCTTCGCCAGCGACGAGGACGCCGGAGTTCGTCCGGGCTCGGCACGGACGCTCGGCATCAGCCAGAGCCAGGGTCAGGCGGCCTCGCCTAGCCTGATTCTCGACAACAATGACCAGCCCCTGGTGGCCTGGGAGGATTCGTCCTCGGGTACAACGCAAATCTTCGTGCGCCACTATGATGGAGAGCGGTGGAAGGAACTCGGCGGCTCGGCCAGCGGCGGCGGGGTCAGCGACAGCGCCGGACAATCCGAGGCACCCAGTCTGGCCCTGGACAGCGGCGGTCGCCCGGCCGTGGCCTGGCACGACGACACGGCGGGCCAGTGGGAAATCTACTTCAAACGCTTCAATGGCGAGGCATGGGTTGAGCTCGACGGCAGCGCCAGCAGTGGCGGCGTCAGTCACACCCCGGATAACTCAGGCTACCCCGTCCTCAAGCTGGACAGCTCTGACCATCCAGTGGTGGCCTGGCACGAGTCCATCGACGGCAACTCGGAGATCTACTTGCGCGTGCACGACGGGACAGGGTGGGTGGAGCTGGCCCGCTCGGCCACCAGCGGAGGCGTGAGCAGAACCGCTGGCGCATCGTGGTACGTGGCCCTGGACCTGGATAGCGCAGGCCAGCCCGTTGTGGCGTGGCACGACCACCAGGCGGGCACCGCCGAGATCTTGCTGCGCGCTTTTGATGGCATCGCCTGGCAGCAACTGGCGGGATCGGCACAGGCGAGCGGGCTGAGCGCGACACCGGGTGACTCGTACAATCCAGTGCTCGCGATCGACGCCCAGGATCGACCGCTGGTGGCCTGGGGCGATGACAGCTCCGGGACCTGGCAGATCGATCTGCGAAGGTACAGCCCTCCGAGCTGGGACGAGCTGCAAGGATCTGCCACCGGCGGTGGAATCAGTGCCTCGCCGGCGGAGTCCTGGTTTGCGGATCTGGCGCTCGATGCCACAGGGCTGCCCACCGTTGTCTGGCACGATAGCAGCAACGGCAACTGGGAGATCTACCTGCGGCGCTACGACGGTCAGTCCTGGCAATCCCTCGGTGGCTCAGGGTCGGGGGGCGGCCTCAGCGCCAACGACGGAGGCTCGTGGCTGCCTTCGCTCGCCCTGGATAGCCGTGGGCGTCCCGTCGTGGCCTGGCAAGACGGATCCTCGGGCCGCATGCAGATTTACTTGAGGCGCTGGGATGGAGCAGCGTGGAGTGAAACGGGAGTCTGAACGGGGAGGCGAAGCGGATCCGGGTCCCTGCACCGAGGCTCACTCGCCGAGAGCCCGCCGCAGCTTTTCGCGCAGCGCCGCCGTGCCGTAGGGCTTTTGCAGAAATCCCGCCAGCTCGACCTTGGCGAAGCGCTCCACGGCATCCTGCTCCGTGAAGCCGCTGCTGAGGACCACCGGCACGTCAGCGCGCACCTGGCGCAAACGGATCAAGGTCTCGACGCCATCGAGGCCTGGCATGGTCAGATCGAGGAGTACGCAACGCACCTCGCTCCTGTGCTGATCCAGAAGCTCGCAGCCCTGGTAGCCATCCTCGGCAAGCACCACGTCGAAACCGAGCCGCCGCAGCATGAGCTCACCGACCATGCGCACGTCGGCATCGTCGTCGATGAGCAGCACCGTGCCTTGACCGCGCCAGGTCGTGTCCACTGCAGGCTCGGGGTCGGGAGCAGGAACCCGCGCACCACTGGCAGGCAGGTAGACCCGGATCCGCGTGCCCTGGGGTACGCAGCGGCCGGTCTCGATGGCACCGCCGTGACTTCGCACGATACCCAGCAGGGCGGCCAGACCCAGACCGCGACCGGTGAACTTGGTGGAGAAGAAGGGCTCGAACATGCGATCGCGCACGTCGTCGGCAAGACCGCAGCCATCGTCACACACCTCGACGAAGACATAGTGCCCATCGCTGCGCGCTTCGTGCGGGGGCATGGCCGACAGCTCCCGTCCCGAGCGATGCGCCACACCCGTGCGAATTCCGATGCGCCCGGAGCCCTCGACGAGGGCCTCGCTTGCGTTGAGAACCAGGTTCATCATCACCTGCTGCAGCTGCGATGGATCGGCGTGCACGGCGGGCAGGTCCTCGGTCAACTCGAAGCACAGCTCGGCTTTCTTGGACACGGACATGGCGAAGAGCGGGCGCAGCTCGCGAGCGAGCCGGCTCAAATCCACGGGCTGCGTCACGAAGCGGCCGTGGCCCGAGTAAGCCAGTAGCTGCCCGGTCAGCTCGGCGGCGCGCCGCGCCACATCCTGGATCTGCGACAGTCGGGCTGCCACCGGGCTGCCCACCTCGGCATCCGCCAGCCCGACATCCGCCTGACCTAGGATCCCCATGAGCAGGTTGTTGAAATCGTGCGCGATGCCTCCCGCCAGCACACCCAGACTCTCGAGCCTTTGGGCTTGCTGAACGCGCTCGACCAGTTCGTGCTGCTCGCGCTCGGCGCGCTTGTTCTCGGTGATGTCGCGGCCCACGGTGAGCAGATGCGGGATGCCGTCCCACGTGAACAGGCGGGCGGACATCAGGGCGTCGCGCCGCAATCCATCGCTGTGGATGAGCACGGTCTCGAAGTTCGCGAGAGCGCCGGCGGCCAGGAGTGCCTCACGCCCGCGTTCCCGATCCGAGAAGTCCGAGTAGAGGCCGAGGTCGAACACGCTGTGCCCGACCACCTGCTCGCGGCGGTACCCTGTCACCGCGCAGAACCCCTCGTTGACGTCGACAAAGACCCCATCCAGCGTGGTGACCGCGATGGCGTCGGGGATGGTCTGGAACACTGTCTGAAACCTGTACTCGCGCTCGCGAGCGAACTTCTCGGCCTCGCGTCGCGCGCTGATATCCCGGATTGTCCCGAGCACTCCGCGAAACTGGCCCTGGGAACGGAGTACCGCCGAGCGCGTGATGCCCGGGAAGGTGCTGCCATCCTTGCGCCGGGCGGTGTACTCGTGCGCCTCCGGTTCTGCTCCCTGCATCAGCTTGACCAGGTTGTCCCTGGCGCGCGGTCTGTCCTCCTCGACGACGAGCTGTGTCGCGTCGAAACCCTCCCGGAGGTCGTCAGGCTGGTAGCCCGAGATCTCGTAGGCGCGGCCGTTGAGGTAGGTCATGACCCCGCGCTGGTCCATCTCGAACACGACCTCGTCGACGAGCGAGGCCAGGCATTCGAAGCGCCGCTGCTGGAACTCGACCACCCCTTGCAGATCAGCCGCGGGCGAAGCCTCGGTCTTGGGCGAATCCGTCATCGGCTCCCTCCCGCGCGCGCGAGGCGCGCCCCTTCATCGCCTGTCCACGGACCGTAGCGGGTATCCCACGAAGGCCACGGCTCCAAGCAGACAGGCCACACCGGCCACCACCGCCACCGTTCGCAACGCGGTGGCTCCACTGTTCTCGGCCAGTAGTCCGAACACCAGGATGCTGGCGCCGATCACAGTCTTCTGAAAGATCGCCTGCACGCCGAAGAAGATGGCCTCGCGTCGGCGCCCAGTGGCCTTCGCGTCGTCGTCCACCACATCGGCCAGCAGCGCAAAAGGCAACATGAGAAAGCCCGCGACCGGCGCTCCGACGACACCGAACGCCACCATGGACAGGATCAGAGGCGATCCCAGCTCGAAGACACCGACCAGGGCGATGAGCGGCAAGGCGAAGCCCGAACCGATGAGCGTCACCAGGAACATGCGGTACTTGCCAAAGCGCTTGGCGAGCAGGTTGAAGACCCCGAAGAACAGGATGTTGCTGATCAGGAACGGCGCCATCAACTTGGCCACCGCAGCCTCTGGTAGCCCGAGCACGTCCTGGACCCAGAATGGCACCAGCATCAGCGCCAGGTTGAGGCCAAACCAGCACAGGGACGTGGCGGCGACAAGATGCAAAAAAGCGCGATGCTGGAGGGTGGTGCGCAGCCAGGGCCACAGCGCGGAGGGTGCGCCCTCGACGTCATGGCGCAGCGTGGGCCGCTCGCGGATCGCCAGCACCGTGGGCAAGTAGGACGCCACGATGACCACTGCCACCACCACACCGACGGCGCGCCAGCCACCGCTGGCCAGCACCAGGCTCATGGCACCGAACACGATGGTCCCGAGCATCACGAACACAGCCTGCAGGGTCGAGATGTTGATGCGGTCGCGCGCCTCGACGGCGATCTCGGGCAGCAGTGACACGTAGGGGGTGTTGACGATGGTGTACAGCACGAAATAGGTCTGGATGACGAGGGCGATATACACCGCGTTCAACCAGTGCCGCCCCTCGATCGGTGGCACCCACAGCAGAAAGAAGACCACGGCAAAGGGCAGCAGCCCCAGGGCGATGAAAGGTATGCGCCGTCCGCGCCGGTAGCGCGCGTTGTCGCTCCAGTAGCCGATGAGCGGGTCCGTGATGGCGTCGGTGACGCGTCCCAGCATGAACAGGGAGCCGAACAGGGCCGGGGACACATGGGAACTTGGCCCACCCGAGGCCCAGAGCACGAACAGCCACTGCGAGATGACCAGGTTGCTCAGGTTCATCGCGGCACCACCGGCCGCGTAACTGAGCTTCCTCGTCGTGCTGAGACCGGTCACGCCTCGCCCCCCGCCCGCGTCCATTTCTCCTCGCCTGAAGCTCGCACTGTACTGGCATGTGCTGCTATGTAAAAGCGAGATCGTGGTCAACCTTGCCTCGAAAAATGGCTCGTTCTCGTCGGCAGGGATGGCATGAGCAGGGGTGGCTCCGCTCTCGGAGTGAGGAGTCCAGGCATGGACACGCTGCAGGGTCTCGTCAACACGCTGGGCGGCTACGTATGGGGCGCGCCGCTGATGCTGCTGCTGGTCGGCACGGGTCTGTGGCTGACCATCCGACTCGCGGGCCTTCAGTTCACCCACCTCGGGCATGCGCTGTACCTGGCGCTGGTCAAGCGTCGCGAGGACGACGACCAGCCAGGCGACATCACACACTTTCAAGCCTTGATGACGGCGCTGTCGGCGACGGTCGGCACCGGCAACATCGCAGGCGTGGCCACGGCCATCGCCGCAGGTGGGCCGGGGGCGCTGTTCTGGATGTGGGTGACCGGCCTGGTCGGCATGGCCAGCAAGTACGCCGAGGCCGTGCTCGCCGTGAAGTACCGCGAGATCGACGCCAGCGGCCAGGTTCGCGGCGGCCCCATGTACTACATCGAGAAGGGCCTGAAGCAGCGCTGGCTGGCCGTGCTGTTCGCAGTCTTCGCATCCCTGAGCGCCTTTGGCATCGGCAACATGGTGCAGAGCAACTCGGTGGCCAGCGCGGTGCGTGCGAGCTTCGGCGTCCCCACCTGGGTGAGCGGCGTGGTGCTCATGGTGGCGACGGCCCTGGTCATCATCGGTGGCATCAAGAGCATAGGCCGCGTGACCTCGGTGCTGGTGCCCGTGATGATCGTGTTCTACTCGCTGGGCGCGCTGGTCATCCTGGCGATCTTCGTCGACCGCATCCCGGCCGCCCTGGCCCTGGTGTTCAGCGAGGCCTTCACACCCACCGCAGCGTCGGGGGGATTTCTCGGCGCCACCGTCATGATGACCATCCGCATGGGCGTGGCGCGCGGCTTGTTCAGCAACGAAAGCGGCCTGGGCTCGGCACCCATCGCGGCGGCCGCAGCACAGACCAAGCACCCGGTGTCCCAGGCGTTGGTGTCCATGACCCAGACCTTCATCGATACCCTGGTCGTGTGCACCATGACGGGCCTGGTGCTCATCGTCAGCGGCACCTGGAACAATGGCAAGACCGGCGCCGAGCTCACCACCGTGGCCTTCGAGGCTGGCCTGCCCGGCACCTGGGGTGACCTCATCGTCGCCATAGGCCTCATCCTGTTCGCCTACTCGACCATGCTGGGCTGGAGCTACTACGGCGAGAAGAGCATCGAGTACCTGCTGGGACCGGTGTCGGTGAAACCCTATCGCTACGTGTTCGTGCTCTTCATCGGTGTCGGCGCCGTACTCAAGCTGGACCTGGTGTGGGGACTCGCCGACATCTTCAACGGCCTGATGGCCTTTCCGAACCTGGTCGCGCTGCTGCTGCTGACGCCGGTGGTGGTAAGCGAGACCCGGGACTACCTCGCAGCGCGCGTATCGACAACCCGTTCCTGATCACCTCGACAACCCGTTCCTGATCACCTCGACAACGCGGAGGAGCTGACATGCGGCATCGTTCCGTTCTGCCATCCCTGGTGCTCCTGATGGGCAATCTGCCAGGTGCCTTCGCCGCGGCCGGGCCCTCGGCGCTGTCCTCCGATCGACCGGACGCACCGGACGGGAGCGGCACGGTGGGGAGCGGACACATCCAGCTCGAGCTGGGTGTGGATCAGAGCACGGCATTGGGTGAGCCCAACAGCACGGCACTTCGTGTCCCGTTCAAGTTGCGGCTGGGCGTCTCCGAGGTCGTCGAGCTGCACCTCGAGAGCGATGGACCCGCTGTGGACCTGGAGCCCGTGCAGGATGCGGGCGTGCAACTGCATGCCGGGATTTCGGATCTCGGCCTGGGTCTCAAGTGGAACTTCGCCCAGCCGGGATCCGATGCGGCCATGTGGCAGCCGAGCATGGGTGTGCTGGTGTCGCTGGTGGCACCCTTTGGGACCGAGCGCTTCAGCGCGTCGCAGCTCCTGCTCAAGACGGCGTTGATTGCAGATTTTTCACTCCCGCTCGACCTGTCCCTGGGTACGAACCTGGTCCTCGTCGGTGCCATCGACGGCAGGCCGAGTCAAAGCGCGCTGTGGCGTGCCACGGCGTCCCTGTGGCGGCCGCTGACACCCTGGACCACAGACCTCCGTCTGTTCGTGGACAGCTTCGTGCAGGGAGCCTTGACCCTCGAAGGCAGCCCCCTTCTCTCGTTTGGTGCAGGAGCAGCCTACAGCATCCACCCGGATTTCCAGGTCGACCTGTACCTGCGCAGCCTGGTCGATGACGGGGGGGGATCGCTCGGCGGGGGTCTGGGGATCGCGCTTCGGCTGTGAGGTGCCAGCTGCTCAGCCCAGCGCCACGTCGAGCATCATCATCACCGCAAAGCCCAGCAAGGTGCCGACGGTGGCGAAGTCAGAGAAGCCATTGCGGTGCGACTCGGGGATGAGTTCCTCGACCACGACGAAGATCATGGCACCGGCGGCGAAGGCCAGGGCATAGGGCAGCACGCTCTGCATGGAGAGCACGGCCCAGGCACCCAGCACGCCAGCCATGGGCTCGACCACCCCAGAGGCCTGGCCGTACACGAAGCTCTTGAACTTGCCCATGCCCTCGCGCCTGAGTGGCATGGCCACGGCGAGCCCTTCGGGGAAGTTCTGCAGACCGATACCGATGGCCAGAGCCACCCCTCCCAGCATGGCGGTCTGCGCATCGGCGGCGCTGGTCGCGTGAGCAACGGCGCCGAAGGCCACGCCCACGGCCAGCCCCTCGGGGATGTTGTGCAGGGTGATGGCCATCACCAGCAACACGCTGCGCTGCCACGAGGTCTTGATACCCTCGGCCTGGCTGACGTCGAGACCGGAGTGGAGGTGCGGCAGGATCTTGTCGATGAGGTAGAGCCCACCGCCGCCCAGCAAGAATCCGATGGTCGCGGGTTTCCAGTCGCCTCCCGTCATGTCAATGGCAGGTGCCAGCAGGGACCAGAAGCTGGCCGCGATCATCACGCCGGCGGCCATGCCCAGCATGCCGTCAAGGAGTTTCTGGTTGAAACGCCCGGTGAAGAACACCAGGGAGGCACCGAGCGCGGTGACGAACCAGGTGAACAGGGTCGCCAGCAAGGCCTGGGTCACCACGTCGTAGGGCTGCAACAATTCGTAGAACGCGGTCGACATGTCTGGACCTCGCTGCGTCGCGCAGTGAAGCACCTAGCGTGCTACCTCCACGGCAGCAAGGTCGGGTACGAATCTCTGCGGGATGGAGAGAACTTTCGACATGCCGATGAGCTCGCGCGGCCGACCATGGGGCGGTTGACCGAGTCCTGGAACCGCGGGTCAAGCCCCTGTACTCAGGTCCTTTTACTGGCGGTCGATCTCGAGTGTGCGCTTCGCCACAGCACACGAGCTCGCGGCTGCCGATACTCCAGCCACGACCACGGTGAAGGTCGACGGGGACACCATGAAGACCTCGAGCCTGAACTGGAAGCAGCTTCTGCACCGGATCACCGAGCACCGCGCAGTCCTGGCGCAGCTCGAGAGTTTCGTGGCCGAGCGCAGGCTTGAGTTCTCTGGTTTCTTTGCCGTGCTGCTCGAGAGCGGCTTCACTATCCCCGAGGCACAGGAGCTGTATACCCTGCTCCGCGCCTGAGCCTGTCCCCCAGTCAGGCGAGACTTCCGGACGCATCGCCCGGGTGCCCGACACCAGGATGCCCTGATCCGGCACGGCTTCGAGTCCCCCCCACTCTCCCGCAAAAAGTCCGTGGAATTTCTCGGCCTGCAGCCTAGATTCGCCCTCAGGCCTGCAGCGATGACACAAGTCCAGCGGACGGCCTGGATGGGGAACAACATGAACACACAGACACGAGTTCTCACGGTCCTGGGCGTGACGGGTATTCTCGCCCTGCCCAACCCGGCCAGTGCTGCGGACTTCACGGTTGGTGCAGACGGAACCTATGCGACCGTCGCCGAGGGCCTCGCCGCGGCCATTGCCGACGGTGGCGGCAACGTGCTTATCGAGCAGGGCGAATACACTGAGAACCTTGTCGTACCGGACACCTTCACGGCGGGCACCCTGCACATCAGCGGCGGCTGGGACAACCAGTTCAGCTTTGCTTCCAACGACAGTTCGATGACGGTGATCTCCGGTGGCAGCTCGGACACGGTGCTGCACCTGGACGTGGTGGGCACCGACGTCACGGTCAAGCAATTGACCCTCCGCGAAGGCCTGGCAACTCAGGGCGGTGGCATCTGGGTGCATGCGCGGGGTGCGGGCACCGTGATGCTCGAGGAGGTATGGCTGATGGCCAACCAGGCCACCAGCGCAGGTGCTGGCCTGTATGCCGTGCTCGGGGACACCGCGAATCTCACGGCGCTGCGAAGCTGGTTTGCCGGCAACACGATCGAGAACGCCGATGCCACGGTCCAGGGCCTGGGCGCCGGGGTGTACATCAGCGCATCGGACGCCAGTTCGTTCAGCATCGGTGGCGAAGGTGTCGCGGGCAATTCCATTCTCCTCGGCGATTCCACCCACCTGGCAAGCCTGGCCGCAGGAGCGGGACTGTTCGTCTCCCTGGACGGTACCGCCCAGGGCACGCTGTCGCAGATGTACGTGCGAGACAACGCCATCTCCGGACAGATCACGTCCAGCCGAGGCAGCGGTCTGAGCGTGGGCGGCGGCGGTGGCAACAACGGTTCACTGACCGTGGAGCGGGTTCTGTTCTCAGCCAATGACGACGACGCCAATACCGACGGCAATCAGATCCACCTCCCGGGGCTTGGCAACCTGAGCGTGCTCCTGCGCGACTCCTCCGTGGTCAAGGGCAACACCCGGGGTCTGGGTCTGAGCCAGGTCTCGACCACATGTAGCCTCGATCTGGTGAACCTGACCATCGCCGACAACGGCGGACTGGCTGCGCTGTGCAGCAGCACCTCGGGGACCACCTCGCTGGCCAATGTGCTGGTGCATGGCAATGGCACCGACGATCTGACGGGCTGCCCGAGCGCGGACCACAGCCTGGTCGGGGTGGACCCCCTGTTCACCGATCGCATTCAGGGCAACTACGTGCCCCTGCCCGGCTCGCCGGCCATCGACACCGGGAACGACAGTCCGGCAGCCGGACTTGGCACGAACGACCTGAACGGCCAGGCTCGCATCCTGGGTGCCCACGTCGATATCGGAGCCCTGGAGGGTCGCGGCTTCGACGCCCAGATCACCATCACCGAGGATGCGGATCCGGTGTTGCTGGGGAACGACGCCGGCTACGACATCACCGTGCACAGCACCGGTCCCGAGGACGGCTCCCAGGCCAGCGTCGCGGCGACTGTCCCGGGTGGTTTGACCGCGTCCCTGAGCCTGGTGTCAGGCAGTGGGTCCTGCGCCGGGACCACCTGCACCATCGGTACACTCACGGCCGGTGCGACCTGGATGATGCGGCTGGTGGTCACACCACAGACGGCGGGTGATCTCGATGTCAGTGTTGCGGTCACGGCCACGGGCCTTGAACCCAACAAAGCCAACAACAGCGCCAGCGCCAGCACCCTGGTCGAAGATCCGGCGGCGGACGCAGGAGCTGGGCTGGACGCTGCTTCAGGCTCGGATGCCGCGACCGGCGCGGATGCCAGCGTGGCGGACGCCGGGACCGCGACAGACGCGGCCGTGGCCAGCGACGCAAGCTCAGGCTCAGATACAGGCGCAGGCGCTGACGCGGCCATGGGGCAGGATGCAGGGGTGGGGACAGATGCCAGCAGCGCGGTCGACGCCTCGACCGGCCGTGACAGCTCGACGAGCAGCGATGCCGGTGTCGGAACGGACACCGCGATGGGGACAGATGCTGCGACCGGCATGGACACCTTCACGGGTACGGATGCCACGACGGTCGCGGATGCTGCGACGACCGCGGATTCTGCCACGGATCAGGACAGTAGCACCGGCACGGACACGATGACGGGCCTGGATTCAAGTGTGGTCGGCGTCGACGCGACAGTGACGGGGCAGGACTCGGGCGCCGCAAAGATTGACCCCGACGCTGGTGGCTGCGGCTGCGCCCAGTCCACAGCAGGTACCCCGGCCACACTTGTTCTGACACTGGCCCTGATCTTCGTCCTTCGCCGCCACTCCCGTCGCTGACAGAGTTCTCGACGCCACCTGCGCCCCGCTTGCTGAGGCCGGACGTCTTTGCACGGCTCCGAGACCTGAAGCTCAAGCCTGCTTTGCCAGCGCGAGGGCGAATTCCCTGCCGAACAGCAGGGCAAGGTCCCCACGCACGCTCTCGACCAGCGGCGGCAGCAAGGGGTCGGACAGGCACGGAAAGTGCCGTGGGGCGGGTTGACCCAGCAGTCGATGATTGTCCGTCGTCACCAGGGACAGCAGCAGGCGGCCAGGGCTGGTCTCGACCACCACCAGCGGGAACAGGGCGCAGCTCAAGGGCTGCAATGTCAGACGCGGAAGCCCGGCAGATCGTGCCACGGCGCGCAGGCGGCAGCGAATGGCCCCATCGCTCCCGACGCGCGAGAACACGCAGCGGCCATGGGGTCGCGCGAGAACGCCTCCAGGCTCGATGAACAGCTCACGGGCACGCGGGTTCGCGTCGAGCCAGGGTCTCAGTCCAGGCTCGTGGCGCCACAGGTGCCGAGCCAGGAGCTGCTGGTGTCGCTGCAAGTGGCCTCGCTCCGGGTCGCTCAGGGGCACCGCCAGATCCGCACAGCAGCTCCGAAGGTCCCCGCGATCTGCACCGATGCAGCGACGGGACACGCAGGCGAAGCTCTGTCGTAACACCCGCCGGTCGACCAGTACGTCACCAACCAGCAGCACACGCCGCGGATCCAGCAGGCGCAGCAGCCAGCGGTCCCATGCGCCCGGGTCCCGTTCCTCGTCGCCACGAACGGTCGAGGGCGCGCGCAGCCAGCGCCTCAGGTGCGTGCCAGGGCGCGGGGAGCGCAAGGACCTCACACCTTCGCTCCAGGCGCCAGGCGCGAGACCTGCACCCGGTTATCGTGAAAAGCCGGGCCGCCGCCGGGCGCCACACGCGCGGCATCGACCAGGGCGTTGACCGACATCCCACCCGGAAAATCCTGCCCCAGGTGGTTGGTCTCGCACAGGCACAGACCGGGCGTGACGTCGTCGGTGAGGTGGACTCGCAGCACCAGGCTGGCCCGCGCGTTGTACACACGCACTGTGTCTCCATCGACGATGTTCCGGGCCGCGGCGTCCACCGGGTGCAGCAGCAGCGTGGGAGGCGCATGACGACGACGTGCGGTGGCGGTCTGGGTGAAGGTGCTGTTGAGGACCTCGTGTCCCGGCGGCGCCATGAAATCCAGTGGAGTGCGCGAGGGGTCCTCGACGTCGCGGGCGTTGACGGCCCAGTGGTCGGGCAGCCTCGGCATGGCGGAGTCTGACCACCCGGGCATGAAGTGAAAACGCCCATCGCGGGTGGGGAAGCGTGTACGAAAATGCAGCACGTCCTCGTCCATGCCCACATCGTGGGGGCCGTGGGTCTCGAACCAGCCTCGATCCGGCAGGCCAGATGCGGCCAGCACCTGATCGATGCGTTGCAGGCTATCACCCGCGAAGAGATCGTCGTCGTGACCCAGGCGCTGCGCCAGCGCGTTGACCACATCATGGTTGCAGCGGGCCTCCCCGCGCGGAGTCAGGACGGCGCGTCCAAGTTGCAGGCTGTAGTGGCCGTAGGAGCGATACAGGTCATCGTGTTCGAGAAAGGTCGTGGCCGGGAGCACCACGTCGGCCAGTCTCGCGGTGTCCGTCATCACCTGTTCGTGGACCACGGTGAACAGGTCCTCGCGCTGCAGCCCCTGGTGGACGGTTCCCAGGTCCGGGCAACTCACCGCGGGATTGGCGTTGAACACCAGCAAGGCCGCAACGGGTGGTGCCAGGGCGGGATCGCACAGCCAGCGGCCGAGCTGGCTCATGTCGAGGGAGCGCACGCCCGGATCGCGCCAGCGTGTGCCCCGGACTCTCTCGTCGACGATTCCCGAAAAACCCGCGTCGGTGCCGATGAGCGCGCCGGCCCCATGCTTGGGCCAGGCTCCGACCAGGGACGGCAGGCAGCTCACCGCATGCAGGTTGACCGCCCCGTTGCGGTGGCGCGTCATGCCGACGCCGATGCGGATGAAGGGCCTCTGCGCGCGACCATAGCGCCGGGCCAGGTCCACGATCTCGTCGACAGCGATGCCGGTGATGGCGCTGGCCCATGGCGGGGTGCACTTCGTCAGATGGCGCTCGACCTCAGCGTTGAAATCCGTGCGGGAGGCGAGATAGGCCCTGTCCTCCATCCCCTGGTCGAGCAGCACGTGCATCAGGCCGCAAGCCAGGGCTGCGTCCGTGCCCGGGCGTGGCATCAGGTGATGGTCTGCGAGGCGGGCCGTGCGGGTGCGATACGGATCGACGACGACGAGAGGAGCCCCCCGGGATCGCGCGTGCTTGACGTGGGACATCAGGCTGATGTGCGTCGACACCGCGTTGATCCCCCACAGCAGAACCAGATCGCTGTGGGCGATCTCCTCGGGCCGCGGCCCGAGCATGCGACCGACGCCAGCACTCCAGCCCGCGTCGGCGATAGCAAAGCACAGGCTGCGCTCGAGCCGGGACCAGCCTGCTCGATGGGCGAGCCGTTCGATGGCCTTCTGCTGCACCAACCCCAGGGTGCCTCCGTAGTAGTAGGGCAACACGCTCGACGCGCCGTGCGCGCGGACGGCTCGCTCGAGTCCGTCCACGATGTGCTGCAGGGCGTCGTCCCAGGTCGCTTCGCGAAAGCGTCCGCTGCCCTTGGGCCCTTCTCGGAGCAGGGGTCGCGCGACCCGCGGCCCGTCGACGATCTCGGCATAGCGGCGCACCTTGCCGCAGATCACACCCCGGGTGAGTGCGTGCGCGGGATCACCGCGGACCGAGAGCAGCTGATCGCCCTCGATCTCGACCAGGAGCGCGCAGCTCCCGGGACAATCGTGGGCGCAGGTGGTGCGATGAAGCGTCGGCATGTTCCACACTCCACGGGGATATCTGTACCGCGTCGCGTGGGCTTGGTGCGAGCAGGGACTGTGCACGACGCGAACAGGCGCTATCATGCTCCGGCCAGGAGGCCTGCCATGAAGGAATTTCGCATTCCCATCAGCGTCAGCGTGCGCCACGTCCATCTGAGCCAGGCCCACGTCGAGGCCCTGTTCGGTACAGGCCGGCAACTGACCCGTCGCAGCGACCTGAGCCAGCCAGGCCAGTTTGCGTGCGAGGAAGTCGTGGCCATCCAGGGCCCCAAGAGTCGGATCGACAAGGTCCGCGTGCTGGGGCCCGCACGACCGGAGACCCAGGTCGAGATCTCCCGCACCGACGAGTTTGCCCTGGGGATCGACGCGCCCATTCGTGCTTCGGGCAAGACCGAGAACACTCCCGGGCTAACGCTCATCGGCCCCGCCGGAAAGGTCGAACTGGAGCACGGTGTGATCCAGGCCCAGCGCCACATCCACATGCACCCGGAGGACGCGATTCGCTTCGGCGTCAAGGACAAGCAGTGGGTCATGGTGCGGGTCAGTGGTGAGCGCGGCATCATCTTCGACGACGTGCTGGTGCGCGTGAACTCCTCGTACCGCCTGGACATGCACCTGGACGCCGACGAGGGCAATGCCGCAAACATCCTGCCAGACGCCTGGGGCTCCTTGATCCTCGGTCCCACACAGGTGAAGCCGGAGCCCGGGGACTAAGCAGTGCGATCCGAGCCGGCCTGAATGAACCGCGAGCTCTCGACCCCGTGGTGCCTTGAATCCGTGGCCCTGGAGGTGAAGATGAGACAGTACGCGTACCCGTTCACAGCCGTGGGTGTCGTCCTGGCCATCGTTACCGGGAGCCCTGCCCTGGCGGCCACGGTCGACGTGCACGATCCAACGGAGCTCATCAGCGCCATCGCTGGAGCACAGGCCGGAGACGTCATCACCCTGGCAGCTGGCACCTACGCCATCGGGCACAACCTGTCGTGCACCGCGGCCGGGCAGACCGGAGCGCCCATCGTGGTCAAGGCCGCCCAGCTCGGCAACGCCATCATCGAGTTCGATGCGGTCGAGGGTTTCAAGGTCTCTGGCCCGCACTGGACCTTCGAGAACCTGGACATTCGCGGAGCGTGCGCCGACCACAACAACTGCGAGCACGCGTTTCATGTCGTCGGGGCGGCGGACTTCACCATCCTGCGCGGCAACCGGGTGCGCGACTTCAATGCCCAGGTCAAGGGCAACGCTGAGGACCCGGGGGGAGGCCGCATCTGGCCCGACGACGTGCTCATCGAGGGCAACGAGTTCTTCAACACGACCGTGCGCCAGACCTCCAACCCGGTGACGCCCATCGACGTGGTGGGCGGCCGGCGCTGGGTGATCCGCGCCAACCACATCCACGACCACGCCAAGGGCCAGGGCGACAACGTCAGCTACGCGGCTTTTCTCAAGGGCAACTCCCGCGACGGGCTGTTCGAGCGCAACCTGGTCGAGTGCGAGAAACTGCACACAGGTCAGGTTCGCCTGGGGCTGTCTTTCGGTGGCGGCGGCTCCAGCCCTGACCCCATCTGCGAGGACGGCAACTGTTCCATCGAGCACCAGAACGGGATCATGCGCAACAACGTCATCGCCAACTGCCCGGCTGATGTTGGCATCTACGTCAACGAGGGCGTCAACGTGCAGATCCTGCACAACACGCTCATCAACACCGCGGGCATCGATGTGCGCTTCGCGGTCAGCACGGCCGACCTTCGCTACAACGTGCTGAACGGCCAGATCCGCGGCCGTGACAGCGCAACCCTGAGCCAGACGGGCAACCTGACCGGCGCCAGCCTGGGGAGCATCTTCACTGCCCCCGGCAGCCTTGACCTTTCACTCGTCGATGGCAGCTCCATCGTCAACCAGGGCACGACGCTCGCCGCCGTGCCCGATGACTTCTGCGCCAACCTGCGCGGCGACGGGCAGCCCGACCTTGGCGCCGTGGAATACGACGGCGACGGGCCCTGCGATGCCACCCAGGTGCATGCGGGCTCCACTGCAGGGACGGATGCGGGCTCAGCCCAGGACGCGGCCCTGGCGGACACGACGACGACGCACCAGGATGCCTCGATAGCGACAGACGGGGCGCCAGGTCAGGACAGCTTGGCACCTGTCGACGCGGGAGCACGCTCGGACACCAGCTCCGCCACCGACCTCGCTGTCGTCGAGGTGGACGCTCAGGCAGCCGATTCGCAGACGGGCCACGACGCCTCGGCGGTCAGGACCGGCGCGGGATGTGCCTGCAGTGCTGAGACCCGACTTTCAGATTCATCTTGGGTTCTGGTGGCCGGGAGCCTGGTCACGCTTCTCGCTGGACGGCGTCGAATCCGCACCGGCTGACACCCACGGAAAAGACAGCAGTCTTTCGTCGCGCTGCGCAGCTTTCCTCGAACCGTCCTTTAAAAAAAAGCTCCTACGCCCTCCTCCCGCTGTCCGACGGCAGGCCACATCGGTGTTGCTAGCCTGGTTTGGCGTGCCACCCCTTCGCGGTGGGCCAGAGAGCGGAGGATCCGTTGAAGGATGGATGGATGCACAGATCGGGGCGCGCTCCCGCAGCACACAAGGTCGGCAGGAAGTGCCCTGATCGCCCTCGCCACGCTCTTGTGGCGCTCGCGCTGACCGTCCTGGCCGTCCCTGCCGCCAGAGCCACCGACACCTGGACCACCGTGGCGCCGGGCATCGAGCACCTGCACCGCGTGACAGGGTCCCAGGACTACCACGTCATGCGCATCGATCTGCGACGACCCGAGATCTGGCTGCGCGCCACGGGCCCGGGTCAGAACGGACAACGCACCAGCGCCTGGGCCAGCAGCGTGGGCGCCACCGTCGCCATCAACGGCGACCTGTGGGACGCCGACAACTGGAACGCATACGAGCCCCTCGGTCTGGCGGTGGGGGATGGCTGGAAGTGGCGCGACGACACGGATGTTTGGTCTTTCTTCGCCTGCGACGTCAACAAACGCTGCGGCTTCAACCCGTGGGGCAACCTCGAGGCCAACAACCCGCGCTGGCACAACGCGGTGGGCGGCATGCAGGACCTGCTGGTGATCAATGGCGTCGGGCAGTCTTATTCGCCGGCCTACTACCAGCAACGCAACCCACGCACGGCCATAGGCCTGAGTCAGGACGGTGCGACCCTGATCTTGCTCGTGGTGGACGGACGCCGCGCCGGCGCCGCGGGTATGAACTTCGCCGAGCTGACGGCCGTGATGCTCGAGTTCGGCGCCTACAACGCCATGAACAACGATGGCGGCGGCAGCAGCACTCTGGTGATACACGGCGCCGTGCAGAACACGCCCTCGGACGGTGGCGAGCGCATCGTGGCAAACCACCTGGGGATCATGGTCGCCGACCACACCGACGCGACCTGCGTCGGAGCCGAGAACTCCCGGGTGTGCACAGACAACACCAACATGCGCACCTGCACCGGTGGACTCGACCGGGGCGTGGGCGATTGCGGCTACTACGGTCTGCGTTGCGAGCAGAAGGAGCAGTTCGCCTACTGCGTGGACCCGCGCTGCACCAACGGAGGACAGCAAGCGGTGTGCGCGGGCAACACAGCCATCGGCTTCTGTACCGACGGCGTGTACAGCGAGGGAGACTGTGCAGGCTTCGGCCTCCCCTGCGTGTCCGGTCTCGGCACGGCCTGGTGCTGGGCTGAGTTTTACCAGGCCACGCCGGAGGCTTCGTCGCTGGGCGCCGCGGGCGGTGGTTCCATCGACGTCGTGGACGGGCAGCCCACAACAGTCTGGTTCGAGCTGCGCAACACAGGCCGCATGGCCTGGGACGCGAACACGCGCCTGGCCCCCATGCCACGAGACGGCAGTTCATCGCTGGCAGCCCCGGACTGGATCGCATCGCACCGCATCACCGCGGTCGACAATGCCACTCCACCTGGCCAGGTGGGTCGCTTCATCTTCGCGCTGCGAGCACCAGGCCCCGGGGACTTCGAGTTGCAGCTCGGGCTGGTACAGGAGGGCGTGGCCTGGTTCGCGGACTCGCCCTCCGGTGGCGGCCCCCTCGACGGCACGCTCCGGGTCAGCGTGCACGCCACGGTCGCCCCGGATGCGGGGGTGGCGGCAGACGCAACCAGACCTGACACGATCACGGCCGATACGAACAGAGCCGATGCTTCATCAGCTGACGGCAGCAGCGATGTCACGGCAGCAGCCGACGTGGTTCTCGACGCACACAGCGCCGGCGACGTGCCCCCTGCCGACATCGAGGCCAGCACTTCCGGCGAAAGCGATGGCCAGACGGGTTGCAGCTGCTCTGGTCAGGCGACGCCCGGGTGGGTGAGGCTCTGGATCGCGGCGCTCGTCGTCGGGTTGAGAGAGCGTCGACGTCGGTAGCGGTGCCCTCGCTCCAGATCGGGCCCGAAGGCAGGTTTCAGGGCGCACCCAGACTCTTGGAGGCTCTCACCTGGTTGTAAGCCCTCACCAGCGCAGAGACGGCACGCTGCACGTCGCTGTCCGTGGTTGACCGGCCCAGGGACAGGCGCACCGATCCCAGGGCCGCTTCGGCGGGGATGCCCATCGCCGTGAGCACGGCGCTCGGCGATTCACCGCCGTCGTGGCAGGCGGAGCCGGTCGACGCGGCAATCTCGTCGGCCGCGGCCAGCACCGCGCTGCCGCGACAGTTCGGAAACCGGACATTGAGCGTGTTGGGCAGGCGCTCGTCGGTGGGGCCGTTGCGCGCGATGCCAGGCACACTCTGTGCCAGCCCCCGCCACAGCAGCTCGCTGAGTCGACGCTGCCGGGGCTCCTCGGTGACGAGCAGCCTCAGGGCCAGCTCGCAAGCGCGTCCCAGGCCCACGATGGAGGCCACGTTCTCGGTCCCCGGTCGCAGTCCCCGCTCGTGACCCGCGCCCAGCAACACGGGTTGCAGGGGCGTCCGCCGACGTAGATAGAGGGCGCCAACACCCTTGGGAGCGTACAGCTTGTGTCCTGCCACGCTCAGCAGGTCCACGCCCAGCTCGTCGACGTGAACGGGTACCTTGCCCACGCTCTGGGCGGCATCGGTGTGCACGACCGCGCGCTGCATGCGCGCCAGCTCGACCAGACGCTCGATGGGCTGCAAGGTCCCGGTCTCGTTGTTGGCGTGCATGACAGTGATCAGGGCGGTGTCCGCGCGCAGCAGCTCGGAGAAGCGGTCCAGACGCAGCCTCCCCTCGCCGTCGACCGACACACGGTCCACGGTCATCCCCCGGCACTCGAGCTCGTCGCAGGGACGGGCCGTGGCCGGGTGTTCGATCGCCGAGGTGAGGATGTGTCGTCGCTCGCTGCGCATGGCGCACAGACCACGGATGGCCAGGTTGTTGGCCTCGGTACCGCCCGAGGTGAACAGGATCTCGTCGGGCTGCGCGCCGAGTAAAGCCGCCACCTGCTCTCGCGCGACCTCGACAGCCGCGTGAGCGCGCTGGCCAAAGACGTGAGCGCTCGACGGATTGCCGAAGTGCTCGCGCAGGTAGGGCAGCATGGCCTCGACCACCTCGGATGCGACTGGGGTGGTGGCATTGTGGTCGAGATAGATGGGGTCGGCGTCCATGACAATCTCCCCTACGTGCCCGAGACGATTCTGCTTTGCGCTGAACCTCGGGGGCGGTGCAGGTTGAGGACCAAGACCACGCTACGGGCCTCGCCGGGTCCAGGACAAGGCCCTGCTGGGCTTTTCGTGCGACCCTCGCCAAAGTTCGGCGTCTTCTCATATATATGTGCAGCCCAGCCCCAAAGGGGCCCCGGATCTGTCCAAACCACTTCGAGTGAGGTGTTGTGATGTCGACGATCGCCAGCATGCAGACTGCCCAGGTCATCACCGGCAAGATGGTGCGCGAGGCCATGCAGGAGGCCAAGGGTGATGCCACCCAGATGAAGGCCCTGCAGGAGGTCTGCGACAAGTGCCACGGCAAGTTCGACGATGTCCGGGCCTTTGACAAGCTGGTGAACTTCGTCCAGCAGTACTACCAGGATTGCTTCGAGTTCAAACCCAACACCAGCAATCCCACGGCCTCGCCCGCCCGCGTCACCGAGGCGCGCATCACCAAGCTGCAGGTGGTCGAGCGCACCATCGACACCACCCCGCCGCCACCGGCGCCCCCGGGACGCTATCGCGATCCGCTCAACATCACGGGCCACGCCGAGGCCGGCGCCAAGGTCGAATTCTACAATGCCTCGCAGCCCGGTCGCCCCGTCATCGGAGACTGCAAGGCAGACGCCAACGGCCGCTTCCGCTTCGAACTCACCGACGAGACCAAGTTCGAGTTCGGCGACCAGATCGGTATCCGTGTCATTGATGACTCGGGCAAACCCTCGAAGCCCGTGGTGGTGCCCACCGAGCCCTTCCAGGCGACCACCACCAAGATCACCTACACACGCTACGGCAGCGTGGTCGGCAACAGCGAGAGCACGACCCTGCAGGCGCTGAACAGCAAGCACGACACCCGCAACCCCTTCTTCCAGAACGACAAGGTGACCGCGACCTTCACCCCACCAGCCAAGGCGGGCGACCCCTATGCCCTGGAGCTGGTCGGTGGCGACGATTCGGTCGAGCCCAACAGCACCATCAACGTGCGCGTCAACGGCCAGGACTACGTGACCAAGGCCGACAGCCTGGGCAAGTTCGGGCTCAAGGTCTTTGGTTTCGAGCCCGGTCAGCGCCTCAAGGTCGAGGTCAAGGACATCAACGACAAGGGCATCGACGTGGACTACGTGGCCCCGCCCGTGGCCCTGCGTCTCGAGGCCCTGGCCGGCGGCGTGCTCAAGCCACCCCAGGCCTCCCGTCCCGACGCGGACCAGGTGGTCGGGGATGGCCCGCCGTGGGTGCACTTCAAGGCCGCCGGCGTCACCGTCCCCAACGGTGCCGTGATCTTGCGCAATACCGGCACCGGCGACCTGTTCGAGCTCAACGCCGACGAGAAGGGCTCGATCAATGCGGCGGTGGGCGGCATCGACAACTTCGATACCCTCGAGATCATCGCCCGCGATGCCAGTGGCAACATCACCAGCGAGGCCAGCCTGGCCGTCATGCTACCCGAGAAGGTCGGCCGCGGCTTCGGCTTCCTGGTGCCGGCCGAGAAGCTCAACCAGGCTCAGCCCGACGTCACGGCCGTGATCGAGGCCATCCAGGGTCCACCACAAGATCTGTTCATCCACGGCCAGCGCGACCAGCGCGGTCCCTTCCTCAGGATGCCTAACGTCGAGGGGCTGCCCCCCTTTGGCCAGCTCGCAGTGGTGCGCGAGGGCAAGGTCATGCAGTATCTGCGCGCAGACCAGAACGGGCGACTGCAGGGCCTGCTGCGTGGGGTCAACGTCGGCGACCAGCTCAACTTCATGGTGCTCGACGCGGCCGGCCGCAAGTTCCCCATGGAGCTACACGGCTGGCGCGTGCCTGGCCTGGGTGAGACCTGCAAGATACCCGAGAAGCACGTGCGCTCGGATGACCACACGCTCAAGGGTTGCCTGGATGCCGTCGGCAAGGGCAGCCTGGACCTCGAGGACGCCTGGCTGACGCCCTTCACCATCAACACGGGTTCCACCACCGCGCCCGAGAGCGACGTCGCGCTCAACTACAAGCGCGAGTTCTTTGGCGCCCGCACCGACGAGAGCAAGAACGAGTCGAGCTTCGACTACTTCCCGCCAGCGCTGAAGGACAAGTTCGGCCTGCCGGCCATGAACTCGGCCAAGCTCTCCCTGTCCGAAAACCAGGGCACGAGCTGCCTCAACTTCACCTACCAGGGCACCAACAACCAGAACTACAGCTCCTCGGTGGGTGTGGACTACGTGATGGGCCAGGTCAACATGGGCAACCCCAACAGCCCCATCCAGGTGCCGCAGCACCTCGCCAGCTTGACCCTGGCCCTCAAGGGCGCGCTGGCCTTCGCAGCGGTCGCTTACGACCAGGGCAAGGAGCCGGGCGACCTGGAATATGACCGTGCCATGGGCGCGGCCAAGACCATGCTCTACGTCTTTGACCGGCTGGCCGTGCAGTTCCCAGACCAGAAGGACGCCATCACTAAGGCTGCCCAGGACGCCTTCCCGGCGACAGGCTTCCCCTTCGAGCTGCTCGGCCGTGGCAAGGTGCCACCTCAGGATGCCGATGCGACCCGCGCCGAGAGCAGCAAGCCACGCACCGGCGCCATGTCGCTCATCGACGCGCGTACGGCCCTGCTGGGCAAGGTCTCGGGCGTGGGCCAGGTCGGAGACGGCGAGCGCGGCGCGCACCCGGCTCCGCGCATCGAATCCGCCAGCGTGCTCATGTTCCCGCAGAGCAACAACAATCGCGGCTACCAGTACGACGCGACACCGCTGCGCATGAAGGGCCGCGCCACCCCCGGCGACATCGTTCAGATCTTCAACGTCTCAGAGGGTAACAAGACCCTGGTGGCCGAGACCGTGGCCGGCCCCGACGGCAAGTTCAGCGTCGTGGGCGGCGGTAACCAGGTCCGCTCGGGCGACCAGCTCGGCGTGATCAGCCTGACCCGCGACGGCAAGCAGAGCGCCATGATGGTGGTGCCCACGGACAGCTACCTGGTCCGCAGCGGCCAGGTGTCCACCGGAGTCTCGGCGGTGCCCATCAAGAGCGACGACCGCCCCCCCTACTTCAGGACCGGCGCCACCAAGCTCGAGAACTCGACCTTTGACAAGGACGGCAAGATGCGAGGCGACTCACCGCTGTGGGCCCTGAGCGGCGAGCAGCTTGCGGTCGAGCCCTTCAGCACCCTGGTCATCTCGAGCCGCACCCCAGACGGCAAGGACCACAAGACCGAGGTCGAGGTCGACGGCGAGGGTCGGTTCAAGGCCGAGTTCCCGCATTCGGCGCGCTCGACCTTTGGCGTCACCGTGCGCGATCGCAACGGCAACCAGCACCACGTGAACATGAGCACGCCCGGACTCGCCACCAGTGTGCAGAGTGGCAGCCAGGCGGTTGACGCCAATGCTGGCGTGGTCACGTTCAAGCTCCCCTCGGGCGAGGACGTGCGAGGCATCGTGGTCGCCCACACCCTGGGCTCGACCAGCCGCAAGGACTTCACCATCGACACAGTGGATCGCAACGACGCCTTCGTCGACGTCGTCATCAACCAGACCTTTGCCTACACCGACAACGACGGTCGTCAGGGACAGGGCAATTACCTCTTCCAGATCAAGATCGCCAAGGAAGATGCCGCACGCTTCAACCTGCAGGCCAACGAGAAGATCAACATCGCCATGCCCGGCTTCACCGGTGTTCCCATGGCGAGCAACACGAACGTGGCGATGATGCCCGTGGGCGAGGCCACCATCCAGGATCGCGACTACGGCAGCCTGTGATGCGTGGTCTGGCCTCCCTCGCCGGCGTCGGGCTCCTGCTCGGCGCGCTGCAGGCCTGTGACTGTGCCGGGCCTGTTCACATCGACGATGCCGGGACCCGACCGCGCGCCGATGCCAGCACGGATGCCCGCGTGTTCGACACAGGGGATGGAGACATCGCCATCCCTGACGCGATCGCCGGGGACACCGAGTCGACAGATGTCGTCTTACCAGACACCGGGACCGCACTGGACAGGACCGCGACGGACCTGACTTCCGTCGATGCCCCTGCTTCCGACCATGAGGTCACGGATCTTCTCACCATCGATACGATGTCGGTGGACGCCACACTCGACGATGCCGCGCAGACCGACGCCGCAATCGAGGACGCCTCGGCCACAGACCTCGGCCAGCCGGACGTGCCGCAAGACGCTGCGCTCACGACAGACGCAACCGCTGCGGACAGCCTGGTTCCCGACAGCGGCACCACGGTCGGCGACTGCAGTAGTGGAGGCCTCTGTCTGCTGCTGATCTGGAACAGCGCCCAGGGCGATCTCGACCTGCATCTCTCGTTCAACAGCGGAGCCTGGTGCACCGACGACGCCTGCTACTGGGCCAACTGTGCAGACAGCGCCAGTACCCACGTGGACTGGGATCAGAGCAGCGACCGCAGCGCTGCGGATCCTGTGCTCTTTGGCAGCGCGCAGATCGGAAGCGGACCAGAGATCCTGCGCATCGTGGATCCGCTGCAAGCGACCTACACCACGGCGGTGCACTACCAGCCCGGCCCATCACTTCCCGACGTCACGGCCACGGTCGAGCTGTGGAGCCTGGGCGTCAAGCGGGCGACACAGCAGCACACGCTGGCGCCGGGCGAGTTCTGGGAGATCGGCGACATCACAGTGGACGCGACCACCGTTGCGCTGGCGACTTCGTCGCGCCTGTGCGCGAGCGGACAGTGGATCTGCACCGACGCCGTACACCAGTGTCCGGTCGACTGACCTGCGGCGCAGATCATCGACGTCGCTGCACCGGCCTTGCGACGAGGGATCGTCAGCTCATAGTGGCGCAGGGAGCTCAGCCCGGGTCAGCTCCAGCTGCATCCGGACCGTGAGCGCATCTGCCTGACCCTGGACGCCCACGACACGAAGTGCGGCGACCTGGCCCAGGCTCTCACGACGCACGGTCGCGGGTAGCGCAGCCGACAGACTGGCTCCCAACTTCTGCAGGATCGCTGCCCGGGTCAGCAGACTGAGGGGGTCGTAGCGCTGACCTGTTGGACCGAGCTCGCGAGCGCCCTGGGCCTCCAGAAGAATCTGTCGCTGCTCCTCAATGCGAACCAGGCCGCGCACGTGAAAATCACGTGCGGTGGGTCGAGAAGACACCTCCCAGATTCGCAACCACAGCTCGAAGCGGTCCTCCCGAAACTCGATGCGCAAGGGTTCGACCGCGTGCCCGTCCACCGGAGCCTGACGCAATGCGGTGGCGCGCACCAGGGCCAGGGCGGTGGTCTCGGGGACCAGCAGCAGGATCCCGGACTCCACGGAAGGAATGGCCGAGACGGTCCCTGGCGTGAGGGCCGCGAAGGCCAGCGCAATGATGAGTCCACCGTCTGGCCCGGCCTCGAGTCGAATGCCGCGCAACCGAACCGGGCTTTCACCCTCGACCTCGAGCACGTCGACCGGGGGCCAGGGTTTCTCTTGGAGGGACTTCTCGACCTGCTGCTCGATGAATCGGGCCAGACCCTGGTTCCAGGTCGAAGGCAGGGACTCAATCTCGATCAACACGGTCCAGGTCTCGCTGGCCCTGGGTCGAGCTTGGACGCGATGCACACCTCCCTCGGAGGTCAGCCAGGACTCCATCACACCAGCCAGGGACACATGCAGCTTCTGTTCATGCTCGAGTTGCAGCCCCCAGCCGCTCCCTTTCAATGCCAGGGTTCCCTTCAGCTGGACGCGGGCCCGCACACATTGCGCGCACTCCGCGCTAGGTTCGACCTGCACGCCTGCAACCTGCAGGTCCGGTATGGCGTCGAGGCTCACCCCCAGCCCAGGCTCCAGGTGCAGGGCGTCTTGACCCGCCGCCAGGGCGTTAGCGAAGCCCTGCTGTATCTTCGCAGCCAGAGTCGGGGCCGGGACGACGAGAACCGCCTCGGCGGGCCAGCCTTCGATCAGGGCCTCGCGTTCGAGCTCGACCAGACGTGCACGCTCCTCCGCAAGGGGGTCTACTGACCGCCCGGGGCAGCCGAGGAGCATGACGCAAAGAACCAAGGTGAGTGTTGCCCTCATGGCTCGTCCGTCGGTGAGGTGGCGGGCTTCAAGCTGTCCTCGTCAAAAATCGCCACCAGGGCCGGCACCAGCAGCAACGACACCAGCAAGCAGCACAGGATGCCCAGGGTTGTGGTGAGACCGAGAGAAAAAATGCCTGGGTGCACGCTGAGCAGCAGGCTGCCGAAGCCTATGCCTGTGGTCAGCGAGGTCAGCAGGATGGGTTTTCCGGTGTGCGCGAGGGCCAGGCCCACGTCGTGGTCATGGCGAATGCGGTGCACCAGGTGCACGCCGTTGTCGATGCCTATGCCCACGATGAGAGGCACCGCCAGAACGCTCACCACATTGAAAGACAGCCCCAGCAAACCCATGGTGCCAACTGTCCACAGCAGGCCGACCAGCAGCGGCACCAGACTGAGTACCGAGGCGCGCAGCGACCGCAGGCCGAGCAGCACCAGCAGAGCCACGGCGATCAGCGTGGCCCCGAACAGCCGAGGCAGGTCGTCCAGGATGATCTCGAGCATGCGGTGCCACACCGGCACGAAGCCCGTGAACTCGGGCGAGATGGTGCGCATCTCTTCGATGTGGGCGCGCAAGAACTGCTCGTCGAAGGCGTAGCTATTGGCACGCACCACCACCATCCACGAGCCATCCAGGCCCTGGACGCGCTCGAGAAGATCGCGCGGCAGGTCCTCGACCGCAACGCGACGGTGGTGGGCCATGGCCGCGAGCACGGTGGTGGCACCTTGAACCTCGGCGCGAATCAAACGGTCCAGGTAGCGCAGACGCTCGACGCTGGCGACGCCGATGCGGCCGTCGATGCGATTCAGGTCGTCGCGAATCTCACCCACGCGCTGCCGGGTGGGTGCCTCGTACAGCAGGGCGGACAGCATCGACAGCTCCAGGCCCGTTCGTTTGAGGCGCGCCATGCGCGTGCCCAGCTCCGCCAGCTCGGCCTCCGTATAGTCGGGGCTTGTCGCCCGGGGCGAGGCCAGCACGGTGTCGATCTTCTCGGCGATGGCGTCGAGGACAGGGCCCTTGGTTTCCTGCTCCATCGGGAGGGCCGCCGTGATGGACAGCGGCTCCGACAAGGTGTGCGCATGGCTGGCTGCAATGCGGATGCGCTCGGCCTCCACGAGGTCGGCTGCAAAGAACACGCTGGGCTCGAGGCCCATCTTCATCTTCTCGAGCACAGACTTCTGCAACGTGGCTGCGGGTGTGTGTTGTGGGGCGATGCGCCCGGCGTCGCGATCCAGGCCAACCCGGGGAGTGAAGTAGGCCAGCACGATGGTGACGACGAGGAACAGCGCCAGCACGGCATAGCGCAGTCGCACCAGCAGCGCGCCCAGCTTGCCCATGGTCACGAATTCGAGATGCGGTACGGGCACACCGCCGCGTTCGCGCCGCCTGTCCCAGAGCAGCAGCAAGGCAGGCAGCATCAGCAGCATCGAGAGCAGTGCCAGCAGCACTCCGCTCCCTGCGGTGAAGCCGAGCTCCCGCACCCCCTTGAGCGAGGCCAGGAGCATGGCAAAGAAGGCGGCAGCGGTGGTCAGCGCGCCGGTGACCAGGCTGGGCACCACCGCGTCGTAGGTCTGGTGAAGCGCCTCCGAAGAACTTCGGCCCTGGCTCCGGAGCTGCGCGAAGCCGTTGATGATGTGAATCGCGAAGTCGATTCCAAGCCCGAACAGCAGCACCGGGAACAGCAGGTTGAACATGTTGAGTTGTGGCCGCGCCAGACCCTGCAGGCCCAGGGTCCACAGCACCCCAACGATCAGGGGGATGGCAGCCAGTGACGGCAGCGCCACCTGCTGAAAACCGATGATGAACACCGCCAGGATGCCCAGCAGGCCCAGGATGGAGACCAGGGCGAAGTTGTCGAGTACGGTGCGCTCGTCGCTGGCATAGAGCACGGGCATGCCCGTGAGCCCTATCTTGACGTCCTGTGCCTGTTGCTGCTGCGCCTGGGCCACGCGCTCGAGCACGGCCACGAAGGGCTTGGTGTACTCGAGCCGGGTCACGTCGTGAACCGCGCTGACTTCCATCACCAACATGCGCCTGTCGTCGCTGAACTGAAAGCGGGGAGGCAGGGCCTTGTCCGTGACCGAGCGGATGCCCGCGAAGCGCCGGTGAAAAGTCTCGGCATCGATGCGCTCGCCCTGCTCCAGCACGTCGGCCACCAGGTCGAGCAGCTCGTGGGATGAGGTGAGCAGGCTCAGGGCCGCGGGGTCCGAGGGCGGCAGGGGCACGTCGCGCAGCAGCGCCAGACTGTCCCGGTCCAGGCGTTCACGCAGGGGTCCCGTGTCCAGCTTCAGGCCCAGCTCGGCGCCCGGCCGACCGGCCAGGGTCTGGGCGATCAGGGGATTGGCGAACACGCGGGTGCTCAGGGTGGTCATGCTGTCGCCCGCCGGGAACACCTGCCGCCCCATGGCATCCAGGCTGCGCAGCAGACCCAGCAGCGACGGGTCGGCCACCAGGGCAGCCAGCTGCGCCCGGTGCCGCGCCAGTTCCTCGTCGACCAGGCGCAGTTCATCAACGGGAAGGTACAGCAGGGCCCGCTGCTCGAAGAACGCGAGGTCCTGCTCGAGGTAGACCCCGCGCACCTGCTCGAGCTCGCGGCGCAGGTCCTGCTCGATGCGGCGGGCCACCTCGACGAGGCGATCGGGCTCGTTGCCCTCGAGCACCACCATGGCTGTCATGGCAGCGGGAAAATTGGTCGCCAGGCGCCGGATGCGGGCGATCACGGGTTCGTCCTCGGACATGGTGTCCCAGAACGAGGTCTTGATCTGGATACGACTGGCGCTGACCAGCGACAGCCCGGTCAACACGGCGCAGGCGATGAGGACTGCCACGGGCCGTCGCAGCACGCCGTTCAGTGCACGATGCACGCCCGCCATGCCAAGCACCCCAAGCTTCGCGGGCCATGCACGCGGATCCATGTCGCCTCCCTCGGCAAGGGGTCTACTGTGGCGCAGAACCAAGTCGGGGTGAAGGCGGGACGCGATCAGCGGTGAACGGGCTGTCCGCTCATGATCTGCAGGTCGGCCTTCTCGGGGCGTGGTGGCGCGGCGTGGATATCACCCGGGACGCCGGCCTGCCGCAGCTCGAGCTCGAGGTCTGCCAGGTGCTGCTCGGCTTCGTGCTTCTGGTCGCGGTGTTCGAAGTCGAAGTTTCGCGCGCCGAGGGTGCGGCGCAGGTCCTCGGCCTCACGCACCTTGAGCAGCATGGCGTCGGAGATTCGCATGCGCGGCCGGCAGCGGACATCCCTCGCCGTGTAGGCATTGATGGGTTTTTCACCAAAGTGGTTGCGATCGGGGGCCAGGAGCACGTGCGATTCGTCTGGCCCCATCTGCACAACGTTCTGCGATGGCTGCTTGCCCGTGGCCAGGGGCTGGTACTCATCGCAGTTGGCTGGAAGTGCAAACACGTAACCGTCGACACGCTTCTGCACCTGCTTGAGATGCAGCAGGTCCTTTTTGAGCCGATCGCGCTCGGACTGTCCGTAGTAGCCAAACTGCCGAGTCGCGATGTCTTTCTCGAGAGCCCGAATCTCGGCCTGCAGGGTGCGGTAGGCCAGGGACTTGTCGATGGGGATCTCCTCGTCGGGGGGATCGCTCGCACGCAGCGGGCTGACCAGGACCAGGGTCATGGCGAACGCGAATCTGGCCAGTGCATGGAGTCTGCGCATCAAGCTCAGTGTAGCCGGGTGGCATGGAACTAGCCAAATACCCGCGTCCTGAGCCCTGGCCAGCTCAGCCGAGGACAGCCGTGCCATCGTCCTGGGTAACCACAGGCACACGCACCAAAGCGCTCACGTGCTCTGCGCGGATGCCACCGCCCATGCCCTGTTCGAACTCGGACACCAGCTCCACTCCCAGCTGTCGCCCCTTCTTACCCGCCCACTGCGTGACGGGCTCGGCCACGGACGAGGCGAAGGCAATGCCCGGATCCTCGAGCGAGACCCTGGGTCTGAGTACCTCGACACGAAACTTCCCCTCCACGGCATCACTCAGAGGTGCGACCATGTCATCCAGGGTGGCCAGCCTGAACGGCGTCTCGTCTTGCTGGATGTAGCGGGCAGGGTCGGCTTTTTCGGGCCCCTCGGTGTTGGGCTTCTCGAAGAACAGGCCGCCGCCGACGTACACCGCCGTGTGCAGCAGCATGGTCATGCGTGCCCAGTCGCTGACTTCGTGAAACTGCACCAGGTCACCGGGCTTGAGGTCGAGCCGGGTCAGGTCCTTGATGTGTGCAGCGTCGACCTCTCCGACCTTGTCGAACAGCTTGGGGTCCTGGCACAACCCATCCATCGTGATCATCTCGCCATAGAACACCGCCACGGACCCCGACGTCCCCTGGTAGGCGCGCGCAGCCTCCCAGGCCGTGGCGTGGCAGTTCATGGTCAGGTTCACATCGAGGTTTGCACCCTCGGGGTCATCCCCGATGAGCATGCCGCCCTGCTCGATGAGATTCTGCACCAGCTTCTTGGTACCCATGATTTCGACGGGCTCAGGGATCTCGAGGTCCTTGTGCAGCAGGGCCTGCAGCGCAGGAGGCAAGAAGTCGACCACGCGGTAGTCCCGGCCGGCGTCGTAGGTCACTCCCGAGCGACCACCCAGCTGGGCGTGCACCGCATCGAATTGCTCACGGGAGAGCGTGCCCAGCCGCGCGTCCACGGTGTTCAGCGACGCCTCGCCTATCGAGCTCCGCAGGCCCTCGTACCGCTGGCGCTGCCCCAAAACGGGCGTGCCTGCTATCGCGGGGAGGTCGACGGCGCCAAGGTCTTTGCGCACGGTGTCCGAGAATATGGCCTTGAAGGACACGAGCGGCTTGGCCGTGGCCCCCAGACGCGCGGTGAGAACATTTGCGCTGGATCCGGCGGTGCTCAGGCGCGGCAGCGACTCGGCCACCGTGTTCGACGCCGACACACCGGTGTAGGCATCGGGGATGACCAGCGTCTGGTGCGGCTTCAGCCTGGCGTCGGGTGCCAGGCCATTGGCCTTGGCGATGTCGCGGACGGCCTGCTGTATGGTGGCGTCGGAAGATCCGCCGGGGAGCTGGCTACGGGCGATGGACCACAGGCTCTGACCGCGCTCGACGACGACGTTGCTCATCGCTCACCTCGAAGACAGCAGGCAGAATGCGTGACGGCTATACCGAGTAGCATTGACGACCTCATTTTGGAGCTCTGGCAGGTCCGGTCAGGCGACGAGCGGTGGCAAAAGACCCATCCGTTTAAAAAACCGCGGGCAGTGGCCGTGGCCGCCTCGGTGGTGTTGCAGGATCTGCCGTGCGATGACCAGGCGCTGGATCTCGGAAGTGCCCTCATAGATGCGAAACACCCGGGCGTCGCGGTACAGGCGCTCGATGGGGTCATCGCGGGTGGAGCCGTAGCCACCGTGGATCTGAAGCATGCGATCCACGGCACGACCGCAGGCCTCGGTGGCAAAGACCTTGGCCATCGACGCCTCGCTCGTCACGCGCTGCCCGGCGTCGCGCAGGTTGGCGGCGTTAGCCAGATGACAAAGCTCCTTCGCGGCGCCCATCCAGCATGAGCGCCAAAAACGCCAGGCAGTACAGGAGGGCCACAAGCACGGCGAGAAATGAGTACCCGGTTGCCATGCTGGCGTATTCGAGAAGGCCTCCGAGCGTCGATCCAATCAGATTCCAGCCAAACAGGCTCTCTGCCGCCGGCTGCCGAGCGAACACCGCGCCGAAGAGAAGATTCGCAAAGAAGATCGGTGCAAACGTGAGCATGCTCGCCACGAGGACACGCCAGGTATCCGATTGCACGTTCAGCAACGCGGAGAGCGGAAATGCCAGGGGTAACAAGCAGGCAAGGATGAGAGCCCCGAACACCGGCCACCAGATCCGTTTCTCTCGAAGCACGTGAGCACACCAGTTCGCAATCAGGACCGATACGAGGACTCCCAAAAACACCAGCAAGGAGTTGATCCAGGTGGTTCCGAAAAGCAGGCTGAACTGCACAACGCTCTTCGTTTCGAGGAGCATGAAAGCCATCCCCATTGCCAGGAACGTGACCTTGAGCCAGATGCTCGTCGCGGCATGAGACTGGGATTGGTCTCGGCGGGCCCATCGGTGGGCAATCCAGATCATCGCGGCCACAAAAAGCGCAAGCGCGGACAGGACGCCGAGGTAGAAGCCAGGCACGGCGCGCTGCTTCAGGTACAGGAAGGGCCAGTCATCCACCGGTAGCTGGTCCTTGTCGAACTCCGGTCCTCGGTATGGTGCTGCAGATGGGGACCCGCTGATCATGACGAAATCGTGCGACTGCATGACGATGTGCGGGGTCCGACCTGTCGCCACCGAGACCATGGCGAGCAGCTTCTGAACCAACCAGGCCTGGCGGTAGAAGTTGCACAGAATCAGGTCCCCATCACTGCTCAGACGAGAATACGCTCCCGTGATCGACTCCAGCGTGAACAGGTAGTTCTCGAGGCGCAGCTGGGAGTGAGCGGAGACCTTGAGGACAGAGTCGGTAAGCGCGAAAACGATCAAGTCGTACTGATTCTCAGTACGTTCGATGAAATTGCGTCCATCGTTGATGATGAGATGGACGCGGGGATCGCTGTAGGGCTTTTCGGGGTGCGCAGCCTTGCCGATGGCGGCGATCTGCGGATCGATCTCCACGACGTCGATGTGCTCCGCACCGTGCATCAGTGCCGCCGCCGCATCGTTTCCCGTCCCGCCTCCAATGATGAGAACCCGCCGGTATGGGGGTAGGTGGGCGGCAGCGTGAGCACGGTGCGGCGCGTCGTAGATGGAACCCTTGAGTTTGTCTCCAGGAAGAAGAACCTGGTGAGCAATACCGTTGGCGCAGACGGCGAGTGGCTGAGGTGGCACGACGACCAGGTCGAGCCGCTGGTAGGGCGACCACCAAGACTGAAAGGTCTCGGCCTGTTCGGGAACGCACAGCGGGTGTCGATCAGAGAGAGAAGCCAGGTACACCATGGCAACAAGGAGGGTGGCCGCTGTTCCCCGCCTCCATGCAGGCGTCTTTGGGGCCGCGGCCAAAAAGGTGGAGCTGACGACGAGAAACCAACCCCATGCCGGAAGTTGCGCCCAGCTCATGAGTGAGAAGACGAGAATCCCGAGTATGGCTCCGCTGATATCCAGGGAGTATGCGAGCAGAGGAGAGAATTGCCTGAACAGGCGAGCTGTTCGCTGGGAAACTGCCGCTGCAGTCAACATCACGAAGACGAAGGTGACCGCAAGAAAAAGATAGCCCAGGCCGCCGTCGTTCGTCCTGTCGTCGGAAAAGAAGACTTCTCCCGCTATCAGCCCCTCGTTGGGACCAAACCCCGGCACCTGAGGTCGAAAGAAGATCGCCAGCGCGATGATCCCGAGCATCAGAAGGCTTGTTCCTTCGTAAACGAGGACTGACGAGCGATCCGAGAGACGGCGATTCAGCACGAAGCCGAGGCCCATGCCGATGAACACTGCCATCAACACGAAGTTTGGAAAGTAGCCCAGGTTCCAGACACTGGCAGAGAGAAACCGGATGAGCGCGAGTTCGAGGAACAGGGTGGTGAAGCCGAGGACGAGCAGCGACAAGGCTGTGCGATGGGCTGCTAAGAGTGCTCTCAGGGTCGAAAACATTGTGCTGGTTCCAGGAGTGGCCGCACTCCTCACTCTTGCCATCCTTCGTGACAAAATGCGGAAGAGAAGCGACAGGAGTCCATCACTGCTCCTGCAGGAGCTGCCGCGCGATGACCAGGCGCTGGATCTCGGAAGTGCCCTCGTAGATGCGAAACACCCGGGCGTCGCGGTACAGGCGCTCGATGGGGTAATCGCGGGTGTAGCCGTAGCCACCGTGGATCTGAAGCATGCGATCCACGGCACGACCGCAGGCCTCGGTGGCAAAGACCTTGGCCATCGACGCCTCGCGAGTCACGCGCTGCCCGGCGTCGCGCAGGTTGGCGGCACGCAAGGTCAGCAGCCACGCCGCTTCGAGCTCGGTGGCGGTATCTGCGATCATCCACTGCAGCGCCTGGAACTCGGCCACGGCCTTGCCAAAGGCCTTGCGCTCGCGGGCGAACTTGACGCCCTCGGCCAGGGCGGCCTCGCCAACACCCACGGCCTGCGACGACACACCCACGCGCCCGCCATCGAGCACGCCGAAGGCAATGCGCGCGCCCTCCCCTTCGGCGCCGAGACGGTTGGCCGCGGGCACCCGGGCACCGTCCAGCACAAGCTGCGCGGTTTCCGACGACCGCAAGCCCATCTTCTCCTCAACCCTGGCCACCGAGAAGCCCGGTGTACCCTTCTCGACCACGAAGGCGCACAGCGCGTCCTTGCCGCGGCTGCGATCGAGTGTGGCAAAGATCACGGCCAGGCCCGCGTTGACACCGTTGGTCACCCACTGCTTGGTGCCGTCGAGCACGTAGTGGTCGCCATCCAGGCGCGCGGTGCAGCGCACGGCCGTGGCGTCGCTGCCCGCCTCTGGCTCGGACAGGCAGAAGGCCCCGGTGCACAGCTCACCACGCATCAGCGGAGGCAACAGGCGCTGCTTCTGCTCGTCGCTGCCGAACATCTCGATGGCATCGGCCACCATATTGGTCACGGCCATGGCCACCGCCGTCGAGGCACAGGCGCGCGAGATCTCACGCATGACAAGAGCATAGGACGTGAAGTCGCAGCCAGCACCGCCATAGGTATCCTTGACCTTGACGCCAAGGAAACCGAGCTCGGCGAGCTGACCGATGATGTCGACGGGAAAGATGTGTGTGCGATCCCGCTCCGCGGCCCCCGGCGCCACGGCTCGAATCGCAAAATCGCGAGCAGCTTCTTGCACCAGACGATGATCTTCACTCAGCTCGAAATCCATCTCTCGACCTCCCCAGATGGGATGCTTGCAGCGCTGTCCTTGTGGGTATCCAGACCTCGGAGCAGCGCTATTCCTTGAGCACGCTGGCGGCGATGACCACGCGCTGGATCTCGCTGGTACCCTCGTAGATCTCGGTGATCTTGGCGTCGCGGAAATGACGCTCGACCGGGTACTCCTTGACGTAGCCATTGCCGCCAAAGACCTGGATGGCCTTGGTGCTGACCTTCATGGCCACCTCGGAGGCAAACAGCTTGGCCATGGCCGCTTCCTTGGTGTAGCGGCCTCCTTGGTCCTTGAGCCGGGCCGCGCGCAGGGTCAGCAGGCGTGCCGCATCTATCTCCGTCGCCATGTCGGCGAGCATGAACTGGATGGCCTGCAGATTGGCGATGGGCGCGCCGAAGGCCTCGCGCTCGCGAGCGTAGTCGCGCGCCGCCTCGAACGCCGCGCGGGCGATACCCAGAGCCTGGGCTGCGATGCCGATGCGCCCCCCGTCGAGAGTGCCCATGGCGATCTTGAAACCCATGCCCGGCTCTCCCAGCATGTGGTCCGCGGGAAGCCGGCAGTCCTCGAGAGTGATCACTGCGGTCGATGAGGCGCGGATGCCCAGCTTGTCCTCGTGCTTGCCGACCTCGACGCCCTTGTGATCCATGGGCACCAGGAAGGCCGAGATGCCCTTGTGCTTGAGCTTGCGATCCGTGGTGGCGAACACGATGGATGCGTTCGCTTCGTGGGCATTGGTGATCCAGGCCTTCTGTCCGTTGAGAACCCACATCGCGCCATCGCGCACGGCGGAGGTGCGAGCGGCCCCAGCATCGCTCCCGTTGCCAGGTTCGGTGAGTGAGAAGCTGCCCAGCTTCTGGCCACTCGCATACGGCTGCAGCCAGATCTTCTTCTGCTCGGGGGTGGCGTACTTGTGCACGGGATCGCAGTACAGCGAGTTGTTGACCGACATGATGACGCCGGTCGAGGCGCAGCCGGCCGAGATCTCCTCCATGGCCACGGCATAGGACACCACGTCGAGGCCACTCCCGCCCTCGCTGTCCGGGATGGCCACACCCATGAGCCCAAGCTCGGCCAGCTTGTTCACGGCCTCGGCGGGAAAGCGCGCCTCGCGATCCCATTCGCCGGCGTGGGGCCTGAGTTCCTTGACCGCGAAGTCGCGGCACATCTTCTGCAGCATCTGCTGCTCTTCGGTGAGCACGAAATCCATCACGTCCTCCGGATGTGCAAATCGTCAGGCTGTGCGGCGTACGGCCGCGGTCACGGTGGCGCCCTTCTCGACCAGCTTGAGCCGCTCCTCGTGCTCGCTGGCGATGTGGCGCAACAGCTCGAAGCCCTGCTTGAGTTCGACCAGCTCCCCGCGCAGGCCGCGGTTCTCGGCCTCGAGCAGCTCGACACGCTCGCGCAGACCCTGCACGTCCAGGTTCATGGCACGGTCGAAGTTCTGCCTCAGCTCATCGAGGATGGGCTCGAGATCGCGGTCGCGGGATGGGATCTTCACATCATCTCTCGACGACCAGGGCCACCGCCTCGCCACCACCAATGCACAGCGACGCCAGGCCACGCTTGGCACCGCGGGCTTTCATGGCGTGCAACAGGGTGACCAGGATGCGGGTTCCGGAGCAGCCAATGGGGTGCCCCAGGGACACGGCGCCGCCATGCACGTTGACCTTGGCATGGTCGAGCTTCAGCTCGCGCATCGTCACCATGGTGACGACGGCGAAGGCCTCGTTGATCTCGTACAGGTCGATGTCTCCTGTGCTCAGCTTGACCTTGTCGAGGGTGCGCTGGATCGCGCCCACCGGCGCGGTGGTGAACCACTCGGGCTCCTGGGCAACACCGTCGTAGGCCACGATGCGACCGAGCACGGTCAGCCTGTGCTGCTTGGCGTAGTCCTCGCTGACCACCACCACCGCCGCTGCGCCATCGTCGATCTTGCTGGCGTTGGCCGCTGTGACCGTTCCCTCCTTGCCGAACGCGGGTCGCAGCTCGGGCATTTTCTTGAAGTTGCCCTTGGCCGGCTCCTCATCCTGGCTGACGACGACAGGATCGCCCTTTCTCTGCGGGATCTGGACCGGCACCACCTCATCCTGAAACAGGCCCTCGGCCCAGGCCTTCTGCGCTCTTTCATAGCTGGTCTTCGAGAAGGCGTCCTGGTCCTCGCGACTGAAGTTCTTCTCGCGGGCACACAGGTCACCACAGGTCCCCATGTGCACGTTGCCGTAGGGGTCCCATAGGCCGTCGTGAATCATGCCGTCGACCAGCTCACCATTGCCCATGCGATAGCCGTCGCGTGCCTTGAACAGGTAGTAGGGCGCGTTGCTCATGGACTCCATGCCGCCGGCCACCACCACCTGGGCCTCGCCCAGGCGGATCTCGTTGGCGGCCAGCATCACCGCCTTGAGGCCCGAGCCGCACACCTTGTTGATGGTGGTGCAGGGCACCTTCTTGGGCAGACCGGCGTAGATGGCGGCCTGGCGCGCCGGGGCTTGCCCTTGGCCACCCATGAGCACGTTGCCCATGTACACCTGGTCGACCTGGTCGGGCGCGACACCCGCGCGCTCGAGGGCTGCCTTGATGGCGACGGCGCCGAGCTTGGCCGCGGAAAGGGACGACAGGGATCCCTGGAAAGCACCGATGGGGGTGCGGGCTGCTCCGACGATGACGGCGTTGGGCATGGCGAACTCCTCGAGCTGGTCGGTTTGCGCGCGTCCCCGCGGGCGCGGCTCCGACGGTGAGACGGACCTGGCAGCGGTAGCATCGCGCCCTGATCGGGTCAACAGGCGGCCTCGGGCCCCCGCGGCGCTCGCGTATCAGGGTATGCCACAATCGTCCTGCGCTCTCCGAGCCCGGTCAGACAGCGAAAGTCCCGTCGGTGTAGAAGGACCCGAGCAACCTGTCCTTTTCAGCCCACCTGTCCTGCAACCAGCGGTCGAGCTCGGCGTCCTCCTGCGGGAGCTGGTCCATGGTGTAGCGACGCACATGGATATGGGCCAGGCGACCAAAGCCCTGGATGTACTGCCACAGCGACGGGACGCCCTGCTCGTAGGCGATGCTGACGTCGTACACGGCGTGCAGGTGCTCGCGCAGTCCCTGCACCGAGGCCGTGAAACCACGCGTGTGCGGTGGCAGCACGTGATCGTAGCGCGCCGTGCCCTTGCGCAGGGCCTTGTCATGGCTGCGCTGGACCTTGCTGGCGGTGATTCGCGTGCCCTCGGGGAACAGGATCAGCCACAAAGGAACGCGTCCCTTGAGAATGCTGGCGAAGGTGCGCGCGATGGAGTTCCGGTCCTCGGCCCACTGCCGCTTCACGAACAGACAGTCGAGGAACAGCATGCCCCAGCCCACGCCCGGAACCCATTTGACGATGTCCTTGACGAACCACTTCATGTCGCCCAGCCGCTGCTGGCGTCGACCGAGAAACATCAAGAAGGTGATGTCCGCCATCTGCTGATGGTTGGATAGCAGCAGCACGTGTTCGAGCGGAGGCAGCTCGTCGCCACTGAGCGCGATGCCCGTGCCATATCCCCAGGCCGCCATGTAGGTGCACCATCCCCACCAGGTGTTCGCACCCCAGCGATTGATGGCGCGAAACGCGCGCAACGAGAACAGCCGCACCAGCAGGCTGACCACCTGCAGCCCGTTGAAGGCGAGCAGCGTCGAGAACAAGACCGCGACTACCATGCCGCCACGCAGACGCGCGAGACTTCGGGTCAAGGTTCCCGCGGGATCAACAAGAGGGGGACAGGGCATGCACGACACCTCACCTGAAAAAAATGAGCGACCGCTTCCACAGGCAACCATGCGAGACCGCTGCCATGGTCGGATGCTGCAAGCCCCCGCAGCAGCACCAGAAGAGGGGGCAGCCTAGCTCAGAGAATGGGGCGCAAACAACAATCGGTGGCCATGCGTTGGGGAGGTGAATGTCACGATTCAGCCGGGCATGCTGGCGGGAGCCACAATCTCTGCACGATGTTCCAGCCAGGCCCGGACGCGCACCTGCGCGTTCCGCCGCAGGTTGACGTAGAACAGCTGGTACTCGATGGGGTGGTAGTTCTGCGGCCCGATGATCCTCAGCAACAACCAGCTCATGACATCGCGCCGGGGGATGTCGCCGATCTTCTCGACGAGCAGGCGCCCGTCCTGGCACCGGGCATCGGCAAAGCTGGGCAGGACCCGGGGCGTGTCCGCGTCCAGAAACAGCGCCCCCGCGTGCGCAGAGGCCGGCGCCCGGACGTCGTCCGTGGACCAGGAGAGCGGATTGGTGCAAAGCCAACCGTGGGTTGGACGACCGACAGCCTTGCCGCCTGGATTGGCGAAATCCAGGTCATTGCCGACGTAGCGAGGCCCCCGGGCATTGTAGGCGATGACGCAGCCCGTCTGCTCCGCGGATGCACAGAGGGGAATCTCGGGTCCCAGAACCAGGCGCGTGATGGGTCCTCCGATCAGGTAGGCCGCGACGAGGCGAGAGCCTGCTTCCTGCCCCCAGATGCGCTCGCGCAGCAGGCGTGCCGACAGCACTGTTCCCTGGCTGTGCGAGGCCAGGATGAAGGGGCGGCCACGGCTGTGGTGCTCGAGGAAAAACTCGAATGCAGCAGCCACATCCGAGTAGGCGATGTCCTGGGCGCGTGCTCCGTCTGGACTGGGTTCCACGAAGGTCGTGCCATGGGCCTGTCGATAACGCGGGGCATACACCGCACAGCAGGCGTTGAAGACGCTCGCCTGGATCAGCGTGGCACCGCGAGCCGTGGCTTGCACCACGACGGGATCGTTTGGCGGAGCATTCCACGACGAGCCAAGGGAGGTCGTGGGGTGGACGAAGAACACATCGGCCGCGGCCGCCGCGGGGTCCACGGCAGGTAACTCGGGCAGCGCAGTGTCGGCGTCGTCCACCATCGTGGGCAGCGCCGCCCAGGCCGCTTCCTTGCCGTAGTCGGGGGCGGCGGGAGTCTTGTCTGGATCAAAGACGCCAGGATCCAGCGCCGCGAACACCCACCTGTCCAGGGTGATGAATGCCAGCACCGCAGCGACGAGAACAAGCGTCAACAAGGAGGCGGCGATGACGAGCGGCTTCTTCATGACTCCGCTCCTCCAGCGCGGGACAGGTCCGGACGCGGCGGCGGTGTGCTCTCGGGCAACACTCCACACAAGGCATAGAGCAATGATCCCACGAGCAGAGTCGCCGTCAGGCCGAACTCGGCGCCTGCGACCAGAGCGAGAGCCGGTGCAGCCACCGAGGCAAAGCCGTTGACGCCGAAGGCCCACGGCACGCTCCCCCCTTGCTGCGCCAGATCGCGCAGCGCGGTGGGGAAAGGCAGGCCCATGGCCAGACCCATGCCGGTGCACAGCAGCAGAGCTGCGAGAATACGCACAGCCAGGGGCGCAGCCTCGACCAAGCCAAGCACAGCGCTCAGGCTGACCGCGAGTAGGCCCGCGCTGGCCGCCGCGATCCAGAGTGCTGCTCGCAGGGGACGCAGCCGGGTCGCCAACCTGGGAGCCAGCAGCAGGCTCGAGAGACCTGTGCCCACGAGCAGGGCACCGAGAACCACGGCGAAGGATAGCGACGGGTGGCCAAGAACGCGGGTCAGCTTCTGCATCAAGGCGATCTCGACGAACAGAAAGGCCAGTCCCAGGGCCACGAAGCGCAGCACGACCGCCGCAGGCTGCGCCGCGAGCTGGCGCCGGGTGCGTCGCGCCAGGATCAGAGGAAGCAGCACCCCGAGCAACCCGACCAGGCAGGCGATGAAGCCCGTGCCCACGGCAGCGATCTCGGCCACGGGTCTTTCCTCGAGGGCCATGCGGCCATCGGCAGCGTGCTGTGATCCTCGCGCGTCGAGGTCAGAGCTGCGCCCCCCCAGCACAGCGCCAAGATCCGCCAGCCCAAGGTCCGAAAATCGAACACGTTGCGAGAAGAAGGGCTGGTCGTCGGAGGCCGGCGTTGTGATCGATCGCGACGAAGGTGCGCGCAGCGACGACGGGACCCGCACCTGAAGACCCAGCGTCGTCAGGAGCTGCTCGATGCGCGAACGCGTCTCGGGAGTGAGCGCACGCCTCGAGGTGATGAGTCCGGCAAAGAAACCGGCACCGCGGGGGTCCACGAAGGCCAGCCCCGTGTGATCCACCTCGACACCCCCAGGCAGTGCTGCTTGCACGGTCCGCACCAGGCGAGCCAGCTGGGCATCTGGCCGCGTCACCAGCAACAGTCCCTCGTCGTCGAGATGTGCCAGCAGGGTGACAAAGGCCTCGCGGGTCAGGATGTAGTCCTCGGCCAGGCTCATGGCGCCGGCGCCGTAGGCTGCGTTGCTGATGGTGTGCACCATCAGAATGGCCCGGTAGCGCGTGTCGTGCGCGGTCAAGAAGGCCCGTGCCTCGTCGAGGTGGAGCCTCACACGAGGATCCTGATGCAGACGCGCCGCACCGTCGCGCAGGTCCTGCTGCACCCAGCGCACCACGAGCGGGTTGATCTCAACGGCGTCGACCAGGGCGGCGCCGTGCGAGAGAGCACGCAGGACCTCCCAGCCACCACCGGATCCGACGATCAGTACGCGCTGCCCGCGGGCGGGCTGCAACACCGCCGCCGTGGCATCGACGATGGGCGTCAGGTGGTCGAGCGTCGCGGGAACACGAGGCACGCGGGTCATCGCGGTGCCGGCGTCAACCAGGATGCGCGCGCCCTCCCGGGTGGCGATGACATCGACCCGGGAGGCGATATCCCAGCCTGACCACCGCACCAGCCTTTCCTGGCGCAGCACAGCCTCTGCGGATTGACCCCCGATCCGCTTGTCGGCGCTCACGCGCCAGGGCAGGACCTGGTGCGCGGTGGGCAGCAGCACGATGAGACCGAACACCACCCCGGCGCTGAGCCAGCGCGCGATGCCCCGCTCGACCCAGGCGAAGAGCAGGGCTGCCACGCCGGCCAGCACGGCGGCGACAACGATGGCGCCGGGCGCACCGACCCGCCCGATGACCAGGGGAGCAAGGGTAGCACCAAGACCCGCGCCGAGCAGATCCGCGGCGTACACCGGGTAGGGCCGCTCGCCCGCACGCGCCAGCAACGAGGACAGGATCACGCCGTTGGCAAAAAAGGGCGCGGCCAGGACCACCACCCCGAACGCGCCCAGCACCCACTGCATCGGCTCCAGGGCGAGGCGAAACGGCTCGAAGGGGATGAGTTGGAAGGCCGCGTGGGACACCGGCAGAGCCAGCGCCAGCACCAGTGCCCAGCGCCAGGTGACCACGGTGTCGACGCTGGCCCGACGCGTGGCAAGCCAGGTGCCGGCGGAGGCCGAGCCGAGCAGCGCCACACCCACGACGAGAAAAGCGAAGTGGTACCACAGTGTGAAGGACAGAACCCGGGTGAGGGTCACCTCGAACAGCAGGCTGGCCAGGGTCACCAGCGCGATGGCCGTGCGCGTCCGCCACATGGCGCCAGGCTAGCCGAATTGGCGCGCCACCGATACGACGACGAGGTTCGACAAAAGCGGATTGGCCCGTGCGCCAGTTCTGTTAAAGTCGGGCGCCATGAACGCCACCGCACCATTGATCCTGGTCACCCATCAGCTGCTGCCCCCGACGCTGGAGCAGTTGAAGGCCCTGGGAGAGGTACGCGACATCGGCGTCGAGGGTCTGCGCAAGGGTCACCCCGACCTGGCCCAGGCCGATGCGCTGGTCTGCCTGCTCGATGACATCGTCGACGAGTCCGTGCTCGCCAGGTTGCCGCGTTTGCGCGTCATCGCGAACTACGCCGTGGGCGTCAACAACATCGACCTCGGCTGCGCCGAACGGCAGGGCATCCACGTCACCAACACACCCGATGTGCTCACCGACAGCACGGCAGACATGGCCTTTGCCCTGATGCTGTCTGCAGCCCGCCGGGTCCCCGAGGGCGAGCGCCTGGTTCGCTCGGGCGCGTTCCGGGGCTGGGAGCTGGATCTGCTGCTCGGTGTCGACCTGCACCACAAGACCCTGGGTATCGTGGGCTACGGCCGCATTGGCCGCGCTGTTGCCAGGCGAGCGCATGGCTTCGACATGCAGGTGCTGTACACCGTGGGCCCTGGCGACAACGTCGAGGCCCTGGAGGGTGACCGCGAGGTCGACCTCGAGACCCTGCTCAGGCACAGCGACTTCGTCAGCTTGCACGTGCCCCTGACCGAGGAGACCTACCATCTGATCCACGCCGACAACCTGAAGTGGATGAAGCGCAACGCGGTGCTGGTCAATACTTCACGCGGGCCTGTCATCGACGAGGAAGCCCTGACCGACGCCCTGGTGCGACGCTGGATCGCGGCGGCGGGTCTGGATGTGTACGAGCAAGAACCGGACATCGACCCACGCCTGCTTGGCCTCGACAACGTGGTGCTGGTCCCGCACCTGGGCAGTGCCACCCGCGAGACTCGCCTGGCCATGGGTGATCGTGTCGTCGACAACGTGGCCAGGGTGTTGCGCGGCGAGGCTCCCGCGAACCCGGTCAACAAGCCCGAGAAACCCCGTCGCGGTTGATCCGCGCACCCGTCATGAGCACCGTCATCGCCATTGCCCTCCTCGTCACCATGGTCCTGGTGGGCTGGCGCGTACTGGGTTCAGGGCTCGAGCGCCCCATCGCGCGTGCCCTTGCTCACGGCGACGTGGCCCCGCTGCTCGAGGCCATCGCGCGACGTTCGCTCGACGCCCAGCCGGATGCCTACAACCACGCCATTCGGAGACTGTGGGACGCGTACCAGCGGCCGCTGGCTGTTCCCTTGATCCGGGTCCTGGCCGAGCAGCACCCCAACCAGCGCATCGCGCAGTACTGGCTGGGACAGCTGCAGCAGGTCGAGCCGCTGCTGGCCCGCGAATCCCTGGGTGACGCCTTCTTCGAGTCCTACTTTCAACCGCATGTTGCCGCGACCTGCGGCAAGGTGGGTTGAAGCCACTGATGACCACCGGGCGGTGGTCCAGCCAGGATCGGAACGGCAGGCTCGACGACGGAGCACTGCACCGCTCACCCGGCCGCGGAGATCACGTCATGCCCCAGTCCATCGCCGACGAGAGCGCGTACATCCGCGACCTGATCGAGCGTGTGGTCGACGAGTGTCCCCGCCGCCAGCCGACCAGCGAGGACGAGCGGCGCGCAGCCACCATCGTGCAGGATGCGTTTGCCAGGCTCGGACTGGAATCCTGGAGTGAGGGCTTCGAGTTTAACGACAACCTCTACGCCAACATTGCGTTGCACTTCGGTCTGGGCAGCCTGGGCACCGCGATCTCCGGTGTGGCACCCCACCTGGCGCTGCCACTGCACCTGCTGGCGGGCCTGTCCTACCGCCTGGACTCGACGCGCCGGGCATATCTGCTGCGCCGTATGCTGGGTTTCAAACCTTCACAGAATGTGCTGGCGGTGCTGCCGGCCGAGGGCGAGCCGAAGCTGCGCATCGTGCTCAACGCGCACCTCGACGCGGCCTTCACCGGTCTGGTCTTCAACCCCCGGGTCGTCGACGCCCTCAGTGGCGATGAACGTGCGAACCCCCTACCCTTCCTCGACCGACCGCTGGCCCTGGCCACCAACACCCAGTTCGCACTCGCAGGCTTTGACCTGCTGCGCATGGTGTTCGGCCCACTCACCTGGCCCCTGAGACCGCTCGAGTGGCTGCTTGGCACTCCGGGCCTGGTCGCCTTTTTGGCCACGGCCGAGGTCTGCCTGCGCAACCAGATCGTGCCCGGCGCCAACGACGACCTCACCGGAGTGGCGGCCCTGCCTGTGCTGGCTCTGCGCCTCGCCGCGGTCAAGCCACCCGAGGTCGAGCTGGTCTTCGCCGCCACGGGCTGCGAGGAAGCGAGCATGGGCGGCGCAGACGCCCTGGTGAAGGCGAAGCGGGATCAATGGTCGCCGCAGAACACGGTGGGCCTGTCGCTGGAAATGCTGGGCAACGGCGAGCTGGTCTTTCTGCAGGGCGAGGGAGAGGTCGTACAGACACCTACACCAGCCTGGCTGATCGAGGCCGTCCACAAGGTCGTAGCCAGCGAGCCGCGCTTCGCAGGCGTCAAGGGCTTCGAGCCGCCGGTGGGAGGCTCCGACGCCGCCGCCTTTTTGGCCAACGGCTACGATGCGATCTGCCTGTGCTGTCTGGACCGACGGCTGGGAACGGCCGCCCACTACCACCTTCCCGACGACACGCTCGAACACGTGGACCTGGACAAGGTGATGCACGCCGTCGACTTCGCCGAGAAGCTCGTGCACACGATCATCGAGATGCGTCTGGGCCTGACCCCCGCACGACCTGCCCGGAGTTCCCCAGCTCGGCCCCGCAGCCGGGCTCCGGGAAGGAGCCGCGCGAAGAAGAAAAAAACGCCGGCCTAGATCGCTGCCAGGGCTCGCCCGTTTCCCCTCCTGAACCGCGTCACCCGCTCCGGGTCACCCAGGAGGCTGCCATGAAGAAGTTCGCCCCCCTCGCCCTGGTCGCTGCCACGGCCCTGCTGGCTGTGCTGGCCGCCCCTCCTTCCACCGTCAATGCCAAGACCACCCTCGGCAGCCCGGCCGAAGGCTCGGTGACCATGGATGCCGCCCTTGAACGCAGTCGCCTGCTCGCGGGGGAGCGCGGCGAGACCTTCTTGCGCATCGCCCTGGTGGGCCAGCGCGCTCCGCAGACCGAACGCCTGCCCATGAATGTCGTCGTGGTGATCGACCGCTCGGGCTCCATGAGCGGTCGCAGCCCCACCGGCTCGGAGAAGATGGCGGACGCACGCCAGGCCGCGAAGTTCTTGGTCGATCAGCTCGCCGACGGCGACAAGGTGGCCATCGTGTCCTTTGACAATGGCGCCGAGGTGCTCAGCGAGGCCAGGGTCATCGGCGCCGGCGTGGCGCGCGAGATCGCTCGCCGCATCGATACCCTGCACGCCCGCGGTGGCACCGACATGGTGTCCGGCCTCAACGTAGGTCTCGAGCAGGCCTCATCGTTGATGCGCCGCGACCAGGTCAACCGCATCATCCTCATCTCCGACGGTCTGCCCAACACCGAGGAGGGCCTGCAGGACATCTCGCGTCGCGCCGCCGGCAAGGGCATCACGGTGACGACGATGGGCGTGGGCACGGACTACAATGAGAACCTGATGTCGCGCATCGCCGACGCGGGCCAGGGGAACTACTACTTCATTCGCGACTCGGCGCGCATGGCCACCATCTTCGGTGAGGAGCTCAAGTCCATGATGGCCGTGGTGGCGCGCGAGGCCGTGCTCAAGATCGCCCTCAAGAACGGTGTTCGCGTCGAGGAGGTCTTTGGCTACGAGGCCAGCACCGGCCGCAGCGAGGCTGCCATCCCCATCGGCGACATCCTGGGCGGGCGCTCGTCCGAGGTGCTGGCGCGTCTGAGCTTCCCGGCGAGCAGCGGAAATACAGAGCTGGTGAACGTGACCCTGGCCTACCACGATGCCCTGGCCAACACCGGCCGCACCGCGACCACCGCCGTGGCTGCCAGCTTCGTGGCAGACCGAGAGCAGGTGGCTGCCAGTCTGAACAAGGACGTGGCCGAGAAGGTGGAGAAGGTCAAGGTGGCCACCGCCGTGAACAAGGCCATGGAGGAGTACAAGAAAGGCAACGCCGACAAGGCCCAGGGCATCCTGCGCGCCCAGAATGCCGCCACTGCCCAGGCCAACGCCTACATCGGCAGCGCCTCACTGAGCTCGGAGCTGCAGCAGATGGATGCGCTGGAGGACTCGACCCGCGCGGACGCTGACGCACCCACCCAGAGCGCCGTGCAGAAGAGCGCCAAGGCCCGCGCCCGCGTGCTCAGCCGCTGACCTCGGTTTCCCCCGCCCCTGCTCTCCCCGACTCAGAAAACTGATACCTGCTGCCCTCGCCGTCGTGCCTCGATGCCCGCCTCACAACACTTTTTCAATGGCGCTCACATGGCACGGGCCTTGAAACCCGAGGTCCGCATCATGGTAGGAGGGTGACATGAGGTCCTCGGAACGCGCCTGGCAAGTGGCAGTGCTTGGTTTGTGGCTCGCTGCAGTCCTGCACTCGAGCGGCTGCATCTTCATCAGCATAGGACCGGATGGCCCCGACGAGGTGGGACCATCGTCGCAACCAGCACCTGATGCGGGCGCGGACGCGAATTCGCCCGCGGACGCCGCGCAGGATGGCGGTTCCGTCGAGGCCGGTGTCGATGGCGGCAGCTGGGACGGCGGAGCGTACGACAGCAGCGGCTGGGACAGCGGAGGCCTGGACAGCGCCCTCGACGGTGGTGGCTTCGATGGCGGCTCGGTGGATGGCGACCTGGATGCGGGCTCGCCGGACCTGGTGGGCATGGATGTCCCGACCGAGCGCGTCGAGGTCGTGCTCGACCCTGCAAGCATGCAATTCGGCGAACTGCCCACCGGCGCCCAGCGATCCTTCGTCACCGGTCACGACGCCCAGGCCCGGGTCTGCGCCACCCTGGTGTGGATGAGCGAGATACCATCCTGCGGCATCTTCGGCGGTGAGCCCTACGGCCCCTTTTACGTGTACCTGGAGACAGACACCGACGGGCCCTGCGCGGGCTGGGGTTACGGCGGCAATGCCCAGGTGCTGAGCGCCGACGGCTGCGTGGACATGGCCATGTACAGCCGGCACGGCCTGGACCTGGTGGACATGGACGTCGAGGTCTTCGACGACAATGCGCGCTACCACATCGTGGCGGACAATCGACACGGCGCCGATCCGCAGCCCCTGAGCCTCGGCCTGCGCTACAACACCGATGTGCCCGAGGAAGTCTACGTGCAGACCTCCGATGACGGCGGCGCGCCAGGCTGGGTGCAGCTGTGGAAGGACAACAGGCCCCTGGTCATGGTCGACCGCTGCGACGTCACCTTCTGTGACAGCCTGGACTGCGAGGGCTGCTGTGCCGCGGTGGGCCCCATGGTGCACAGCCTCACCCACAGCACCGATTCAGGTCAGATCTGGCAGAGCTGGGATGGCTACCTGCGCGAGTTTGACGAGAGCCGGGACTGCTGGGTGCGCACGCCTGCACCGGCTGGAACCTACACGGCACGCTTCTGCTTCGGCTGGCAGATGACCTCGGGCGTCGGGCCCTACGTGGTCGACCCGACCTGCTTCGACGAAATCTTCAGCCTGCCAGCGACGCAGGTGGTGGGTGTGGCCAACTACGGCGGTTGAGGTCAAGCCCCGAGCTGGCGATCAGCGAGCAGCATCCGCGCCCAGCATGGGCCGCTTGTCGACGAGCATCACCACGAAGAAGGCAAGCAAGCTCACCACCCAGGTGAAGTAGATGGGGTGCGGTACGAGGTGCCACGCCGCGGGCATGATGTACCACAGGCCGAAGGACACCATGGTCGCGGCCAGGGTCCAGGTGCCAGATCCTCGACGACACAGACGGGGTGCGAACAGGGTCATGAGCACGATGAGCGCGTAGGCCGTGCCCAGGCTCAATCCAGCGAGCAGCGCGCCCAGGATGTTCTGCGACACACCCAGGGCCAGCACGAAGGTGAATACGCTCAGGCCGGCCACGGTCAGGCGGCACATGAGTTGCTCACGGTGCGGGCTCAGATCGCGCACGAAGAAGCGCTTGATGACGTCGGTGGAGACCACGGTGGCGCTGCCCATGAGCAGGGCCGAGGCCGTGCTCACGTCGGCGGCCCACAGCCCCGCCAGGATCAGACCTGCAGCCACCGGCGGCAGCTCGAGCACCACCCGGGGCAGGGCCTCCTTGGGCAGGATGTCCGGGTACAGGCCTGCCGCGGCCATGCCGATCAGCGCACTGATGAAGCCCACAGGCAGGATGAGCAGTGCACCCAGCAGGTAGGCGTTGCGCGAACTCTTCTCGTCCCGCGTGGCAAAACCGATCTGGATGGTGGCCTGGTTGCTATGGGTGGTGGTCACCATGATCAGGAACCAGGCCGCGATGAGACCGGGGCCCACGGCCCACAGGTCGAAGCCCGGGTGTGCCGCGGGTAGGTGCTGCTGCAGACCCTCGAAGCCACCCACCCGCTGCAGGGTGAGCACCGCACCGAGCACGATGCCCACGTAGATGACGATGACGTTGACGACGTTGGTCAGACCCGCAGCCCAGAAGCCACCGATGAGGGTGATGGCCACGAACACGACTGCGGTGGTCAGCATGCCGCCGAAATCGCTGAACACCTCGGGCAACAGCGAGCGCAGGATAGCGCCGCCCGCCACGTACTGCAGCGAGGTGATCACGACTTGGATGGCGAGCTGGCCCGCCACAGCGAGCACGCGCGCGGTGCTCGTGTAGTGGCGCTCGAAGAACTCGGGCAGGGTGGTCAGCTCCATGCGCCGAAAGCGCCGCGCCGCCACCAGGCCCAGCACCAGCGCGCCAAAGGACCAGGCCGCGTTGTACCAGCCCGCCGAGATTCCAACCGTGTAAGCGCGCTCGGCCACGCCAATGGTCGACGCCCCACCCACGGCCAGGCCCGCGACCAGGGCTGCTGCAACCCAGGACGGCAAGCCCCGACCCGCGAGCAGGTAGCTCACCAGTCCCTCGCCACCGCGCCGGTTCAGGCGCTGTGCCCAGGCGGTCATGCCGAACAGCACGACCATGTAGGCAGAAACGACGGTGATGGGGATCCAGTTGCTCATGGCTTCTCAGCGTGGATCCAGCAGTGCATCGACGCAGAAACAGGATTCACTTGAGCTTGAGCCGCACGTCGACGACCGCCGGAGACTGTCCTGCCGGATAGGTGAAGATGGGGTTGAGGTCCATCTCGGTGATGGCCGGGTAGTCCGAGGTCAGACGCGACACACGCAGCAGCAGATCCTCGACGGCGGCCAGGTCCACTCCGGCCTCGCCGCGCATGCCCTGCAGCACCTTGTAGCCCTTGATCTGCTGCATCATCTCGCGTGCTTCGGGACGGCTCAGCGGTGCCACACCAACGCATACGTCCTTCATCACCTCGACGAAGACTCCGCCCAGACCGAACATGACCAGGCTGCCCAGGCCTGGCGCCGCGGTGGCGCCGACGATGATCTCGCGGCCAGGCTTCTTCTGTTCCATCACGAGATAGGTCGCGGCTTTGCCCGCGAAGCGATCCTGCATCTCGCCAAAGGCCGCCTCGAGAGCCGCAGCGTCGGCCAGGTCGAGGCAGACCCCACCCTCGTCGGACTTGTGGACAACATCCTTGGCGTCGATCTTGAGCACGCAGGGATAACCCACGCGCTGCCCAGCGGCTGCCAGCTGATCGCGGCTGCGCACGACGGCCAGCCTGGGTACGGGCAAGCCGTAGGCGGCGAGCAGGTCGAAGGCTTCCTTCTGTGGCAGGTAGGCGTCGTGACCCGCGTAGGTCTTCACGATGGCGTCCGCCGCGACACGATCCACCTTGAGTTCCGGGAGGTCTTCCCGGACGCGGTCGCGCAGTGCGCTGTAGCTGGCCATGGCCGCCAACGCGCGCGAGCCGTCCTCGGCAAACTCGTAGACCGGCACGCCGGACTGGCGCAGCTTGTCGATGAGGCCGTACCAGGTCGACATGGTCTCGATGACCATGACCACGGGCTTGGTCGAGGTCTTGACCACCTGTTCCATGCGCGCCGCGATGGCGTCGAGGTCCACGAAGGGTGCGGTGACGAAGAAGATCAGCACCATATCGACACCCTCCTCCTTGAGCAGGGTGTCGGTGGCTGCGTGATAGTGGTCCGCGTTTCCCGTCGCCACCACATCCACGGGGTTGCCCACACTGGCCTCGGGGATCAGGCTCTCCTTCAGGCGGGCGCGCCCGGCATCCGACCAGGTCGCGAGCTGCAGCCCCTGGGCCACGGCCTCGTCCACGGCCTGGATGCCAGGACCACCGGTGTTGGTGATCATGCCGATACGGCGACCCCTGGGTGGCTCGAGATAGCTGAAGGCGATGCCGGCCTTGATCATGGTCTGGGTGTCGTGAAACTCCAGCACACCGGCCTTGCGATACATGGCCGAGGCCATGGCAGCCTGGTCCACCAGGGTGCCAGTGTGTGAGGACACCGCGATGGAGCCCTCCCGGGTGCGGCCGGCCTTGAGGGCGAGGATGGGTTTGTGCGGTGTGATCTTCGACGCCACCTCGAGAAAGGCCCTCGGATCCTTGAAGCTCTCGGTCTGCATCAGGATGGCCTTGGTTCCGGGATCCTGGCCGTAGTAGTCGAGGATCTCGGGCATGCTCAGGTCGCACTCGTTGCCGTAGGAGCAGTACATGCGGTGACCGAGGCCAACATTGTGCAGATGCAGCTTGAGCATCTCGCCCATGCCACCACCCTGGGCGATGATGGAGATGTTGCCGGGCTTCATGGGCACGAAGGTGAAGTTCGCATAGACGCTGATGTCCGGATCGGCGTTCTGGATACCCTGGGAGTTGGGGCCAAAAACCCGCATGCCGTACTTGTGGGCCAGCGCCACCATCTCACGCTCGCGCTGGATGCCCTCCTCGCCCACTTCCTTGAAGCCAGCGGAGTGCACGATCAGAAACTTCACGCCCTTCTTGCCACAGTCCTCGATGATCCCTGGCAACAGGGTGGCCTTGATCGAGATGTTGACCAGGTCGACGTCGACGGGGATGTCGAGCACGGACTTGTAGCACTGGTAGCTGCGGATGCTGCCGCCTTTGGGGTTGATGGGGAAGATGGGTCCCTTGTAGCCGTAGGCCGCCAGGTTCTTGATGACGATGTGGCCGATCGAGAAGGGGTTGTTGGAGGCCCCGACGACAGCGACCGCGCGCGGCTTGAAGAGTCCGTCCAGCATCATGTGCTCCTTGTGTCTGCAACCGTGGCCTGGCGCCTGGCCATCAGGGCGGCCCCCAGGGCGCCTGTGTACTGCGGATGTGGCGGCACGGTGATCGGACGCCCCAGGCGCTCGGCCAGCAGCGTGCCTATGGTCGGGTTGTGGGCGATGACGCCACCGGTCAGCACCACCTCACCGTCAAGAGTATCCATCTCGACCACGCGGTGGATCACCGACAGGAAGCTGCCGCGAACGATCTCGGCCACCGGGACACCCTCGCGCAAGTGCGACAGGATCTCGGTCTTGGCAAACACGGTGCAGAAGCTCGACAGCTTGACCGCGCGATCCGTGCTCGCGGCCAGGGGCTCCATTTGCCCGGGTTCGAGGGCCAGGCGCAGGGCGATCTCCTCGATGAAGGAGCCTGTACCCGCCGCGCACTTGCGGTTCATCTTGAAGTCCACGCGATGGCCGCTGCCGTCGAGACGGATCACCTTGTTGTCCTGGCCGCCGATGTCGACCACGGTGATGGCGCGCGGAACCAGATGGTAACACCCCATGCCGTGGCACTGGATCTCCGTCGACATGTCCTGGGCAAAGGGGACGTTGCGGCGACCATAACCTGTGGCCACGGTGCGGCGGATCTGATCGTCACTGGCACCGATCTCGCCGAGAGCGCGCTGCAGGTTGAGGCGAGCGGTCCCTGCGTAGTCCACACCCGATAGCGCCACACTGCGGGCTCTCACCTCGCCGGCCTCGTTGATGAGGACCAGCTTGGTGGCCGAGGCGCCGATGTCGACGCCGCAGTACAGGGCGCCGTCGCTCATTGCCACGCCATCCCCTCTTTCGCGCTGCACACCCTCGACGTCTGGTCCCTCACGCGCGCTTCTCTTCGAGTTGCTCCACCAGGGCTTCGAACTGGGTCCGCGCCTGTTCCTCGGAGTACAGCCGCAGGTCGTTGAGATCGCCGTTGAAGGTCACGAAAGGGATTCCCAGCTTGTCGGCGATCCGCCGTGGCATGCCGTAGCGATTGTTGCTGTTGTTGGGGCAGGTCTTGGCGTCGTGGTAGATGAAGCCGTTGATCTTGTAGTCCCGGGCCATGGCCTCGAGATAGCGCTCCTTGAAGGATTCGGCGCGCACGATGAACAGCTCGGTGTAGGCCCTGGCCATGCCGACGAAGGGATCCGGATCCGCCAGCGGCTCGAAGATCCAGCTATTGCAGTAGGTCGAGGCGACCACGCACGCCTGGCGTCCGGCAAACAGCTCCGCGTGCTCACGCAGCTTGCCCCACACCGGCATGCCGTCCCAGTAGAAGCGCCACCTCTCGCCGTCGACAGCGGCCACGCCCTGATCCATGCGTTGCTGCAGCTCGGCGAGCAAGACCTGGTAGTACTGCTCGGCACGCTCGTCGCCACGCAGCACCACTGCCGGCCCCATGTGGATGGTGCCATCAAAGAAGGTGATGGGTGATGGCACCTGCTCGGCTGCACGCAGCACGCGCTTCCACAGCACGGTGCAGCGATGTGAAGCAGCGACCACCTCGCGCAGGCGGTCGATGTCGAGACGAACCCCCGCGATCTGCTCGAGGGTGGGCACCAGGTCCCGGATCTGGCCGGCCACATCCTGCACGTGCTGTTCTTTGAGATCGTCGACGCTGCGCGGGGTCTCGATGCCCACCATGGGCACCTGGAACTCTCGCTGATACCAGCCAAACCAGTCCTGCACGTCACGGCACTGGTTGGTGTTGTAGACCAGCACGTCCGGGCGTGGCACGCCCTCGAGTCCGAAGGCTTTGGTCAGGGGCGTCTGCTTCTTCAGATAGGACCCGATGTCGCTGGTGCAATAGGAGCAGATGTCCGGCGAATAGCCGATGGCGTTGGTGGCTGGAATCAGGTCAGCGGCCACGCGCGAGGTACCCAGCAGGGCGCCATGATTCTCCGGGAAGTAGACCTTGTAGCCAAGCGCTCGCAGCAGCTCCGCCGGCCCCACGCTGGTGCACCAGGCGACCTTGGAGCTGTGCGTCCGCGCGGCCTCGTCGAGCTCCTTGAAATAGTCTGCCATCACATCGCGCATGGCAGCGGTCGAACGGATTTTCTTGATGAGTGCCTTGGAGTCCCCGGGCATCGCATACCCCCGCACCGAAGGTGGATCGATCAGAGGGGGTATAAAGAACGAAAACCTCCGCCGAGGTCAAGGCGCCGGTCACCAGGGAATCGAATCGGCATCGGTGCTAATCTCGTTCACGTGCCACAGCCAGAAGACGGGACCTCCAGCGTGCTTGCGCGCTTTGCCTCCTTGACCGGGTGCAGCATTCACCCGACCTCGGCCTACGAGCATCGTCCATGGTCTGCAGATGCCGAGACCGCCGACGTGTGCGCTGGCTGCCCGGCACCCTGCTGCACCACGTACGTGGTCCCCCTCAACGTCGTCGACGCGTACCGGCTCCGCAGCGAGCTCGGTCTCGAGTGGCGAGCCTTTGCGACCTTCGCTCCCTATCACCACGATGCTCCCACCTGGTGGGTTCGCCTTGGCCAGCACAAGCACCAGCTCGCCCTGAAGCGCCGGAAGCGCCGCTGCCTGTTCGTTCGCCGGGTGGGTGGGCAGCTCCAGTGCAGCGTCCATGCGCAGAGACCAAAAGCCTGCCGCGTGTTCCCCATCATTGCCAACCGCGTGGCGCAGCGCCGGGCTCCCCCGGGCATGCTCGCGCAGCAGCCGCCCAGCGAGTGTCCCCGGGCCTGGCCATCCAGCTCCCGGGCGCGCGATGCCCTGGAGCAGCTGATCGTGGACGACGAGACGCAGCGCGCGGTGGATCGCGAGGTACTTCGCATCTGGTCACGGCAGCTCAACGTGAAGCACACCCGCACCAACTTCTTTGCTTTTCTCGACGAGATCATGGCACGGCGTGGCCATGGCGACCTGGGGTCCGGCCGCTGGCGAACCTCGCTGTGGTAGAAGGCCGTGGCCCCCCCCTGGCCGACACCCGGGAGCACCACGCGAGCCTGAACGCGCAGCCCAACTCGAGTTCCAACCAGGGGTCCCGCGACCCGGCGACCGTGTATAGAATGGCCGCCGCGCCTCACGGAACAGGAGATCGCCATGCATCGCATCGTTGCCATGATCTTTGCCGGTGGCCGGGTACCCGAGTTGGGTGTGCTCACCGAGCGGCGAGCCAAGGCCGCGGTGGTGTTCGGGGGCGCCTACCGGACCATAGACTTCGCCCTGACCAATCTGGCAGACGCGGGCATCGGTCAGGTCGGCATCCTGGCGCAGTATCGCCCGTCGTCACTCATGGATCACGTGGGCAGCGGCATGGCCTGGGACCTCGTCGGCACCGATCGGACGGTGCGCTTTTTGCCCCCATACCTGGGACCGGGCGCCGGCGAGTGGTACCGAGGCCCGGCGGACGCCCTGTACCAGAACATCGACTTCATCCAGCGCCATGCACCCGAGCACGTGCTGGTGGTGTCCGGAGACCATGTCAGCAAGATGGACTACAGGCCCCTGCTGGACTTCCACCGCGAGCGCGACGCCGACCTCACCATGGCCTTCAAGCCCATGGAAGAGGACCCCTCGCGCTATGGCATCGGCGAGATCAACGCGGTCGGCCAGATCATGAACTTCGTCGAGAAACCCGAGTACCCGAGGACCAACCTGGCCTCGATCGGCGTCTATCTCTTCAAGCGCCAGGTGCTGCTGGACGAGCTGTCGACCGCGGTGGCTGGACGGGAGGGAGCCACCTTCGAGATCCACGAGATCCTGCACCGCATGATCCCGCGACGCCGGGCCTACGGTTACGTGTTCCACGGCGAATGGCACTACACCCGCACCCTTGACGAGTATGTGGCCTTTCACCACAAGCTCCTCGGGCCGGACCCGGCCGTCGATCTCAACCTGTGGGACGTCCGCTCCAATGTCATGGCTCGGCGCTCGCACCCGGCACCACCGGCCCGCGTGCTCCCCGGTGGCGTGGTCGAGAACTCGCTGGTCTGCCCGGGCTGCGTGATCGAGGGCACGGTGCGCAACAGCGTGCTCAGCCGCGGAGTTCACGTTCAGAAGGACGCCGTGGTCGACGACTGTGTGCTGTGGGAGGACGTGGTGGTCGAGACCGCGGCGCAGCTGAGCGGCGTGGTGTCCGACAAGCGGGTCCACTTTGGCCCGGGGTGCCAGGTGGGTCGAGGCGAGAGCATCCCGTCGACGGAGATGCGGGGCTCGCTGACCTGCGGTGCCAGCGTGTTTGGCATGGACGTGCGAGTGCCGGCCGGTGCACGCATCGGGCGCAACTGCGTGGTCCACGCCGATGCCCGGGGAGAGGACTTCGCGGGTGAGGTGGCGTCGGGGAGCAGCGTGAAGCGGACGGAGGTCACCCGATGAAGGTCTGCTTCTTCACCAAGGAGTATCCGCCGCAGATCTACGGTGGCGCCGGCGTGCACGTCAAGAACCTGACCCGGCAGCTGTCACGGCTCATCGACGTCGAGGTGCGCTGCATGGGTGACCAGCGCAGCGACGAGCCTCAGCTCGCCGTGCACGGCTTCGGTGCCTGGAACCGCATGTGGGAGGGCCACAACCCCAAGTTCAACAGCGCCCTCGGCACCTTCTCGACCAACCTATCCATGGTCCGAGACGCCATCGATGCCGACCTGGTGCACTCGCACACCTGGTATGCCGCACTCTCCGGCTACATGGCGCAGCAGCTGTACCAGGTTCCCTACGTGGCGACGGTACATAGCCTCGAACCGCTGAGGCCGTGGAAGGAGGAACAGCTTGGCCGTTCCTACCACCTGACCACCTGGGTCGAGAAGGTCGCCCTGGAGGCTGCGGACCGAATCGTCGCCGTTTCCAACCACGCCAAGGGTGAGATCCTCGAGCACTTCGACGTCGACCAGCGACGGATCCGGGTTATCCACAACGGCATCGATCTCGATGTATGGACCCCCAGTGCGAGCCAGGCCACGCGGCGCGCGTACGAGATCGAGGGGCCCTACATCCTGTTCGTGGGGCGCACCAGCCGCCAGAAAGGAATGGTGCACCTCATCGACGCCATGCAGCACGTGGACCCGGGTGTCCGCCTGGTCTGCTGCACCAGCGCCCCGGACACGCCGGAGATCGAGCAGGAGATCGCTGCCAAGATCGCCCAGCAGCCACGCGCTCTGTGGATCAACACCATGCTGCGCGAGGACCAGTACATCGAACTGTACACCCACGCCTCGGTGTTTTGCTGCCCGTCGGTCTACGAGCCCTTCGGCATCATCAACCTCGAGGCCATGGCCTGCGAGACCCCGGTGGTGGCCAGCGCCGTGGGCGGTATCCAGGAAGTGGTAGTCGACGGGACCACGGGCTTCCAGGTGCCGCCGGGCGATGCACAGGCCCTGGCCCGGCGCATCAACGACGTGCTGCGAGATCCTGCCCTCGCCCTGCGCATGGGCAAGGCCGGCCGACAACGCGTGGTGGACCACTTCTCGTGGGCTTCCATCGCGAGCAAGACGCTGGAGATGTACCAGGAGCTTGTCGACGAGAAGAAGCCATGACCTGCTCTCCTTTGTCGCCCTACCCAGCGCGTCGTGGCGCCCTGGCGCTGCTGGCATTGTCGCTGTGCCTGGGAGCCTGCCCGGCTCCTTCCGTGGTGCAGGACAGTGGCTCCAGCGAGGACGGCGCGGGTGCTGCCATCGATGCGGCCACGGATTCGGGACGCGCCGACGTGCCAGCGACGGACGTGGCTCGGGATTCGGCGAGCGCGCCCGACCGCAGCACTCCCCTCGACGCAGCGGTCCCGGACCTCGCTCCAGGCGACCTGGGCCAGCCCGATCTGATCGTCGCGTCTGACGGATCGATGCCCGACACGTCCCCGGACGCGGCCGGGCCGGATGCCTCGTCCGCCGACGCTGCGATGCCCCCGCGCTCGCGCGCCCTGCAATGGGTACGCGACAATCCGATGTTCATTAGCGGGCTCACGGTGGTGATGGCGGCTCCGCCTGCGGACTTCGTCCACGCCTACTTTGACGGCTTTCACGCCACCGCGGTGCACCTGTGGCAAACCGGGCTGCCCGACGAGCAGGCGGGCTGGGCGGCGGCGGGACGCTCGGACCTGCGCTGGCTGTCCTGGCTCAACCAGGCTGGCAACAGCTCGGCCAACGGCCAGCTCCTGGGGGGCCTGACGACGCCACCAGCCGGTCGCATCGGCTACCAGCTGTGGGACGAGCCCGGCGACTACGCAGAGTTCCTGAGCATGCGCGCGGGCTTCGATGCGGTGCGCGGCGCGGATCCGGGTGCGCTCATCGTCATGAACCACATGAGCGGCGCCGACGAGGTCGAGCGCATGTGTGATGAGTACCTGGGAAACTGGGGCGGCGACATCCTCAGCTACGACGCCTACACCCGCAGCAATAGTGCCTACGGCAAGCTTGCACTGTTCAGAGAAAGGGCCCTCGCACATGGTGCGCCTTACTGGCGCTATCTCAAGTCGTACTACGCCGCCGATGGCGACGATCCCCTGGATGCTTCGGATCTACGCTGGGACGCGTTCTCGGGAGCGGTCTATGGCTACACAGGCCACACCTGGTTCCTGTACCAGATCGAACCCACCAATCCTGACCTCGTCCCGGCGTTCTTCTCCATCAAGGGAGACTTCTCGTCGGCCACCACCGCGGAGTGGGCGAACGCAGCCCAGCTCAACACCGAGCTGGCTCACCTCGGGCGTGCCCTGGTGCTCTTGACCAGCACCGACGTGCGCTATCAGTCGACCTGGGCCGTGACCCAGCCCGCCGGGACCTCGGCCTGGAGTGCCGGCGCCGGTCAGGATCCCTTCCTCAGTGCCCTCGAGCCCGCTCCGGGGAACAGTTTTCTGGAGCTGCTGGTCGGCTTCTTCGTCGACGACGCCGGCGAGACCTACGCCATGGTCCAGAACGTGCGCCACGCCCACGGCGACTGGCCCATCGACAGCAACAATCCAGGGACCGCGCGGCTCGAGTTTGATTTTTCGAGCGCGCCGGTCACGGTAGACCGCAGCACCCTGCTTCAGCTCGAGCAAGCCACGGGCAACGTCGTCGAGAAGTCCCTGACGCCGATCGATGGCAACCACAGCCGACTGGACGTGCGGCTTGCTGCCGGCGACGTGTTCTTTTTCAAGTACAAGACGGGGCAGCCCTTCGTGCTTCAACCCTGAGTGCGGCACGCGGGACCCGCGGCTCTCGTATCGAGGACGGACCAACCATGAGCATCGAGCAAAGACGCATCAGTATCCAGGGCGTCACCCCCCAGGTCGACGGCGGGCGCTACGAGGTCAAGGCCGTGGCCGGGGACGTCCTGCAGGTGGGCGCCGATATCTACAAGGACGGCCACGATCAGCTCCGCGCGGTCGTTTTGTGGCGGCCTCTGGCACCGGGTGAGCGCGTTCCTGTACAAGAACTCGCTGTGGCATCGAGGCGCACCCGCAAGGGGTGGCGCGAGGCGCCCCTGACCGAGGGCGTCAACGATCGCTGGCACGGCCGCTTCGAGGTCGATGCCATCGGCCCCTGGGCCTTCACCGTGCTCGCCTGGACGGACCGTTTCTGGACCTGGCGGGAGGAGCTGCGCAAGAAGCACGAGGCCCAGCAGTCTGACCTGAAGAGCGAGTTGCTCGAGGGGCAGGCCATTGTCGAGAACTACGGCAAGGGTACGGCGGGCCGCGACCACAAGGACATCCAGGAGTTCCTGGCGGCGATGCGCGCTGCCGACAGCGTCGAGCATGGAGTCGAGCTGGGGCTGCACCCCCGCCTCGCCGAACTCATGCAGCGCAACGATCCGCGGACCGATGCCACCCTCTACCCCTTCGAGATCCCGCTGTGGGTGGATCGCGAGCGGGCTCGCTTCAGCGCCTGGTACGAGATCTTCGTGCGCTCCCAGGGGCAGGTCCCGGGCCGCGGCGCAACCTTTCGCGAGGCCGAGCAGCGGCTGCCTGCCATCGCAGCCATGGGCTTCGACGTGCTCTACCTCACGCCCATCCATCCGATAGGCCTCAGCCATCGCAAGGGTGCCAACAACAATCCGCTGTGCAAGCGCGGTGAGCCAGGAAGTCCCTGGGCCATTGGCAGCCCGGACGGAGGCCACACGGCCGTGCATCCAGAGCTCGGCACCCTGGACGACTTCGACCATTTCCGTGCTCACGCCGAGGCTCTGGGGCTGGAGATTGCCCTCGATCTCGCGGTGCAGTGCTCACCCGATCACCCGTGGGTGACCGAGCACCCTGAGTGGTTCGCGCACCGCCCCGACGGAAGCATCAAGTACGCCGAGAACCCACCCAAGAAATACCAGGACATCTATCCCATCGACTTCGACACCCGAGACCGAGACGGACTCTACAACGCGCTGCTCGAGGTTTTCTTGTTCTGGGTCGAGCACGGCGTCAAGATCTTCCGCGTCGACAATCCGCACACCAAACCCGCGACCTTCTGGGAATGGCTCATCGCCAGCGTGCACCGCGAGCATCCCGATGTGCTGTTCCTGGCCGAGGCCTTTACGCGGCCCAAGCGCATGTACACCCTGGCTAAGCTGGGCTTCAGCCAGTCCTACAGCTACTTCACCTGGCGCAACACCAAGAGCGAGCTGGCGAGCTACGCTCTCGAGCTGTTCAACACCGACGTGGCGGACTTCTACAGGCCCAACTTCTTCGCCAACACGCCGGACATCCTGCACGCCTACCTGCAGCAGGGTGGCCGTCCCGCCTTCATCGCGCGCCTGGTGCTGGCCTCCACCCTGTCGCCAAGCTACGGCATCTACTCGGGCTATGAGCTGTGCGAGAACACGCCGCTGCGAGAGGGCAGCGAGGAGTATCTGGACAGCGAGAAGTACGAATTCAAGAACAGGGATTGGCAGAAAGAAGGACACATCACCCACCTTGTCGCCCGGACCAATTCCCTGCGTCACCAGAACCCCGCCCTGCGCCTGGCCGCCAACTTCAGGCTCCTGGACAGCACCTCGCCCGGGATCCTGGCCTTTGCCAAGGCCACCCCCGATGGCGAGAATGTGGTGATCGTCGTGGTCAACGTCGACCCGCACCAGGTGCACGAAGGCACGGTGCATGTGCCGATCGAACTCGTGGGTAGCAGCCCCGACAACACCTTCCACGTCACCGACCTGCTCACCGACGCGGTCTACACCTGGCGCGCGGGTGACAACTACGTCCGCCTGGATCCCCGGGTCTTGCCTGCCCACGTCCTGCGCGTGGCGCGGGCCTGAGGGACGGCGGGCACTTTTTCCGGGCACCCGACAAGTTCGTAGACCGACCCGCAACAGGGCAGTTTCTGGGCGATTTGTCCGATTCTGCGGTAGATTTCACTCGTGGCAGAAGGCGAGAACCTGGTCTTTGGAAAGTACCGTGTGATCCGGCGCATTGCGGTCGGTGGCATGGGAGAGATCTTTCTCGCGCGACAGACCGGCGTGGCGGGTTTTGATCGCCTGGTCATCCTGAAAACCATGCTGCCGGATCTGGTCGAGGAGGAAGGCTTTCTCGATCAATTTCTAGACGAGGCACGCGTTGCAGCCACGCTCAACCACCCCAACATCGTCAACATCTACGAGGTGGGGCAGTGGCAGGGCGTTTACATCATCTCCATGGAGTACATCAAAGGTGACCACCTGGGCCGCCTGATCCAGAGTTCAATCAAGGCCAAGAAGCCCATCCCCTACCTTGTCGCCTCCAAGATCGTTCACGATGCCGCTCTGGCCCTGGACCACGCGCACTTTGCCGTCGACACCGATGGCAAGCCCCTGAGCATCGTGCACCGGGACGTCGGCTTGCAGAACATCATGGTCCGCCTGGACGGCGTGGCCAAGGTGGTGGACTTTGGCGTGGCGCGAGCGGCCAACCGCTCGACCCGCACCCGCACCGGCATGGTCAAGGGCAAGCTCCCCTACATGTCACCCGAGCAGGCCGCGGGCGCGGATCTCGATGGACGAAGTGACCAGTTTTCCCTCGGCGTCGTGCTGTGGGAGATGGCCACCCGCCGCCGCCTGTTCAAGTCTGACAACGACCTGATCACCCTGCGCAAGCTGATCCACGAGCCCATCCCGGCACCCTCGACGGTGGTGCCGGACTTTCCTGTGCCACTGGACGCCATCATCATGCGCATGTTGCAGCGCGATCGGGAGGCCCGCTTCCCGCGTTGTGCCGACGCCGCGGCAGCGATCCAGGCCTTTCTCGACAGCACACCGACCCCGGTGGGCGAGAGCGCGGTCTCGGCCTACGTGCGGGACGTCTTGGCCGAGAAGGTCGAGGAGGACCTGCACGACCTCACCCCGACCAGCGAGTCACCCTTTGCAGCAGTGATCGGCATTGGCGGCATCACCCCCACAGGACAGCGTTTTTCGGGATCGCAGCACTTGGGTGACAGCAGGGAGACGCTGGACCAGGCCAGGAGAGGTCGCCGGAACCTGGTCCTGGGAGTGGTGGCGGGTGCCCTGGTGCTGGCCGCCGCAGGCATCGGGAGCCTGCGCCTGTTGCAGACGCCTGGATCGAACTCGGACGTGGTGATGGAGATCGAGGGTCCGCGCGGCGCCCAGGTCTTTGTCGACGACAAGGAGTGGAGGGAGCGAGCACCCACCATCGTCACCGGGCTCCCTGTCGGCGTGCACGAGGTCCGACTCGAGATCGAAGGCCGCCCGCCGATGATCAAGAAGGTGACGCTGATCGAGGGCAAGACCAACAACCTGAGACGCATGAAACCGTTCGCGGGAACGGCCCTGGACATTCAGGAACCCGTGGGCGCTGGCGTTTTCATCGACGACAAGCCGTGGCCAGAAAAGGTCCCGACCCTGATCACCGGACTCCCGGCGGGTCCCCATCAGGTCCAGCTCAAGCTTCCGAACAGGCCCGTCCTCGACAAGACGCTGACCCTGACCGAGGGGGAGCAGACCACCCTGAGCGAGAAAGCACCGGTCCAGGCGCCACGGCTGGCTGTCAACAGTGTGCCCACAGGTGCACTGGTCAAGCTCGACGACGCAGCCGCAGGCAAGACACCCCTGACGCTGTCCACGCTCGAACCGTCACGTCGCTACCGGCTTGCGATCGAGAAAAGTGGCTACGAGCCCATGTCCACAGAGCTATCGCTGCAGCCGGGCGAGACACGCGAGCTCAATTTTCCACTGTTCAAGAGCCGCGGCAAACCGGCGACCAAGAAGCCACCGGCGACGACCCCGACCGTGACCACGCCCACGCCAGCGATCGAGACGGGCAACGGTTTCTTGTCGGTACGCACCACGCCCTGGACCAAGGTCTTCATCGACGGCAAACCCTACGGGTCAACCCCCCTGTACAAGGAAGAGCTCCCTGCGGGTCGGCACACCGTGAAGCTGGTAAACGAGAGCGCGGGCATCGACAACACCCGCAAGGTCACCATCCAGCCGGGCAAGACCGAGAAGCTCGACGTCACCTTGGGAGACTGATCGTCGCGCCATGGGCATGCGTACTGCACTGTCAGAGCTGACCGTGGAGCAGAAGGACACATTCTCGCTGGTCCTGGCCTCGTCAGGCGTGGTGCATCAGAGCCACCTGGCTGCGACGGGCTGGGAGCTGTGGGTGGACGAGCTAGATCACCTGCGCGCGCTCCGGGCCATCGACCGCTTCCTCGAGGAGAACCAGCCGGATTCACGCTCCGCTCGACCCCTCCCCCGCTACGTCCTGTCGACCAGCGGCATGCTGGTAGCCGCCTCCATGGCCGCGGTGCATCTGGCCTCGCTGACGCTGCTTGCACGCCGCACGCTCATCGCCAGCTGTGGGGCGCGCGCCGACGCCATCCTGGGCGGTGAGCTGGACAGGACGGTCACTGCACTGTTCTTGCATGGCGACGTCGCTCACCTGCTAGGGAACATGGTCGGGCTGATCCTTTTCGGTGGAGCGGTGGCCGCTCTGTGGGGTGCGGGTGCGGGCTGGGCCCTGGTCCTGGCGACGGGAGCCCTTGGCAACCTGCTCAATGCGCTGCTCCACCAGCAGGGTCACAACTCGATCGGAGCCTCCACCGCCGTGTTCGGAGCCATTGGCCTGCTCGCCGTGACCAATGCCCTGGCGCGGCACCGCGACCGCCGCGAACGCCTGCGCGCCTGGTTGCCCCTGGCCGCGGGCTTTGCCCTGCTCGGCTTGCTGGGATCGTCCGAGAAGACCGACGTCACCGCTCATTTGTTCGGCTTCGGCATGGGACTCGTGCTGGCCCTGCTGTGGCGGCAGCTGGGCTCGCGTGTCCGGACAGCATCCCGTCAGGCCATGCTCGCGACCGGCGCCTGTCTCGTGGTGGCTCTCGCCTGGATGCTGGGATTGTTCCGGCTCCTCGCCGGTTGAAGAGATCAGAAGACCCGGGACCATACCGCCGGTCGGCGCGCGCAGGGCGGGAACACGTGCACAGGTTCGGCACGAGTTTGCCTGCAGCCTTCCACCCGAACCCCGGGTGCGCTCTGCTAGCATGGGTTCTGTAATTCTTTAGAGGGCATCCATGGCCAGCATCCTCATCGTCGACGACGACGGGCACATCCGCGAGGTGCTGCGTTTTGCTCTGACCCAGGCAGGCCACCAGGTCCGCGAGGCCGCGGACGGGATCCAGGGCTGGCAGCAGTTCGAGCGGGAGTCCCCCGAGCTGCTGATACTCGACGTGGTCATGCCCGAGCAAGATGGCCTGGAGCTGTGCCGCCGCATCCGTGCCGTGAGCCAGGTCCCCATCATCTTCCTCTCGGCGCGCGACGAGGAGCTGGACAGGGTGCTCGGCCTGGAGCTCGGTGCCGACGACTACCTGACCAAACCCTTCAGCCCGCGGGAGCTGGTGGCCAGGGTCAAGGCCGTGCTGCGCAGGCTGCGCGAACCCGTCGCGTCGACCGAACCCGTGCCCCTGTTGCAGCAGGGGCCGCTGGTGCTCGACCCCGGCCGACACCGCTGCACCTGGCACGAGACCGAGGTCGTGCTCACGGTGACCGAGTTCGCCCTGCTGCAGGCCCTGCTGTCGGCGCCGGGACGCGTACTGTCGCGCGACGCGCTGGTCGACCGCGCCTACGGTCAGGATCACTACATCACCGACCGCACCGTCGACAGCCACGTGCGGCGCATCCGCAAGAAGTTCGCCGCACTCGACGGCGACCCGGTGGAGACCGTGTACGGCGTGGGCTATCGCCTGCGCGAGGACCTGGCGTGAGCACCGCGTCGCGCGGACCGTCGATTCGCTGGCTGCTGGTAGGTGCCAACGCTGCCGTGCTGGCTCTGCCCCTGGCAGCCGTGCTGACCCTGCGCCTGTACGACGTGTACCTCTTGCGCCAGACCGAGAGGCAGCTCATTGCCCAGGGCGTGGTCCTCGGCGAGGCCTTTCGTCAGGCCTGGCTCGAGGAGAACGACCACTCCGACGCCGCACTCGCCATCCGCCCCCCGGAACGGGCACAGCAGCGCTGGGTACCCTACGAACCAGTGATCGGCGCCTTCAGCCCGCTCGCCGAGCCCGAGTCCGCGGCATTGCCAGCAGCCCAGAACGTCGACAGTGCCGCACGTCGTGCGGGCCAGAGAGTGCAGCTGCTGTTGCAACGGTCCCAGGTCTTCACCCTGACCGCGGCCCGGATTCTCGACCACCGGGGCTGCACCGTGGCCACCACCGGTGGCGACGCGGGCCGCTGCCTGACCAGCCTGCCCGAGGTACAGCGCGCCCTGGCCGGAACCTACACGGCCGTCAAGCGCAGGCGGGTGGTGGGCGACACCCCACCGCTCGGCGATCTGCGACGGCGTGGCGACATCCGCGTCTACACAGCCCTGCCGCTGTTCGTCGATGGCCAGGTCATCGCCGTGGTTCGCATGTCGCGCACCAGCATGGATGCACTGTCGTCGCTGTGGCTGAGTCGCCGCGGCTTCCTCAGCGTGGGCATCGTGGTGGTGCTGGCCGTGCTGGGAATCGGCCTGCTCTTCGCCACGGCGATTGCCAGGCCGCTGCGCAGGCTCACGGTACGCGCCCGCGCCATCACCGGAGGTGCGCCCGAGCAGGTCCTGGCGGTGGACGGCTGGGCCCCTGCCGAGGTGCGAGTGCTGGCCCAGGCCCTGGACACCATGACCCGGCGCCTGGCCGAGCGCGGTACCGAGCTGGTGCAGTTCGCGGCCACAGCCAGCCACGAGCTCAAGAGCCCCATCACCTCCATCCGAGGCGCGGCGGAGCTCCTGCGCGACGGCTGGCAGGACATGGACGAGACCCAGCGCACGCGCTTCGTCGACAACATCCTGCACGACAGCGAGCGCATGGAGCGCCTGGTCAATCGCTTGCTCGAGCTGACCCGCATCGAGAGCGCCACGCCGGACAGTGGCATACACGCTGTCGACGTGTCGCACATCGTGAACTCGCTGCGGCAGCGCTATGGCGAGGCCGTGCAGTGGGACCTGCGGGATACCCCTATCCACCTCGACATCCTTCCGGATCACCTGGTCTCGGTCCTATGCAACCTGATCGACAATGCGCTGCGGCACGCCGCTGACCAACCAGTGCAGGTGACCCTGCGCGGCGAGGGCCAGCACCTTCACCTCGAGGTCCGCGACCACGGTGCGGGTATCAGCCTGGCCAACCAGACCCGCCTGTTCCAGCGCTTCTTCACCACAGCGCGCGACCAGGGGGGCACGGGGCTCGGGCTGGCCATCGTCAAGGCCATTGCCGATGCCAGGGGTGGCCGCATCGAGTACCACCCGGAGCAGCCCGGCAGCCGCTTCACCGTCCTGCTCTGATCGCTGTCGAGCCGGTCTGACACGCGTCTGCACAGGTTCTGCACGATCTCGCCACCACCTCGCGACCTCTTCGGCATTCGGGCGCCACTCCCACAGGCGATGCTGGGTGCGTCATCCCCAGGAGGCGACCATGTGGCGACGACTCAAGATCCTGCTCCAGATTCCCTCGCGCTTTCACTTCTTTGGTGGACTGCTCATCTTGCTGGTGGTGGCCATCACCATCTCGGGCCAGATGTCCAACCGGCGCACCTTCGCCGACAGCGAGCTGCATCAGGACGTGATGGAGCGCTGGGGGGCACCCATCGCGCAGCCTGTACCGTCGCTGCGCTGGGTCGAGAGCGGCACCGTGTTCAATGCTCTGCAGGCCATGCCCTTCGAGCGACAGCAGATCCTGGTGGACGCCGCCATGAACTACCGCAAACGGGGGCTCATCTACTTCTCGGGCTTCGACTTCAGCTTTCGCGGCACCTTCGAGGCACGCAACCATCAGACCCGGGACATCGACGTGGTGTTCGTGTTCCCTTTGCAGCGCGCGCGGAACCAGATCCTGCTGGCGGACCTGGCCTTCACGGTCAACGGACGCGACGGCGGCCGTGGCGCGCCAGGCGATGGCGACACCTTGATGTGGACGGGTCGCCTCAAACCCGACGAGGTCGCAACGTTCGCGCTTTTCTTCACCGGCCGCGGCCTCGATGCCTTCACCTACCGCATGGATCCGGCCCTGCCCGCGCACAACGTCGACGTCCAGGTCCACATCACAGGGGGTGACAACTTCGACTACGAGGATGGAGTGGTGCCTGCGCACGAAGTCAGCGCCGACGGCGACCGCATCGACCTGGGCTGGAGCTTCGCCTCGCTCGAGTCCGGGATTCCCGTCGGTGTGGTGCTGCCCTCACTCAAGTCCTACGACGAGCTCATCGCCACCATGGTGCGGCGGAGCTGGGCCACCTTCACCCTGTTTTACGCCGGCATCATCGCCCTGTGTCTGCTCCACGGTCGCCGGCTGCGCTTGCACGAGGGCTACCTGGCCGCTGCGGGCTACGGCTTCTTCTTCGTACTGCTGGCCTACCTGGCCGCCTTCATGGACTTCTACCTGGCCTTTGGCCTGTCCTTGCTCATCATCGGCGCGCTGCTCACCTTCTACCTGGGTCTGGTCATTGCACCCGCGGCTCGCCGCTCTGTCGCTGGCTTGCTGATCTCCTTCTTGCTGGTGCCCAACGTGGCGGTCATCGCCCAGGGCTACACCGGCCTCATCTACTGCCTCGAGATCCTGGTGGGCCTGAGCGCGCTGATGGTGCTGACCACGCGCTCTGCTTTCGGACGGGTCGTCGACGACACCCTGGCCAGTGTGGCCAGCGAGGGAGGCTCCCATGCGCATTGAGAACACACCCCTGAGTTGGTTGTTGTCCATGGTCGCACTGCTGTTTGTCGCCATCACGCCTCTGGCTGCCCAGGAGTCCTCCCGGAGCCAGGCTCAGGCCACGGTCCCCCTCGACGAGGTGTTGCGGCTATACCGCGAGAACGAGGCGGGTCAACAGGCTCGCCCGGCCAAGCCTCCGGTGGCGGCCGCCGTGCAGCACATCGAGATCCAGGGTCGCCTGCTCGACGACGCCGTGGCGCTGGACGCTCACTTCGAGGTGGCCGTGCTGGCGGACGGCACCTGGACCGAGCTGCCCTTGCTCCGCCCCGACGAGGATCTCAGCATCCCGTCCTTGCCCGCGATCGAGAATGCCACCCTGCTGTCCGAGGGTGGAGCCCTGAGCCTGGCCACCCAGCGCCGGGGCCGCTATACCTTTGACGTCACCTTGATCAAGCGCGCCCGCGTCGAGCGCGACAGGCGCACGGCGACACTTCTGCTTCACGCCGCTGCCCCCACTGTCCTGCGCTTGCGACATGACGGTGCCCTGTTCGAAGTCCTGGGCAAGGGACTGCAGCGCGAGGCCGACGGGGTGGTCGTGCACCCTCGAGGTGCCGAGCTTGCCATGTCCTGGAAGCGCCTGGTGCCAATCGAGCGCGTGGCCCGTTCGGCGCCGCAGGTTCCCATCGAGCCCGTCGTCACCGCGGCCACGGCCTCCATGGTGTCGACCCTGGCAGGCCGCCCCATCACCCGCGTGCACTTCGCACTGCGCTTCAGCGGCAAGCCCACCATCTCCTTGCAGGTGCCTGCCGGACAGCAGGTCGACAAGGTCTTCGTCAACGGCGTGGGCGTGCCCTTTGTGGTCGAAGACGGCGCGGTGCGCTTGATCGTGGCCCACGCCAGGGCGGGAGACGAGAGCGCCAGCCTGGAGCTGGTGCTGCTGGGAGAGGCTTCAGGCTACAACCTGTCGGGCCGCTTGCATCACGCCTTCCCCTCGGCATCCTGGACAGTCAACGAGTACTTCGTGGTGGTGCACCTGCCTGCGGTGTTCAACTACGCCTGGAGCGGCGGCAGCCTCGCCCCCGTCGACAGCGTACCTGCAGTGGAGTTCACCGACCGCATTCCAGAACCCGGAAAGCAAGTCCTGGTACACCAGTTCCTGGTCGCCGGCAGCACGCCCAGCGTCGACATCGACTACACCATTGACCTCGAGGGGCAGTACTTCACGGCGCGGTGAGCAGTGAGGTGCGTTCTCGCAAGCGCCGCCTTCTCGACAGCAGTCCGAGCAACAGCAGGCCCAGGAGCCCTTCTGCCTCGTTGGTGTCGCCCAGGGCACGACAGCTGCAGCCACCTCCCGTGGGATCGATTCGGGGGGCGTTGCCGCCGTCCACTGGAGGGGGAGCGTCGACGATGTGCGTCGTATCCAGCGATCCGCCGTCCACGACCGCAGCACCGTCTACTACCAGTGCGTCAGCCGCCCCGGCGCTGTCCGGCGTCACCGCGCTGTCAGGTGTCAGTGCACTGTCCACTGTCACCGCACTGTCTGGCGTTACCGCACTGTCCACTGTCACCGCGCTGTCGGGCGTCACTGCACTGTCCACTGTCACCGCGCTGTCAGCTGTCACAGCGCTGTCCACATTGCCCGCGTCAGCCAAGGTCGTGACGTCCTGGGCAGTCGCGTCGCCAGCGGTCGCGACATCTGGGTCCGAGGCAGCGTCGCTGGCCGTCACCACGTCGGCCCCCGGGGAGACGTCCAAGCCAACGCCGGCGTCCTCCTGGCAGATGTCCGTACCGGGCAGACAAACACCGATGCTGTCGCACTGATCGCCGTCGGTGCAGGCATCGCCGTCGTCGCACATCGAGGTTGGCTGCTGGTTGCCGTAGCTCTGGCTGCATCCACCGCTCACGCAAGCCGCGGTCTTGCAGTCACTGGGTGCGGTATCCGTGCAGACAGTGCCGTCCTCCACCATGGACCAGGCCTGCGGATCCAGCGTGGGCCGGCAGGACATGCATTCCTCACCGCCCTGAAGGCTGTCCTCTGCCACGCAGGTGGTGCCGATGAGGCAGTGTCCGACTTGCAGATCGTTGGTGCAGACACCCAGGCTGCAACTGTCCATAGTGCATGCCAGAGAATCGTCGCAGTCGACGTACTCGAAGGTATCCAGCGCAGTGCAGGTGCCGGTGGTGGCGCCGAAGCAGGCAGCCTCGAAGGTCAGCAAGCCATCGCCGTTGCTGTCGACGCAGGAGTAGCCCGCAGCCACACACGAATGTGAGCTGCCGCCGATCACCAACCGGCAATTGTCGCTGATGCACTCCGAGTCCGTCGTGCAGGGCGTACCATCGGTGAGAAAATCGGCCATTCCAGGTGCCGGCGCCGTGGTGACGCGCCAGGTCAGGCTGCTCCACTCCGAGGTCTCGTCCTCGCCAGAGATGCCGTTGCAGTGGCTACCGGAGGGGCTACAGCCGGTAAGCTGAAGGTGGTCGCTACCATCAAAACCGATCTCATCGTACTTGACGCGGGCGATGCTCAGTCCCGAGGCATGTTCCGGCGCATGCAAATGAGTGGCCGATGCGAAGTCAGCGTCGTCCTGGTAGTCGCTGGCCACTGCGTCCGAATCCGTGTCGCTCTCGGCGCTGACCGAAGACTTGTTGACGGGCGAGTTCGGAGCTGCGGGAGCGCCATAAAACACATAGTCGACGTCGAACACGAGGTCGTTGATGCCGTCCCAGTGGAAGAGCACCACCATCTCGTTGGTATCGGTCAGCATCGGGCTGGCGTCGGTCCCAGGAATGCTTCCTGAAAAAGCCTCGCGCATCCGGGTGCTGTTGTCGCCGCTGCTGTCCAGGTGCAGCTTGTAGTCCGCGCCAGGCGTCGCCCCGTACACACCGGTGTACTGAAGATCGTTGTGTAGGGACACCACCTCGTAGGTGTGGGGCTCGATGCGCGCGCCAGCCGGGAAACGCGCGATGAAGTCTCCGGCGCTCACCGACGGAGGCGCACTCTGAGGAATCTGATGGTAGGTGTGCACATCGGACAGGTAGTAGTTCTCGAGGGACACGACGAGATCGGTGGGGTTGTAGAGTTCGACGTACTCGCCGGCGAGTGGCGAGGTCACCAACTCGGTGAGCAGCAGTTTGGGAGGTGGCATGATCCGACCCCGCAGGCGGCCGTAATAGGCGTCAAACTCGAGCAGGAGCAGCTGGCCACGGGCTTCTGCCGGAAGCGTCGTGGTCACGTCGCCCGGGTCCAGGCTCGGCGTGCCATCCTGGACAAACAGCCACCCGGATGGGCCGTACTGTGTGGTGACCTGGCCGTCATCCGTGTTGGTCGCAGCGCGCCAGTGCACATCGGTGCCAGCCAGTTCGGATGGAATGATCATTCCAAAGGTGTAGACACCGTCGCGGCCGAGGCTCTGGTCCCAGCCCGCACCGGTGGTGGCCGTGGTAAAGATGCCGGACTCTGTCAGCATCCAGGGCAGGCAGTTGGTTGCGCCGGGGCTGCAACCGACACCCTCGAAGTAGCTGACTCCTGTGCTGACCTCGAAGTCGCCCAGCACCTGCCAGAAGTATTTGACTCCGTCCAGGCAGTTGTTGCCGCAGGGGTGTGACCAGGCGAGCGCTGCATCGGCGCCCACCGTGGGGCCGTTCGGGACCCAACCCTCGGCCGAGCGGTCGCGTGGGTCCAGGAAAAAGAATCCGTCATAATTGCCTGGCTCCGGTGCGACGTAGAGGAGCGCTTCAGGGTGAGCGTCGTCGTCTCCCCACAGCGCACCGTGGCGGACCGCCGGACTCGCGGACTTCTCGTAGATGACCCAGGCGGCCCAGTTGGGCGGCGCGTCAGCGTCGAAGAAGTCATGTGCCTGGTAGGTCCCATCGGGTTGCAGGGTCAACGCATTGTTGAAGACCTGACAGGTGGTATCCCAGTTATTCCAACTCGCGGAGACACAGTACTCATCCTGTGCACGCACCCCAGCGGCGACCAGCAGCGCGCCGGCTGCGCCTGCCATCCATGCTCGAGTCTTCATGGCTCGCACTCCAGTATCGGGAATGGTTGTCGACGACAGCAGCCCTGTCGAATAGCAGGCTTTCGGGAGCTGTTCAAACCAGTGCCGCGTTTTTTTCGACAGCCAGGGAGGACCGAGATTCCCGTTGGGTTGGCAGGAAGAGACCGTCACTCACCAGGGGTGCCAGGCCGTTCAACGAGGCGTCATCCGCACCGACCCGCGACGGGGCGGTGGCCATCCCCTGGGCCAGGGTCGACTTTCGCTCCTCGACGCAGTCATGCAAGGTCATGCGCGCCACCAGGTCGCGCAGCTCGCCCAGACACACAGTGCGCAGCAAGCCGTGACAACTCACCACCAGATACTCAGAAGTCGTGGCCTGGATGCGTCTCATGGTTGGTTTCCCTGCATGACCAGGGACAGGCAAGCTGGCGTCGAGACGGTGCCGTGCGGCACTCAGCGCGCACGACGCAGGAGGACTTGCTGGCACTGGATGGGGCACCCTGACCGCTCTGCCCGGGAGCGTTCTTGTTGAATCCAGTCGTGGCACGGCGCAAGGGCTCTGACTCGCTTGGCTCCGCGGGGGTGCTAGACTTCCAGAGATGCTGTTCAGCATGCCATTCGCCGCTGTGAGGGAGCCCATGGCCAATGTGTCCCCACACCGAACCGGTGGTGGTCGTCCATGAGCACCCTGCTCTTTGCTCTCGCCCTGGCCATGCAGCAGGTACCGGACCTAGTCCTCGACGGCGCTGTGCCCGCCGAAGTTGCGTACTTCGAAATCCCCCTGGAGGTGCCCGCCGGGACGGTGGAGTTTCAGATCGCCCATCACTCGACGGATGACGCCGACGTGCTGGACTGGGGCCTGCTGGAGCCAGGTGGCGGATTTCGCGGCTACGGCGGAGGCAACCTCGAGGACACGGTCATTGGCGTGGCGGCCTCCTCGCGCAGCTACGTGCCCGGAACCATCCCGGCGGGCACGTGGGCACTGTACGTGGGCAAGGCGAGGGTCAGCAGTGCGTCACCGGGCTATCACGTGGAGGTCACGTTTCGCACCACCGCGACGCTGCCACCCGCGACGGACCGCAGCCCCTACGCCGAAGCAGCGCCGCTCGAGACGCGCGCGCGCTTCTTCGCCGGCGACTTTCACGTGCACTCGGAGGACTCGGGCGACGCCCGGCCTCCGCTTGAGGAGATCGCCAGCTTCGCCGAGAGCAGGGGCCTGGACTTCGTGGTCCTCACCGAGCACAACACCATCGCCCAGGTCGACCGCCTCGGGGCCGTGCAGGCACGCCATCCCGCGCTGCTGCTAGTGCCTGGCCTGGAACTCACGACTTACGAGGGTCACGCGGGCTGTTTCGGCGCCACCCGATGGGTGGATCACCGCCTGGGCTACGGTGATGCCACGCTGGCAAGCGCCCTCGAGGCACTCGCCGCGCAGGAGGCACTGGTCTTCATCAACCACCCCTCGATCGAGCTCGGCGACCTGTGCATAGGCTGCGCGTGGCGTCTCGGGATCCCGCCGCTCGGCAGCATTCATGGCGTCGAGATCGCCTCGGGAGGCTGGGCGCAAGCCGGTCGCTACTTCGCCCTCGACGCCATGGCACTGTGGGAATCGATGCTGGATGCCGGGCACCACCTGGCGGCCATCGGCGGCTCCGACGATCACCAGGCCGGTCAGGGTGTGCAGTCGCCCATCGGCGACCCCACCACCCTCGTCTTTGCCCAGGGGCTCGGCGCGGCAGCGTTGCGCGAGGGAATCCTGGCGTCGCGCACGGTGGTGAAGATGCAGGGGCCTGGCGATCCGATGATCACGCTGGAGACCGATCCGGCGCGCAGCGGCGACACCGTCTTTGCCAACGAGACCAGAGTGCACGCGACGGTCACGGGTGGCGTGGGGGCGCGCTTCCGCTTCGTACAGAACGGTCGCGGCGTGGCGCAGTCACTGGAGATCACCGGCGATCCCCAGACCTTCACGCTGGTTCGCAGCGTGCCCGCCAAGGGCGACCTTGCCATGCGCGTGCGCGCGGAGGTGTTGATCGAGGATCAAGGAGAGCTGGTGCCGCGGACCCTGACCAGCTACGTGTGGCTTGAGCCTGCACCTCCAGCGGACGGTTGCTCCTGCGCCAGTGCTCGGGCGAGGACAACCGTCGACGCGGGGTGGCTCGCTGCGATCGCTGCCCTCTGGCTGTCAAGGCGCATCCGACGCCGTTGAGTTCAGGAGACAGGAGAGCACGCGGGCAGCCTTGGATCCTTCTGGATTCAGTGCCGGCGCCTGTCACCTTCCCCCTCCGTCGCCATGCAACACCACGTATCCACCCCTTCGATGCCGAGTCCCAGAGCTTGTGCCCGGGCACGACAGCCGCCTCCGCAGCGATCGAGGTGGGCGCAGCTCGCACACTCTCCCGGCGCCTCGAGTGAGCGCCAGCGACGGATGGACGGTGCCTCGTACCAGGCCTCGATCAGGTCGTGCTGCGCGAGCTTCCACTCGTCCGGCGCGCGCACACTGGCACAGGCCACGACGGAGCCATCGGCCTTGACCGACAGGGTGCCGTGGCCACCGTTGCAGCCGAAGCGGGGGATGTAGCCCGCGAATCGAGGCGCGCGTGCGGGCAGCGAACTGCCGAAGATGCCCTTGCACTGGCCGCGCCAGCGACGTCGGAGCCGACGCAAGGCCAGGTCGTAGGTCTGGCGATTGACGACGAGAGAGGCGTCGAGCGCCGCGCCATTGTAGCGAAAAGGCCTGAACGAGACCGCATCAACACCCCAGGCGTCGCCCACAGCAGCGACGTCAGCGAGAGTTCCCAGGTTCCTGGCGTTGACGGTGAGGCGCAGCAGGATCCTGGCCGCGCCGGCGGCACGCAGGTGGCGAACGCCTCGTGCCACCTGCTCGAAGTTGCCCGCACCACGCACGCTGTCGTGGATCTCGGGCGTGGCTCCGTCGAGGGAGATCGAGAAGGTGTGAATCGGATAGCGCACCAGGCGACGCGCGCAGGGCCTGTCGACGAGCGTTCCGTTAGTGCAGAACTTGATATCCATCTGCTGGTCGCGGGCGCGATCCAGGATCTCCCACAGATCCTGACGCGCCAGGGGCTCGCCGCCGGACAGGGTGATTCCGGGACTGCCCGCGCGTGCCAGTGCCGCGAAGGCCAGCCCAAGTGTCGCCGGGCTCACCTCGGCGGAACCCGGGGTACAGCGCTCGACATAGCAGTGCTGGCAGCTCAGGTTGCAGCGCTCGGTGAGCTCGAAGCTGGTGGCCAGAGGCGCTCCCAGCACCCCGGTCGGTGGCCGATTGGCAACGATGCGGGCGTGGCACAGGCCCTCGGCATCGAGGAGACCATCGCGTTGCCACTCCTGCAAGGTGCGCTTGCCCCGACGCCGTATCACGGCGAAGTGAGACCTGTCCTCCCGCAGCACCTGGGCGGCCGGACGACGCGTGGCCTCGAGCAGCAGGTCCGCGTACTCGACGGGAAGCGCGGTGGTATCGCGACTGCGCCGGGAGTAGTAGAAGCCGCCGAAGGACTCGAGCCGGAGGATGTCGGACCGCTCGCGCATGAACCGGATCCTATCGTGCCACCGCTCGCCGGTGCATTTGCCAAACACCGAACCCAGCGTGTATGGAAATGGCAGGAGTTTCTTGCTTCACGGGCTGTGCATCGCGCGGTCCTGCTCAACGCGCGTCGGGGAGGCATCGATGTCGGTCAAGGGGCTTCAGGACCTGCGCGCACGCTTCATGACAGATCGCAGGATAGACCACAGCGAGGTCAACAGTCTGATCAAGGAAGCCAAAGATGGCTTCCTGTTCTTCAAGCACGTCTCCAAGAAAGAGAAGGCCGAGCTGACCGAACTCATCGAGCAGCACGCCGACAAGTTCGAGCCTGGCGCCAAGGAGATGCTGGCCGGCTTTCTGGGCATCCGCCTGGTCACACCCGGCGGCCTCGCCGAATCCTTGAACATGCTCAAGGGCGCGATGGAACAGGCTCGCGACGGTTCGGGGCAGGTCAACCTCGACAGGGTGGCCAGCCTGATCAAGGGCGACACCGAGGCCGAGGCCGCGCTCGAGGTCGTCAAGCGCGAGTTCGCCACCTCGCGACCGGTCACAGTCACCACCAGTTGTGGCGGCACGTCGACCAGCGAGGTCGAGGAGCCGGCCAGGACCCTGAACCTGGCCAAGGCCAGCTCCGTGTTCGATGCCTTGGTCGACGCCAAGAGCAAGATCTCCGATCTGGATCGCGATGGCAACCAGGTCCTCAGCGAGCAGGAGCGCGCCGCTGCCAGCCAGCTCGACGGCCTGTCCGGCCGCGTGGCGAGGGCCACGGTCGACAGAGCTGCCAGGCCAGAGAAGGTGGGGACGAGCTGCTAGCGCCATCTGAATCAGCGACAACGGCCTGGTTGATACCGCGCACGCGTCATTCACCTTGCGACCGGACTTGCGCGCCCGGGACCATCGCGTCACCCGGTTGTTCCACCTGCGTCTCGACGCTACCCTGCAACGATTCATGAGCCGGAGCACACCGTGGCCACCAAGCACCCGTCCGAGGACAAGCTCAGCCGCCCCAAGGAACACGACACCCTGGACAACAAGGCGCAGACTCGCGCCTTTCTGGGCAAGAAGAACCTCGCCACCATCGACAAGCTACCCGTGATGTACGGCCCGGGTGCCAAGGCTGCGGCCATACCCGGCGCCAAGATCGAACCTGGTATCAACGTGGCCCTGCTCGCCTCGGCCTCGGCAGCACGCCGCGCCGGCAAGGCCAGCCACGACAAGGACGCTCTCGAGGGCTTTCGCGGCAGCGGTATCTGGAACGGTGCCCAGCTCGCCTGTGCCATCTGTCCAGCCACCGCCCCGGATCCCAACAAGAGGTACGGCTTCGACGAGGCGGCCCTGACCGCGGTGGCGCGTGCCCTGCTCGGAGTTGCCATCCTAGGCGAAGCCAAGGGTCTGCGCATGCTGCTCACGGCCTTTGCCCGGAGCAACGGGGCGTCCACAGACGCCAAGCGCCGCTTCGAAACGCTTCAACGCCACGCCGGAACGCGCACCCTCAACGCCGAGCACCTGACCAGCCTGGTGCCCTTGCTGGCCGCATCCATGCCACGGGCCAGCGCGATGCTGCGACGCGCTGCCGGCATCGTCGACCTGTGCGAAGGTGCGGTCCCTTTGGGCCAGCGCGACACGGGTATCACCAGCCCTAGACAGCTGCTCGAGCTGACCAAGCAGCATGCCTGCTTGATCGTGGCCGACAGGCCTGGACACGATGCCCAGACCAGCCGCGGCGCGACCGGCTTTCACCACGTGGTGGGCCTGGTGCGTGACGTCGAGGGTTCGCTGATGATGGTGGACCCCAACGGTATGTATGACCCGCTCAAGGGCACCCACGACCCCGCGACGGTGACGCACCTGTTGCATCATTCGCAAGAAGTGGTGCTGCTCGATCACCTGGCGGGCCAGCAAGTGGCTCTCCCGTCGTCACCCGTGGCGCGACTGGTGGTCGATGCCTATCTGAGCTCTACCCCACCCAAGACAGCATCCAGTGCCGAAGTGCTGGTGCTGAGCGGTCAGGCCTTTCGCTACTGCTGACCCTTTTTTATTAGGTCAGCATCGCGACACGGTGCAAGGGGCGAGACGCGGTACGCGGTCAGCGCAGGCTGGTGCCGAGGGTAACGGACACGAAGTGCAGCCAGTTGTCCGAGAATCCGTCGCCGGGACCCTTGTTGCTGCTGTTGGTGCCCTGGGCTCCACCGGCGATGTAGCGAACACCGAGAAAGGGATCGATACCGTGCATGAGATGGACGCCGGCCTTGAGGCTGAGATCCACGATGGCTCCCTCGACGTCGGAATCGCCGCCGTTGAGGTAGCGAATTGGCGCCCAGAACCCGTCGACCTCGCCCGCGGTCCACACGCTGGACCCCAGGTCGGTGCGGGCCCTGGCCTTGAGGATGGGCACGGGGCCGATGTTGCGCTTGGCGCGGTAGGCGGTGCCGTCGACGCTGGCGAAGTCGATGTTGGCGTTGCGGATCTGCAGTGATGCACCCACGGCCAGCTCGGTCGCCGGATCATCGAAGAAGTCGAAGAGGTAGGACAAGCGCCAGAACGAAAAGCCGTAGCCCAGGTCCATCGGCGTGTTCTTGGCAAAGCTCTGCCCGTCGACGAGGATATCCTGGTCCAGCAAGACTCGTGTCTTGATGTCCAGTGGCTGGTACAGGAACACCACGGTGTGGCGTTTCCAAAGGGTCAGGTCCGCGGACAGGCGCAGGAAGGGAAACAGCACGTCCTGTCCTCCGGACTGCACATAGTCGAAGGACGTGCCATCGCGACCAAACTGTATGGTGTGGGAGAGCGAGGCCAGAAAGCCAAGTTCCGCATGCAGCGACAGCTGGTAGAAGGCGTCGGGATTGTTGATCCAGGATCGCGCGCCGTCGTCGGCCGGTTGCGAGCTTGGGCTGGAGGCCAGGGCGAGGAGGATCGGTAGGGTGGTCAGCATGCTTTTCCTCGTGTCGAGCGCTCCTTGGCGGAGGGCTTGGTGTGTTCTTGGTGAGTGTAAGATAGGCACGAGCTTCCACTATGTCATCTTTTATCTATATATTATTTGGACATTATGATTTTCGCTGACATAGCATTGCTTTACATGGACGACAGCCTGCTGGCGGTGGATAAACCATCGGGTCTCCCCATGCACCGCGGCTGGGCCAGAGCACCGCAGTATCTCGACCGGCTCCTCGCCGATCAACTACACCGGGACGTGTTCCTGGTACATCGGCTGGATCAAGGCACCAGCGGAGTGGTGCTGCTCGCCCTGAGTCCGGACGCGGCGAACGCCATGCATCAGCTGTTCAACCAGCGGTGCGTACACAAGCGCTACCTGGCGCTGGTGCGGGGAGAGCCGCCAGCCTGCGGCCTGGTTGACTACGCCATCCCGCGCGCACCCGGCAAGGAGCGCGTGTCGGCCCAGACAGCCTTTCGCACCCTGGCCACGGTGGAGACACAGCCGCGTGCCATGGCTCTGGTCGAGGCCGCACCGACCACCGGGCGACTGCACCAGGTGAGGCGTCACCTCAAGCACCTGCGCCACCCTGTGGTCAACGACGCCAATCACGGCGACAACCGCTTCAATCGCGCGGTGCAGGCGTTCCACGGGCTGACCAGGCTGGCGCTGCACGCGGCTGCGATCCGGTTCGAGCACCCCATCACCGGGGTGCCGGTGACGGTGAGCGCACCACTCCCGGACGACCTGGCCGGACCCCTGCGACACATGGGTTTCGACGCAACACTGTGGTCCGAGCCGCAGCGCTTGCTGGACGATCCCTGGCCAGACAGCCTGGCAGCCCAGGTCACAGGGGTCTGATCAGCAGCTGTCGTCCTGTCCAGGGCGCGCCACGGCGAGCCAGCGCGGCGAATGTAGCGTGAGGGGACGACCATCGAGGTCACCGGCCTCGACGCACAGCTGCAGACCATGACGACGCAGGGCCGATGCGAGCGCATCGCGGGTCCACTGGTACTGTCGCAGCCGCCGTTGAGTTGTCTCGCTGCCAGGCGCGTCCGCGGGCACAGGTTCGCAACGAAATCGCGATTCGAGCCACGAGGTACGGACCTCGAGCTGGCGCTGCCTGGTGACCTGCCATGGCTGGCCAAGCGCGTCCCGAGCCACCTGCGCGTCCTCGTGCATGCGCGCATGCTCAAGCTCGCGCGCGGGAGCGTACACATCGAAGGCAAACAGCCCGGCGGGAGAGAGGTGGTGACGCACGGTTTCGAGCACCGCGTCGATGTCGCGCTCGTCCACGTGCTGCAAGGTATTGAATGCCGCGATCACCAGATCCATAGAGTCGGCCGCGCCGCGCAGCGTGCGCATGTCGCCCACCTGACACAGGGCGTGCCCGGGCAGCATCGGCAGCAGCGCCCCCAGCCTGTACTGACAGTGCGCTATCATGGCCGGGCTCGCATCCACCCCCAGGACCTGCACCCCGGCGTGGCGCAGCGGCAGCAGCAGCCGACCTGTGCCACACCCCAGCTCGAGCACCCGCTGCACACCCGGACGTCGGCACAGCGCCAGGTACCAGGGGACATCGCCGGCGTAGCCCGCGTGTTCCATGTCATACAGCTCTGGATCGTCGTAGAGATCGGTACCGTCGTCGAGGGGCACGCTCAGAGCTCGCGCCGGGCCAGCCGTGCAGCCAGCTGCTCGGCCACGCGCCAGGCGTTGGCGTGGATGGTCAGGGTGATGGGCACCCCACCCGAACTGGGCATGAAGCTGCCATCGACCACGTACAGGTTGTCCACCTCGTGACTGCGGCAGCCCGCATCGAGGACGCTCAGCGCGGGGTCCGTGCCAGCCACGCAGGTACCGCCCTGCAACACGTAGGTCACACCCGAGGGCACCACCACGTCGATGCTGTCTGCGCCCAGGGCCTCGAAGGCCTGACGCGCGTGGCCAGCGAGCTCGCCTGCAATCTCCAGGTTGCGCGGGTGCTGCACCACGGTGACCCTGGCGACCGGCGCACCGAAGCGATCGCGCACCTTGTCGTCGACCTCGACCCGGGTGTCCGGCGTCGGAAGAAACTCGCCAAAGATCTCGACCTCGAGGGTCTTGCCCTGCTGAAAACGGCGCCGCAGCGCCTGCTTGAGCGCCTGGCCCCAGATCACCTGGCCATGGCGCACAGCCACGTGCTCGGCGTTGTAGATGGGATTGGGGTGCACGAAGTCGAAGCGCAAGGTGCCACCCTTGCGCCGGCCTCCCTGTCCATCGAGCAGGTAGTGATCCTGTACGCTGCGGCCGAGCCAGGGCAGCGGATCATCGAACTCGGCCAGCCTCTGGCCCCCACCCTCGCGCAGGAACTCGGCCTCGACGTGGGCGAAGGTGCTGAAGAACAGGTGGCGCCCCACCCTGTCGTTGCTGTTGGCAAGGCCGCGCGGGAAGCGCGCCGATCGTGAGTTGAGCAGCAGCCTCGCGCTCTGGATAGCGCCTGCGGCCAGGCAGACCGCCCGCGCTTCAATCCTCTTCTCGCTGCCATCGCGATCCCGCAGCACGGCGCCTGTCACCTTGCCGTCGTCAGCGCACAGGATCTCATTCACCAAGTGGCCGGACAGCACTCGGCAGCGGCCTGTGGCCACAGCCTTGGGCAGCACCGCGGACAGTGCGCTGGATTTTGCTCCGGTCTCGCACCCATAGGATCCGCACAGCCCGCTGTAAGTGCAGCGCGGGCGACCGTCGTAGGACTGGCTGAGCACGGCGCGGGGTGTGTGAAAGGGATGCCAGCCCAGGGAGCGCAGCGTGTCGTCGAGGGTCCCTGCAGCCGGATGATCGCGCAGCGGTGGCAAGGGATAGGGCATCTGGCGAGGCGCGTCGAAGGGATTATCGCCAGCCTGACCGGTGACCCCGAGCAAGGCCTCGACGCGATCGTAGTAGGGCGCCAGGTCCGCGTAGCCAAAGGGCCAGTCCCAGACCTCGGCGCCGTCGACGTCACCGAGTTCGCTGCGCGCGCGAAAATCCAGCTCGTGCAGCCGGTAGAAGTAACCGCTCATGTGCACGGTGCCGCCGCCCACGCAGCAGGCGGTCCAGCCCTCATTGCTACGGCCAAAGGCACCGTCGGGGCTGCTCCGGAGCAGGTTGGGCTCGTCGGAGACGAAGGGAACGAAGAAGTCGCGACGGCAGATGCGCAGCTCATCGCGCTCGAAGTCGGCCAGGGTGTGATAGGGCCCCTTCTCGACGACGAGGACCCGCGCACCGCGACGCGCCAGCACCATGGCGGCGGTGGCACCTCCCGCTCCGGATCCCACCACCAGCACGTCGCAGCTCAGGGGCTTCACGGTGTCTCCTCGCGCCAGGCGCGGTCGTCGTCGGGGCCCCAGCGCACCGGGGTGAAGCGGGCAAAGCGCCAGCCCACCCCCCCCCGGTTGCCGCCGTGCCTGGGATCACTCAGGAAGCCCTCGAGGGTGAGCACCACCAGCAGGTGGACAAAGCGTCGACCATCAAAGCCCCGCACGCGGGCGCGCTCGACGCTGCGCAGGACCTCGTCGCGGGCAGGGACCTCGAGAGCGGCCAGAGAGGAGACGCCGCGCTTCTTGAGGTCGGCCTCGACCAGGGTGAGTCCACGCTCGACCACGCTGCGCAGGACCGCGAACTGGGTTTTGGCCAGCTCGCGCGACATGAACTCGGCGCACCCCGCGGCCAGCGCACCCGGCTCCTCGTCGGCGGGAAGCACGTGGTCGACCAGCTCGCGCAGGGTCTCCAGGGCGGCCCCCTCGACGGCAAGTGGCGGAGCTTCGGCGGTGGCCACACGGCGGCAGCCAGGCAGGCTCGTGCCCACCGCGGCCAGAGCCGTGAGCTGCGACAGCTGGGCCAGAAACTCGCGGCGGTCCGCCGTCATCGCGGCGCCTCCTGGTGGCATACTCCACAGACGCTGCGTTGACCGTCCAGGTACAGGCAACGGCCCTCATTGGCGCTGCCTGGCGGCAAGGCATGGACGTGACAGCGCTCGCACCGCAGCGCGTCCCGACGCTCGAGGATCCAGACGCAGCCATGCGCGGTGAGACCACGCGCGGGTCGGCTGGCGTGGCAGCCTGCGCAGGCACGTTGGGCATCGCCGCGGGCACGTGGCCTCGGCAGATCTGCGCGCAGACTGGCCAGGGCCGTGAGCAGGGCGCGTTCGATCGCTGGCTGGGCGTCGAGCAGACCGCCGAACGAGGGCATGTCCGTGGTGGAGCCAAATGCATGTTTGGGTTCGTGCAGCATCTGGCGCAGCCGTGCGGGTTCCAGCCGCCCCACGTCGTCGAGGTCGGGTCCGTAGCCGCCCTGCTGATCCGCGGCTTGCCGCAGGTCACGAAGACGGTGACAGCTCAGACAGCCGAGATCCGCCATGGCCTGAAAGCCGCGCACGACGTCGTGAGTCCCATCGACGCTGCCCGGCACGTGACACAGCACGCAGCGCGCGGCCCGTTGCTCTGCGGGCAGCAGGCGATGGCGCCCTGCCCTGGCATGGGCGTGCTCGGCATCCAGGGCTCGCCCCTCGCCACCGTGGCACGCCACACAGCCCTGCACGCGAGCCGGATGTGAGGAGCGAAGCGTGGCATGGGCATGGTCCACGCCGTCGTCGGAAACGGCATGGCAGGTCTGGCAGCGCTCCACACCTGCGATACCCACAAGCTCGACGACACCTGGCGCACTCGACCCGCTCTGGGCCTCGGATCCATGCCACGGGCGCCGCGCCTCGGTCACCCAGGCCAGGGCCACCGCAACCACTAGGCCTGCGCAGGCCAGGGCAAAACCCGTGTTCCAGGCGCGACTCATCCGGCGCCTCCTGTCCACGGTTGCCAGGGCCAGAAGAACTGCCACGAGGGGCCTCGACACAGCACTCCCACGACGGTGAACACCAGGTAGGCGGCCAGCAGCACACCCATCAGCACGCTCAGGGCGGCGTGCCAGCGACGCTGCAGCAGCCCCACCGCGCCGCTGGCGACGAGGCCGGTCAGCACCGTGAGCAGCGCCGGGTCCAGCACACCCGGGCGCGTCAGGTCCTGTTCCCACGCCAGCAGACCCAGGCTGGAGCTCGCCAGTCCTAGCAACAGTGCGAGCCCGAATGACACGCCGCCACTGTCCGCAAACCATCGCCCTGTCCTCGAACCGCGGCGCTCAAGCATGGGCAATAGCAGCAGGGCCACCAGCAAAGCGCCCGGAAACAGCAAGACTCCCGACGTGGCCGAATAGCTGACCATTTCCTGCATGCCCACGAAGTACCAGGGAGCCTTCTCGGGATTGTCGGGCTGGGCGGGCGTGGCCAGGTCCGCGAGGGGCGCATCGAACAGCAAGGCCAAGAATGTGAGCAGGGCCAGCGCCGCCACCACCAGGGTGGCCTCGCGCACCACCAGCGAGGGCCAGGATTCCACCAGGCCACGAACGGGAGCTTCTTTGCCGTCGAGCTTCGGAGGCAGAGGGTGAGGATCGCCACTTACCGCCTGCGAGACTTCTGGCCCGGCAACGAGGTCGGGGAGGCCTGTGCCGGACAGGCTGTCGCCGCCTTCGTGCGGCGGTGACGACGAGACCGTGGCGGAGCGTCGCTTCTTGCGGCTCATGACCGGTCCTCGCCGTGAAGCGCCAGTCCGCCATCCTTGCGCACACGCCAAAGGTGATAGACCACCAGACCCAGACCCAGCCCGGGCAACACACCCACGTGCAGCACGTAGAAGCGCAGCAGTGATCGCGCGCTGACCTCGTCACCGGCCAGGAAGGCACTCCGCAGCGCAGGTCCTATCCCCGGCAGCAAGCCCATCATGTCCGCGCCGACGGTACAGGCCCAGTACGCGGTCTGATCCCAGGGCAGCAGGTAGCCGGTGAAGGCCAGCCCCAGCGTGGTTCCGAGGAGACCCAGGCCGACCAGCCAGTTGAGCCAGCGCCGGCCGCGGTAGGCCGCCACCAGCAGCACGCGAAGCATGTGCAGAGCCACCACCACCACCAGGCCGTGAGTCGCCAGGCGGTGCACGTTGCGCAGCAGTCGGCCAAAGGGCACGGCATAGGCGATGTCGCGCAGGTCACCGTGGGCCCGCTCGGGGCTCGGCGTGTACAGCAGCATGAGCACGACGCCGGTGACGACGAGGAGTGCAAGCAAGGTCACGGCCAGCACACCCAGGCCAAGGGTCGTGGTCGGGCGGAGCGTGTCGGCGTGCACACGCGGCGGGTGCAGGTGCAGCCAGAAGCTGCGGCCCGATCGCAGGGCGCGACCCGAGCGGGGCTCAGACACCGGCGCCTCCCACCGCGGTGAAGGTCCCGCTGACCACCGTGACGTCGGGCAGCACGAACACGCGCTCCCCATCGATCTCGACACGCAGCCAGGGCAAGGGGGCACGCGCCGGCGGGTTGAGCGCCTCGCCGTCGAGTCCAAAGCGGCTCCCATGACAGGGGCACAGGAATCCATCGCCCTGGCGCCGGACCGTGCAGCCCAGGTGGGTACAGCGGGCGCTCACCGCGGCCACACCGGCCGCGCTCACCACGACATAAGCCGGCACCTGCTCGATGAGCCGCCAGGTGCCCGGTACGAACTCGCCGACCCGTCCCACCGGCACCCAGCGCCGGCGCTGTGACCGCCCCAGGGCCAGGCGCAGGGCGCCGACCACCATGCCACTGGCGGCTAGCACCAGCCCTGCCACACCCGCGGTCAGCAGGCGTCGTCTGTCTCCATCGGGAGTGGGTCCGAACATGGGAGCATCGTCGCCGTGACGACGGGGCAGTGTCAACCAGGACCGCAGCCTGGCGACGGGGAGCCTGGAGCGCGGCGCTTGCCGCCCCTGCAGCCGTGGGCTATCAAGCTCCCTTCACGCGAGGAACGCCATGCTCGAGACCATCACCAAGGGCTTCAAGAACGCGCGGCTCAAACTGCAGGGCAAAGCCGAGCTGAGCGAAGAAAACATCGACGAGGCGCTGCGCGACGTGCGCGTGTCGCTGCTCGAGGGCGACGTCGAGTTCAACGTCGTCAAGACCTTCTTGTCCCGGGTCAAGGACAAGGCCCTGGGCAAGGTGGTCGACGTCGAGGCCAAGGACAAGAGTGGCAAGCTGCACAAGCTGGGCGCGGGCGAGCGCTTCATCAAGATCTGCTACGAGGAGCTCGAGGGTCTGATGGGCCCGGTCGATACCTCGATCAACATCGGCACCCCGATCACCAAGATCATGATGGTGGGTCTGCAGGGCTCGGGCAAGACCACCACCGCGGGCAAGCTGTGCAAGTACCTGCTGGACAAGAAGTACCGGCCCATGCTGGTGGCCGCCGACGTTTACCGCCCGGCCGCCATCGACCAGCTCCAGGTGCTGGGCGAGCAGCTCGGCGTGCACGTGTACACCGAGGACGGCGTCATGCCGCCCGAGCTGTGCGAGCGTGCCATCCAGCGCGCGCGTGAGCGCCAGTGCAACGTGGTCATCTTCGACACCGCCGGGCGCCTGTCCATCGACGAGACCCTGATGCAGGAGCTCGTCGACATCGAGAAGGCCACCCGGCCAGACAACACCTTCCTGGTCTGCGACGCCATGATAGGCCAGGACGCGGTGCGCACCGCCGAGGAGTTCTCGAAGAAGCTCGCCCTGCACGGGTTCATCCTCACCAAGCTCGATGGCGATGCCCGTGGTGGCGCCGCGCTCTCGATCAAGGAAGTCACGGGCAAGCCCATCAAGTTCCTGGGCATGGGCGAGACCCTGGACAAGCTCGAGGAGTTCAGGCCGGCGGGCCTCGCCAGCCGCATCCTGGGCATGGGCGATGTGGTCGGCCTGGTGCAGGACTTCGAGGGTGTGGTCGACGAGGACAAGGCCGAGAAGGACGCCATGCGCATGCTGCGCGGGCAGTTCTCTCTCGAGGACTTCGTCGAGCAGATCCGCACCCTGCGCAAGATGGGATCGCTCAGTGACCTGGTCGAGAAGATCCCTTTCTTCAGCGACATGGTGCCCGAGGGGACCAAGGTCGACGACAAGGAACTGGTTCGTCTCGAGGCCATGGTCAGCTCGATGACCAAGGAGGAGCGGCGCAACCCAGGCATGATCGATGACCGCCGCAAGAAGCGCATCGCTGCCGGCTCGGGCCGCAAGGTCAAGGAGCTCGATGAACTCCTGATGAAGCACAAGATGATGCGGCAGATGATGCAGACCCTGGGGCAGGCCCCGGGCCTGCTCGCCAAGCTGCCGGGCTTCAAGCAGATGGCGGGACTCAAGCAGATGCAGGGCGCGGATCTGTCGGCGCTGTTCGGCACCTCGGATCCGTTTGGCCCTGGCGGCATGCGGCCCCTGGCCCCACCGCCGGGGTACTACGCGACCACCCGCGCCGGTGCAGGCAAGGGCGGCAAGGCCTCCAAAGGCAAGAAGAAGAAGCGCCAGGCCGAGCGCACCGCCCGCAAGAAGAGCAGGCGCTAGCTCGACGAACGTGCAGCGCGCGAACCATGAAGACACCCACGATCCTGGCCACCACCCTGTTCCTCTTCTCGTGCGGCCAGGCCATGAGCACCTTTCCCAAGATCCAGGAGAACCGGGTCCACCCACCGGTGACGGGCAACCAGATCCTGTTTGCACGCTGCAGCAGTCAAGGGCTGGAGCAGGAGTTCAGGATCTTCATCGCGGAGCCCGACGCTGGGGACGACACCTTTATTTACTGGTACTTCGATTTTAATCCGGACACCGGGTCGGTGAACTCGCGCCCATTCTTCCAAGAGACCTTCTCGACCCAGCAGCCTGTGCGAGAGGCGAGCCCGGCCCTGGTACCGCGAGCCTGGATCGAAGGCGTCAGCCCCACGGCCACGCACATCGTCGAGGTGCTGGTGACCGAGTTCGCCAGTCCCGGATCGCAGGCGTACCTGGACTTTCTCGAGGGCGCTCGGTTCGACTACTTCTACTGGCGGGTGGCCCTCGACCAGGCCTCGTGTTTCTGAACTCTCGCCCGACGCTCAGCCCGGGCACGCCCTGTCGGCGCGGGTACCTTTCTTAGCTCTGCTCGCGGTCTGCGCCCTGCAAGCTCTCCAGCGTGCGTGCGGTCCTGGGAATCTCGCCATCAGGCTGGCCGCTCATCGCGAGCAGCCGCGGCAGATCGAACACTGCCTCCTCGCGGGTCAGGGTCGGTGCGGGATGAATACCGGTGTCCATGCGGATCGCGTCGCAGGGGCATGCCTCGACGCACAGGCCACAGTCCACGCACAGCATCTCATCGATCTCGAACTTCAAGGGCCGCTTCTCGGTCGAGCCGGTGCGCTCTGTCGCGACGATGGTGATGCACTTCGCGGGGCAGGCCGTGGAGCACATGAAGCAGGCCACGCAGCGCGGTGTACCGTCGTCGCGCCGGAGCAGGCGGTGCATGCCGCGAAAACGCAGCGGGTAGGGCCGCTTCTGCTCTGGGTAGGAGACGGTCTCGATGCTGTGGCAAGTCGCCAGTCGCAGCAGATTGGAGAACAGGTGACCGAAGGTGACCCCAAGACCACGCATGGACTCGGGCAGAAAAGCGCGATCGGACACGGTCATGTCGTGACGCACCAGCTTGACGCCATGGGCGTTGTGAACACGAACACTGGTGACCGGAGCAGAGACTGCGTGACTCATGACATTGCCCCCCGGGTCGGCTCGCGAAGACACTCGGCCGGCCCAGTCAATGAGGTAGCGCCCTGGTGTGCCCGGGGCCAGTCACACGCACGATGTGCCCTCGCGTTCGCCTGCCACAGGGTGATTCCAGGGTGCGCACCCAGGCACGTCGAGCTGGTGTGCCCGGCGCGAGGGGCTTGGCAGACAGCGGTGACCTTGCCGGGGAGAGCGCAGGACCGACGCGATCAGAATCACCTGCGCGGGCCAGGAAGGGTGCGAGACTGGGATGACAGCTTCACGCGATGCGCAGACCAGGAATCAGTTCAGGCGTCCTCTCCAAGCAGCTTGTGGTAGATGCGGTCACCCAGCGAGTCTCGCATGAGATCTTCGACCGTGCTCTCGAAGACGGTACGCGCCGAGGGATCTTCGTACACGAATCGAATACCCATGCCGATCTGGTCGACCTCGGGCCGCTGCTTCTTCTCCAGGGTGTTGTGCCAGACCACGCGACCCTTGAGTTCGAATGGCTTGTCTCGCGCGGGTACGAAGAGCTTGAACACGAATTCGGTGCCCACGGGCAGCGGCCGCTCGGTCTTGATGAAGGTTCCACCCTTGCTGATGTTCTTGGTGAAGTCCGAGAAGAAGGTATTCATCTTCCGGTACTCGACCTTGAGCTCGATGGGCGCACGCGGGTGCTTTCGCCGCTTCACCCCTTCGTCGTTTCCATCCGTCGCTGCCATGCGTGCTCCCCGTCGAGAAAAGGACTATTTTTTAAACCTTGCGCTTGACTCTAGCCAGGCTTAAGGGGAGCGTCAACGTCGAGTGAAGATGCTGTCCACGTTACAACCGCGAACGCATCCGGTGGCCGCGCTGTTTGGCATGGCCGGGGTGTACCTCGTCGCTGCGCTGATCCTGGCTGTGTTCCCCGTGGGACGCAGCGTGACCCAGGAGTACGTCTTCGTCCTGTGCCTGGTGACCGCCCTGCTGGCTCCTCTGGCCGCGGTGGCCGCCGGCGGACATCTCATCGGCCATGACCCGCGGGTTCTCACCGAGAGCGTGGTCGCTGTGGTATTGCCCACGGCCGTGCCCCCTCTGGTCACGGGCCTGGTGTTCATCCTCTTGCCCACGTGCGATGCCCGCACCTCGCTCATCCTGTATGCCCTTGGACCTCCGGCCTCGGCCATGCTCGGGCTGGCCCTGGTGGCCCTGCTGGGCAAGGTGCTGCGCTCACCCTGGCTGACGGCGGTGGCCGCGGTGCTGGTGGTGCTGGTGTCAGGGGCCCTCACCTTGCTGCGCCTGTACCGTGAGCCACCAACCTTCTTCTTCAATCACTTCTGGGGTGCCTACTACGGCATGCTCTACGACGAGGTGGCGGGCGTCGACGGGCGCCTGCTGCAGTTCCGCGTCCTCACCTGGCTATGGGCTCTGGGCGGGTTGTTCCTGGCCCGCGCCCTCGTTCCCCGCCGCGACACCGCACCGCGTCGCGCGCCGGGCTGGGCCGCGCTGTGCTTGCTGACCGCAGGAGCCCTGTCCTGGAGCTGGGACGACAACCTGCACCCACGCCGCGAGACCATCGAAAGGGCCCTGGGCAAAAAGGCCACCACCGCGCACTTCGAGATCCTGGTCGACCGCCGCACCTCCGATGAGGATCTGCGCCGTCTGGCTCGCGACCACGAGTTCCGGTACGACCAGCTTCGCCAGCGGCTCGGCGTGGTGCCACAGGGGACCATCCGGTCCTACGTCTACCCCTCGGCGGAGCGAAAGGCCGAGTTGATGGGCGCGGCCGGGACCCAGCTGGCACGTCCCTGGCAACTCGAGATGCACATAAATGCCTCGGCTTTCCCGCATCCCGTGCTGGCACACGAACTGGTGCACGTGCTGGCCTCGACCATGGGCACCGGTCCCCTGCGCGTGTCGTCGCGGCTTGGTGTGCTCATCCGCCCGGGTCTGATCGAGGGCCTGGCTGTGGCCCTCGAGCCCGACGTGGACGAGCTACCCCTGCTCGACGAGGTGCGAGCGCTCAAGTCCCTGGAACGTCTGCCCGAGATCGACACCCTGCTCAGCCTGACGGCCTTTGGCAGCGAGGCGCCTGCACGCGGCTATGTCGCCGGCGGCGGCCTGTTCCGCTACCTCCTCGAGGTGTACGGGATGGGGCGGGTGCGAGAGTTCTACCGCAGCGGTGACGTCGAGACTCTCGGCGACATCACGCTCGAGGCCCTGCAACAAAACTATGGTTCCTGGCTCGACAAGCAGCCCGCGAGTGCCCAGGCCCTGGCCCTGACCCGTCGACGCTTCGAGCGCAGCTCGCTGCTCGAGCGACGCTGCGTGCACAGCCGGCGCGATCGCTACAACGAGATCGACGCCTCCCTTCGCCTGGGACAGCGACAGAGAGCCGTGAACATGCTCCGCAGCTTGCATGACGACGAGCCTGACGACATCGAGACGGCACAGCGTCTGCTTGGTCTGGGCCAGGAGCTCGACGAGCCGGCCTGGGTGCAGGAAGCCAGCGAGTGGCTGCGTGCCGCGGGCAACCTGACCGCCGTGGAGCGTCAGGAGCTCGAACGCATTCGCGGCGACCTTGCGCTGCGCGCGGACGACGAGAAGACGGCCTGCGCGTCCTACCGGGACCTGATCCTGCAAGCCCTGAACTCGGCACAGCGCCGCAACCTGCTGGTCCGCCAGCTGGTCTGCGACTGGGTCGGCGTCGACGACACCACAGTCCGCGATGCCGCGCGTGGCGTGCTCGCCTATCTCGCGGGCAAGGGTCCACAACGCGCCGGCTCTCGCTCCGACCTGATCGCCCTGGCCCAGGTCCGCGAGGCCCTGGTCGCCTCGACCCACCCTGCAGCGCAGTCCCTGCGCGGCCTGATCAGCTACCTGATCGCGCGCCAGTTGCTGCTTCCGGACCCGGCACGGGCTGCAGCCCTGCTCGACGAGAGCCTGGCCCTGCCCGGGGTCGAACTCGAGCTCCGCGTGGCCGCCCTGGAGCAGCGCGCCATGGCCCGTTACCTCGCCGACGACCTGGATGGTGCCCAGGAAGACCTGGCGCTGGTCGAGTCGCTGGCCCTGCCTCCCTATGCAAGGCAGGTTCGCGACCTGGCAGAACGTATTCGCTTCGAGCACGGGCGCGACGTCCCGATCACCATCGAGGAGCTGGGATTGGAATAACAACCCAGCGCGGAGAGTTCAGCGAGCACGACCTGCGCGTCGCGCCGCTCACTGGAGACATGGCATGACCAAAGCTCAGCTGCTTCGAATCCGCATGTTTGCCTGCACCCTGGGGCTCATCCTGATGGGGCTGGCCGCCTGCAAACCTGCGCTGCTCCCGGGCACCGAGATCGAAGAGTCCGAGGAGAATCGCGCCATCTACGACGTCATCGTGACCTACCACAAGGGGATGCAGGACCGAAACGCCGAGGCGGTGATGAAGACGGTGTCGAAGGACTACTTCGAGACCGCCGGTACCGAGGATCCCGGGGATGACTACGGCTACGAGCAGCTGGCCCAGAACCTCAAGGACGACTTCGAGCGAAGCAAGGTCGTGCGCCTTGACCTGCACCTCAAGACCATCGAGATCAAGGACGACACGGCCGTGGTGCTGTACCGCTACCAGACCCGCGCCCAGGTCTCCTTCCCGGCCAGCGAGCAGTGGATCACCAAGACCGACGTCAACAAGATGCGACTCAAGCGCGAGGGCGAGACCTGGAAGATCGTGGCCGGGCTGTAGCCACGACCCGCATCACCCGCGCTCTCGACCCAGCTGTTCGCTGACCTCTCGCATCGAACGCAGGACATCGCGCAGTTCCTCATCGTCGCCGTCCAGCAAGGCCGACGCCTTCTGCACGGCCTCACCGAGGTCCCCTCCGCTGTCCTGTGCCAGGGACAGGGCGCGCTCGGCCGCGGCCTCGGTGCTGACGATCTCCAGGGCCAGCGCCCGGGTCACGTGATGTTCCGGTGCCTGCGAACCCTGGGCGCTCAGGGACGAGGCCGCGGCCACCGCTCTGCTCGCACCCCGATCTGCTTGACGCCGAAGATCCAGGGCCTGCAACTGGTGCCAAGCGCGCTGGTAGGAGCCAAGCATCTCGTCGATGGCCTGGGCAATGGCATGCACCTCGTCGCCGGCAACAGTACCGAACTCCCGGGCCACGCTTCCGGTGCCGCCGGTGAACTCGTCCCTGACCTTGCACTGCGCCGCCTGTAGACGATCGATGTACCTGCTGAGCTCGGCCAGGGCACACTGCAGCACGCGATCCGCTGCCGCACCACCTGGAGCCTGCTGGCTGACCTCCGCGATGACCCCATCCGGGCGCCGCTCCAGCACGTCCTGCAGCGCCGTCTGGCAGGACAGTCGCAGCACAGCGCGGGTGGCGGTGCTCACCAGCGTGCGCGCGGTCTCCAGCTTGCCCGCGATGACCTCGGCAGTCTGGGTATAGCTGCGAACCACCGCGGGGTCCTTCTCGTCGCGGGCGTGCGCGCTGGCCTAGGCATGGGTGTGCTCGAGCTTCTGCACCGCGTCCTGCACCGTGTGCAGCGCACGCACAGAATTGTTCAGGCGCCGCCGCCCGGCCGAATCGCCCTCCATCTGTTGCACCGGTAGAGCCGAGGGCAATCGATGGGCCCGCGCCACTGCGCCGAAGACCAGGGCGCTGCCCAGACCCGCGAGACCCAGACTCGACAGCACCGTGGCAAGCGCGCGCAGCACCGGCATGTCCCCGCCGGCCAGGTGCGCAGTGGGCTCCAGCCGCAAGCCGAGGCCCAGGACGACAAGAAGGGTGAGCCCCAGGCCCAGGGCGGCACGATCGGCCAGGTGTCGACTGGCTTCATCCAGCTGGGTGCGCAGGGGCATACCCAGACCCAGCGCAAGCCCGGTCACGGCAAGGACGAGCACGAGCAAAGCCACACCCGCCGCTGTCGACGGGATGAGCAGGAG
>JBDRCO010000036.1:0-66848 GCA_043821645.1 Pseudomonadota bacterium | reverse complement strand
CGCGCGCGGCACCGATCCCCGCAATGCCGACAGCGACGGCGACGGCGTCAGCGACGGCGACGAGGTGGCCGCCGGCACGGATCCGCTGGACCCCGGCAGTGGCGCTGCGCCTGTGGTCGCCTCCGACTGCCAGTGCCACACGCCAGGCGCCCCCAGTGGCGGGATCTTGTGGTGGGCCGTGCTGTTCGGGCTGGCCCTGGCTCGAAGGTCATCCCGGGCCAGAGGAGAGAGCCTGGTCTGAAAAAGGTGTCGGCTCGCACTCTCGTAGCGCGCCTTGCGCGGTTTCGCGTCCGACCTGCGCACGATCGTGTCCTCAGCCCTTGAGCCTGACCTCGACCTTGTCGGACAGCAGCTCACGCAGAGCATCGCGGGCCACCCAGCGCGCGCTTCGTGCTGACGGATCGCCGCCCCGTTCTCCGCCCGCTCGACTGTTGGCCGTTGCGAGGATCTTCTCCGCACAGGCGACCGCGGCAACATTCAGCAGCCGGTTGCGCTTGCCGATGTTGCGCAGCGCCCAGTTGACCGCCTTCTTGACGAAGTTCCGGTCATCCAGCGCTCCGAGCTGCACGAGCGGCAGCAAGTTCGTAAAGGCCATGTCCGTGGCCACCTTGTCGTGGACAGCCAGACCAGCCATCAGAGCGAAGCCGGCGCGCTTGACCCATTCATTTTCTCGCGTCGCCCATTGCTGCGCCTTGGACCAGGCCAGCGTCGTGCGGTCGAAGAGGCTGGTGGTGGCCTGATCGCAGATGTCCCAGGAGTCGAAGTCGCGCGCCCAGGCCTCGGCCTGCTCCTCACGGACCGCCGCGGGATCGTCGACGAAGCAGGCCAGCAGTCTGGCCTCGTGATTGCCCGTGGCCCACAGCGCAAGCGCCAGCGCATGGTCCGTCCCCAGCCGACGGGCCAGCCGCCGCAGATCTGGCACGGGCACACCAAACGCGCGGTCGACCTTGATGCCATAGCGAGCCATGCCCGCTCGATTGCGCTCGCTGCCCAGGGCCCGCAACTCGGCGAGGAGTTCCGCCACCCGCGCGTCCATGATGGCTGTTGCTGCTGCGCAAGCGTCGACGCCACCCTTGGTTTCCATGGAACCATGCTACCGCGCGCGGACGCGGTTGCGAGGGCTTGGTGCAGGTGGGCGGCGATGCCGCAAACACGTCAGGGGACCGAGCCGGCACGAAGGTGCGGTCGCCCACCCAGGGTCTTCCTGCTAACATGGCGACTCCCAGCTCGGGGAAAACAGGCATGACAGACCAGCACATCGTGTTCCTCGTCGTCATCGTCTTGGCGGTCATCGCTCTGGCATGGTGGTGGGCGCTCTACAGCCTCAAGAAATCGCGAGAGGCCTGGCGTGCCGAGGCCGACAGGCGGGGGTTCTCCTACGAGCAGGACCTGGCCACCACGCAGTCGCGCCACGGTCAGTTCAAGATCTTCGGACTCGGTCACAGCCAGCGCGTCATCGCCGCGATCTCGGGCCGGGCGAGCCACGGGGAGCTCACGCTGGTGGATTACAGCTACACCACGGGCTCCGGCCGCAGCCGCCGTGAGCACAGACAGACGCTCTGCCTGCTGACGTCGTCCGAGCTGCGCCTGCCGCACTTCTTTGTCCGGCCCCAGGTGGTGCTGGTCGACCTCCTGGGCAAGGTGTTTGGCGGTCAGGACATCAACTTCGACGAGGACCCGAGCTTCTCCAAGGCCTTCGTGCTGCAGGGCCACGACCCCGAGGCGACCCGGCAGCTCTTCGACCAGGGGCTCCGCAGCTACTTCGTGCACTACCGCGACCGAAAGCTGCAGGTCGAGGGCTGGGAGCACACCCTGCTGGTGCACGTCGGCAAGCACCGCAAGCCCGGCCAGACCCAGGATCTCGAAGACGCCGCGCTCGGTCTCTGCAATCAGTTGCAGGGGCGCAAGAACTCGCACGAGTAATGAAGTCGTTTCGCTTCGACCACAGCGTGGGGCCCCGCCCTCGGCGGCGAGTTTTCTGGTCTTCGCACGTTCAAAGAGACACTCTCGCCTGGGCCCCTCACAACGGGACCCATCCACACGATTCGGCATGACCGCTGAAAAGATACGCCTCAACCTGGCCTGACACCTTGTGCAGAGAGCAGAGGCGCAGTCGTGTGAGAGGTGCCTAGTCCTTGGTCTTCAGCTCGGATTCATGCTCGGCGATGAAGGCCCGGATCTCGTCGGCGGCGTCGAGCAGGCGCAGCCACTGCTCCTTGTACAGGGTCACCGGAAAGCGCCCCATGCCGTAAAACGACACGGCGCCCTTGGCGCTGACCTTGAGCCCGGTCTTGACCTTGGGCTTGCTCTTCAGGGTCTCGTTCTCGGCCTTCAGACGCTCGATCTCCTGGCGCAGCTGTTCCTCGCTGGACATCACGACCTCCATCCGCGGTTCGCGGGCCGGGGGATTGTCCACGAAAAGGCCCGGGCGATCCATGGGGTCGTTCGAGCGGCGACCTGCGGGCGTCTCCGGCCCTCGCTAGCGCGGCGCCCCGACGTCGTAGTCGAAGCTGTAGCCGTACCACTGGCCGGCCGCGCTGCCCGCCATGGGGTCGTGCTCACCCGACTGGGTCTTGAGCCAGGTCTGCGCCGCCTGCCGGCTGGCAAAGGGTGCGCCTCCATTGGCCACCACCCACTTTCGGAGGTTGCGCTTGCCCGTGGTGTGCTGCTTGCGCATGCGGTCGAGCTGGGTGGTGACGCCGAAGTACGTGGGCATGGGTCCCCCTGGGTGCGCGCATTCTAGTCCGGCCCGTGCCAGCGCGGAGTGATATTGCAGCGTCCTGTCCGGCCGTCGCGGGCGCTCCGGGCTGGGCGTCGGCACGCGAGCCAGGTTGTGCCTCGACGATTCCGCTGCCAGGCGACGAGCACGCCGTCAGCCACCTCTGCTGGACAACACGATCGCCTGCCGCGTCAGAAGGCCAGACAGGGCCAGCACCAGGGCCCAGGCCACCCCTGCCCCGGCCAGGTACCACGCGACAAAGGACCACGACCCGAGGTCGATGTGGCCCGTCATCACGCCCACCGGCATGCCCATCATCAGCCCGAAGCCGACGAGTAGCGACGGAGCGATGGCCAGGTCCGGATCCCGGGTCATGGCCACCAGGATGACGAAGGCGAGCAGCGCCGCGAACAGCAGCGGGTTGACAAGCAGGCCCGTCACCAGCGCGGGCACAGGCAGGACCCAGGTGTTCCACCCCGGGCGCACGGCGGCCAGATTCACGGCGAAGCACACGAACAGGGTCGCGAGCACGCAGAGCACGAGCGACGGCAGAAACACGGCGAGGCCCTTGCCCACCCACAGCTGCAGCGGGCGCAGGGGAGTGGCCAGCAGGCACTCGAGGTTGCCATTGGCCTTTTCCTGGACGATGGGGAGGCTGGCAAAGGCCCAGATGAACGCGACCAGTACGAGGAGCGGCACGAAATAGACGACAAGTCCGAGGATGAGCTCGAGCACAGGCCGTGCAGCGGGCTCGCCGTACCAGGCCTGTCGCCGCAGCGCGATGCTGATGGCGGCGGAAGCACCGAGGGCGATCAGGGCGCTGACCGCGAGCAGGATGCGAAAGGCTGTGGTCGAGCACAGCTCGCGTTGGTCCCGACGCATGACCAGCAGCGTAGCGTTCACCCCTGCTCCTACCGCGACAGCACGATCCTCTCGACCGTCAGCCTGGGCAGGCCCACCCGGACCGCCACGCCCAGCATCGCTGCCAGGCCGAGCAGGATTGCCGTGAAGGCCCAGGAACCGGCATCGGGGACCTGACGCACCGCCAGATTGATCATCAGCGCTGTCACAACGTGCAAAAAAACCTGGGCGACCACATTGGCTGTCCCTGGCGCGCCCACCAGCCCGATCAGGTGCACGAGCAGGCTCAGCGCGAGGTAGAGCAGCGGCACTGCGATGAAACAGCTGGCGAGCGTCCACGGTGTGACGACGAGCCCCTGCACAGGACGCAGGTAGACGAGATGGAGGCCCACGAAGCTGGCCACGGTCATGACCTGGGCGAACAGCAGACCCGGCACGAGCACCCCGATGCTCTTGCCGAGCCACAGGTCCGCGGGCTCGAGCGGCGTCGCCAGGACCGCCGTGATCGTGCCCCGGGCCTTCTCGCGGGCCAGGGACTGAAAGGCCAGCACGCTGACAGGGATGCCCATGGAGATGAAGCTCGTGGTGAACAGGATCAGGCCCAGAAAGTTCTCCACCACGGACATGTCTGGGGATGCCAAGGCCAGCTGCGGGCCGATGAACTGGGTCCCGAAGAGCACGGCCAGGCCGACCACGCAGATGATGGCGCCCCCCGTGGTGACGATGGCGACGGCGCGCAGGCGGACGCCGCTGCGCACAGTGCCGCGCAGGACCAGCGCGGTGCCCTTCATGTCGGATCCACCTGTCGCAGCATGGACGCGTAGAGGTCCTCGAGCGACGCCTCGCGCTGGCCCGCCTGCTCGATCTTCACGCCACGGGTGGCGAGGAAGCCGATGATGTCGGACAACTCGGCACGATCTGGCCCGGCCTCGAACTCCAGGCGGCTCCCGCTCTGCGCACGAAAGCCGAACCGCGTTTCCCGAAGCAGTTCCTGCACCACGCTCTCCGCCACAGGGCCCCGGGTCTCGATGGCCAGTCCGCCACGCCCCATGCTCTGGCGAAGTCCGTCGAGCTCGCCATAGAGTCGGATCTCGCCCTGATCGATGAGGGCCACACGGTTGCAGATACGCTGCACCTCATCGAGGTTGTGGGAGCTGAGCAGCACGGTCTTGTGCTCGCTACCAGCGATGTCGAGCAACAGCTGGCGAAGCTCGATCTGGCCGCTCGGGTCGACCCCGGAGCTGGGCGCGTCGAGGATGAGCACCTGCGGGTCGTGCACCATGGCCCGCGCCAGGGACAGCCGCTGCCGCATGCCCTTGGAGAACGTGCCCACCCTGTCAGCGCCACGGTCCGCCAGGCCCACCAGGTCCAGGACCTTGTCGACGCGCGCCGCGACGCGTTTCACGCCGTACAGCTCGGCATAGAAGCGGCAGTTCTCCCGAGCGCTCAGGGCGTCGTACAGACCGTCGGGATCGAGGGCGAAGCCGATGTGCAGGCGCGTGCTGGCCAGGCCGACGTCCTGTCCGAGCACCTCGACGTGACCGCTGTCCGGGCGCAGCAGGCCGAGCAGGATGCGAATGGTCGTGGTCTTGCCCGCGCCGTTGGGGCCGAGGTAGCCGAAGATATCGCCAACCTCGACGTCGAAGCGCACGCCCTTGAGCACGTCGCGGGCCCCCAGCCGCTTGCCGATGGCGTCGATGTGTATCGCTGCGCCCATCGCCAACCTACGCCGGGTCGTGGCGCGCCTGGTAGGCCCTGTAGCCGTGCTGCACCAGGCTTCCCAGGCCGAGGATCATCACCAGGAAGTACAGGCCAGCGCCCACGAAGGGGATCTCCGTGAGCACCAGGATGCCGCACAGGGCGACCGCGGTGCCCCCGAGCAGTCGCGTGGTCTGCCCTGGCGCGGGCGCCAGCAGGGCACGCACGGCGAAGTAGGCCACGACCAGCGACGACAGGAAGATGCCAAAGCCGTAGATCACGGCGGTGAGGACAGCCAGCGGGAGCCCGATGACCGTGATGGCCGCGAAGGCAATGGCCACGGGTGTCGCCACCAGGGTCACGAAGCCCACACCCATGCTGCGCAGCACGGGACCCGGGCCCACCGGCAGTTTCGGCACGGCGCCAGGGACCAGGGCCACCACCAGCAGGCCGATGAGCAGCAGACCCACGATCTTGAGCAGCAGGCCGAGGTAGTAGCCAGCGGTGAGCAGCGGGTGTCGCTTCTGCTCGGACCAGGGCTCGACCTTGACCTTCTTCTCACCACCCAGGCTGGCGCCCGCGGTCATCTCGAGGCCATCTTCGGCCGGCGCCGTCACGGTGACATCGCCCCCGACCCGGCTGTTCGCCGCCAGCACCACGTGCTCGCTGTGGCCTGTCATGTTGCGGGCCACCGAGCCCGTGAGGTAGACGCGGTTGGCCCCGAAGTGCATCGAGCCATCGACCTGACCGGCCATCTCGACGTGCTCGCAGCCCAGCAGCAGGTCGCGCCCCACGCGCGCGCCCGCACCCACGATGATGGACTGGCCCGCGAGGTAAGCGCCGCCGTCGACCTGGCCCTCCAGGTTCACCGCCTGGGCGGCCGCGTGCAGGCTGCCGCCAATGCGTCCCTTGATGTCCACGCTCTCGGCCGCGGTGAACAGGTTGCCCCGGATCTGGCCCTTGACGCTGACGTTGCGGGCAAAGGCGAACACGTCGCCGTCCACGTCGCCCTCCACCACCACGTAGCGGGCGACCAGCAGCATGGACTCGTGGATCTGCTCGCCAGCGGCCACTTCGACCCGCTCCTCGCTCTGGCGTTGCTCCAGCGCCAGGGCGGAGGTGGAGAGCAGGAGCAGGGCCAGCACGACGCCGGTGTGCCCGGCCGCGGCCACCAGGTGTCGTCGCGCCACCGCGCTCGACAGCACCACGAAGGCGGAAGCCACGGTGAGAGTGAAGCCGATGATGGTCGTGAGCATCTGATCTCCTTGGAGGAGTGCGAAGCTCATGCCCCGAAGCAGCATGGCCAGCCCTCCGGTCAGACTCAGGTCCTGTATCCAGGCCAGCGAGGGTGGCAGCGCTGGCAGGGCAGCCAGGACCGCAGCGACGAGCAGAGGCACGGTGGCGACGCCCAGCAAGGCCCAGGACCACGGCGACGAGCGCTGGAGGTGGCCCGCCGGCCGGGTTGCCGTCGACGGCACGAGCTCGCGGACCTCTGGTTCCAGGCTGTCGTGCAGCAGGCCACACTCCAGCCGCAGGTCGGCGACGAGCGCACGGCAGCCGGCGCAGCCTTCGAGGTGCTGGCCCACCTGTGCGGCTTCGTCCTCGGGCAGCTCGCCGTCCACGTAGATGGAAAGAGTCAGTTCGGGATAGCAGCTCATGGCTTCCCCTCCCCCGTCGCGCGCATGGCCTCACGAAGGCTGCGCTTGGCGCGATGCAGCAGGATGGCGACGTTGTCGCGTGTGATCTCGAGCTCGGTGGCGATCTCGTCGTAGGACAGCTCGCCGTAATAGCGCAGCACCAGCGGGATGCGGTAGCGCTCGGGCAGCTCCTCGATGGCCCGGCGCAGGCGCTCGTGCTCCTCGTGACTCTGCAGCTGCGCCAGGGGCGAGGGACCGGGGTCCCTGTCCGCCACGCACACCTCCGGTTCCGTCGCAAACAGATGTCGTTCGAGCTTCTGCCGGCGCAGCTGGTTCAGACAGTGGTTGCTGGTGATGGTCAGGATCCAGCGGTCGAAGGGCTGGGCGGGATCGTAGCTGTCCATGGCGCGCTGCGTGCGCACGAACACCTCGCTCGAGGCGTCCTCGGCCGCCGCGCCCGAACCCAGCAGCTTTCGACACAGCCCCAGCACGCGCCGCGAGAAGGCGCGGTAGATGTCGGCGAAGGCGTCGGCATCGCCGGTGCGGGCACGCTGTATCGCTGCATCCAGGCTTGCCACGGGCTGCTCTCTCGCGGTGGTCTTCATCGGGTACTACACGGCAGCCAGGCGGACGTTACACGGGGGCGCCGATCTGTGTCGCGCACCTGCCGCGGTGCCCAAAAAAGCCTATCTTGCCGCAGCGGGGCGGGCCGGGTGAGGCGTGGCATGGTCGGGCGATCATCCCACGAAAGGCAGGGTGAGGCCGGTGCTCAGCCTATCGTGACAGGCTCCGCAACGACCTTGCGACGTGGCCGCCAGACGCGGCGCCGCACCACGGTCTTCTCGGTACTCTCGCCTCCCAGCGCCCACAGCCAGGTGATCACCACCAGCACGGTGTTGGTTTCCCAGTACAGGGTCGTGGCAACGACAGCCACGGTGAGGCGCGGTGCGAACAGCCAGCCCACCCACCACAGCGGCCCGCCCCAGGCGGTGGCGAAGAGCATGGTCACGCGGGGGAAGAAGAACATGCAGGCGATGAAGATGAGTCCGTGGACATCCCAGAAGTTCATGTGTCGACCTCTCTGTGCAGTCCTGTGACTCACCGTGCGCGCAAAGGTCCTCACATTCAATGGCCCTTAGGTGAGGCGACAGAACAGGAAGGTGACGTCATCAACATCTCCGAAGCAGTCGCCGCTTCATGTCATGATGCCCTGATGGTTCGTATGCTCGCAGCGATGTTGTGGCTGTTCCTGGCCGCGATGCCCGCAGGATGCAGCCTGCTTCGCCTGGTGGATGACGATGGCCCGTGCCGATGGCGCTGTCAGGTCGAACTGGGGGGAGAGACGCGCGGTCAGCGCAGTGGCGCCCAGGGAGAGCTGTGTCGTTGCCAGCGAGGGGATGAAGCCGCGGTCGAGGTGCCGGTCCGCCTGCCCGTCGATGCCGAGCCGACAGGCGAGCAGGTCTGCGGCAAGGACGGACAGACCTACCCGCTGTGGCTGGCGCGCTTTGTCGGTATGCCGGTGCTGCACGCCGGTCGCTGCGGCCAGTGCAGCACACCGCGCGACCTGGCGGTCTACCGCAGCACCCGACTCACCTTGACGGGACAGGCCACCACATGCGCCATGCGCTATTTTTTTCAGGGTCGAGAGGCCGCCGAGCACTGCACCACGGCCATCGGCTTCACCCCCGGCTGCGCGCAGTGCTGGGTGGACAACATGGCCTGCACGATCGCGCACTGCCGCGAGGTCTGCCTGGTGAGTCGACTGACCCGGCAAGCTGCCAACCTGCCCGACGGCAGGCTCAATCCCTGCCTGGCCTGTGATGAGAGCTATTGCGGGGCACCGTTCATCCGCTGTGCCGGCGCCAACCGCCGCCGGGCCGGCATCGTCTCCGACATCGTGCGCCCAGATGAACAGGTCTTTGGGAAAAGTGTCAGGCACCAGCAAGGACGCCCTTGATGCCACTGCGACGCATCGCGGGGGCACTGGCGCGCTGGCGCGCAAGGACCTCGTCCTGAATACCCGCCGTGCATGAACCAAGCAGCGCGGCCTGCCCATGGAGCTGGCGTGCGCGAGGGCAGGTCCGCCTCCTGCGAGGCCGGGCCCGAGCCTGCAGGAGCTCGCAAGAGACCACGGGGACGCCTGTCGTGCAGCGTGATGGACTGCGGCGGCGGATTCATTTCGCTGGCAGAGGGGGCGTGCCGAACGCCCCCACGAAGAACCAGGTCGGTGCTGCCAGGGGTGAATGCCAGCGGATTCATTCCGCTGGCATAGGGGGTGTGCCGAACGCCCTCATGAGAAGCACCTCGGTGCTGCCCGGGGTTATTGCCAGCGGATTCATTCCGCTGGCAGAGGGGGCGTGCCGAACGCCCCCTTGAAGAATCAACTCGGTGCTGCCAGGGGTGAATGCCAGCGGATTCATTCCGCTGGCAGAGGGGGCGTGCCGAACGCCCCCTGGAGAAGTATGGCGAGAGGCGGAATCGAACCGCCGGCGCGGGGATTATGAGACCCCTGCTCTACCGACTGAGCTACCTCGCCGCAAAGCCCGGGCATCTTGCATAACCGGCCTGGGCTTGGCAAGGGTGTTTTAAGCGCCATGGTCGCCCGCAAGCACCCCGGCTCACCTGTCACCTGCCCGTCGCCACGCGAAAAAAACCGATCCATTTCGCGGTCCTGCAAATTTATGCAGCCAGAAATTTGGACGGCGCAACAACCGGGCTTAGCCTGGCTGTGCAACATGGGTGTTACAGCATGTGACACCGAGGAGCCCGGGACATGCCGCACAGCGCACCAGAGTTCGAGGAGCATGAGGAGGTCAGGCAGGTGCCCACCAACGTCGTGCTGCCTGTGCTGTTTCGCGAGAAGCTGCGCTACCTGGCAAGCAAGACCCGTGTGCCGCAGGCCGAGTTCATCCGCGAGGCCGTGCGCGATCTGCTGAGCAAGTACCAGCACCTGTTCGACAGCGAGGTCGGAGAGGTGGAGAGCGAGGGCTGAACCAAGGCCCGCCGGCCCCGGAGGTTGGCGCGCACAAGGAGACGACCATGTTCGAGAACGACACCCTGCGTCCCGTCCGAACCCTGACCCTGAGCGAAGCCTTCAGTGACGACGAGCTGAAGTGGTTCTCGGAGTTCGACCGCGATACCGAGCTGTGGAACGCCGTGGACTCGCTGTTCCCGGACAAGACGCCGAGAATGTACTGAACGATCCGTCCATCGGTTCGATAGGATTCGCGGGGCGAGACGACCTCAAGCGGCCAGCACCAGGCCACGATCTCCATCGTGTGCGCCCTGCCCTCACCCGTCGTCGGTGCCGTGAGACTGGGTAGCCTCGACCACCCGCCGCAGGGACACCTTGCCACTGCCGATGATCACCGTGGCCACCGCGGTCATCTGCACGGCCTGCAACACGTGCACGGCCACGGCGTAGGCGAACGCGATGGAGCCCGCGATACCGAAAACGGTCAGGGGCAGCACCACCGCGTACTCGAAATTGCCGACGTTGCCCGGGGGGGCCGGGATCATGACCCCGATCACGAGGCAGGACAGCACGAAGTACCCACCCAGCAGGTCGAGGTCGACGCCCATGTGGCGCATCAGCAGCCACATGCTGAAGCCGTTGAGCAGCCAGTACACCAGAGTGTAGGCCTCGTAGAGGACCAGGTCCTTCCAGCTCGGTAGCGTGTTGAGACCGGCCAGGAAGCGGTCGGCCACGTCGGCGATCTTGTCACCAAGGCGCGTCGACACCAGGCCTGCACTCCAGCGCACCAGGCGCACCGCGCGCTCGCGCTGCAGGTAGCCCACGACGAAGACCACGAAGGCGCCCCCGAACACCGCGAGGGCCAGGTAGCCGGCGAAGTACACGACGGGAGGAATGTCGCGGCCGCGCAGCAGCAGCACCACGCCCAGCATCGCCGTCGTCGTCAGACCATCGATGACGCGTTCGGCCGCCACCGTCGACAGTCCCGCGGACACGCTCATGTGACCGCGCACCTTGCCCAGGTAGGGTCGAACGAACTCGCCCAGGCGGAACGGGATCAGAAAGGTCGCGGCGACACCCACCGAGAACAGGGCCAGAGCCTCGACGAAGGGCACAGGCTTGCCAGTCATCCGCCGTAGCTGAAGCCGGAAGCGCTCGGTGCGCAGGCAATGCGTGAGCATCACGAAGCTGATGTAGAGCAGATAGCTCCACCACGGCGCCTGCCGAAGGTGATCGAGGGCATCACCAATGACGACGTTGCGAAAGGACAGCCACAGCAGGAGTCCGCCGAGAACCAGGGAGACGGTGAGCTGTATGGCGCGTTTCACGGTCGCAGAAATCCAGAATCAGCACGCCAGGTCAAGGGGCTCGCCTGCACAAATGCGCGCCGGTCGCTCCACCAGCACACTCAGGCATCGCGCCTCCCCCAGGCGCTTGGTCAGCAGTTCGCGCCCCGCAGCCACGGTGGCTCTGACGTCGGCAGCGCTGTGGGCGTCGCTGGCGACGACGGTTACCAGGTCCCGCTCGAGGAGGCGCCACGCGGTCCGCTGCTGAGCCTTGCCGAACTGCCCGACGATGGCTCCCATGTCGACCTGCAGGGCATAGCCCTGGTCCACCAGCATGCGCACCCTCTCCTCGCTGGTCGCCAGCCCCTCGTAGCGTTCGACATGTGCCAGCAAGGGCTCAATGCCAAGTCGGCGCAGGCGGTACAGCGCAGCCGGCACATCCGGTGGCAGCGCGGTGGTGGAGAACTCGACCAGGGCCCAGCGTCGCAGGTTAATGGGGACCGCCTCCCCCGCCTGTATGCGCGCCAGCAAGCTCTCGTCGTAGAAGTGCTCGGCTGAGGGCAGAAGCTCGAGGGCAATCCCCTCCGCCGCCAGGGCATGGCGGACGGTCTCGCCGGTGGCGAGGATCTGGGCGCGGGTCGGTGTCCACCCCATGGCCGGAAAAACGTGCGGTGAGGCAGCGACCCCAAAGATGCCGGCCTCGACCATGGCACGTGCCATGTCCAGGGTCGCGGATAGCTCGCTGGGGCCGTCGTCGAGACCCGGGAGCAGGTGCGCGTGCAGGTCCATCATGCCGCAGGCGTCCCCTCGAGACTCTGCGCGATGACCTCGAGAGCCGAGCGAACGGCGCTCGCGGATTGCGGTCGCGCCCCCGGGTCTTTTTGCAGGCAGGACTGGACCAGCCGCTCCAGTGCCTCGGGCGTGCCCGGCGCCACAGCGCGAAGCAGGGGGGCCGGCGTCGCGATGTGGTGCTGCAGGACATCACCCTCCTCGAAGGGAAGCCGCCCCGAGCTCACCTGAAACATCACCACGCCCAGGCTGTAGATGTCGGCGCGCAGGTCGACGGAGCTGCCCCGCACCTGCTCCGGAGACATGTAGAAGGGGGTCCCCACAGGGGTGGTGGACGCTTCCTGCTTGTGCCGGGCGCGCGCGATGCCAAAGTCCGCCAGCCTGGTGTGCCCCTCGACGTCGAGCAGGATGTTGCCGGGCTTCACGTCGCGATGGACGATGCCGCGCTGGTGCGCCGCAGCCAGTGCCGAGGCCACCTCGGCCAGCAGCCGGAGCCGCTGTGCCAGCGAGGTCTGCGGATGGCTGGACAGGAAGGTCGCGAGATCACCGCCCTCCACCAGTTCCATGGCGATGTAGGGCACGCCGTTGGTGATGCCCACGTCGAACAGGGTGACGATGTGGGGGTGGTGCAGCGCCGCCGCCGCGCGTGCCTCGGCGAGAAAAGCGCTCTGCGCTTTGGTATCCGAAGCCAGGACCTCGGGAAGGGTCTTGAGGGCCACCCCACGCTGCAGCACGGTATCGAAGGCCTTGAGGACCTTGCCCATGGCTCCACGCCCCAGCTCACCATCGATGCGATAGCGTTCCTTGGCGTCGACCAGGGGCGCCCGGCCGGTTTGGGTGTCGATGGCCACCAGGCCAGAGGTCGGTCCTGTGCCCCCCATGGTCTCTGCGAAGCGGGGATCGGCAGGCCGCGCCTGCGGTGGAGAATGCGCTGGAGAGGTGGGCTGCATCGACTGGAGCTTGTTCGCCTGAAGTTCCTGGATCCGGCCCACCAGCCCTTCGAGGTAGGGATTGATGCCATAGATCTGCTGGAACAGGGCCAGGGCCGTGGTGACGTCGCCAAGTTGCTCGTACAGCCGGCCGAGGTGGAAGTACACGCCGTAGTTTTGCGGGGACAGTGGCGTGCCAGCCACGGCTGCCATCAGGTGCTCGAGGGCCTGGCCCGAGGCACCGAGCTCGCCGAAGCGTGCACCCAGCTCCGCATGCAGGGGGCGGGTATCGTCGTCGACAGAGCCGCCGAGGACGGCGGACGCCTCGCGCAGGTGGCCGACCTTGAGATACAGACGGGCCGCCTTGGCACGCTCACCGGCTTTTCCAAAAAGTGCGGCTGCGCGTTGCAGCTCGCCGTTGTTCTCGTACAGGGCTGCGGCCAGCGAGTACTCGCCACCACGTTCGTACATCGCGGCCGCCCGGGCAGGGTCGCCGCCACTGCGGAGCATCTCCGCGGCCTCGCGCAGTTCACCACTTTGCTCGAGGAGCTGGATGGCCGCCGCCGAGTTGCCAATGCGCTCGAGCAGGGCAGCGCCCTGGCGCGCACGGCCGGAGGTGATGGCGATCTCGGCCGCGCGAGAGACCTCGCCGGCATCGACATAGCAGTCGATGGCGCGGTCTATCTGTCCCACCTTGAGCAAGATCTCGCCGGCGCGAGCTGACGCTTTGATCGAGGAGAGCAAGGTCACGGCCTTGTCGATGCTGCCAGCGTGCGCGTACAGCTCGGCGGCATCAGCCAGCTGGCCCGTGCGTTCGAGGAGCACCGCGCCCGCGTCGGGATCACCGCCCTTGGCCAGCAACGAGGCGGCGCGGCGCGCCAGCTTTCGAGATTCGTCGACGTCCGCTATCGCGCTGGCTGCCCGCGAGAAGGCCAGCCCGGCCGCGTGCACCGCACCCACCTCGAGCAACATGCTGGCCACGTCGTGCGGCTTGTCTGGACGGAAGATCTGTTCCCAGCTCTGCTCGAGGAAAGGTCGCGCGAGATCGTTCATGCCCGCGCGGTAGTAGCACTTCCCGGCACGACCCGCCTCGCCATGCTCGACATAAAAATCTCCAGCGCGGCGGAATTGCTCGTGGGCCTCCTCGACACGTCCGGCCTTTTCGAGCAGTCCACCCGCGGCCTCGGCGTCTCGCGGCTGCAGTGTCTGGAGCAGCGAGACCGCCTTGCGCACGTGGTCGTGGTCGAGCAGCAACTGTCCGGCCTCGATGGCATGCCCGTGCTGCCGCAGCAAGGCGGCACCCCGAGGCGCCTGGCCAATCTCGGCCCAGACCGCGGCCGCGGCTCGGGTCTCCCCAAGACGCGCGAGCAGCCGCGCCTTGCTCGCAGAGGGCGCGCGATCGAGCGCGTCCTTGACCGTCGGACCCCGCATGAACGCCGTGAGGACGAGGGTGAGGTCGATGGTGACGACGACGCCGACGAAGATCAGCGGCCACATCACCTGGTCTGGCCAGGCCAGGATCAGGTCCACGTTCGGCAGGTCCTGCACCTGCGCCCACAGCTCTTGAGGTACCAGGTCCCGGAGATCCGGGATCATGACCAGGCTCACCAGCAATCCGGTCGCGAGGATGAAGACCAGGCGCAGGGCGAAGAAGAAGGTCTTCACCCGCGAGCCCCGGTTCCAGGGCGCGAAGCGGTGCTCGTGACGGCAAGGCCCAGCGCGAGCAGGTGGGCCACCGCCGCGACCTGTCGCAGATCGCCCTCATCCAGCGACGTGCGGCTGGATCGGCTGTCCACGACGATCACGCCCAGGGTCTTGCCCGCGTGCGCCAGCGGTGCCACCACGGCCGTGGCCACGCGCTGCATGCCTCGGGTGGCGTCGCCGCTCTCGTCGACCCTCACCTCTCCGACCAACCACGCTTCGCCTGTCAGGGTGGCACGCACCTGTGCCATCCGGCTCGGGATCCAGCGCGCATCGCCGCCACCCCGGGCGAAGCAGAGCCGGCGATTGTGCGGTTGCTCGGGGGTGCCGCCCACCGACGCGAACAGGTGGCTGGCATTCGGGCACAGGGCGAACAGGGCCCGGGCTGCCGCCTCCACCATCGAGGTCTCATCCTGTTCCGCCAGACCGATCGCAAGGTCGTACAGGGCGCGACCGGCCCCCGGACTGTCCAGCAAGGAGGGATCGATGGCGTCGAAGGCGTCGCGAGCCAGACGCGCGAGCACCTTGCCTCCCGCCGAGGTATCGACAGGAGCTTCAGCGACGGCAGTGGTGGGTGTTTCCACCACCGGATGCGTGCCTCCCCCTATTCCATCGTCGAGGAGGACCAGACTCACCGGCGCCTCGGTATCGCCCAGCACCAGCGTATCGTTCACCTCGATCTTCACCGAGGCGCCACCGGCTTCCACGGGGATACGACGCGATCCTCGCTGGATCATCGAACCATTGGTCGACCCGAGATCCGCAAGGGTGACCCCACCCGCCCCACGCTCGATGCGCGCGTGCTGGCTGGAGACATGCGGGTTGTCGATGGCCAGGACATTGTTCTGCCCCCGCCCGATCGTGACACGGGTCTCACTAGTCTCGAACAGCCTCTCGGGGCTGCCATGGATGCGCACTGCCAGGCGCAACAAAACAGGCCTCCGTCGTGCGGACCGCCGAATCCTGCGACCAGCCCGCGGCCCTTATTTTTATCGTGAAGGCTCCGCCTTGGCCAGTAGCACCATGGCATCGCTGGTTGCGAATTGCGCGAGCAGGCGCGTTTCGCGGCGCCGCAGGCTGGCGCGCCGGGCCTCGATATCTTGCTCGAGCAGCTTGGTGATCGTCAGTCCGGCCAGCATGGCCATGGCCGGGAGCGCCGACCCCGTGGCACAGAGCACCACCCGGGCCGTGAGCTGCCGCGCCACGTCGCGCCAGACCGCAAGCCGTCGCCGGTCGAGAGGAGCGCTCAAGCCTGCAGCAGCACGGCGGGCGGCATCGGCGGCCGCCGCGGAAAGGCCCTGCATCTCTACACCGTCCAGGCGCCCGCGGACCTCATCCGAGACATGGAGCTGGTGCTGAATTTGTAGCCGGTCGAGGACCACACCCACCAGGCCCTCGAGAGAGAGGTTGAGGGACGCCCGGGCCAGCTGGGTGCTCCAGCGGAGCCGGGCCGCAGCCTCGGCGATGGCCGCCCGCATACCGAGGTCACCGCTCGCAAGGATATCGCTGCCCAGCGCAACTTCGCGGGCGCCCGGTCGCACTTCCAGCCCGGCCCCGAAATGTGCAGAGACGGTGAACGAGGGGCCCGCGAGAAAACGATCCACCGCATCGATGTGCGCCATGGCCGCCAGGGCGTCGGACTCCCGCAAGGGCTCCGTGACGGCGGACACCTGACCGGTGGCCTCGATCAAGCTTGCGGCAGCGCTGCTGATGGTACGCATGAGCTGGTGCTCGGCCCGCGGCCAGTCGCGGGGCATCAGCTGATCCTGGGCCACCGGCTGCTGAACGCAGGAGCGCGGCTGCTCCACGGACGAACGGCCAGCTCCTTCCGCAAAGGCGGCGAGTTCGTCCAGCATGTCCGCTATCACGGACTCGCCCCGCGCCCGATCGAGACCCGCCAGATCGCGCAACAGGTTCACATCGGTCGCATCGTCTCCGATGAGCTGCGCCAGGGCGGTCCGCGCCTCGCGCTGCATACTCGGCTCTTCAAGATAGAGCTGCGCCAGCTCGCGCTTGACGCCCTGCTCCGCTGGTCGCGCCGCGTGCGCCCTGTACAACAAGCCGATGGCCCGACGCCGGTCGCCCAACACGTCGCGGGCCACCCTGCCTGCGGTGGTTGCACGGAGGTGGATCTCCTCGGCGCCGTCGGCGTTCTCGAGCAGAGTCTCGAGGAGCTCCACCTGGCGCCGTCCGTCGCCGGCAGCCTCGGCCACGTCCAGAGCGAGGAGCTGCACGTCGCGGTCGGCAGGCGCTTGCTCGAGGGCGCGATCGAACTGTCTGAGGATGGCTGCCGGGGTGGCACCGGATGCGCGCAGGGCCTCGGCATAGGCCGCATGGAAGGCCGCACTCCCTTGGTACGCCGGATCCACATCGAGCAGCCGACCGGCCCACTCCTTGAACCGACGCCCGTCGTGCAAGCGCAGCGCACACTCGGCGAGACCCGACAGGGCGCGCACAGCGGACGCGTCCACGTCGATGGCCTGGGCGAAGACCCGGGTGGCACCAACCAGGTCCCCGAACTCCGTCAGGGCCTGGGCTGCCTCGCAGTACCGCCCGACTTGCACCGCGGGTTCCCGCTCCAGCGGCGCCAGCCGGCGCAAGGCCTCCGCAACCTGGGTCGGTCGATCGAGGATCCGCAGGTGACGCGCCAGCGAGCGCAGAACGTCCGCGTCGTGGGGCTCGAGTTCGTGGACACTCCACAGTTGTTCGACCGCCTGCTCGAGCTGGCCCGTGCTGGCCAGGCTCTCAGCCTCGGCCTTGCGCCAGTGCAGATCGGCGTTTCGAGACAGCTGGACACCCTGGGAACGGGCGCTGCGAACCAGGGCCAGACCCTCATCGCCACGGTCGGTGACCGAGAGGTGGAGCGCGAGTGCTTCGGCGGCCTCGCGATGTTCCGGGACATGCTCGAGCGCGCGGCGCAGCATCTGCTCGTAGCCCGCCAGGTCGCCCAGATTGCGTGCACATTCGGCGAGCATCAGGCCCTGCTCGGCCGCCTCGCCCGCATCCTCCGGCGCCGGCGCGTCCAGCAGCAGCTCCCAGGCCTCGGCGTACGCATGAGCCCGGAACCTCAGTGCACCGAGTCGCTGTCTCGCAGCCATGTCCTCCGGTGCGACCTCGAGAAGCCGCCGCAGGACCTGGGTCGCCCGGCCCTCGTCTGCCAGCGTGCCATCGAGAAGTTGGGCCAGCTCGCTCAGCCACGCCCTTCGCTGCGTGTCATCGTCGACCGCGGCGATGGCCGCCTCGAGCGCCGGCACCAGCCACTCGTGATGGCCACGTCTTTGGGCCACACCGCGAAGTGCCTGCAGGAGTTCCAGATGGTCCGGCTGCGCCTCGAGACCGTCGCGAATGGCCTCCAGTGCCCTGGCGTCATCGTCCGCTTCGATGCGCAGGTCGGCTTCGATCCAGCTCAGGCGCGCCCGTGCCGCGGGCTCCTGGACGCGTCTGCGGCCTTGCAGCGCGATGTTGACGAACATGCTGCGCTCAAGGCTGTCCTGGAGCAATGACCACAGGGCATCGTAGACCTCGATCTGCTCGGGGCAACGGCGCACGAGCTGCTGCAGCAGCTGCATGGCCTGGGGCCTGTTGTCGGTCTGGCGCGCCTGGTCCACAAGGGCCCAGGTCCACCGTGGCCACTGCTCGTCGTCGGGGAGTCGCTCGCCCAGCACTGTCGCGACCTCGGCCAGGCTCGTGCCATCCCCGTGTCGTGAGAGGAGCTCGAACAGCGCTCGCGACGCAGGCATGCCCTCGCTCTCCTCGGCCCGGGCCTGCTGCAGAACCGTCGCAGCGACCTCTGCTTGCTCGTTGAGCTCGAGGGCGTGGGCATAGTCGATGCGCAGCGCCACACGCTGGGCCGGATCCTCGGCTTGCCGAAGCCTTGCCTCGACCACCTGCAACAGCAATCCAGCATCGCCCATCTCGCGGGCAGCCGCCTCGAGGACAGCCTGGGCAGGTTCAGATGTGGGCTCGCGCTGGAGCACCCGCTGGGCCAGGATGGCTGCGCGAGGCAAGGCGCCCTCGACCGCCAGCAGGATCATGGTCCGCTTTTCCAGGTCAAACCGCTCGTCGACGGCCAGGACACCCTCGGGAAGCTCCAGGGCACGCTGGTACAGCGCAAGGGCCGGCGAGCGCAGGCGCCAGGACTCCAGCAGCCCTCCACCTTGAATCAGCACGCGCGCGTCATCCGGCCGCTCCTTGACCAGCCCGTCCAGGATCAACCGGGCCTCGCGCACGCGGTCCTCGGCCGAGAGCAAGCTCGCGCGCTCGAGCAGCAGGTCGCGACGGACCTCGCTGTTCTGGGTGGCGACTGCCCGACGCCCAAGCACCTGCTCGAGCGCCGCCCTGTCATCCAGGTTCCTCGACAGGCGTTCGGCGGAAGCGAGGGCCAGAAGGTTGCCTGCGTCGGCCGCGGCAAGGTATGCGCGCAGGGCCAATCTGGAATCGTCGAGACCGTGCTCCGCCAGCCGACTGATCTTGAGCCAGAGCTGCTGCGTGTGCTGGGTCTCGGTTGCCAGGTCCGCGGCCACCTCGTAGCACACCACGGCAGCCTCGAGATTCGCGGCTCGCTCATAGAGGTGACCGAGGGCGACCTGCGCCTCGAACTGGCGCGGCGTGGTCTGCACGGACTGCTCGAGCAAGGCCACCGCGCGCTCGGCGTCCGCTTCCACCAGAGCAAGGCCAGCCTCCACCAGAAGACTCGCGGCCTGGCTGGCATGGCTGATGGCCGCGAGATCTTCCAGCGCATCGGCCAGGGCCGGCTGGGTGCCATGCTGGCGCTCGACCTCGACGCGCGAGCGCAGGATGAAGCTGTCCTCGGGACTGAGGGCGGTGGCGGCACGCAGATGGCGGCGCGCGCGGGCCGGACGATGCAACTGTTCGAGATAGATGCTGGCCAGGTTGAACAGGAGTGACGCCCGCTGGGCAGGGTCCTCCAGTCTCTGCACCTCGTGCTCGTAGGCCTGGGCCAGGCGCTCGAAGGCTTGACTGGCGACGTACACCCCCTCGAGCTGGTCGCGGATCGCGCTTGACGGTTCGGCGCAGTACGCCAGTTCCGCAGCCGCCACGGCGGCCAGGGTGTCCTCGCGTTGTTCTGCACGGTGCCGCAGCTCGAGCCACGCCGCAGAGTCGCCACCCTGGGCCGCCCCCGCCAGTGCTGCACACAGGATCGCCTGATCGCTGAACCGGGACAGCGGAACCTCCTGCTCTGTCCCGAGTTGGAAGGCGAGAATCGCACTGCGCTGTTGCTGACCTGGTGAATCCTCATCTGCTGTCGAGGCAAGGGCGAGTCGAGCCACGAGAGGAGCTGTGTCCGGCGTCAGACGTCGGATGTGCTCGATGCAGCTCGAGGCGGCGCGGGCCGCCTCCCGGGGGCGCTTGGCGGCCTGGAGTCGCTGCACCAGGGTGTCAGCAATGTGCAGGTCTGTGGGCTGCAGCCCGAGCTGACGGCTCAGGTTCCGCAAGGACGCGTCAGGATCCGGTCGCTGCTCGTCGTAGATCTGTTGCAAACGACGCAAGGTCAGCAGGAGCGCGGCGGGATCATCCAGCCTGCGTGCGCGGTCTTCGAGCAATCGAACCTGCTCGTCGAGATCTCCCTGCGCCGCACGCTGCACGCGCTGCAGCGATTCCGGGATGGACAGTGCCGGATCCTGTTCAAGGGCGCGGGCCAACAAGGTCGCGGCGTGGTCGGAATCCGCATCTCGCTCCACCGCCACCCGCGCCTGCCACAGCCAGGTCACGGCTTGATCTCGCCGCAATACCCGTGGTGCCCAGGCCGCGAGCAGGCGGTCGCGCTCGTCCAGCCGTCCCTGGTCTGTGAGAAGCTGAAGCTGCTCGGCACCACGACCTGGGTTCAAGACCACCACCTGCACACGCCGCTGCATCGCCTCGGCCAGGCGCCCCTCGGCCTCCAGCCGGTTGGCCTCGGCCAGCACACGCTGCGGACTGGGCGCGTCGAGAACCCGCACGCCGCGGCATGCCAGAGCCCTGCCGATGTCGCGCAGCGCGGCGGCATCCGTCGACAGATCTGCCAGTGTGGCGGCGAGCTCGAGATCTTGATCCTGACCTTGCAGATGGAAGGCGGCCAGTGCATGGGCTCGGCGCGCCTGGGGCCCGAGTCGGCTGTCCCGTGCCAAAGCGCGATGTGCCTCGCTGCAGCGGCCATCTGCCAGCACTGCCGCCTCGAGCAAGGATCTGTGACCCGGGTCGTCTTCCGTCAACGATCGCGATGCCTCGACGAGGGTCGAGGCTCTGCGATCGCCGTCCTCACCGGCGGCCCTCCACACCAGAGCCCGCGCCAGGAGCGAGGCATCCTGGCTCTCCCGGGCCCAGTGCTCCGCGGGTTCTCGCAATACCGTGCAACCAGGATGCAGGTCGAGACCGTTCAGAAGTGCTCGTGCTGCGTCAGCCGGTCTGTGCTGCTCGTCGCCCATCCGCTGCGCCAGCTGCAGCACGGTATGCACCCATTCGGACTCAAGGCTCCTAGACTGCGGGCTGGCCAACCACAGCTCGGAAATGGCGTGCAATGCAGCCTCGGGATCTCCTTGTTCCCGGGCGATATGCCACAGCATGTGCCAGGCGGCGCGGGCACTCCCGGCATCACTTCTGGTGACGCGGCGGGCAAGTTCCCCGGCACGCTCGAGGGAGCCGTGCCGTGCCTCGAGGGCAGCGGTCGCAAGCACGACAGAAGCATCTTCGGGATCACACTCGACCAGCCCATGCAGCGCGCCGAGCGCCAGCGAGGGCTCCTCGACCAGGCTGGCGAAGGCATACGCCTGCTCCAGGCTGTCGCGACCGGTACCCCGCGGCACCGGGGCCAGCCTCCGTGCGAGTCCGGTCGCACGTTCCCGGTGGCCGCCGACGAGAGCGGCCTGCGCGGCGCGCAGGAGCAGGCGCCAGGACTCGCCATCCTGCAGCATCTGTCCGGCGCGCTCCTCGAGGAGCTCGACCAGCAATTCGGCGTCGCCACTGGCAGAGGCAAGGTCACGTGCCCGGGCAAAGACGGCATCGTCTCCGGGCCGGGCCCGCACGGCGGCCACAAGATCGTCGCGGAGCTCCGCACCCGGCGAGCGTGCTGCAAAGAATTCCGCCCGTCGCAAACGCCACCTGGCCTGCGAAGAAGCTGCAGTGAATCGCTCCACACCCAGGTCCAGCAAGGCATGGGCCGTATCGAGATCGTGAAGCAGCTCCATACAGATAGCCACGGCCCGGCGGGCACTTGCTTCGTCCGTCTCATCGTCCAGGCTGCGGTCCACGACCGATCGCGCCAGTGATTCGACAGTCCCCAACCCCTCGAGCTCCACGCCGGCCTCGCGGAGCCTGGTCATCAGCGAGGGGTCCCTCCCCGTCGACAGGGTCCCTTCCCGGCGCGCGGTCGCCACTGCCAGCACACGCCACGCATCGACAAAGGCGCTGATCTCTCCCCGGCTCGAGCTCTGCCCAGGCTGCCATCGCGAAAGTGCGGTCCAGGCCCGCTCCTGGTCGCCGGCGGCCAGGGCTGCCATCACGAGGGCACGCCATTGTGCGGGGCGTTGCTGGGCGCTGGCCAGTTCGTGCAGAGCCACGACCAGACCGCTGCGGTCTCCGTGGCGAGCACGCAGCGAGGTCAGGTGGACCTGCGCCTGGAGTGCCTGGAGGTCGTGCAAGAAGGGCTGGGAACGTTGTAGCAGGGGTGTGATCTGATCGTCGCGGCCATGTCGCTGGTGCCAGGCGAGAACTGCCGGAAGCAATTCGACGCGCGAAGGCTCCTGCTCCAGCACCCGCTGCTCGGCAGCCAGGGCCGAATCCTCGTCACCACGCTGCCTGAACACGGAGGCACTGCGCAGCTCGAGGTCGAGTGCCAGCGCAACATCGCCCTTGGTGAGGGCTGCCAGGATCAGTTGATGCACCAGGTCCACCCGGCTGATGCCGAGCGCCAGGGAGGACAGACCAGCCAGGTCCGCGATCTCGGTGCCCGCGAAACCGCCACAGGCTTCGAGAGCCGCGACAGCTTCCTCGCCAGCAATGTGACCCTGCAGCGCCAGTGCGATGAGACGGGCGGTCGAGGTCTGGGCATCCGCGACCACAAAGGCAGTCAGATCCCGGGCCAGCGCCTGGGCCAGACGCGGCGCATCTCGTGCAAGCTCGAGGAGCTGCAGACGCCAGCTGCGAAGGGCCACCTCCTGCGGATTCTCCTCGACCAGCACATCCAGCAGATCCGCCGCCGCGTGCGGGTCCTGCAACTCGACTGCGCGAAGTTCCGCGGCGCGCCGCAGCAGTTCCCGCCGCTCGAGGCCCGTGGCATGCGTTGCTGCACCTTGCAGCACGGTCGCCTGCTCCTCATGCTGACCACAGATCTCAAGCAGCTCCACGGTCGCAGCCATCAGCGCCCGGTCCTGGCTGCGCTCGGCATACAGGACCCTGAAGATCTTCAGGGCGCGCTCGGGATGATCTGTCCCATCGCGCCACAGCTCCGCGGCGCGAAGCAGGTCCTCCCGACGCTGCTCGTCCCCGTCCCGGGAGGCCGCACGTAGTTCCAAAAGCTCGGCCGCCTCGGCGAAACGCTCCAGGTCCGCCAGGCTAGCAATACGCCGTTCTCCCATCAGATCATCAGACCGCCCGGCGGTGGCAAGAGCCGACGCCACCTCGACAAAAGCCTCGGCGTCGCCAAGCTGCCAGCACACCTCGGCCAGCTCCAGGTCGACTTCCTCGCGTCGCTGGGGGTCTTCGGACAGCGAATGCAGGTGTGCCAGCCGTGCCCGCGCAGCCTCGAGCAGACCCTGGTCCCGGTACCGGCGATAGAGCTGCCAGCTGGGCACGTCTACGTCTGGAGCGACATCGAGCCATTGCTCCAGTGTGCTCTGAACCCTGTCCCCGTCCTCGGCACCCCCAAGGCCCCACCAGCGCCGATACAGCGCGGCACGACGCTCGCGCGAGGCGTCGCGTTCCGCCAGCTCGCACAGGAGCCCGCGCGCGTCCGCGTGCCGCCCGGCGCCCTGGAGCAAGTCCACCAGGTGGTCCTGCGCCCCCGCGTCTGTGTCACCCTGTTGCACCGCCTGCCACAGATCCTCGGTGGCTGCGGCGATATCCGCCTGCGCCTCGTGGAGTTCAGCCCTCCGGCGATAGGCGCCAACACTGGCCTGCCTGTCGGCCACCGGCAATCCGATGATGGACTCGAGAAGGATCTCTTCGACCTCACTGGCCTCGGACTCACCCGCCAGGTGCGCCAGGTCGACGAGGGTGTCGGTGTCGACCTGAAGCTCGCACAGCGCTTGCGTCCAGTGCCGCGCCTCGTCCACGCGGCGTTCGAACAGCGCTTGCTTGAGCAGGCGCGTCCGTCGCGCCGCAGCGTCGCCCCAGCCCGGGGCCAGGTCCTCGGCAGCTCGGTCGAGGCTCAACTGCGCGGGCTCGTCATCCAGGCGTTGTGTGACCTCGGCGGCGCGTTCAAGCACCGCATCCGGTGGGGTCGCAGCTGCTGCGGCCTGGAGCAGGAGTTCGAGCGCACCGTGCAGGTCATCGGCCACCTCACGCAATGAGGCTGCGCGCCCGAGCACCTCGGCCAGGACCCCACCGTGCAAGTCCTGCAGCTGCGCGAGTTGCAGCAGGGTCTCGCTGGCCTGCGCAGGCATGCCCCGTCGGGCCTGAACCTGGGCCAGAGCCTCGAGTGCCTGCGCCGTGGGCTGATACTCCGCCACGCGGGTGCGCGCTCGCCACTCGGTGTCGAGGTCGCCGCATTGCGCCGCAGCCTCGGCCAGCAGGGGATCCACCACCTCGCGCTGCTCGTCGTCGAACTCGCGATCCTCGAGTGTGCACAGGTCCCGCAGGGCGTCACCCCAGCGATTGGTCGCGGAAAGCAGCATGGCCCGCCGCAGAACTGGATCCACGCTGTCCGGATCCGCCTCGACCCACCGACCCAGCACCACCAGCTCATCGTCGACAGCAAGAGGAACGCCGAGGGACGCCCAGCGTTCCAGCAGGACCGCGATCCGCTCTGGATCGGTCACAGCCTGGCTTGCCGCGAGCAACACGGCAGCCGCCCGGGCGCGCTCTCCCGCCTGCATCCACAGCTCGGCCAGCCGTTCCTGCTCGACGACACTGGCTTGTCCCTGGTCCTCGATGGCCTGGAGCGCATCGCGCTCTATCTGAGGCAGCTGCAGCTGCCCGGCCAGCGTCACCAGGCGGTGCTGGTGCGCGATCTTTTCATCGCTATCACTCGGTGCCCGCCGCAGAACCTGCTGCAGCAGCTCCAGCTCCCGATCCGGTACGCCCGCGTCCCGGGCACGATCCACCAGCTGCAGCAGAGCCCAGCGTGCATCGTCTTCACGCCCGGCTGCCCAGGCCTGCTCTGCCAGCAGGTGCAGCGCCTGGTCCTGCGACGTGGTGTCTTCGGTGTTCTCGGCAAGCCAGCGCAGCTCGGCAACCGCCTCCACAAGCTGCTGTTGCTCGACGAGGATCCGGACCAGGGCCCAGCGTGGCTGCAGTGCACCGGGCTCAAGCGTCAACCAGATCCGCAGGGTCTCTGCATGTCGGGGGTCCTCGGCCAACTCCAGACCCTCGAACCAGGCCCTGAAGAGCTCCAGAGCTTCGAGCCCTGGCTGCGCGCAGGCCGCAGTCCTCGCCAGTTCCTCTGCCTCGACGTGGTCCCCGGTCTGGCGCAGCGCCTGCACCAGCGCCAGCTGGAGGTCCACGCGCCCGGGCGCGATCTCCAGCGCCCGCCGTCGGGCCGCCACGACCCTGCCCATGTCCTCGGGTGCGAAGTCCGAACCCGTGAAGGCCTCGATGGCGAGGAGGATCAGGGCGGGATCCTGCCCCTCGGGATCGGGATGCAGATGCCACGCCTGCGCAAGGTCGCCTTGGGCCTCCGCGACCTGATCCAGACGCCAAGCGGCTTCGGCACGCTGCCAGGCGAGGCGAGCCTGTGCATCATGCTCCAGCGACGAGATGGGGATGGTCGCTGCCACGTGCTCCAGATCGACCCAGCGTCCGGCCTGGTGGTGCAGGTCACAAAGAGCGATCCGAGCGTCCCGGGAATCAGGCGCCAGTCTGTGCCACAGCTCGAAGGTCTCCCGATCCTCCTCGGCCGCAGCCGACGGGGCCAGTGCATACCAGCGCTGCAGCAGCGCGATCGCCTGCTCCGGCCGGGAACTCCGACGCGCTCCCTCCTCGAGGACGCGCCGGGCACGGACCTTGTTGCCGGCAGCGAGATTCAGATCGCAGATGGTCTCGAGGATCTGTGGATCGCCCGACCCGTGCTCCCACACCGCCTCGAGATCGACGAGGGCCCCGGGTGTATCTCCACTTGCCAGCCGCGCGCGTGCGCGCAACCCGAGGGCGTGCTGACGCGCCTCTGCGTCCTCCTCAGGGGTGTCAGGCCAATGCTCAACGACCGCCTCGACGCCGCGGCCGAGGCCGAGGCTCGCCAGGGCCGGCAGCTTCGATCGCAGCCAGGTCTGCGCTCCCTCATCGTCCACGAGAGCGTCGACCCAGCGCAGCACCTCGGGACCCTGCTCCGCCTGCAGCGCGGCCTCGAGAAGCCGCAAGCGGCGATCTCGCTCGCCCTCCACTGGAGCCGCAGCGTCCTCGATGGCACGATCCACCTGCAATCTGAGTTCCGCATCTCCGCTCGCCTCGGCGCAGCGATGGGCCCCCCGCCATGCGTCGAGCACAGCGCCGTCGAGGGTGCCGACCACGAGGTAGGCCCGGGCCGCGCGGCTCGGGTCCTCCGCCCGCTCCCACATCCGGGCCAGCCGCATCAACAGGTACGCGCGATCACCCCGCTCGTCGACGAGGTCCAGCGCCCGCTCCAGCCAGCGTGCGGCCTCGGCCACCTCCCCCCGACGCTCGAGGGCGGAGGCAAGGCGGATACGCAGACCGCGGTTGTCCGGATGGTGTTCGCTCAGACCCAGCAGGAGCTTGACGACCAGCGCATCGTCCCCCTCGTGCTCCGCGATGCCGACGCGCAGCGCCGCCACGGCCGCCCAGTGAACCCCGAGTTCCTCTCCCGAGGCAGCCTCGAGGACGCGGTCGAGGTGCGGACTGGCTCGCTCGGACTGACCCAGACGCAGCAGAAGCTCACCGAGTGCCCCGTGGCCATCGATATCCTGCGGTGCGATCTGCAGCAGCGCCTGCAGGGCGCCGACAGCGCCCTGCGGATCGCCCAGCGGACCATCGAGGACACTCGCCAGCTCGCGCAGCAGCTCGACCCTCTCTTGCAAGGACGTCGCCCCGTTTGCCCGAAGCTGTCGGTCCAGAGCCCTGGCCAGCAGCTCCGGGGCATCGAGAGAGCGGGCCAGGGAGGCCACGTACCGCAGCTCGGTCCCGTCGAGGGATTCATCGCCAAGCGCAGCCTGCAGGTACCCGCGGGCGGCGAGAGGATCCTGCTGCAGCAACTCGGTGGCCGCCTGGACGCGGAGCGCGGTGGCGTGGCGATCCGGTTGCTGCAGTCGCTGCTCGAGGAGCTGCTGGTAGGTATCCAGCGCGCCCAGGGACGCTGCGCGCACCAGCAGTGCGTCCAGCGCACGGACATTGCCTGGGTCGAGCTCCAGCACTCTTCGGTACAGAGCCCAGGCGCTCTCATCATCACCTTCGGCAACCGACAGCATGTCGGCCTGGGCCAAGGCTGCCTCGACGCGGCCAGCGAGGACAACATCGTCGTGCTGGTGCAACCATTCGAGCACCTGGATCGCGCGCTCCGGTTCTGGACAGGCACGCGCGACCTCGATGAGAGCAAGCGCCGACGACAAGGCCGTCGGATCCAGGGCCACCGAACGCTGCAGGACCCGTGCTGCGAAGCGCGGACGGAGCAGCAGTCCTGCCAGCAGTGCTCCCGCTTCCTCCAGCATGCGTGCCGCGACGTCGTCACGCTGTGCGCGCGCGGCATGAAGGTAGCCGCGAACCGCCATGCCGTGGTCGCCCTCGCGTCGAGCCAGCTGAGCCAGATGCTCGAGCGCGGCCCGGGATTCCGGCGCCACATCGAGGGCCTCGTGGTAGAAACGAGCCGCCGTGCGCGTGTCGGTTGCAGCCACGGCATCACCGGCCGTGATGAGCAGGGCTGCGCGCTGTGCAGGCACCCGGGCCAGCCCCGCGCGCTCACGGTGCAAGGCGACCAGCTTGCTGACCTCATCCAGGAATTCATAGAGCTTGGACAGAGCTCCGGCTGCTTCCTCGTCGCCCGGGTCGAGACGCAGAACCCGCTCGAGTGCCTGGGCCGCAAGCTCGGGACGGGCCAGGCTGTGCTCCTCGAGCTCGGCGATGCGCTTGTACAAGTCGATACGAGAGGCGTCGTCGCGGCACTGGATGACGGCCCGCGCCAGAGTGCGGGACTGATCCTCGTGCTGTCCCTGCGTCGCATAGAGGTCGACCAGCTGCAGGATCTGCGGCAACAACGGTGGTTCCACCACCACGTCCTTGCCTTGCGCGGCTTCCACCAGTCGTTCGAGGTAGCGAATCGCCAGTGCATCGTGGCCGAGGCGTAGGGCCAGCCCACCCGCGATGCGGTGGTCCGCCAGCAGTTCGATGTCGCGGGACCCACTCGCCTCGTCGATATCAGAAATCTCCCCCGCAACCTCGAGCGCGTGCGCCTCATCCCCCTGTTGCAGCCACCTATCACGCAAGGCCAGGAGCACGGGACGGTCCCGGACCCCCTGGGCGTACATCTCCTGGTACAGCCCGATGGCCTGTTCACCCTGGTTCAGCTCCGAATCGAGCAAGGCGGCTCGTTGAAGCTGCAACGCCCGCTGCTGCATCGGCAGCGCATCAAGCTCCAGTACCGTCGACAGCACCCGTTCGTGCGTGCTCGGGGAAGCGTCCCGGGATCGTTCCAGCAACCAGTTCGCCACGGCGGCAGCATCGGCAGGGTCGACGCCGGAAAGCCGGGTGAGGCCCTCGAGTGCCGTCTCCCAGTCTCCACGCTCCTGGGTGGCCAGCTCCACGGCACGCCGGATCTTCTGGGCCTCGGGGCGAATCACGAAGCGGCGAATCAACTCCTCGAGCTGGCCCGTGCGCTCGAGCAGATCGTCCAGTCTTTGCACGTCCTCGGCCTCGCCAGCGGCCTCCGCGAGACGAGCCGGTGCCAGCGCCAGGTGGTGCTGGCCCGCAGCCTCATACAGCGCGCTCAGGAGGCGAGCGGCGCGCACACGCAGGGTGGCATCCGGGCTGGCGCAGGCGCGGTCGAGCGCATGAATGGCACCACTGTGATCGCCCAGGGCTTGCAGGGCTTCGGACAGATTCAGAAGCAGGGAGGGATCCGCCCCGCGGGCCAGAGCGGCCTCATAGGACTCCACCGCTTGCGACGGAATGCCGCGCGGTCCCGCCAGCAGGGCAGCACGTTCCACCAGGGCTTGTAGACCACGCTGCCCGGAGTCCCGAGCGGCCAAGAGCTGTAGTGTCTCGTCGAGACCGTCGAGATCGCGCCGGGTTCTGGCGATGTCCGCGCGCTCGGTCAGGAGCTCGATGGTCGACGCACCCTGTTCGAGGGCACGGCGCAACACGATCTCGGCCTCTTCCAGCGCCCCCTGCCCGCGGAGTGCCCTGGCCACGCGCAGGGCATTGAGTGCATAGCTGGGCCGTCCGACCAGGATCTCGAGCCGGCGCGCCATGAAGCGGAGACTCTCGGCATCTGCACCATCGATGAGGGTCTGCATCTCGGGGGTGTTCTCGGCCACCGCGGGGCTGACCTCGACCGCGTCGAGCAGGCGCTCGATGGCTGCGCCGCGGCTTCCCAGTTCGTGGAAGCATCGCGCAGCGCCCAGTAGAGCCGCTGCCCGCTCATCCGCCTCCTGCGTCCGTCCGGCCTCGAGCAGGTAGAGATCCGCGCGCGCCACCAGGTCGCCGCGTGCTGCCCGCGACCGCAGCAGAGCCTCGCTGGCCTTGGCTCCAATCCCAGGCTCCAGCTGGTCTTCCTCCCCGGCGGGGAGGTCCTCGGCCATGTGCATGGCGCTGGAAAGATGATGCTCTGCCTGTTCGGCGTCCCCTGCCTCGAGCAGCAGGATGCCCAGCCGATACGACGCGAATGCGCGGTGCAGAGGAGATGCGTCCTGCTGCAATGCGCGCTCGAAAAGTTCGCGGGCGCGCAACGCATCATCGAGGTGATCGGCGGCGCGGGCCGCCACCAAGATCAGGTCCACGTCGTTGGCGCCAAGTTCCAGCGCGCTCTGGGCCGAACGAAAAGCACCGGCCGCGTCGTCCAGACTCTCCAGTTGATAGTGCGCGCGCTCGGCAAGTGCCCGCGCAAAGGTCTTGCGGTCCCCTGCCTCGGAGGCGGCTGCCGCTGCGGCGCCCAGCAGGGAGACGGCACGGGTCGGATCCTGGGCCACCGCCGCCACCCGGGCCAGACCCAGCAAGGCGTCGGCCCGGGGTCCCTCGCGCAGCGCGCGGCGGAAGGAGCGCCGTGCTCGCTCGCCATCACCCAGCGCCTGATGCAACTCACCGACGGCCACCGCCAGGTCGCGATCGATCTCGTTCGCGGCGCGCATGGCACGCTCACCGAAGCGCACGGCGTCGGCCAGGCGCCCCAGAGCCCGGCACGATTCGAAGGCCCCTCTCAGCACGTGGTCGTCGTCACCGCCGACCGACAGGGCACGCTCAAAAGCGCTCAACGCGTCGAGGGTGCGGTCCACCTGCAGCGCGGACCAGCCCTGGGCATCGAAAGCGCGCCGGGTCAGCACCGTGAGGCGCAGACGCTGCGCAGCGAGGGCCAGCTCGGCCAGCACTTGCAGTCGCTCGTCCGTGTTGCGGCATAGACGCACCGCGCCGGCCAGGACCGCCAGGTCGGCACGCCCGCGCGCGGCGTCGAACAGCTCCCTCGCCTCGTCGACACCCCCAGGGTCCAGGCTCAGCGCCTCGAGGGCCGCCGCGATGACAGCATCGTCATCCGTAAACTGGTCCGCCAGGAGCCGGGCCTCGCGCATGGCCTCGACCACCTGCCCCTGGGACAGCAAGCGCCGGAGCGGTGCCAGCTGATCCTCGTGGGCCATGGCTCGCGCAGCCCGCTGCAAAGCGGGCCCCGCCTCGGGGCGTGGCTGGCTGGCGTACCACGAGGGCTCGATCTCCCCGCGCGCCAGGACATCCATGCGGTCCTCGTCGACACGCACGAAGTCGATATCCACGGTCTCGAATGCCGCCCGCTTCCATCCGTGGTTGATCAGCAGCGGTTGCAGCAGGTGCTCGGCCAGGTCCAGGGCGCAGGCCCCTGGAGTGGCAGTCACCTGCTCCGCGCCCTGCGGCAGAGCAGACAGCAGAGCGCCGGCGACCAGCGTCGGGGTCACCGAGGCAGCGCCCAGGCACACCGTGTCAAACACCTGAACCTGAAGCTGGAGTCCCTGCAGTGCCCCGACGCCCACGTGCGCGACGAAGCCCCCGGTGAGCGCATCGCCGACCCGCCCCTCGATGGCCAGGACACCCTGTTCGCTACGCCAGCGAGTCAGGCTGACACCCGATCTGGCAAGGCGGCTAGCTAGAACGGGAGCCAGGGCTTTCAGATCCAGGGAGACGTGCAGAGCGTGCAGCCGCAATCGCCGATTCTGAAAACGATCGGCTCCGCCGCTCACATCCAGGGGAAAAGACACGTCCGGGATCTCGAAGTCCGCCATCCGGATCACGATGCCCGGTGCCAGCTCGCGGTCCACCAGACGCAGCAGCGCGCGCCCGGCTTCGAAGGCCAGGGCGAACCCGATCGACGGCGGCGGCGCCTCGGCAGCTGGCCGCGAGGCACGGTCGCGCTCGCCTGGGGGCGTGGACATCGGGTTCATGCTAGCAAAGCCCCTCCCGCGCCTCCATTTTTCAACCTATAATGTGCGAGACTTGTTCCCCGCGTGTGAGAAGGGCCCACGAACATGAACCTGAAGAGCCAGATCCTGCTGGTGGCGATTCTGTTCGTGGTGTTCGCTGCGCTCAGCGTGCTGTCCTCGATGCGGCGCCCGTCCCGCTCTCGCCGCCTGGCTCGCCGCCGCAGCCGGAGTGCTGCGTCCGCCGATGACGAGGACTCCTTGCAGATGCAGACCGCGGAGGTTCCTGATGAGGCACCGCGACGTCAGCTGAGTCCACTGCTGGTTGGCATCGCCGTGGCCCTCGCCGTGGGTGCGGCGTTGGCCGTCCTGTGGACGTCGGCAGCCGAATGACCCGGAGGACACCGTGACCAGGCTTGCCTTCGCCTTCCTGCTGTGCGGATCCCTGCTCACCAGGGAGGGCCTTGCCCGGGCAGACGACGCCCCCGGCACTCATGGGCCCGCCGCAGCCCCCTGTGGCAGCACCGAGACCGGCGACGATGTGGATGACGACAATCCCGAAACCTGCGCCACCTGTGGCGTCGGAGCTGTGGCCTTGCTGCTCGCAGGCACGGCGCCGTTGACCACCGCGGCGGCTCTCGGGCTGCTTGCCGCGAACCAGGCCGGCGTGATCACCGAGGATCCGGTGGCCTCGTTTGGAATCCCGTTGTGGGGCTGTGCCCTGGGCTGTGCCGGAGCTCACGTGTTCCTAGCAGTGGTTTCCAGTATCGCCTTTGGACGCGACGTGGTGCGGCTCTGTGGCAGCTACATGGATGACGAACCACACCCCGGCCCCACCACCCAGCCTGCCTGCGAACCCACACCCGGCCCCATCGAGACCGAGGTGCAGCAAGCCGCAGTTCCTTATTGAATCACTTGTAGACGCGAATCGCGTACTGCCGCTCGGCTGCGTAGGTGAAGATCTCCAGCGCCAGGTCACACTCGACACCGATGGCCCGCGCCGTGGTCAGGTTGATGGCGATGTCCAGACCCTCGGGGCTCTGCACACCCACGGCCGAGGGCTTGACGTTCTCCTTGAGGATGCGATTGGCCAGGCGCCCTGCTTGCTGCCCGATGCGCGCATAGTCGATTCCCATGGACACCAGCGCGCCCTTCTCGACGAACTTGTAGTTGATCGAGAACAAAGGGATGCGCTTCTTGACAGAGAAGTCGACCAGCCCCTGGAAGGCGGTCAGGTTGAGCACCGTCGGATCCGGGATCATCCACAGCGCGTCGATGCGGCCGTCCATGCTGCTCACGGCGCGATTCACGTCATCGGGCGCACTGGCCTCGGCCGTCACCAGCTTGAGTCCCAGGGCCTGGGCCTCGTGCTTGGCCTCGCTGATCTTCTTGCCGGTGTGACGGGGGTTGTACACCAACCCCACGGCCTGGGTCTTGGGCGCCACGGTCTTCAAGGTGTCCAGCTGGTCGCGCATGCTCTGCTCGAGGGCAATCCCGGCGATGTTGGGGCCCTTGAGGTTGGGATACTGCTCGAGATTGGGCACCATGGTGAACACCACGGGAATGGTCTCGGGCAGGAGCTCCCGCGCCAGATTGGCGGCGATGGGGCCAATGGCCAGCACCAGAGCGGGCGACTGGGCCACCACCTGCTTGAACACATCCTTGCCGTTCTCGCGCTTGCCGCCGAGGCTGAACTCGGTGATGGGCATGCGCACCTCGATCGAGAAGCCCGTCATCACTCGCCGGTACACGGCAAGCTTGTCGTCGGCGACGATGGCCACGGAGCTGGCCTGTGCCGCTGTCGCCAGCAGGGTCGTGAGTGCGACCCCCAGCGCCGCCGCCCATCGTGCCCAGCGTGTCATCCAGACCTCCCCGTTGCTGTCGGCGCCACCGCGGACCACACCTGCGCCTTGCAGATGCCCGTCCCCTCATTGGACGGCGCCAAGGACATAGGATTCATGACGTCACTGCGGGTCCGCACAGCAGCGGAAACCCAGCATGGAGTTCTTCTCGTTGGGAGGCAGGTTGCCGCGATTGGCGCAACGCGCGGCCCAGTTGGGACGGTCCGCAGCACCGCCCTTGTGAACGCGATCATTGAGGCCTGCCGAGAACTTGGAGGCCGTCCACTCGGCGGCGTTGCCGCTGAGGTTGATGGGACCGTACGCCGAGCGACAACGCGCAAACGCCTTGGGCACGTCGAGGGGTCTATCATTGCCCTCCGCGTCCTCGGTGTTGCACAGCGTCGGGTCCCACTTGTTGCCATAGGGATAGCGCAGGTTGCCAGGCCCCTTGCAGGCCTTCTCCCACTCTTCCTCGCTGCACAGCCGCTTGCCCTTGCTCTCGCACATGGTCTTGGCCTGGTACCAGCTGACGCCCGTGGTCGGCAGGACCTTCTTGCCGTTCGGATACTCGTAGTAGTCGATGCAGTAGCTGGGCACCTCCACCGACTCGTTCCGCTTCTCCTCGAAGTTGCGCATCGGATCGTTGGCCGCGGAACCCATCTTGAAAGACCCGGCATCGATCTTGGCCATGCCCCGCGGGCACTCTCCGGCCTTGGCGTCGGGGCCCACGGCTGCGACCTTGGTCTCGCGCGCCCTGGCCTCCTCTTCGGCCTTGCGCCGAGCCTCGGCCTCTGCACGGGCACGCTTCTCCTCGTCGACACGCCGCCGGGCATCCTCGGCCTTCTGCTTCTTCTCCTCATCACGGCGCTGCCGCTCGGCGTCGGCGAGGCGCTTGGCCTCCTCGCGCTGCCGTTTCTTGTCGTCGTCGACCTGGCGCCGCGCGTCGTCCTGCTTGCGCTTCTCGGCGGCGAGGCGCTCGGCCTGCTCCCGCATCAGGCGCGAGGCTTCTTCTTCCTCGGCCTTGCGGCGCTCGGCCAGGAGTCGCTTCTCTTCTTCGGCCTTGCGCGCCTCCTCGGCCTGCGCGGTAGCAGTCTGGTCTCCGGCCAGGCGAGCTTCTTCGGCCTTGCGCGCCTCTTCGGCTTTGGCGGCCTCCTCGGCCAGACGCTTCTCCTCAACCAGCCGGGCCTCCTCGGCCTTGCGGGTCTCCTCCGCCTTGCGGGCCTCATCCAGCGCGCTCGATGCATCAGCCTGGCCGGCATCCGCGGTTCCGGCGGCAGTCGCTCCTGTACCGGTGAACTGTGCCACGCGCTGGTGGTTGAGCTGGGCTTTGAGGTCTTGGATGTAGTTGAAGACCCAGAACCCTCCCACTCCGAGCACGAACAGCGCCGCTACCGTCATCGCGATGTACTTGCCCGGCGACTGCCGCCGCAGGGGGGGCAGCACCGGCGCCAGAGGAGGAGGCAGCACCGTGGGCATGGGTGTGGGCAGGGGGCCCCGCAGGCTCCCCGGCGGAGGCTCAGGATACGGAGAAAGGGCGGTGAGTTCGTCGTGGATGCCGACGGGATCACCAGGCTCGGACTGGGTGCCCGCGTCCTCGTCGAAACCCTCGAGGGCGTCGGCCGGTAGTGGCGGCGGAGAGTTCTTGGCCAGACCAGAAGCGCCATTGCCACCGCGGGAACTCGTTGCAGCAGGAGGACCACCGTCGATCTCGGCCACGGTCCGGCGGTCATAAATGTCACTGGACTCCCCGGTCGCGCGCCGCACCTCGTCGGCCAGGGAGGAGGCCTGGGCCGCCTTCTCCCTGCGGTCGACGTTGGTGTCCACGTCGTCGTCCTCGGGAGGCAGGGGCGGCGGACCACCGTAGGCCTGGCGGCCGGAACGGGAGCGCTCGCCCTCCCCTTCGATCGCAGGCGGGCGCTCGAGAGGGGTGTGGTCGTCACCAACCAGCGGGCGCTGTGGCCGGGTCTCGCTGCGCGCGGTGTCATCCTCGATGAGCAGGACACTGCTGCCCGAGATCATCTGGGGCTCGCTCACCAGGTCATCGTCGTCCTCGAGGTCGTCGTCGTCGCTCGGGGTGGGCGGTGGTGGGGGCGACGCCTGGACCCGGGCGGCGTTCACGCTCTCGAGATCGCCGGCGCGCAGGGCCTCGTCCAGGGAATCCATGAAATCATCGACGGTCTGAAAACGTGCCTCGGCCTGCTCGGACAGGGCGCGCCGCACCAGTGCATCGACGCGTCGTGGCAAGCTCTCGCACAGGGTCTTGAAGGGCTTGTCCCAGTTGCCGCCGAACACCTCACCGGTGAGCATCTCGAGGAGGATGACACCCATCGAGTAGACGTCGGCACGGCCATCGATGTGCGAGGACTCCACCCGCACCTCGGGAGCGATGTACGAAAAGGGGCGGCCTCGGGACTTCTGGATGGCTAAAAAAGGCTTCAGCGGCAGCGCCTGGATCAGGCAGAAGTCCGTCAGCTTGAGCAGATCCGGCAGGATGATGATGTTCTCGGGCTTCAGATCCCCATGGTAGGTCGTGCGATGCGCGTAATCGAGGGCCGCGCACAGCTGCCTGAAGATGGGCTCGATCTCCTGCGACACGAAGGGCTGCTTCTTCTCGCGCCGCAGATCGATGACCTTGCGCAGGGTCAGCCCCTCGAGGAGCTGCATGGTGTAGAAGTGCTGTTCCCCGTCGTGCCCCTCGTCGTAGATGCGCACGATGTTGGCGTGGTGCAGCTTGCGGGCGAGGCGAATCTTCTGCGAGAAGCTCTTTCGCTCCTCGGGAGCCTGCAACAGCTTGGTGGCCACGGTCTTGAGAGCCACGTCCACGTCGATGTCCTGGTCGTGGGCACGATACACCGCGCCGACACCACCCTGGCCCATGCTGTTGATGATGCGGTAGCGGCTGCTCAGCACGTCGCCGTTGGCGAGCAGATTGCCGGTTCTCGACGCGGTGCGGCTCTTGCGACGATCGTCGATGAGACTGACCGCATTGGCGCTGGAACTCTTGGTGGGACGGGCCAGGCTCTGCCCGCAGGTCGGGCAGGTCTTGTTGCCCTCGGGAACGTGGCTGCCGCATTTGTAGCAGAGCACTGTGTCACCCTCGTAAAAATCGCCGTTTCATACCATGCGCCCGACGGGCCGACAAGGAGACCGGACCCATCTCCCCGGGAATGGGGCGGGAGACCACTCAACCCTGAAGCCCGGTGGAACCAAATCCTCCCTCCCCACGAGCGCTCCGCTCCAGGGTCGAGACCTGCTCGACGACGAGTGGTGCCACCATGGCCACTACCATCTGGGCGATACGCATCCCCGGAGTGATCACGAAGGCCTCGCGCCCAAAGTTGATCAAGATCACACTCACCTCGCCGCGGTAGTCGGCGTCGATGGTCCCCGGAGCGTTGAGCACGGTCACGCCGTGCTTGAGGGCCAGCCCCGAGCGCGGACGGACCTGGGCCTCCGTTCCTGCCGGGAGTTCCATGCAAAAGCCGCAGCCGATGAGCGCTCGCTCGCCGGGCGACAGGGTCACGGGCTCGGAGATCCAGGCTTGCAGGTCGAGACCAGCGCTCAGCTCGGTGGCGCGATGCGGTGCCGGACCGCGTGCGCTCAGCTTGGCGTCCCGAGGGCCGGCCCGGTTCACGGCCGCGATACGAACTCGCACTGGGTCGGTCATGGGCACGCTCCCTCCCGATCACAACGAGCGGGAGTGACGAGGGATCTGAGGTCCGGACCCAAGCCATGCCCGGGCGCACGCTGCCAAGGCGAGGCTCAGCTGGCGTCGTAGAAACGCATGGTCTCGCCACCGATGCGAATGGCATCACCGGTTCGCAGCACGGTGTGGTGAACCGAGCTACCATTGACCTGGGTTCGCCGCAGACCCCCCAGGTGTTCCAGCCAGTAGCGGCCGTCGGTGTTTCGATAGATCCTGGCCTGGCGCCCGCGCACGAACAGACCCGTCACACGGACATCCACATCACCGGCCGCACCGATCAGCAGCATGCCGCCCCGCAGCGGGACGTTCTGGCCAAGATAGACGATGCGCGCGCCCAGGGCCGAGGGGTCCAGGTGCAGGGTGTCATCACTGCCGCCGCGACCAGCCAGGGGCAGGGGCCGGAACACCAGGCGCATCCGACCGACACGGATCTCGTCATTGGGTTGCAGAACATGGGCTTCGTGCAAACGCGCGTTGTTGATCCACGTTCCGTTGTCGCTGCCGAGATCGCGCAGCACCAGGGCACCCTTCTTCCACTCGATGGCGGTGTGCTCGCGAGAGGCGGCCGGGTCGTCGATATGCAGGTCGACGTTGTCGCCGCGGCCGATCACGAGGCGCTCGTCCTGCACCACGCGCGTGTCCAGCCGGTCGGCGCCATCAAACAGGGTCAGCTCGTAGCGAATGGCCTGACCACCCTGCGAGGCGTAGCTCTTGAGTGGCAGCCCGTGGTCCGGCGCCGGCGAGACCCGGAGGTCATCGTAGACCTCCAGGGTCACGGCCTGCTTGCCCGAGCGCTCGAAGCAGAACACGGTGATCGCCTCGGTCAGGGAGTCCTCGCGCGGTACCGTGACCTCGCCGGCCGGATGGAAGCGCACCGGGACCCCTGCCTGACAGAACACCGCATGGCGCAGCGAGCCGTCCACCAGGGCCACCACGGCATCGCGTCCCTGCTCCTCGACCTTGGCCAGCACCTCTTCGGGACTGGCCAGATCCGTGGTGACCGAGAGCAGTGGCCTGCGCTGGATCTGTACCGAGATCAGGAGCAGCACGGCGGGATCCGCCGAGAACAGGTCAAAGGTCCGATCCGATCCTTCATTCTTGAGCAGCCGGGAGAAGTACTCACGCAAGGTCAACGACTCGAAGCGGCCGTCGCGGTACAGGCCCGCCGAGTGGGGTTTGCCCTTGAGAAACAGCAGGTAAAGGGCATCGCGTTCTCCTTCGGCCACCAGGTAGCCAGCCAGGGGACCGTGGGTGCCCACCAGGCTGTCCACCGTGAGCAGGTCGGCCAGCGTGAGCTGCCTTCCTGAGAACAGCGTCTGCTGCGAGGGGAACACAGGCGGCGCGCGGCGCTCGGCGTCGGGAGACATGGCGTCTCCTTATCACGGCGAAGCCGGACCGGCCAAGGGGTGTGGCTGCGGGAGCCTGGCCTCGCACTGTGACTTTTTTTCGAAAGTCTGCTAACCCAGCCCCGTTCATGTCCCGCCAACGCGACCTGCGAACGCTGGTGACGACGGAAGCATGACGAAGTCTCCACGAAAAACAACGGTGTGGCGCGCGGGCCGGGGCATGCCGCAGCAGGCCACGGGGATCCTCGACTGGGTGCTCCGGCGCCTCATCGGACAGGTGCGCTTCGCGGATCCGGAACGCCTGCGGCAGCTCCACCAGCTCCGCGGCGAGGGTGTGCTGGTCTACGTGCATCGCAGCCGCAACGTCGTTGACGTGCTCTGCCTGTGGCAGGCCCTGCGCACCGAGGGGCTTCCCCTCGCGGCCTTCGTCGGCGGTGTGGTGCTGACCCTGGTGCAGGCGCTGGGCTTGCTGTGGCGCGGGCGGCTCCCCGCGGACGCCCCTCAAGACCCGGTGGCACGCGAGGAATTCCTGTTGCAGCAGGCGGTGCGCGAGGGCCAGGCGGCCATGCTGTTCCTGCGGCGTCCTCTGACCCTGACCAGCTCGCGCCCGTCGCTGCGTGCGTCCTACGTGCAGGCCCTGATCGCCGCCCAGCGCCAGCTCGACAGGCCGATCTTTCTGGTGCCGCAACTGCTGACCTTTGGCCAGCGCCCGGGCCACTTCACCCCGACCCTCGGCGACACGGTGTTCGGTTCACCCGAGGAGCCGGGCCTGCTCCGCGCCCTGGTGCGTCTGCTGCTCCGCCGCGACCGCACCCGCCTGCTGGTGGGCGAGCCCCTCAACCTGCAGCGCTTTGTCGAGCAACACCCCGAGGCCACGAACGCCACCTTGACCAAGAAGGTGCGCTGGATGCTGCTGCACTACCTGGCCCGGGAAGACAGGGTGCACAACGGCCCACCGCTCAAGTCGCCGGCACGCATGCGCACCGAGGCCCTGCGCGATCCAGGTCTTCGCCGCACCGTGGCGGCCCTGGTACAGCGCCAGGGCCTCGACGCGGACATGCTGCAGCAGCGCGCCCGTTCCATCTATGACGAGCTCGCCGCTCGCTTCGATATCTCCATGATCAATGCCATGGATGCGGTGCTGCGCCAGGTGTTCAGTCGCATCTACGACGGCATCGTGGTGCCGCCCGAGGACATGGATCGCATCCGCGCGGCCATGCGGAGGGCGCCAGTGGTGCTGGTCCCCTCGCACCGCAGCCACGTCGACTACCTGGTGCTGTCACAGCTCATGGCGCACCACGGTCTGATACCACCGCACATCGCCGCCGGCGCCAACCTCTCGTTCTGGCCCCTGGGCGCCATCTTCCGGCGCGCGGGAGCGTACTTCATCCGCCGCACCTTCAAGGGCGACCCGCTCTACGTGGCGGTGATGCACGCCTACCTGCGCAAGCTGGTGCGCGAGGGATTCACCCAGGAGTTCTTCATCGAAGGTACGCGCAGCCGCACCGGCAAGTCCCTGCCCCCCCGCCTGGGCTTGCTGGGCATGCTGGTCGATGCCTTCCTCGAGAGCACGCAGCGCGATCTGGAGTTCGTCCCCATTGGCATCGGCTACGAGAAGGTGATCGAGGAACGCGAGTACGAGCGCGAGCTCGCCGGCGCCAGCAAGCAAAAAGAGAGCGTGGGCGGGCTCCTCAAGGCCACCGGAGTTCTGCGCTCGCGCTATGGACGCGTGTACGTGACGGTCCACGACCCCATCTCGCTGCGCGCGTACTTCTTGTCCCAGGGTGTCACCCCCGAGGATCATAGCCAGGAGGAGCGCCGCGACGTGGTGACGGGGCTCGGGCTCGAGATCGTGCGCCGCATCGACCGCGTGACGCCGGTGACGCCCACGGCGCTGGCCGCAGCGGCTCTTCTCGGCCACACCGGGCCCGCCCTGTCCGAGAGTTCCCTGCGCCGTTACGTGGCGCGCATGCTGCACCACATCGGCGAGGTGACCGCTGGCGACGCGCGGCTTTCCCCTGCCCTGCAGGATGTCGATGCCGCCATGCGCCAGGCCCTGGGGCGCCTGGTCGACGAGGGCCTGGTGATCGCGGAGAGCACTGCCGGCGAGGTCCAGTACAGGCTAGTGCGGGGCCGCCGTCCTCTGCTTCACCGCTACAAGAACAACATCCTGCACTTCTTTGTCCCCGAGAGCATCGTTGCCACCGCCCTGGCGGCTTCCACCAGCGGCAGCAAGCCGACTCCACGCCGCGTCGTCCTGCAGCGCAGTGAGGAGCTGGTGCGCCTGTTGCGACGCGAGTTCATGTTGCCCGCGGACGCCGTCCTGCACGACTTCCTGGACGCGACCGTCGAGCGTGCCCTGCGCAACGGCCTGCTGGGCGGTGACACGCTCCGGCTGTCGGTGCCCACCTCGAGCACCGCGCAGGAAATGCACCGCTTCGTGGGTAACCTGCTCTCGCCCTATATCGAGAGCTACTGGATTGCCATGCGGACCTGCGCCCGCCTCGGTCCCGAGCTGTCGAGGAAGGACCTGGTGGTGCACATCCGCGACGACCAGCGCGATGCCTTGCTCGCCGGCGAGATCTTCGCCGAGGAGGCGGTGTCCAAGGTGATGGCCGAGAGCGCGGTCGGGTTGCTCGAGGACCTCGGAGCCCTCGGACCAGGTCCGGGACGGCCGTTGCAGTTCGGTGAGGGGTGGGGGCCCGAGCGCGTGGTGGCGGTGGCCGACGCCCTGTCGCGCTATCTACCAGCGTGACCCGGGTGCCATCCCTGACGCGCACGACCCAAAGAGGAGTGTCATGAACGCGATCATCCAGCAGTTCGAGGTCGGCCCCATGGCGAACTTCGCTTACATCTTTGGCTGCGCCTCAACGCGCCAGGTCGTGATCATCGATCCCACGGCCGAGGTGCCGCGCCTGCTGCACGCTGTCGAGGAGCTCGGAGCCACCCTGGTAGCCGTGATCAATACCCATGGCCATGCTGACCACATCGCCGGCAACGCCGCCGTGCTGGCAGCGCGGCCGGTGCCTCTCATCGTCCACGCAAGCTGCGAGCTTCACGGCGACGGGATGATGTCGCGCCAGATCTTCGCGATGCTCGAGGGCGGGCCGTCGCCGGAGCCAACCCGACGCGTCCAGCATGGAGACAAGATCGCCGTGGGTGAGCTGGAACTCGAGGTGGTGCACGCTCCCGGGCACACGCCGGGCGACATGTTGCTGTATCACCGGGGTGCGGTGTTCACGGGAGACGTGCTGTTCGTCGGTGGCTTGGGTCGAACGGATCTTCCCGGCAGCTCGATGCAGCAGATGGCGCGATCCCTGCGCGAGCGCGTGGCCACCTTGCCAGACGACACCGTGGTCTACCCCGGCCACAACTACGGGCCCCGCCCCACCTCCACCATTGGCCAGGAAAAGAGGTTCAACCCCTATGTGGCCGAGGTGCTACAGTAGCCGCCGCTCGCCGCGGAGGACGCCATGACTGCCGCGTTCCTGGTCGCCCTGACGCTGCTCAACGTTCCACCCTTCGATCAGCTCAAGCCCATCGAGGACGAGATGGCGGAGTTGCAGACGCGGCGCGTTCAGGTCGAGCGCGACCAGGGTCTGGCCTCCCGCGACACGCTGGACAGACGGGTGACCCTGCTCAAGCGCGTGCACGAGCGGAGCATCCGCGTCATCCAGCGCCGCACCGACGTCTGCGTGGCCAACCTGGGTGGCGACCCGCCCAGGCTCCGGGACAGCACCGAGCAACAGCGCGCCATGTTCTGTGCCTCCCGCGTGGGGGTTATCGTGCCCAGGGTGCTGGAGCTGGAGGAGATCAAGGAACGCCTGGCCACCGAGCAAGGCACCATGGCCAACGTCGACGAGCGCCGCGCCCTGCAGAAGAAGGTTCGGGACCTGGAAGCCGAGTTGTGAATCACCGGCAGGAGGTGTAGCGGGGAGGGACACCGCGCTGTCACGGAGTGCCTCATGGAAGGGATGGAAACCTCTACCCTGCTGTTGCTCATCGCCCCGGTGTTCCTCGTGGATCTGACGCTCAAGATCCTGGCCCTGGTTCACCTGTACCGCCGCGAACAGGTCCGCTGGGGAAAACCCGCATGGGCCGCGATCATCATCCTGGTCAATCTGCTCGGGGCCCCCGCCTACTTCCTGCTGACGCGGGAAGACAAGTGAGCACGCCCATCCTGGAGCTGCGCGGCCTGACTCGACGCTTTGGCGCCTTCGAGGCCCTGCGCGGCGTGGACCTGCAGCTCGACGGCGTCGGCGTGCACGGCTTCCTGGGCGTCAACGGGGCAGGCAAGACCACAACCCTGCGCATCGTGGCGGGTCTGCTGAAGCCCAGCGGCGGCGAGGCCCGCCTGTTCGGCCAGGACGCGAGCGTGCCCGAGGTGCGCGCTCGCATCGGCTACCTGCCGCAGGAACCGCACTTCTTCGGCTGGATGAGCGGCGAGGAGCTGCTGGTCTATGTGGGCGAGCTGTTCGGGCTGGCCCGGCGGGACGCCACGCGGCGTGCCTCCGAGCTGCTGGCGCGTCTGGGGCTGGAGCAGGCGGCGCGGCGCCGGGTCGGCACCTACTCGGGCGGCATGCGCCAGCGACTGGGCATCGCCCAGGCCCTGCTCAACCAACCCGATCTGCTGCTCCTCGACGAGCCCGTGTCCGCCCTGGACCCGCTGGGTCGCGCCGAGATGCTCGACCTGCTGGAGGAGCTCGGCCGCACCAGCGCGGTGTTCTTCTCCAGTCACGTGCTCGGTGACGTGGAGCGGGTATGCGACGACGTCACCATCCTGGACCGCGGCCGCGTGCTGCTGCGCGAGAACACGCGAGCGCTGCGCCAGCGCTTCGTGCTCAGCGCCCTGGATCTCACCCTGGACCATCACGACGCGCAGACCCTGGCGGCCCTGCGCTCCGAACCCTGGGTGCGGGAGGTGCAGGTGCACGGTGAGGAGTCCGAGAACCCGGGCTCGCTGCGGCTCGCGGTGCTGGACCTCGAGCAGGCCGGGCGCGCCCTGCCCTCCTTTGCCGCGGCACACGGCCTCGGCATCCGCCAGCTGACACCCGTGCAGCCCAGCCTCGAACAGATCTTCGTCCAGCTGGTCGATCAGGACGGCGGCAGGAGAGTCGAATGAGAGGCTTCCTTCCCATGCTGCGCAAGGAACTGCGCGAACAGCTACGCACCTACCGCTTGCCCGTGGTGCTGGCCCTGTTCTTCCTGATCGGGGCCGCCTCACCGCTGCTGGCCCACTTCATGCCACAGATCCTGGGCCTGGCGGCGGGTTCCGACGACATGAGTGGTATCGAGCTGGTGGTGACCAAGCAGCCCGACGTCAACGACGCTGTGTTCCAGCTGCAGAAGAACTTCGGCATGCTGCCACTGATCGTGATCTTGCTGGGCATGGGCGCGCTCAGCAGCGAGCGCCGGCTTGGCACTGCAGCCCTGGTGCTCACCAAGCCCGTGAGCCGCAGCGCCTGGGTACTGTCCAAGTTCACGGCCTCGGCCGGTTTGTATCTCGTCGGCAGCGTGCTCGCGGGACTGACCAGCCTGTTCTACACCATCGTGCTCATCGGGCCGGTGGACCTGCCCCGCTATGCGCTGGTGTGCGCGGTGATGCTGCTGGCGCTGTGGGTCTACCTGGCCATCTGCCTGCTCGCCAGCGCCCTGTTCGACAGCAGTGCCGCCGCTGCCGGTGCGGGCCTGGCCGCCTTCGCCCTGTTCTCGGCGGCCGGCATGCTCGGTCGCATCGGGCACTTCACCCCGGGCGGTCTGTTCACGGTGGTGGTGGACCTGGCCATGGGTCGCGAGGCACGCAGCCTGCTGCCTTCGGTGAGCATGAGCCTCGTCGTCATCGTGGCGAGCCTGCTCGCCACCGACCGCGTGGTGCGGCAGCAGGAGCTGTGACCATGTCCCTCGCCGTGACTGGGCGCGTGCCCGTCTTCGCGGCCTGGCTAAGCCTGGCGAGCTGCAGCCCGGGTCCCGGGCCTGTCGACGAGCTTGCGCGCTTCGAGGTCTTCACGCCCGACGGCGAGCGCGTGGGGCAGTCCGTGCTGTCGCGACCCCGCGGCGATGGCCCCGAGCTGCTGCTCGAGGCGCTGGACGTGGCCTTCGGCAAGACCCGGACGCGCCTGCGCGCCAGCCTGCTGCGGCTCGACGCCAGCACGCTTCACTACCAGGCGCTGCGCACCGTCAACCGGCAGCTCGACGACATCACCCTCGACCTGGCCGGGGGAGAGCTGAGCTGGAGCCAGCGCCAGGGACTCGCCCTCCGCGAGGTGCAGGCGCCCGCGGGCAGCCACCTCGTGCTCGAGGAGCTGGTGCCCTTTGGTCAGATCACGAGCGGGGGTGTCGCCTGCTGGTGGGACTTCGTGCGGCAGGTGCCTGTGCCCGAAGGCGTGAACCAGGCTCTCGACGTGGTGGCAGCCCGCAGCGGTCGGGTGGTCCGCTTGAGTCTGTCGCTGCGCGAGCGCGCCCCGATCGTCGTCGGTGGCCGCCCCCGCGAGGGTCTGCGCCTGTTTGCGCGCACCGCGACCACGGGACAGACGCTGTGGCTGGACGCCGCGGATCGCAGCCTGCTGGCGCTCGAGCTGCCTGGTGGCCTTCTGGCCCGGCGTCACGGCGTCGAGCTGCCTGCCCGCGCCCCGGTCCCTCGCCCCGCCGGCCTCGTCGAGGAGATCGTCGCTGCCGACTTGGCCAGCGCGCACCTCGAAGGCACCCTGAGCCATCCTGGACAGACGCCGGCGCCAGCCTTGCTCATCGTCCACGGCTCCGGCGCCATCGACCGGGACGGAGGCGCGCCAGGCAAGGCGCTGGGTATCTATGTGGACCTGGCCTGGCGTCTGGGGCAGGCCGGCATCGCGGTGCTGCGCTACGACAAGCGCGGGGTTGGCAAGAGCACGCGTCGCGAGGACGTGGCGCTGACCCTCGATGTGCTCCGTGACGACGCCGCGTCCATGCTGGACACCATGGCCGAGCACCCGGCGGTGGACCCGCACTGCCTGTTCGCCCTCGGCCACAGCGAGGGCGGCTACATCGCCCCTGCCCTGGGCAACCAGAAGCACCCGCTGGCCGGCGCCATCCTGGTGGCGGGATCCGCGCGGCCCCTCGACAAGGTGATGGTCGATCAGCTGGGACTCATCCTGGAGAGCGCCAGCGCCACACCCGAGGAGATGGACACCGGCCGCAAGCAACAGGCCGTCCTGTTCAAGCTGCTGCGCTCGGGCAAGGACCGCAGCCTCTCCACGGTGCTCGGGGGCGAAGGCGCAGCCTGGCTGCGCAGCCACCTGCTGCACGACCCGGCATCTGTCCTGCGCGCCCAGCCTGCGCCGGTGCTCTCCCTCTACGCGAGCCTGGATATACAGGTGCCAGCGACGGAGGCCGAGCTGCAGGCCCTGCGCGCGGCGAGAGCCGAGTTGCCGTTGCAGATCGAGATCCTCGACGGTCTCGACCACCTGTTCATGCGCGTCGACGGCGAGGCCGGGCTGGGCCAGTACTTCGATCCGGATCGCCGCCTGGCACCCGAGATGGTCGACCACCTCGTGGCCTGGATGCGAGACCAGCCCTGCGTGGCAGCGCGCCTGTCTGATCAGGCGGGAGACAGCGTGCAGGACATCAGCAGCGCATCCTCGCTCTCGGCCGAGTAGTAGCCCCGCCGCCGACCACTCTCGACAAAGCCTAGGGCCGCGTACAGAGCCCGTGCCGCCTGGTTGCTGGCTCGCACCTCGAGGTGGGCGAGCCGAGCCCCCTGCCCGCACGCGCGCTCCAGGACGTCCTGCACCAGCATGCGGGCCAGGCCCTGGCGTCGATGCTGCGGGTGGGTGGCCACGTCGAGGATCTCGACCTCGTCCAGGACCAGCCACCACACGAGGTAAGCGGCCAGCTCCTCGGCTCCGTCCGGCATGGCGACGAGAAGGCCGGTGATACGCGAGGGTTCGCGCTGCAGCTCATCCCTGAACTGGGTCCGGGACCAGGGGTGGGCCGTGCTGGCCTCGGCCACGGCCACGAGGGCGTCGACATGGTCCGCACCCAGGTCCAGGATGCGCGGCGGGGTCAGCCTGCTCACGGTGCAGGCTCCGGCACGGCCTCCGTCTCGAACGAACGCAGGATGCGAATCTCAGCCCGCGCCTTGAGCTCCCCCACCCAGTCACGAATGGCCTGGTCGTGACGCTCGCGACCCAGCCTGTCCTCGACCTCGGCCCGAACCTCGTCGAGTGAGCGCTCCGGAAAATCCGCCGCGTGCGCGTTGTAGTAGACCTGGACCTCGTCGGGAGACAGGCGCGCCATCATCTGCACGCGGCTCTTGAGAAACCTGGCCACTCGCAGGTCACGGCGCACGATATCCACGACGTCGCTCTCGCTCAGCCCCTGGTGGGCGAGGAAGGCCAGGTAGTGATCCCGGTCGCCGAACAGACGCGCGATGCGCACCACCTCGTCGTGAATCGCCTCCTCGGGCACCTGGAACAGCTGGAGGCGCCGCGCCTCGGCCAGGATGATCTCTTGATTGATCATGTACTGCAGGACGGCGGCACGCAGGCCGTCGTCGATCGCTCGCTCCGCCCCGGCGGCCCCACCGCGCCGCAGCAGCACCAGGCGCGCCTCGGCCTCGACCTGCCCCAGGGTGATCACGGACTGGTTGACCGTGGCAACCAGAGCCTCGACCAGTACTTCCTGCCGCACCGCAACAGGCTCCGCGGACGCACGGCCTGGCTGCGAGTCAGGCTGGGCGCGACCGAGGGACACGGCCAGCAAGCCTGCGCTGACCAGCATGGGCAACCCAAACCCTTTCACGACTCTTCCTCGCCGGGGGCCCCCACCAGCAGCGACCACAGCGCGCGCCAAAGCAGGTCGCGGCCCAGCTTCTCCGAGGCCGAGGTCAGGACCACCTCGCCGCCCACCAGAGCCTTCTCGAGACGGCGCCGCACACCGACGCGGCGCGCCTTGGGCACCCGGTCGGTCTTGGTGGCCGCGATCACGAAGGGGACACCGGACTGCAGCAGCACCGCGTGCATGTGCTGGTCTATCTCGGGCACCTCGTGCCGCGCATCGATCAGGAGCAGCGCCGCGGTGGCCCGCTGCGCCCGGACGAAGTAATCCTCGAGCATCCTGTTCAGTCGCCCCCGCTCGGCGTGCGAGACCTTGGCGTAGCCGTAGCCCGGCAGGTCGACCACCCGCAGATCGAGAAGGTGACGCTGCGGGCCACGCACCTTCGCGTCGAAGAAGTTGAACAGCCGGGTGCGGCCGGGCGTGCGTGAGGTTCGCGCCAGTCCCGAGCGCGCGAGCAGCAGGTTGAGCAACGAGGACTTGCCGACGTTGCTGCGCCCCACCACACACAGCTCGGGGCGGGGATCCGACGGTGCGCTGTCCAGCTGGGGCAACGAAAGCAGCAGGGCTGCCTGCTCGACGGGGAACAGCGATGTCTTCGCCACCATGCCGGGACCTCTTGCGCGTACGCCCAGGCAGCATACGGTCCACGCCGGTAATGGCAAGGGCGCCGAGAGAACGCGGTGGCGCTAGGCCACAGCCGGCCAGGACACGGGGACCACTCGCCTGCGTCGAACCTTGATAATCAGCACCCCTTCGCTCACTCCGGTGTAGCATCGGCGGATGCAAGCACTCGAGACCAGAAGCGCCCCTCGTCGCAATCGGCTCCGATGTCTGGCCGGGCTCCTCGCCACAGGGCTGCTCACCTGCAGCAGCCCCGCACCCTTCAAGGAGCACAGCGCTGCGGGCGGCCGCCTGCGCCAGGTCGACGAGGTGTGGATCCTCGAACTGGAGGGGACCCCGGCCGAGCGAGGCAAGGCGGAAGGCGAAGTGCTCGGTGAGCAGATCCGCTGGTTGATCCCGAAGTTTGCCGAGAAGCTGTTCGGCGCAGATGGGCTCTCTGACTCTCAGCGTCGCACCGTCGAGCTGCTCAAGGCCTCCATACCCCCTGACCACCTGGTCCAGCTCAAGGCCATGGCCAAGGCCGCCAGTGTCGACGAGACCTCCCTGGTCGCGCTCAACCTCGCGCTCGAAATCTTCAGCCCCATGCTGTGCTCCTGCCTCGCCGTCAACGCCAAGGCCAGCCAGGGTGGGACCATGAAGATCGGTCGCAACCTCGACTGGTTTGGCGGCGAGATGCTGCAGCATCACGCGCTGATCGTGGTGGAGCGCGGACCGGGCATCCAGACCTTTGCCCATGTCACCTGGCCAGGGCTGGTGGGCGCGGTCACCGGTATCAACGACCACAAGGTGTTTGCCGCGGACCTCGCGGTGATCGGGATGCGCGCGGATGCGACGGCGGGAACGCCGGTGATGTTCGGGGTGCGGCAGATCCTGGAGCATGCCACCAGCGCGGACGCGGCCAGGCTGCACATCACCGAGATGAAGCGCACCGTTCCCCAGAACTACCTGTTTGCAGACCCGGGCCAGGCCTTCGTGCTCGAGACCAAGCCCGCCGGCGTGCGGCCGCGAGAGCTGGCGGACGGCTGGGTCGGCGTCGCCAACCTGCAGAACGAGGACCAGAAAGCCCACCCCGACAGCCGCTACAAGAAGATGCAGACACGAGCCCAGACCGGAGCCCTGGGCTCACAGCAGCTCAAGGAATTACTCCTCGACGTCTCCATGGGCGAGCTGACGGTGCAGTCCGTGGTGATGGACCTGTCCTCGGGAGAGCTGAGCTTCGCCACCGCCAAGAGACCCGCCGCCAAGGGCCCCTGGCACAAGGTCGATACCACCACGCTGCTCGCTACCCCCTGACGCAGGTCACGACGATCCGAACGCGCGGGGGCGTGCATGTCAGAGCAGCCGGTTCCTGGCACCAAGGACGCAGGGCACACTCCACGGGCACGGCGCTGGTGGCTGCTCCGGCTGGTGGGAATCGCGGCCCTGCTTGGCGCACTGGTTTTGCTGCTGTGGTATCCGCTGCGCGGTGAGACCTTTGCTGGCGCTCCACCCGACGACGTCGGGCAGGGTTGCGACCCGCGCTCTTTTATTGAACACGTCGACAGGGAACGCGCGGCAAGGCGCAACCGGACTGACCCGCACCCGAATGCTGCGGCCCGTCCGTCGACCCTCGGTGCCGAAGAGCTGCAGCAAGCGGATACCACCTCGACCGGGCTGCAGCGCACGCCAGCCCCTGCCGCAGCAATCACCGTGCGACGCCACCCGCAGCCCGGCTCTGAGGGCGTCCACAAGTCCGAGCGGCCCTGTCGCGTGGTCGGCGATCTGCTTGGACCCGAGGAACCAGCGCGCAGTGCCAGGGTCATCCTGCAGCGCGCCAAGATGGAACCTCCGGCTGTGCGTGAGCAGACGGTCCGGTTCAACGACATCTTTCGCTTCGAGACCGTCGAGCAGGGGCTCTACGTGCTGTTCGCTCAGGCGCCGGGGCTGGTGTCCGCGCGCTACCAGGAACTGCTCAGCTGCGAGGGCGAGGGCGAGCAGTTCGATGTCCGCCTCGTGCTGAAGCCACAACGAGGGAGGCTGATAGGCGAGGTGACCGACACCGAAGGCGTGCCCCTCGCCGAGGTTCGGGTCCGCTACTTCACCACCACGCCCGTCTGGCACGGCCCGCCGGTGCTGGTCGATGAGCGCGGCCGCTTCACCATCGGCTTCGCGGACGAGAAGGTGCCCTACCTGCTGTTCACACGCGCCCCTGGGTACATGGAGTCCACGCACGATCTGGTCTCCCCCGCAGGCGAGCAGCATCTGTTCATCCGGCTCGAACGCGAGTCCCTGGTGCATGGTGTCGTGGTCGGGCCCGACGGACCCCTGGCCGATGTCACCGTCGCCACGGCCGCACCACGCACGGGCAAGCTGCCAGAATTTGGCCACACCACCAGCGAGGCCAACGGACGCTTCGTGGTCCCGGCCATGCCGCAGGGCGGCTGGCTGGTGGCGAGGCACCAGGGTCTGTTCGGCCGGCTACGCCTCGAGCCCTTCGAGCCCGGGCATGACCTCCATCAAGTGACCTTGCGGCTGGCAGCAGGTCGCGTGGTCCACGGTGTGGTCGTCGATGAGGAGCGGCGACCATTGCCTGACACGCTGTGCTACTCGTGGATAGACGAGGCCTTTGTAAAGACAGAGGTTCGAAGCGACGCCCAGGGGCGCTTCGACGCCGTAGCCTTGCCGTCGGACTGGAGCGCACACATCGGCTGCTTCATCGGCGCCACCATCATGCCACCTGAGCTCGAGCAGATCGCCCCACCAGGAGTCGACGAGGTCACCGTGATGATGCCGGCGTCTACCAAGTAGAACAGCTGCACCACTGCGAGCACGTCGATGCGCTTGCCGGCCCCGGTGCAGGGATAGGCTGCTGCGTACCGAGAAGATCACATCGCCCACGGTGTGCTCGATACGCGAACTGCATGCCCGGACCGTGGAAGGTTCGCAGTGGCTGCAATGAGCCAGCGTTGGCTTGTTGACGCCACCTGGAGCCGCCGCGCGGCGTGCACGACAGGCCGCACGGTGCGAAAACCGAAGCAATAACAAGAGACTAAAGAATCAGAGGACAGCTGGCGCGGACTTTGCTCACGAACGCAGGATGAAAAGCGAAGGGCACTGGCGCCGCCAGGCTGCTCGACATGACAGGACCTCGGCAAGAATTTCAAAAGCGAGTTGAATCGTGAGCACCGTTGACATGAATCTTGTTTTGCAGTGGCAAGCGAGCATGCACCCCTTTGGCTGGTTCGACAGCAGCGCTCAGCGACAGCTCCTCGAGCGACAGTCGCCCCTCAGAGAACCCGAGCTTGTCGGCCCATGTGTGACTGATGAGCTGCCGGATTCCAGCTTTGACCTCGAGTTCCCGATGAATTTCTTCGGCTGCAGGTCCGGTCTTCGCGCGCTGGCACGCGCCGCCTGAACGACGGACGCGATTGACGGCGAGGCCCGTGCGGGCTATGTCCAAGCTCCCAAACCGTGAGCTGTCGAGCCGCAACGGGGTGACGTCCGCCTCGCTGCTGCGGCCGATGCCCCCACAACGACGAGGCCGGAATGAACATCAGCAACAAGACACTCCGTGCCCTGTCCATTCCGCTCCGCGGCGGCAAGAAGCTGCACCTCGGTCCCGGCAAGATAGGGCAGATCGACGCCAAGGCGGCCGAGTATCCCGCACTCAAGAAGCTCATCGAGGCTGGTGACGTCGAGATTCTCGACAGCGGGCGCAACACGCCCTCCCCCAGCACGGGTGCCTTTGCGGCCTCGGACTCGGCGAAGGCTCGCGCGCCGCGCTAACCGAGCGCCGCCTCTGAACTTTCGATCCTCTCTGCACAGCTTCCGCTCAGGCTTTCGTGCGAGCGGCAGAATTGCTCGGCCACCCGGCCGGGCCGTCCCCGTGCAGTCCCCCAGACCTTCGATTCGCCCGACGAACCCTCCGCTCGCCGGTGCACCTGGCAGTCGCGACCACAACGTGCATGGTGAGGGCTGTAAAAGGTCCCATGGCCCCAATCGGTACACTCGCCAAGGATCTTGAAAACATGGCCCAAGATGCGCTATCCCGTGCCGTCGTTTTCATGACGGGGGCCACAGATGCATCGCCATTTTCCGGTCAGCAGGAAGGGGCCTGCGCTACTGCTAGCACTGGGCGCCCTGCTGCTGGGGCTGGGCTGCAGCACCATGAACACCGCGCGGCCACTCGAGCCAGGCCAACACGCTGTGGGCCTGACCGCCGGCGGTCCACTGATAGGGCTGTTCGGGATCGTGCTGCCCTTGCCCAACTCCACCCTCGAGGGACGCTCGGGTGTGATGCGCCTGGCCGGCCGGCCCCTCGACGTCAACTACGGTCTGCAGCTGACCAGCCTGCTGTTCGGCGACGTGGGCGGACATCTGGGCGCGAGCTACCTGCTGGTGCCCCAGCGCGGGTACTTGCCGGCCCTGTCCATCGCCGATCGCCAGTACCTGTTCAGCAATCACCTCGACGGTCGCAAGCCGGCCGAGCTGCGGGGGCTGTGGGCGGTCAACCAGCTCGAGGCCACGGTCAGCTACAAGCTGTTCTCGCAGCTGCTCTACGGTGGTCTCGTCGAGTACCTCGACTTCTCGAACCCTGGCCTGCTCATGGCTCCCTTTGCCGGCGTCGAGTTTCACCCTGGCCTGGACTGGCTCGGGCTGCAGCTCGAGGCGCGCTACCTGGTGCCCTGGCGCAACAACCGGCAAGCCACGCCGCAGTGGGTGGCACCCTTTGACCAGGGCGGCATGCTGGTGACCGCGGGAGTATCGGTGCGCTTTGATCTCGGCGCTGGACCGGAGGTGCAGCCATGAGCCGCCTGCCCACCTTGCGCGTCCTGAGCCTCGTCATGGCAATCACGACAGCTGCCTGCGTTGACCTCGACAGTTTTCAACATGGCGGTCTGCACTGCTCGGCGGTGGGTCCCGGGTCCTGCGACGTGGACAGCACCTGGGGCAAGATCTGCAAGAAGTGCGATGAGCCCTACGACTGGCAACGCGACTACCCGTGGGTCGATGGCACCAGCGCGCGACCCATCACAGATGCCCAGCAGCTGCAGGTGCCGACCCGTGACGGGCTTGGCACGCTGGACGGCTACTTCATTCCCAGCCACGGTGGCAACGCGGCCCTGGCCGGGACCACAGTGCTGTACTCCCACGGCAACTACAGGGGCATCGAGCACTACCAGCCGCGGGTGCGCTTTCTGCACGAGGCCGGCTTCGGCGTGCTGGTGTACGACTATCGCGGCTACGGCAAGACCGATCCCGCCAGCTATCCCACCGGCGAGCAGTTCTTTGACGACGCCGAGTCCATGCGTGCCCAGCTCGACAGCCTGGGTGTGGACAGTGCCAGGGTGGTCTACTACGGCTACTCCCTGGGCGCCCTGCCCACCGTCGAGCTCGCCCAGCGCAAGGCACCGTGTGCCCTCATCCTCGAAGCCCCCTACCCGTCGGCGGACATCGTCATCGAGGACAGCAGCCTTCTCGGCATGCCCGCCAGTTACCTGGGCAGCGGCGACTACGACAACGAGCGCAAGCTGTCCGAGATTCATACTCCACTGCTGATCCTGCACGGCTCCATCGACGACGCCTTCACCGTGCGCGGCAGCGAGCGGCTGCGCGACGCCGCGGCGGGCCCGGTCGAGCTGCGTGTGGTCGAGGGCGCCAGCCACGGCCTCGGTGATGGCGTGGTCGAGACCCTGGGCACGGCGGCATACTTCGACATCATGGAGAGCTTTTTGCAGCGCGTGGCGCCGGAATGCCTCTAGGCAGTGCTCTGGTCAGACTTGTTCTCCACAGTGTGCGCCCTTGCCTGAGCCCTCACTTTTACCCTGATTGCGATGTCTGCTACACTGCAGGTACTCATGGGCACCGGTACGAATCAGATGGCCGATCTGCCTCTGCTTGTCGGTGAAATCCTCACCTTCGAGAGTGCAGCGGCACTCACGACGGCCGCCGCTGATGTGGACGAGCTCGGTGGGCTCAACGCGGAGATGGTCGGGCCAGCCCCTGCCTCGCGCCAGCTCGAGGTGCAGTTCGCTCTCGGCGACCTGGTGCACGATGCGCGTCACGAGGTGCGCCTGATACCCGTGGGTGGCGACCGCATGGCCCTCAACTTCAGGCAGCGGAGCCAGGCTGCCATCGCCCTGCGCGAGCTGGCGGCCCAACACGCCACCCAGGGGTCCCTGCCCGCCGCGCCGGTGGAACTCCAGGACATCACGGCATTCTTGACACCGATCGAAGCTGAGGACGCGGGCGTCGTGCTCTTGATAGGCGACACGCTGACCTTTGACTCCAGTGCCGCCGCCTCAGCCTTCATCCAGGAGGTCCAGGTCGATGGTGGCGCCCTGGTCGAGGCGCTCGGTGCCGACACGCCGCCGTCGGGTCGGGTTGCGCTCGGTCTGTCGCTGGCCGGTCAGAATTCCAGTCACCGCCACACGGCCCTGGCCCTGCAATCAGGCGACGATCAGGTGGGGCTGGTGTTCGAGGATCCTGACGGGCTGATCACCGATCTGCGGCGCCTCGCCTCAGGTGCTGCTCCGGTCGCCGAACTGAACGCCAGCGACATCGCCATCGAGATGTTCCCCGACTCCACCACGGACGCGGACGAGGAAGAAGTCAGCATCGAGATGGTCCCGGTGCAGCCCGCCCCTGCTGGACCTCGCGTCGATCTTGGCGGTGGTGACCTCTTGCTCGAGCTCTCTGCCGACGACGCCATCGCCGCAGCGCTCGCCGAGATGGAGGGAAGTGCTCCTCGTCCCAGCAAGGCGCCTCAGGCCCCCAGCCCGGAGCCGGTCGCTGCCAGGGCGCCCGTGCGGGAGGCAGCCTCGCAGCTCCCCTCGCCCATGCCCGAGGAGTCGTCGGCGATGTACGCGGGAGGTATCGTCAACCCCACCACTCCCAAGGAGTTTTTGGCGTATCGCCTGGCCACACCCATCGACCCCCGCACCAGCAAGCAGATGAGTGCACTGGAGTTACTGGTCGGTCTCAACATGATCCGCGCCTCGGGCGAATTGATCCTGACGAGTCCGCGAGCGCGCTTCGAGGTGCCTTTTCTGGATGGAACCTTCTTTGCCACCGAAGACGAGATCGACCTCTTCTTTCAGGCAGCGCTGATGCCTGCGGGCCGCTTTGCCGTGATGGAGAAGTCGTCGCATAACGTGGTCGTGGGACGCACCAAGCGCGAGCCGCGCCCCCTGAGCTTCATCACACTGCGGGCCATCCTGGCCGGGGTGAACAAGGAGCAGCTCAGCACGGGCCTCAACGCCATCAAGAATCGCTATCCGAAGACCATGATCAACGTCAATTACACGCGCCTTGGGGTCTCGCTGGAGCGAAAAGAAAAGCTCTTTCTTGCACAGTCGACCAACGGCAAGCAGACCATCGCCGAGACCATCCAGAATAGCCCGCTGTCATCGCCAGAGGCGGTCTGCCTCATCTACATATGCATCATCTACGACATCATCGAGCTGCTCGACGCTCCGAAGACCTGACCCCGCTCGACGAGCACTTGCTGGGTGCGGGGTCGCCCGGTGACGACACCACGCCACAGCTTCTCAGCCGCTGCCGTAGGCGTGCAGGCCACCCGAGAACCAGCCCAGGTTGACTCCAAGGAAACCCGCCAGCACCACGAAGAAGCCAAAGATCGCGATGGCTGCAGAGGGTCGGCCGGATAGACCGTGCGTGATGCGCGTGTGCAGATAGGCCGCGTACACGAACCAGATGACCAGCGAGCCCGTTTCCTTGGGATCCCAGCCCCAGTAGCGGCCCCAGGCGTAGTGCGCCCAGATGGCCCCGGTGACGATAAGGATTCCGACAAAGGTGAAGGCCATCATGATGGCCCGGTAGGCCATCAGATCCAGCACCGCCGACTGGGGCAGCCGACGACGCAGGGTGTCCGGCGCGAACAGCATCCACAGCGAGAACAGGCCACCCACCAGTGCCAGGGCGAACAGGCCCAGGTCCCACTGGTTGGAGCCGAGGGCGAAGCGGTAGGTTCCGGCCGGGCGTAGCATCGCACTGAGCCTGGAATCCAGCACCGGTGCGCTGCCCGCCAGATCCTGGGCCAGGATCAAGAGCATGGTCAGCCCCAGCAGCCCCACCGACAGCACACTGCTCAGACGCGCCTGCTTATGCGCCACCTCGCTCTGTGTCATCCAGGCCCGGCGATGCAGCACCAGGGCGACGATCGCGGCGACGATGGCCGCCATGAGGAGCCAGCCCACGCCGGGCATGATGGCATAGAAGGGCGCAAACTCGCCGTTCGCGGCAGGTGCGTAGACCTGGTCACCGGTGCCGGTCAGCAGCTTGGCCTTGTAGCCCAGCTCCACCAGCAGCGTGGTGCCGCGGCCCAGCAATACCAGCAGCACGAGCTGGGTGAGCTGAGCCCCAAAGGCCACCTTGTGGGGATGTGTGCCGCTCGCGGCGAGGTAGAGCAGGCTGGCCGTGGCAGCGAGCAGACCCGCGGCATATCCGATGGAGGCCGAGAACACGTGCAGGTGCAGCCAGTACGAGCGCAGCGCTGGCACCAGGGGCGTCACGCGTGCGTCGAGAGTCAGGGAGGCGATACCGAAGGCGAGCAGGGCCACCCCGATGGCGAAGATGCCCGCGCCCTTGAGCCGCCATCGCACGTCGGCGACCAGGAACACCACCACGATGCCCCAGCTCATGAACACCATGATCTCGTACAGGTTGGACCAGGGCGGGTGTGAGGTCATGGTCACGAAGTAGGCCAGGCCCGACAGGGTGATGCCCTCGGCGACCTCCTTGGCCTGGACCTCGTGCAGGCCGGCCTCGTACCAGCGCAGCGCCAGGCCCACGGTCTGCAGGATGAAGCCCAGCGAGGCCAGCACCGTGGCCACGCGCCGCCAGCGATCGCGGTCGAGCGCCAGGTTGCCGATGTACCCGAACAGGGCACCGACGTAGCCAAAGGCCGCGAACCCGTAAACGACAGCACTGCTCATGTCTTCGCTCCAGCCTTCGAGCCGAGTTGAGCACGCAGCTCCTCGACCAGGCGATCGTACTCGGCGCGGAAGCCCTGCCTGTGCTTCTTGGCCGAACCGGCAAACAGAACAGTGCACGTTCCGTCGGCAGCGCGCTGGATCTGCACCCAGTAGCGACGGTGGGAGTACAGCAGCCCGGCCACGGTACCCACGATCATGAGGGTGAAGCCGAGGAACACCAGCCAGGCATACGGCGCCCGCCCCACGGACAGGATGGTGGCGTAGCGCGAGTCGGCCTCGAGGTAGCGAACCTCGTTGCTGCCCTTGCGCATCCTGCCGTCGACATCGGGGAAACGCTTGAACAGCACCAGGTTCTCGGTGTTGCCCGCGCCATCGATCTTGTTCAGTCGCAGGGCCTCGCCAAAGCTGCCCATGCTGGGCACGATTTCCACCGGCACCAGCGTCGTGCCGTCGTCCAGGGCCACGCGCTCGCCGATGGCCGGATGGTAGTCCTTGAGCACACCGCCTCGGGGACCAGCCTGGAGGTGCACGCGCTCGTCACCCGGGAGCTGGCGATAGCTCGACTGGTAAAAAGTGTAGCCACCGAACTGGAGGGGGTCGTTGACGCGAATGGTCTTCTTGAGCTTCTCCTGGCCACCCTGCACCACCACCAGATCGCTCTCGTAGTCCTTGGGCTAGCCACTGGCAAAGGTCTCGACCCGGAAGTCGACGCACCGCACCGAGAAGTCGAGGGCCATGCGCTTGGACAGACCCGCCGGGCCACGCACGAACACCGTGTTCGATGCCGAGTTCTCGGCGATGCTGATGCTGCCGTCGGTGCCACCCGAGGTATTGGCCACGTGGCCGAGCAGGATGAGCAGCAGCGAGGTGTGCACGACCACCACGGAGAACCGCGCCAGGCGCTGCCGCTCCGCGTAAAGAACCAGCACGCCATCGCGCTCGCGCTCGCCGGGTGTGCCGGCGATGCGAGCCAGCAAGGCACGGCCGATCTCCCGGGCGCGCTCGACGCTGGGGGCCTTCAGCTCGACGTGATTGGCCAGGCCATGCAGCCTCTTATCGTCGAGGTCGCTGTCGAAATGAAACACCTGGTGCCACACGCCAGGCAGGCGGTTGAGGGTGCAAGCGATCAGGTTGAGGGCCAGCAGCAGCACCAACCCCATGAACCACCAGGACCCGAACAGGTTGTAGATCTCGAGCGAGGTGAACAGGCGCGCCTGCAGGGGTGCGTCCACGATCCTCGACATGTGCTCCTCGTAGGTCAGGGTCTGGTCGACAAACATGCCGACGAAGGCCCCGGCCATGAGCACGGCGAGGAGAACCGCGGTGAGTTGCAGCGAGCAGAAGAAGCGCCACACGGCGTCGACGAAGCGCATGATGCGATCCCGCATTCTGTTGTGCGCGCTGCTGACGGCACGCGCGGCTCTAGATAACATGGGTGTAGCCGACGACAAGGGGACTGTGTCAGCGGAAGGTCACGATGTCGACGTTGGGTGCACTGTATCGTCATTCGCTGTCCTTGCTCACCGACCTGTACCAGCTGACCATGGCCTGCGGCCTGTGGAAGGCGGGCCTGGCCGAACGCGAGGCGGTGTTTCACCTGTACTTTCGCAACAATCCCTTCGGCGGCGGCTTCGCCATCGCGGCCGGTCTGCAGACCGTGCTCGAGTACCTGCAACTTCACGCCTTCGCGGACGACGACCTCGCCTACCTGTCCACCTTGACCGGCGCCGACGGACGGCCCCTGTTCGAACCAGGCTTCCTGAACTTCCTGCAGCAGACCCCCCTGCGCTGCGACGTCGATGGCGTCGAGGAGGGTCGCCTGGTCTTCCCCACCGAACCCCTGCTGCGCGTGCGCGGGCCGCTGTACCAGTGCCAGCTGCTCGAGACGCCGCTGCTCACCCTGATCAACTTCCAGACCCTGATCGCCACCAAGGCCTGCCGGGTGTGCCTGGCCACCGAAGGAGAGCCGGTGCTCGAGTTCGGCCTGCGCCGGGCCCACGGCGTGGACGGCGCCCTGGCAGCCAGCCGCGCCGCCTACCTGGGTGGGTGCGAGGCCACCAGCAATGTCCTCGCGGGCAAGCTGTTCGGCATCCCGACGCGCGGCACCCACGCCCATTCCTGGGTCATGGCCTTTGACGACGAGCGCGAAGCCTTTGCCGCCTACGCCGACGCCATGCCCGGCAACGGCGTGTTCCTGGTCGACACCTACGACACGGTGCAGGGCGTTCGCCACGCCATCGAGCAAGGCCAGCGCCTGCGCGCCCAGGGTCAGAAGCTGCTGGGGGTGCGCCTGGATTCCGGGGACCTGGCGCAGCTCAGCATCGTGGCGCGGCAGTTGCTCGACGAGGCCGGCTTTGCGGACGCGGCCATCGTGGCCAGCAACGATCTGGATGAGGGTCTGATCAGCAGCCTCAAGCGCCAGGGCGCGCGCATCAACGTGTGGGGCGTCGGCACCAAGCTGGTCACGGCCTTTGACCAGCCGGCTCTGGGCGGCGTGTACAAGCTCGGCGCCATCCGCCGCCAGGACGGTGCCTGGCAGTACAAGGTCAAGCTCAGCGAACAGGAGGTCAAGGTGTCGACCCCGGGGGTGCAGCAGGTGCGACGCTACCGGGGCCAGGGGGGCTACCTGGCGGATCTGATCCTCGACCAGGACTGCCGCGATCCCCGCCAGGGTGTGCTCACGGATCCGACCCTGGCCTCGCGCAATCTGGAGCTTCCTGCCGACGCGAGCTGGCAGGAGCTGCTGGTCCCGGTGCTGCGCCAGGGTCAGGTGGTGTACACGCCCCCTCCCCTGTCGCGTTCGCGCCAGCTGGTGCACGAAGAACTCGCCTGGCTCTCCCCCGGCAGCAAGCGCTTCGACAACCCCGCCCGCTACCCCGTGGCGCTCGAGCGATCGCTGCACGAACTCAAGATGCGGCTCATCGACGAGGCGCGACAGGCGCAGCGCAGCCCGCAAGGAGGCCGATGAGAGCCCTGCTGCTGGTCGACCTGCAGTATGACTTCATGCCCGGCGGTGCCCTCGCGGTGCGCGAGGGTGATGCCACCGTGGCCGTGGCCACATCGCTGCTGCCTCGCTTCGAGCGCGTGTTCGCCACCCAGGACTGGCATCCCGAGAATCATGGTTCGTTCGCCTCCAACCACCCGGGACATTCGCCAGGAGAGTGCATCGAGCTCCATGGCCTGAGTCAGGTGCTGTGGCCCGCACACTGTGTGCAGGGCACGCACGGCGCCGAGCTGCACGCGGATCTGGATCCCACCCGCCTCGACGCGGTGGTGGCCAAGGGCACGGATCCGGCCATCGATTCGTACAGCGGCTTCTTCGACAACGGCCAGCGCAAGGCCACAGATCTCGACGCGGTGCTGCGCGGGCACGGTGTCGACGCGCTGGTGATCCTGGGCCTGGCCACGGACTACTGCGTCAAGTTCACCGTCCTGGACGCCTGTCGCCTGGGTTACAGGGTGCGTGTGGTCGAGGAGGGTTGCCGTGCGGTCGACCTGCGAGCCGGAGATGGCGATCGCGCATACGAGCAGATGCGCGAGGCCGGTGCGCACGTTGTTCGTGCCAGCGAGCTGGGCTGAGCCTCACTTGTGCCGCAAGGTCGTGGCGGGATCCCAGACCGAGGTGGCGTGCTCTGGCAGCGTGGCCAGCCGCTCCAGGTAGAGGAGGGCCACCTTGTCGTCGGGGTTGGCCGCGGAGAACTCGCGCAACCTGGCGCGGGCAAAGCCGAACTCGCCCTCGCGGTAGGCTGCGACACCCGCCTCGAAGGTCGCGAGTTCGAGGTAGGTCTTGAGCTCGTGCTCCGTGTCCGCGAGCAGCTCGTGGATGGCCACGGGTGTGTCGCGACCCTTGACCCGCACCAGGTCCAGGGAGCGGAAACGAAAGCGCTCACTGGCCGCAACCCTGCTGTCCTCGCCCACCACGCAGAACACGCCGTAGGTCTTGCTCAGGCTCTCCAGGCGCGAGGCCACGTTGACCGCGTCGCCCACCACCGTGTAGTCGAAGCGCTCGACACTGCCCATGTTGCCAACCACCATGGGGCCCGTGTTGATACCAACGCCGATCTCCAGGTGCAGTCCCTCGACGGGCAGGGTGGCCCGGAGTTCCGGCAGCAGCCGGTGAAACTGCGCTGCGCAGGCCAGGGCGCGATCTGCGTGCTGGGGATCCGGTAGCGGCGCCCCGAACACGGCCATGATGGCGTCGCCGATGTACTTGTCCAAAAAACCGCGCTCGGCCAGCACGGCCCGTGTCATGGGTGTGAGGTAGCGGTTGAGGAACTGTACCAGCGCCTCGGGCTGCAAGCGCTCGGACAGCGACGTGAAGTTGCGCACATCGCTGAACAGCACCGTGAGGTCGCGTCGTTCTCCGCCCAGCCGCAGGCGCGCCGGATCCGCCACCAGCTGGCTGATGACCTGGTCCGACAGGTAGTGCGAGAAGGTCCGCCGCAGCTGCCGCTTCTGCCGTCCCTCGGCGAGGTACAGGGAGACCAGGCCTCCGCCCATGGCCAGCACCGCGTTGGCGAGCACGGCGCTGGCACCTGCCCACAGGCCCACCGCCCTGAACAGTTCCTGGGTCACGGCTGCGTACGCCAGCACCAGGGCAGCACCCACCAGGATCTGCGGCAGGGGCGTCCAGCGCCCGCGCATCCCGAAGCTCAGCACCACCAGCAGGCCTGTCAGCCCACCCAGCAGCGCCTCTATCCACCACGGCAGCCGCGTCAAGCCGTCGCCAGCCAGGATGTTGTCGACGGCAGCCGCGTGTACGCTCATGGCCGGCTCGACGTTTCCGAAGGGCGTCCGGATGGTGTCGTGGCCGACAAAGCTGTAGCCGAGCAGCACGATACGACCGTGCAGCGCCCCGGCCGGCAGGGTCCCGTCGAGAAGATCCACCGCCGAGTACTGAGTGTAGGCGCGTGCGGGTCCTCGAAAATTGAGCAGCAGCCTGTCCTCGTCATCCAGGGCCACCCGACGCTCACCGAGGTGCACGCTGTGGTCGGGGCCCAGGTAAGCCAGCCGGCCCTGCTCCAGCCCCAGGTAGCTCGCCACCAGGGCCACAGCCATGGGCATGTAGACGGCGCCCTGGGCTCGACGCGCCAGGCGCAGTCCACGCACGGTCTTGTCGCCGTCCTCTTCGAGGGTGACATAGCCCAGGGACAGCGCGCCCTGCACGAACTCAGGCAGCGAGCTCTGCACGCTGCGCCCGGTCAGGGGCGGCCGGGATCCGAGGACCTGCTGTCCGTAGCGCCCACGCTGCAGCTCCGAGCTCTCGGTCCCGGGCCCCTGCTCCAGCCCCACATGCGTCGCCAGCACCACGCGTCCGGCCCGGCGGATGGCCGCAGCCAGCCTGGCATCCCCTCGCGTCTCCTCTGCCACGCGCTGCAACAGCAGGACCGGCGCGCTCTTCAGATCCGAGGCTGGATCCTCCAGCACGCTCTCGATCTCGGCGACGAGCTCTTCGGGGAGCGGGCGCTCCGGATCGAGCAGCAGGGCGTCGATACCAACCACGGCAGGCCCGGCCTCGGCCAGGGCGTCCAGCAGCAGCGCCCACTCGGCACGCTGCTCGAACAGCGCGGGACGACGCGTGCGGGTGGCCTCGTCGAACAGCAGCAAGACCACGGCGTCGCTGGCGGGCAGCTCGCCGCGCCGCATGAAGCGCTGATCCACAGCCCACAGTTCGAAATCCTCGGGCGCCTGCCCCAGCCAGCCCTGGCGCGCAGCGAGCACCAGGGAGCTAGACAGGGTCACCACGACCAGCGCCGTGATCAGGAGGCGGCGGGGCGACGTCAATGCAGTTCCACGCTGGCCTTGACCTGACCGCTGGTGCGCGCCGGATCCAGCAGCGTCGTCCTCGCCTTATCCAGGGCCGCGCAGCCGGTGATGGGTTTGCCCTCCACAAACTCGATCCTGTCGAGCATTCCGTTCCTGAGGATCATGCCGAGCCGCACCCTGCCGTTCTTGCCATCGTTGGTCCTACGCAGGCAGGCCTGCACGCCGGGATCGCTGAGCAAGGTCTGGAGATTTGTGATGAGCTTCGCGTCGCTTCTCCTGGGCCTTGCGGTCACCTGCACCAGACTCGAGAGGGGCGCCGGGCGCTTGGCCTTGCTGACGGTGGTCCTGGCTGGGCGAGCCTCCTGAACTTGTTGCTTGAGGTCACCCCCTTTGCCAGCGCTCGGGCCAGGAGTCTCCGCAGGCGGGGTGGCGTCCTTGAGTTGTCCGACATTATCCTTTTCTTTGAGATCGCCCCTGTCGGCGCCTGCAGGCGCGGGCGGCATGGCGGGTGGTGGCGGGAGCGGAGCCCTGGGCTCTGCCTTGTCTTGCAGCCTTTTATCGGGCTGCACGGGCTGCGCGGTCCGCTTTTGCGGTGGAGGGCTCGCCACCTTGACCTCCGCACTCCCGGGGGGCTTGTCTCCGTTCGCGAGAGACTCCATCGCCTCGTCCGCGGGCTCGGGCTGTGGCGCCGGCGCCATCGACGGATCGTCCCCGGCTGGCGCAGGCGTGGCCTCGTTGCGCGCGCCCTCCTTGTCCTTGTCCATCTTCGGCTGCGCGGTGACGGTCTGCGCCGCGTTCCGGCGCATGTGCCAGCCGGCGAGCCGTGACGCGCCGTTCTTGAGCTCGTCCGCGGCCGAGACCGTGGTGGCATCCAGCAGCTCGCTGAGCTGTACCTCGACCGGGCGCGCTGTGGGTGGCAGGCCCAGCGCCGGGATGTCGCGCACGTAAAGCTTGGTGGCGATCTTGACCACCCACCCATTGTTGAGGCCGAGGATGACCGCGGAATTCGGTCCGGCTTCGATGTAATCGGTGAGCAGCAGCTCGGCCTCGAGTCTGGCCGGTTGCACGTGGCCCTCGCGCGACCGGATCAGGACCTCGCCCTTTATCCAGGCCACCACGGCGACGGGGCCCTGGGTCTCCTTGCCGGACTCCAGCCACGAGCAACCTACCCCTGTGCTGGCCAGCAGGCTCACCACCACCACGCATCGGAGCAGCCTGTTCATGGGGTACCTCCAGGGATATCAACGCACCGGCACGGCAGGCGTTTCATCGACGCGTCCACGCCCACGTTAGGTGTGGGGCAGGTCCAGGTCAAGGTGCGGGGTCAGGGGTGGGCTTGGTCAGTACGCGGTAAGCCCGACGCGCTCAGCCTTCGCCGATCTCGCGGCGCTCGCAAAAGCGGCGCATCTTCTTCAGGCCCTGGACCTGGATCTGGCGCACGCGCTCACGCGACAGGTTGTACTTGCGGCCTATCTCCTCGAGGGTCTCGTCGTTGTCGCCGAGCAGGCCAAAGCGACGGCAGATCACGTCCATCTCGATGGGGCTGAGCAGACCGAGCAGTTCGCGCACGCGCTGGATCTCGTCCTCGCGGATCACGGACTCCTCGGGATGCGGACTGTCCTCGTCGGCCAGCACGTCCCCATAGTTGCGCTCGTCGGTGTCGCTCAGGATGTCGTCCAGGGACAGCGGCTCCTTGAGCGCCTGATCCCGCGCTGCCACGATCTTTTCGAGGTCCATCCCGGTGGCCGCGGCCAGCTCCTCATCCGTCGCATCGCGCCCCAGCTCGGTGCGCAGATCCCGGGTGGCGCGGTTGATGACGCGCCGGGTATCGAACACATGAACGGGAACCCTCACCTGGGCGCCCTTGTTGACGATGGCGCGCTCGATGGACTGGCGAATCCACCAGTGTGCGTAGGTCGAGAAGCGGAAGCCCTTGCGGTGGTCGAAGCGGTGCACAGCCTTGATAAGGCCCAGGTTGCCCTCCTGGATCAGATCCACCAGGGGCAGCTTGAAGTGGTGAAACCCACGCGCCACGCTGACCACCAGGCGCAGGTTGGCGCGCACGAAGCGGTTGCGCAGCTCCATGGATTCGGCGTGCGACCTGAGCACTTCGCGAATCTGCACCCGGCTGGGCCGGTGTGGCGCCAGCCCGCGGCGATTGGTGCGCGACGGGGTGTCGGTATGAGCCGGGGTGATGGCGCGCAGGTGCTCCACCAGTCGATCCGCGATGATGCGATCGTTATCGAAGTCGCGAAGCTCCTCGGCCAGCTTGACCACCTCGCGCGTGATCTTGGCTGCGCGCCGCGGCGCACCGTCGGCCGCGACACCACTGCGGGTGTACGAGCGCTCGAGCTGAACAAGCTTGGGAAGTGCCGAAAATTCGGCAAGTGTCTCCCCGGCGAGCAGGTAGTCGACGCTCGAAGGCAGGTAAAGGGCACAGGTCCAGGTCTCGAGTTCGGCCATGCGCAGGCGCCGCGCGTACTCGGCTTCTTCTTCGGGCTTGAACAGCGGAAGCTTGGACAGCAACTTCAGGTAGCTGTTGAGCAGGTCGTCGGCGCTGGCCGGACGGATGTTGGCTGCTCGCCTCGTCGACGGGCGACCCATGCTCCCTCCGGGCTTGGTGGACTTGCGCGGCAACATCGGTGTCCCACTCCTCCTTGCGTTGAATACGCACCAACCCGGCGAAGAGTTCAAGTTCGAATTGGTGTCGTCTCCTTCAGTCCACATTCACCGGTATGTGCAAGAACTCTGCCCCGGTTCGTGGCGTCGTCCGCATCATGTAGCGCCGCGTGTGCCCGCTCACAGATTCTTTTTGTGGCACCAGGGCACAGCGTGCGCTGGCTGCGTCGTTTCCACCCGAAGGGTGCCGCGTCCCTTTCTGCCGCGCCGGCGCAATCAGGCTCACCAATTCAGGGGGATCCTGAGCAGTTCGCGGCAGAGTTCAGAGGCAAAGGATCCGGCCGGCAGCACGAAGTCCAGACGGAGACCAGAAGGGTCACCGTGGCAACTCGGTCCCTGTATCCTGGCGAGCAGCGCACGACGGGTGCCCGGGATCGCAGGTCGCATTGCCGAAAAATGGTCATGGCTGAGGCCGCGGCTGGTCAGGATCTCGGACTCCAGTGTCAGGGCTGCGTCGCGTGCCGGCATCATCTTGCGGCCGAACATGGGCCCGGTCACCACCACCTCGCCCGCGGCCACACGCGGCGTGTCGGCGGCGGCATCCTCGCAGGTGAACAGCCCGCCACGCTGGGTCTTGAGCAGGTCGCCAGGCAGTGCCTCGAACAGCAGGCCGCGCTTCAATCTCTGCCCCAGGAAATCATTGAACAGCAATGATTGTGCAGCAGAAATCAAGAAGTCTGCGCTCCTGCCACGACCCCGAATCCGCCCCTGTCTGAGGGCGTGCAAGCCGCGCTGCGCGGACGACAGCTCGGGCCCGAATCGCTGCGGGCCATAGTAGTCCGGAAAGCCCCTGGCCAGGACCGTCTCGAGGCGATCTCGAACCAGGGTTTCTTCTTGTTCCGAGACGGGTTGGAGCCGGATGATGAAGCGATTTCCAGACAGGTGACCCAGCCTCAGTTTGTTGACGTGTACCGCCAGCTCCAGCACCTGCAGGTTGGCATCCTGTATCCCTGCAACCGCCGGCTCGCAGCGCCGCGGCACGGACAGGCGCTGGGTGGTCAGGCCTCGCGCGTCCTTGCGCCCGGCGAATCCGACCTCGCGCTCGGGAATGGCGCAGACCTCGGCCAGCCGCTTGACCACCTGCATGGTGGAGAGTCCGCTCTTCTTCACCCTCACGAACAGGTGCTCGCCCTCCCCCGCACAGGGGTAGCCGTCCTGTTCCTCCACGATGAAGTCCTCGACCGCAGCACCCAGCGCGGTTTCCACGGAGGGTCCCGTGGTGAGGGTGGGCCACGGTCCGTCCACCGCAAAAGGGTTGATGCTGGACTCGAGCTTTTCTTCAAAACGGTCTGTATCGTCTGTCAAAATGCCCTCTGGTGTCGACGTCACGGCTTGTTCGTGCCGGCGCAGCGTTCTAGCATGCGGCGTCACCGCACGCGAGGTCCACATGCGCGCCATGGTGCTCAGGACGCCTGCTGACGTCTCGCACTCTCCCCTGATCGCAGAGCAACGACCTACGCCCGAGCCAGGCCGGGGTGAGGTCAGGTTGCGGGTGCTGTGTTGCGGCGTGTGCCACACCGACCTGCACCTGGTCGAGGGTGAGCTGCGAGCGCCGCGGCTACCGCTGGTCCCTGGCCATCAGATCGTCGGTGAGGTCGAGGCCTGCGGACCCGGTGTGGACTCGAGCTGGCTGGGCCGGCGGGTGGGAGTCCCGTGGCTGGCCTGGACCTGCGGCGGCTGTGACGCCTGCCTCGGAGGCACCGAGAATCTGTGTCCGAGCGCGCGCTTCACGGGTTTCGATGCGGACGGTGGGTTTGCCCAGCAGGCCCTGGCAGCAGTCGACTTTCTGGTCGAGTTACCCGACGAAATGGGCGATCCGGTGTCGGCTGCGCCGCTGCTGTGCGGCGGAGTCAT
>JBDRCO010000035.1:0-11469 GCA_043821645.1 Pseudomonadota bacterium | reverse complement strand
GGCTGCAGCAGATGGATGCCGGTGACCGGCCACTTGCCGTACTGACCGATGCGCGCGAGGTAGCTGTCGAAGTTCTCGTCGATGACCCGGTCAATGCCCTTGGGCATGGCGTGGCGCAGGACCAGGACGCCCTTCTTGCGCACCAGCAGCCCCTGGTGGCTGACGCGGATGGGTATGGACTTGAAGTCCTCGCGTACGATGCTGACCACGGTGCCGTCGGGGATGCGGTCCAGCACCTGGCGCGCGGCCAGGGGCGGGATCACGGGCAGCTCGAAGGTGCCGCTGGGGATCTGCGCGGGGTCCAGCTCGTTCAGGATCTTAGTGCGCCGGTGAGCCCACACCTCGCTGTCGAGGCGCTTGCGGGCGATGACGACGCGATCGCCGCCGACCTGGCGCGTGATGTCGGTGAAGAAGCCGTCGTGGATGTTGAGCGGGATCCACTGCGCCTCGGGAAAGTGCTTGCGCGTGGCGAAGCTGACCTTGCCATCCTGGTAGCGCAGGTGGTCGAGCAGGACCCGCGCCTCGTCGAGGTCGTGGGCCAGGCTGAGGGCGACCACGGTCTCGACGAAGGTGGTGCAGTCGAACCGGTCCACCCGGAAGCGCGGGTCCTCGTCGGGGGGCTGGCCCCGGCCCTCACCCAGGGGCGAGAATGCGTAGGGCGCGCCGTGCAGTCTCGACGAGATGAGCGGGATGCGCTGCTCGAGCGAGGGCAGCTGCTGCACCTCGACCAGGAGCGCGCGCACGGCCTGGTCGTCGAGGGCGCGGTGCGCGGGGCGGCTGCTCGGCGCGGCGCCCAGGAGCAGGACCGCCGCGAGCAAGGCCAGGGCGGGACGGATCACGCGGGGTTCTCGGGGAGCTCGAGCAGGAGCTTCCAGGCACCGTCCTCGAGCACCATGGTCACCTGCTGCTGCTCGCCTTCCTCGTCGGACACGCGCAGCACGGCGCGTCCGCGGGACTGGGTCAGCACCTCGATGCCCACGATCTCGCGGGTGGCCCGCAACAGGCCGCGCTGGAACAGCACCTCGTGGACCTGGTCGCCCTTGGCCGAAGGGTCCTGGGCGCGGATCATGCTGTCGAGGCGTGTGCGCGTGTCGACGGAGAACAGGTCCCAGGCGCGGGCGTGCTCGCCCTTGCTCACGGCGAGGGTGAAGGCGCGAAAGGCCTTCTCCGGGGAGTCCTCGCTGCAGGCGAGTGCGAGCAAGGTGAGGAGTGCAGTGCACAGCAGGAGGCGGGTTCTCATGGGCCCTTTATAGCAGTCGCTGGCGTGTGGCGCTGCCCCCGTTCTATATACATCCCATGCCGGGACTGCCCGACCTTTCCACCCTGGACGCCGCGGCGCTCGAAGCGCTGGTGTCCCATCACAACCATCTGTACTGGGATCTGAATTCCCCGGAGCTGGCCGACACCGACTATGACCTGCTGGTCGAGGCCCTGCGCGCGCGCCAGCCCGACAGTCCGGTGCTGCGGGCCCTGGGACCCACGCGCTTCGGTGCCGAGGTGGTGCACGCGGCGCCCATGCTCAGCCTGGACAAGGCCTACAGCCTGGACGAGCTGTGGGCCTTTATCGAGAAGCCGAAGAGCCGCGAGCGCAAGGTCGAGGGCGCGCTGGTGGTCTCGCCCAAGATCGACGGTGTGGCCTGCTCGCTGCGCTACGACGCCGCCGGTCAGCTGGTGCTCGCCGCCACCCGCGGCGACGGGGTGCGGGGCGAGGACATCACGGCCAACGTGCGCCGGGTCGACGAGATCCCCGGGGCTCTGAAGACCGGCACCATCGAGGTGAGGGGCGAGCTGTACTTGCGGCGGTCGCGCTTCGCGCAAAACTTTGCCGCGGACTTCGTCAACGCGCGCAATTTGACCGCAGGCGCCATCAAGCAGAAGGATCCCTCGAAGACCGCCAGCTACGGTCTGTCGTTCTTCGCTTACGATCTGCTGGGCAGTGACGTGGCCAGCGAGCAGGTCAAGCTGGCGCGGCTGACCAACATGGGCTTCGCGGTGCTGCCCCACGAACGCGTGCAGCCACAGGACGCGGACGCGCTGTGGCAGGTGGTGGAGCGTATGCGCGGGGTGGCGCTGCAGCTGGACTGCGACACGGACGGGGTGGTGCTCAAGGCTGACGATCTGGCCGAGCAGGTGCGTCTTGGCGCCACCGATCACCATCCTCGCTTCGCCATCGCGTTCAAGTTCAAGGCCGAGACCGGCAACTCGCCCCTGCAGAGTGTCGAATGGAGCGTGTCCCGCACCGGCCGCATCACCCCCGTGGCAGTGGTCGAGCCCGTGTTCCTCTCGGGCGCCAACGTGTCCCGCGCCTCGCTGCACAATCTCGAGATCTTCGAGAAGCTGGGTCTGAGCGAGGGTTGTGTGGTCGAGCTGAGCCGTCGCGGCGAGGTCATTCCCCAGGTCGAGGGCGTGGTGCAATCTGGCGGCGCCGCCCTGGCCCTGCCCGTGCGCTGTCCGTCCTGCCAGGGTCCCGTCGAGCGTCGCGACAAGTTCCTCACCTGCTGTGACCCGGACGCCTGTCCCGCGGCCCTGGTGGGAACTCTGGAGCATTTTGCCAAGACCCTGGACGTCGAGGGTTTTGGCGAGCGCCTGTTGCGGGCCCTGGTGACGACGGGCACGGTGCGGCGGCCGCGGGATTTCTTCTCGCTGACTGTCGATGCCTTGCTCGCGCTGCGCGGAGCCGAGGTCGAGGGCGAGAAGATTCGCATCGGCGACAGGCTGGCGCAGAAGCTGGTCGAGGCCCTGCAGGCGCGGCGCCGCATTCCCCTGACGAGCTTTCTGACAGCCCTGGGCATCGAGGACCTGGGGCCCGTGATGGCCGAGAAGCTCGTCGACAACCTGGGTGATTTGGCGGCGATTCGCCAGGCCAGCGCAGAGCAGCTCACGGCCCTCGAGGGTTTTGGCGAGGAGCGGGCGCGCAGCGTGGTGGACGGCCTGCAGCGTCTGGCTCCGCGCATCGACGCATTGCTGCAGCAGATCGAGGTGGTGCAGGTGCAGGCGCCCGCGGTGACGGGCCACCCGCTTTGCGGCAAGTCCGTGGTGTTCACCGGTACCCTGGCCCTGATGGATCGCAAGACGGCCCAGCAGAAGGTGCGCGAGCGCGGCGGTAAGACCCCGGGCAGCGTGACCCAGGACCTGGACTACCTGGTCATCGGCGACAAGGGCTCGCCCCTTCTCGGCGAGGGTGCCAGGAGCAGCAAGCACAAGACGGCCGACAAGTACGTGGCCCAGGGCTCGGCCATGCGCATCCTCCGCGAGAGAGATTTTTTTCAGATGCTCGACGAGAAGGGCGGGGTATGAGCCACTGGTTGCGGGTTCTCGTCTGCGCGGCGTCCCTGGTGCTCGCCTCTGGCGCGGGGGCGGACGACGGGGATCAGACCCCGGCGTCGACCATCCTGCCGCCTGCTCCCGCGATGCAGGTCACGGCCACGGCCACCCCCGAGCAGGCCACCCGCACCGGTCGACTGATCTCGACGGTGGAGGTGGCGCAAGCCCTCAATGAGGTCGAGACCGACCTGCCCGATGCTCTCGAAGCACTGCCCGGGCTGTCTTTGCAGCGCAGCTCGGGCAATGGTGGCTCGCCCATCCTGCGCGGCCTGGTGGGGCCGCAGGTGCTCGTTCTCGTCGACGGAGTGCGCCTGAACAACAGCATCTGGCGCGAGGGTCCGGTGCAGTACCTCAACGCCATCGAGCTGGGCAGCCTGCAGCGTGTCGAGGTGTTGCGGGGTCCTGGTTCGGTGCTGCATGGCAGTGATGCCCTGGGGGGGGTGGTGCACCTGCGCACCAAGGACCCGACCTTCGTCGACGAGGGCTTCGCCGTGCAGGGCAACCTTGTCACGACTTTTCGCAGCGCCTCCGAGACCCTGCTCGGCCACACCGAGGTTGATGCCGGTGCACCCGCGCTGGCTCTGCGCGTCGGCGGGGACCTGGGCCAGATCGGGAACCTGCGGGGTGGTCGCGATACCGGCATGCAGGACTTTTCGGGCTACCGTCGCGGTGGCCTCGACGCCAAGCTGAGCTACGAGCCCCGAGCAGGCCATCGGCTCCAGAGCGGCGTTCTGGCCCTGCGCCAGATCGATGCGCCGCGGCCGGACAAGTGCGCGCGCTATGACGGCGGTCGGGTGCGCGATTGCCGCACGATGACCGAACAGTTCATCGACCTCGGCAGCTTGCGCTACCGCGGCGTGGCCGGTCAGCTGCTCGACGAGGTCGAGACCATCCTGAGCGTGCAGAACTTCCACGAGAAGACAGAGCGCCTGCGCTGGGACAGGGCGCTTGTGGAGACCAGGCAGGACGACGTGCTCACCCTGGGTGGCCACCTGCTGCTATCGCGGCGCTTCTCCGTCGACACGCCGCTGCACGCGCGCTTCAGCGCTGGCGGGGAGGTCTACCACGATCTGGTGGACAGCCAGGCCTGGCGTCGCAGTGTGCGCGGCATCGATGCCGAGGTGGCGAGCGCACCGGGGGAACGCACACCAGAACTCGCCACCGTGGCCGATGGCAGCAGCTACACCTCGATGGGGGTGTTCGCGGAGCAACGCCTGGCGGCAAGCGAGACCTGGGCTGCGGTGCTTGGTGTACGCCTGTCTGGCTACCAAGCCAGGGCGAGCGACCCGACCCGTCTGGGCCACGATCTGGACCGCTCCTTTGCCGCGCCCTCTGCGAGTCTCTCGGGTGAAGCGCAGGTGTTTGATGGACTGCGCCTGGGTCTCAGCCTCATGCACGGCTTCCGCGCGCCCAATCTCTACGACCTGACCGGGCGCGACCAGTTCGGGGGCGGCTACGAGTTCGCCGACGCCCTGAACCTGGGACCCGAGCGCCTCAGCGGCGCCGAGCTGGTGGCGCGCTGGGACCTGGGGCCCTTCTCCGCCGAGCTCGCGGGTCACGCCAGCGTGCTGCACGACCTGATCGTGCGTCAGCCCGGGCGCTTCGCGGGCCAGGAGCTTCACGATGGCGTTCCCGTGTTCATGCGCGTCAACGCAGGTCTGGCCACCATCGTCGGTGTGGAGAGCGAGGCACACCTGCAGCTGCCGGCGTCGACGGAGCTGGTCGCGACCTTCGCATACACCCACGGCCAGGACCTGACCCACGACGAGCCGCTGTCGCGCATCCCGCCGGCCACCGGCTCGCTGGGAGTGCGCAGCCAGCCTGTCGACGGCCTGCTGCTGGGCAGCGAGGCGCTGTGGGCGCTGACCCAGGACCGCCTGTCCGCGCGCGATCGCAGCGATCCGCGCATTGCCGAGGGTGGCACGCCCGGCTTCTTCGTGCTGGGGCTGTTCGCGAGCTATCGCATCCTGCAGGCGGTGCGGCTGAGCGCGCGCCTGCACAACCTGTTTGATCAGAGCTACCGGGTGCATGGTTCGGGTCTCGACGGGCCCGGTGTCGAGGGACGGGTGCGGCTGGAGCTGGCGTTTTAGCGGCCAGGCTCGAGCATGCGTCGGCTCGGGTCCGCGCTCACAGTCTCCGCATCCACAGCGGTCGCAGTCCGTCGCTGGCGGGGTCTTCGATGGCGCGATCGAGCTGGCCGAGCAGGCGCTCGCGGTCGCGGTTGAGCCGGCCCTGCAGCGGCAAGGCATTGCTGGCGTGGTTGGCCCGGAACTCCGTACCGTCGACGTCGAGCCCTCGCAACAGGGCCGCGATCTCCTCGCACACCTCGCGATCGCGCATGCTGCGCCAGCCCGTGGCCGCGGCGTGGTGCAGTGCCATGGGGCCCGGGATCAGGGTCAGGCACGCGAGATAGGCCGGGTGCACGGCATTGACCACCTCGACGGTGCCGCGCACGTGCCCGGCCGAGCGCGCAGGTGCCACCAGGTTGTTGAGCACGGTGAGCGACAGCTTGAAGCCCGCACGGTGTGCCCGGGCACAGGCCTCGACGAACTGTGCCGGATCGACGCCCTTGTCGATGGCTGCGAGGATGTCGCCGTCGCCGCTTTCCAGTCCCACGTACAGCATGTTCAGCCCGGCCTCGTGGAGCGCCGCGAGCTGCTCCTCGGTCTTGACCAGCAGGTTCTGTGGGGTGGCGTAGGCGTTGATGCGGCGCAGCCGCGGAAAGTGTGTGCGCAGGTGGGCCAGCACCGTGAGCAAGGTGCGCGGCTTGATCACCAGCGCATCGCCGTCGGCCAGGAACACCCTGTCCACCTGATCCGCCGCCACGCGGGCAATGGCATCGATCTCGGCTTGCACCTCGGCGAGCGGGCGAATGCGAAAGCGCTTCATGCGGTACATGCCGCAGAAGCTGCAGCGGTTGTGCGAGCAGCCCAGGGTGAGCTGCAGGATCAGGCTGCGCCACTCGGAGGGCGGCCTGAACAGGGGCTCGTCGTAGACAATGGCGGCGTCCATCACACAGCACGATAAGGCGCCGTCACGCCCAGGTCACGCGGCGAAAAGCGCCTGCATGTGCCCCGCTCGTACCGTGACGCTGGTGGTCCTGCGGGTGGGAGGCGCCGCAGAAACAGCAAGACGGCCTGGCCCCGGATCCTGCCAGCAAATTTGGCCCTCCATTGATATGGTCCCTGAGGCCGGAGGTTCCGGCTGTGCAAGGGGTGTGTCATGACCTCCATTCGCCGCAACCAGTTCGAGGGTCAGCACGCGGGCAAGAGCTTCAAGCTCGACGACGTCCAGAACAGCCCAAGCAAGAAGGCAGCCCTGGAACAGGGCGGCGTGCACGTCGACGATCTGCGCCGGGCCGACCTCAACGGCGATGGCAGCATCGATGCGGGCGAGGCCTTCAAGGTCGCTGACAGCTACCAGCGAGGTTCCAGTGGTGAGGCCATCACCCTCAAGGAGGGGGGCCAGGACACCAAGGCGGGCAAGGCTCTCAACGCCCTGGGCTTGCTGCTGCAGAGCAAGATAGGCGCCACCGGCGACGGCGGACCTGCGGTCAACCTCGACCAGATCGAGGTGCGCTTCAACCGCGCAGCCCGTCAGATCCACAAGGATCCCAAGGCGATCTCGGGCCTGGCCGGAGAGTTCAAGAGCATCGCCGACGAGCTGACCCCGGCCATCGAGCGCGACCAGGCGCAGCTGGGCCAGCTGCAGGGCGAGCTCGCAGGCAAGGAGACGCACCTCAACTGGTTTGAGAAGAACGTCGGCATCTTCTCGCCCAAGGAGGTGCGCGAGCTGCGCAGCCAGGTCGGCGAGGTCGAGGACAGGCTGAGCACCAGCAAGGCCTTTCGCTCGGGTGCCCACCTGGCCCTGCGCACCGGCCAGGACGCCAATCCCGAGATGAATCCATCGACCTGGAGCGGCCGCATCTCCAGTGCGGCGTCGAAGATCTCGCACAGCGAGGGCGCCACGCCGAGCCGCGAGAAGGCCGTCAGCGGTCTGGTCAAGGAGCAGGACAAGCTGGGCCGCGTCGTGGACCGCGCGCACCTGGACAAGAACGCGGTCAACACCGACGTCGACAACTTCTCCCAGGAGGTGGCCTGGCACCAGCGCTGGAAGTGGCTCGACGTGGTCATTGGTGGCGAGAGCGACAAGGGCGCCCTGTACCGCGCCGGCAAGGACATGAACCAGTCGGCGGGGGCCCTCGTCAACGAACTCGAGGGCGTGCGCGGGCAAGGCGAGCAGCGCACCCAAGACGAGGTCAGCGAGTTGCTCAAGCTCGAGAGCCCAGAATACCTGAGCATGCGCACCCAGTACGACAAGCTCAAGCCGGCGCACGAGGGGGTCAACGACGTACTGCGCGCCACCGACGACGCCCAGGGCCACCTCGACGACGCGGAGCACTGGATCTCCCGACGCAACTACCTGCGCTCCAGCGAGCCGGTCGAGTTCGAAACCGTGCGCGAGCCGCGCTATGTGTACCGGGACGGCCAGCAAGTACAGGATGGCTACGACGAGACCACCCGCGAGACCTCTGCCCACCAGTCCTGGCAGAGCGACTACGACAACGCAGTGAATCAGGCGCGCTGGGCCACCTCCAGCGCCGAGCGCGAGGTCATCGATGTCAACGCCAAGCTGCCCGGCCTCGAGCGCGCCCTGCGCAATCTCGAGGGCGGCTCCTCGGACCTGCGCCTGGTCGACGACGAGATCGGCGGCTTCTGGGGCGAGATGTCCTCGTTCGGTCCGTGGAGCTACGACAGCTCGCAGGTGGACCGTATCCAGCACCAGCTGCGGCGCCTGGACGGACAGCTCAACCAGATCAAGGGCCGGGTCGAGCCCGAGTACCAGCGCCACGACCGCTACGTGAGCAGCAAGATCACCGAGCGTCGCGGAGACCTGCGCAGCCTCCAGGACTGAGAGTCAGGTCTCGCCCGCCAGCAGGCGTGACGGGTCTAGCTCTTCTTTTCCAGCACCAGCAGCATCTCGACATTGCCGGTGGCGCCGTGCACCGGGGAGTCGAGGTGTCCGACCTGCTTCAGGCCGAGCCCGATCGCACACTCGGCGACGGTGGTGAGGGCGGACTGCCGGGCCTGCTCGTCGCGGACGATGCCGCCTTTGCCCACCCGTGCACGGCCCACTTCGAACTGCGGCTTGACCAGGCAGACGAGGGTGCCGCCGTCGACGACGAGCGGGACCAGGGCCGGTAGCACCTTGGTCAGGGAGATGAAGGACAGGTCCAGGGTGACCAGCTCGATGGGCTCCGGCACCTGCTCCGCGGTCAGATGGCGCACGTTGACCCGATCGCGGACCACGACCCGAGGGTCCTCGCGCAGCTTGAGATCGAGCTGGCCGTAGCCGACATCCACGGCATAGACGCGGCGGGCCCCGCGCTCGAGCAGTACACCCACGAAGCCCCCGGTCGAGGCACCGGCATCCAGTGCCACCCGCCCGTCGACGGTCACCGAGAAGGTATCGAGGGCTGCCACCAGCTTGCCGCCCGCGCGGGAGGCGTAGCGTGGGCTGCGCGCGCGCACCTCGAGCGCCGCGTCGACCAAGATGCGTGTGCCTGGCTTGTCCAGGCGCTGGGTACCGCTGTACACCTCACCGGCCAGCACCAGGGCCTGGGCGCGGTTCCGGGTCTCGGCGAGACCGCGGTCGACCAGCAACTGATCGATCCTCTGCTTGGTCACCATGGTCGTGCAGGGGTCAGAACTGCAGCACCTGCACCGTGTTGTTGTTGGTGCAGGAGACGAAGACGCGTCCGTCATCCGCGGCGGCCAGATCTGTGAGCTCGCAACTGGACAGGCTCTGCTCCGTCGCGGCCTGCACGGCCACGGCGGTGTCGCTGGTGATCTGCAGCACCCGGCTGGCACTGGTGAGGGTGTTGAAGACGCCAAGGTAGAAGAAGCGTCCGTCAGGCTGCACGGTCATGTTGCGGGTCTGGCCCTGCCCGATGTTGACCTGTGGCGCGACCTGGCCGTTCTGGTTGAGCCGGATGAAGCTCTGGGCGTTGGCGACGAGCAGCACGTTGCGGGCTGTGCTTGGCAAGCTGGTCGACCCCGGGCTGATGGTCAGCAAGTTGGCAACGGAGAAGGGTGTGAACAGGTTGCAGGCCACGGGCCCGTTGCCCTGGTCGATGCAGTAGATGTTATTGGCCGTGGTCGAGGTCTGGGTGAAGTAGATGGTGCTGCCATCGGAGCGGACGGCCACGCCTCCGCCGCCCAGGATCAGCGCCGCTCCCACCTCCACCGCAAAGGTCAAGCCGATATTCATCAACGAGTAGGATTGCGAACCCACCGTGACCATGACCAGGCGGTCGCTGCCCGAGGCGAAGCGTGCCCGGGGCGAGGCGGAGCTGGTGAACGCGGGTTGGTTGGCCAGACCCGTGGTGGGGCTCACGTTGAGCACCTTGGCCTGGGGGTTGGCCTGGCACGATACCCAGAGCTGGGATTTGTCTTCGCGCAGGTGCAAGGCCGCGGGTTGGCAGGGTGTGGCGAGGCTGGTCAGGTTCCGGATGAGCTGTCCGGCGATGCTCCCGTACACCTGGATGCGGTCATCCCCCTGGCAACCCACGAAAAGCGAGGCCTGATCTGCTGACAGGGCCAGGGCTGCAGGATGCTGACACACGCTCATCGCGTCCACCTGGCTGGGAGCGGTGTCTGGCTGCGCGGCGTCGCGGGGTGAGGTTGTGTCACGTCGGGCCAGATCCGAGTGTGCAGCGGCGTCGAGAGGACCATCTTCGCGGGCAGCATCTTCGGGGCCGGCATCGAAGGTGTCGACGCCAACGATGCGATCGCGGCGCCCGGCATCGGTAGGTGGCGGGACCACCAGGGGCACGCAGGTGTTGTCGCGATTGCACAGCTCGCCCGTGGGGCAGTCCTGGTTCTTGAAGCACTCACCCTCAGGGGTCGTGCAGGCAGCAGTCGCCACCACCGCCAACAGCACGAGTCTGCACAGCATACAGCGCATGACATACTCCCGTTGTCGGGCGCGAGGCCCGTGCTCCGAGTCTGCCACAGGCGAGCACGCTTGGCGAATTCAAGGCCCTGCACGCACCCGGTATTTCTTGCCGACCAGATCGGGTCTTGTCGACGGAACGCGCCGTGTCTTCTCGAACAGGGTGTACGCGGGTTGAAGGTCGAGCCAGAAGGGCTGGTAGGGACTTCCCTGGTCTGCCAGCTGCTGCAGTCGTGCCATGCCGGTCTCGTCCATGCGTGTGGGGAAGATGTGCACGGGGACGGCGCGCCCGGTCGCCGCCTTGTGGTCGAGCAGGATCACAAAAAGCTCCTCGATGGGGCCATCCTCGAGGGGCAGGCAGCCTATGGTCACGCAGGATCCGTGGATGTAGATGTCGCCGCCGGGATCGCGGGCGGTCTTGAGCGCGCGGTCCAGGGCGTTGGGGTAGCTGACGCGCAGCGACAGGTGGTAGGTGCTGGTGGGGTTGAAGCGATCGATGACGTAGAAGCCCTCGGGCACCTGCAGGTCGCCGCGCTGGCGCTTGGGACCGAGCTCGCCTGAGCGCGCGCAGATGGGGTAGGTCTTGACCAGGACCAGCGGCTGCTGTGCTGGCCCCGCCCACAGCTCGAGCTGGCTTTCGTGCTTGAAGGCGCGCAGGTAAAGCTGGGCAGGTGGATAGTCGAGCCCCTTGGCCTGGAACAGTTGCTGCGGGGTCTGGCCCAGGTGCTGGCGCGCAGCGCGCACCCGGGGTGCGGTGTCCAGGTCGGCAGCAGCGACCCCGAGGGGCCAGGTGAGGAGCGTGAGCAGGACCGCGCCACGAACGGATGTTAGGCTGCAGGGGTGATGGCTCATGATCCATCCAACGTTCGGGGCTGCCCCGTGATCTGCCTCACTTGCTGGGTCCGAGGGCGAAGACTATCGTAGCGCGCAGAGCCATGCATTCGAGGTTGCCATGAAAGCCATGCTTGCCCTGCCCTGGGTCGCCCCCATTCTCTTGGCGCTTCCGCTGCGTGCTCAGCCCCCCTCTGCCTCGCCCAAGATCCAGCACATGGTGGTGCTGCCCTTTCAGCTGGCCCAGGGCCTGGACGAAAAGAGCGGCAAGATCCTGGATGAGGTCTTCTTGAGCGAGCTGACACCGCTGATCCCCCAGGGGGTGCAGGTGGTGGGCTCGTCCGACGTCACCGCGGTGCT
>JBDRCO010000034.1:0-4642 GCA_043821645.1 Pseudomonadota bacterium | reverse complement strand
TCTGCGACAGACCATTGAGTTCGACCGGGTCAACTTCTCCTATCGTGCCGGTTCTCCGGTGCTCACCGACATTTGCTTCACAGTGCATCGAGGCGAGCGCGTGGCACTGGTCGGACGCACGGGCAGTGGCAAGACCACCATCGGCAGGCTCCTGGTGCGCCACTACGACGTGACGTCAGGTCGCATCCTCCTCGACGGGCGCGACCTGCGCGAGCTGCGTCTGGCCTCCCTTCGCGGTCGCTTCGCCCTGGTGCTGCAGGACGTCTTTCTATTCCGGGGCAACCTGCGCGACAACCTGCTGTTCGGCGCCCGCCATCTCGACGACGAGGCACTGCGACGGGCGCTGCAGGTGACCTGCGCCGCCGACATCATTGAACGTCGTGGTGGGCTCGACGCCGTGGTATCCGAACGCGGTCTCAATCTGTCCCTGGGAGAGCGGCAGATCGTGGCCCTGCTTCGCACCCTGATCACCGAGCCCGACATCCTTATCCTGGACGAGGCCACGGCCAGCATCGACACGGCCACGGAGCACTGCCTGCAAGACGCCATTGACGTGGCTCTGCGCGACCGCACCGCCATCGTCATTGCCCACCGCCTGTCCACCATCCAGAGCTGCGATCGCATCCTGGTGATACACGACGGGCGCCTGGTCGAGCAGGGCAGCCACGATGAGCTGATGCGCCAGGGCACCCTGTACCCACGCCTGTATCGGTTGCAGTATCAGCAGCAGGAAGAACATCGAGGCACGGCTGTCGGAGCGACAGGCCTCGTGCCGGCAGTGGAGGAAGCATGATCAGCAAGCCACGGGGACACGTGTGGCTCCTCGTCCTCACCCTGCTCGTCGGAGCCTGCACGGAGCCCGGCGAGATCCTGCTTGAACCCGATGCCCTGGCCCCGGCGGCCTACGGCGATCGCGGACCCTACGGCGTTCGCCTGGTTCAGCGCGTGCTGCGAGGTCGCGTGGATCAACCCATCACCACCCATGTCTTCATGCCGGAGCTCGAGGCTGCGATGTCACCGGGGCCCTTCCCGCCCGTGCTCCAGGTGCAGGGGGGGCTGGTCGACGTCGCACGCTACCGCTGGCTCGCTGTTCACCTGGCCAGCCGGGGCAGCGTCGTGCTCGCGCCTCAGCATGTCGGCAACCTGGCCTTCTTTGATCAGGGGCAGGTCGTCGATGCGCTGCATGCGGCCCGGCGCCTCGCGCTGGATCCTCGCGATCCGCTCAGCGATGTGCTGAGCCAGGACCAGGGGCTGACCATCGGTCACAGCCTCGGCGGCGTGGTCGCGACCAAGGCCTGGCTCGATGAGCCCGTGGCAATGTACGGGTTGGTGTTGCTGGCCAGCCTGCCAGATCCCGGGGACGACCTCTCGCCACGCGTCGACGGGCGCGTGCTCAGCATTGCCGGCACCAACAACGGCAACACCACGTCGGCCGGGTTCATCGATGCCGCACGCACCTTTCACGCGCCCCTCAGCATGGCCTTCGTCAAGGGCATGAACCACTACCAGTTCACCGACGATGCCACCCCCTCAGAACTTGCTGGAGATGGTGTCGCCGAGATCGACCTCGCCAGCGGGCGCCGTCTCGCCATGTTCCTGGTCGATGCGCTCCTCGACGAGATCAAGGGTCAGGACAGCGCCCTGTGGACCGCCAGCGAGCTGTGGCCTGAAGGTCTCCTCTCCGCCTCGGAGGTGGTGCCATGAGCCGCATCCTCGTTGTCACCCTCGGCCTGTGCTGCCTCGCGGCACCACTCCGGGCCAGCTTCTCGACCCCCACGTCCGGGTCCACGGCATTACTCGAGGCCGGCACGCCCTCCCTCGCGCTCGGCTTCGCCCTGGGAGGCACCGCGCTTCAGCCGCGCATGGGCCTGCGCTACGACCTCGGCGTCAATCTGTTGCGAGCTGACTTCGGCCTGACCCTGCGCAGCTTCGACACCGGGACCTGGTACGGCCAGCTCCACGGTGAGCTCGGACCCATGCTCGCCCTGGGTGGCTTGCCTGCTCTCGGCGTGGCCACGGGTGCGGCCTACCTCGTCGGTGTGCGCCTCGGGCCCGTGCTGCTGCAACTTGGCCCCCGCGCCGAGCTGGCCTCCATGCTCGAGCCAGATAGCCGCTGGAGTCTGCGCGCCTCCGTCCTCGCCGACGCAGGCGTGGGTGTGCAGAGCCCTGCCGCCAGCGTGTGGATCTTCACCCAGGCGGGTTACTCCCTCAGCGACGTGGGGCGAGGCGCCACAACGGGCCGCGCTGGTCTGGCTCTTCGTGTGCCCATCGACATGTAAGTGCCTCAGCGCAGGGGCAGCGCGCTGTCCCTTGCCACCTGACCTTGCAGGGTCTTGGTGGCCGCGCCGGTCAGTCGCAGGTACCAGTTGCCGGGGACGTTCTCGCCGTCGGCGTCCAGGGACAGGAACCAGCCCTGGGTGGGCACATCCTGCTGCGTCGCTGCCGCCTTGAATACCGCCGTTCCTTCGTCCACCTCGTCGAACATGGCCACGTAAAGCATGCTGCTCCCGGCCTGCAACGCCGAGTTCACCTGGTTCCAGAAGAAGCGCCCGCCACGACGGGGGATGGCATTGCGAAGCCCGGCATCCTGCATCAGGTTGGCCCACGAGAATCCAGGCCACACCACCGGCAAGTAGTCCTGGCCGCGGCCATTGCATACGGCCAGGTCGGGAACGATCAGATTCTGGCGAAAACTCGTGACGCCGGCGTCGTCAGAGAAACGACCCACGGCCCAGGGTGACAGTACGTCATAGGCGGCGTAGACAGACTCAAAGCCAGCCTGCGAGTCATTGGTGCCGGTGCGCCAGTGGGTTGGCGTGCCACCCATCACGCTGACCCGCAGCCGCGCATCTGCGTCGGCCTTCAGGTACCCGATCAGCTGCAGGGCCTCGGCAGGGGTGCCAGGTCTGTCGTCGAACCCGAGACCCCAGATCGCCAGCAGGGGCTTCCCCCTGTGCTGTAGGTAGCGACCTGACGTCGTGACGCCGAGGTCATCGACCAGGTGCTGCCAATCCGCTTCCACAGTCTGGACCAAGGTGGCAGCCGGCGCCCCGCTGATGTCGTACATGATCGCGAACACGCGTCCCCAGTGCTCGGCAGCCGCCATCACGTTGCGCGTCACCTGGTCGCGAAACTCCAGGCCGTCCGTGGTGGTGGTCTCGCTGACGAAGCGCTGCAAGAAAACCCCATCTATCCCGTGCTCGGCCATCCACCTGAAGTGCCTGTCCACCACGGCCCCGGAGTAACCCGAGAACAGGCTTGAGGCGCTGCCACCCGGGTAGGTCATGCTGGTCGCAGTCAGATCCAGGGGGTTCACCTCACTCAGATCAGGCCACAGATCGAAGGTTGCGTTGCTCGCCTCCGGGGTCTGATTGCGGAACCAGTGAATCCAGGCATTGCGCTGCGAGCCATCGCCCGGTGTCCCGAACCAACCCTGGTAGCCGGCCATGACCTTCCCGCTCAGACTCTCCGTCGACACCGGAGGGAAGCTCTCGGCGTCCACGCACAGCCCGGCCCAGCCCGATTGCGCCGACCCACCGCTGGCCCCCACGATGGTGTCACCGCCCCCGCACCCTGCCGGCATGGCGTGCCAGTGACCAGCGTTCCAGCGGCCGTCGCAGCCCGTGATTGCGCTCGCGCAGTCGTCGCTCATCACCTCGACACCGGCCCCAATCGAGCTCTCGACGCACAGGCGCATCCAACCCGAGACGATGCCGATGCCGGTTGCGTCCACGGCCTGCACCCCGCCGCTACAACCTGCGCCCACGTGCCAGGCTCCCCGCGACGTGTGCTCACAGCTCGTCGTCGCTGAACCGCAATCGTCCACGCCGATGAGCGCGCGAACCTTCGATGGCAGGGCCGAGCACAACCACATCCAGCCCTCGTCGATCCTGTAGCCCTGGACATCCTGGCCTTCGGCCGTACCGTCCTGAACCCCAGGTCCTGTTCGCCAGTGTCCCGCCTCCGAGTATCCGGGTGGGCAGTACCATGTGACGGGTGCGCTGCCTGGCCGCGCGTGGAGCACCGCTACCGGAGCGCAATGGCCCAGCACACAGGTCTCGCCTCCGCGGCATGGGCCACAGCTCGACGCATCCATCCCGCCAGCATCAGCCGCATTCAGGTCCGGGGACGCTGCGTCCAGAATGGAGCCCAGATCGGGCAACCACAAATCTGGCGCCAGGAGGTCCCCTGGCTCCGCATCGACAAGCGAAAGCTCCGCGGGTGCGCTATCCGAACGTGAATCAAGGGGCTCCCGCCGATCTGATTCCAGAGCATCTCGCGACATGATGACGTCGACCAGGCCTGCATCCTGACTTGCGTCTCGTTGCACCAGGCTGTCCGCATCCGTCGAGTCCAGCCCTGAACCATCCCGCGTCGCGGCATCCCCCGCTGCGTCACGCGTGACCACGCCTGGAGTGCACTGACAGAGCAGGGCGCCCGAGCAGACCAGCAGCACCAGATGATGGTTCATGTCCAGACCCCGCATGGAACGCACCGGGAACTCGTTCGCACTCACAACCACGCGGCAGAATGCGCCAGACCGCCGCAAATCGCCACAGCAGCCTGCTCCTCATGCCTCCACTGCGCCCGGTTTCATCGAGTCATTCCGAGCTGGCCCGTCTCCTGCAGTGCACTGCTGCCG
>JBDRCO010000033.1:0-77734 GCA_043821645.1 Pseudomonadota bacterium | reverse complement strand
GAACCCCCAGCGCTGCGAGCTGGTGGTGGTGGCCCTGCCCGAGGAGCTGCCGGTCAACGAGACCATCGAGCTGGTCCAGCGGGCTCGAGAGCTGGGGCTGTCCAGCCGCACGGTCGTCGTCAACCAGGTGCCGGTGTCCCTCGTCAACGCCGCGGATCGTGGGCTGCTCGATCAGCTGCAGAATCACGCCGACACCGCGCTCAACCAGGCGGCCAGTGCGGCGCGGAGCGAACTCGACGGAGCCGACGAGGCGCGGGCTCAGATCGAGCGGCTGCGCGGGCACATCGACGGTCCCCTGGTCGAGGTGCCACTGCAAGGGGAGATGGATCCCACCGATCGCACCGGTGCGGTGGCGCGCTCCCTGGGCCAGGGTGCCAGCTAGCGCGCACCGTCGCGGCGCTTCTGCTCGGGCCTGAGATCCACGCACATCCTGCTCCAGGGTAGTTTCGTATCTTACCATTTTCTCGCAACCCGTCGTCAGTCGCTGCGATAACCTGTTCGGCGGGCTCGTATCTTATCGACTCTGTCGTCTCGCTTCGGCATCAGGTCCCGACCTGAGGAGGGTGCCATGAAGGTCTCCGTGTCTCCGCGCGTGCCGCATCTGCACGCCAACCCCGTCCTGAACGTCGTGCAACACCTGGATCCCGCCGTGCAACGTGCCGTGGTGGCCGAGCTGGTGCGCCAGGGGCTACTGCCCGATGGCCTCGAGGACACCCAGGCCCTGCATGCCAGTCGCCGGGCGGTCGGGACGGCACAGGTGCAACCGACCCAGGCCGCGGCACAGCCCCGGGAGGCGGCGAGCGCGCCCTTGGACCGTGCGCAGCGCACCATCGCCAACGAGCGGGCGCGGGTCGAGCACGAGAAGTACAGCTTCACGGACAAGCAGCGTGCCGACGTCGACGCGTTCAATGCCAGGCGTGCGAAGGCGAACGCGCCGCACGAGGCCAAGCTGGCTCAGGTCGACACCCAGATCGCCCAGGTGCAGGCCGACCCCGCCCTGTCGCCCAAGCACAGGGCCGAGAAGCTGGCCAAGCTGAACAAGCAGCGCGCCAAGATCGCCGACAAGATCAAGCCGCCCGTCGTGCTCGAGCAGGTCACCGCCGAGGTCGATGCCATCGCCAGCGACGAGAGCCTGAGCCAGGATCAGAAGAAGAAGAAGCTCGAGGCCCTGCGCAAGAAGTATGGCCTGCCCGAGAACAAGGGCTTCTGCGGCCTGAACGGCCCGGTCAACATGCACGACATGTTCACGGGACGCCTGGGGCGCATCAACAAGGAGAGCGCCAAGCGCATCGAGGCTGCGGGCAAGGCACACAAGCAGGAACTCAAGGCCGAGCTGGCCATGATCGAGGCCACCTACGGCAAGGACTCGCCCCAGGCGGCGCGCGCCAAGCAGGAGATCGCCCGCGTCGATCAGACCTACAAGGCTGAGCACCAGCGCCTGAAGCAGATGGGCGACTTCCTGTACGACCTGTACCGGCCCAAGAGTTTCTTCGAGTCGCTGTTCGGCTTCTTCAAGAAAGCCTTTGGCTGGATTGGCAAGATCGTCGACTTCGTCATGCCCGTGGTCAGGCTCATCCCCGGCGTGGGGCAGATCGCGGGTGCCATCTGGGCTGGCGCCAAGACCGTGGGCAACCTGGTGACGGGTAATTTCAAGGGCGCGATCTCGTCGCTGCTGGAGGCCTTGCCCGGCGTGGGCGGAGTGGTTGGTAAGATCGCAGGCTACGTCCAGAAAGGCGTCAACCTGGTGAAGAGCGGTGTCAACACGGTGCGCTCGCTGGTGCGCGGTGACGTTGGCGGTGCCCTGCGCGGGGCCGCGGGTGTGGCGGGCGGTGCGGGTGCGGGTGAGGTCGCGGGCGTGCTCGGCAAGGGTGCCACGGCGGTGGACACAGCCACCAGCCTGGCGCGGGGCGACGTGGCCGGGGCCCTGGGCAGCGCCTCGGGTCTGGCAGGCAACGGCGAGGTGGGCCGTCTGCTCGGGCAGGGAGCGCAGGTCGCGGGCACGGTGCAGCGGGCTGCCAGCGGCGACGTGCTGGGCGCCTTGTCGCAGGCAGGTCGGCAAGCGGGTGTGTCGCTGCCGGCGCCGGTGCAGGCCCTGCAGGCCGAAGCCGAGCGCGTGCGCCAGCGCATCGAGCGCAGCTACGACGAGCAGCTGCGTCAGGCCGACGCCGCCGTGCAGCAGGTGTTCGGGACCCAGGAGCTGGCGCAGGCGCGGCAGGCCCTGGGGCAGGTGGACGAGACCCTGGCGCAGCAGGTGCTGGCAGGGCTCTATGGTTTGGTACCGGTGAAGTGAGCCCGCTCAGGGCGCGTCGTCGTCGAGCTTCTTCACGAATAGCAGGGTCTGGGCGTCGGCGCGCAGCAGCTCGTGGGCCAGGGCGCGCAGCTCGGGCCACTTGTCCGCAGCGATCAGGCGCTGGGTGAGCACCAGCTCGCGGGTGAGCACCAGCCGCCCCTTGTGATGCTCGTGGCGCGTGATCACCGAGCCCACACTGTTGCGCAGCTCGCCTTCGAGCAGCTTGGAGCGCAGCTCCACGCCGTCAGGGAGCTGGATCTCGATCACGCTGCGCTCGATACCGCGGTGGGCCAGCTCAAAGGGCAGGTCGCGGTGCAGGCGGTGCAGATCGAGGCCAGCGAGCTGGCTGCGCGCGGGGCGCGGCAGGGGCAGCTCGAGGATCGCGGCGACGCCGGCGGCCTGACCCGCCAGCGTGGCGGTGACGCGGGTCTGCGCCGGCGACAGCTCGACCAGGCGGGGCGGCTGGCCTTCGGTCGCGGTCACGCCCTTGGGCAGGCCCAGATCCTGAACCAGGGTCGCGGCCAGGGCCTGGCCACCCTTGTCCGGATTCACCTCGTGGGACGCGCCATAGGCGCCGGTCAGGCGCTGATCCACATCCAGCTGCATCGTGCCGTCGTCACCCAGGGTGATGGCCGCACTGAGCTGTGTCTGGTGTTGCTGCACGGCCTCGTCGCCGAGGGCCAGGTGCAGGGGCTGGCCCAGCGCCAGCGGGCTTCGCGCGATGAGCACGGGCAGCTTGTCCGGACGTCCCGCGAGCAGGGGCAGGGCCCAGCGTCCCTCGATCCACGCCAGCCCGTGCGTGCCATGCACCTGCAGGGGTGACAGCCACAGCGGCTGCCCGTCGAGCTCGACCACCAGCCACAGCTCGTCGAAGGGCGCCAGCGCCGGCACCTTGGGATCGACCAGACCATCGCGGGAGATGAGCACCGGCGTGGCCGGAATATCGACGGCTAGCAGCAGGGCCGCGAGCAGCACAGCCTTGTCCAGGGCGTGGCCGTAGGAGCTGTCCAGCACCTGCGCCGCGGACCGCGGGGTCCAGCCCAGGGCGTCCTGGGGCCAGTGCACGGTGGCGAGGTCGCTGGCGACGAAGCGCTGCAAGGCCAGAGCGCGTTCCTGGGGCCGCAGGGCGTGTTCGGTGAGGTCCCGAGCGCGCTGCTGCACGGTGGTATCGACGGTGCTCGCCCTGTCGAGGTCTGCGCGCAGGGCGTCGATGAGGACGCGCCACGAGGCGGCCGTCGAGAAAACCAGGCGCGGCTGTCCGGGCACGGGCAGGTGCTCGCGCCCGACCTCGTCGAGGTTGAGCGGCGCCACCTGGGTGAAGTCGAAGCGCAGGCTCGAGCCCTGGGCCGTCTTTTCCTCGACGGGTTGCACGCGGCAACCCAGGCAGCTCCAGCGCAAGGGGTAGTCCTCCGGCACCGCGACCTGCACTGAGAGCTTCTCCGTGGGGTACCAGGTGGCCAGGGGCACCTCGGCCCAGACCGGACCCTTGTGGCCGCGTGCCGCGCGCTCGTGCTCGAGCAGGGTCGTGCAGCCTGTCTCCAGCCCCACCAGGGTCACCACAGTCTCGCGCAGGTCGGTGTAGGCCGGGGCCAGGCCGAGGGCGTCGGGCACGGTCTCGGTGATGGAGTTGGGCTGGATGGCGACGATCGTACCGTCGCGCATGCTGGTCTCGGCGCGCACCACCTGCAAGGTCTCGCGCCCGGCCCGGTGCGCGATGCGAGGATCGCCGAGCTCGTCGATGGCGTGCTCGGTGACCAGGCGGGTGCGCTCGAGGACGCGGTGGCGGAAAGTGCCGTCGTGCTCGAGGCTGAAATGGTGCACCACCTCGACGGCGACGGCGTCGCCAGGCTCGTCGGTGGTGCGGGTGCGCAGGCGCTGCGACGACGAGGCACAGCAGCTCAGGATCAAGGCGCCGGCGAGGGGTAGCCAGAGCACGCGCGAGCCCGTCATCGCCCACCTCCCTTCCTGGTACGACGCGACCGCGGGGTGCTGGCGGTCTCCTCGCGCGAAGGCCGCTCGAGGTAGATGCGGGTCTCGCCGACGCTGCGCACGGCGTCGGCCACAGTCTTGAGCGCGGTGTAGTCCTTGGGTGCGATGTTGCGCTGCAGGATGCGGATCTCCTCGTCGAAGCGCAACTCATCGCGCTCCTGCACCAGGGTGGCGCGCACGTTTCCCAGGTCGCTGGTCGTCCGGTGGTCGAGGGGCACGCCGCGCAGGACAAAGCCCGCGGGCAGCTCCAGGGTCTCGTGAAAGCTGAGCTGCTGGGGGCTGCGTAGCCAGATGGCGGCCTGGCGCGAGGGAGTCGTCGTCGCGAACAGCCAGTCGGCGAGGGAGCCGTTGGCCAGAATATGGCGCGACAGGGGCAGGCCGCTGCCCAGCACGCGATCGCCGACGTGGGCGTAGCGTGGCACCCGGTAGCGCAGGGTGACGACGAGGGGGGTTTTGAGGTCGCGGTGGTCGCTGAAGCGCAGGTCCTCGAGCTCGGCCAGGGGCGACACCCGCACCAGGGACTCGCTCACCGCCGCGTGCAGCTCCAGCACCGAGCGGTAGGCGAGCAGGCGACGCATCCTGTCTTCGACATAGCCGGTGGCGCCTATGGTGACCTCGCTGACCAGGTCACCCTTCAGATCCAGGCGCGAGCGCGCGGTGATGGTCAGGTGGTTGTGCTCCGGCGGCAGGTAGGGCGTCTGCATCAGCGTCAGGCCCTGGGGCGTGCCGATGACGTAGTGCTGCTCGCGCTCGGCGCTCGACCACAGTTCGGACGAGAAGGGCGCCCAGGTGGGGTCGATCATGCGAAAGCCCTCGGGACGCTGCACCGCCACCACGCAGTGGTTGAACTGGTCGGCCGGGACCTGCTCGACCCGGGCGCCAGCCATGGTCATGGCCGGGTACGAGGTGAAGCCCGCGGCGCGCAACATGGTGATGGACATACCGGCGATGTCCTTGCACACGCCCGCCCTGTCGTTGAAGGTCATGGCGCCGGAGTGCAGGGTGTAGCCCTCGCCCTGGCCCATGCTGATGCCGCTGTAGCGGATCTCCTGGGCGGTCCAGTGCAGGATGGCGTCTATCTTGTCCTCCTCGCTGCGGGCGCCGCGGGTGATCTCGGCCACCTTCTGGCGAATGGCGTCGTTGGCCTCGAACTGGCTCTCGTTGACCTCGAAGAACCAGCGGCTCTTGGCCTCCCAGCTGGGCACCGTGGCCATCACCACCTTGGGCAGGTAGTCGCTGGCGTCGGCGGCCTTGGCCTCGGGGGTGTGGGCGGGCAGTTTCTTCTTCCAGAACGTGTAGGTGGTCCGCTGCTTGTCGAAGGCCATGCGCGAGGCCACCTCGCCATTGAAGACCTCGAACTGCAGGGGTCTGTCCCGGGGCAGGGTGACCTGGTAGCGCCGCTCGAGGGTGGGCACGGCCGCGTCGCCGAACAGCACCACGTCGTAGAAGTGGCCGCGCATGGGCGGGATGTACTTGCTGTCGTCACCCTCGGTGGTGCTGCCCGAGGCGGAGGCGCCGGTCGCCCCGTCGAGATAGGCGATGATGAAACCCTTGGTGTAGGTCTCCACCTCGAGGGCGTCTCCGGGGTGCAGGCGCGGCACGCTGAGCAGCTTCATGCGCGGGCCCCAGTAAATCATGTGCTGGGGTTGGGGCAGGTCGGTCAGGCGATCCTCGCCCAGGTCCTCGGGCTTGGGCAGGGTGCCGTCGTCAGCGGGGCCACGGTGGACCCGCGCACGCTTCACCTCGACCAGGTTGGACGAGGGGTCGTAGTCAAAGCGGAGGGTGGCCAGCTCGGTGGCTCCCTTTTCGTCGAGGACCTTGAACAGACGGTGACGGTAGTAGTGCGCTAGACCGGAGGCTTCGACCTCGACCCGGGTGCGGTCAAAGACCAGCACCAGGCCCGCGCCGTCCTGGTCCTTGGCGCTGCCCGCACCGTCGATGAGGGCGCGCAAGTCTTCGGGTGGCTCCGGGGGGACCACGGCCAGGGGGGCCTCGGCGGGGGCCAGAGTGCGGACTGTCGCCAACAGCATCAGGATCTGCAGCATGCTGCCTGCTCCTCTCTGTTCGAGGTCGAGGGCGCTCGGCCCCGTCTGTCCGGACACCGGCAGGGCGATGCGCCGGTGTCTCGACCCGGGTGATCCCCGTCGCCACTCAACGCGCACGTGACGGCACCACCCGGGCGGGTCCAGGGTCTAGCACAGGACCGGCGTCCGGGCAGCCAGCGAAGCGCTGTGGACCCTGTGTTTTTGGTACCCGTACCGAACTCGGCGCGTTACAACGCTGCGGCTCCGGTCGTGGCGGCGCACGCCGACACCGGGCATTGGATCTGTCGCGCGATGCCGTCCCCCTCGTCGAGGTGCCCGTCATGATCCCACAGCGCATCAGTGGACTGCTGCTCCATCCCACCAGCCTGCCCGGCGTGCACGGCAGCGGAGACCTCGGAGACGCGGCCTATCGCTTCGTCGACTTCCTGAGCTCCTGCGAGCAACGCCTGTGGCAGGTCCTGCCCCTGGGACCCACAGGCTACGGAGACTCGCCCTACCAGAGCACCTCGGCCTTCGCAGGCAACCCCTTGCTGGTCTCCCTCGAGTGGTTGTGCATCGATGGTCTGCTGACCTCCGAGGACCTGGCCACTGCCCCCGTGTTTCCAGAGCATCTGGTCGACTTCGAGGCGGTGCGCCGCTTTCGCTGGGACATGTTGCGCCGTGCCTACACGCGCTGGCCCGCCCTGGTGCGCTCGGAACAGCTCGAGGCCTTTGCGGCCTTCCGTGCCCGCGAGGCGGCCTGGCTCGACGACTTTGCCCTGTACATCGCCCTCAAGCAGGTGCACGACGGCGCGCCGTGGAGTGCCTGGCCCGGGGAACTGGTGCGTCGTGAGCCTGCAGCCCTGGAGCGCTGGAGTACCACGCTCGCTGACGAGATGGCCTTGCAGCGGTGGGTGCAGTTCTTGTTTGACCACCAGTGGCAGGCGCTCAAGAGCTACGCGAACGAGCGGGGGGTGCGGATTCTGGGGGACATTCCCATCTTCGTGGCGCACGACAGTGCCGAGGTGTGGGCCCACCCCGAGCTGTTCTTTCTCGACGACGACGGCCAGCCGATCGTGGTGGCGGGGGTGCCGCCGGACTACTTCAGCGCCACGGGGCAGCTGTGGGGCAACCCCCTGTACCGCTGGGAGGTGATGGCGCGCGATCACTATGCCTGGTGGGTGGCGCGTCTGCGCAAGGCCTTGCAGCTGACCGATCTGGTGCGTCTCGATCATTTTCGGGGCTTCGAGGCCTACTGGGAGATCCCCGCCGAGGCCGAGAGTGCGGTTCACGGACGCTGGGCCCCGGGCCCAGGCAAGGCCTTCTTCGACGAGGTCAAGCGCCAGCTCGGCGAGCTGCCTCTGGTGGCCGAGGACCTCGGCCTGATCACCCCGGAGGTCAAGAAGCTGCGCCGCGACATCGACGTTCCCGGCATGGTCGTGCTGCATTTCGCCTTCGGTGGCGGCGCCGACAACGAGTACCTGCCGCACAACTTGCAGCGTCGCTGCGTGGCCTACACCGGGACGCACGACAACGACACCACCTGCGGCTGGTTCGACGCGGCCGGCGAGGATCTGCGCCACCACGTGCGCTGCTACCTGGGTTGCGATGGCAATGACATCGCCTGGGATCTGATCCGGGCAGCCCTGCGCTCGGTCGCCGACACCGTGATCACCCCGGTGCAGGACCTGCTCGGCCTGGGCTCCGCAGCGCGCATGAACACACCTGCGCGGGAGCAAGGAAACTGGAGCTGGCGCTTTCGCGAGGGTGCCCTCGAGGACAGCGTGGGCCTGCGCCTGCGCGAGCTGACCCGGCTGTTCGGGCGCGGCCGCGGCGCAGCCCAGGCCTAGCCGGGCAAGGAGGGGGAGGTGCCGAACTACACGCTCGGCGTCGAGGAAGAACACAAAGTCGTGCATCCCTTAAGCGGGGTGCTGGCCCCGCTGCCGGCAGCAGACGCCAGCGGCAAAGCGTACTGCACCATCGAGGGCGTGCAGATCAAGCCCGAGCTGCACTGCTGTGCCGCCGAGGTGGACACGGGCATTTGCGCGGACGTCCACGAGGTCGAGGCCCGCCTGTTCAGAGCGCGCAGGGTGCTGCACGGCTGGTGCCACGGGCAGGGCTTGCAGATCCTGTCGGCGGGGAGTCACCCTGTCGCCGACTGGAAGCAGGTGGCCATCACCGGCCTGCCGCGTTACCAGGGACTTCTCGACGAGTTGCAGGACGTGGCCCGGGCCAACCTCATATCGGGCCTGCACGTCCACGTCGCCATCGACGATCCCGCGCGCCTGTTGCAGGTGATGAACGGCGCCCGCGTTTACCTGCCTCACCTGCTGGCACTGTCCTGCAGCTCCCCCTTCTGGTGTGGCCGGGACACCGGGCTGATGTCCATGCGCAGTGCCGTGTTCGCGCGCCTGCCGCGAACCGGCGTGCCGCCGGCCTTTCATTCTCTCGCCGAGTACCAGGAGGTGATCGCGAACCTGGTCCAGACAGGCTGCATCGATGACGCCTCGCGCATCTGGTGGGACCTGCGACCTCATGCGGTCTTTCCGACGCTGGAGTTCCGCATCTGCGACATCCCAACCCGGGTGGATGACAGCGTCACCCTGAGCGCACTGATCCAGGCCCTCGTCGTCACCATCGATCGGCAGGTGCAGGGTGGCCGCGCCCCGCGCACCAGTCATCGCGGCTACGTGGCCGAGAACAAGTGGCGAGCTCTGCGCCACGGCATCCAGGGCAAGTTGGTGGACTTTCACAATGCGCGCGAGCAGACCGCGACCGAATGGGTCGACGATCTCCTTCTCTTTGTGGACGGCGTGGTGGACGAGCTGGGGACCCGATCCTACGTGGCGCGGGTGCGCGAGATCCTGGACCGGGGGACGTCGGCGGACCGGCAGCGCAAGGTGTTCCGGGAGAGCCGGGGCGACCTGCAGGCGGTTATCGCGCACCTCATCGAGGAGTCTGGCCTGGGGGTCGACGGAGAGACGGCGTGAAGCACGCACAAGCCGTGGTGGCCGCTGGCTCGCCCGGGACGGCGCGGGTGGCGGCCGAGATCCTGGCCCGGGGCGGCAATGCGGTCGACGCGGCCTGCGCTGCCTGCCTGGCCACCTCGGCCCACGAGCCCGTGCTCACCAGCCTGGCCGGCGGTGGCGTGATGCTGGTGCACGACGCGGCGAGCGGGCAGGCGCACATCATCGACTTCTTCTCCAACGCACCGGGCCTGGGGCGCGCGGAGGACGGCGGGCGCGACTTCGAGCCCGTGACCGTGGATTTTGGCGGGGCGAAGCAGGTCTTCCACGTCGGGCGCGCTGCTGCTGCCGTGCCCGGGACCTTGCCGGGTCTGGCGATCGCGCACCAGCGCTTCGGCCGGCTCCCCGTCGAGGAACTCATCGAGCCTGCCTGTACCGCCCTGCGCCGGGGCGTGGTGCTCGATGCCTTTCAGGCCTCCACCTTTGGCCTGCTGCACCCCATCCTGACGCGCAGCGAGGGCACGCGCGCCATCTACGCGCCCGGCGGCCGCCAGCTGCAGGCGGGAGATCGCTTCGCCAACCCTGCGCTCGCCGACACCTTGCAGGCCATGGCCAGGGTGGGCCTCGCGCGCTTCGTCGAGCAGGAGCTGGGTCCCCTGCTGCTGCGGGACTTTGGCGTCGCGGCCGGCGGCGGTCTCACCGCCGAGGACCTGCGCCACTACCAGGTGCGCGTGCTCGAGCCCCGCCGTGGGCGCTACCGTGGGGTCGACATCGCGACCCACGCCTGGCCCTCCCATGGTGGCACCCTGATGCTGACCATGCTGTCCCTGCTCGAGGCCATCGACCTGCCCGCGCTGGGGCGTGCGAGCGACGCTTTCCTGGCGGCCCTGGTCGCGGCGCAGCGCACCGCCAGCGCGGTCAAATCCGCGGGGCGCGATCCCCTGGCTGGCGACGGACTGGAGGCCTGGCGCGCACACTTCGAGGCCCTGCGCACGGGCGCAGCGGTGCCCTCGACCCGGGACCTGACTGGGCCCGGCCACACCACCCACATCAGCGTCATCGACGCCCAGGGCAACGCGGCCGCGGTCACCATCTCCTACGGCGAGGGCTGTGGGCACATGCTGGGCGACACCGGCATCGTGCTCAACAACTTCATGGGCGAGGACGACCTGCACCCGGCCGGCTTTTTCACGGTCGAGGCCGGGACGCGGTTGCAGACCAACATGTGCCCGACCCGGGTGATCGCTGGCGACAGGCTGATGGTACTCGGCTCCGGTGGTGCCAACCGCATCCGCACGGCCATCGCCCAGGTGCTGCTCAACCTCATCGACTTCGGGATGTCGCCAGCTGAGGCCGTGAACGCGGGACGCCTGCACGTCGAGGACGGGGTGGTCAACGCCGAGGTCTTCGACCTGTCCGAGGCGGTGACCCGGCTTGACGCGCTGGCTGCGGGCGATCAGGTGCTGTGCTTCGAGCGCCCCAGCATGTTCTTCGGCGGCGTGCACCTGGCGCTGCGTCACGCCGATGGGCGCGTCGAAGGGGCCGGCGATCCGAGGCGTTCGGGACACGTCGAGATCGTGGAGTGCCCTTGACCGGATCCGGCTGACCACAGGTCGACCCAGGCCCGCCAGCATCCTCCGCCATTGGAGTGACACCGCACGTGGTAGGAGAAATCTCCCATGGAGCATCGGACTTCCCATCGTGTCACCGGATGCTGGAAACATCCATGCGGCAGACCCTCGATCCTGCTTCGCCTCAGGTGCAGCAGTGCGCTAGCGTGAATCCTCGACGGGGGAGGGAGGATCAGGTGGCGTACCAGCGCGAGATCTGCATCGAGGTCCACGCCGCCCACGGCGAGGAGGTGGCCGCCCTGCTGGTCGAACTCGGCGCCCAGGGCGCCTGGATAGAGGATGACCAGACCCGGGCGGTCCCGGGGCGCGAGGTCGTCACGACCTGTCGCGCCACGGTGCGCGCCTGCTTCGCGCCGGCGGCGGGGCTCGAGGCACGCGTGGTGTCCGCCGTGGGTGAGCACCTGGCCGGGGCCAGGCCCGAGGCCGGTCTCGAGATCCGTTGGCAGGACGCCGAGGACAGGGACTGGAACGCAACCTGGAAGGCGCAGTGGCAGGTGCAGCAGATCGGCCAGCGGCTGCGCGTGGTTCCGTCGTGGCTGTCGCACGAAGCGCTTCCCGAAGAGGTGGTGCTGGTGATGGACCCGGGCATGGCCTTCGGCACCGGCACCCACGAGACCACGCGACTGTGCGCCGAGGCTCTGGAGCAACTGGTACAGCCAGGCCACAGCGTGCTCGACGTGGGCTGTGGCACGGGCATCCTGGCACTGTTCGCCGCGGGGCTCGGGGCGCGTCCCGTGGTCGCGGTCGATAACGACGCCGAGGCCCTGCAGGTGGCGCGGGAAACAGCCCAGCGCAACGGCCTGGCCGCTGACATCCAGCTCATCCACAGCGCCGAGGTCCACGTTCCGGGGTGCTATGATGTGGTGGTGGCCAACATCCTCATGCAACCGCTCCTCGACCTGTGCCAGGCCATCACCGCCCGCGTGAGGCCGGCCGGCTGGTTGCTGCTCTCCGGACTGCTCGTCAACCAGCTCGACGCGGTGTCCTCCCGCTACCTGTCCTGCGGCGCCGTCGAGCGGTCGCGGGAGCAGCGTGGCGAGTGGGGCCTGCTCCGGTTACAGCACAGCGGGAGACAGGGAGACTGAGATGCGAGACGTGTGGTTGCTGCCTGCGCTCATCCTGCCTCTGGTGCTGGTGGCACCGGTGCAGGCATTCACGTCGATGACCGTCCGCAATGGTTCGGGTTCGAGCGTCGGCAGGCTCGACCCCGATGGCACGGTGCGCAATAGCTCGGGCTCCAGCATCGGGCGGGTGGAGCCTGGCGGCACGGTACGCGACAGCTCGGGCTCCAGCATCGGCCGCATCGATCCCGACGGCACCGTGCGCAACAGCTCGGGCTCCAGTATCGGCCGCGTGGACGGCGACGGCACGCTGCGCAATGGCTCGGGCTCCAGCATCGGCCGGCTGGACGGCTGCACGGTGCGCAATGCGTCAGGCTCGTCGCGGGGCAGTTTCGATGGCTGCGCGCGCTCCGACCAGGCCATCATGGCTGCGGTGCTGTTCTTCTTCATGCCGCTGCACAACCACTAGGGGTTCTCTCTCCAGGGGGTCCTTGCATCCCCGCGCCTGTTCCCTGGCGTTCGCGCCTTTGCGCTGGCGTCGATGATGCTGAGTACCGTCGCGCTGACTTTTTCTGGCGCATCTGCATTGACGTGCAGGGGCAGGGGTGCACCGCAGGGAACGTGTGCTAACATGACCGCGACGTCGCCACCCCGGGAACAACGACGGAGTATCACGATGTCTGTCCGTAGTGGTTTCGTGAGCCGCGTCCTGGCCGCTGCACTGTGCGCGTTCCTGTTTTCGCTCGCAGCGCCGGCGGACGCCAAGAAAGCAGCCAAGAAGAAGGGCAAGGCGTCCTCGGCAGTGGTCCCCGCTGCAGCCCCGACAGCTGTAGTACCGGCCGCTGCTGTCGAGGTCGCGGTGGATGCGGCGGAACCCACCGACGAGGTGCTGGCGCGAGCCCGGGCTCTTTACGACGCCCTCGAGTACGAGCGCGTGATCCCACTGGCCAACGCCGTGCTGGAGCGCGGGACCATCTCTCCGGACCAGAAGCTCGACGCCTACCTGCTGCAGGCCTCCAGCCTGGCCATCATCGGCGACCCCATCGAGGCGGAGAAGCCCTTCCGCATGCTGCTGCGCGGCCGGCCTGATTTCGACATGCCCACGCAGACACCTCCCAAGATTATGGCGGTGTTCCGCAAGGTGCAGGTCGAGGAGCGCGCCATCCAGGAGCAGATGCGAGCGATCGAGATCGCGCGCACGATCAAGAGTCTCAGGCTCGTCGGCGCGCATCCGGCCGAGGCCACGGGGGGCTTCCCGCTTGGTTTTGCCTACCGCCTGCAGGACCCGACCACGGCCGTGGATTCGATGCGCATCCTGTACCGGCGGCAGGGAGAGAGTTCCTACTCGGCGCTGGCCCTCAAGCGTGACCCCGAGGGCGTATGGAGCGGTGTGATCTCTGGAGAGTGGACCGCCAGTGACGACGGCTTCGGTGTCGAGTTCTACCTGGCGACCGCGGGCCCTCTGGGCGATCTGCTTCAGGATGGCTCCGCCTCGTCGCCGCATGTGGTGAAGGTGGCTCCAGGATCCGTGGAGAGGGCCACCCCGCCGCCGCTCCCCCTGTGGAGCTTCGTGGCGGCGAGCAGCGTGGCTGCCGTGCTGGGGCTGGCCAGCGCGGGCAGTGGCGTGGCCTTCAACATCGTGCAGTCCGATTACCGAACCATGTCCAGCTCGAGCTCCCTGATTGACGGCCGCGACCTGCGCGATCTCGGCGAAACGGGCGATACCCTGGCTCTGAGTACTAATGTCCTGCTCGTGAGCACGGGTGTTGTGGTCGTGGTTGCCGGCGTGATGGCGCTCTTCACCAACTGGAGTGGCCTGACCTACGAGGACGCGCCGGTGGTCCAGGAGTAGGGCCGGTCTGCAAGATCCTTCTATCGCGACGCCCGTCCGTAGGCCCCCTGGCGTCGCGGGCAGCCCGGCGCGCGGTGGGTGGTCAGCGGTGCTCTCCTCGCACAAAGGGTCGACCCAGGGCCGCAGGTGCGCCGTTTCCCGGACCACGGTGGCGACGAGCGCCCCAGACCAGCACGGCCACGACGCTGAGGTAAGGCAGCATGTTCATGAAGTAGCCGCTGCTGGGAGAGCTCAGCACGGGCCAGCCGAGTCCCTGCACGTCGAGCGGCAAGCGGCGCAGCGCTCCAAACAGCAGGGCGCCAGGGATCACGCGCCAGGGATCCCAGCGCGCAAAGATGGTCAGGCCAAGGGCGATCCAGCCCGCACCTGAGACCATGCCGTCGACGTAGCCGGGGGTCCGTCCAAGGGACAGGGACGCGCCGGCCAGGCCGGCCAGGGCGCCGCCGACCATCACGGCACCTGAGCGATAGATCGCCACCGGCACACCCAGGCTGTCTGCCGCAGCAGGGTTGTCGCCCACGGCCCGCAGGTGCAGGCCAGGCCGTGTTCGGTGCAAGGCGAACCAGATCGCAGGTACCAGCACCATGGCCAGGTAGGTCATGACGTTGTGCGAGAACAGCAGCGGTCCGAGCACCGGAATGGAGGAGGAGAGGGTCGGCACGCAGGGCAGCGAGGCCTGGGCTCCGACCAGCGGCGCGCCAAGGATGGAGGCCAGGCCACTGCCCAGGAAGCCCAGACTCAGCCCGGAGACGATCTGGTCCGCCCTCAGGCCAACGCAGGCCAGGGCGTGTAGCGAGGACAGCAGCGCGGTTCCGGCCGTCGCGGCCAGGGCGCCAAGCAGAGCCGAGCCCGTCGCCAGGCCCACCAGCACGGCGAGCATGGCTCCAAAGAGCATGAGCCCCTCGAGTCCCAGGTTGATCACTCCGCCTCGCTCGCACACCACTTCACCCAGCGCGGCGAGGAGCACCGGTGTCCCGTACGCCAGGCCGGCGGCGAGCAGGTTGAGCACGAAGCTCCCGGGCCCGAAGTCAGGCATGTGCGATCTCCCGTCGCCAGCGCAGGCGATGATGGGTCAGGAGATCGGCGCCGACGACGACGAAGAGCAGCAAGCCCTGGAGCATGGTGGCGATGCCCGCGGGTTGAACCTCGCGGCTTCCCACCAGCAGAGCCGCGAGCAGAGTGCCGACGAGAACCACGCCCACGGGGTGCAGGCGCGCCAACCAGGCCACGATGATCGCGGTGAAACCGTAGCCGGGTGAGAAACGCTCTTGCAGCCGGAACACCACACCCGACACCTCGACCATTCCCGCCAGCCCTGCCAGCGCACCAGACAGGGCCAGCACGATGACGACGTGGCGGCCAACGGCGAAGCCGGAGCTGCGGGCAACGTCGGGGCTGGCGCCAACCACCTCGAGGGTCAAGCCGAAGCGACTGCGTCGCAGCCACCACCACATCAGCACCGCGAGCGCAGGCGCGAGGACACAGCCTGCGTGCAGCGTGATGCCCGCCAAGCCGGGCGTGGAACTCGCCAGCTCGGTCAGCCGGGGCAGCCGGGACGAGGCCGGAAACAGCGGCGTCAAGGGGAAGCCGCCCGCGGACCAGGGGCCGTAGATCCAGAAGTTGTTCCAGTGCGTGGCGACGTAGACCAGCATGAGCGTGCTGAGGATCTCGCTGACCTGGTAGCGGGTGCGCAGCCAGCCGGCCAGGGCGGCGTAGGCGCCACCCGCCGTCATGGCGGCCACCAGCATCAGCAACAGGAGCAGTGCCCGCGGCGTCTCTGGCGGCAGCCACACGGAGCCGACGGCAGCCGCGGCCCAGGCGCCGAGCAGCAGCTGGCCCTCGGCGCCGACGTTCCATAGGCGCGCCCGAAAGGCGAGGGCACATCCCAGGCCGCACAGCACCAGGGGGGTGGCCTTGACCGCCGTGTCGGACAGGGCATAGACGCCGCCGGTTAGCGACGCGCGGAGCATGGCAGTGTAGGCCAGACCGGGGTGCACACCGCTGAGGGCCAGCAGCGCCGCTCCAAGCAGCAGGGCCAGCAGGCAGGACGCACCGCTGACGGCGATGCGCCACCCGGCGCCAGGATCGGCGCGGGGCTCCAGTACCAAACGGCCCCGGATCACGCGGCCACCTCATGGCCGAGCATGAGACGACCCACGCTGTCGGCGGTGGCGTCCGCGGCTTCGAGGATGCCGGCTACCCGTCCGCGGTAGAGCACCACGATACGGTGCGCCATCCGCAGCAACTCGTCGACATCTTCCGAGATGAGCAGGATCGCGCCATCACTCTTGGCCAGCGCGATCAGGCGCCGTCTGACCTCGGAGGCTGCTCCGAGATCCAGGCCCCGGGTGGGCTGGGCCACGACCAGGACGCGCGGCTTGGCGTCGAGCTCACGGGCCAGGATCAGCTTCTGCAGGTTGCCTCCGGACAGCTCGCCGGCTGGCTGATCGATGCTGTGCAGGCGGATATCCTGCGTCGTCACCAGGTCTTTGGCGCGCCGGCGCAGGGCATCCCAGCGCAGGAGCAGGCCATGGGGCGGCCGCTGGGCGGCGCACAGCGACAGGTTCTGCAGCACGGACAGGGACGGAGCTGCACCCTGACGCAGCCTGTCCTCGGGCACCAGACCCAGGCCGCGCTGTCGTCGCTGCGCCACATTGGCTCCCGCCAAATCCTGGCCGTCGAGCATGACACGGCCGGACAGTGGCACCTGCACCCCGAGCAGGACATCCGCGAGTTCGCGCTGGCCGTTCCCCGACACTCCCGCCACTCCGACGATCTCGCCGGCGTGCACGTGAAGGCTCACCTCGTGCAGCGCGCACTCGCCCCGGCTGCCCCGGGCGGAGAGGGCCTCGACCTGGAGGCGTGCGACCGAATTTTCTGTCGTCGACAGAGCCTTGGGTCGGGCTTCCGTGGTGACCCTGCTGTGGCCAAGGATGTGGCCCTCGAGCTCGGCGGCCGTCACGCGTTGCCCATCCAGCCCTGTCGCCACCACGCGCCCGCGGCGCAGGACCGTGATCTGGTCCGCGATGGCGAGCACCTCGGGCAGCTTGTGGGTGATCAGGACCACCGCCGCCCCAGCGTCCGCGAGTTGCCGCAACGACGTCAAAAAGGGCTGCACCTCGAGCGGCGTGAGCACGGCGGTGGGCTCGTCGAGGATGAGCACCCACGCACCGCGCCACAGCACCTTGAGGATCTCGACCTGCTGTTTCTCGCCCACCGACAGCGACCACAGGGGTGCGGCGGGATTCACGGCCAGCCCGGTTCGCGCTGCAAGGTCGCGCAGCACATCGTGGCCAGCGCGTCGACCCAGGAACCAGCGCGGCTGCGCCAGGCCCAGCAGCACGTTCTCGGCCACGGTGAGGCCAGGCACGAGCTGAAAGTGCTGGTGCACCATGCCGATGCCCAGGGCGATGGCCTGCGCCGGGCGATCGATGCGAACCGGCCGGCCGTCGAGTTCGATGTGGCCGCCATCCGGGACCACCAGCCCGGCCAAGATGGACATGAGCGTGGATTTCCCAGCGCCGTTCTCGCCGAGCAGGGCGGTGATGCGGCCTCGATCCACGTCGAGATCCACGCCGTCCAGGGCTTGCAGCGCTCCGAAGTGCTTGCAGACACCTCGCAGGCGCAGGGCCACGGCCGTCGCTGCCTCCGTCACTGGAGTGGCAGGGCCCCGACCATGCCCTCGACGAGGAAGTCCATGCAGATCGTGCAATCCGTGCGCCCCGGGATCCCGCGAATGCCTTCGAGGTCTTCCTGGCTCAGCCTCGCGTCGCCGTCGAGGATGACGCGGTCCCGGTTGTCGCGCAGTGGCGCCCTGAACAGATCGAAGCGTGTGAAGGTCCCGTGCTGCATCCCGCTGAGCACCTCGCGAATCTGCGGGATCACCTCGGCGGGGACACCGGGTGCGGGTTGCTGTCCATCCATGAAGCCAGCCAGTCCGACGATGCCGCTGTCGACGTCGCGGTAGTCATTGTGCCCGCGCCAGGTCCCTGCGCGGATCTGCTTCACGACGTCGGCGTAGATGGGCCCCCAGTTCCAGTAAGGTGTGGTCAGGCAGCGCGCCGGGCTCGCCTGGCACGCGTTCTCCGAGTCGTAGCCGATGGCCCAGCGCTCGTGCTGAGCCGCTGCGGTGAGGGGGCCCGTGCTGTCCGCGCCAGTGACCACCACATCGACGCCCTCGGCCAGCAGCGACTCGGCGGCCTCGCGCTCGCGCGCAGGGTCGAACCAGGTGTGGATCCAGCGAATCGCAACGGTGCATTCGGGGCATGTCCGGCGCACGCCCAAGGTCATGGCGTTGCCCAGGCGTACCACCTCGGGGATGGGGAAGGGCGCGATGTAACCCACCTTGGGGCGGCCGTCGGCCTTGGCCCTGGCTCCCGCGATCATGCCAGCCAGGTACTTCATGCTCTCCATCGCACCGAAGAGATTGCCAAAGTTGGAACCATTGGAGCGGAAGCCTGACACGTGCAGAAAACGGACCGCCGGAAACTCAGCGGCCACCTGTTCGGTGGCATCCATGTAGCCAAAGCTCGTCGTCACGATGAGGTCAAAGCGCTTGCGTGCGAGACCCCGGATCACCTGGGCTGCGTCGGCTCCCTCGGCCACGGACTCGATGTAGGCCGTGTGCACACCTGGCACCCGCTTCTCGAGATCCCGGCGCCCCTGGTCGTGGGCATAGGTCCAGCCGCCATCGCCCACCGGACCGATGTACACGAAGGCCACGTTGAAGGCCCCCTCGACAATGCTCTGGGATGGTGTTGCCACCCCGGGGGCGCTGGGCGTTGGAGCCGTCTTGGATGCACCCGGTTCGGTTGCTGTGCGTGGGCAGGCCAGCTGGGTTCCGAGGAGTACCAGCGCACCAGGAATCCACGACGACGGGCAGCGCATGGCAGACCTCCAGGGCCGTGTGGGCGCCGACGTGTGCGGCGTCGGCAGGAGGGCTCTTTTCTACCACAGCGAGCTCCCGGCTGGCACCGCAGCGGTGCCCCAAGGGCGAGAACTTGCCTCGGACCTGGTGGGTGTGGGCACGATGGGCCAGGCAAGATGTGCTAGCGTCGTAAAACAGGGTGTGCATCGAAGCAGAGAAAGGATACCGGCATGGGCACGCTGGTCGAGCGCGACAAGATGGTCGAGAGGCGCAAGCGCTACCTGTTCGTCGGCGTGGCCGGAGTGGGCCTGGTGGCCGGCGCCGGGCTGACCTGGATCCTGGGTGTACCCCTGCTCGGTGTGGCCAGCTATCTCGGCTTCGACTGGTTCAAGTTTCGCGCGAAGCGGGGCATGCGCTTCTGAGGCGACCTTGCCCGTCTTCTTGACCCTCCCGGGTGCAGCACCTACCCTTTGACGAGGTCCGTCTCGTCGACGATACCTCGTGGGGGAGACCATGCGCCCTGTCGCCACCGCATCTCTGATCGCATCCCTGATCGCCACGACACTCGCCTCGCCGGTCCACGCCCGGCCCACGGTGCAGAGCACCTCGGGTTCCGACGACGACGCCACCGTGGTGCTCAACGTGCTGGCCCAGGCCATCCGCGGCGACCAGGCGAGCTGGTGCGAGCTGCGCCTCCTGGATGCGGCACAGCAGGTCGCGCTCAGCTCGGGCGACGGCGTGGAACTCGCCGTGTACGAGGACGATCCTCTGGGGGATGATCTGGTGTGGGGGACCACCTTCACGGTGAGTGCCGCCGAGGTCAGCGCCAACGGCATCGATCGGCGCTTTGATTGCGGGTCCTGGTTCCAGGACGACGATCTCGGCACGGCCGTGGAGCTGTATGCCTGGGCGCGAGTGACCAAGGCCGAATGCGGCACCTTCTGCCTGTATGACGTGCCAGAGACGTCCGTGTTGAGCGTGGTTCTGGTCGACGACGACGCGGCCGAGGAGGACGATTCGGCTATCGCGGCGCGCAGCGTGACTCCGGGACTGACCCTCGACCGCATCGCCAACGACAGCGAGGACTGGGTGGCCTTCACCCTCGGCGTGCCGCTGCGGGTGGAGCTCGCCGTGCTGCATGCCCCGGCGGCCGGACGCGTGCTGCTGCGCATCGAGAACACGGCCGGCCAGGTGCAGGGCACTGCGAGCCAGGTCGAGGATGCCACCGTCATCAGCGTCGATCTGGCGGCGGGAGATTTTGTGGCCCGGGTGGCACCCCAGTTTGCGGACGACCCCAATTTTTACGACCTGCGCCTGGAGCTGCACATGCCCAACGGCGCGCCCGTGGTCAGCGCGGGCAGCACCCTGAGCTACCTCGAGGGCGATGGCGCGGTTGCGGTGGATCCCATGCTGCGGCTCACTGACGACGGCAACACCATCAACAGTGCCACCGTGACGCTGGGTGATGGCTACGTGCAGGGGGAGGATCTGCTGTCCTTCGTCGCCGCCTTCGGCGTCACCGCCCAGGCCTTCGCGGCCGCCACCGGCATCCTGCTCCTGCAGGGACCGGCGGACCTTGCCAGTTTTCAGGCCGCCTTGCGAAGCGTGCGTTACGAGAACTCGGCCGGGGACGATCCGACCGCCGGGCAGCGCACGATCGTGTTCCAGGTCGACGATGGCAGCGACGTCAGCCTGCAGGCCCAGAGCTGGGTGCGCGTCACCGGGGTCAACGACCTGCCCGTGTTCGTCTCCCCGACCCCCCAGGGCACCCTCGCGGTGGCCGAAGGGGTGGCTGTGAACTTCACCGCAGCGGCCCAGGATCCCGAGGGCGACAGCGTGACCTATGCGGGGCTTGGTTTTCCGCCGGGTGCCTCCATGGATGCCGGGAGTGGTGCCTTCAGCTGGGTGCCGCACTACTCCGAGGCCGGGACCTGGCGTTTGCGCCTGACCGCGAGTGACGGTCTGGGGACCGCGGGGAGCGACCTGACCCTGGTCTGCACTGCCATCGATGACGATGGCGACGGCGTGCCGGACACCCTGGAGGATGCCCTGGGTATGGACACGAGCAGCCGCGACTCGGACGGAGACACGGTGTCCGATCTCGACGAGCTGGGCGATCCCGGCGCGCCGCGCAACACCGATGGTGACACCGATATCGATGCCCTGGACGACGACTCTGACGGCGACGGCGTGCTGGATAGGGACGAGGCCGGCGATGCGGACCTGCTCTCGGCGCCTGTCGACACCGACCGCGACGGCACGCCCGATCTGCGCGACACGGACTCCGACGACGACGATGTCGACGACGGTGCGGACAATTGCCGTCTGGTACCCAATCGCGACCAGGCAGACACCGACCAGGACGGTGTGGGGGATGCCTGCGATCCGGTGTTCAACGACGCCGGCGTGGTCGATGGGGCTGTGCTGGCGGATGCGTCGGCGACCACCGACGCCGCAGGCGATGCGGGGCGCAGCGACGCGGCGCTTGGTGCCGAGCCACCAGGTTGCATCTGTCAGGGCCCGGCCCAGGCCCCGCCCTTCCTGGGTGTCCTGTTGCTGGCGATCGCGCTGTGCGTCAGGCGCTACCGGGGGGCCTAGCCTCTCCTCGTAGCGTTCGTCCGCACCACCCCTTGCGCGGATGCTCGTCGGTCACTTGCCGGCGGGTCTGCTCCAACCTCTCGCCTGGACTGTTTTCGCCTGCATCGGAGTCCGAGGTAGGGGGTGCCCGGCACCATCGGTCAGCTCGGCGCGAAACCGGTGCTAGTCCGAGCTGGCGGCCTCCAGCCAGGTGCTCGCGATCTCGGCCTCGACGCCCTCTCCTTGCGCCAGTCGCTGGCACAGGGCGTGGGCCAGTCTGTCCTTGCCAAGAGCCGACCAGGCTTCGACCAGGGCCAGCCCCGCCCGCGGGTGCTCGCCGCTGACGCGCCAGGCATCCTCGCACAGCGCCGCGCCCACGCGCAGGTTGCGCATGGGGCTGCGAGCCATCATCAGGCGACCCAGGGCACTGAGGATCTCCCACAGGTTGGGGTGCTGGCTGCGCACGCGGTTGAGGGTGTGGATCAGGTCCACCGGGTCGTCGTCTCCCACGGCCAGATACATCTCGGCTCTTGCCACCGAGGTCAGGGGATCTTCCGGAAACTCGACAAAGAGATAGTCCAGCGCCTCGAGCGCGGTCGCGCTGTCCTCGGCGTCCAGCGCAGCCCGCAACTCGGCAAGCACATCTGCCGGTGTCCCGGGCTCGACGGCTTTCTGGGTGCTGGAGCGCAGTTTGACCAGCTCGGCATGGCCAGGGTGCAGGCGCAGGGCCGCCGCCAGGTTCTCCTCGGCCACCTCGGGCGCGCCGCCCTCGAACTCGAGCTGGATGAGTTCGATCCAGGCCTGAACCAGCTGCGGGCTCGCCTCGACAGCATGGATGTAGGCGTCCTCGGCATCGCCCAGACGCCCCCAGTGCCTGAGCACCCGAGCCTTGCCAACCCAGGCTTCGGCAGATTTGCGGTCGCTGGCGAGAGCCGCCTCGTAGTGCTCGAGGGCCTGATCATGCAGTCCCAGTGCCAGGGCTTCGTCGCCGAAGCGCAGGGAGGTCTGGACCATCGCGCGAGGGGCAGTCACGGCGGGGAGTGTGGCACAAATGCGCGCGAACTCACAAGCAGACGGCGTGACAGCGGGCCTGTGTTACACTATGAAGAAGAACCCGCGCGTCGATGTGCGCGGCCTCGACGGAGACGATCATGCCCGGTGGCATTCGTGGAGGGACACCGCTTCGCCCCCTCCCGCAGCAGCAGCCCAAGACCGAGCAGAAGGGCAAGTCCACCAGTGCGGGCATCGGCGGGACCACCACCGGCGGCGCGGCCAAGGCCAAGAAGGGCAGGCGCAAGGGCGAGGCCGATGGGTCCACCGGCGTTGGTGTCGGACGCTACACCGGCGTTGGACTCAGCGAGCTCGACGAGTGGGAAGACGATCCCGAGGAGCAAAGGCATCGCCGGAACATCTACCAGCTGCTCGGTGACGACGATCCCCTGCTGATGAGCGAGTCCGTCGAGGATGGATGGGAACCGCTGGCCACCATCGCTCCGGAGTTCCGGCCGCACGTGGCGGCGCGCATGGCCGAGGCGCGCTCCATGACCTCGGGGTCGACCATCTCCAAGGCCAAATCCAAGAAGAGCAAGAGCAAGAAAGCCGGTTAGTGAGGCGTGGGTCCTGCCAGGCGCAGCGCATGGTGGGCGATGGACGGCGTGCCGCGCCCGATGACGTGATCCGTGGCCAGGGCGCGGTCCAGGCGGATGCGCGCGTCGATGCAGGCGGCGCGGGGATCGGCGCCCCGGGCGAGGGCCACGGCCACAGCCGTCGACACGGCGCTGCCTCCACCGCGGGTTCGCGGCAGGTGGTGGCGCGTTCCCCAGAGCAGCGAGAAGGCCTGGCGGTCGACCAGCACGTCGACGGGATCGCCGTCGAGCCCCCCACCCTTGACCATGGCACAGGCGGCGCCAATGCCGACCAGGGCGCGGGCTGCCGCGATCATCATCTCCAGGTCGCGCACCTCGATCCGGCACAGCGCCGTGGCGGCATTGAGGTTGGGAGTGACCACGGTGGCGCGCGGGACCAGCAGGTCGACCAGTGCGTCGCGCAGCCGGCGGTCTCCGTAGCGTGTCCGCCGCACACGGTGCGTCGTCGGGTCCAGCACCAGTGGTCCCGCGTACTGCTCGAGAGCCCGCGCCACGGCCGCGGCGGTGGCGGCGTCGGGTAGGGTCCCGATCTTGACGGCGGCAACCGGGAGCTCGTCGAGCACGGCGCGGATGCTGGCCTGGGTCAGCGCCGGGGAGACACCTACGATCCGTTGCACGGAGCCGGCACCGCGGACGGTGAGCGCGGTCGGCACGGCCATGCCGTAGACACCGAGAGCCGCCAGCGTGGTCAGGTCCCCCTGCACGCCAGCACTGCCCGAGGGATCGGACTCGGCGATGACGAGCACGGATGGGGCGGCTGGGTCGGGCAAAGGCGAAACGGTGCGCTGCGTCGGGTCGGCCATGGCATTCCTTTCGGTTCGTCGGCAGTCCTAGCTGTTTTTTTGAGCCGCGGCCAGCGCGTGCTGCACACTGGAACCGTCGCGCGGCGCGAGGTAGACAGGGAGCTGGATCGGCTCCGGTGCTCGCACCAGGTCTGCGACGAGGTTCGTGATTGAGAATCCGGGAAGGAGCGAGTGCTTGATGCGAAGTGGCTCCTGGCTCGTGCTCACCATCCTGTGCTGCCTGGGCTGCCAGATCTCCGGCTCGGCCCCGGTCGTGGACCGACCAGACCCGGGAACCCTGATCATCGACAGCGTGCCGCCGGGAGCCCAGGTCTCCATCGACGGCGAGCCCGCAGGCCAGACGCCCTACCGCCTCGGCAGCCCCGCCAGCGCGACGTCGAAGATCCCGAGCCACCGCGTCGTGCTCACGCTGGATGGTCACGCCCGCTGGAGCCGAACCCTGACCCTGGTTCCTCACACGGCACAGCAGCTCACGGTCTATCTGCAAGGCCGGCCCGGACCCGAAGACGACGACACTGAAAACGAGGACGACCTCTCGCCGAGCCCCCGGGTTCCCTTCGACATCGTGGGCGTGGCCGGGCTGCAGGTGGAGATCGATGGGCGCGCGCTGGCCAGCCGGACTCCCCTCCGTGGTGAGGCACTGAGCGTCGGTACCCACGAAGTGCAGCTCGTCGACGCCCTGGGCCAGCGCCACAGCTACCGGGTGCGGGTCGAGGCGCCCGGGCCCGCCGTGCTCAGCGTTCCAAGGCCTGGCGCCACACCACTCGGCAATGCCTTCCTTCGCGACCCGGACTACCTGGGGTGCAGCAACTGTGAAGCGCAGACCGGGGACAGCCCGGCTGCCGGAGCCGCGCCATCTGCCGTCGCGGACGATGGTCGGGTCGAGCTGGCCGTCAACACGCACCCGCCTGCCAGGCTGTTCATCGACGGCAAGGACAGCGGGATGCGCACGCCGGTGTTTCCCTCCAAGGCTCTGCGACTTTCTCCGGGCGAGCACGAACTCACTTTTCAGACCGCGAGCGGGAGCCGCTACATGTACCGGGTCCGGTTGCACGAGCGCGGCCTGAACAAGCTGCTCATCAAGAAGCTGGGAGGCCCCCCACAGGGGAACGTGGAGGCGGAGTCCCTGGGAGGGAGTGCACCTTGAACCCGGGACCACGCCAGCCCGGGATGACGACGGGAGCCTGGCACAACGGACGCCACGGCCTGCTATAGTGCGCTGCACCAGCCGGTGGAGAAACCGGTACGGCAATGGGGCGAGGGTGCTCAAGCCCGACGAGATGGTCGATCAGTTCCGCGTGCTTCGCCTGCTGGGGCAGGGTGGCATGGGGGAAGTGTACCTGGCGCGCGACACCGTGCTCGGGCGCAAGGTCGCGCTCAAGGTGGTGAACGCAACGCACCTGGGCTCGGCCAAATCGATCCAGCGTTTCCTGTTCGAGGCCCGGACCACCGCGCAGTTCAATCATCCGCACATCGTGACCGTGTTCGCTGCCGGTGAGCACCAGGGCAATCCCTACATCGCGCTCGAGTACCTCGAGGGCCAGAGCCTTCGCCAGCGCATGCGCGAGCAGTGGCCGAGCCTGCGGGAGAGCATGCGCTTTGGCCTGGCCATCGCCGAGGCCCTGCAGGAAGCCCACCGCCACAACGTGCTGCATCGCGATCTGAAGCCCGAGAACGTGCTCATCCCTCGCGATGGTCGCCTGCGGGTGGTGGATTTCGGTCTGGCCAAGGCCATTGGTGAAGAGGCCCTGGCGTCGGTGGAGAGCCGTGCCCTGCACAGGGCGGCGCCGGACCAGGTGACCCAGAGCAGCCTCGAAGATCTGGACACCATCGACGAAGCGTCGCCGCAGCGCCACTCTCCCCGGCGCGACGCGGAGCCTGCCGGGGACGACGGGGATCGGATCATCGTCGGCACCCCTGCCTACATCTCTCCGGAGCGCTGGCAGCAGCTCCCCAGCGACCAGGCCAGCGACATCTGGGCTCTGGGGGTGATCCTGTTCGAGCTGCTGACCGGTCGCCGCCCCTACACGGACCGCGATGCTGCGCCCCTGGCCTTCAAGGTGACCTCTCCCGAACCCGTGCCTCTGGTGACCCAGTTTGCCGAGCTGCCCAGGGACGTCGGTGAGCTGGTGAGTCGCTGCCTGGCCAAGGACCCCCGGCAGCGGATCTCTGCGGTGGAGGTGGTGTCCGAACTCGAGCGCATGATCTCGCGTCGCCGCAACCTCGGCGGGGATGAACGGAGCCCGTTTCGCGGACTGTTGCCCTTTGGCGAGCGCCACGCGGATTTCTTTTTTGGACGCGACGCCGAGATCGCGGCCTTTGTCGAGCGCTTGCGCGAGGATCCGGTGCTGCCCGTGGTTGGACCGTCGGGGGCCGGCAAGAGTTCCTTTGTCCAGGCCGGAGTGGTGCCCCGGCTGCGCGAGCAGGGCTCGTGGCTGGTGCTGTCCATGCGCCCGGGCAACCAGCCCTTTGCCACGCTCGCCGCGCGGCTGGTGGCTGGCGAGGCCAGCAACTGGAGCAGCAGCTCCGTCGACGTGCAGACCTTTGACCAGCGTCCCCGGCAGCGCGATCACCTCTCGAGCTCGGGCTTCGATCCGCGGACGGTGCTGCAGGCCAGCGACGAGCGTGAGCTGGCCCGGCAGCTCGCCCAGACACCGCAGCAGCTCTCGCTGGTGCTGCACCGCATGGCCGAGCAGACGGGCTCGCGGGTCCTCCTGTTCATCGATCAGCTGGAGGAGCTGTATACCCTGGTCGAGGACGAGCGCCTGCGTCCACGCTTCATGCAGGCCATCTGCACCGCCGCGGACGATCCCCTGGCTCCGGTCCGAGTGGTGTTCACTCTGCGCGATGATTTTCTGGGGCGTGTGGCCATGGGCGCCGAGGTGCGGGAGGCCCTGAGTCGCGTCACCGTCGTGCGCAGCCCGGCACCCACCACCCTCGAGGAGATCCTGCTGCTTCCCTTGCAGGTGACGGGCTACGAGGTCGACGACGCCAACCTGCTCAAGGAGATGGTGAGCTCGGTCCAGAACGAGCCCGCCTGCCTCCCGCTGCTGCAGTTCGCCATCCAGATGTTGTGGGAGAGGCGGGACCGCAAGCGACGTCTTCTAAGGCGGGCGCACTACGAGGCGATGGGTGGGGTGGAAGGCGCTCTGGCCGAGCACGCCGATGGCGTGCTGACGGGACTCAGTACCGAGCAGGTGCGTTTCGCGCGTCAGCTCTTGCTCCGCTTCGTGACGTCGGAGGGGACCCGCTGCGTGCTGCCCCGAGCCCAGGCCCTGCAGGGGCTCCCCACCGCCGCCGCAGACGTGCTGGATAGACTGACCGCGGCGCGCTTGTTGTCGGTCCGCAAGGGGGGACGGGATGAGGACAGCGAGACCTCGCTGGAGCTGGTGCACGAGTCCCTGATCCGGTCCTGGGGTCGACTGGCGCGCTGGGTCGATGAGGGCCGGGAGGAGATCGCCTTTCTCCACGAGGTGGGCCAGGCCGCGGACCTGTGGGAGAAGCGCGGCCGTCGCGACGAGGAAGTGTGGCGGGGGGCGCCCCTGCGCGATGCCCAGCGTGCACGCTCGCGCTGCACGGCACCGGTGCCGTCGAGTGTGCAGCAGTTTCTGGTCGCAGGGCAGCGGCTGGAGCGTCGAGCCCAGCGACGCAAGCGTCTGGCCGTGGCGGCCCTGGCCGTGGTGGCGGTGACCGCTGCCGTGATGGCGGCTGCCTTCTTCGAGCAGAAGAACGAGGCCCGCCGTCGCAGCGCAGAGCTGCGTGTGCAGTGGGCCGAGGCGCAGCGGGAGGGCGCTCGCGCTGCCCTGTTGCGGGAGGACTTCATCGAGGCTCGGGCCAAGCTGCGTGCTTCGCTGGAGAGCCAGGATTCGGCCCTGGGTCGTGCGCTGTGGTGGAGCCTTCGACACAATCCGCTGCAATGGCGCGTCCAGCTCGAGACCCAGGTTTACGACGTGACCTTCTCGCCCGACGGGGCGACGGTGGCTGCGGCCTGCCAGGACAAGACCGTGCACCTCTTCGACGTGGAGACCGCCAGCAACCGCGTGCTGCGAGGCTCCGACGATCAGGTGGTCAGTCTGGCGTTTTCCCCCGATGGCAAGCGCCTGGCCGGAGGCAGTGGCACCGGGCAGATTCGCGTGTGGGATCTGACCAGCGGTGCGGTGAAGCTCCTCGACGGCCACAAGGCAGCGGTGTGGGGTGTGGCCTTCAGCCCCGACGGTGCTCAGCTGGCGTCCGCGAGCTGGGACAAGACCGTGCGGCTGTGGGATGTCGATGCCGCGGTGCACACATCGGTGCTGCAGGGACACACGGATTCGGTCTGGAGTGTCAGCTACAGCCCCGACGGCAAGTTGCTGGCCTCGACCTCATCGGATCGCACGATTCGGCTGTGGGAAATCAGCGGGGGTCGTGCCTCTCCCAACCGCGTCCTCACGGGGCATGCCAAGGAAGTGGCCGCAGCGCGCTTTTCGCGAGATGGCAAGCGGCTGGTCTCCGCCAGCTATGACGCCACCCTGCGCGTGTGGGACGTGACCACCGGTGCGCAGTTGCTGCAACTGCTGGGGCACCAGGACCGCGTTCGCGACGTGTGCTTCGGGCTCGATGACAAGACGCTGATCTCGGGAAGTTCCGACGGCACCATACGCATCTGGGACGCGACCACCGGTGTGCAGCGGCGGGTGCTCGAGGGCCACACGGCAGCCGTGTCCGGCTTGAGCGTGAGCCCGAATGGCCGGCGCCTGGTCTCCGGCGGCTACGATAACAGCGTTCGTCTGTGGCGGCTGGATGACGAGGTGACCTTGCCCGTGCCCCAGGGCCACAGTGCCGGTGCGTATGCCGTCGCCTTCAGCCCCGACGACACACGGGTGGCCAGCAGCTCGTATGACAAGAGCATCCGCCTGTGGGACATCGCGAGCGGCCGGCAGATGCAGGTTCTGCAGGGCCACACCGACTACATCTTCGGTCTCAGCTACAGCCCCGATGGCACGTTGCTGGCCTCCTCGAGCTACGACAAGAACGTGCGCATCTGGGACCTCAAGACAGGCACCACCCGGGCGGTGCTCGAGGGGCACACGGCAATGGTCGACGGTGTCGACTTCAGCCCAGATGGAAGGCGCATCGCCAGCGGTAGCTCCGATCGCACGGTGCGGTTATGGAACGTCGCCACCGGGCGCGTCGAGAAGGTGCTCAAGGGCCACACCGGCTGGGTCACCGGCGTCGATTTCAGTCCCGACGGCAAGCTGCTAGCCTCGGGCGGTTTCGACAACGTGGTACGGCTGTGGGACCTGGCCAAGGGCAAGCAGGTGCGTGTCCTCTCCGGACACGAGGCTGAAGTCTACGGCGTCGCCTTCAGCCCCGACGGGCGCCTGCTCGCCACCGGGGGTGGCGACAAGATCCTGCGCGTGTTCGAGGTCCACAACGGCCAGAGCCGTGAGCTTGGGCGCCACGATGGGCGCATCTACCGGCTGGCCTGGTCGCCCGACGGTAAGTGGATCGGTACCTCGTCGGCAGACGGCACAGCGCGCTTGTGGCCGCTCGCGGGTGGCGCCGCCAAGGTCCTGCGTGGCCACCGCACCGAGACCAACGGCATCGCCTACAGTCCGAATGGCCTGCTCGTCGCCACGACCGGTGATGATGCGACGGTTCGTCTGTGGAACGCGCGCAACGGTCAGCCCGTGTGGCGAGGTCCGGCCATGCTCGCGGGAGCCGGCGTCACCTTCTCCCATGCAGGCTGGCGACACCTTGATGGCACCCGCGTCGCCAAGGAGACCGGCTGGCAGCGCGCGATCGCGGACCACGCACAGCTCGTGGCCGAGTCCAGCGATGGCACACATCTGTGCCTGCTGGGTTTCGATGGTGGCATCGAGCTGTGGCAGATCGCCACCGACCAGCGCCTGTTCCAGGCTCGCCTCGACGAGGCCAGGCTGATCGAGTCGCTGGGGACGGCCTGCGTGGTGGCCACGCCTCGCCTGGTGCGCATTCTCGACAGCCACGGCGGCGCCACCGATCTGCCCCTCGAGGCCAGCGCCCTGGGATCGGCCGGCGACGAGTTGCTGGTCGCGGCCGGGCGCAAGGTCTTCACCTTTGCCGCCGATGGGAGTCCCCGCGCGTCTTTTGACGCGGACGTGGGTGTGACGGCGGTGCTGCGCACGGCGACGTGGTTGGTGCTGGGCTTCGCCGAGGGCGGCATCGAGCTTGTGCCGCTGGACAAGGCGCAGGGCGCCCGCTCCAGTTTCAGCTTCGAGTCTGTCCCATCAAGTGCGGTGGTGCGGCTGGTCGAGGGCCCGCTCGATACCCTGCTCGTCGGTTATGCCAACGGTGCCCTCGGGATCTGGAACATCCAGAATGGCAAGCAGCTCTACCAGACCCGCATCCACGGTCCGGTGCGCCACCTGGTCCTGAGCTCCCACGCGCTCTATGCGGGGAGCGAACTCGGCGCTTTTCTGAGCGTGGATCTCGACGCGCTGGACATGCCCTACTGCACGCTTCTGCGCAGCGTCTGGGACAGTGTCGGCGTGGTGTGGATAGGTGGCCTGCCCCTGCGCAGCCCACCGAGCCCGGATCATGCCTGTGCCCTTCCCCCGTGACGCGGAAACAACTCGACCAGGTCAGCGAGAAGCGGGCGCTTGCCGGAGTCAGGGCCCCCAGATGCCGCCCGGGAGCTTGGCCGGGAGGCTCGGGGTGCGGATGATGTCGGGCTTGAGGTGCTTGGGTCCGATGCCCTGGATCGGGAAGGGGGGGCGCCTGCCGGGGAGATCTCCGAACCTGTCCTGGGTCGTCCTCTCGATGGCATCGCGCAGATGATTCCACAGGGCTCCACGCTGCCCCTGGGCCTCGGCCCGTGCCGCATGCTGCAGGTCGTCCCGTCCACCAAGCCGGGACAAGAGGCCGCGATCCTTGCCCCCAAAGGCCCGTGACACGCCCTGGGCCGCCTGCCCCATGCGCTGGCCCACGAGATCCTCGGGGGTGCGCTGCCGCGCAAAATCCCTGGCTGCGCCGGTCTCAAGAGGGTTGGGCTTGCTGATGACTTCCTTGGTGCGGGGCCTCTGGGGTGTGCGCACGATGCCCTTCGCATGGGAAACCTTCACGGGCGGGCTGCTGGCTCCGTGCGCCAGGGTTCTTGGATTGGCGATGCGCATACGTCCTCCCCGGTTGGATCTCTGAGTGCTTCTTGAAGTATCGCCCTCAAGGGTCTTGGTGTTCACCCAAATCCATGGATGAGCAGCTGATGTGGGTGCGAGGCGCCCAACGGACTACACACGGCGCGATCCCTCTCGGGGTGCCTCCAGGCCGCCGGCGGAGCACCGCGGCCGCGGCGAGCAGGACCAGGGCACAGCACCCACCCTGGGCGGTGACCGCGGCACAGCTCGGCCCGGTGCCCGGGTCGCAGTCCTCGTCCACAATGCCATCGCAGTCGTCGTCGCGCTGGTTGCACTGCTCGGGAGGAGCCACGCACAGGGCCCAGCGGCAACTCTCACCACAGAGCCAGGTGCCTGTGGTGCCGCAGGAGGTCGTGCAGGTGCCTCTGTCCTCGGGCTGGCACTGCCACCCCGCGCGCATCGCCTCGAGCATCAGCCGACCGTGCCCCTCGTCGTTGTCGGGGAGACCGTCGTGCGTCGCGCAGTCCGCGAGCAGGAGCTGTCCGGCCTGCCAGGGATCCCCGGCCATGGTCTCGAGGTACAGGGCCGCACCCGCCGCGACGTGCGGGGTGGCCGCCGAGGTTCCATAAAACGGAAACAGCGTCGAGGTGCGCACCCCGCTCGGTGCCACCAGGTCTGGCTTGAGCCGCCCGTCCCAGGTCGGCCCGCGCCCGCTGTGTCGCCACACCTCACCCAGCAAGTATTCGTTCTCGGGGACGGCGCCGACAGCCAGGGCATCCGCGCAGGGCGCCGGATCGAGCACAGAGGACTCGCCTTGCCAGTACTGAAGCACCAGCTCCGTCGCCGGGAACAGCAGCAGGCGGAACGCGAGCCCCTCGACATCACCCCCGGCGCGAACCACGGCCAGGCCATGGCGCCCGCTCTGCGCGACATCGAAGAGGATGCGCTCGACCGGCGCCTCGCTCCCCTGTTGCGTCTCGGTCGAGGCCGCGATCTGCACCGGACCGGCATCGTCTTGCCGCAGCAGCACCAGGTCGAGATCGCGCGCGCTCACCGGATAGTCGTCCCAGTCCAGCTCGACCACCAGGGTGCTGCCCGCGCGGAGTTGCACGTCATTGAGTTCGTCGCCCTGAGCGAACTCGTGCCAGCCGTCTCCGTCGGTGTCGGTGAAGGTGCCGCGGTAGTGCGTGCCGTGGCCGTTGTTGCCGGCCGAGGTCACCCACAACGCCCCGGCCTGGCGCGCGCGATGCGCCAGCTCGCAGTGAGGTCCCTGGCCGTCGCCGAAGGAGTCGCCGGTCCACACCAGCGAGTCGCTGACGACCTGCACCGGCCCACCTGCGAGGGTGTCGACGAAGGCCTGCAGGTCGGTGAGGGTCTCGACCACCACGGGGTGCAGCACCACGCCGGGGGCAAGGTCGCTGACAATCTCGGCACAGGCCGTGCCGTGCACGCTTCCCGTTGCGGGCGAGGGGCCCACGCTCGCGGCAAGTTCACCCGCAGCCTGGGCCTGGTTCCACTGGCCAAAGCCGAGGTCCAGCACGGCCACGTGGACACCCTGGCCCAGGTCGCCCGTGCAGTGCAGAAGATCGGCGCCAGTGCGCACGATTCCCTGACCGCGCACGGCTCCTAGCGACGATCGAGGGCGGGTCGCGGGGCGCACCGCGGCCAGATCGGGGATCCACTCTTTGAGACGGTGCAGCGTCGAGGGGGGTGCCCACAGGTCCAGCTGCGCTCGTGAGCGAGCGCGGATCGAGACGCCCTGCGCCTGCAGCAGCGCGCTGTCGACGAGGTCGCCATCGGTTCCGGGTGCGAGCCGGACCTCCACCAGGAGTCTCTGCCTCGCGGGATCCCAGTTCGGCGTCAGCCACGTCGCAGCGTGAGCGTCGTCGACCAGGGATCGCAGCGAGGGCGCCAGCCAGCGCGGACGGCTGACGGTGGCGTGGATGGGAGGCGCGAGCGCGAGATCCTGTGGTGCTGCGGGCAGGGCTCCGTCGTCGAGAGGGGCACGCACCGCGCACGCACAGAGCACCCATCCAAGCAGGGGGGCAGGGCTCGATCCACGCCGCATGGCCTCATCCTAGACCGGATTCACGCTCAGCAGAGCGCGCAGTCGAAGCGGACACTGCAGGCGCGCCGGGACTCAGGTGGGTGTGTGGGGCTGCCAGGGCATGGTCAGGTGCTGATCCACGAAGTGCGCGAGAATCACCTGGATGTCTCCCTGCACGGGCAGAAAATGCAGGCTGGTCGAGGGAGCGCCTCGGTTCCAGTTGTTGGCCACCACCTCCGCGGGCAGCTTGAACAGGCGCACCTCGCCCGGGAGCATGAAGCGCAGCTCGACCCGGGTGCGCAGAGGCAGGCGCAAACCCCAGTCCAGCCGCAGGCCACCCGCCGAGACGTCGCGGCTCTCGTGGAAGGTGAGCACGCCGTCGTGGAGCTGCCGCACCGCGAGGGTGAGGGGCAGACGGGCGTGGTTTCTTCTTTCGAAGGAGAGGGGCTGCTCGTTGCCGGTGAGCAGGTGCGCAGGCATCCGAGAACCCTTTGCCGTGGTGGTCATGGTTCCCATGTAACCAGCCTCGCGGCGGTCACAAGCTAAGCTCCGCAGTGGAGATTCGGGCGAGCAGATTCCGTTGCTCAAGGTGGGTGCGCAGTGTGCCAGGCCTTCACGATGCGTCTGGGGTGGGGAGGCAGGCCTCGAACAGAGACTGCACCGAGGGTGCGCTGTGCAGAGTGAGGATCTGCTGTCGCAGGGCGAGGCAGCGCTTCTCGTCGAGCAAGCCGCGGCAAAGCGCGACGAGCTTGCTGGTGAGGTCGTGCACACCCATCGGATCGCGCGGATGGCCCCGGGGGACATCGACCCGCCGGCTTCGGGTGGAACCATCGCGCAGCACCAGGGTCACTCGGCTGGGCTGACTCTCCGGAAACAGCGCCTCGAACTCCTGGTTGGGCAGCACCCGCACCCGATCCATCACCGCTGCCAGGCTCGGGTCGAGGATGCGCGCGGTCTCGAACTGGCGAGGCGTGACTTCTCCGTCGACGAGCGCCACCGCCAGGCAGTACGGCAGCGAATGGTCCGCGGTCTCGCGCGTCGTCGGCCGGCGCTTGGCCGGATCGCCGAGGATGTCCGCGGCACGGGCGATGACCTCCACCTGGATCTCACGCACCCGGTCGACGGGGATGGCGTGCTCGGCCTGCACTCCCAGCAGGGCCGTGACCGGTGCATGCATCAGCGCTTCGATGGGAAAGCTCTTCATGCCGCAGTCAAGAATGCGCCAGCGATCTGAGGGACCGCGCGGGAGATCGCGCAGCAGGTGCTCCAGATCGAGGTGTATCCCCAGCGGCGCCAGGCAGGAGGCCAGCCCTTCCTTGCCGTCGAGAACATGCCCGGGACCGGTGAAGCCACGGCGGGCCAGCAAGGCGGCCTCGACGCCAGACCGGGTTGCCAGCGGGTCCACGCTGTTCTTCATGTGGGACAGCGCACCCGCCGTGACAGCGCCCAGGCACAGGGACGGAGCACCGCTGATGCCGATGGCATGCTGAACCTGCTGTGGCGGCAGGCCGAGCATCACGGCGGCGGCCACGGGTGCTGCGAAGGCGCTGAGCGTGGCGTGGTGCAGACCCTTCTCGCGGATCCCGGGGCTGGCCATCTCGGCCAGGCGCATCTCGATCTCGTAAGCGATGAGAACACCCCGGATCAGATCGCGGCCGCTGCCGCCGACCAGCTCGCAGGGTGTGAGTGCCGCCGGGATCAGGTCCGACGGATGCACAGGGTCGGCCTTCCAGTAGATGTCGTTGAAGTCCAGAGTGCGGATGGCCTGGGCCTGGATCCAGGCCGCGCGCACCGGGTCACAGCGCAGCGTCGTACCGAGCACGCTGCACTGGGCATGGCCACCGAGCTCCCGCACGTGGTCGAGCAGGAGGCGCACATCGTGTTGTTGCAATCCACCCAGGGCACAGGCCACGCTGTCGAGCACAAAGAGCTGAGCGCTGTCCACGGCGTCGTCGCCGAGGTCCTCGTTGCGCAGGCCACAGGCCCAGTGTGCGAGCTGGAGACTGGCCGCGAGCTCCTGGTTCGTCGTCGTCGTCGACCTTGGCATGTGTCTGCCTCCCGGTCCTGCACATAGCCCCAGACCATGCCCACGACCATACTCGGTCGTTCGCCACGCGGTGATGCAGACAACTCGGCCAGTGCTTGGAGGAAGCTCCCCCCGCGGGCTGCGGTCGTGCCACAATGCGCCCATGCGTCTCCACCACATTGCCCTGCGTACGCACCGCGTCGACGAGGTGGTCGCGTTTTACCGAGACCTCCTCGCGCTGCCCGTGGTGCGCGCACAGGCAGGCCGCTCCGTGTGGCTGGGGCTGGAGACCTCCGTGCTGATGGTCGAGAACGCCACCGCCGACGAGCCAGGCATCCCGCCAGGGAGCGGCGAGTTGCTGGCGTTCGCGGTTGATGCAGCGACGCAGGAACGGATCGAACTGGCGTTGCGCGCCTGCGCGGTTGCCATCGAGGACCGCACGGACTTCACTGTGTACTTCAGGGATCCCGACGGTCGGCGCGTGGGTGTATCGACCTATCCGCTGCCCGAGTTGAAGGCGTCGACCTGAGTCGCGTCGCGACCACCCCTGGTCATCAGGTTCGCGCATGAGCACGCCGCACGCTTTAAGGCCCGTCGCGCCGGATCTTATCCGGGCTTCCCGGCTGCAACTGAACAGCCTGCGCGCATACTATTTTTTTAGCTATGGAGCCCTGGGAGGTCTGTTCCCTTACCTGCCCTTGCTGTTCTCTCAACGCGGGCTCGATGCACGACAGATCTCGTGGGCAATGACCCTGATACCGCTGGGGAACCTGCTGGTGCCGTCGCTGTGGGGCATGGTGGCCGATGCCCTGCACGCGCGCATCCCCCTGCTGCGCATCGCGGCCGTGGGCTGCGCCGCCACGGCCCTGTTGTTGTGGCCAGGGTGGGGTTTCGCCGGTGCCATGGTGGCCATGGGTGCGCTGTCGTTGTTCCGGGCACCCATCACCTCGCTCATCGATGCGGCCTGTGTCGACGCCCTGGGTGGCGGGCGAGCCAACTTCAGCGAAGTCCGGGTCTGGGGCTCCATCGGATTTGCAGTGTATGCCTTTGGCCTGGGACAGCTCGGCGGTTCCCTGAATCCGGCCGTGCTGATCGCGGTGACCGCAGGCAGCTACCTGGTTTCCGCGCTGGTGACCTGGCCGCTGCGAGCGCCTCCCTTGACCCGCGAACCGCACATCCTGGCCGACAGCCTGGCCGTGGTGCGAAAGTCGCAGGTGCTGCTGTTCCTCGTCGGAAACGCTGTCTACTACCTGGGCCATGCCTGCTACGACGCGTACTTCTCGCTGCACGCCCGGCAGCACGGGCTGGGGGATGCGGCGGTGGGAGCAGCATGGGGCATTGGCGTCAGTGTCGAGATCGGCGTCATGCTGCTGGCCCCGCGCTTCATCCACGTCTATAGACCCGGTCGCCTGCTCACCCTGAGCGCTCTGGTGGCGGTGGTGCGCTGGTTGGCCACGGCCCTGATCGATGACGGGCAGCTCCTGGTCCTGGTGCAGGGGCTGCACGGCTTGACCTTCGGTCTGTGGTACCTGGCCCTGGTGGCCTTCGTGCAAGTCCGCGCGCCATCGCGCCTGCGCACCAGCTTGCAGTCCATCACCCTGTCCAGCCTGGCTGTCGGGGGCGTGGCAGGCTATCTCGTCGGGGGCCAGGTGCTGCACCTGGCAGGTGGGCGGGTGCTGTACTGCCTGTCCGCCGTGGCCGCAGCGGTGGCGGCACTGCTGTATCTGCTCGCCACCCGGAGCGCGGCCCGCGATGAGCGTCCGGTCGCAGGAGCCTGAGGTGGCCCGGGATCGTCGGCAGGCACTCGAGGGTGTGCTGCTGGGCACCGCGCTGGGAGATGCCCTGGGCCTCCCGGCAGAGGGCCTGTCCGCTCCGGAGATCCAGCGTCGCTTCGGCACCGTGGATCGCTTCCACCTGATCGGCCGTACGGGCTTTGTCTCCGACGACACTGAGCAGAGTGCCTTGCTGGCGCAGAGCCTCGCCCGATCCCGGAACGAGGGCGTCATCGACGGTCCGCGGCTGGTACGCGCCTTTCGCCGCTCCCTGGTCGGATGGTTCGTGCGTCTGCCCTTCGGCATAGGCCTGGCGACGGTGCGAGCGAGCGTGCGGGCGCTGCTAGGCTTTCGAACCAGCGGTGTGGCGAGTGCAGGAAACGGTGCCGCCATGCGCGCTGCCGTGCTCGGCGTGGTGTGTGCAAAGGACGCACCGCAGCGCCTGCTGCTGGGGCGCGAGGTGGCCCGGGTGACGCATCTGGATCCGCGGGCGATCGAGGGCGCTCAGTTCGTGGCCGAGCTGGCAGCCCTGGCCTCCCGCGCCGAGTCTGTGCATGAGCGCGAGGCCCTGGTGCGCCAGGCGCTGACGATCGTGCGGGCGGAGGAGCTGCGCGCAGCGCTCGAGCTGGCGGTGGCCCTGAGCTCGCAGGTCGACGACCCGTCGCAGGCTGCGCAGCACCTCGGCTGCACGGGCTACGTGGTGCATTCCCTGGCGCTGGCCAGCTGGGCCTTTGCACGCTGGGGAGACCAGCCCCTTCTTGCGATCCAGCGAACCATTGCTGCGGGTGGCGATACGGACAGCATCGCCGCCATCGTGGGCGCCTGGAGCGGAGCCCTGTGCGGCAGCGCGGCCCTGCCCGAGCCTCTTCTTGCAGCCATCCAGGATGGTCCCTTTGGCCCAACACACCTGCGCGCCCTGGCGCGGGCCCTCGTCGAAGGGACCACACCACCACGCTTCTCGATGCTGGCTGCCCTGTTGCGCAACCTCTTGCTGGTCCCCGTGGTGCTGGCGCATGGTCTGCGTCGGTTGCTTCCCTGGTGACGACGCGCACGGGCCCTTGCGAGCGGTCCGGGCGTGTTAGGATGGCGCCGAGGACGCGTCATGTATCGTCTCCTGACCACCCAGAGTCCGGAACAGCTTCTCGGACAACTCGGGGACGATGTCTGTGCGGCCCTGCCGGTGCCCCTGCAACCGCGGTTCTTGCGCCTCAGCGCGCACTATCTCGAGGACAATGCACACCTGTTCGAGCGCACCGGACACCACCTGGTGCGGGTCACGGCGCAGTACACCTGCTTTCACGACGACGCCGGTGTGGCCCGCTACCTGCCCGGGCTGCGGGTGCGAGCCCGGGGCCTCGATCTCGAACTGATCCCGGCGCCGGATATCGCGGCCGCGTGTTTTCCTGCGGGTGCCGCGGCCGAGGTCCTCGCCGAGGTGCGGGACAAGATCACGGGGAACCACTGGCTCTGGTTCGCCAGCAGCAACATGGGCTGGGACCTCTCGCGCTCCCGCTTCGGTCTGTTCGGCGACTTCAGCGACGAGGAGCGCGCGCACATGGTCCGGGCACCAACACCGGTGGAGATCGTGCAGACCCACTACGCCGGGGACCGTCGCACCCAGTTCCTGCGGCTGCGCGAAGAGTCCGTGGCCAACAAGGAGCAGGTAGGTGTCGCGGTCATCGCGCGCGACCATGACCGCCTGGCAGAACTTTTTGGCGACGCACTGCGGCTGTGCCTGGCGCGGGTCGAGGAAGAGGAGCTGGCGGCCATCCTGTGGACGGCTCACGGCGACGAGGCGGCGCTGGTCGAGTGGGTGGGCAGTGCGAGTTTTCGTCGCGACGCCGTGGCACCGCAGGTCGTGTACGCCTTCTTCTGCTGGTTGCAGCGACAAGGTTTCCAGCGACTGATCGCGGCGCGCTACGAGTGGTTCCTGCCTCCGATCTGGAGCGAGGTCATGGCGCGGGACAGCGTCGACAAAGAGCGGGCTCGCCACCATGAGCAAACCTGGTCGCGCCTGCAGGCGCGCGGGCTGCGGGAGCTGACGCCGTGACGACGAGCCTGTGGCATCGCTTTCCGGCTGGCGATCTGCATGCGCTGCGGGCCGCGCTGTCCGCGCTCGCCGAGGCGAGTTCGGAGGTGCTGCACGATGATGAGGCCGCGCGTATTCGGGCACTGCTGCAGGTGGTCGAGCGGGGTTTCGAATGCAAACAGGACCTCGACCTCGACGTGGAGCTGCTCGCGCGCTGCCTTGAATACGATGTGGTGACATGCGACAGTCGACGTCGTCAGCAGCTGCGGGTTGTGCTGCGGCGCCTGCGCACCCACCGGCGTACCCGCACTGGCGTCAAGGGGGGATAGCTTAACGGCAAAGCCCGGGCCGCTCGTCGGCTCGATGTTTCAGGTTCGAATCCTGATCCCTCCATCACCATTTTTCGCCCCGGTGCAACGTGTGTTCTGAATCTCCAGCGCCGCTCTACGACGACGACAGAGTCAGCCAGCGGCTGTTCTTCCGGCGGTATGGCCGACGGCTCCCCGCTGTCCAGCACGGAGCGCCGGTGGAACTCGTGCTCGACGACGGAACGGTGCTGGGTGCGTTCTGGGTGCGCTCGAGACGCAACGCTCCGACGCTGCTGTACCTGCACGGTGACGCCGAGAACGTATGCGACCAGCTCTACTTCTGGCCCGCGGCCGCGCACGAGGCCGGGCTCAACTGCCTGTTTCTGGACTATCCGGGCTTCTCGACCAGCCAGGGTTGGCCCAGCCTCGGAAATGCATGCACCGCGGCACGCCTGGCCTTGCGCTTCTTGCTGCAGCAGCCGTCACGACGTGTGCCTGGTGTCGTCGTCATGGGGCGCTCACTGGGTTCGGTTTTTGCCCTGGACCTGGTGCGCCGGACACGATCGCCACGGCTGAGAGGACTGGTGCTTGAGAGCGCCCTGGCGGATCTGGCAGGCTACGTCGCCTCGGTGACGCCCTTCGCCGAGCTCGGCCTGGACGGCGTGACCTGCGAGGCGCAGCTGCGACGAGATTTTGATGCCCGGGAGGCGTTGGCCCGCGTCTGCTGCCCGGTCCTGGTGCTGCATGGCCGCGACGACACCATCCTGCCCGTGAGCCACGCCCACGAGCTGGCGCGTTGGGCCGGGCTGCGCTTGTGGCGCCAGGTCCTGTTTGACGAGGGTGGACACAACGCGCTGTTCTCGCGCCACCGGGCCGAGTACGTGCGCCTTCTTCAGGAACTGCTGGCGACACCGGCGCGCTGATCGAGGAGCGGCACGGTCATGTCGGGGAGCACCTGCACGGCGTTGGACTTGACCAGACACCACACCTGCACGCCCTCGCACAGGCCCAGCCGATCGACCGTGTGCTGGCTGACCTGGACCAGCAGCGGGACTCCGACATCGACGTCGAGCAGCACCTGGCCAGCGCGAGGGTTGAGTGCCCGCACCCGTCCGGGGAGCTGATTCTGGATCGAGATGCCGTCGACCGGTGCCAGGGCCAGGGCCACATCTTCCGGCCGCAGCCGAGCGTGCACCTGCATTCCGGGAGCCAAGGCCTGCAGTGGTACGCAGAGCACAGCACTGGACTCCCCAGTGTGGTCCAGCCTCAGGTGACTGTTGCCCGCCACAACATCGTGTCCGGTCAGCGTGGCGCGCACCACGTTGCACAGCCCATCGTCTGCATGAAGGACGGCGGGGTCCATGGCCAGACGGTGGTAAGAACCCAGGCCCTGTACCTCGCCGTCTCGAAGTACCAGCAACTGGTCCGTGAGCTGGAGCACCTCACCGAGCTCGTGACTGACGTAGAGCAAGGGCACCTGGAGCTGTGCGAGGACACGCCGGAAGTAGGGCAGGACCTGCTGTCGCAGCGGACGGTCGAGGCTGGCCAGAGGCTCGTCGAACAGCAGCAGGCGCGGTCCCGCGAGCAGGGTCCGGCCCAGGGCCACGCGCTGGCCCTCACCCCCCGACAGCGTCGACGGTCGGCGGTCGAGCAGTGTACCCAGCTCGAGCAGAGCGACGACTTCGTCCAGGGACACACGTCGTTCATGCGGCGGGCAGCGGCGCAGTCCGTAGCGCAGGTTGCCGAGCACACTCAGGTGCGGGAACAGTCGTGCGTCCTGGAACACCACACCGATCTGGCGACGATGCGGAGGTAGGTGCAGGCGCCGTGTGGTATCGAGCAGGACCTGGCCGTCGATCACCACGCGGCCCTGATCAGGCTTCAGCAGACCGGCGATCAGGTGCAGCAAGCTGGTCTTGCCCGAGCCCGAGGGACCGAACACGCCCAGTGCTCGAGCCTCGATGAGGGTCTTCACCTGGAGAGTGAAGTCGCCGCGGCAAAGCTGCAGGTCCAGCTCGATCATGCGGCAGCCCCCAGTCGCCGCCGCAGACGGAGCGCCATCCATTCCGACGCCAGCAGGGTTACGAAGGAGAGGCTGACCGAGAGCAGCATCAGGCGCAGGGCCGCGCTCTCTCCACCGGGGACCTGGGTTGCGGTGAACAGTGACAGCGGCAGGGTACGGGTCTCGCCTGCAATGTTGCCGGCAAACACGATGGTGGCGCCGAATTCGCCGAGGCTGCGTGTAAACGCAAGCACCAGACCGGTGAGCACTCCAGGAAGGGCCAGGGGCAAGGTGACGCTCCACCACACGTCGACGGGGGAGGCGCCGAGGGTCGACGCGGCCTGTTCCAGGCGACGGTCCACCAGCTCGACAGCGAGGCGGATGCTGCGCACCGCGAGGGGGAAACTGACCACGGCTGCGGCCAGCACCGCAGCGGCGAGTGAAAAGGCCAGGTCGTGTCCGAGGATCCAGCGGGCCATGCCACCTGGAAGGGTGCGCGGACCAAGAGCCAGCAACATCAGGTAGCCTGTGGCGACAGGAGGCAACACAAGTGGCAGGTGGATCAGGACCTCGACCACGCTCTTGCCGGTCCAGTGCCAGCGTGCGAGCGCGGTGCCCACGACGATGCTGGGCACGGTGAGCACGACGGTGCACAGCAGCGCCACCTGCATCGAGAGCCAGAGGGCGGCGGTCTCGTCGCCACGCGGAAGAAGGTCCATCAGGTGCCGGATCCGGCGTCGACGAGCGCAAAACCCGCCTGCTGGAACAGCTCCCTGGCAGACGGGCTACAGAGCGCACGCAGCAGATCGGTGGCGAGGGGCTGTGCGCCTCGAAGCACGGCTGCAGGATAGCGGATCGGCAGATGGCTGTCGGGGGGGAAGCGCGCGACAACGCGCACCGTCGGAGAGCGGAGGGCGTCGCTGCCGTAGACCACACCGAGTCCGGCGGCTCCGGTCTCGACCAGGGCCAGGGCTGCGCGCACGTCGAGGGTCGGCACCAGGCGTGGTTGTAGCTTGTCCCACCAGCCCAGGGCCGACAGCGCTTCCTTCGCTCTTCGCCCTGCCGGGACGTGGGACGGGTCGGCCACCGCGAGCTTGCCCGAGAACTGTGCGGCCAGCTCGAAGTCTGGGCGCAGTTCGACGTGAAGCACGCGATCGGCCGGTGCGATGAGGACGAGATCGTTGGCCGCCAGATCCCGGCGGCTGTCGGGTTGCAGCAGGTCGAGGTGCTGCAGGTGATCCATCCACGCCTCGTCCGCGGACACGTAGACATCGACCCGGGCACCGGCTTCGATCTGACGGGCCAGGGTCGACGAGGCGGCGAAGCTGGTGCGGACAGGCAGCCCGTGCTGGGTCTCGAAGTCCTGCGCGAGCACCTTCATCACGTCGGTGGTGGAGGCGGCTGCGAACAGCGTCAGGGCGCCCTTCTCGTCACCAGGAGCGCGTGTGCAGGCGGCGCCCAGAACGACGACCAGGGCTGCCAGCCAGCAAGAGTCCCCTGCACGAGGCCTGCGCTGCACCGGATAGGTCATGACAGCGGTCTCCTTGCCCGTGCCGCCCTATGTAGTACGAAGGCGATCTGCCGTCACCCGTGCGCATGGCACGCACGTGGTGTCCACGCTGATGGCACAGGGCCATCACCGCTGCCATGGGTCCGAGCATGAACTACCTGGCGCACCTGCACCTGTCGCAGCCAACTCCTCTGGCCTGGCTGGGCAGCCTGCTCGCCGACTTTGAACGCAGCCCGGACCACAGTCGTTATCCACCGGAGCTGCTCGCCGCGGTGCAGGAACACCGGCGCATTGACGCCTTCACCGACAACCATCCTGCGGTCCGCACCTGTCGACGCCGCCTGGCCCCAGACTTTCACCTGCTGCGGGGAGTGGTGGTCGACATCTTCTTTGACCACATGCTGGCCTTGAACTGGAGTCAGTTCTCTTCCAGTACCCTCGACACGTTCTGTCAAAGCGCCTACGCAGGGCTGGCCGGGCTCGACCTGCCGCTGCCACCGCGCCTGGCCTGGGGCCTGCCTCGCATGGCCTCGCAGGACTGGTTGCGAAGCTACCTCGAGATCGACAATGTTGGCCTGGCTCTGGGGGGTGTGGCACGGCGCCTGCGTCGCCCTGTGGATCTGGCGCAGGGTGTTGTGGTGCTGCGACAGGCGCATGCAGCCATCGAACAGGATTTTCTGACCTTCTACCCCGAGCTGATTGACTTCGTGCGCCGCGAGCGCCAGAACGGGGAGGCTGGATGAAGAGGTCGGCGCGAGAGCCGGGGACGACAGGAGGCTTCATGCATCGCACAGCTGTGGGAACATTGCTGCTCGCGCTCGTCGCCTGTGGCCCGACCGAGGACGCTGAGGTGGACCCGGTGCCTGTGATCTCGGATCTGCAGTACGCGCCACCCGAGGTTCAGACCTACCAGCAGTTCGACGTGCTCGGCTCGTTCTGGTTCGTCGATGGCGATGCGGACTCGGAGCGCGTGCAGTTTCGCTACACCTTTCCCGACGGCCGCGTCGAGAACCAGGATCCCGTCGACGTCGAGCAGGCCATGAACCGCACGGAGGGCGAGGCCTCCTTCGTCATCCACACCCAGGTGGCCGAGGCCGGGAGCTATCGCTTCGAGATCACCCTCCTCGACCGTGCAGGCCATGCGTCGAACGCACTGGGCGGGCCCATCCTGGCGCGCTGAACGGCGAAGGCTCAGCGAGCGCCGCGGTGGCGTCGTAGCCGGACCAGCAGGCCGAGGACAGTCAGCAGGGGGAGCGCGCTCATCCCAATCTGCCCGGCACTGGCGCAGCCTGTGTCGTCGGTGCCCTCGGAGGGCAGGCAGGGATAGTAAGGCGTCTCGACGCTGGTGCGTTCTTCCAGCAGCAGGTCCTGGTTCAGCGCGGCGGGCTCCACGTCCGTGTACAGGCGCACCATCTGCTTGCCTTCGAGCAAAACCTGCAGCGCAGGATCCGAAGCAGCATAGGACGGTGCGTCGCCGGCGAACTCGACCAGGAAGCCCTTGCCCTCGGCGTCGATGGCGCGGCGCACCAGGGCGTCGTAGTTGCTACCACCTTCCTCATCGGCGCGCAGGGCCGAGCCGTCAATGGTCACCAGCGGATAGTTGGCGGGCGCCATCCGGTTGTCCGCGGCGATGAACAGGAGCAGGCTCACCCGCGCGTTCGTCGACAGCGCGGTCATGCCCAGAGGGAAGATTGGCGTGCCCGCGGTCGGGATGTGAATGCGCAGGGGGCCCAGGCTGGGCCGGTCACCCTGCAGGGCTGTTCCGCTGACCCGGAGTGCCACAAAGAACCAGGCCCGGCTGGCGTAGTCGTCCACCCGCGCCTGGGCCGCTGCGTCGAGCTGGTAGCCGCGATCGGCCAGCCAGGTTGCGAGTTCGCTGCTGCTGCTCGAGGACACGACTGCGAATTCCAGGTTCTCGATGCGGCCCTCGCTCCACACCGTGACGGCGCTGTTGCCCTTGTCCGCGCGCAGGGTCTGGGCGTCACAACCGCCTCCGCCCGAGCAGGCATGGAGAAAAGGCGCGGTGGCGTCGTCGAGGCTGCTCAGGAAGGTGTCTTCCACCAGCACCGGATCGTCGGGCAAGGCCGGGGTTGGCACCAGCCATCCCAGCTCGCTGGCGTCGCCCTCCACCGCGAGCTGCAGGATGTAGTCCAGACTGTCGTCGTTGACGACGACGAGGGCGCGCTGGGCCACCTCCTCGGCGTGACTTCCGACGAGGGTGACGCATGGGCAGGCCTGCGCGGGGTGCGGGTTCGCCAGGGCACTGATCAGCAGCACCGCCGCCCCGGAACCCAGGACGCTGTTTCTCGATGGCATGACACCTCCACCGCCGCGGCATGGCGCGACAGGAGCAGAGGGTATCAATGTTCGTGCCTCGGGCGTAGAGCGCGCATGTTCGGGGGTCTCCGCGCTGTCCTGGCGATCGCTGCGGACAGGTCTGCCGCAGGTGAGGTGCGCAGGTCGCACGCGCGGGCTCGGCGCAGGCTTGTCTGACCGGGTGCCCTGGGAGAGGATGCCAGGACACCGCCAGCCGCAGGGAGCGAGAGATGGAAAACCAAGAGGACATCGAGGCTCTGGTCGAGCGTGCCACCCAGGCAGCCCAGGCCCAGCGTCTGGACGAGGCCAGCGCGGTGCTCGAGGTGATCCTGACGCGCTCGCCGCAGCACCTGCGGGCCCTGGACCTGCTGGGCTTCGTGCGCTTCTTTCAGGAGCGTTTCGCCGAGGCCGAGGCCGCATGTCGCCAGGCGCTGCAGATCGATCCCGGGCACGCCTATGCCATGAAGGGGCTCGGTCTGTGTCTGGCGCGCCTGGGTCGCCTTGACGAGGGCGTTGTGTCTCTCGAGCAAGCGATCCGCACCTCGCCGTCGTGGTTTGACCCCTACTGGGACCTCGCCGTGGTCCTGCACGAGGCGCAGCGCCACGACGAGGCAGCCCGCATCCTGAAGCGTGGCATGACCGCGGTCCCCACCCAGCGTGCTGCGTTTGAGAAATTTTTGAGCCGCTTGCCCGCCTAGCGACGCCATCGCGCCCACGTTCTTTGCGCATCGCCTGTCCCGGTCGCCTGTGCGGCTCTCCAGGTCTTTGCGAGGGGCCGGGCACCCCGCTATCCTTGACCCGGACAGGGAGAGCGCATGCCCAACCTCGTGACGCTGGTGCACAAGAACTGCCGGCGCAACTGCAACATCTGCAACTACGGCGCCGCCGCGCCCATCGACTACGCGCGCCTCGGTGAGATGGTCGACGTGCTCGAGGCCCACGGCTTGCTGGTGCACCTGTTCGACTTCGAGGTCACCCGCGACACCCTCGCCATGTACCAGCGCACCGGACAGTTCCGGCGGCCGAATCCCGGCTGGATCAACGTCACCGCCAGCTTCCGGGTCGACGAGGAGGTGCTGGCCATCCTGAAACGCCTGCGCGCCAACATCGCCATCAGCCTGCACGGCTCGACCGCCGAGCTGCATCGCATCTCCAGCGGCAAGAATGACTTTGGCAGCATCCTGCGCTTCATGCGGCGGTTTCACGACGTGAGTGGCCGCAAGCTCATCGTCAACTACGTCGTCAACAAGAAGACGCTCTCCGACATGCAGCCTTTCTTGGAGATGTGCCGCGAGCTGCCCGTGGACTACGTCGAGTTCATCCCGATGGGCTACACCGGACACGCGGCCACGCGCCTTGGGCGGGACTTCGTGCTCTCGGATGAGGAGCGCTTCGAGGCCTTCTGTATCGTGCTTGCCTCCGAGGATCGCTATCCCTTCGACGTCGGACTGGATGCGGTATGGGGGCCGGACTTCATCGTCGACCGCCACAAACAGTGCTACTTCTTCAACCAGCCCTCGGGCACGGGCTACTGCAACGCGGGGCTCAACCACGTGGGTCTGCGCGTCGAGGACGGGCAGGTCTTTCCTTGTCCCTGCATGGCCGGGCTCGACGACTTTGCGATGGGCTCCTTCGACGGACAGGCTTTTGTCGTCGACAGGGACTGGCGTCAGCGCTACCAGGACCTCGAGGAGCCCTGCGCCAGCTGCGACAAGCTGCGCATCTGCTTCGGTGGGTGTCGCCTCTACGTCATCGTCGACCATCTCCTGCGCACCGGTGAGTTCAACCCCCAGGCCGGATACCCGGGCTGCTTCTATCGCATGGCCAGGGCCCATCCCGGGCGATTGCGCGAGGCGGTCCCCGAGAAGTACCGCCATCTGCTCTGACCCGGACGGACCTATAGCACGCGTCGCACCAGGTGCCGGATGCGCTCGCTGTATGGCGGGTAGAGCAGCGGCAGGTCCAGCATCTGTGGCCTGTTCACGACGGGCTTGCGATGGCTGAAGGTCTCGAAGCCGTGCCGGCCGTGGTAGACCCCCATGCCGCTCGCGCCCACGCCGCCGAAGGGCAGCGACGGCGCACCCATGTGCACCCAGCAGTGATTGACCACCACCGCCCCCGCGGTGATACCGCGGGTCCAGTGACGCTGGACCTCGGCGTCGTTGGAGAACACGTAGCTGGCCAGGGGTCTTGGCCGCTGCCGTGCAAAGGCGAGGGCTGCGTCGCGATCTCGAATGCGCAGCGCCGGCAGGATGGGCCCGAAGATCTCGTCTCCCATCACCGGGCTCTCGGGCTCGACGTCGACCAGCACTGTGGGCGCGAGAAAGCGGTCTGCCACGTCGTGCTGACCACCGTGCGCGACGCGGCCACTGGCCAGCAGCCTGACCAGGCGGGCATGGTGGCGCGGATTGACGATGCGCGCGTAGTCCGGACTGTGCTGGGGATCCGGTCCGTAGAAGGCACGCAAGGCCCGACCCAGGGCCTCGATCAGGGCGTCATGCACCGCCTCGTGCACCAGCAAGTAGTCCGGTGCCACGCAGGTCTGGCCGGCGTTGAAGAACTTGCCCCAGGCGATGCGCCGCGCGGTGACGTCGAGATCGATATCCGGGTCCACATAGCAGGGGTTCTTACCACCGAGTTCCAGAGTCACCGGGGTCAGGTGCCGGGCGGCGGCAGCCATGACGATGCGCCCGACCGTACCGTTGCCGGTGTAGAAGATGTGGTCGAAGCGCTGGGCCAGGAGCTGTGTGGTCTCGGCCACGCCGCCCTCGACCACCTGGACGCAGCGAGGGTCCAGGTACTGCGGGATCAGCCGTGCAAGAAGAGCCGAGGTGGCGGCGGAGACCTCCGAGGGTTTGACCACGGCGCAGTTGCCCGCAGCCAGCGCCGACAGCAGGGGCAGCATGACGAGGTGGAAGGGGTAGTTCCAGGGCCCGATGATGAGCACCACGCCGAGGGGTTCGCGCTCGATCCAGGCGCTGGCCGGCAAGATGGCGAGGGGAGGCCGCGCCTTCTGCGCGCGCATCCAGCGCGGGAGCTTGCGCTGAGCCAGACCGAGCTCGGCCAGGACAAAGCTGACCTCGGCCAGATCACCCTCGAAGGCGGGCTTGCCGAGATCCTGGCGCAGTGCCTCCAAGATCGCGCTCTCGTTGTCCAGGATGAGCTGGCGCATTGCCGTGAGCTGGCGCTGTCGCCAGGCCAGCCCACGGGTGTGGCCGCTGTCGAAACGGGTGCGAAGGTCCTGGACAAGGGCGGTGGCGTCGAGGTCGCTCATCGGAACTCCATCGCGAGGGCCGGGGCTTCACCCGTCGCTCGCGCACGATATCATCGGAGCCGCCGGAACCAACAGGAGGCACCATGGCAAGGCCGCCGTCGCTGCAGGGCATCTGGGCCCCCCTGGTTACCCCCGTCGACGAGGGGCTGGCGATCGATGGCCCCAGGTTGGCGGCCCACGCGCAGCGCGTACTCGCCGAGGGATGCCAGGGAGTGGTGCTGTTCGGGACCACCGGTGAGGCTCCTTCGTTCGCGGTTGCCCAGCGCCAGGCAGCCCTCGAGGCGCTGCTCGACGCCGGGGTCCAGTGCGAGCGCATCGTGGTCGGGGCCACGGCCTGCGCCCTGTCCGACGCGGTGGCCTTGAGTCTGCACGCCCTGCAGTGCGGTGTGGATCACGTGCTGGTCATGCCCCCTTTCTTCTTCCGCCATGTCGACGACGAGGGATTGATCGCGTACTTCACGGCCCTGCTGCAGCGCCTGCCTCCGGGACGCCCGCGGCTGTTGCTCTACCACTTCCCAAAAATGTCGGGCCTGGCCATCACGCTGCCCGTGATCCTGGCTCTGCGGCAGCGCTTTGGTGTCAGTGTGGCCGGCCTCAAGGATTCGAGTGGGGATCCGGAGCAGCTCGCTCTTTTCGCTGGCGCGCTCGACGGTGTGGCGCTGTTTCCAGGCACCGAGCGCCTGCTGTTGCGAGGTTTACAGCTGGGGGCCGCTGGCTGCATCAGCGCCACCGCCAACCTCAACGCCGCGGCCCAGGCGAGACTCTTCCGTCGTCACCTCGAGGGTGGGGCCGATCTGCGTGCGGAGCAGAACGCCCTGGACAGACAGCGCCAGGTACTCGAGCGATGGCCCCTCGCCCCGGCCCTCAAGGCTGTGCTGGCCCTTCGCGATCGGGATGACGGCTGGCGTCGCGTGTGCCCCCCCCTGGCTTCGCTCTCGAGCGACGATGCCCGGACCCTGCTCGAAGAACTCAGCTGCGCGGGGATGGCCTGGAGTGCGGGCGCATGACCGCGGCCGCCCGGGACGCGCTGCGGCCCGGCAACAGCATCCCGTATCCGCTCGTCGAGGTCGCCCGAGGGCTGCACGCACCCGGAATCTGGTCCTGGGCCTGCACCGGCCGCAGGAGGAGGCGGCTCAGGCGTCCGCCCCGCGGGGCTGGTGCGCACCACGCTCCAGGATGAACTGGGCCACGGTGTCGAACACATCGGTCATCAGCACCACCCCCACCGCACGCTCTCCGTCCATCACCGGCACCAGGTCGATGTTGTGCTGCAGCATGGTCGTGAACACCACGCTCAGGCTGTCCGTCACCTCGACCGAGCCGCGCACCGGCGCCATGATCCTTTGCACCGCGCGCTGGGAGTTGGTGATGGCGGCCTCGCTGAACAAGGAGGTCCAGTGCAGCAGCATCAGCGAGGGGAGTTCGATATGAGGCACCACGGCCTCGATCTGGTGCTTGGCGCGCTCGAGAGTGTCGAGCTGCGGGGTCAGTCCCTTGAGAATATCGCGCCGGCCCACCACGCCGACGATGCGATCCTGGGTGTCGATGACCAGGATGTAGCGCGGATGGATGAGATGCCCATCCGAGAGGCGAACCGCCGAGGCTCCCAGGGCCACGATGGCCTCCCGCAGGGTGACGTGCTGTCCGATGTGTGGATAGCGCGACAGCGGGATCATGACGTCTGCGGCGGTGCGCTCGGCCTCGCCTGCGCCACCCAGGGCGCCCGCCGGGTCCTCGCCATTCTGGACCTCGCCGACGCCACGCAGCTTCTTGACGAAGGTGTCGATGTCCTGGTGGTGCTTCTCGTAGTACGTGCCGGACAAGAACACGGTCCCGGCGCGAACCTGGACCCTCACCGCGTTCTCAGGGAAATTCGAGTTGAACTCCAGGGCCGCCCGGACCCGGGTGGTGAGGACAAAGTCGTGCAGCTCCTGCTTGCGAGCCTCGGTGAAGGCATAGCTGTCACGACTCGCGAGCTGGTGCACCAGATCGACCGCGGACTCCATGGACATCTGCTCGAGGTTGATCACCATGTCGTACAGCGAGGGATCACTGCAGTCGGCATTGTAGAAGTAACGCACCCACTTGCGGCGTTGCTCGTCGATGTCGTCGACGTAGCGCAGCGCCTCGTCCCGGGACAGCTTGCGCTGTTCCATGGCCGCGGTGGCCCTGTAATCGCGCGGGGCGATGAGGCGGAGCTTGATCACCTGGCTCAGACCCTTGAGCAGGAACTGGCCCGCCTGCCCGTGGTAGATGGTGTTGCCGTTCTCGACCATCTCGGCCAGGGTGGCCTGCACCGCCAGCAGGTAACGCTCGCGGTGGCCCGCGAAGCGCTCCCAGAACTTGGGTGGGTTGTGCATCTCTTCGGACAGGCGCTTCTCGTTGACGCCGTACTTCTGGGCCGCCTCCACCAGCACCTCGCGGCTGATGGTCTGGTAACCTAGCCGCTCGGCCAGCAAGGCCGCGAAACGATCTCCACCGCTGAGCGAACCGCGTGAGATGGTGATGATGGCCATGGGCGTCTCCGTCCCGTGGAACACGGTGGGTGTGAACGCCTGATATATGCCCCTGCGCACGGCGCTTGAACAGTGGAATCGATGGCGCTGCGTGCGTCGTGACACTTGTGGCTGCGGGGCGAGATGCTATGTGGAGGCGATGGCAGCCGACGAGACCTCGATCCTGGCCGTGCCGTGCAATGAACCGGCAGGGCTGGGTGCTTCCATTGCCCCACACTTTGGCCGCGCGCCCTGTTACGCGATTCTTCGCGTCAGCGGTGGTCAGGTACACGCGCTGCATTTCATCGCCAACGCGCGCCACCAGCCGGCCTCGTGCATGCAACCGGTGCAGCGCCTGCTCGTCGAGGGTGTGCGCGTCATCGTCGTGCGAGGCATCGGCGCCCGCGGCCTGGCCGGGCTGCAGCAGCTGGGTGTCGAGGTCCTGGACGCCGGGATCGCGGGAACGGTCGAGGAGGCGTGGAAGGCCTGGGGTGATCAGCTTCTCGAGCGCCTCGGACCCTCGGCCATCTGCGACGGCCAGCGAGGCCAGAACGCCTAAGCCCGGTCAGCGGGGAGCTCAGGGCCCGCCGGCAACAGGCTCGATCTGCAGCTGGGCGCTGCCGGCCTGGTTGTCCACATCGAGGACCTGAATCTTGTAGCGCTGCCCGGCGCAGATCATCTCGTACCCCTCACCCGGCTCCACCGGCGCCGGGAGCAGGCCCCGACTGGCGTCGTCAGGTCCCTCTCCGAGTTCGGCACTGTGAACCCGGAGTAGCACCGCGCGGGCGTGGGTTCCCCGCAGCCACAGGTCACCTGCCAGGGCCTCGTCCCGGGCGTCGTCGGCATCCGGCGCCGTGGTGATCTCGATACCGCACAGCGGAGGCTGCTGCAGTGTGGCGGTCTGTTCCTGGGTGAGGTCGTAGCCCTGGAGGTCCACGTCGACGGTGACCGTGGCAGAGGGTCCTTGTAGAGCATCGCAGGCCAGCAGGCCGAGCACAGGGAGGATCATCGCACGCGAACACATTGGCGCCTCCAAGCGCCCCCGTTCCCCTCTCTCTCGCCTTCCCTGGATCTGCCCTGCGGCGCAGCTCAGAAGAGCACCGCATCGATCACGAACCCCAGAAGTATAACACAGCTCCGGCACTCCTGCAGGACGCGGGTCATGGCTCCGTCATGGGGCGTGTGCCCGGCCGTAGGGGAGGGCGCCAGAGGGTTGCGTGTTGACGCGATGGAGGGTCCGCCGTATCCACGGGCGGCGTGGAGGTTTCCATGAACAGTCGCATGTCGAGATCCCGAGGGCTGGGCCCGTGGGGGGCCGTGGTGCTTGCTCTGTGCCTTGGCCCGGCCAGGGCGGCGGCCCAGGAAGCCGGCTCTCAGCCCGGCGAGGACCCTCCCACGTCCCAGGCCGCCCAGATGCCTGCGGGCGAGACCCCGGCGGACACCCAGGAGCCTGTTATCGGGGACCCGGCAGCAAGCGCGGAGGAGGTCCAACCCGAGGTGGCGGTAGACCCGCAGACTGAGCCTACGCCGGCGAGCCCGGCGGAGGCCTCGCCTGTCGAGACTCGCCAGGTCGAGGTCGAGCTGCGAGAGGTGCAGGCTGCCCCGGCTCTCGACGGGGTGCAGCTGGCCACGGTGTCCTTTCTCGCCGGTGCTCTGAGTTCCGTGGTGGTGGTGCCGGCGGCCCTGGTCGCGGGCTCCGTCCTTGGCAGCCTGCCGCAGAGCCTCGTCCTGGCGGCCTTGCCTCCCTTGCTGGTGGCTGGCCTGGTGCCACCGCTGGTGGTGGCCGGCGCCGAGTGGCTGTTGCAGGACTGGCTGGTCGCCAATCCAGGCTCTTTCTGGGTGGCCTGGGGAAGCACTACCCTGGTTCACATCGGAGCCCTGGTCGGTGGTGGCCTGCTCAATGTCTCGACCACGGACCTTCCTTCCCTGGCCACGCTGGTGGCGGCCGAGGGCCTGTTGCTGCCCCTGACCGCGACCACGGCCTTGGCCTTGACCCGCGCGGAGGGCAGCCATGTCGAATAAAACCCTGAAGATGGCGAACAGGAGCGTGTCTGTCCTGCCCGCCGCAGCCCTCGCCAGCGCGCTGTGGACCCTGGCCACTCCGCTGCATGCCCAGAACGCCTGCCCGACCCGCCCCTACTGGCCCACGGCCGAGTGGCGCTCGCGCGCCGACACGGTGGCGACCAGCAAGGCGGCCGAGATCCAGGCCTTCGAGGACTACGCCTTCACGCTGACGGGCAAGGATGAAGAGCGCAAGGGCATCCGCACCGACGGCGTGCTCATCGTCCACCACGGTGAGATCATCTACGAACGCTACGCGCGCGGCTTCACGGCCAGCAAGCGCCACATCGCCTGGTCTGTCACCAAGAGCGTGACCAATGCCCTGACCGGGGTCGCCGTCAAGCAGGGCGCCGTCGCACTGGGAGACTCGATCTGCATGCACCTGGATGGCGTGCCCGAGGACAACTGCGGCATCACCGTGCAGCACCTGCTGGAGTTCAGCTCCGGGCTGGACTGGGCTGAGATCTACGAGAATCAGTCCAATCAGGCCTCGTCGGTGCTCGCCATGCTGTATGGCGAGGGTCGCAAGGACATGGCGCGCTTCGTATTCAAACACGCACGCCGCGATGCCCCGGGCACCACCTGGCAGTACTCGTCGGGCGAGTCCACCCTGCTGCTGGGCGTGGTCGGCGCCGCGATGACCCCGCAGTACGGAGAGAACTGGCCCTGGACGCTGCTGTTCGATCGCATCGGCGCCCAGCGCTCGGCCTTCGAACGCGACAACGCGGGGACCCTGGCCGGCGGCTCTTACTGGATGGCCACGCTGCAGGATTACGCGCGCTTCGGCTACCTGTTCCTCAACGACGGGTGCTGGGATGGCGAGCGCATCCTCCCCGTGAACTGGGTCGCCGAGGCCCAGGTCGTGCCGGCCTCGTTCAAGGTCAAGCGCATCGACGAAGAGACGGGCACCGACGTCAACGGACGGCTGTGGTGGCTCAACACGCCCGTGCCCGAGCAGGGTCTGAGCAAGCCCTGGCCCGACCTGCCCGATGACACCTACGCGGCGCTCGGGCACTGGGGGCAACGCATCGTGGTGATCCCCTCGCTGGACCTGGTGATCGCGCGCTACGGCGACGACCGCGAGGGTAGTGTCGACGTCAACGACCTGGTGGCCAAGGCCATCCCCATCGCGAGGTGAACATGCGACGCATCCTGATCGCACTTGCCGTCGTCGTCGCCTCGCTGGGCCTGTGGGCTTGCGAGGCCGATCCCTACCAGCAGAATGACCTGGAGCTGATCTCCGCCTATCGCGCCAAGACCATGTGCACCTGCATGTGGACCCTGGGCATGAGCGAGGAGTTCTGTGCCGACTACTCGCTGCAGAACCCGCCCGTCGCCACCTACCGCATCGACGTCGAGCGCAAGGTGGTCGAGTCGCAGGCCGTGCTGATGTGGGGTGATCGCGCCCGCTTCGTCAGCGAGCGCTTTGGCTGCGTGTTCGACTGAGCGCAAGCACACCTCATCCAGCCTGAAATGCAGGACCCGGTGGTTGGAGGAATGCAACCACCGGGCGTCGGGGTGTGACGCAGCGAACCGGCAGCGGCCGCGGTGCGAGGGGTGGGATCAGGCAGCCAGGGGCGGCACCAGGGAACGCACGGCCCCCAGGAACTCCTCCAGACCGAAGGGCTTGGCCAGCACCGCAGCAGCGCCGAGGCGGCTCGCGTCGCGCTGCACCTCCTCGTCGGCGAAGGCCGAGATCAGGATCACCCGGGTGGCCCAGTCGACCAGCCGAAGCTGCTCGAGGACGTCCAGGCCCGACAGGCCAGGCATGCGCAGGTCCGTGATCACCAGGTCGAAGGTGTGGTGGCGATCACCAAAGCGCGTGGCTGCGTCAAGCCAGCACTGCAGCTCCACGCCGTTGGCCGCCTGCACCACGTCGTAGTCGGCCTCGCTCAGGGTCAGCACCAGCAGGGCGCGCAGCTCCTCGTCGTCCTCGGCGACCAGGACCCTGGGCCGGTGCATGGTGGTGAACAGGTCGCGCAGCAGGTGCCGGGACCCCAGGATGCGGCGAGGTCGGCGTGGAAAGGTGCGTGGCATGGGTACCTCCCGGGAAGCTGTCCCCAGGGAGAGCACGAACAGTGCCAGCCACCGAGTGGAGGCTGGATGGTCGCCTGGCCCATTTCGTATGGCGGATACGAAGACCGACCCTTGCAAGGTGCCAGGGTGGCCTGGCGAGATTCAACGCTCGCCGCGCTCGCGGCGATGGATGGTGGACACGTCGATGCCCAGGATCTCGGCGGCCCGGGTCTTGTTGCCGCCGCACTGGCGGATGACCCAGGCAATGTACTCGGCCTGGACCTGCTTCAAGGGCACCAGCTGGGAGCGCGGCCGCAGCACGCTGAAGCAGTCTTCGAGCAGGGCCGGCGCGTGCTGGGCCAGGTCCTTGTTCTCGACCTGCTCGCCTGCACAGACGATGACCAGGCGGGTGACCAGGTTCTCGAGCTCGCGAACGTTGCCCGGCCAGGCATAGGCGAGCATCGCGTCCAGCACCTCGGGTTTCAGTCCGCGCACGCTGCTGCCGGGGTTGGCCTGGCGCGCCCGGGCCACGAAGTGATCGACCAGCTGGGGGATGTCGTCGCTGCGCTGGCGCAGTGGCGGCACGGTCACCGGCACCACGTTGAGGCGGTAGAACAGGTCGGCGCGAAAGCGCTGCTCGCCCACCCGGGCCTCGAGGTCCTGGTGGGTGGCGGCAATGATGCGCACGTCGACCCTGCGCTCGCTGTCCGCGCCCACGGCCCGGATCTCGCCTCGCTCGAGCACCCGCAGCAGCTTGGCCTGCAGTTCCAAAGGCATGTCGCCGATCTCGTCGAGGAACAGGCTGCCACCATCGGCCTCGACGAAGAGGCCGCGGCGAGCACTGGCGGCGCCTGTGAAGGCGCCCTTGTGGTGACCGAAGAGCTCGCTCTCGAGCAGGGTCTCGGGCAGGGCCGTGCAGTTGAGGGCGACGAAGGGCCTGTCACGCCGCGGTCCCGAGAAGTGGATGGCCCGGGCCACCAGCTCCTTGCCGCTGCCGCTCTCGCCGCGCACCAGCACCGGGGCACTGGCCTGGGCCACGCGCTCGACCAGGGTGGAAAGGGAGGCCATGGCCGCGCTGGTGCCTATCATGCCCTCGAGCCGCGCCCGGTCGCCGGTGAGGCGCTGCAGCGCGAGGTGCGCGTCGCGCTGGCGTCGGCTGTCTACCGCGCGCTCCACGAAGACCTGAACCTCGTCGAGACGAAAGGGCTTGGTCAGGTAGTGGAAGGCCCCGAGCCGCATGGCCTCGATGGCGGTGTCGATGGCGCCGAAGGCTGTCATGAGGAGCACGGGGATGCCCGGGTCCAGGCGATGGATGCCAGCCAGCACGTCGAAGCCGTCCGCGCCCTCCATGCGCAGATCGGTGATCACCACGTCGGGCAGCGCGCGCTCGGCCTGCTCGAGGGCCGCGCGGCCGCCCCCGGCCACCTCGACCTGGTAGCCCAGATCGCGGAGCTGGTCGGCCAGCAAGCGAGCCATCTCGACGTGGTCGTCCACCACCAGGATGCGAGCGCCGTGCTCAGCTGGCATCGCTCTCCTCGACAGTATGCGTGGCCAGGGGCCAGCGTAGCAGCACGCGAGTACCCTGTCCCGGGCTGCTGTCGAGCTCGATCTGGGCACCGTGGTTGCGCACGATCTGGCTCACCATGGCCAGCCCCAGCCCCGTGCCCTGGCCGCGCTTCTTGGTGGTGAAGAAGGGATCGAAGACTCGATGCAGGTGCTCGGCCGGGATGCCGCGACCGTCGTCGCGCACCTCGATGCGCAGGTGGGGACCGAAGCCCACGTCCTGGGTGACCCCCGGCGCGACCTGCAGCGTGACCTGGCCACCGGGCTCGCAGGCGTCCAGGGCATTGAGCAGGAGGTTGAGCAGCACCTGCTCCAGCTGGTCGGCGTCAGCGAGCAGGGCGGGCAGGCCCGCGTCGGCGGCCAGCTGCAGCACCACGCCGCGGCGCTCGCGCTCCACCTGCAGCAGCTCCTCGACCCGGCGCAACACTCCGCCCAGGTCGACCGGTGCCACGGCTGGCGGGCGGATGCGCGCAAAGTCGAGCAAGGTGCGGATGATGCGGCTGACGCGGTCGATCTGCTCGATGATGATGCGCAGCCCCGAGACCTGCGGGTGGTCCTCGCCCAGCTTGCCGGCGATGTACTCGGCGCGGCCGCGCACCACCCCAAGGGGCGAGCCGATCTCGTGGGCGATGCCTGCTGCAAGCACGCCCACGGTGGCGAGCTTCTCGGCTCGCAGCAGCTGGGATTCCAGAGTGTGGACCTCGGTGACGTCGTCGATCACCAGCAGCAGCCGCGAGTCGGGCGCGTGCCTCTCCAGGGGCACGGCGTGCACGCTGAACTGTCCCTCGCTACCGAACAGGGCCAGGGGCTCGCCGAGCAGGCTGCTGGTGGTGCCGCTGAGCAGGGCGCGTTCGACCAGAGTTTGCAGGTGCCGGGTCGTGGCCTGAGGAGCCCGAGCCAAGGCGGTGTGCAGCGAACGCATGTCCGCATCCAGGGGCAGGCGTCGGCGCAGCGCCTGGTTCATCGACGTGACGTGGCCATCCTCGGCCAGCACCGCGATGGCTGCGGGGATGCTGTTCAGGATCTTTTCGGACAGCTCGTGCAGGTGGGCCACCTCGCTGGCGTGGCGCAAGCGTTCCTGCAAGGTGGCCTGGCGGCGCAGGGTGGTGATCAGGTAACCGCCAAAACCCAGCAGCACCAAGGCGATGGCCGCTGCGAGCAGCGCCAGCCGACGGGCCTGGGCACCCTCGTGTGCCTGCAGCACACCCATGGAGCTGACCGTGAGCAGCGACCAGCGTGTGTCCCCCACGGTCTGCAGGGAGTGATACACCGCGATGGCCTCGCCGCGCTCGAGGCCGAGGTGCACGGCCTCGTCCGCCGACAGGCGCAGGCTGCCACTGTGCTCCTCGGCCAGCGCGCCCATGGCCGACGCCAGGCCCTGCAGCGAATCGAGGTGGGGCAGGGCGCCGATCAGTGCGCTGCTGCTCACCGGCGCAGGAACGCCGTGGGGGCCTGTCACCAGGAGCAGGGTCTGGGGGTCGGCGGCAACCAGACGCACGCGCTCGAGCAGGGGGCGGGTGTCGATGAGCAAGGCCACGGCCTCCTCGAGGGTACCGTCGCTGTTGCGGGTGATGGGTGCTGCAAAGACCCGGTACCAGCTGTCGCCGGTGGCCAGGGGCATGGAGATTTGAAAACCCTCGGGGCGGCGAGTCAGGGCCTCGCGGGCGGTGCGTGCCATGCTGCGCAGCAACTCGCGGTCCACGTCGGCGGGGTGTCGGGGATCGCTGGCGATGAGGCGCACCGTGCCGTCGGCATCGAACACGCCCGCCGCGCGGTAGGCGCGCACCGAGGCCAGAAAGGTGGTCAGGGCCCGGGATCTGTCGTCGGCTCCCCGGGTATCACCCAGCAGGCGCGCCACGAAGCGCAGGTCGTCGTCCACGTCCTGCAGGCTGCCGCGAATCTCGTTGGCTGCCTCGGCCAGCGCATCCCTGTGGTCGCTGGCGAAGCGCTCGACCAGGGCCTCGCGGTCGCGTTGCCCGAGCTGGATGGCTGTCACCACCACCACCGCCAGCAACAGCAGGGTCACCACACCCACCAGGAGGACGCGCAGGTTCAAGGAGGTCGCTTTCTGTTGGTGAACGAGCCGCAAACGCATGCTGCCACCACCCTTGCAAAACGCAACGCCACCCGCGCAGCCTGCCAGGGTTCACACCCTGTCCAGGGAACTCAGATACGCCGGGAGCCCCTTCGAGCAGCCTGGCCGGTGTGGAGCTTGTGCATGGTCGCACGCGTCAGGTGCAGCCAGCATGCCGGATCAGGACAGGATCTGCTGTGTGCCCGAGGGGACGGTCAGGCTGGTGGCCTTCTGGAAAAATGGTGGCACGCCGCTTGCTCAACCTCCGGCCAGCGTCACGGAGGACACCATGCGCACTCTCATCACGGTTTCGATGATCTCGGCCTTCACCCTCACCCTCGGCTGCAGCGGTGCCAAGCAAGCCGCCACGCCCGCTCAGAACACCGTGGCACAGGTCAAGGCTCCCGTCGCGCCCAAGAAGAAGGAAGCGGTGATGGCGCGCGCCGAGACCAACGACGAGGTGGTGGACTACACGCCCATCTTCTTCGACTACGACTCCTGGCAGCTCAACAAGGAGGCCCGCGGTCGCCTCGACACCATGGCGAAGGCACTCCAGCACAACCCCGACCTCAAGCTGACCATCGAGGGGCACTGCGACGAGCGCGGCACCACCGAGTACAACATCGCCCTGGGCGAGCGCCGGGCCCAGGTCACCCGGGACTATCTGAAGACCGTCGGAGTGGCACCCGCGCAGCTGGCCATCATGTCCTACGGCAAGGAGCGCCCCATGGTGAAGGGCACCGGCGAGCAGGCCTGGGCCAAGAACCGCCGCAGCCAGTTCGTGCCCGTCGAGAAGCGCAAGCCCACCGCCTCGCTTTAGAGGCGACGGGTGCCCCCAAGGGCTACAGGGCGATCAGGTCCTGTACCCGGGCCCCGGTGGCCCGCAGGTAGTCTGCCGGTGCCAGCACGATCTGCAGGCCTCGCCGACCCGCTGACACCGCCACGGTTTCGAACAGCTCCAGGCTCTCGTCGACGAACACAGGGTAGGGCTTGCGCACGCCCAGGGTCGTGACGCCACCTCGCACGTAGCCGGTCAGCGGCTCGACCTCGCGCAGGGGCACCAGCTCGACACGGCGATCCCCGGAGGCGCGGGCCAGTTTTTTCAGGTCCAGGGTCGCATCGCCAGGCACCACGGCCATCAGCACGCCACCGCGATCACCGCGCGCCACCAGGGTCTTGAACACCTGCTCGACGGGAAGACCTATCTTGGACGCCACCGCCGGCGCACTGAGGTCCTCGAGGTCGACCTCGTACTCGCGCAGGGTGTAGGTGATGCCGAGCCCATCCAGCAGGCGTGCGGCGTTGGTCTTCATGCCTGCACGCTAGCATGGGAGCGCGCAGCCCGGGATAATGCACCCACCATGACGCACCCTGATACGGGTCCGGGACCCTCGCCGGCGACAGCCACGGACAGCGCGGACGGCGACCCCACTCTGGACCGCCTGGCAGGCGAGTGGTGGATCTACCAGCGCCAGCACACCCAGCGCTACAGCACCGACGACATCCTGGTGGCCCACAGCGCCCTCGAGGCGCGACCGCAGGCCGCGCAGGTGCTCGACATGGGAGCGGGTGTGGGCAGCGTGGGCTTGCTCACCTTGCTGGGCCTGCCTGCGAGCTCCCGGCTCACGGCGGTGGAGATCCTGGCGGACAGCGCCGGACTGATGCGGCGCACCATCGAGCACAACGACCTGGGTTCCAGGGCGCGGGTGGTCTGCGGCGACCTGCGCGAGCCGCAGGTGCTGGACGCCCGGGCCCGCTTCGACCTCGTCGTCGCCAATCCCCCGTACTTGCCAGAGCGCGCCGCCACCGCCTCGCCCCATGCTGCGCGCGCCGCAGCGCGGCTGGAACTCCATGGTGACGTGCTGGCGTACTGCCAGGCCGCCAATCGCTGGTTGGCACCTGGGGGCGCCTTTTGCTTTTGCCACGCGGCCGACGACAAGCGGCCCGAGCAGGCCATCCTCAGCGCCGGGCTGCACCTGCTGTCGAGGAGGGATGTGGTTTTTCGCGAGGGGCGGCGACCCACCATCGCGCTGTTCACCTGCGCCGCCGAGGGGGAGACCGTGCCGACGCGCCCGCTGCTCATTCGCCGCCGCGACGGCGCGCGCAGCGACGCATTCTGCCAGATCCGTCGCCGCCTGCTCATGGACGCCTGATGGCTCGGGATTTCGAGCGCGAGCTGGCGAACCTGCGCTGCTGGGATGCTCGCACCCAGGCGATCTATCTCGAACGCGGCGAACCCGTCGACGACGTCATCCTGCAAAATCGCCGGGAGCTGGTGGCCCTGTGCCAGTTCATCGAGCAGCAGCAGCTGCGCTCGTACCTGGAGATAGGGGCCTGGACGGGGCGCCTGGCGAGCGCGCTGCATACGGTCTTTCGCTTCGACCAGGTGGCCGTGTGCGACGACGGCTATGCCCGGCGCTTTGGCCTCGAGCTGCACCTGCCCTCGGAGGCGACGCTGTTCGTGGGCAGCTCACGCTCGCCCGAGTACCTGTCCTGGCGCCGCGACCTGGGGCACATCGACCTGGTTTTCATCGACGCCGACCACAGCGAGGCGGGGGTGCGCGCCGACTTCGAGCGTGAGCGCGCGATGCCGCATCGCTTCTTGGCCTTTCACGACATCGCCAACCCGGACCCGAAGGCCGCTGGCGTGGCTCGGTTCTGGCAAGGCCTGGAGGGAGGCCACACGCGCGAACTGCGCGGGTCGTCCGGGGACCGCGGCCTGGCGAGCCCGACCATGGGCATAGGCCTGTGGTGCGCGACACGACCTGAAGGCATCGAGGGCTTTGTGTCCCGGGGACCTGACGGAGGTGGCGCCGGGTGCTAGCTTGGGACGGGCACACAAGCCTGCGCCCCCAAGGAGATGACCATGACAAGAACGGGTATCGCGTCGCTGCTCGCCCTGGGCCTGCTGGGCTGCGCCGAGGCCGGCAAGTACACCGACCAGGCCAGCCGCGCGACAGTGGACACCCTGCTGCCCGTGGCCGAGGAGAACAAGATAGGCAAGCAGCTGTCGGCCGAGCTCGAGAAGAAGGTGAGCCTGCTCGCCAGCGAGCCCGTGCAGCAATACATCCGCAGCCTGGGCGGCAAGGTGGTGGCTGCGGCCCAGGGCAAACCCAAGGGCATCCGCTTCACCTTCAAGGTCATCGCCGACGACAAGACGGTCAATGCCTTCGCCATGCCGGGCGGCTTCGTCTACGTCTACACCGGGCTGCTCAAGAAGGCCTCGGACGAGGCCGAGCTGATGTCCGTGCTCAGTCACGAGGTCTCGCATGTCACCGAGCGTCACGTGGCCGAGCGCCTGATCGCGGCCAACGGCATACAGGTGGTCACCGAGCTGGCCCTGGGCGCCAAGCCCGACCTGCTGGGGCAGCTGGTCGCGGGCATCGTCAGCAATGGCTTCCTGCTCACCTACAGCCGGGACCAGGAGCGCGAGGCCGACAGCAAGGGCCTCGCCACCGAGGTCAAGGCCGGTTACGACCCCAATGGCTTCGTGTCCTTTTTCAAGAAGCTCGACGACGGCACGCCAGCCCTGCTGGCCATCTTGAGCAGCCACCCCGCCACCCAGGAGCGCATCGCCAGCGCCCAGACCTGGATCCGGCAGCACGGTTCCGTGCCCACGGAGCGCGGTGCCGCGGCGTACCAGGCCATGCGAGCGCAGCTGCCCTGAACCTGCCCTGTCGTCGACGGAGAGCCTTCAGCTGGCGGACGCGGGCGATGCGTAGCGTGCCGCCATGCGCGCCGCCGTGGCGGTGAACTGCTCTCTCAGCCACGCGGGTTCGAGCACCTCGGCGTGATCACCGAAGGACAGCAACCACCAGCTGAGCTGCCAGTCGCTGCGCACGCTGGCGCGCACCAGCAGATCGTCGCCCTGCTCGGTGATGGTCTGGTCGTCGGACAGCGGGGTCTCGTACAGCTGCAGCGCCGCAGCGCGCGACAGGCGCACGCACAGCGCGATCTCCTCGATGCGGTCGCCGTAGCGAAAGCCGCCCTGGCGCACGTAGCGATCCAGATCAAAGCCCTCGGGCACTTGCCGCGGCTCGTCGCGCAGGGTGGCCTGTTCCATGCGGTGAAGCAGGAACTGTATGGGCTCGTCGTGACCGACCACGCGGCCGACGAGGTAGATCTGGTCATTGCGAAACACCAGACCCAGGGCGTCCACCACGTACTGCTTGGCAGCCTCGGCGCCGCGTCTGCGATAGCGGGCCTCGAAGCGCCTGTCCTCGAGCAGGGCCGCGTAAACCACCTCGAGCACGCCGTCGTCGACCTCGGGGGTCTTCAGGGGCTGGCCCTTGGGCAGGATGGCGATCTTGGACGGCCAGTCCGCCAGATGATGGCTGCGCAATCCCTCGAGCACGGCGCGCGCCTTGGCGAAGTGGGGGTCGAGAAAACGCCGCGTCGAGTGCGGCAACATGGGCTCGAGAAAGCGCTCGGCAAGGCCAAAGGTCAGGGCGGTGTGAGCGTCCATGCAGGGGATGTCGATCATCTGCGCGCCCTGGGCCCAGGACCAGCCCGCGGGCTTGTGCTCGTCGCATTGCAGCGGGAAGTGCGGGCTCGCGGCCAGCTCTTGCAGGTTGCGTTCTATCATGCGGCGGTTTCCGACCTCGAAGCCGCGTTCCTGGAGACGAGCCACGAGATCCCCGACGGTGACCTTGCGAGGGTACCTCGGGATCAGGGCCAGCATGGTGACGACGCGCTCGATGTGCTCGGACATGATGGCTCCTGGCTGCTCCCTGGGCATGGCTGCGCGATGCAAACCCGAGGTTTCGCCTGTGCCCGGACCAGCGTCAACAGCGGTGCACACCCGAGACATGGCGGCAGAACGACGTGCTATGCTGGGCGCATGACGTCGACGCCAAGGTGCTGCGCACTCCTCGCCTTCCTGGTGGTGGCGTGTCGTCCCTCGACCCCGGTGAACCAGGATGCGTGCCGGACCACGCTGGATTGCCCGGCGAGGTTCTTCTGCGTCCAGGGCCAGTGTCTGCGCCAGGGTGCCGATGCCAGCGCAGTGGACAGCGCTGACCTCGATGCGCTGGGTCCAGACGCTGTGGCTGGAGACCGCGCCGCTGCGGACAGGGTGGGGTCCGATCTTTTCATGATGGATGCTGGAACGCAGGGAGATCTCGGTCCCGGCGATGCGCCCACGCCCGATGGTGGTGCGGACGCAAGCGCCCGCGATGTTGCGGCAGTCGATGCCGTCGCCACCGATGGGGGACGCCTCGATGGCACCAGCCACGACGCCGCAGTCCAGGATGCCGGAGATCAGGACGCGGGTTCTCCCGACGCCAGCTTGCCACCGCTCGCACTCTTCGCCCTGCACCCCGCCATTGCACGCGCCGGCGACACGATCTGGCTCGAGGGCAGCTTTCCCGCGGGCTCGCTGAGTGTGGAGTTCGCTGGCAACCAGACCGTGCCGTTGACCTTGATAGGTGCCCAGCAGCGTCTGGCAGTGCCAGTGCCAGCGGGCGCGGGCAGCGGCGAGGTGAAGGTCAGCGCCGGCGTGCACAGCAGCCTGGGTGTGTGGCTCCGCGTGACCAGCTTCGCGCCACGCCTGGGGACCTTCTCGTCGGAGCTGCCGCAGACCGCCCACGGCCGCAACACCCCACGCCTGACCAATGGCCGCAACCGCTTCGATGCCGTCACGCGGGGTCGGCACCTGTACCTGGTGGGAGGCTCCGTCGACAATCAAGCCCCCACCTCGGTACAGCGTGCCTACATCCACGCCGACGGAAGCCTGGGGCCCTTCACCCCGCAGACCAGCTTGATCGAACGGCGCAAGGGCGCGGCCTCCCTGGCCATCGGGGATTTCCTGTACGCGATAGGAGGTGGCGATACCGATGCCGAGACCTTCGCCTCCGTCGAGGCTGCACCTCTGGGCGCCGACGGCACCCTGGGCAGCTTTGTCCCCACGCGAAGCCTGGGCACAGCGCGTCGCGATGCCGCCGCGGTGGTGCTTGGCAGCTGGCTGTACGTGCTCGGCGGTCGCAGCGGGCCCGACTGGGAAACGGATCTTGTCGCGAGCGTGGAGCGCTTCGCCCTCGCGGCCGACGGCAGCCTGGGCCCTCGTCAGGACCTCGGGTCTTTGTTGACCGAGCCCCGCGATCGCCACGCCCTGGCCGTGGTGGGTCCCAAGCTCTACGTCTTTGGCGGCACCGGCACCAACGGCCGTGTCGAGGTGGCGAACATCACCAGCGACGGCAACCTCACCGCCTTCGTGCGTGCGCCGAGCCTGGACCTGCCCACCTCCGGCCGTGGCCTGCGCGTCCTGGCTCTCCCCGCCCAGGTCTGCTGGCTCGGGGGTGACGACGGCAACGACGCCACCAGCGAGGTGTGGTGTTGCGAGGTGCAGAGCGCGGGAGACATCGGAGCCTGCGTGCTGCAAGCACCCATGACCCAGGCGCGCACGACCTTTGGCCTGGCCGTTGCTGGAAACCGGGTGTGGGCGGTGTCCGGCAGCGATGGCAACAACAATGTGACCACGCTGGAGCAGGCTCCGTTGCACCGCTCGGCGCGGCTGTCGGCTTTTCAGGCCACGTCGCTGCTGTTGCCCATGAATCTTCGCGAGGCTGCCTGCGCCGTGCTTCACGATCACGTGTACCTGCTTGGCGGCACCGTCGAGCAATTCACCGGGGAGGGCGACAGCACCATCACCTCGGCAATCGTGGGGGTGGAGCTGGGGCCGGATGGTGAGGCGCGCAGCGCGGCCCTCGAGACGCGTGTCCTCCCTGGCGCCCTGACCCGGAGCGCCGCAGCCGTGTTCGACGACACGCTCTACGTCGTGGGTGGCCAGGGCGACGCAGCAGAAACCACGCAGGCCTGGCGCGCCAGCGTCGATCCAGCGACCGGGATCGGTGTCCTTGTCGCCACGTCGTCACTCGCCATCGCCCGCTCAGGACACCGCGCCGTGATCCTGGGTACGACCATGCACGTTGTTGGAGGTTTTCCCTCGGGTGCAGCCCTGAAGACCGAGCGGCTCGACCTGTCCGACCAGAATGCACCGGGCTTCAGCGTCGGGGAGATGCTGACCGTCGAGCAGCGAGATCCCGCCGCCGCGGTCCTGGTCGACGGCCTGCGCGTGGTGGGGGGGTTCACCAGCCTCGGGGCGCCGCAGACGGGGTCGACCGTGGCATCCTACGCGGCCGGCAACCTCGATGGTTTCAGCGATGCGTCGTGGAGCCTGGTGCGCGAGCGCGGCAACGCCATGAGCCTGGTCCTCGGCGACTCGCTGTACGTGCTGGGGGGAGAGGGGAGTTCGGGGCCATCCAGGGTCGAACGCCTCGACGGCGAGCGCGCCGATCTCAGCGATGGGCAGCTAGGTCCTTACATCGCGACCGGCAACCTGCTTCCTGCCGAAGCCACGCGCCAGTCCTGCATGGTCGAGGTTGGCAACGCCGTGCATCTGTTCGGTGGCTACCACAGCGGATCGCCCACGGCTCAACACTTCGTATCCGAGATCGTCACACCCTGAGAGCCGCGGTGTGCGGCCGTTCGACGTGTCGCGGATCTCCGACAGGGGGTGGCGCAGCGCTCGTCCGGTCGTTTTCTGGCGTCGCCCAGATCCCGGCCTTACCCTGGAGACAGACAGCTCCAGGAGGCGGCCATGGGCACCGAACGACGACGTGAGCGCAGTGATGACTACCCCCGCGCCCTGCGCCTGCAACTGGCGGCCAGCGCCGCTCGCGGGGCCTTTCACACCGTGGCCCTGACCGGGCCCTCCGGACGCGTCCTCGCGCACGCGGGAGACTCCAGCCGGGTCGCGGAGCTGGGGTCCCTGCCCCTGCACGTGGTGCGTTCGAACCACACCTGGCGGGGCCACATGTACACGCCGGCGGGAGTGCAGCGTGTGACCGTGACGCCGGTCACCTGCAAGCTGGGCCAGCTTTACCTGTGCGCGGTGGGCGGGGCCGAGGTGCAGGACCCCCAGATCCTGGCCGCTGGCGGGGCCGGCGTCGCACGCATCGTGGATCGCCACTGCCCCCTGCGTCGTCGCGCCGCCTGAGCGTGGACCCCACGGGTTCACCCTGACTTGCCTGACGCACGCCGGCGGCTCTATGCTCGACGCTGACATCAGGGAGGACATCGCCATGAAAAGAAAGATCCAGCGCGCGCTCCTGTGGGGCATCACCTGTGCCATTCCCGTCGTCATCGCCGCCTGCTACGGCATGGTGATGTCGTTCTACAAGCCAGGGCGGGTGCTCGACAAGACGACGCAGAAAGGCATCGCGGACATCGAGGTGCGTTGCGTCGGCCTCGCCGAGGATGCGGGGTCCGTCGAGGATGCCGGCGGGGACACCGGATTGCTCGCGGTCACCGACGCCGAGGGCAGCTTCGTCCTCAATACCAACCCCTGCGACACCTTGCGCTTCATCGACGTGGATGGTGAGGCCAACGGCGGCCAGTACACGAGCGTGGAGATGCCCATTGGTGCCGAAGGTGAGGAGCTGGTGGTCGAGATGGAGCTGACCAACTAGCAGCTCGGCGCTGCTGGTCCGCGCCGACCTCCTTGAAGAGCCTCTGGCAGGTCTGCCACGGTGAGGACGCCCCGCGCGGGCTTTCCGCGACCGCCTCCAACACGGTACCTGTGATCGATGAGATCGCCAGCCACTCCCGATCGTTGCTAGGCTGTGACTGGAGGGGCTGGTCATGGACGACATTCAGCTTCGCGCACGCATCCACGCTGTCCTCGAGGACTACGATCGCAGCTGGTGGCGCTACTGGGCCCAGCACATCGCGGTCAGCTCTGCCGCCGCGGGCATGATGCTGGGCCTGGCCGCCTGCCCGCGAGACCTGATGCCGCCAGGACCCGATGCGGCTGCTGCAGTGTCGCGGCCGGTGATGGACCCCGACATCACATCCGAGTACGCCGTGAGCCCGGACTGGCAGGTGCATTCCCAGCCCGCCCCGGTCCCGCCCTACTCGGTGCCTGCGCCAGCACCTGCGCGACCAGACATGGTGCCCGTGTCCATGTATGCCGCGCTCGAGCCCAGGCCCATGCTCCCGGATCCCAACATCATGGCCGAGTACGCCGTGCGCGAACCCTTGCCGGCGCAACCCGAACCCCAGCTCCCGGTCACCCGGCCCGCCTCCAAGTACGGTATCCCGGCCGACATGGTTGCCAGGCCCGCCTACGCCATCGAGCCAGAGGCCCTGCCGCCGCCGAGTATGGAAGGCGTGGCCCGTCCCCTGTACTCCAAGCAGCTGCCGAAGGCGCAGCCCACGCCACAGGAGGCTCCCTCCTCCCTGCCGGCCCCGGATCTGGGCACGGTCGCGCGTTACGGCGTGCGCCTGCCGAGCCCCCCGCAGAACGAGGCGCTGGACCCAACCCGTCGCCGCTGACATGGCAGGTCCCGAGATCCCGGGGCGCCCTCGATCGTTCCCAGCAAACAAGCACATCCTGGAGGCCTCGCATGCCACGCGCGTCCACGTTCGCTCTTGCCCTGCTCTGTGCCTCCACGGTGGTGCATGCCGAGGCGCCTCCGCGCCGTCCGGCGGTCAACAGGCATACCCCGGCCGTCGATTCTCAGGTGGTGGCGCCAGCCCCCGCGTCTTCGAGCAGTGCACCGTCCCAGCCCCTGGCCACGGACCCGAACAAGCTGTGGTACACGACCTACTTCTACACGGCCACCGAGGCGGTGGTGCATGGCTACGAGAAGGACACCAGCGTGCGCATCGTGTCGCTCGATAAGAAGCGCACGGTGTGGCAGGGCGTGGTGCAGCCGGGCCAGACCCGACTCATCCCGACCGGGCAGGGGGTCTTCAGCTTCCTGTCCGATAAAAAGGCCGCCATCCTGGTGGGCACGCCCTCGTCCTGCGCGGTGGCGGGCTACTGGGTGCGCGATCAGAACGGCTCGTTTCGTAGCCAGCGCTTCTACTCGGCACTGCCTTCGTCAGGCTTCGCCGGCGACGAGCGCGTCATCGCCTGGGCCTGGGACGACCTGAGCCTGCGCATCGTCGACGTCACCACGGACAAGGTCGTGTTCGAGGGGGCGCTCAAGAAGGACAGCTTTCACGACATCAGCGGAGCCGCGCTGGCGCCCCTGCACGGCCACACCCTGCTTCTCGAGGCCAGCAAGCCCGCGCTGAGCGCCCAGGTGTACTACGACGAGGGCTTCTTCCTGCCTGCCGAGTCCGGGCTCGCCGCGGGCAAGCGGTTCCGGACCTACGTTGGCAAGATCACCCAGGGCATGAACGACCTCAACCTGATCAGCCACCAGGTGGCCGCCACCGTGACCGTGCGCGACCTCAAGAGTCAGGACATCCTGTGGAAGGGCACCGTACCCGCGGGCGGCATCCATACCCTGACCCTGACCCAGAAATACGTCGAGGTGACCTCGACCACGCCCATCGTGGCCGTGGTCGCGCCCCTGGTCCACGAGAGCGCCAGCGGCTACGCCGAGCACCACTTCGCGGCGGGCCTCGAGGGCATGGGCATCGAGAACGATTTTTTGCTGCCCACGCCCAACGAGCTGTGGCTGTTCTCCTACTACACCGACAACCACATCATCGTCAGCGACGCGAGTGGCAAGGAAATCTGGAAGGGCACCCTCGGCGCGGGCCATGTGCAGGGCGTGCACCCGGGCCGCGGCTTCTACCGGGTCAAGGGCGACAAGGGCCTGAGCGTGATGGGAGGTGCCTCGTCCTGCGGCGCCGAGTTCTCACCGGCGGGCGGCCTGTTCCGGGTCGACGAGGAGCTGCTCAAGGTGGCCACCACCATCCTCGAGGAGCGGCGCATGAAGGCCCAGGCCGAGGGCCGCGTGCTGACCCCTGCCGAGGCTGCGGCGCCTCTGACCAGCGACGAGAACATTCGTGCCCAGCGCTCCCTCAAGGCCAACACCGGCCAGAGCCTGAGTGCCGACGAGGTGCAGGAGCGCATGAACGCGATCCAGAATCACTGACCAGCCGTCGCTTCCGGTCGCGACTATCTCTACCAAATCAATAGGAAATTCCTCTTGCCGGGCCGTGGTATGAGCGTCCTGAGCACAGGAGTCTCCATGCGCACAAAGACAATAGGAAGCAGGACCCCTTGGATTGCGACCGTGCTGGCCCTTGGTGTCCTGGCCGCCTGGCCCGCCGGGGCTCAGTCTCCAGGCATTCCCTATCATGGCTACCTGGAGCTCGACGGTCAGGCAGTGTCTGGCGCCCACACACTGGTGTTCACGCTCTACGACGTGCCCACCGCGGGCACGGCCCTGGGCACGCCCCTCTCCCGGCAGGTGCAGGTCTTCGCTGGCAGCTTCGCCACCATCCTGACCCCCTTGCCGGTCGAGGCCTTCGACGGGCGAGCGCTCTACCTGCAGATAGCCATCGATGGCCACGACCTGGCCGGTCGCCAGCGACTGCTCTCCGTTCCCTTTGCCATGGGCACCTCGCAGGGCGACAACTTCGTGGTCAGCGGGCGCCTGGGCATCGCCAACACCAGCCCGGGTCATGCCCTGGTGATCGGCAGCGGCGCGAACACCAACCCCCCGCAGCCGCAGACCGACCTGCGCGTGCCCGAGTCGACCATCGCCATCCCGCTGGGCGACGAGGCGGCGGGTGGCCTGTACCTTTACGATGGCCAGGGCGCCACCCAGCACGCCGAGATCACCTACTCGAGCGGTGATGAGAAGATCCGGCTGCATAACAAGGGATTGGGCCTGCGCGTCGACAACGCGGGCAACGTCGAGATCGACGGCAACCTGAGCGTGACCGGCAACCTGCAGGTCGCGGGCGCGATCGCGTCGCCGTCGCAGGGGCTTGGAAGCTGCCCCGCCGACATGTCCCGCATCGGTCCCTGGTGCATCGATGACCAGGCCAAGAGCAACACCTGGAGCGGCTCGGTCAACGACTGCGACGCGCGCAACGCCATGATCTGTCCGCTCAACGTCATCCTCATGTGCGACGAGCAGAACCTGGGCAAGGGCACCGGCAACGGCTACACCTGCGGCAACCTCACCGACGGCGATGGGGAGCACCCGGTCCTGGTGCGGACCGGCGACACCCACGCTCCCGTCGACACCAACGGCTACGGTGAGTCGGCCTATGACCGGATCAGCTGCTTCAACTACAGCAACAACGACATCGACACCTCGACCTGCCAGCCCAGCAACGTGCGCTACTACTTCTGCTGCAGACCCGCTCTGTTCTGAACGACGGCCCCGTCCCTCGGCTTCGCCATGCGAACCGGATCGCCCGCAGCGGATTCGCTACATCATGCGCAGCCCGGTCTTGTGAGGTGGACAGGCTCGGGCGATCATGCGCCGGTTCCGCGCGCAACGGAGGTTTGACGTGGCCGAAACCCTTCGATCGCAGCTGCCGACCCCCGGCGTCGCCACCGGCGCCAACGCCGACTACATCGAGGCCCTGTACGAGGACTACCAGAAAAACCCCTCGTCACTGCCCGCGTCGTGGCAGAGCTTCTTTCAGGGCTTCGAGCTGTCCATGTGCGGCCGCAGCTGTGTGGCCGCCGAGCGTGCTGACAAGCAGAGCAAGGTGGCCAGTCTGATCTACGCCTACCGCAGCAAGGGTCACGTGATCGCGCGGCTGGATCCCCTGGGCCACAACCGCGACCACGACGAGGAGCTGACCCTCGAGGGACTGGGCCTGAGCGACAAGGATCTCAAGACAGCCTTCGACACCGGCCATCTCGGCGGACCCAAGCGCGCTCCCCTCGAGGAGATCGTCGCTCTGCTGCGCGCGACCTACTGCGGCAGCATCGGCGTGGAGTACATCCACATCCAGGACCGGGCGGTGCGCCGCTGGTTGCAGCAGCAGATGGAGCCTGGTCTCAACAGGCCGTCCTACGGTCCGGCAGAGAGGCGCGAGATCCTCGAGAAGCTCGTCGACGCGGAACTCTTCGAGACCTTCCTGCACACCCGCTACCGCGGTCAGAAGCGCTTCAGCCTCGAGGGCGCCGAGACCCTGATCCCGGCGATTCACCGTCTGGTCGAGCTGGCGCCCGAGCTCGGGGTCTCCGAGATCGTGATGGGCATGGCGCACCGCGGCCGGCTCAACGTGCTCGCCAACATCCTCGACAAGAGCTACGCCGACATCTTTGGCGAGTTCGAGGACGTCTATCTTCCCGATAGCTACGGTGGCGACAGCGACGTCAAGTACCACAAGGGCTTCTCGTCTGACCACGCCAACGCCCTGGGTCTCAGCGTGCACCTGAGCCTGGTGGCCAACCCCAGCCATCTCGAGGCCGCCGATCCGGTGGTCGAGGGCAAGGCGCGCGCCAAGCAGCGCCAGCTCGGCGATACCGAGCACCGGCGGTCCGTGCTGCCCTTCCTGGTGCATGGCGACGCGGCCTTCGCAGGCCAGGGCGTGGTGGCCGAGACCTTCAACCTGTCCCAGCTCGCGGGCTACGCCACGGGCGGCACGGTGCACTTCGTCATCAACAACCAGATCGGCTTCACCACGCTGCCCAACGAATCTCGTTCCACGGCCTACTGCACCGATGTCGCCAAGATGGTCGAGGCGCCGATCTTTCACGTCAACGGAGACGATCCCGAGGCCGTGTGCCACGTCACCGAGCTGGCCCTGCGCTTTCGCCAGGCCTTCGGGCGCGACGTGGTGGTCGACATGGTGTGCTACCGCCGCCACGGCCACAACGAGGGCGACGAGCCCGCCTTCACCCAGCCGCTCATGTACGACATCATCCGCAGCCATCCATCGGTGCGGCAGCTCTACACCGAGAAGTTGATCCGCGACACGTTCCTGGACGCCGACGCCGCGCAACGCCTGAGTGACGAGTTCCGTCAGCGTCTGCAGGCGATTTTTGACGCGGTCAAGCAGCATGCCGAGCCACCGGCGCCGGCCCAGGCTTTTCGCGGAGTGTGGGCCGGACTGGACCAACCCTACAGCCACGAGCCTGTCGACACCGCGGTCCCGTCACAGCGGCTGCAGCAGGTCGCTCGCGCCCTGTGCACGGTGCCCGAAGGCTTTGCGCTCAACCCCAAGATCGCGCGGCTTTTGCCTCCACGCCTCGAGGCCATCACGCAGGGTGGCGAGGTGGACTGGGGCTATGCCGAGCTGCTGGCCTTTGGCTCGCTGCTCGCCGAGAACACTCCCATCCGCCTCAGCGGCCAGGACAGCGCCCGCGGCACCTTCAGCTCGCGTCACGCGGTGTGGCAGGACACGACCACCCAGCAGCCCTACAAGCCCCTGAACCACATCGTCGACGGACAGGCGAACTTCTGCGTCTACAACTCCTCGCTCAGCGAGGCCAGCGTGCTCGGCTTCGACTACGGCTACTCCCTGGCCGAGCCGAACATGCTCATCCTGTGGGAGGCCCAGTTCGGCGACTTCGCCAATGGCGCCCAGGTCATCATCGACCAGTTCATCACCGCTGCGCAGAGCAAGTGGCAACGCACCAGCGGGATCTGTCTGCTCCTTCCCCACGGCTACGAGGGGCAGGGTCCGGAGCATTCCAACGCCTACCTCGAGCGTTACCTGATGGCCTGCGCCCAGGACAACATCCAGGTCTGCAACGTGACCACCCCGGCCCAGTACTTTCACCTGCTGCGGCGCCAGGTGCGGCGGCCCTTCCGCCTGCCCCTGGTGGTCATGTCACCCAAGAGTTTGCTGCGGCACAAGCGCGCGGTCTCACCGGTGGCCGAACTCGTCGCCAGCCGCTTTGTCGAGATCCTCGACGATCCCACACCTCCGACGAAGGCCCGACGCGTCCTGCTGTGCAGTGGCAAGGTGTATTACGACCTGCTCGAGGGGCGCGAGACCCGCGGCCTGGATGACGTGGCCATCCTGCGCGTGGAGCAGCTTTACCCCCTGCACGAGGAACTCCTGGTCTCGCTGCTGCGGCGCCACGGCCCGCATGCCGAGGTGCTGTGGGTGCAGGAGGAGCCGCGGAACCGCGGAGCCTGGCGCCACATGCGGGCCTACCTGACGGACCTGTTGCCAGCGCAGGAGATCCGCTATGTGGGTCGGCGCGCCTCGGCCAGTCCGGCCACGGGCTCGCACCATGCCCACCAGCGAGAGCAGGAAGACATCGTGCGGCGTGCGCTGGTGGACTGAGGATTCCCTTTTTTGATGGATGGCTCTCACGCGACAGCAGACGAGGCCGGTCATGAAGTTCGAGGTCAAGGTTCCCACCGTCGGCGAGTCCATCACCGAGGGCGTGCTCGTCGCCTGGAGCAGGCAGAATGGCGAGGCGGTGCGCGTCGACGATCCCCTGTTCGAGCTGGAGACCGACAAGATCACCATGACGGTCACTGCCGAGAAGGCCGGGGCCTTGCGCATTGACGTCGCGGCCGGGGCCACCGTGCAGATCGGCCAGGTCGTGGGTTCCATCGACACCGAGGCCAGCGGCACCAGCACCGCACCCGCAGCGGCCGCACCGCGTCCGCCGGCGCCTCCGGTGGCCGTGTCAGGTCCCTCGCCCACGCCCCACCCTGTGCTCAAGGGAGACGGTGCTCCGCTCGCGGTGCCCGCTGGCCTGCCCACCCTGCGCCAGAATGTCCAGCGCCAGCAGGCCCTCGAAGCGCTGAGTCCGGCGGTGCGGCGCCTGGTCGAGGAAAACGCTCTTGACCCGACCGTCATCCCAGCCAGCGGCAAGGGTGGCCGGCTGATCAAGGCCGACGTGCTGCGCTTTCTCGACCAGAACAAGCCCGGATCCGCCATCGAGACGACCCTGGCAGCACCCGCGCCGCCGCCGAGTGCTCCCGCGGCCGCGTCTGTCGCGCTGTCTCCCCCCACCGGCGAGCGCCAGACCCGCACCCCCATGAGCCGCATCCGCGCACGCATCGCCGAGCGCCTGGTGCAGGCGCAACAAACCGCGGCCATCCTCACCACCTTCAACGAGGTGGACATGAGCGAGGTGCTGCAGCTGCGCGAGCGCTTCAAGAAGAGCTTCGAGCAGAAGCACGGGGTGGGTCTGGGTTTCATGAGCTTCTTCGTCAAGGCGGCGGTCGACGCGCTGCGCGCCGTGCCTGCCCTCAATGCCCAGATCCAGGGCGACGAGATCGTGCACAACCACTTTTACGACATCGGCGTGGCGGTGGGCACGCCCCGCGGCCTGGTGGTGCCCGTGGTCCGCGATTGCGATGCGATCTCGATGGCCGAGATCGAGCGCCGCATCGCCGGCCTGGCCAGCCGTGCCCGGGACAACAAGCTCGAGCTGAGCGACCTCATGGGCGGCGTGTTCACCATCAGCAATGGCGGCGTGTACGGTTCGCTGCTGTCGACGCCCATCCTCAACCCACCGCAGAGCGGCATCCTTGGCATGCATGGCATCAAGAAACGTCCGGTGGTGCTGGATGATCAGATCGTGGCGCGGCCCATGATGTACCTGGCGGTCAGCTACGATCACCGCCTGGTCGACGGCTCCGAGGCCGTGATCTTCCTGCGTCGCATCGTGGACTTCATCGAGCATCCCGGGCTCAACCTGCTGGAGATCTGACATGGAACGTTATGATGTCGTCGTCATCGGCGCCGGTCCCGGTGGCTACGTGGCCGCCATCCGTGCCGCGCAGCTCGGCAAGAAAGTCGCCCTGGTCGAGAAGAACCCCACCCTGGGCGGCACCTGCCTCAATGTCGGCTGTATCCCGAGCAAGGCCCTGCTCGAGTCCAGCGAACTGCTGTCGACGCTGCAGCACAAGCTCGGCGACCACGGCATCTCGACGGGCCCGGTCGCGTTCGACCTCGCCACCTTGATGGCGCGCAAGACGCGGGTGGTCAAGGAGGTGGTCGAGGGGCTCGGCCTGCTGATGAAGAAAAACAAGATCACCGTCGTCGCCGGTCGTGCTCGCATCGCTGCCCCCGGTCGCGTGCTGGTCGAGACCCCGTCCGGCAACAGTGAGCTGGAGGCGGGGGCCATCGTCGTCGCCACCGGCAGTGCGCCGGTGGAGCTTCCGTTCCTGAAGTTCGATGGCACGCACATCCTGAGCAGCACCGAGGTGCTGAGCCTGGACAAGGTGCCGGGTCACCTCGTCGTCATCGGCGCCGGGGCCGTGGGCCTGGAGCTGGGCAGCGTGTGGAAGCGGCTCGGCGCCCAGGTCACGGTGGTCGAGATGCTGCCGCAGATCGCGCCCTTTGCCGACGCACAGATGGCGCGCACCCTCGAGCGCGCGCTCAAGGACCAGGGGCTGACCCTGCGCACCAAGACCCAGGTCACCGCGGCCACGGTCAGCGCCAGTGGCGTGGAGCTCGCGCTCAAGAATGACAAGGGCGCCGACGAGACCCTGCCCTGCGACCGCGTGCTGGTGGCGGTGGGGCGACGTCCCTATACCGAGGGGTTGGGGCTCGAGGACCTGGGTATCGTTCTGGACAAGGGACGCATCCCCGTCGACGACAGGCTGCAGAGCACCGTGCCCGGCATCTACGCCATCGGGGACGTGGTGGCTGGCCCCATGCTGGCGCACAAGGCGGAGGAAGAGGGCGTGGCCGTGGCCGAGAACATCGCGGGTCTGCCTGGACACGTCAGCTACGACGCCATCCCCAACGTCATCTACACCTGGCCCGAGCTGGCCCAGGTCGGTATCAGCGAGGAGCAGGCCAAGGCCGACAAGCGCGCCATCAAGGTCGGGCGCTACTACTTCAAGGCCAACGCCCGCGCCAAGACCATGGGCGAACAGGACGGCCTGGTGAAGGTCATCGCCGACGCCGGGACCGACCAGATCCTGGGCGTGCACATCGTCGGCGCGCGTGCTTCGGACATGATCGCCGAGGCCGCCATCGCCATGGAATTCAAGGGTAGCGCCGAGGACCTGGGTCGCGCCGTGCACGCGCACCCGACCCTGTCCGAGATCCTCAAGGAGGCCGCGCTGGCCGTGGACCGCAGGGCCATTCATGGCTAGAGTCCTCGCCATGTCGCACCCCATGCGTGTCCTCGTGAGCCTGTGTGTCCTCGCCCTCGTGCCTGGCCCTGTGCTGGCCCAGGACGACGCCGACGGGACCTCTGCCGTCGACGAGGCGGCCGTGCCCATGGCCGAGCCAGGCCCCGCTGTGGATGACCCTGCGCGGGTGGAGGATGCGCCGCCCCTGGTCGACGCACCCGCCTCGCCAGAGCCGGCTCCCGCGGACGCTTCCGTGAGCGATGGCGGCGACACGACACCTCGCGTTCGCCGGAGCATGCGCGTGGTGCGCGCGCCGGTGGCACTCGGGCTCGAGCTTGGCGAGGCCAGTGGCCTGAGCGTCGGCTACCGCATTCGCGACGCCCACCAGATCAATGGGCTGGTCGGCTTCTCGCCGTGGTTCCAGTCCCTGGTGCTGCGCACGGACTATGCCTACCACTTCCTGCGCTGGGTCCCGTCTCGGGACTACGGCGTGGCGCTGTCGTTCTTTGGCGGTGGCGGCCTGCGCCTGGGCGTGTTCGAACCGCGGCCCTCGTACCTGCGCGAGCTGCCCTTCGCCTTCGGCGCTCGGGCTCCTGTGGGTGTGCGTGCCACCTTGCCGCCACTCCCCGTCGAGCTCGACCTGACCCTGGCGCCAGGTGTCGACGTGGCACCGGAGCTGCGCTTTCGCATGGAAGGTGGGCTGGCGCTGCGCTTCCACGTGGATCTGCTCTCAGGTCAGACCTGGTAGCACCGGGACTCCTTTCCCGGAGGTGGTCTGTCCCCGGGTCGGCTACCCGCGTCACCCTGAGGGAGTCAGCCTTTTGAATGCACAGGGGAATCTCCGCTTGACAGGTCGCTTCGCGGTGCTCTACAAGACGCGTTCCCCGGCGACGGGGATATTGTTGAGGTGTGATCGCTGGCGTCATTTTTTTGCTGAGCGATCACCTTGCTGGCGTAGCTCAACTGGCAGAGCAGCTGATTTGTAATCAGCAGGTTGCGGGTTCAAGTCCCATCGCCAGCTCCAGTGACGACAACCGGTGGATCGCTCGACGGCGCGGTTGTGAAAGGGAGACAAGGCGCGAGCACGACGACGCGTCACATATGCTGGGGTTCCCGAGTGGCTAAAGGGGGCAGGCTGTAAACCTGCTGGCGACAAGCCTACGGTGGTTCGAATCCATCCCCCAGCACCATCTTTTCAATGCGCGGGCTGGAATCCGCAGACCTGGAAGAAAGGAACTTGGTATTCGCGGGAGTAGCTCAGTTGGTAGAGCATCAGCCTTCCAAGTTGATGGTCGCGGGTTCGAATCCCGTCTCCCGCTCGACAGGAAGCCGAGTATCTAAAATTAGGTATTCCGTTATTCGCTATTTCTCACTCTGCTTTTTAGAGATAACAATTTATCGGACACATCCGGTCATGAATCAGGAAAATTCAAATCATCCCTCTGAAAATGCGTTGCTTAAAGAGTATAGCGAAGCGATGGAGAGTCAGAGAGCTAATACGAATATTGTATACTCTTGGATGGGAAGTATATTTTTGGTTTTGACCACAGGATTATTTTACTATGGGACAAGAATAGATGATTTAAATAAGATTATTCCCGTAATGGTTTTAGCTATCGGACTGGGATTCATTTGGTGGGGATTAATGGAATCGTTCATATTTTATATTAAACAGC
>JBDRCO010000032.1:0-15564 GCA_043821645.1 Pseudomonadota bacterium | reverse complement strand
TGCTGGCGTCGGAACTGCAGCAGGCGATGCACGAGCAGCAGCTTGAGCCGCCCGTCCTCGGGCTGAGCGGTCAGCTCGGCGATCAGGGATCCCTCGTCGACCGCCAGGCGCTGCTTCAACGCATCGAGCAGCTGCTGTCGCTGCGCAAAGTCCACCGCGCCGCGGTTGTCGGGATCCACCAGGTTCAGCTCCCACAGCTCCGCGCCCTGGTACAGGTCGGGCACGCCGGGGCTCAGATGCTTGAGCAGGGTCTGGGTCAGCGAGTTGCAGATGCCGCGCCAGGCGATGGTGCGCGCGTAGGGCAAGAAGGAGCTCAGGAACTCGGCCCCCTGCTCCGCGTCGAGGATCTGGGTGATGAAATGCGCCAGGGCGTCCTCGTAGGCCTGGCTGGGCTTGAGCCACGAGGTGTCGCGCTTGGCCTCGCGCGCCGCCTTGAGCATGTAGGCCTGCACCCGGGGGCGCAGGTCCGCGGCGTCGACACCGTCGAAGGGCAGCACCCCGAGCAGGGTCTGGTACAGGTGCAGCTCGTCGCTGGCGGAGGGCGCCAGCTCGGCGCCCAGCTTGCGCTTGTGGCGCCGGTTGAGCTTGTTCCAGGCCGTGGCGAACCCCTGCCAGGCGGGCACGTCGTCGGCGATGGCGGCGATGCGGGCCCGGGTGTCCTCGCCGCGCTTGGTGTCGTGGGTCGACAGCGTGCTCATGGCCAGGGGCCAGCTGTCGAGCCGGCGCTGGTTGAAGGCGTGAAAGGCCGCCACATCGTGGCCCAGCAGGGCCGGATCGGAGCCGACCTCGTTGCGCGCGAGCAGGCGGTTGTACTGGTAGAAGGTCGTGTCCTCGACGCCCTTGGCCATCAGCGGGCCGGTGTACTGCTGCAGCCGCATCACGAAGTGCAGCCAGTCGCGCTGCTCCTCCTCGGCCAGGGTGCCCGCGAACAGGCGCTCGATGAAGGAGCCGATCAGGCGCAGCTCGTTGCCGAAGTGGGGCACGGCCTGGGCGCAGTCCTCGATCACGCGCTCGATCAATCGGCGGTCGTCCTCGTCGAGGCGCCGCGGGCTGACGTAGGTGCGATACACCGGGAAGGCGATGAGGATCTCGACCAGGGCGCGGCGCACCGCGTACATGGTCAGGTCATTGCCCTCGCGGCTGCGGTTGGTGGTCTCCTTGAGCAGCAGGGCCAGGTTGTCGACGTCGCCGGCCATGTGGCGCTCGACGATGAGGCGCTTGTTGTCGTGCGCCAGCTCGCGCACGCTGCGGGTCTGCTTGGTCAGGCTGCGCTGCACCCGCTCCAGGGCCTCCGCCGCGCGGTGATCGCAGAGCAGGGCCGTGACCGCATCGCAGAAGTCGTAGCCCGTGGTGCCCGCTATGGGCCAGTCCGCGGGCAGGCGCTCGCCGGGCTCCAGGATCTTCTCGACCACGATGTAGGCCTCGGGGCAGGCCTCGCGCAGCCGCTCGAGGTAGGTCGTGGGGTCATACAGGCCGTCGACGTGATCGATGCGCAGGCCCTGCACCGTGCCCTCGCGCACCAGGTCCAGGATCAGGCGGTGCGTGACGTCGAAGACCTCGCGCTCCTCGAGGCGCAGCGAGATGAGATCATTGATCGAGAAGAAGCGCCGGTAATTGAGCTCCTCGGTGCCGACCTTCCAGTAGGACAGCCTGAAGTACTGCTCGCCGAGCAGGCGATCGAGGAGTTCTCCCGGCGCGTGCTCGCCAGCCTCGCCGTTGAAAGCGCACAGGTTGGCATCGACGTGGGCCCGGATCGCGGCGTCGCCCTGGTACAGCTCCCACAGCACCTCCTTGACGAAGCCCGAGAAATCGAACTCGGGACGGCGCGCGATCTCGGCGTCGAGGTCGCGCACGAACTCGATCAGCGCCGACAGCTTGAGCAGGCCGGGTCGCGTGAAGCCGCTGGCGATGCGCTCGAGGTCCAGGGACAGCACCGTGGCGTAGGAGCGCAGGCTCAGGGGAAGTCTGAAGTCGTAGTAGTGGACCCACAGGCCGCCCTGGTCGAAGCCCAGGCGCAGCTCGCCACGCTCGAGGCAGCGCGAGTAGAAGTCGCCGAGAAAGGGCGCCAGCACGCGGCCGCGGATGTTCTCGTAGGGGTGCTCCCACAGGATGTCGAAGTGGCGGTAAAAGCGCGAGTGCGGTCCCAGTTCGAGGACGTTCATCAGTGTTCGGTTCGAGCCGTGATAGGCCTGGTGGTTGGGTACCAGGTCCTGCAACCAGCGCATGCCGCGCTCGCGCAGCGTTGCCGACAGCGCCCGCGCCGCCTCCAGACCTCCCAGCTCGTCGCGGATCTCGTTGAGCTCGACCACGTCGTAGCCATGAGTGCTGCCCGGTCTGGCCGCAAACACCGGCGACAGGTAGACATCCGAGATGCCCAGGCTGTCGAGGTAGGGCACCACGTCGCGGGCCTGGGCCAGGGTGAAGCCCGGCCCCAGTTGCAGGCGGTAGCTGGAGCTTGGCGTCGCCGTCACTGGAACCTCACTTCGAACAGGTTCGCGACCTCCTTGAAGCGCGCGACCCAGCGCGAGGCCAGGTCGTCGCCGCGCTCGGCCATCTTGCTGCGCAGAAAGAACTGCTGGATGCCGATCTCGTACAGAGTGTTCTGGGATCGCCACAGGTTGAGGGGCGCTTCCAGGCGCTGGTAGGCGCGCATCAGGGTGACGATCTCGTCGAGCAGGGCGTCGTCCAGCGGCTCGTCAGCGAGGCGGGCCGTCAGCGCGTCGATCTGCCGGCTCCCCAGCAAGCCCAGGGCGCTGGAATCCACGGTCACCTGCCAGCGCTCCACCTCGGCGATGAGCTGATCGAAGCGCTGCGCGTCGAGGGGAGAGGTCTCGACGCAGGCGCGCAGGTCGCGCCCAAGCACGAATTCGAGAGTGGCCTTGAAAATGGGCGGAGGCGGCCGACCGAGGTCGATGAGGGTTTGAAGCAGGTGGTAGTGCTCCTGCGAGACGCTGCGGTAGAAGGCCTCGATCTGGTTCTCGGCGCCCTCGAAGATGCGATCCAAAATGGCCCGCTGCTGATCCCGGAACAGGTGCCACAGGGTGTAGGTCTCGCCGCCGAAGTGGCGATCCAGGCGGCGCAGGGTGGCCGGCACGTCGCCACGCTCGTAGGCCTGGCGCAGATCGTCCAGCACGGCTTGCGCGTCCTCGTCGTCGCGCAGCACGCGCACGCCGCCGCTCACGTTCTGATCACCGAGGTGCAGCACGGCGTAGATCAGGTCGCGCCACTCCCACACCAGGTCGGATTGCACCCGCAGCGTGCCCAGGGCCAGGCGGTACTTGCCCGCGTGCAGCGACTGCGCGCCGCTCGCCTGCACGCTGTAGGCGTACAGGTGCTCGGGCATCTCGCCGTCACTGAACAGCGAGCTGATCGCGTAGTGCGCGGCCACGCGCTGGGCACCGACGCGGGCCGGACGCACCAGGCGCTCGTAGATGACGGCACCGTCGCCATGCTCGGGCAGGTTGCTGGGAGCCTGGCGCAGATGCTCGACGAAGCGCGCCTCGAGATCCGGACCTCCAGCGCTGGTTGCCAGCTGCAGGGCGCGACTGGCGTACTTGAGTACCTGCACCGTCTCCAGGCCCGACAGCTCGTCAAAAAACCAGCCGCAGCTGGTGTACATGAGCATGGCGTTGCGCTGCATCTCCAGCAGGCTCAGGGCGCGCACCTGCTCGTGCGGCGCCATGGGCGCCCGCGCCCGGTGGTCGAGAAAGCCCGCCACCGAGGCTCGAGAACGATCCAGCACCACCTCGATGTAGTCGTCGCGCGCGGCCCAGGGATCCTGCAGCAACTCGCCGGCCCGCTGTTCGAACAGGGGATCCAGCTCGTCACGCAACCAGTCCAGGGCCTCGCGTAGGGGCTGTCGCCAGCGCTGATGCCAGCCGTCGTGCATGCCCGAGTTGCAGCCACAGTCGCGGCGCCAGCGCTCGATGCCGTGCACGCAGCTCCAGGAGCTGTCCTCGACGATGCGCACCTCGTCACTGGGCGGATGGGCCTCGAGGTACTCGGGATAGATGGTGATGCGCGCCAGGCCCTTGCTTTCGATGTGATGAAGGCCGTAGGTCAACGCCATCTCGCCCTGGGACCGGTGGTGGCCGTAGGTCTCGCCGTCGGTGGCGATGTGGGCCAGGCGCGGTCCCTGCCCCGCACGCCCCGCATCCAGGATGCGGCGGGCCAGCACTTCACCGTTCTCGAGCAGGTTCTCGAAGGCCAGGGCCCGCGACACCGGCCCGTCGTAGAAGAACAGCGCGATGCTGCGCCCCGAGGGCAGGCGGCACAGGTAGGGGCGCGTGGGGTCGATGCGCTCGCCGCCGACGTCGCGCCACTCCCCGCCGGCCAGGGAGCGCACCGCCTGGGCCTGGCGCGGCGCCAGGATGGTGAAGCGGATGCCGTGCTCGGCCAGTAACTCCAGGCTCTCGGTGTCGACGGCGGTCTCGCTCAGCCACATCCCCTCGGGCTGGCGACCAAAGCGGTGCACGAAGTCGCGTATGCCCCAGACGACCTGGGTGCGCTTGTCCCGGCTCGACGCCAGGGGCAAGATCATGTGGTTGTAGACCTGCGCCAGGGCGCTACCATGGCCGCCGTGCAGGGCCTGGCTCATGCGGTCCGCTTCGAGGATGGCGGCGTGCACCGCGGGCTGCTCGCGCTCCAGCCAGGCCAGCAGGGTGGGCCCGAAGTTGAAGCTGATGCGCGAGTAATTGTTCATGATGCCGACGATGCGGCCGTCGGGATTGAGGATGCGCGAGGCCGTGTTGGGCCCGTAGCACTCCGCCGTGATGCGCTCGTTCCAGTCGTGGTAGGGGTAGGCGCTGTCCTGCTGCTCCACGGCCTCCAGCCAGGGGTTCTCCCGCGGTGGCTGATAAAAATGACCGTGGATGCAGACGTGCAGATCCATCTGACGGGTGCCCCTGTGTGCGTCGTGTGGTGCAACCCTATAGCACACTGGCCCGGGCCGGGCCACCGCGGCCCCTGACGTCGACACTGGTCTCCTGCGATCCGGCGACCAGAGGATGGCCCTTGACACTATTCTTCTGATCGGTAGATATAAACCAGGGAGGCGAAGATGAAACCGTGTCGATCAGCCCTGGCGCCTGCGCTGACCGCCCTGGCGCTCGTCGCCTGCCCCGGGATTCCAGTTTTGGACGACGACGCGGGCGCGCTCGACGCCTCCAGTGGCGACACCGCAGCGCCGGATCACGCGGTGCAGGACTCGGGCACGGCGGGTGATTTGAACGCGCCCGCGGATGTGGGCAGCGGGTTCGACAGCGCCCCCGCGGACACCAGCACCAGCGTCGACGCGAGCAGCCAGCGCGATGCGATCAGCCCCTGGGATGCCGCGGACGTGGGCGCCCGACCGGAAGACCCCGGGAGCTTCACCTTTGGCGAGAGCACCCACAGTCTCGACGTGCCAGGTGGCACCAGCGGACGCCAGGTCGGCATCACACTGTTCATCCCCGACGGCGCACAGACGGCTCCTGCCGTGGTGCTGCTGCCGGGTTTCCAGCTCGCCAGCACTCTGTACACCTCCTACGGCGAGCATCTGGCCAGCCACGGCTTCTTGACCGTCCTGCTCGACCTGCCCACAGCCCTGCTCGGCGGGCCCACCCACGCAGAGCTCGCCACCTACACCGGACTGGTGCTGGACTGGCTGACAACGCAGAACGCCGGTGGCGGTGCCCTCGACGGTGCCCTCGACGCCTCCCGTATCGCCCTCGCCGGCCACTCCATGGGTGGCAAGATCGCGCTGCTGCGCGCCACCACCGACGCCCGGGTGCGCGCCGTGTTCGGCGTGGACCCCGTCGACAGCGCGGGCGGACCGCTGTCCTCACCCGGGCCGGACTACCCGTCGGTGACGCCGGAGCGGATGGACCAGATCGCCGTACCCATCGTCCTGCTCGGTGAGACCACCAACGCCACCTGCACGGGGTTCATGTGTCAGCCCTGCGCCCCCGCGGCAGACAACTTCGACGCCTACTACACCCACGCCACCTCTCCCGCCCTCGAGATCACCGTGCTGGGCGCCAATCACATGTCCTTCCTCGACAACCCGGCCTGCGGCCTGACCTGCTCGGCCTGCTCCGCCGGCAGCGACGATCCCGAAGTCACGCGGCGCCTGACCCGGCGCTACCTCACCGCCTTTGTCGATCTCATCCTGCGCGGTGACAGCGCCGCGCGCACCTGGCTCGACGGCGCCGGGATGCTGGCAGACCAGAACGCAGGCCTGGTCACGCACCAGCTCAAGAACGGGTTCTGAGACGGAAGCGACTCAGCTCGCGAGCGTCAGCCGCAGCAGCGGCTTGCGCGGTGACAGGCGCTGCACCTCGACGAAACCGGCGCGCTCGAACAGCACCAGAGGCCCGGTCCAGGCAAAGGCGTCGGCCTGGCGCTTGCCGGCCGCGGTGTCGAGCACAGGGTAGGCCTCGACCACGGCCGCGCCCTCGTCGCGCATGGCCTCCAGGGCCGCCTGCAACAGGCCCGTCGCCAGCCCCTGACCGCGCTCGGCGCGCGGTATGAAGAAGCAGTTCACGCACCACACGCGCTGGGCATCATCGCGGCGGTAGGCCTTGACCGTTTCGAGGCGCGGAAAGTCGACCCGCGGCCCATGGCTGCACCAGCCCACGGGCTCGTCGTCGCGGTAGGCCAGGATGCCGCGCGCCTGACCACCCACGACGAGCTTCTTGAGCTGGCGGTGCGCGGTCTCGCCCTTGGTCTGCTCCCACAGCTGGCCGCCGCGCGCGACCCTCCACCACATGCACCAGCAGCCCCCACAGGCGCCGCGGGGGCCGAACAGGCGTTCGAGGTCTGGCCACAGCTCAGGGGACAGTCGGCGATAGCGGAGCATGCGAACCTCCTCGACGAACCAGCATAGGCGAGGGTGCGCCGCGATGCGAAGCGGCCCGCACGCAGAGCAGGAGCTGGCTGTTTGTCGCACAATTCGCTATTCAGCAGCACCTGTCCCCGTGGTCGAGACCCGCGCCTCGACCGCCCTTGCTGGAGTCGATCACGTGAAAACCCTGCTCCTCGTTGGCCTCGGTGGCTCTGTGGGCGCGGTGCTGCGCTACGGCACCAGCACCTTGGTGCAACGCTTTGCCAGCCACGGCTTCCCGCTGGGTACCCTGTTCGTCAATCTGGTGGGTTGCCTGATCATTGGCGCCCTGATGGCCCTGGTGCAGTCGCGCGCGGGCCTGTCGACGGAGCTGAGACTGCTGCTGGTGGTTGGCCTGCTGGGTTCGTTCACCACCTTCTCCACCTTTGGCCACGAGACCTTGACCCTGATGCAGAGCGAGCAGCACGGCCTGGCCTTGCTCAACGTGCTCGCCAGCGTCGTGGTCGGCGTGCTGGCGGTGTGGGTCGGTCACCTGTCGCTGCGCGCCCTGATCTCCTGACGACGCACCCGCGGCATTTCCCACCTGGCGCCGCCTGACCTGGCCAACGGGGCTCCGCTGGCCCCCGGTTCACTCCTGCACTAGATGGCGAGGGACTGTCCATCCTGCGGCAGGAGGTCCTCATGACACGCATCCGACCAGTCACCGACCGCATCATTCCCCAGGCCGTGATCGAGGGCGCTGGCGTGCGCCTGCGCCGCAGCATCGCCACGCAGCGCCTGGACTACGTGGACCCCTTCTTGCTCTTCGATCACTTCGGCTCGGACAAGCCCGAGGACTACATCGCGGGTTTTCCCATGCACCCGCACCGCGGTATCGAGACCGTGACCTACATGCTGGGTGGCCGGGTGGCGCACAAGGACAGCATGGGAAACGCTGGCGTGGTGGGCCCCGGTGACGTGCAGTGGATGACCGCGGGCAGTGGCATCCTGCACGAGGAGATGCCCCGGCGCGACCAGGGTCGCCTCGACGGCTTTCAGATCTGGGTCAACCTGCCGGCCCGGCTCAAGATGACCCGACCGCGCTACCAGGATGTGCCAAGCGCGCGCATCCCCGTGGTGAAGCGCGACGACGGGGTGCAGGTGCGCGTCATCGCCGGCTCCGTCGACGGCGTGACCGGCGCCGTGACCGAGATCTACGCCGCGCCCGAGTACCTGGACGTCACCATGCCCCCGGGCACGCGCTTCACACAACCCATCGTGGCCGGGCACACCGCCCTGGCCTACCTGTTCGAGGGCGAGGCCGTGCTCGGCGGCGACGACGCCGCACCGGGCCAGCAGATCGGCGCGACACAGCTGTGTCTGCTCGGCGACGGCGACCTGTTCGCGGCCCAGACCGGCGACAGCGCCGCGCGCTTCTTGCTGCTCTCGGGCAAGCCCCTGGGCGAGCCCATTGCCCGGCACGGACCCTTTGTCATGAACACCCGCGACGAGATACAGCAGGCCCTGCGCGACCTGGCCCAGGGCACCTTCATCAAGAACTGAGCGGCGGCGCGACGACGACGATGTGGACCGAGTTCAAGCCGCCGGAACCAGGTCTAGCGCGACAGGTCCAGCGGCTCGCCCTCGCCCCAGCTCGACGAACCCGCGCCCATCGTGAATTGCAGGCTGCCACCCTGAGCAAGATCCGCGTGCCGAAGATAGGGCGTGCGCTGCGGCTGGCCATGCAGCCCCAGGCCCTGCACCTGCAGATGTGTGGCGTCGGCGGCAGGGGCCTCGATCACCAGGTCGCCGCCCGCCAGGTGCAGCACCGCGCGCTTGAACAGCGGCGTGCCCACGACGTAGACGTCCGAGCCCGCCAGTGGGTACAGGCCCAGGGCGCTGAACACGTACCAGGACGACAGGGTGCCAGCGTCGTCGTTGCCGTCCAGTCCGTCGGGGCCGTCGCTGTACTTGCTACGGCGCACCCAGTCTATCCAGCGCGCGCCGCGGCCTGGCTGGCCCGCCAGGGCGTACAGGTAGGCGGCGTGGATGTCGGGCTCGTTGCCGTGCCAGTAGTACAGGTCGTAGCCCGAGAAAGGTTCGACCAGCATGGGCCGCGGCGTGGCCTCGCTGAGCTCGAAGAAGGTATCCAGCTTGTCCAGCATGGCGTCGACGCTGCCAAACAGCGCCGCAAAGGTTGGCACATCGAAAGGCGTGGCCCACAGGTACTGCCAGGCGTTACCCTCGGCAAAGTCCTCGGTCCACACCTCGGGGTCAAAGGGCTGCTGCGACCACGAACCATCCGCATTGCGGCCGCGCAGGAACTGCTCGGTGGGATCCCACAGCCCCGCGTAGCCACCCACCCGCGACCGGAAGCGCGCCTCTATCCCGTCGTCACCCAGCTGCCGCGCCAGGTTGGCGATGGCGAAGTCGGCCCAGGCGTACTCCAGGGTGTTGGCCACGCCTCGACCGACCTGGTCCGCCGGGCAATAGCCCGCGGCCAGACACTGCGCCACGCCACCGCGAATGCTGCGCCCGGCCACGCCGTCGGCGTCGGCCACCATGGCATCGAGCGCCGCCGGCAGATCGAAGTCCACGACACCGCGCGCTGCGCTGTCGGCGAGGATGATGCTCGCCGGCGAACCCAGCATGGTGCCGGTCTCGTTGACTGCCAGGGGCCAGCGCGGCAGGGCGCCGTGCTGCGCGGCCATCGCCAGCAAGGTGCGCGACAGGTCACGCTGCTTGTCCGGATAGAGCAGACCGAGCAGCGGATGCAGGGTGCGGTAGGTGTCCCACATCGAGAAGTCCGAGTGGTAGACGAAGCCCGCGTCGTCGTGCACCTGCCTGTCCAGGCCCACGGAGCGGCCGTCGGCCTCGCTCATCGTCGTGGGCATGAGCAGGCTGTGGTACAGCGCGGTGTAGAAGATGCGCTGCTCGGCGTCGCTGCCGCCCTCGATCTCGACCCGCATCAGCAGCTCGCGCCAGCGCGTCCGGGCGTCCTCGTGCACGGCGTCGAAGCTGCGGCCATCCACCTCGGCGCGGTTGCCTCGCGCGGCCTGCACGTCGATGTAGGAGACCCCGGCGCGCACCAGGACGTGCCGCGTGCCGTCGGCGAAGCGGACGAGGGCACCGCTGCGCACACCGGTGGCGCTGGCCACCCCGTCGAGGAGCTCGCCATCGCGAAACAGTTGCACGGACACAGGGGCGGGCTCGAAACGCGCCGAGAGGTAGACGTCAAAGGCGCGGTCCTCGCCGGTGAAGCGTCCCGCATTGCGCATGCGACCGCTCAGCTCCGCCGCCGACGCATCCCACTGCACCTCGCTGTCCACGCAGCCCGTGCGCCCCAGGCCATGCCCAAGGTCCACCACCACCGCGGGCTCCACGCTGCCTGCGGCGAAGCTGTAGCGCTGCACCGCTGCGTGCAGGCTCGCGGTCAGCTCGACATCGACGCCGAGGTCCTCGAGCTGCACCTGGTAGTAGCCCGGCGAGGCCTGCTCGCGCGAGTGACGAAAGAACTGGCGGTAGCCGCTCTCGCTGGTCTTGCTGGCGTCGACGCCCAGGGTGGGCATGAACAGGAAGTTGCCGTAGTCCTCGACGCCGGTGCCATGAAAGTGCAGCAGGCTGAAGCCGTCGATGTGGTCGTCGTGGTACCAGTAGCCCGCGGTGTGAGCGAAACCCGTGCTCCCCAGCAGGGGACCCGAGCTGTCCGGGCCGGGCTTCACCATGCCAAAGGGCAGCGTGGCGCCAACAAAGGCCTGGGCCTGGCTGTAGCCGCCGCCGCCGGTGCCGATGAAGGGATCGACCAGGTCCACCACGTCGACCAGGGTCGGAACGGGATCGGGCTCGCACTGGCACGAGCCGAATGCCCCGAGGCTCAGCAGGACGACGAGCAAGCTGCGCATGGCGTGAACTCCCGCAAGAAGGCACCGCGGTGCAGTGTCGCGCAGCCAATCCGCGCGCGCCACCGCGATCCGGCGCCCGGCCTCAGCGCGGTCGCTTCAGGCGCCGCCGGGCGGCCTCGACCCGCGCGCGCGCCGCACAGCCCTCGAGGTGATCGTTCACCAGCCCCATGGCTTGCATGAAGGCGTAGACCGTGGTCGGACCGACAAAGGTCCAGCCGCGCCGCTTGAGGTCCTTGGACAGGGCGATGGACTCGGGGCTGGTCGCCATGGTCATCAGCTTGGCGCGGGTGATGCGCTTCGGCCGCGTCGCCGCGTCAGGCTCGAAGCGCCAGAAGTAGGCGGCCAGGGAGCCACACTCGGCTCTCAGGTCCAGGGCACGCTGCGCGTTGTGGATGGTGCTCTCTATCTTGCCGCGGTGGCGCACGATGCCCGCATTGCCCAGCAAGCGCTGCACGTCCCGCGCACCAAACTTCGCCACCTTCTCGACGTCGAAACCCGCGAAAGCTTCGCGAAAAGCCTCGCGCTTGCGCAATATGGTGAGCCAGCTCAGGCCGGCCTGAAAGCCCTCGAGGCAGATCTTCTCGAACAGGCGCGTGTCGTCTGTGGTGGGCTGGCCCCACTCGTCGTCGTGGTAGGCCGCGTACTCGGGCGCGGACACCGCCCAGAAGCAGCGTCGGATCCCATCGGCGCCCGTGATCAGGGCGGGGGACGAAGCGGCCATGACCTCCCTCGGGCGCAGCGCTGCGGCAGGTCGCACATCTCTGCGCTGTCCACCTATCGCTGGCCAGAGCCAGGAGCAAGGAGGGCAAGACGTCGGGCGCCACCCACCCTTGTTCCTTTGCCTCGAGCAGCCAATACGGAGCCCCAGCACTTGACATCGGACGCCCTGCGTTCTCCCATCGTTTCATCGTCGCCGCGCCGCAAACGTCGGCGGTGGCGATGCGGAGGACGCATGTTGAGCGACAGGGAACGCGAAGCCATCGAACGCTGGTACGCCCAGGACAAGGTCGTCGACCGTGCGCGTGCACTGTACGAGGACCAGCAGGATGACGAGCTGGAAGAGCACCTTCACATGCTCGCCCTGGTGCCCCTGTCGCGCCACAACGAACTGCCGGACTTCATGCTCGACGATGCGGGCAAGCCGCTGTTCCCGGGCAATCTCAACCCGCGCGCCGACGAGGGCAAGTGGCAAGACGCCATCGAGATCGGCTGGCAGGTGATGCAGCAGAAACTCGGCTTCAGCCATGACGACATCCACCGCCGCATCGCCGAACTGCAGCAGAAAGACTGGCAGGAGTTTCTGGCCCGGGCCGAGCAGCGGAAAAAGAATCCAGCCTGATTTATCTTGACTTTTCAGATATTTCCACAGGGGACTGGCACTTACAATTACATTTTACTGATCGCGCATTCTTGCTACAAAGGTGCCCATGCCACGCACCGCGCGCATCGATTATCCGGGTGCCCGTCACCACGTCATGAATCGGGGAGCCCGCCGCCAACCCATCTTCCTCGACGAGGTGAGCTGCGGCTGCTTCATCGACCTGTTGCGGCAGCTGCCCAGGCGCTTCGGCGTCGAGGTACATGGCTTCGCGCTGATGCCCAACCACTACCATCTGCTGCTTCGCGCCCAGCGCGGCCGGCTCGGCGACGCCGTGCGCTATCTCGACGGTGACTTCGCTCGTTTCCTCAATCAGCGCTTCCACTGGGACGGTCCGGTGTTCAAGGGTCGATACCGCAACCGCGTGGTCGAGAAAGACGTTTACTGGCGAACACTCCTGAGCTACGTCCACTTGAATCCGGTGCGGGCCCGCCTCGTCCATGAACCTGGCGACGCGGGTTGGACCAGCCACGAGTACTACGCCGGGACGCACTCGCCACCAGACTGGATGCGCTGCGACGAGTTGCTCTCACTGTTCGGTGGCCATGCGGGCTACCGGGCTCACATGCGGGCACTCCAGCTCAAGCGCAGTGCCCTGCCGGAAGATTTCGAGCAGACCCTGTGGCGCGCGCCCCACACCGCCCTGGCGGCGCCCATGCGTCCCGTGCCTGCGGTCGACCTGGCGCCTCGTCTCGAGCAGGTGCTGACCGTGACGGGCGCCCGCCCGGGAGACCTGCGCACCCCTCGCCGCGGTCGCCGCGGCAATCGTGAACGCCTGGTGGCGGCCTGGTGGCTCTTCAACGAGGGCAAGGTCAGCCAGGCCGAGGTGGCGCAGGCACTGGCCATGACGACAGGAGCGGTGGCCAAGGCCATTCACGACGTCAACCGGCGCCGCCCACAAGATGCCGAGCTCGCAGACTGGATCCGCAATTTGATCGCGCTGCGCGAGCTGCAGTAGCCCTCTCCAGTTCGCATAGCACCGCACCAGACGCCGGACGGGGCTCGGGCTTGGCGGAGGACCTGTCTGCAGCCATCGCCATGTAAAATAAAGAAAATAAAATGTAATAGTAAGTGCCAGTCCCCTCCTTCTGGCACAGCAGCACGCGCGCCAGAGTGCGCATGTATGCCCCCGCAGTGCACGCTTCATGCGCAGGCTCTATATCCAGGATCTCACGGTGGCCCGGCGTGAGCTCCAGCGAGCCCACGCCTCCGCATCACCACAGGAGCCTGACATGGCCATCATTCCCGCCGAGCTGGTGACCCTGAACAACGGCGTGCGCATGCCGCGCCTGGGTCTGGGGGTGTTTCGCGCAGCCCGCGGCGGCGAGGCGCAGCGTGCCGTGGCCGAGGCCCTGCGCCAGGGCTACCGCCACATCGACACCGCGCGCATCTACCACAACGAGGCAGACGTGGGGCAGGCCATCCGCGAGGTAGGCCTGCCGCGGGATCAGATCTTCGTCACCACCAAGTTGTGGAACGACAACCAGGGCTACGACCAGGCGCTGGAAGCCTTTGACCAGAGCCTGCAGCGGCTGGGCCTCGATAGCGTGGATCTCTACCTGCTGCACTGGCCCGTGCCGGGTAAGCGTCTCGACTCCTGGCGTGCCCTCGAGCGCATCCTCAGCGAAGGCCGCGCCCGCGCCATCGGCGTGAGCAACTTCATGACCCACCACCTCGACGAGCTGCTGGCGAAGGCGCAGGTGCCCCCCGCGGTCAACCAGATCGAGGTCAGTCCCTTCTTGCAGCAGCGCGAGGTGCGCGCCAAGTGCGCCACGCTGGGTATCGTGGTCGAGGCCTACAGCTCGCTGACCAAGGGACGGCGCCTGGCTCACCCGGGGGTGGTCGAGGTGGCCAGACGCTGCGGCCGAACTCCAGCCCAGGTCCTGTTGCGCTGGGCTCTGCAGCACGACCTGGTGGTGCTGCCCAAGTCGACCCGACCCGAGCGCATCGCCGAGAACGCAGATCTGTTCAGCTGGACACTCGATGCGGACGCCATGACCGAACTCGATGGCCTCGAGGAGGGACTGGTCACTGGCTGGGATCCGCGCACGGCGCCGTGACGCTACAGCAGGGCCTCGATGTCCTTCTCCATCTCCTCGGGCGTGGTGCTGGGGGCGTAGCGCTTGAGCACCTTGCCCTCGCGATCGATCAGGAACTTGGTGAAGTTCCACTTGATGGACTGGCTGCCCAGCGCACCTGGAGCGGCGGCCTTGAGGTGGTTGAACAGCGGGTGCGTGCCCTGGCCATTGACCTCGATCTTGGAGAACAGAGGAAAACTCACGTCGTAGGTGGTCGAACAGAAGGTCTGGATCTCCTTCTCGTCGCCGGGCTCCTGGGCCAGGAACTGGTTGCAGGGAAAGCCCAGGATGGTGAGACCGCGCTCGCGGTGCTTCTCGTACAGCGCCTGCAGCCCCGTGTACTGGGGCGTGAAGCCGCACTTGCTCGCCACGTTGACGATGACCAGGACCTGACCACGGTAGTGATCCAGCGACTGAAACTCGCCGCTGATGGTCTTGACCTCGAAGTTGTACACGCCGTGGGTCATGTCATCCTCTTCGTGCATCGCCTGCGGGGGATGCCGTGACTGGTGTCGATGTAGCGACCGGACAGGACCTGGACAAGTTCATCACAGCTCGCAGACCCATTGCCCGTGGTGGGTCGACAGGGGGCCCGTGGGTTCGGTGAGCTTGTTGAAGTGGCAGCTCCAGACGGCACCGCCACAGGCGCGCACGCGCGCGTTCTCGTCGTCGTGCTCCAGGATCTCCACGTCCTGGCAGCGCGTCGACGTCATGGCGTCGGTGCGCAGCTTGTCCTCCTTGGCGTGGACGTAGTACGCGAGGGCGCAGCCCGATGGCAGCGCCAGCAGCGCGATCGCGAGCCCGCAGATCTTTTTCATGCCCCCCCCCGCGCCAGCGACCACGCTGTCTGCGCCTGGCCTGTCATGGACGCGTCAGCCGCGTCCTGTCGTCGTTGTCGCACTGCCCTGCCCGGGATACAACAGCGGTCGAAGGGGCCTCCCGGCCTTGGGTGTGGAGTTCTCATGCGTCCTCTGTTCCTCGTCGTCGTGGGTCTGCTCGTCCTGGCACCGGGCTGTCCCAAGAAGAGCGAGGATCCCACGGCAGCACCCATGCCCGGTTTGCTGCCCATGGATCCCGGTGATGCACCACCCATGGTGGCCGCGGTCGATCCTGCCAACTTCGCCAAGGACCTGGAGCCCGGCGAGCGCACATTGCTGGTCACCTTCGATCGCACGATGAGCGTCGAGGGCTGGTCCTGGGTCAAGGAGTCCGAGGCGACCAGTCCGCAGGTCATCGGCTCGCCGAGCTTTGCCCCGGACGGCATGTCCGCCTCGCTGCAGGTCACGCTCGAGCCGGCGCGGTTGTACGTGGTGTGGCTCAACAACGCCACCATGCAAGGCTTCACCGACGACAAGGGCGCACCGCTGCTGCCCTTCCGCTGGACCTTCTCCACCAAGGGCTACC
>JBDRCO010000031.1:0-89321 GCA_043821645.1 Pseudomonadota bacterium | reverse complement strand
TCCCGTCGTCGTAACCAGTCCTGAGGAACGCCCCCTCGTGCTTCAGTGCCGAGTAGATAGGGTGGTCTGTCCCTAACACCTCTTCTCCCCTGCGCTTCGGTGTCGGCGAGCTCGGTCTGTCTCTCCAATGACCAGGTTTGTAATCAGCGTACTTGTTGTTGATCAGAAAGTACTTATTCGCGTTTTTTCTCCTGTGCTGATACGCTTCTCCGTCGCGAAGGTAGCGGCCATGGGTAAGATCATAGACAAAGTCAAGGGGGACAAACATAGGGCGAAAAAAGGTCTCTCCAAAAAGTCCTGTGGGATCTGATCCTCCAAGGGGATTGCCCACCGCATACTGATAGCGATTTACCGTTCTCGGTCCCGTCGTGGAGAGAGCGTCCCGCGAGATGAAGCGCGCGCTCGGCGCGTGGTAGTAGCGCGCCCGAAGGTAGTAGAGCCCGCCGCTGCCCTCCTGTGCCACACCGTGCTGGCCCTGCCAGGTGAAGTCGTTGTCGAGCACACCGCTTCTCCCGATCACCTCTCCATAGGGGCTGTAGTCGTAGCTCGCGATCGTGGCACCGACGTCGTCGGTCAAATAGCTCGTGTTACCCATCTCATCGAAGTGGAAAAAGCGCCTGCTACCATCGGCCTCGACACTGTAGAGCAGGGATCCGCTGGGCGTGTGCACGTAGTAGCGCAGGTCCGCGGCGCTCTCCCGCTCGATGGCCACCGACGACAGGCCCAGCGCGTGGTTCCAGGCGTAGTCCCGGGTCACACCGCCCTCGGTGCGAGAGGTGCGCATGCCCGCTCCGTCGTAGGTGAAGCTGACCGTGTTGCCGCCCTCGGTGTAGGAGAGCAGCCGTGACGCCAGATCCCACACGTAGGTCCGCACACCGTCGTCGAGCAGCCGTCCCAGGGCGTCGTAGGTCGAGGTGGCCACCTGGGACGCCACGTCAAAGCTCTGGGTGACTGCGGTGGCTAACTCGGCGTCTCCAACCTGTGGCATGTTCCTGTCGGCGCTGGTGATCTGGCCTGCGGCGTCGCGGACCAGGGCGATCGACGACACGCTGCCCTCGTCTATGCCGACCAGTCTGCTGTCGCTGTCCCAGGTGTAGGTCGCGGTGATGCCATTGGGCCGGGTCATGGTGGTGAGCCGGCCGGCCGCGTCGTAGGCAAAGGTCGAGATGCCCCCGAGCCAGTCCTCGACCTCGCTGAGCTGCCCGCGCGAGTTGTAGCGATAGGTGAGCACCTTGCCGACACCAAAGGTGACCGTCTCGATGCGGCTGCTGGCATCGCGCGTCATGATGAGGCCGTTGCTCTCGACGATGGCGTCGTTATCGTCGTACGACAGCGTCATCCCGTCGGCCGAGGTGAGCCGGTCTTTCTCGTCGTAGCTGGCGCTGAGGGTCAGGCCGCCGGTGTAAGCGCGCTCGATGTTGTTGCCGTTGTCATCGTAGGCGAAGTCAATGGTGCCCAGGCCACCTGGCAGCGTGACCTGTGCCATGCGGCCCATGACGTCGTAGGCGTAGCCGCTGCTGTTGCCCAGCGGGTCGGTCCGCGAGCTGAGTCGTCCCATATTGTCGTGGCTGCGAGTCCAGCTGCTGCCGATGGGGTCCACGACAGCTGTCAGCTTCCCCAGGGCGTTGTGGGAGTAGGAGGCCGAGACGCCCTCGATATCGATGCTCGTCAGGAGCCCCAGATCGTCGTAGCTGAACGCGGTCACCTCGCCCAGGGCATTGGTCGCGCTGGCCACGCGCCCCATGCCGTCGTAAGCAACCTCGTTGCTGTGACCCAGCGGACTGGTCGACCGGGTGATGCGCCCCATGTTGTCGGAGACAAAGGTCGTGGTGTTGGCGAGCGGATCGCTGGTCGAGGTGAGGATGCTCTCCAGATCGTAGGTCCTGCTCCAGACCTGGCCGCTGGCGTCGGTGACAGAGACGAGTCGATCGCGCTTGTCGTAGCTGTAGATCGTGGTGTTGTCTCTTTGATCCGTTGTGGTGGCCAGCCGCTCGAGGTGGTCATAGGTGCGGCTCACGGCGTTGCCGATGGGATCCATGACATTGATGAGTCTGTCCTGCTGGTCGTAGACGAATACCGTGGTCTGGCTCGACCTGTCTGTCATGCCCACCAGGTTGCCGTTGTTGTCGTAGATGTACGCCGCGACATTGCCGCGGCCATCGGCCACGCTCTCGATTCGATCGGCGTCGTCGTAGGTGAGCTGTCGCGTGGTGGTGTCGGCATACTCGATCTGACTCAGCCGCATCAGCGCGTCGTAGGTAAAGCTGGTCGTGTTGCCGGCCGGGTCGGTCGACGTGGCCACAGTGCCATCCGCGTTGTAGGTCAGGGTGGTGGTTCCACCCGCCGCGTTGGTGCTGCTGAGCAGCTGACCGTTGGGGTTGTAGGTCTTGCGACGCTCGTTGCCTGCACGATCGACATGCGAGACCAGGTTGCCAAACGGGTCGTAGCCGTAGCGGTCGCTGGTGCCGTCCGGGTAGATGGTCCGACTGAGGTCGTAGAAGACAATCCCGCGCACCGAACGTTGGAGAAAGCTGTAGCGCGTCTCCGTGCCATCGGCGTTGGTGACCGAGGCCAGCTTGCCGCTCTCCGGGTGATAGTCATAGTGGGTGGTGTCGCCGAGCCTGTCGGTGATCGCATTGCGGCGGCTACCGCTGTCATAGCCCATGTCGTAGCTGATCGCGTCCTTGCCGGTCAGGCTCGCCAGCTCACCCAGGTTGGTGTGCACGTGCTCGCGGGTGTCGCCCATGGGATCGGTCATGGTGGTCAGATTGTTGACCTCGTCAAAGGCGAAGGTGTGGGTGTTGTTATAGGCGTCGCTCTGGGAATCGACCCGACCACTGCCATCAAAGGTCTGGCTGTAGGGTGCGTTGCCCTCGGGCAGGGTCCACGAGGTGAGCAGGCCGCCCGCGGCGTAGTCGTAGTTCGTGGTCTGGGTCATCAGGCCGATGACGCTGGTCAGATCGTCGCCGGTGTAGCCAAAGCTGACCGTGCGAGTGCCGTCGCTCACCTCGCTCAGCCTGGTGTTGGCGCCGTAGACAAGTGTGAGCGCACGACCCAGTCCGTCCGCGACCTCGATCAGATCGCCGGCGCTGTGGGTCAGGGTCAGCACGTTGCCCTTGCCGTCCTCGACCGAGGTCAACTGACCCAGGCTGTCAAAGGTGTAGACCAGGCCCGAGCGCGGGTCGCCAAACAGATGGTCGCCGCCCGCCGCGAGCAGCTGAAACGGTGTGTGGCCGACGCCCTGCAGGACCCAGTCGGTGGCCACCTGCTCGAAGCTGATGGTGTGCCCCTGGTTGTCGGTGACGTGACCGGTGGTGCCGCTGATATCCAGCGACCACTCGTAGTTGTGGCGCCAGTTGTCGCCCAGCCTGCCGGTGATGCCTGCCGCGGCCATGCCTGACGAGTAGTAGCGGGCGAAGTAAACCGGCAGTGGGCCGCCGAGGTGGATGTCGGGCGCGTAGCTGTCGTAAAGCTCGCCGGTAAAGGTGTTGACCGGCTCGTTGCTGTTGCCGCAGGAGGGGTGGTCGGCGTTGGTGGTGCGCGTGGCAGGCTGGCAGTGCTCGTCTTCGGCGTCGGTCTTGCCGTCACAGTCGTCGTCGTCGAAGTTGTCGCAGATCTCGTCGCGCTCACCGGGCGTGACATCCGGCACGCACTCGCTCCAGACCCCGGGATTGATGCAGGTCTGGCGGCCGCTGGCGCAGACACCCTGCAGGCCGGTGCTGCAGCTTTGCTCTTCTGCTGGCACTGCACCCGAGTTGCACACGCCGCAGTTGTTGTAGTCGTCCAGGCTGTTGTTGGTGACCTGGTCGGATGCCTCGACCAGTCGTTCGGCGGCACCGCAGTAGACGCCGCCACCCTGAATGGCCTCGTTGGCGGTGATGCTGACCCCGCGCAAGCGCACTGGGTTGATGTCTGCTCGCCTCGTTGAAATTTCGATGGCACCGCCCCGATGGGAGACGCCGCCGACGGCTCGGTTGCCAAAGAAAAAGCTGGCTTCAATGAGCCAGCTTCCTGCGCCGATGTGGAGGCCTGCTCCATGTGAGCCTCCCGTGGCGCTGGTTGGGGTGGCGACGTTGTTGCTGATGGTGCTGTTGCGGATGATGCCACTCGACAGTGAACTCCCGGTCGCGATGCCTGCACCCGATGCCCCAGGAGAGCGGACGGTGTTGCCCGTAACGTAGCTGTCCTCGACCAGCAGCCCCGTATTGGCGGAGACCCCTCCACCGGTGCAGGTGCCGATCGACTTGGTTGCGCTGTTGTTCTCAATCCTGGTGCCGGCCAGAAGGTGAACAGCGCCGGAGGAGGACCAGATGCCACCACCGCTGCCATCGAGCGCCTGGTTGTTGCGGACGATGGTGTTGATGAGGATCAGCGTCGAGCTACCGGTCTGAGTGAAGAGACCGCCGCCGCCGCGTTCCGCGACGTTGTTCTCGATGATGCAGTTCTTGATGGTCTGTACGCCGGAGGTGTAGAGAATTCCGCCGCCATTCCAGCCAGCCGCGGAGCGGCCGTTGCGGATGGTGAAGCCGTCGAGCACACCAATGCAGTTCATGTGGAGCACGGTGCCATTGCCTTCGGCGTCGATGACGGTACCGGTCGGGTCGCTTTGCTTGGACCTCAGCGTGATACGCGACGGACAGGAGATACTCCCACCCACATTGCTCTCGAGGTAGACACCCGGACTAACCGTGACGGTCTCGCCGTCGTTGGCGTTGCGAATGGCCTGGTGGATCGAGGTGTAGTCGCAGGTCCCTTCGAGACAGACCGTGCTGGCTTTGAGGAGCTGTGGAGATAGGCTGACGGCGCCAATTACGACGAGGAAGGTGAAGAGGCGGGCAGTGACCCTGCCGCCGGGACGACGAGCGGTCGCGAGTTTTCTGCGCCGGAACCTGAGCAGACCGAACAGCGCCAGCAGACCAATACCTCGGCCGAGACCGCTGCCGGGGCGAGCGGAGCTGAAGCAACCGCAGCCGTCATTCTCCTCGGGTGGGTCCTTCTTCTTGCCGGAGTCGGTCGTCGGTGCTGTGGTGTCGGATTGGCCCGCGTCGACGTGTGCGAAGGCGTCGCTGGCCACAGAGGAGTCGCTCGCTGTCGCGCTGTCAGACGGAGTCGCACCGTCGGTCGCTGTGCTCGAATCGATCGCTGCTCCGCCGTCCTGACCGGTCGCGGAATCGACACCTACATGGCCGTCCGCAATGGTGCCGTCGGGTGCAACCGCGCCATCCATTGGACCCGCATCCGGCACTGGCGCCGGCTCGATGATCCGCTGCAGCAGGTTGCCGTTGGGGTCATAAACGTAGCGGATCTGGGTCCCGCTCTCGTAGACAGCCCTGGTCAGGCGCCCGGTGCGGTCGTACTCGTAGCTGGTCACCGCACAGAGCGCGGACGCGCTGCAAAACAGCAGAGCCGACAGCACCAGCAGTGAAGAGAGCCAGGATAGACGTTTGGTCGGCGACATGCGCCCCCCCCAAGTGTTCGAGTATTGATCTCCACTCGTCTGGGCTGATCCGTCTCTTGTGCCCAGAGGCGGGGCGAGAATCGCATATTGATGGCCTGGACGCACCCCGGGGCTCCGGCGTCGCTCGCTGTGCTGGCATCTGGACCGGGGTGGACCGTGCGCGACGAGCTCAGCGAGCTGATGTGCTGCTGCCGGACACCGCGCTGACTACCGGGCGCAGGCTCGCCGGCCTTGTGCCACGAGAACCCAGCGTGGATGTGCCGGCCCAGTCCCTTCCCTTCAGGACTCTGAAGACAGGCCCTCGTCAGGCTGATACTCGGCGATCCAGATGCGGGTCTGGGCGGCGACGGGATCGTAGGCGCTGGTGGCGATGATGGCCTGACCGTTGGCAGCGATCGCGGTGAAGGGGGTGTTGCCGCCACTGCCCAGGTCGAGAAGCTCCAGTGGGCTCAGCGGGATGTACCACTCGCCGTTGATGCGCTGGATCGCGTAGGTCTGCGTCCTGGTCTGGGTCGCATTTCTACCTGTGCGGACGATGAGCACATCGCCATTGCGACCCATGGTCGCGTGAAAGCTCTCGGTCCCATTGGCGCCGCCGGGCAAGTGAATGTACTCGTCCGGGCCAGGCTTGTGCCAGACCCCGGCGGTCCTCTCGGCGACGTAGATCTGCGCGTCTGTATAGTTCAAGGCGAACTGCCGCCAGATCACGACCGCACCGCCGTTGTCGGCAATGCCGACGAAGCCGCCGTCCGCGAATGCCTTGACGGTGGTGTCGGTCAGGCTGAAGATGTCGCCGCTGTCGGCGGGGTGGGTCCAGACGCTGCCGGTGTACTCGGACAGATAGAGCGCGCCGCAGCCCCCGCAGCCGGGGTAGTCCGTCTGCTGGAACCAGGTGACCAGCGCATCTCCGTTGTTGCCCACGGCCACCTTCGGTGACTCCATACCCCCAACGGTCACGCCAGGCGGCGGGCTGATCCGGGTGCCCAGGGACCAGCTGCCGATGCGATGGGCCATGTGGACCACGTAGCCTGCGCCGTCGGTATGGATCCAGGCGGCCACCATGTTGCCACCGTTGCCGACCCCGACACCCGATTTACCGGCCGAGGAGCCCCCGGTGAAGCTGCCGCCAACGTTGATCAGATAGTTCGCCTCCGGAACGCCGGGTTGCGCCCAGGCACCTGCGCTCGCGGTCGCGGCCACCATTCCGTTGTAAAAGTATTTCCAGATCAGCAGACCGGTGCCGTCTCCCGCCAATTGCATACTCGGCCAGTTCGCGATCCCGCCGGCGTAGTCGTAGCGATCCGAGTTCTGGGTCGGGTGGCTCCAGGTTCCGCTCGCCTTTGTGCTGTGCATGATCATGGCTGCTGGGGAGTTGATCGCCCAGGAAATGGCGGCGTCGCCGTTGTCGGCGAGACCAGGCAACACGGTGCCGCTCTCGCCAGCGACGGGGATGTGGTGGTGCACGTCCGAGAGGAAGGACCAAACGCCACCGATGCGCTCGGCGAAGAAGGGGTGCTCGTTCTGCGACCAGGTGACCAGGGCATCGCCGCTGGCGTTGATCGCCACCCGCGGCATCTGGCCGACGCTCTCCGCGAAGATCGCGGTGTAGGGGCTGATGGCCTGCGTGGTCCAGGTGCCCGGCGGCGGATCGGTCGCGGGGGCCGCGTCCGCTACTGTGGTATCCGGGAGCGAGGAGTCCGCAACCGCGGCGTCGGTTGCCGTTGCGGAATCGCTGCCAGACGCTGAGTCCCGTCCGGCCGCGGCGTCGGTGCCAGGTGACGAGTCCACTCCGGTCGCTGTGTCCGTGCCAGTCGCAGCGTCGGCGCTGGTTGCCGAGTCCGTGCCGGTCGCAGCGTCGCTGCCGGTGGCCGCGTCCGTACCGCCACCTGCATCTCTCTTCTGCTCCACGCCGGCGTCATCACCGTTTTCGCCCATGCAGCCAAGGATCTCCATGCCGCGAAGGGGCAGAACTGCGATGAGCAAGACGAATGGGACTCGTGTCTTGACCTTCCCCCCACCAGTTGAGTGATATTTTGTGCACGGCTCGAGCCTACAACCGATCAGCGCCTATGTCCCGGCGGGAGGGCAAGCGTGGCTGGAGAGAAAGGTGTCAGAACACCGATATCTCCGAGGCGACTAATCGGTGTTACCGAAGTCAGGTGAAGAGCCGGGCACGCACGGGCATCCGCAGGGACTACTTGGCTCGCGACACCTCGTACAGGTTTCCGGAGCCGTCCTTGAGAAACTCGGCCAGGGTCTCTCGTCTGACGCGATGGAGCCACTGCGGGCCAGCGGGTCGACCAACAGGTGGCGACCTTCGCCGGCCAGCCCAGAAAAAAACGGGTTTGGACTTCCTCGCGGACGCGAGGGACCCTGCTTCACTGGCTCGTCAGGCCCGAGCCATGGACGCCGAGGTCAACATGCGTGGTCTCGACCCAAGCCTCAGCACCGACGAGAAGATCGCCACGCTCACGCATGGTCTGGGGGCCGTGCTGAGCATCGCAGGTGCCCTGGCCCTGGTGGTCAAGGCTGCCCGTCAGGGGACATCCATCGACGTCGTCAGCGCGGCACTGTACGGCCTGTCGCTGATCGTCCTGTTCAGTGCCTCGACGCTGTACCACGCCGCCACCGAGCCCCGGCGCAAGCACCGCCTCCTGGTGTTCGACCACGTCTCCATCTACCTGCTCATCGCGGGCACCTACACGCCCATCTGCCTGGGCGTGGGCGGGCCCTGGGGCTGGGGGCTGTTCGCAGCGATCTGGACCATCGCGGTGCTGGGCGTGGGGCTCAAGTTCCTGTTCTGGGGCCGCTTCGAGATCCTGCACGTCGGGTTCTATCTGATGATGGGCTGGATGATCCTGCTCGCCTACAAGCCCTTCTTGCCGCTGCTGCCAGACCGGCTCATCGCCTGGGCCGTGGCCGGTGGGGTGGCCTACAGCTTGGGCACGATCTTCTTTCTGGTGCGGTCCATCCCCTTCAACCACACCCTGTGGCACCTGTTCGTGCTCGCCGGCAGCGCCTGCTTCTACGTCGGTATCTACCTGGATCTCGTGAAGCTGTAGCGGATACCGGACGAGGTCTCATCGTCGGGGATGGCGAGCTCGGAGAGGAGCCGGGCACGTAGGCTGAGGAACAGGGACTACTTGGCCCGCGACACCTCGTACAGGTTCCCGGAGCCATCCTTGAGAAACTCGGCCAGGGCCTCGCGCTTGACCGCGATCGAGCCGCTGCGGCTCAGCGGGTCGGCCACGAGGTAGCGGCCATCGTCGGTGCGCCCGAGGATGGCGATGGAGTGGTTGCCGGGGTCGCGGCTGTTCAGGTACTTCCCTTCATTGCGCAGGCGTCTGCCCCAGGCATCCCAGGGATCGCCACTGGCGAGCACGGGGTGGCCCTTGGCGAGGGCCCTGTTGAGGGCGTCGAAGCCGTGGATGTCGCGCACCGCGGCACCGGTGGCGCGCAGCCCGCGCATCAGCTCCTCGCGCGAGGTCGAATCCGAGGTGTTGGTGTTGTGGCCGCGGGTGAGATCGCGCATGTGGTCGATGGCCCTGGAGGCCTCGCCGGGGCCCGGGTGCTTGATCAGGCCCAGGGCCGAGGCGGCCATCACCGCCGAGGTGGGCGCGCAGTCCTTGTAGCCGTACCTGGGACCGGTCTTGTTGTACCTGGTCGGTCCCCACTGGGTCAGGAAGTGCTTGTTGGCCTGCGGCACGGTGTCGAAGGTCCCGAAGCTGTGGTCGGCCTTGTCGATGGCCCGGGCGGTCTTGTGCTCGATGCGGCCGGTGACGTCCAGCTTGGCCGTGCGCTGGAACCTGGCCACGGCCGCGGCGGTGGCGGCGTCGTAGCGGCTGTCAGGTTTGCCGACGTCAAAGCCCAGGCGATCCAGCCGGCGCTCGGCCTGGCGCACGGCCTTGCCGGTGTCGCCCGGCGACAGGTCCTTGCGCGCGCCGCCCTGCACCACCTGGCCCTGGTAGGCCTGCTGCAGGTGCTGCCACACCTCGCGGTCCAGCGCTCCCTTGTCGTTGGCCAGCCCGGCATCGCTGGCGCGGAACTCGCGCACGGCGCGGGCGGTCCTGGCATCGAACACGCCGTCGACCTTGCCCGTGTTGTACCCCAGCGCCGTGAGTCGACGCTCGGCGGCCAGCACGTCGGCGCCGGCCTGTCCGCGGTGGGCAGGCTGCTCGAACCTGTCCTCGAGGAACAGCGTGTTGTCCTTGAGAGCGCTCGCCGTGGCCGGATTGACCCGCCCCGTGGCATGCAGGCCACGAGCCTGCTGAAAGCTCTGCACAGCCTGCTGCGTGGCGCCGTCAAAGGAACCCGTGATGTCACCCGAGTACACGCCTGCGCGGCGCAGCGAGCGCTGCAGGGCCTCGACCGCAGCTCCCCTGTCCCCACGCGCCAGCTTCTCGCTGCCGCTGACAGAGCGCTGAACGCGGCGCAGATCCCGATGGACAGCGTCGGCCTGTCGCGGCAGCACACGATGAACCACAGCCTGCATGGGAGCCTCCTGTTCAAGCAGGAGTATCGCCCACCGCGACGGCCGCGAACCTCGGTCGGTCGACCGTCGGAAAGATGTCGGATGTCGGGATCTTCCGACTCCAAGGTCAGACCCGGCAGGGACTGCCCGGGAACGCGGAGACGGGGGAGAAGGTGTCAGGAACGCGCGGAGAGAGCCTCACACCTGGGCAGCGGTCTGCCCGTAGACCTTCTCCCGGGCCCGCCAGAACAGGCAGAACTTGCCGTGAAAGGCCACGGCCTTGCTCACCGGATTGTCGGGGCGGGAGCGAGCGAAGCGACACAGCGGGCAGTGCTCGCAGCGGGCGGCCATGGCGCGGGTCAGCAGGCTGTACCTCTTGGGCATCTCATCCTCCTCGGCGCGATACGAAAACGGCGGCGTGACCCGGCCGCCTCCGGATTCACTGTGGCAGGCACTGCAGCAACTCGCGCTCGAGCGCGCTGGCTCGCAGGGCCACCTTGCCCACACCCTGCCGGCCCAGCCACTCGTGCAGGGCGGCCTCGTCGCAGCCCGGCACCAGGCAGTCGTCGATCTTGCCAGCCAGGTTGTAGCTGGGCTGGGCGAAGCTGACGTGAAAGTGGTGGTGGTGGAACTGAAACCAGCCGCGCCCCTCGTCGGTCTCCTCGTAGGTCATGCGCGCCGTGCGCGAGCAGGCGTAGTTGGACAGCCAGCCGCCGGTGCACAGCTGGGTGATGGCCGAGCGCACCAGTGGCCCGACCTTGCCGTCGACACCGATGATGCGCAGCGACGGGTGCTCGAACAGCGCGCCGATGTACAGGGCCGTGCGCCAGGGGTCGAGCAGGTAGGGCGCGCTCACACAGTGGTACGCGTCCTGACCGTTCTGCACGTGGTCGCACACAGCGCGCAGCTTGTTGTCCGCGGTGTTGACCTGAAAGTAGCCCATGTCGATATCGAAGCCATTGGTGTGGGTGCCCGTCGGGTGACCGGGACTGTTCACCGAGGTGCCCGGGATGGCGCCGTTCTGCTCGCTCATGTCGCCCAGGCCGATGGCCCCGCCGTTGCCTGCGCTCCAGTCGCGCGCCAGGCAGTCCACGTAGGCAGCGGCGTACTTGATCATCATCTGCGCGTCGTGGCGCAGGTAGCTGCGATACTGGTTGCTCGCAGTCTCGCCGTTGAGCGGGTAGTTGTCGTAGCCCGGTCCGAGGACAGGCGCGAAGAACTCGATGGCGTTGCAGGCGGCCGCGCCGGCCGTGCACTGCAAGGGTGGCAGCTGCGGGCAGGTGCTACCCAGGGTGCCGAGGGGGAAACGCGTGTTGGTGCCAGGTCCCTGCCCCACGTCGACCACGCAGCGGCCGTCGACACACAGATTGCCCGATGGACAGGAGCTGGCGGTGCACGCCGAGACGCAGGTGTTGTCGACGCAGGCAAGGCCCTGGCCGCAATCACTGCTGGTCTCGCAGTAGGGATAGCACACGGCCACGCCGTCACCGGCGCGCAGGCAGTCGTATCCCGGCCGGCAGTCGGCACCGGAGAGACAGCTGTCAAGACAGGCGTAGCTGGTGTCACCCACCTGCACACAGCTTGAACCACCGGGACAGGCCGCGCTGTCGCACCCGAACTGGATGCAATAGCCGTCGACGAAGCCCGTTTCCTGGCCGTTGCTGACAAAGGGATAGCACTGCGCCCCGGCGTCGCTGCAGTCGCTGCCCTGGGCACAGGCGCTCCCTATGGGCCCGGTGCCACCACCGACACGCACGCAGGTCCCACCCTGACATTCGAGGCCAGCCGGGCAGGTGCCCGTCGGATTCGCCTGCGAGCACTCGTTGCCGCCACAACCATTGACCGGGATGCAGTTGCCCGCGGCATCACAACTCTCGCCAGGCTGGCACAGACCCGCGTCGTTGGTGCAGTCCTGCAGGCAATAGTAGGCGGTCGAGCCCTCGTGCAGGGGCTGGCAGAACACACCGCCGTACTGGCCGCTGTAGCCCTCGCACTGGGTATGAGCGGTGCAGCCAAAGCACAGCGGCGATCCGACCCCGAGGTCACTGCAGGCCACGCTGCCACCGGCGCTGCTGCATTGCTGCGAGGTGCTCGCGCAGTCCACGCCCGGCTCCCAGCCCAGGCAGCCGTAGCCGGTGCGCGCGCAGGTCTCGATGAGCGTTCCCTGGCAACGCTTGGCACCCTCGCTGCTGCACTGATCGCTGCACGCAGCCACGCACTTGGCAGGCTGCATGCCGTCGTCGCACACCTGCTGGCTCTGCGCACAATCCGGGCCGTTGACCCATAGCTTGCAGCCACCGCCGGTGAGGGTGCACTGCTGGATCTGCAGGCCCTGGCACCGCGTGCTGTTGAGCACGCCGCACTCGCTCTCGCAACCCGCCTGGCAACTCACGGACCCGGCCTCGTCGTGGCAGAACTGGGCCAGGGTGCTGCAGTCGGTTTCGGCCTGCCAGGTCCGGCAACCCTCGGCATCCTGCACGCAGCTCTGCACCACGCGGGCATCGCAGCGCCGCGCGCCGGGCACGCTGCAGTTGTCGGTGCAGCTGCCCTCACAGCGGGCCCCGTCTGCATCCGCGGTACACACCTGGTTGGAGGCCGCGCAGTTGGTGAGCGGGCTTTCGAACAGGCAGCCGAACTCGTCAACCAGACACATGTGGATGCGCGGACCCTCGCAGCGGGTGTCTGCCGGGGCCGCGCAGCCATGCTGACACTCGCACAGGGGCGATCCGGCACTGTCGCTGCACTGCTCATGATCGCTGCAAAAAGCCGTGATGCTCCACACCATGCAGCCGTGCTCGTTCACCAGGCAGGTTTGCAGGGCGTCCTGGTCCGGCGCGCAGCGCTGGGCGTGGTGCTCGTCGCACAGGTCCACCTGGTCCTGGCACTCGCCCCCGTCGATGCAGGCACCGGCAAACAGGGCAAGCCCGCAGAGCAAGAAGGTCGTGACACAGCGTGGACAGCGCATCTGAACCTCGAGGTGAGCGAGCGTGGCAGTGTTCCCCGGCCCGGTTTCAGCAGCTTTGGCGCGCGCTGCAAAGGCAAAACTGCCTCGGCCCACAGGCCCCGCAGGTCCGTTGCCGCGACGGGCTGCGGATCCTATGCTGCCGGATCCGTGACGCCGCGCTCCTCGTGGCGCCCGCGCCAGAGGTGGTGTGATGGGTCGTGATCGCCTGCGTCTCCTTGTGCCCGTGCTCAGCGTCCTGATGCTGTCCTGCGTCGACGAGGGCTTTGTCGAGGTGGAGAACCAGCCACCGCGCGCCGTGCTGGCCATCCCGACCCAGGCTCCGGCCGGCGAGCCCATGGCCTGTGATGGCAGCGGCAGCTCGGACCCCGACGGCAGCATCGCGAGCTATCGCTGGGACTTTGGCGACGGAGCCAGCGCTCAAGGCGCCGTGGTCAGCCACATCTACAACGCGGCGGGCGATTTTACCGTGTCTCTCACCGTGGTCGACAACGCCGGCGCCGAGGCCACGGCGCGCGCCTTCGTGCACGTGACCCAGAACGCGGATCCGGTGGCGGTCCTCGAGGGTCCTGCGGTGGGAGTCGTCAACGAGGTGCTGTCCTTCACGGGCGCCAGCTCCACCGATAGCGACGGTGTCATCCAGAGCCACGACTGGTACGCCAGCGACGGCAGCTCCAGCAGCGGCGCGAGCTTTGACCACGCCTTCGCCAGCGCCGGCAGCTTCACCGTCACCCTCACGGTCACCGATGACCAGGGTGGCAGCGACGAGGACAGCCTGCAGGTCGAGGTCAGCGATCTGCCGCCCTCGTACAGCGGCACCTGGACCTGGACCCTGGTCAACGAGAGCACCCGCAATCAGGGACTTCTGTGTGGCACCTTTCAGGACTCGACCCTGATCATCAACAGCACGCCGCCAAGCATCAGCATCACCGAGCAGGCGGGCAGCAACAGCGTGGTCTACACCGGCACCATCAGCGGCGCGGACTTCGACGTCAGCAACAGCCAGCTGACCATCACCCAGCGCATCTGGGGGACCTTCACCTCGGCCACCGGGTTCTCGGGCTGGTACTCCATCGATCCCGGCATCACCACCTGCGTGGATCGCGAGGTGCGCGGGATCAAGTCATGACCCGACGCTCCCCGGGGCTAGGCCTGCTCCTGCCCGTGGCGATGCTCGGGGCCAGCGCCTGTCTAACTCCCGAGCCCTATGTCGAGAACGTGACGCCGGTGGCCACGGCCGGAGCGGACCGCAGCGTGCAGGTCGGCGAGAACGTGACCCTGGACGGACGCGCCTCCCGCGACAGCGACGGTAGCATCGAGGGCTGGAGCTGGAACCTGGGCGACGGCACCGTGCTCGACGGCGAGGTCGTGCAGCACGCCTACACGAGCGCCGGCCGCTACGTGGTGTCGCTCACCGTCGTCGACGACAGGGGTGGCGAGGGCCGCGACGAGCTCATCGTGACCGTGGGCGGAGGTGTGACCCTGAGCGCGGTGGCCCAGGCCAGCCCCAACCCGGCCCAGATGTTTGACAGCGTCAGCTTCGACGGCAGCCTGTCCACACCGGCGGCGGACATCGCGCGCTACAGCTGGCGCTTTGGCGACGGCAGCAGCGCCGAGGGCATGACCGCGACCCATGCCTACACCAGCGCCGGCCGCTTCCGGGCGGTGCTGGAGGTCGCGGACGGGGTCGGTCACAGCGACCAGGCCGAGATCTTCGTCGACGTCACTGCCCAGGTGCTCGACGGCACCTACGATCTCACGGCCACCCCCAGTACGGTCAGCTGTGCCCGATACAGCGTGAGCTTCGGCGACAGCGCGATCACCCTGGTGAGCAGCGGTACCGATCTCACTGCGACCACCGCTCCATCTGGCCACAGCTTCACCGGCACCCAGAACGGGCTCAGCTTCTCGCTCAGCGCAAGCTACAGCTCCGCGACCGGCGGCAGCTGCACCCAGGCGACGGTCAACGCCACCATCAACGGCACCTTTGACAGTGCCGACCACTTCGCGGGCACCGCCAGCGCCTACTACGACCTCGGCGTGCCCTGCCAGTGCTCGGCTCTTTTCGACATCGAGGGGCAGCGGCACTGAGTCTTCAAATCGTGTATCCGTCCTGCATCTGATATCTCTTGTGATTCTGCGCGCCTCCGTCGCAGACACACTTTCTTAGTTAATTCAGATCGTTAAAGTTCAAGGCAGCGCTGGCATGGCGTGTGCGAATGCAGGCAGCAGACACGCACCGGAGGTTGGCCATGTTCCTGCACACCCTGGTCCTGACCCTGCTGATGGGAAGCCCCTTCGCCGACGGCCTCGCCCCCTTGCTGGGCTTCGCCGACCTGTTAGAAGCGCCGGCCCAGACCCGCGTGCAAGCGCGGGTGGAGCGTGACGCGGTGTTCGCAGGGGAGCCTCTGTGGGTCGAGCTGGTGGCGACCGACGCCGTCGCTGGCCCGCTCGAGCTGCGCTGCCCGGCCCTGGGCTGGGAGGCAGTGACCAGCACGACGGCGGAGGTGGCGGGTCGCGCTGCGTGGCAGGTGGAGGTGCCGGGAGATGCGCTGCCTGGCGGCTATGAACTCGAGATCCGGGAGGCGGGAGCTCGTTCGGGGCGCGTGCTCGCCCTGGTGGAGTTCACCGTCCTCGGTGACGCCTGAGTGGTGGACAGCGTGGAGCAAGGGCAGGATCAGACCTGCCTCACCACACCCGTTTCGAGCAGCACATACAGCGCGCCCAGGCAGGCATGGTGTTCTTCGGCCGAGGTCGGCGCCACAGTCTCCAGGATCGCCTCGAAAGAACGGCTGCCGTCGACGGCGTCGGCGACTCTGGCCTCCACCGGCCGCAGGCGCAATGCGGACACATGGTCGCGCCGCGAGCCGGAGAGCTGCAGCGCCCGCCCCGCATGCGGGGACAGGTAGGTCTCGAGCAGGGCCAGCGGCATCTCGCGCAGGGTCGCCCGGATCAGCAGACCCAGCAGAGGCGGCATGCGCGTCTGCAGCCGGGTGGGAGCCTGGGCCTGTGAGAACACCCGGAAGCGGCCGCGCTCCCAGCCGAAAGAGGCAATCAGGCGACTGCGCACCATGGCCGAGAACAGCCGCTCGTAACGATCGCCAGCCTCGGGGACCAGCACAGCCATGGCCTGATCCAGGGCCACGCCCTCGTCGGCTACCCGGCACACCGCCTGGTACAGCAGGTTCGGTTCGATGAGGGTGTGCGCATGGGCGATGGCCAGCACGCCGTCGTCGGGCGCGTTGCTGTGCACGTACACGGGGTAGCCCTGGTCCAGGAACAGCATGCGCTGCTGACGGCCGTCCCCATCCTCGAGCACGATGAGCCCACTCATGCGGCGCACCGTGGCCTCGTAGAGCAGCCGGCACGGGCTCACCACCCGCAGGCTGGTCTCGACCACGGGTGGCATCTGCGGCTCGTGGTAGCCGAGCAGGCTGTCCCAGTAGGTCAGGGCGCCGAAGCGCTGGCGCGAGATGTGGCGGTCCCCGACCACACCGAGGGTGCGCACCTGCTGCGGGTTGTCGCGCAGCAGGGCCAGGGTGTCGATGAAGCTCATCTCGACGACGTCGGGCTGGGTCAGGAGCTGGATCCGGAGCTGGTGTTCGTGCAGCCGCAGCCCCTCCAGCGAGCTGATGGTCTCCTCGCTGTCGTGCATGTGCACGATGTGGGACTCGATGGAGTCACTCCAGGGGTTCTCGTCGTCCATCCCGATGGGTGTCACCGGAATCACCGACGCTCCGCGGAGCTCCCGCGCCAGGCGCTGTGTGGTGATGTCCGCCACGTTCGTCGACAGCGGGGTATGCAGGCGCTCCTGCGGCGGCGAGGCGGTCAGCACCAGGGGCTTGCTCTCCTCGCCAAAATGCGCGCGCATGACGTCGGCGATGCGCTGCCGCGTCCAGCGCAACCGTCGCGCGAACAGGAAGTCGCTCAGGGCCTCCTCGAACTCCACCGCGCTTTGGAAACGCTGCTCGCGGTCCTTGTGCAGGGCGCGGGCCGCGATGAGATCGAGATCCGGCGCCACCCTGGAGTTGAACTTCGAGGGTGGCGGCGGATCCAGGCTGCCGATGCGGCCCAGGATCTCGACGCTGCTCTTGCCCACGAACAGCCTGCGCTGGGCCAGGGTTTCCCACAGCACCACACCGGCACTGAACAGGTCGGCGCGGGCGTCCACGGCTTGCCCCTGCACCACCTCGGGTGCCATGTAGCTGAGCTTGCCGCGCATGCCGTGTCCGGCTTCCTCGCCGGTGGCGTGGGCCACACCGAAGTCCCCCAGCTTCACCTCGCCGTCGAAGGAGATGAAGATGTTGCTGGGCGTGACATCGCGATGCACCAGGTTGAGTGGCTTGCCATCGGGACCGTTGGCCTGGTGTGCGTAGTGCAAGCCACGCAGCATCTCGACAATGCAGTGCAGCCCGAAATCGACCGGGAGCGGCGCGCCGAGGTCCTGCGAGCGCCGCAGCACATGGTGCAGGTCGCGGCCGTGCACGTACTCCATGACGATGAAGGGCCGCCCCTCGACTTCCTCGAGGCTCAGGATCTGCACGATGTTGGCGTGCTGCAGCTGCACCGCCAGCTTGGCCTCCCCCACGAACATCTTCACCAGGTCCGGGCGCTTGACCAGGGGTGCCAGCATGCGCTTGACCACCGCCACCTTCTCGAAGCCCATGGCGCCCTTGAAGCGCGCCAAAAACACCTCGGCCATGCCGCCATGCCCGAGCGGCTGTAACAGCTCGTAGTCCCCGAACCAGTGAGGTGTGAATTGCTCGTTGGCCGCCACGCCCGTGCGTCCCTCTGCTCGTCGAAATACGAGGCTTGTTTACACCAAACAGGCAGGTGCAACCAGCGCTGGTTCGGCTCGGTCGCAAGCATACTGGGCCTGCTGGCTGCGGCCGCTACAGAACGCGCTAGGTAGATGCTGCCAGCACGCCGGGGCTGTGCGGCGAGGTAGGCATGTTCGACCGTGAGGCGAGACAGGACAACGCCATGGATACCAGCGAGGCCGTGGTCAGGCTGGCGGGTGGGCAGCGCGCCGTGGTGGAGCTGGATCCGGATCATCCGGGCTTCCGCGACGAGCAGTACCGTGCGCGGCGCAACGCCATCGCCCAGATCGCGGTGGACTACAGACCCGGCGACCCCATCCCTGACACCGCCTACAGCGCACAGGAGCAGCAGGTCTGGTCCACCGTCCGCCAGGCTCTGGCCCCCGTTCATGCGCGCCACGCGTGCAGTGAGTACCTGGCCTCCCTGGAGCGCCTGGACCTGCCCGGGGACCGCATCCCACAGCTGCGGGAGGTCTCGCACCGCATCGAGCCCCTGAGCAAGTTTCGCCTCGAGCCCGTGGCGGGTCTGGTCACGCCGCGCGTCTTTCTGTCGGTGCTAGCCCACGACACCTTCCTGGCCACCCAGTACATCCGCCACCACTCGGCGCCGCTGTACACTCCCGAGCCCGACGTGGTGCACGAGCTGATGGGGCACGCGGTCATGCTGGCCAGCCCGCTGTTCGCGGGCATCAATCGCCTGGTGGGCACGGCCGTGCGCCGCACCCGCACCGAGGCCGGCATCGATTTCCTGTCCAAGGTGTTCTGGTACACCGTCGAGTTCGGCGCCCTGGTCGAGGATGGCGAGGTCCGGGCCTACGGCGCGGGTCTGCTGTCGTCGGCGGGCGAGCTGGCGGCCATGCACCAGGCCGAACTGCGCCCCATCGACTTCGCGGAGATGGGCCGCCGTGACTACGACGTCACCCGGTTCCAGCCCGTCCTGTACGTGGCCGACTCGCTGTCCGATCTGTTGCGGCGCCTCGGGCAGTTCCTGGAGCAATGGGACGAGCGAGCGCCTCCACGCCCTGCCGCGGGGCACTGATCGTTTCGGCCGAGTCCCTCCATCCTGAGCGTGTGTTGACCGCCGCTGGCCGCCGTCGCAAGATGTGCGCCGCTGGCGTCCGCGTCGACGGGCTCCGCTGCGAGGTCGGCATCGATGACCGAGCCCGTCGTGCGCAACCGCCTGTTCATTGGCAGCCTGGCAGATGACGTCAGCGAGGACGATCTGCGCGTGCTGTTTTCCGGCGTGGGCAGCGTGCTTGAGGTCAGCGTCATCCGCGACTGGAACAGCGGTCGCTCACGCGGCTTCGGCTTCGTGCAGATGCAGGACGAGGTGCAGGCCCAGCAGGCCATCGACGCCCTGGCCGGCCACGAGCTCAAGGGGCGCCACATCCGCGTCATGGTGGCCGAGCCCAAGGGTGCTGCGTCCGACAAACCGGGCCCGGTGGTCGAGGTGGTCAGGCGCGGCCCGGAGCAGGAACCACACGCCCCCCTGCCCGGCGAAACCGCTGCGCCGGTGAAGGGAGCGCAGGATGCGAAGGCGGTGGCAGACACCACCGGGCACACACCAGAACCTGCTGAATCCGATGCCACCCCGGCCAGCCCCGCCGTGGAAACCGCCGCCCAGGTCTTCTCGGTACCCCCGACCGTGGTGCTGGAACCCCGACGAAGCCTGACACTGCCCTTGATCGCAGTGGCCGCGACGCTGCTGGTGGTGGCACTGCTGGTGGTGTGGATACAGCGCGTCCGCCAGGTCGAGGTGGATCCGCACACCGTGCTGGTGTTGCCCCTCGACGTGGTAGGGCAACGCGATGCCGTCGGCTACCTCGGTCTCAGCTTCTCGCAGGCGGTGGCCGTCAACCTGGCGCCGGCCAGCGATCTGCATGTCTTACCGGTGCCCTCGCCCGACGACGAACTGCTGCGTCGCGATGCTGCCGGACGTGCCCGGGCGGCGACCCGTCTCGGGGCGGGACGACTGCTCGGGGGCGACATCCGCCGCGACGCCGACACCATCCATGTGGCGCTGACCCTGGTCGACCCCGTCGAGAACAGGCTGCTGTGGGGCATCCAGAAGCAGGGCCGCGATAGCGAGGTGCTGTCCCTGGCCGCCCAGCTGGCCCAGGAGCTGGCGGTGCAGCTCGGCGCCCAGGTGCCGCAGCGACATGCCTACATCACCGACCTCACAGGCAGCCCTGCGCTGCAGGCACGACCCGACTTCACCGAGGCCGTGGGTGCCCTGAGAAGGGGTGAGTTCGGGCGGGCGCTGGTCGCCACCGCACGCCTGGTCGAGGTCGAGCCCACGGACTCCACCGCTCTGGCCTTGCGCACCCACGCCCTGACCATGACCTGGGACGCCGAGCCCTCGAGTGCGAATCTGGATGCGCTGAAAAAGAGTGTCGAGGCGCTCGAGCGCAGTGGCCAGGGTCATCCCTACATCGATTTCTACCGCGCCTTCATCGTGTTCAAGCAGGGACAGGCCCAGGCCGCCCGCGACCAGTGGAGCCGCGTGCTCGACGCCGGCAACCTGGCCCCGGCCGCCCGCGCCTGGCTGCTACGCTACCGGGCGGTGGCCAAACAAGTCAGTGGCGACGTGAAGGGCGCCCTCGAGGATCTCGACGAGAGCCTGCGCCTGGATCCCACCAATGCCTGGACCCTGGGCATCCTCAGCAGCGCCCTGGTCGACGCCCAGCGCCTGGCCGAGGCGCTGACCCGCGCTCAGCAGGGGCTGGCGCTGGCACCCTCGTACTGGCGCAGCCATCAGGCCCTGGCCTACGCCCTGGCTGCCCTTGGCCGCCGCGACGAGTCTGCGGCGTCCTACGCCCGCGCCTGCGAGCTGGGTCAGGTGCAGCTGCCTTGCTCGCTGCTCGTGGTCACCTTGCAGAAGGCGGACCGTGGCGACGAGGCCAGGACTGCAGCTGAAGCGGCCGAGAAGCTCACCGCGACCCCCCTCGGGCTTTACAACCTGGCCTGCTACTGGGCGCTGGCCGGCGACAGGAGCCGCGCCCTGCCCCTGCTCAAGCGCGCGCTGGACGCGGGCCTGACCTACACGCCGGTGCGCGCGGATCCGGACCTGGCCAGCCTGCATGGCGATGCCGAGTTCGAGGCCCTGGTCCCTGCCACCGCGCCGCCGCATTGAGCGGCCGAGGAGCCTTGCATGGCGACGACAAAGCAGCTGATCGCCCAGCACATCGACCTCAGCATCCCGACCCTGGGGCCCGCCACGGTGCCCTCCCCCCTCGGCCTGTCGCTGGTCAGCGATGACGGCATCTCGGACTACACCGCGGACGATGCACGGGTGTCGGTATCCTCCAACGGCAGCGACCCGGATTATGCCTTCCAGCTGGCGGGCGCCCGCGCATTCAATTTCTTCAAGGGCGACGAGGTGGCGGCGGGCATCGTCACCTGCGGCGGCCTGTGTCCCGGCATGAACAACGTGATCCGCGGCCTGGTCATGCAGCTGTGGCATGCCTTCGGGGTCCGCCGCATCGTCGGCTTTCGCTATGGCTTTCGCGGTCTCACGCCAGACACCCCGGACAAACCGCGATTCCTGACCCCCGACGATGTCAAGGACATCCACGTGCAAGGCGGCACCGTGCTGGGCTCGTCCCGCGGCCCGCAACGTCCCGAGGTCCTGGTCGACACCTTGCAGAAGCTGGGTATCAACGTGCTGTTCTGCATCGGGGGCGACGGCAGCATGCGCGGCGCGCTGGCACTGTACGAGGAGATCACCCGCCGTGGTGCGACCATCGCCATTGTTGGGGTGCCCAAGACCATCGACAACGACCTGCCCTACATCGAGCGCACCTTCGGTTTTGACACCGCGGTGTCGCGCGCGGCCGATGCCATCAAGGCGGCGCATGTCGAGGCCGTCGGTGCACCCAACGGTATTGGCGTGGTTCGCCTGATGGGCCGTCACTCGGGCTTCATCGCGGCCTCGGCCACCCTGGCGAGCGGCGAGGTCAACCTGCTGCTGGTGCCCGAGCTACCCTTCGACCTCGAGGGCGAGCGGGGCGTCCTGTCGGTGATCCGCCAGCGCATCCAGCGTCGAGGACACTGCGTGGTGGTGGTGGCCGAGGGCGCGGGCCAGCGTCACCTGGAACAGAGCGGCGAGCGCGATGCCTCGGGCAACGTCAAGCTGAGCGACATCGGGGTGTTCCTGTCCCGGGCCATCAAGCAGGGCCTGCGCGAGGATCACATCAGCCTCAAGTACATCGACCCCAGCTACATCGTGCGCGCGGCCCCGGCCAACGCCGGAGACGCGATCTTCTGCGGCCAGCTCGCCGAGGAGGCGGTGCACGCCGCCATGGCCGGCAAGACCGGCATGGTGATGGGTCTGTGGCTCAACCGCTTCACCCACGTCCCTCTGCGCGCCGTGTGCGCCGGCACCAAGCGCATCGACCTCGACAGCTCGTTCTGGCGCAACACCATCGAGGCCACGGGACAGCCGCGTAAGCTCACGGCCTGAGCACCGGCCCTCGCCCTTCCACCCAACGGATGCGGCGGGACCCGCTGCTGGGGCAGATACCGCGCCAGGAAACGGGGCACAGAGCCGGCACTGGCCGAGAAGTCCGCTGCAAACCAGTCGAACAGTTTGCTTGTGGTCACACGCTGTCCGTCGACCCGGGTGGTGCGCGACACGAACTCGCGCGCCGCGGCGTCGAGGGTGTGCTCGAGGCTGGCCGCGGTCAGCGCCTGGTTGCGCAGGCGCGGGCATCCCGCCGCCCCGCACACCAGAACGAAGTGGATGCGCGGCGCCTTGATTCGACGGGCTTGACGGATTCGACCTGTGCGGTCGCGGCGGGCAGGGTCCACACAAACCAGGCACAAAGCAGGAGCGCGAGAATCATGATGGCTTCCAGGATGCTCCAGGCAGTCCCCGGATGCCCGGCACCGTGACAGCTCAGAGCTGTGGCCAGTTCATGGGATACGCGGGTCGAGCAGTGAATCCATCACCGCGCGCAGGGGTCGGTCACTGCCAACAAAACGCCCCTTCAGTGGGCCGTTCTCCAGCTTGAGCACACCGCGCGGACACACCGCAGCGCACACACCGCAGCCCACGCAGGAGGCGCGCACGATGTTGGCCCCGGCCTGGGCATAGCCGCGGACGTCGATGCCCATCTCGCAGTAGGCCGAGCAGTTGCCGCAGCTCATGCACTGGCCACCGTTGGTGGTGATTCGAAAGCGCGATAGCAGCCGCTGCTGTATGCCCAGGAGCGCGGCCATGGGGCAGCCGAAGCGGCACCACACGCGACTGCCCAGCAGGGGGTAAAAGCCGACGCCGATGACCCCTGAGAACAAGGCCCCGATGAAAAAGCCGTACCAGCGGGCCAGACTGGCGGTCACGCTGGCCGGGGCCACGCCGCCACCCAGGTGGGCGATCCACAACAGGACAGTGACCACCACGACCCACAGCAGCACGATGTGAATCAGCACACGCTCCAGCATCCAGGCCCAGGTGGCCTTGCTCGACAGCTGGCGCCAGGGATCGCCGAGGGTCTCGGCCAGACCGCCACAACCACACACCCACGAGCAGTACCAGCGCTTGCCCACCAGGTAGGTGAGCAGTGGCGTGACGACGAGGATCGCCGCGGCTCCCCACAGCACGAACCAGGCTCCCAGACCACCCGGATCGCTCCACAGGGAGCCCATGCCCCGGGCGCCAGGCCAGCCATAGCCGTACTTCAGGGGCCAGAAGTAGGTGAAGTAGAACTCGGGCTGGTGCAGAGCTTTGAGCACGCCAGGCAGCACGAAGGCGAGCACACCCTGAAACAACATCACCGAACTGGTGCGGAGACGCTGGTAGCGATCGTGGCGGTAGCGCAGCAGCATGCGCAGGCCGAACACCCCCACGGCCAGGGTGTACAGCGCACCGTACAAGAACCAAGGGTCCGCGGGCGAGTGCCGCATCCAGCGCGACAGCGGCTCCACCACATCCACGGCGCGGCCCAGGCGCTCGGGCCACCAGTACAGCAGCGTGTAGAAGCCAACAAAGGCCACGGCCAGGAGCCAGCCCAGCACGCCGCGGGCCTGGCTGGATCGAAAGGTCGTGTCGTCGTGATGTATGCCTGCAGTGCGGCCGCGGTAGCGCAGCCAGAACAGCCAGCTGCCGCCTGCCGAAGGGACCCCCAGTGCCAGCCCCAGCACCCACCACGATCCCGCAGGCAACACGCCCGAGAGGACCAGCAGCCAGGTCAGCGCACCCAGCCCGATCAGTCCCCCGGCCAGCACGTGTAGCGGTCGCGCGCGAGCATGGCCCCGACCTGCCGGTGCCACGGTCCCCAGCGTGCGCTCGTCGAGATCCAGATCGATAGGGCCCGCGTCCATCGTCACAGCTGGCTCCTCAGCGCCGCCGTGACCGCGGGCAGGTGGTCGTGAAACAGTTCGGGATCAAAGGCCGCGTCGGCCAGGTGGTCGAGCACCTCGGACACCGAGCGCTGCTCGCGGATCCAGCGCTCGCACACGCGATGGCGCAGGCGCAAACCAAGGGCGTTGAATCCGGCGATCTGGGCATCGGCATGCACGATGCGCAGGGCATGCCGCTGGTCCGGGTGCTGCCAGTACAGCGTGCCCGCACCCGCTCGCCGCGGGTCCGCCTGGCCGTAGGTCTGGTACTCCAGGTTCAGGAACTTGGCCGAGTTGAACCAGATATCGGGCTGGTACGTCGCCTCGCGCCCGGCCAGCACCTCGGCGGCCACCCGGCCCTGGGCCTTGCCCGTGTACCAGACCTGCTGCAGCAGGGTCTGTTCGTGGTCGGCCGGGCGAATCTCTGCACAGTCGCCCGCCGCCAGGATCTCGGGCACGGAGCTGCGCAGGCTCGCATCCACCAGCACACCACGCGCGCAGCTCAGGCCGCTCGGGTGCAGCAGGGTGATGTTCGGCCGCACTCCTGCGGTCAGGCCCACCAGCTGGCAGCGCAAGCGGTCACCCTGCCCTGTCATCACCCCCGCCACCCGACCCTGCCCGTCGTCGAGGATCTCCGACAGCTCCGTGTTCAGCCGCAGCTCCATACCGGAACGCCGGATCAGCCGATTCACCAGGACCGACTCTTCATCGGGCAGCACGTTGTTCCAGTACGAGGGCTCGCGCACCAGAAAGGTCACCTGCACGCCGCGACTGTGCAGCATCTCGCCCAGCTCGATGCCGATGAGGCCGCCACCCACCACCACCGCGCGCTCGACCCGCGGCATGGTCTGCACGAGGCGATGCAGGTCACCCAGCCCCCACAGGCCCTGCACACCCTCGAGATCCTGACCCGGCCAGCCAAAGCGATTGGGCTCAGATCCGGTGGCGATGAGCAGGCGGTCAAAGGCCAGGGGCTGGCCGCGCAGCAGCTCCAGTCGCCCGTTCTCGACGTCGATGCGGGTCACCCAGTCGCGCACCAGCGCGATGCGTTCGCGCTGCCAGACTCTGTCCTCGAAGGGCTTGCAGTCGCTGTAGCGCAGGTGACCCATGAACAGGTACATCAGCGCCGGTCGGGAGTAGTGGTGGGTGGACTCCCCCGACACCATGACAATGCGCCAGTCCGGCTGCAGCTGGCGTAAGTGTAGCGCCGCGGTCGCGCCGGCCACGCCATTGCCCAGGATCACCACCTGCATACCGGCTCTCGATTTCTGCTACGCCGACGTCATCGAACGGACACGACGGTGCGGTGAGGGAACTGTCCCCGGTACAGAGTCGGCGTCACGACCTAGCACGTGCCTGCGCATTGCTGGGCGCAGGTGCAGCCCGGATCCTCCTGACAGACGCCGAAGCAATCGTAGGTCCCGGTCGTCGCCGTGGTGCCAATCTGGCAGGTGCAGGGCAGCCAGCAGATCTCGTCGTGCCGTGCATCGCAGGTCACGCACTCGGTGCTCCAGCACTCATTGTTGTCTCCGCAGCTCGAGCCGTTGACCGAGAAGGAGTAGATGTTGCAGTCATCATTGGAGCAGTCCCAGTCGACGCACGGGTTGTCCTGCAGCTGGCAGTTCTGGCAAGGGCTGCCACCGGTGCCGCAGGCGCTGTCAGCGTAGCCGGGCTGGCAGCTGCCCGTGTTGTCGCAGCAGCCGCCGCAGTTGACGTCGCAGGGCGGAGTCTCGCAGGCGGGTGGGTTGCCGGAGCAGAGCTTGCTGGGGCAATTCTCGACCACGCCCGTCCTGGCACCACATCCGTAGGCGTCGACGTCGCAGCCGCAGAGGTCTCCGCTGCAGCAGTAGCTCCCCGCGCACTCGGCGACCGTGCACAGGCAAGAGCCTGTCGAGGGATTGCAGGCAGAGTGCGCGCCACAGGTGCCGCCCAGGCACTCGCTCCAGTTCAGAAGGCTCTCGCAGGTCCGGGTACCACATTGCGGGCAGGGATCCGCCGTGAACCCACCCACGCAGGTGCCGGAGCAATCAAAGCGCGCGCCGCAGAAGCCAGGGCGCGCGCAGAGCTCCCCGGCATGGCCCGAGCAGCTGCTGTCCCCCCCACCGCTTGAGTCTGCAGCGGTGGCCAGGTCCGGTCTCCCCACGTCGACGGGAGGACTGGCGTCCAGGGGGAGTGGCCCGTCCTGCGGTGGGTGCAGATCCGCTGCCGACGCGTCTGAAACGGCCGTGTCCGCCACCGCGCCGTCGGCCGCGCCCCCGTCGCTGCACGCCGTGTCTGGCGCCGGGCTGTCGAGGCCACCGAGATCCGGTGGGCTGCTGTCCCGCAGCGTGGCGTCCATCCCCTGGCCGTCGTTCTGGGTGCCGTCCAGTGTGGTGAGGTCGGATGCCGCGTGGTCCGCGAAACCCGTATCCACAGGCAACCTATCCGTGCGCGAGCTGTCGAGCGTGGCCCCGTCCACCGACGCGGCGTCGACCACGAGGCGAGAGCAAGTCCCGGCCAGGCAGTGAAAGTTCGCGGGGCAGTCCAGGTCCCTGCGACAGGTCTCCTGGGACACACCCACCGGGCAGGCGCCAACAGTGCTCACCAGCGCCCAGAGCGCCAACACCAGTCCTGTGGAGTGCTGCTTCGCCGTCATCCCGGCCCTCGGTCCTCCTGCATGCTAGCACACCGCCACGCCGTAGCGCCTGCTGCCCGGAGGTGCACCGCTCGACGCTTCTTCAAGACCGGGCTTCCCCGCGGGCCGCAGCGCCGCCGTGGCATGACGCTCGCACCGCGAAGGGCTGACGAGAGGTGACCTGGGCTCACAGGCCGTCCGGACAAGGCCAGGGACGACAGCCCTGGCGTGGAGATCGACAAATGATAGACTCGATCTTGTTTTCGCATCTGAAAAACCAGGGGCGTGGGTTCATGACCAGGACCGAACTCGAGGACCTGTTGCTCGACCTCAAGCACGACCTGGGCAAGCACCTCGCCATGCCGGTCACCTTCTTGCCCGCGGATGCCAGCGCCGAGCTCGCGCACCAGGCCCTGCGCCGCGCCCTGCTGCAAACCCGCAGCGGACCTTCAGGCGTGCAGTCCGCGCGCGCGCTGTGGCAGGCCTTTGTCGACGAGGCCGCTGGGCAGCTCGAGCACCTTCCCGCCCACCCGGACCTGTGTCGCACCGTGGCGCGAGCCCTGGCCTGGGAGCACGTGGCCCGGGCCGAGGCCGCGGACTTCGATCGCGCGCGCGCCCTGGGGGATCTGCGCGCCGTGTCCACCGCCATCCAGGCGGTGCTCGAGGAGTTACATGGCCAAGTCGAGCCGTCCTAGGATCCTGGTCATCGACGACGGGCTGGACTACGCCCAGGTGGTCGCGGACCAGCTTGACGAACTCGAGCTGTTGCAGCCCGCCGGAGCAGACCAGCCACCGCGCCTGGCCAGCGGGCCCGCGGCCCTGAGCTACCTCAACAAGCACGCCGCCCAGGTCGACGTGGTGCTGCTCGACATGCGCTTCGATGTCGACGCCGCGCAGCTGCTACCGCTGGCCCCGGGCGCCAGCGACCGTCGCACCCGGCGCTTTCAGGGCGTGGCCATCCTGCGCGAGATCCGGCGCCTGCACCCGGACCTGCCCGTGGTGCTGGCCACCAGCCAGGCGGATCTGTCGCTGGTCGACGAAGGCGGCGAGCTGGCCTCGCAGTCCATGACCTACCTGCTCGACGCGGATGACGTGGACACCCTGCGCATCCGCATTCACCAGGCGCTGGAACAGCGCGCCCTGCAGGCCGACGACGGCGAGGTGCTGTGGGGCCGCGACCGCGCCATGCATGCGGTGCGGCGCCGTCTGGCGGTGCTGGCGCGCAGCTCCATGCCAGTGCTGCTCGAGGGTGAGACAGGCACCGGCAAATCCTTTCTGGCCGAGCGCGTGCTGCATCGCCAGAGCACTCGCCGCGGCCCCTTCGTCACCCTGGACCTCAGCACGGTGCCCCGCGACCTGGTGCCGGCGCACCTGTTTGGAGCGCTGCGCGGCGCGTACACCGGCGCGGTGAGCGATCGCAAGGGCGCCTTCCAGCTCGCCCACGGCGGCACCCTGTTCCTGGACGAGGTGCAGAACGTGCCGCTGGAGGTGCAAAAGCAGCTGCTGGTGGTGCTGCAGGAGCGGCGCGTGCGGCCCCTCGGCGCCACTGCCGAGCAAGCGGTCGACGTCAAGGTGGTGGCCGCCAGCAACCAGCCCCTCGAGCTGGCGGTGCAGGCCGGAACCTTTCGCCAGGACCTGTACATGCGCCTGGGGCCCGCGGCGCGCGTGCTGGTGCCGCCGCTGCGAGAGCGCCCTGCCGACCTTCCAGCCCTTGCCAGCACCCTGGTCGCCCGCGCCGGTGAGCACCCGGACCACGCGCCGCTCAAGGCCGAGATCGCCCGCGCCGCAGGCCTGGCTGCCACGACGCCGCTGCGCGCACAGCTCGGCCGCAGTGGGGGCGGCCGGGCCAGTTCCGACGAGGATCTGGTGCTGTCACTGCCGGATCCGGTGTGGTCGCAGCTGCGGCGCCATGCCTGGCCCGGGAACATGCGCGAGCTGGCGATGGTCCTGCACAGCATGGTGAGCTTCACCCTGGTTGGAGCCGTGGACCTGCTGCGCAGCGGCCAGCCCCTGCGCTCGCGCCGCTTGCAGGTCGACACCGGCCTGGTCGGCGAGCTGTTGCGCAGCGCCGTGCGCACCCCACCCGCAGCACCGCCGGGGGCCCCTCGGAGCGAGGGCTACACCGTCCTGCTGCAACCCGGGCGCACCCTCAACGCCGTGGCCAACGACGTCGAGCGGCAGTACCTGAGCCAGCTGTTCCGGACTTGCCGGGGCGACTTCGCGGCCATGGCCGAGGTGCTGCTGGGCAGCGCCGACAGAGCGCGGGCGGTGCGCCTGCGCCTCAACCAGGTCGGCCTCAAGGTCAGGGAGCTGCGCGGCGAGTGACACGCCTGCCCACAGCGAGCGCGCTGCTCGTGCTGGTCTGCCTGCTCGCCGCCCCGGCCCGGGCGCGGTCGCCAGACGAGCCCGTGGATGGCGGATCCAGCGAGGCAGGGTCCAGCCTCAAGGACCTCAGCAAGGTGCGGCAGCTGCTCGACGACATCCTGCTCAAGCAGGCCGAGGAGAGCCTGCGGCTGGCCCGCGAGGAGATCGTGCAGGGCCAGTTGCTGTCCGCGCTGGAGCTGCTGACCGAGGCCCAGGAGATGGCCCCACAGGCGGTGGACGTGGTGCTCGAGCTGGGTCGCCTGCAGGTCCGCCTGGGCCACGGCGCCGAGGCCTGGGCCCAGCTCCAGCAGGCCATGCTGCTGGCCCCCGACCGCGTCGACGTGGTGCTGGCCGTGGTCGACCAGGTGCTGCGCGAGGATGTGGATGTGGTGCAGCTCGAGGACCTGGCGGGCCGTCTCGCGGCCCTGCGGACAGCCCAGGCCAACGACCCGGATCTGATCCGGCACCAGGCGCGGCTGGCCTCGCGCCTCGAGCGCTTCGAGCAGGCGGTGCAGTTCTACCGCGAGGCACTGGCCCTGACCGTGGACGACGAGACCCTGGTGCTCGAGCTGGGCGACCTGTTCCGCGACCACGACAGCCTGGATGAGGCCCTGTCCTGGTACAGCCGGGTCGACGCCGACGGCCCCTTTGGCGACGCCGCGCGCGATCGCATGTGGCGCGTCGAGGTGGAGCTGCAGGCCCGTCGCTTCGGCTGGAGCGCGGGCAGCAGTGCCCCGGGCGACGAGGCGGCCTTGCTGCTCGAGCGCGCCCGTACCCTGGTCGAGCGCCGACGCCCCCGCGAGGCCGTCGCGCTGCTGGAGCAGGCCCTGGCCCAGGCGCCGGGCTACAGCGAGGCCCGCTTGCTGCTGGGTGACGCCTGGCGGGTTCAGGGGGACAGGCAGCGTGCCGAGCTCGAGTACTTGCGGGGCCTGGTGTTCGACCAGTCGAGCGCCGACCTGCACGCCCGGCTGGGCGAGCTCTACCTCGAACACGTGGACGACAACAGGGTGCAGGAGGCCATCGCCCTCATTGGCCGCGCCCTGCAACTGCGCCCCGACTGGATAGAGCTCAAGCTCAAGCTGGCTCAATCTCTCAGGCGCAGCGGGCAGTTGCCGCGCGCCCTGCAGCTGGTACAGGAGTACCTCGCAGCCCAACCCCCCGAGCCTGGCCGAACCCAGGCCCAGGCCCTGCAATCAAACCTCGTCAAGAGCTTGAGCAAAGAAGGGGAACTCCTTTCATCAACATTAGAAATCACCTCAGCACTGGGATCTGAAGGCAGCTTTCGGCAGGGCGGTTTGCAGGGCCTCAACCGAGCCCGCGCGCTGCTTGCCAGGGGCGAAACGGCCGCTGCCCTGGCGACCCTCCGCCACCTGGGTGCGGACCTCCCGGATGCCCGCCTGCGCGCCCTCGAGGGCCGAATCCTGCACGCTGCCGGACAGCTGGATGAGGCAGCCCTGGCCCTGGCGGATTCCCTGCGCCTGGATCCCGGGCAGGCCGATGTCCATACCCAGCTCGGCAGCATCCTGTTCGAGCAGGGCCAACTGCCCGCTGCCCAGGCCGCTCTGGACCAAGGCCTGGCTCTGGGCGACGCCGAGGCCGCGCTCTACCTGGGGGAGCTGCACCTGGCACGAGCCCGCCACGGCCCGGCCTGGTTGTCCTGGAGCCTGCTGCCCGACCTGCTGCGCAGCCTTGTCGAGCTGGACGTGCTGGACCCCTTGCCTGCGGGCAGCGCCTTGCTCGAGCGTCGTGCAGAGCTGCAGGGGGCCTTGACCCGGGCCGCCTGGGCCAGCGCGCTGCTCCCGCTGCTGCTGGTTCTGGGCGTGGCAAGTGCCCTGGCCTGGCTGCTGCGGTATCGCTTCGGCGGCCTGGATCTGCAGCGCTTCGTGCTGCGCTACCCCGACAGCAGCGCGGAGGTGAAGCGCCTGCTGTCCTCCATCCACCACGAGGTGCTCAAGCACAACACCATGATCCTGCAGGGTGTGGCCGAATCCTTGCGCGCCGGGCAGGCCACCGAGGCCCAGTTGCAGCGGGTCCGCCAGCTCGCCCAGGGTGGCGAGGACAGCCCCTCTGGCCGTTTCCGGCACCATGTGCTGCAGCTCGAAGAACTCGCACGAGGTGCCGGGTCACGCCTCAACGTGCGCTTCAAAGATGATTCCATTGCGCCAATATTCAAAGGCTTTTCAATCCTCGCCGGCATTCAAGACCAGATCGTCGAGGCCAGGCTCGAGCACCCCAGGACCCGTACTCGGGTGTGCCAGGCACTCGAGCGCGCCTCGGCTGCGTTGAACACGGACGCCTACCTGCGCATGCAGGAGCTGATCGAGCAGATTCGCAGCGCGCCCCTGGATGCCAGCTGGTTTGTCAGGACTTTCGAGGCCACCCTGCGCGAACCGGGGCTGGCGCAAACACCTGCCGAGGCCTTGCAGTTGAGTTCCACCCTGGAGTGGCCCCTGCACCTGAGCCTGGCCCCAGAATCACTACAACTGATTTTGAATAATCTATTTAGAAATGCAGCGTTGGCAGAAATAGCTGAAGCCAAACTTCCACTCAAAATTGGGCTCCACCTGACACTCGAGACCCACCCCGTCACCGGTCACGTGCGCCTGGCCCTGGCCGTCGGGGACCTGGCCAGCTCCACCTTGTCCATGGATGATGTCAGACAGAGGCCCCCTGATCGGGGCCTGGGTCTGGTCCTGGAAACGCTGCAGAGGTGTGGGGGCAGCATGAAAGTACGTCGGTCCACAGCAGCCTGGGAAAAGGAAGTGGTGGTTTTTTTACCCTACGTAGCGAGTTAAATACACCCCAAGATGATACCCCAAAAAAACGAACTCAACGCCAGTTTACTGATCGTCGAAGATGGAAATGAGTACTTCGAGAACTTCGTGGCTTTTTTACCTGGGTTGCAGATCCAACAGGCCCACGATGGAGCAACGGCCTTGAGGATACTGCAGTTAAAACCTCCTACCCAGCTGGTCTTTCTGGACATGCGCTTTGACCGAACAGCTCGTCAACTGCTGCTGGGAGACCCGCAAGAGGTTCTTGATGGATATGCTGCAACACTTGATGAAGCATGGTCTTTTTTAGAAAAAAATCAGGGCCTGTATATTTACCGCGCCATCCGGCAGGCGGGCCTGGTGGCGGTGCCCATCCTGATCTCCTATGATTTTTCAAGGGAACTTGACCGATGGACGACTGTGGCACGGGGTGACGAACGCGTGGCCTGGGTGGCGGACTCGGCAACACCGGACGATCTGAGCGCAAGCATTCGCAATCTCATCGATTTATCCAAATAATACATAGTGTTATCAAATGAGGTAAACTTGCCTCTTTGCGTGGTATTTACGACATACTTATTTATTAGCGATTACAAATAGTTACTGATCACATCAGAAACAGTGGTGTATCCGCCACAACTATACCGCAGCCCAGCTGCCGTCGATTCTGAATGGCTATTGAATAATAAGCATTTTTTTTATTCCATCGTCCTGGCATGGATACTGCTCTTAGGTGGGGTGGGGCAGCGGTTCGGTGCGGACTCCCCCCCCCGGTCCAGCCGTTCCTTGCCCCTTTATTCTTTTTATCACCGCGGTTCGCCGCGGTTTTTTTTTGCCCCTCGCAGACCTCACCCTGTGGCATAGACTCGGCGAGTCAGGATGTGAGGTGCGCATGGAAGCGAGGCCGCGACTCACGGCAGTGACCCTTGTCCCCGTGCTGATCGCGCTTGGGGCCTTTGCGCTCTGGGCCTCGTCGGCCGGACAGCAAGCCCATCTCGCCAGCCAGCCCGATGCTGCCGTGGCCACGCCTGAAGATGCCACGGTGGCAGACCTGGGTCCCGCGGCTGCGGATCTGAGCTTCAATCCGGGCTGGGTGGGCTCCCCCTGCCAGCATGATGCTGACTGCATCTTCGAAGGCGGCTTTTGCCTGCTGCCCGAAGAGGGGTTTCCGGGAGGACATTGCACCCTGCCCTGCCAGCACACCTGTCCGGACCGTGTGGGGGATCTGTACTCACAGACCTTCTGCATGGAAGACCCCAGCTTCTCACAGCACGGCGTGTGCGTGGCGCGCTGCAACCTGCACCTCACCACCAGTGGCTGCCGGCCCGGCTATGCCTGCGCCACGGTGCTCAGGCTGCGCGACAACCTGACCCGCCTGGTGTGCTTGCCAGACCTCGGCACGCAGCCTCCCGCCACCGAGTGCACGCAGGAGCTGGACAGGATGGGCCTGCAGTACAGCCGGCCCGACCTGGAGGACTCGCTGGCGAGGGCGGCCCGGGAGGGGGATCCGCTGCCCATCAGCACGCATTGCCAGGTCGATACCCCTGTGCTGCTGGCGAGCCCCCTGCACGGTGTGGACTTTCGCGAGGCCGGGCAACGTTTTGCCGAACATTTGCTGGTCGCCTGCCGCTTTGCTCCTGTGCTCGACAGGCTGGCGGCGCTGCTGGCCGAGGCCGGCGTGGTCGAGGTGCAACACGTGGGCACCTTCAACTGCCGCAGCATCGCGGGCACGCGTTCCCTCAGCGGCCACGGCCGTGGTCTGGCCATCGATGTGGTGGGCTTCGAGCGCAGCGAGGGTGCGGCGATCGAGGTGCAGCGCGACTGGACAGGCACCGCAGAACGCCAGGCCTTCTTGCGACAGCTGGTGCAGCGGATCCGGGAAGCCAGATTGTTCGACGTGGTGCTGACCCCCGCCAGCAACGAGGCTCACGCCGATCATCTGCACCTGGAGATCCGCTAGACCTGACGCGAGCCCGAGCTCACTTGCGCCCGCGCGTGGTGCTGGGGCGGATCAACCCGTAGGCGCCGGGCGGCGGTGGCTTGAGCGTGTCGCCGATCTCGGGTGGCGCACCACCGGGGTTGACCAGGCGCCTCGGCGCAGGCTCCTTGCGTGCTGGTGCTGGCTCTGGCGCAGCCTGTGGCTCCGGGGCGAGCTGGTGTGGCGACGGATCGGGCGCGGCGGCCGCGGTGCTGCCCTGCTTGACGCCTCGGCGAGCGGGTCCCTCGGCCTCGACGAGGATGTGGAGCATGGTGGCGTCGTACTCGGCGGGTCGCACACGCAACACGAACTCCTGCCGGATGGCCGCATGACCGCGGGGCTCGCGACCTTCAAGTACCGTGAAGGCGGCCTGGCCGGCGGCGGCGATGCGCCGCATGTAGCTGTACAGAAGCCCGCGCATGGCGGCCACGGTGGCGGCGTTGTCCATCACCTCGGGCAGCTTGGGCAGCGCGGGAGGTGGCTCCGGTGGCGGTCCCCAGCGGCGCGTGCGCTTGGCCTGCTCGTACTTGACCCAGGCCTCGCGGTCGGGCTTGGGGTAGCCCATGAGCTCGTAGCGCAGATCCTCTCCCGCATCGATGAAGGCCTGATCCAGCAGCTGCGCCCGCTCGAAGCGCGGCAGATCCACCTTGGCGATCTCGAGCAGCAGGCTGACTTCCTCGTACACGCGATCCGGAAGGTTGTGCAGCAACAGACCGCGGCGGTACTTGAGCCGACCCGGGCGGTCGTCGGTGTGCAGGCGCTCGGCGCGGTGGATCAGCCTGGCCCGCCAGCGCAAGGCGCGGTCGACCACGGCCGCCATGTCCTTGTCCAGGGGTTTGGGCTTGGTCGGCGGATCCTCGAGGCGCTGCGCCTCACGCTGGGCCTGGTCGCGCGCCTTGTCGTAGGTGGCCAGGTCGCGCTGGGTCAGCCCCTCACGGCTGAGCTCCAGCTCATGACGGTGCGCCAGACTCTTGAGGCGCTCGGCTTCCTCGAGCAGGGGGGCGGTGGGAAGCAGGCTTCCCTCCTGCACCTGTTCCTTGTCCGAGTAAACCATGCAGCACCTCGCAAAGCAGCGTGACCCGGCACCCTAACACGGCGCAGGCACCCGATGAACCCGTCGCGCCACGCTACCCGCTGTGAAGGTAGCCAGCTCTTCACCACAGGGCCGCGAGCTCCATCCGCTGCTGCAGGGTCTCGACGTCATCGAGCTCAAGGTCCCCGGCGAGCGCTTGCATCGCTGCGGCCGCGCCACAGGCCACACCGCGGCACAGGCACTCGGCAGGACTCCTGTGCTGCCGCCTGGCGTCGAGGAAACCCGCCAGCAGAGCATCGCCGCAACCCACCGAACTCACCGGGCGGTCGACGTGCACGCGCGCATGCCAGGCTGCGGTCGCGTCCATGAGCAGGGCCCCGTCTGGCCCCAGGGTGACGATGACCTGGCGCACCGAGGGCAGCAGCGTGGCGCCCTGACGGGCCACCTCCAGCGGGGCATCGCGTGCCTCACCGGTGAGTTCGAACAGCTCGGTCTGATTGGGTGCGATGAGCAGGGGTGCGAGGTCAAGGCCGAGGCGCAGCACCTCGCCACCCGAGTCCAGGGCGATCTCGGCGCCACGGCGCTGGCAGATCCGAGCCAGCACCATGGCCTGCGCACCAGACACCCCGTCAGGCAGGCTGCCTGCGAACACCACCAGGTCACCGGCGCTAACCTCCGCCTCGAGCAGCCGGGCCATGGCCTCGACCTGCTCGTGCCCCACCGTGAAGCCAGGCCGACGCTCGTGGCTCTCGAGGCCGAGCGAGGGGTCCAGCGTGGTCAGGTTTCGCCGCGTGGGTCCGGCGACCTCGACCCAGGCCGACGCAATGCCCTGAGCCGCCAGCTCGGTCTCGAAGCGCGCGCGATCCTGCTGCCCGACCATGCCCAGGGCCCGCACCGGACAGCCCAGGGTCGCCAGCACCCGCGCCAGGTTGACACCCTTGCCGGCGACACGTTCGCCGATGAGGTCAGAGGTGGGCTGATGGAACCCGGCGGAAGCCGCCCAGCGCGCCTGGTCGACGCTGGTATGCAGGGTCACGCACAGGATCATGGCGGGCTCCGCCGTATCCACCGGGATCCGGACCGTCCGGGCAGCATAGCGCACAGGACCTGCCCTGCCTCCTGGAGCGGGATCGCGCCGCGCAGAACGTGCTAGCGTCGAGGTCGCGTCCGTGCAGGAGCCCACATGCGAATCCGGATGGTCCTGACCTGGGCAAGCCTCGCGCTCGCGGCGGCGTGCTTGCCCGATCCCTCGGATGAGCCCATCTGCGACCCGGGCACGACCCAGAGCTGCGTGTGCACGGGGCGCGTGGCCGGGGTGCAGCGCTGCGCCGACGACGGGCGACGCTGGGAGGTCTGCGACTGCCCACCCGAGGGCTACTGCGCGCACAGCGGCGACTGCGGGGAACATGCGAGCTGCGATCCCGCGCTGCATGTGTGCGGCTGTGACGTCGCTTTTCACGACTGCGACGGCCAGTGCGTGGACCGCAGCGCGGTGCAGAACTGCGGTGATCGCTGCACACCCTGCGCGGTCGATCCCAATGGCCAGAGCACCTGCGATGGCGTGCGCTGCGGCGTGCAGTGCAATCCTGACTACCACCTGTGCACCGACGCCTGCGTGCGCGACGACCTGCCGAGTTCCTGCGGCGACCGCTGTGCGCCCTGCGCCGAGGTGAGCTCTGGCACGGCCACCTGCGTGGATGGCAGCTGCGGTTTCGTGTGCAACGCCGGCTACTACCCCTGTGCCGAGGCCTGCTGCGCCTGGTCCATCGAGCGTGTCGAGGCTGGCCAGGTCGGCCTGTACAGCAGCCTGGCGTTCGACGACCAGGGTGTACCCCACATCGCCTACCACGACGAGGCGGGGCATGCCCTGCGCCACGCCACCCGGATCGGGCTGGTCTGGCAACTGAGCACCGTCGACAGCAGCGCCAGCGTGGGCCGCTACGCCAGCCTGGTCCTGGATCCGGCCGGCGACCCGCACATCGCCTACTACGATGCCTCGAACTACGACCTGCGCGTGGCGCACCGGGCAGGTGGCGTGTGGAGCGTCGAGACCGTCGACGCCACTGGCGACGTGGGTTCTTACCTCGCCCTGGCCGCAGCCTCGGACGGGCGCCTGCATGTGCTGTATCAGGATGCGGTGGCACAGCGGCTCAAGCACGCCTGGCAAGAGCCTGCGGGCTGGAGCTACGAGGCCGTGGACAGCGCGACCACCGTGGCAGGTCAGCCAGATATCGCGGTGGACGGGCAGCAGCGGATCCACATCTGCTACCACGATGTCACCCGCAAGGTGCTGCGCGCCGGGATACGCAGCGGTGGCGCGTGGCAGTTCGAGGACGTCGATGGCCAGGGCGATGCCGGATGGTCCTGCTCCCTCGCCCTGGATCAGGCGGACCGTGCCCACCTGGCCTACCGGGTCCTGGACTCGCCACGGGTCACCCTGCGCTACGCGGTGCACCTGGCCCAGGGCTGGCAAGTGGAGACCGTCGACGCCAGCGGCGAGGCGGGCCACGATCCCGCGCTGGCCCTCGACCACAGCGGTCTGGCACACATTGCCTATGTCAACGGCATCGAGGACAGCGTGCAGCATGCCAGGCAGGGCGTCTCGGGATGGAGTGTATCGACCGTGGACCTGGTGGGCCTCGCTGGCGGACTGCCGGACCTGGCCATGGATGCCGCAGGGGCGCCCGCTATCAGCTACGCGGCCTCCGGGCTGTCCCTGGCGCGGCAATGAGCCTGGAGCCCACACCTCACGAGCACGGCCAGGCCGCTTTGCGTGCCGCGCTCGCCACCTCCTGGCAGCCGTCGCGGTCACCGCTGGCAGCACTGGTCCTCGGCGCCATCGGGCTGTCCGTCGTTGGCGTGCTGGACCTGGTGACGGGCTTCGAGATCGCAGTCTCGCCGTTCTACCTGTTCCCCGTGGTGTCGGTCGCACACTACGCGGGCCGACGCTGGGGGCTGCTGGCCGCGGTCCTGGCCGCCATCACCTGGGGTCTGCTCGACGTCGCTGCCGGGCATCTGTATACCCATCCCGTCATTGCGGTTTGGAACAGTGTGACCCGGCTGGCTTTCTTTGGCGTCGCTGCCTGGCTCTATGGACAGCTCCGCGAGACCCTGCAGCGGGAGCGGATGGCGGCGACCCATGATGGGCTCACCGGAGCACTCAACCGCCGCGCCCTGCTCGATGCGGTGGAGCTCGAGCTCGAGCGCGGCCGCCGGAGCAACCGGCCGTGGAGCCTGCTGTACATCGATCTGGACAACTTCAAGCAGCTCAACGACCGGCACGGCCACGCCCAGGGCGACCTGGCTCTGCGCGCGGTGGTCGACGAGATGCGTCGTACCCTTCGCCAGCTGGACCAGGTGGCGCGCATCGGCGGTGACGAGCTGGTGGTGCTCCTGCCTGAGACGGCCGAGGCAGCGGCACACAGTTCGGCGCAGCGCTTGCGCGACGCCCTCGAGGGCCTGTTCAAGGCCCAGGGCTGGCCTCTAGGCCTGAGCATGGGCGCGCTCACCGTGACGGCACACCACGCCAGTGTGAACGACTACCTGCAGCGTGCGGACGGGCTCATGTACCAGGCCAAGCATGGCGGCAAGGCGCACACTTGCTTCGGCGTGTTCGAGGGTCTGCTGACGGACGATCCGCCGCCCTGATCAGCCAGCCGCTGCCGAGATCTGCTCCTCGCTCAGGGCACCAGCGCGGGTGACCGAGACGCGCTCACCATCCAGGCTGACCACGGTGGAGGCAGGCCGGCTCGCCAGGTCGCCGTCCTCGACGAAGAGGTCGACCCGCCCGACGAAGTTCTTGCGGATCTGAGCTGGCGAGGCCGCGCCCTGCTTGCGCTGCTTGTTGGCGCTGGAGACCAGCAAGGGGTGACCGAACGCGGTGAGCACCTGCCGCACCACGGGATCGTCGGGAATGCGGACCCCGATCTTGCCGTTGGCACGCACCAGCTGCTTGACCACCTTGGCAGGCAGATCCGGGTGCGCCGGAAACAGGATGGTCAGGGGACCTGGCCACAGGTGACGGGCCAGGCGCTGGCTGAGCGGGCTGACCTCGGCAACCACCTGCGCCAGCATCTTCTCGCTGTCGACGAAGACCAGCGAGGGAGCCTTCTGGGTGCGCCCCTTGGACGCGAACAGATGATTGACTGCGGTCTCGCTGGTGAGGTCCGCGACGATGCGGTAGGTGCCTCCGCAGGGCAGGCACACCAGGCCCCCCTCGTCGAGCACCCGGGTCACATCGCGGATTTTTGTGGGATCATCGAGGAGGAGATGCAGGGGTAGGGTCTTCATCAATGGATCACCCTGGAGCGCCGCCCCACGCCGTGCGTCCGCAGCGCGAATTTGCTATTAGCGCACAACGCGCGGCGATTGCCCACGCAGATCTGAGGGAGACGGGAGTCTGCTCATGCGACGAAACGAAATGGCAAGAGCATGGCAGCAGGACGACCGAGCGTCTCTGCAGCAGGCCCTGCGCGACAGGCCCCTGCTCATCCTGCGCTACCTTGGTGGCCGGCTGTGCAGCGCCGACGAGGCCGAGAAGTGGCGCGCCGTGCGCTGCATCGGTGAGCTGTGCGCGGATGCGGCGGTGGTCCCGGAGCGCGTCCTGAGGGAGCTGCTACGCGGCTTTCAGTGGCTCCTCAGCGACGAGAGCGGCGCCGTGCCGTTTGGAGTCCCCGAGGCCGTGGGGGAGATCCTGGTGCACCGGCCCGAATTCCAGGCCCAGGAGTTGCCCTTGCTCATCGGCCTGCTCGGCGAGACGGAACGCTTTCAGACCGGCCCGGTGCTCGAGGGCGTGCTGTGGGCCCTGGAGCGTGTGGCAGCCTCGAATCCTGCATTGCCAGTGCGCATGCTGCGCCTGCTCGAGGCCAGCTTCCAGGAACCCGTGGCAGCGTCCCAGGCCCAGGCTGTGCAACAGATCCGGCACACGCTGATCCAGCTCGGGGCCGGGAGCCCGGCCAAACCCTCCTGACGGCAGGCTCTCAGGCTGGATCGTCCAGCGGGGCCAGCTCCACGCTGTCGCCGTCCCGACCGATGCGAACGTTGGCGAAGCGCTCGCGCAGGCTGCGCTCGAGGGTGGCCACCTCGTCGGCGCGATGACGCGGGCTCAGGTGGGTGAGCAGTGTGTGGCGGACCCCCGCCTGCTGCGCCAGCTCCGCGGCCTCGCTCATGGTCATGTGGCGCTTGTCCCGCGCGTGCTCGACCTCGTCCGGGGTGAACATGCCGTCGAGCACGGCGAGGTCGGCCTGCTGGCACAGCGTCCGCAGCGTCTGGCAGGGTCTCGTGTCCACGGCGTAGACCACGGAGCGGCCGCGGCGCGCCGGGCCCAGCACCTGCTCGGGCTGTACCCAGGTACCGTCGTCCAGGGTCACGGGCAACCCGCGCTGCAGCTGGCTGAACAGGGGGCCCCGGGGCACACCCAGGGCCTGGGCTCGGGCGAGATCAAAGCGGCCTGGCCGCGGTTGCTCGTCGAGCCTGTAGCCGAGGCAGAATGTGCTGTGCTCGAGCGGGGTCCAGCGCAGCACCAGGTCCTCGTCCCGCCATGCCACCGGGTCCGCGCCCTCGTCCAGCTCGACGAAGTGGAGCGGATAATTGAGGAAGAACCGCACGCTGCGATGCAGGTCCTGCACGAAATCCTGCAACCCGGGAGGGCCGATCAGGGTGAGTGGAGCCGGATCCGGCATCTGCGTGCGCAGCATCATCACGCCGGGCAGACCCAGCACATGGTCCGCGTGCAGGTGGGTGATGGCCACCACGTCAAGACCGCGCAGGCCCAGGTTCAGAGCCTTGAGCCCGATCTGCACGCCCTCGCCGGCGTCGAACAGGATCATGCAGCCCTGGTAGCGCACCAGCAGCGCGCTCAGGCGGCGCTCCGGCATGGGCATCATGCCGCCGGAGCCGAGCAGAAAGCAGTCCACGTCGAGACCTCCTGCGCGCAGCATAGCATCGCCCGCAGGCCGCACCAGTGCACCGCGCGCGCATGGCGTGACCCGCAGGGCGTTCCGGGCTAGCCTGCGGGCCCCTGCGAGGAGGCTCCCGTGATCATCGAGGACCTGATCGGCACCCTGCTCACCGAGCTGCACAAGATCGGCCGCACCGAATCCGTGGTGGGCAAGCCCATCGACGTCGAGGGCACCAGCGTGGTCCCGGTGTGCAACCTTGCCATTGGTTTTGGCACGGGTGGCGCCGAGGGCCAGGGCGGGCTGGTGACGACGAAGAAGATGCAGGGTTCTGTGGAGAGTGGCGGCGCCGGCGGCGGCATCGCCATCACCCCGGTGGCTTTCGTGGTCATCGATCCCGAGGGGCGAGCACACCTGCAGTCGCTGCGCCACCGCCGCGCCTCCGCCTTGACCAAGGCCGTGGATCTGATCCCGCGCATGGCCGACCGCTGGCTCGGTGACGACGAGAAAAAAGTGCCGAAACCGCCCGCTAGCACCGCGGACGGGGGCTGACCCGTGAGTCCAGACCTGGCTGTGCTTGGTGCTCTCGCCGTGCTGGCCCTCGCCGGCCTGGTCGCGCTGTGGCGACTGCGGCTGGTGGTGGAGGCACAGGTCCGGGGGTGCAGCGCGGACGCGGAGCGCGGTCTGAGCGTGCGCCTGGTGGCCAGGCTGGGCACCGTGGCCCTCGAGATCGAGCGCGAACCTGGCGCAGGTCGCGTGGTGGGCTGGTGTCTGAGCTTGTTCGGACGCCGGTTCCTAGAAGGCGCACGGCTGCTGGGGACCACCACTGCGACCCGCGATGCCGGGACCAGGCCCGCGACCCCACCGTCGAGGCGGTGGTGGACGCTGCAGCTCAGCCTCGCCCAGGGCCTGGCGTGGGTGCTGCAACAAAGGCCGCGTTTCCGCATCACCCGGCTCGATGGCCGGCTGGCCGTGGGACTCGACGATCCCGCCGCCACCGGCGAACTGTACGGCCTGCTGTGCACGCTGCACGCCCTCGCCGTGACCGGTGCGACCATCCACATCGAGCCGCGCTTCGATCGCGCCCTGGTCGACGCCAACGCACACGTTGTCGCAGACCTGCAGCTGGTCGCGGTGGCCCTGAGCGCAGCCTGGCTGGCGTTGACCAACCTGCGGCGGGTGCCTGCGCCGGCGTCACCGCTGCGCACCGCGCCCGCGCCCCTGTCGCCAACGAGCGCCACGCCCTGAGCGCGTGACGAGGAGATCCATGGACGTCAAGAACATGATCACGCGCTTGCTCGACGAGATGCATCACATCAGCAAGACCGAGACCGTGGTCGGCGAGCCGCTGGTGGTTGGCAACACCAAGCTCATCCCGATCAGCAAGCTCAGCCTGGCCTTCGGCGTGGGCGGGCTCACCAGCCACGCCGAGGAGAGCAGCCCGCAGAGTGGCCAGGGACAGGGCAGCGTCGGTGGAGCCGGCGGCGGCATCCGGGTCGAGCCGGTGGCCTTCGTGGCGGTGGATCCCAGCGGCCGCGCGCAGTTGCTGTGCCTGGACGAACCCGAGGCCACGGTGATCGACAAGCTGCTGACGGTGGCGCCGGAGCTGGCCGAGCGCCTGCTCAAGCGCATCGCGCCGGAACGCGCCGAGGCCGCCCTGCCCGGATCCGAATCCAAGCCCAAGGCCTGATTTTAAACTGGAATCTGACTGTATCTTGTTGCGTGAGGCCCCGCGCCCGAGGATGCCGGGACTCAGGCTCCGCGCTTCTTCGCTTCCGCGCGCAGCAGCGCGAGCCCGGGTTCGAGACCTTTGTTGTCGAACAGCAAGCCCTGGCACGCGGTGCAGCGATCGACCCTCACCTGGCCCAGATCGAGAGTCTGCAGCTTCCCCTCACACGCAGGGCAATCCAGGACAATCGCGCCGTGCAAGGGGGGCGCGGCGGCGTGTCCACCGGCGTTCACCAGCTCTGCCACGGCGGTCGGTTCCACGGCGAGCAAGGCGCCCAGCTCGCCGCGATCCAGCCACACACAGCCGCAGCCACCACAGCGGTCCACCTCGGTGGCCTGCACCGCCACGCGGTCCAGCACGGTACTGCAACGAGGACAGGTCAGCAGGGTCATGATTTCCTCCCGGGACGTGCGCTCGGCTTGCCCGCGAGCCGCCACAGCTCCTTGACCAGGTCCCTGAAGCTCCCTACCGCGGCGCTCTGCCGAGAGAATTCGTACACCAGCTCGTAGCCCAGACCGGCCTGGTTGAGCGCCTCGTTCCGCGGAATGCGAGTCCGGGTCAGCTTGACCGGGAGCTCCTTGAAGGCGTCTTCCATGGCCGAGTTGGTGGCCGTGGTACGGCGATCCCACATGTTGATGGCGCCTATCATGCTTGCCCCGCGGCCGTCGCTGGCGTCGGCCCAGGCCGCGTGAATCTCGTCGAAGCCTTGCAGTGCGTGGGCCATGGCCGGCACCGGCACCACCACCAGGTCACCGGCGGCAAGAGCGGCCTCGGTGAAGGCATTGAGCTGGGGCGGCGTGTCCACCACCACGGCGTCGAGATCCAGACGCAGCTCCTGCACGGCGCGGGTCACGGCCTGCAACCTGTGCCCCCAGCGGAACAGCTCGCGCTCGAGACCGGCCATGCGCGGGCCCGCCGGCGCCACCCACAGGTTCTTGCGCGAGGTCTCCTGCACCACCCGGGAAAAGGGCACGCGCGGGGTCTGACCGAAGCCATCCGCGGCACACGCGTCGTCGGGACCGATCTCGAAGCCCGCCATGGTGCTGGCGTGGCCCTGGGGATCGAGGTCGATGAGCAGGGTGCGATGCCCGAGGTCCGCCAGGCCTGCGGCCGTATGCACGGACATCGTGGTTTTTCCGACCCCACCCTTGATCGATGCGAAGGTGATGGTGCGCATGCCAGCTCCAGGGGCCGGGTGACGTCGACGACCACCCTCGCCCGCGATCCTCGGACGTGCCACAGCGGCCCGCCAGGACCGCCCGACCTTAGCCCGGATGTCCGACCAGGTCACGCCGCACGTGGACAGCGCGTGACCTCGGTGATCTGTGTGCTAGCGTGCAGCAACTTCGAGGGTTCGCCATGCACGAGGCTTCCCTGGCTCAGGTCATCCTGGAGTGCGCCTTGCAGGAAGCCGCGTCCCGAGCCGCCCGGCGCATCTGCCAGCTCCGTCTGCGCGTCGGCGTCGCGGCCAACGTCGAGGTGGAATCCCTGCGCTTCGCCATCGAGCACCTGGCCTGCGGTGGCCCAGCCGAGGGCGTGCAGGTCGACATCGAGGATGTTGCGCTGACCGTGGACTGCCGGAGCTGCGGTCTGCGTAGCGAGCCGCCGGCGTGGAGCTATCGCTGCGCGGGCTGCGGCGGTGCCGACGTCGATGTGGTGGGGGGGCACGAGCTGCAGCTGGTCGAGCTGGACCTCGACCTCGCGGAGGCATGAGATGGTCAAGGTCCCGGTGGTCCGCAATATCCTCGAGGCCAGCGACCGCATCGCCGACGAGAACGCGGCTCTGTTCGCGCACCACGGTGTGCGCGTGCTGAACCTCATGGGGGCTCCTGGTGCGGGCAAGACCAGCCTGCTGGTCGAGACCGCCCGACGCTGGCAGCGTGCGCCCCGCTGGGCCGTGATCGAAGGCGATGTGCAGAGCAGTGTCGATGCCGAAAGGCTGCAAGCCGCGGGCGTGCAGGCCGTGCAGATCAACACTGGCGGCGCCTGTCACCTCGACGGAAACATGGTGCGCGCTGCCCTGCCCCACCTGGACCTGGACGCCCTGGATCTGCTGATCGTCGAGAATGTCGGCAACCTGGTGTGCCCGGCCGAGTTTCGGGTCGGCGAGGCACACAAGGTCATGGTGGCGTCGGTCACCGAGGGCGATGACAAGCCGCTCAAGTATCCGCTGATGTTCCGCGAGGCGAGTGTGCTGGTGCTCAACAAGACCGACCTTTCGCCCCATGTCGACTTCGACCAGGACGCATACCTGGCGCGGGTGCAGGACATTCACCCGGGGATGCGGATGCTGCCCCTGTCATGCCGCACGGCGCTGGGCTTCGAGGCCTGGATCGCCTGGCTGGATGCCTTCGTGACCTCGCGAGAGGGATGATGCGCGTAGCGCTGCACATCCAGGGTGCCGTGCAGGGGGTCGGCTTCAGACCGCACGTATGGCGCCAGGCGCGGGCGCATGGACTGCAGGGCTTTGTACGCAACATCGCCACCGGCGTCGAGGTCGAGGTCCAGGGCGAGGGCGTGCAGATCGCAGCCTTCGAGCACGACCTACTGGCGAGGCTGCCCCCCCTGGCACGCGTCAACAGCGTCGAGCGACGGCCGATCGAGGACAGCCGCGATGCCGGCTTCGAGATCCGCCGCAGCGAGGTGGCGGCCTCGCCCAGCGCCCGCATTCCGGTCGAGGCAGCCACCTGCCGGGCCTGCCTGGCCGAGGTGCTCGACCCCAGCGACCGTCGACACCGCCATGCCTTTGGCAACTGCACGGACTGCGGACCGAGGTACACGATCCTGCGCGCCCTGCCCTATGACAGGGCCAGCACCAGCATGGGGGGCTTCGCGCTGTGCGCGGACTGCGCCCGCGAGTACAGCGATCCGGACGACCGCCGATTTCACGCCCAGCCCGTGGCCTGTCCGGCCTGTGGACCACGGCTGCAATGGTTGAGTGCGACGCTGGATCCCCTGGACGTCGAGGATCCCCTGGAGGCAGCGGCGAGGGCACTGCGCGAGGGCGAGATCGTCGCCCTCAAGGGCCTCGGGGGATTCCACCTGGCCTGCCGTGCCGACGACAACGAGGCCGTGCAGCGCCTGCGCATGCGCAAGGGACGCGAGGCAAGACCTCTGGCCGTGCTGGTCCCGGATCTCGAGGTCGCCCGGCAGATCGTGACCCTGGATGGCAGCGACGCCGAGCTGCTCAGGGATCCGAGTGCTCCCATCCTGGTGCTGCCCAAGCGTCGCCCGGATCCGCTGGCTCCTGCCGTGGCTCCACAGCTCGGTGAGCACGGCATCCTGCTGGCCTACACTCCCCTGCATCACCTGTTGCTGCACGCCCTGCGCGACCTGCCTCTGTGCGCCCTGGTGCTGACCAGCGCCAACCTCGACGGGGATCCCCTGGTGAGCGACGGTGACGACCTGGCGGCAAGGCTGGGTCCGCTGGCGGACAAGGTACTCTCGCACGACCGGACCATCGTGCAGCGGCTGGATGATTCCCTGCTGCGCCCCACCGCATCGGGACCCCTGGTGCTGCGCCGAGCCCGGGGCCTGACGCCCTGGGAGTTCACGCTGCCCTTGTCCTCGCCGCCCCTGCTCGCGGTCGGGGCCGAGCTCAAGCTCGCCCTGGCCGTGGCGAGTGGGCGACGTGTCGTGCTCAGCCCGCACGTGGGGACCCTTGGCAGCCCGGCGAGCCTGACCTGCTTCGAGCAAACCCTCGAGGCCTTGCTGCGGCTCAGCGGATTGGATCCCAGCATCGTCGTGCGCGACCTGCACCCGGACCTGCTGAGTTCTCGCTGGGCCGAGCGGGAGAGCGGACTCGAGGTGCTGTCCGTCCAGCACCACCGCGCACACGTGGCGGCCGTGCTCGTCGACAACGAGGTCTGGGAGCCCTGCATCGGCGTGGCCTGGGACGGATTCGGTCTCGGTGACGACGGAACAGCCTGGGGTGCCGAGTTCTTTGCGGGCCCGCCACAGGCCCTGGAGCGCGTGGGGCGCGTCGCGACGGTGCCCCTGCCTGGCGGGGATCTCGTGGCGCGGCAGCCCTGGCGCGCTGCCCTGGCACACGTGGCCCATCTGCTGGGACCTGCACGCGCCGCCGCGGTCGCCGCCGACCTCGATGCCGTGGAGGATTCCCAGCGCGACGGTCTGCTGGCACTGCTCACCACAGCCCCGGCCGTGACACCAACGTCCAGCATGGGCCGGCTGTTCGACGCCGTGGCGGCGCTGGTCTGCGGGTGCCGACACAACAGCTACGAGGCCCAGAGCGCCGCATTGCTGGAGGCCGCGGCCGGTGGCCAGGTGCAAGGCGGCTATCCACTGCCCCTCCGCAGAGGGGCGCTGCTGGAGCTGGACACGGCCCCGCTGTTCGAGGCCATTCTCGACGACACGGCGCGCGGGGTGCCCGCGGACCAGGTGAGCGCGCGCTTTCATGGCGCCCTGGTCGCTGGCCTGGTCGACATGTGCCAGGCTCTCGGCGAGCGTCACCGGTTGCGGACCGTGGCGCTGGGCGGTGGCAGCTTCGCCAACCGTATCCTGCTCGACCAGGCCCTCACGAGGTTGCAGGGAGTGGGCTTCAGGGTGCTTCGTCCTCGACGTCTGCCGCCTGGCGATGGCGGCCTGTGCATTGGACAGCTTGCGCTGGCAGCGGCCCAGATCGACGCTGCGGCTGAGCCCGGAGGCTGAACATGTGCCTGGGAGTGCCCATGCGCATCCTGCGCCTGCAGGACTCGACGGGTGTGGTCGAGAGCGGAGGCCTCGAGCTCGAGGTATCCCTCGCTCTGGTCGAGGATCCGCGGGTCGGCGAGTTCGTGCTCGTGCACGCGGGCTACGCGATCCAGAAGATCGACGAGGATGAGGCCCGCGACACCTTGCAGTTGCTGCGCGAGCTGCTGCACCTGCGCCAGGTGTCGGGATGAGCACAGGGCCGACGCTTCGCGATGCCTCGATGCTCCGCGAGATGGCGCAGCTTCTCGCCACAGTGGGGCAGGGTCGCCGTCTGCGCTTCATGCACATCTGCGGCACCCACGAGGCCACGGTGTGCCGCTACGCGCTGCGGGAACTGCTGCCACCGGGGATGGAGATCGTGGCCGGGCCGGGTTGTCCCGTGTGCGTGTGTCCAGCCCAGGACATTGCCCAGGCCATCTCCCTGGCGGAACAAGGCGCCATCGTCGCCAGCTTCGGCGACATGCTGCGCGTCCCCGCCGCCCACCACACCCTGGCCGACGCCCGGGCCAAAGGCCACGACGTGCGGGTGGTCAGCAGCGTGCGCGACGCCGTGCTGCTGGCACGCAAGAACCCGCGGCGCGAGGTCGTATTCTTCGCGGTGGGCTTCGAGACCACAGCCTGCACCTTCGCTCACGCGGCGCTCGACGATCCCCCGCCCAACTTCAGCTTGCTCACCGCCATCCGCACCGTGCCGGCAGCCCTGTCCTATCTCGTCGCCAGGGGCGCCGCTGTCGATGGCTTCGTGCTCCCCGGGCACGTGTGCACCATCATCGGGCTGCAGCCCTTCTCCTCCCGCGGGGACCTGAGTTCGTCCCCCATGGCCGTGGCTGGTTTCGAGCCGGTTCAGCTTCTCCACGGGTTGCTGGACCTCGTCGAGCAAGTGGTGGGCGGGCGCCCGGGCTGCACCAACACCTACCCGGGACTCGTGCGCGCCGAGGGTAACGCCGCAGCCTTGCGCGTGCTCGAGCAGGCCTTCGAGCCGAGCACGGCGGTCTGGCGCGGCATTGGCGTCATCCAGAATTCGGGGCTTGCGCTGCGGCCGGCCCTGGCATCTGTCGACGCCCGGAGGCGCTTCGCCCTGCTCCCGGCCAGCGACGAGGAAGCCCTGCCCACGGGGTGCATCTGCGGAAGCGTGCTTCTTGGCAGGGCACAACCACGGGACTGCCCGCTGTACGGACAGCGTTGCGCACCAGAGCACCCGGTTGGCCCCTGCATGGTCTCGCACGAAGGCAGCTGCCGGATCTGTCACGAGCACGGAGCGGGCGGGATACGGCCTGCCAGCGAGGTCCCTGCATGACGACGCCACAGGAGCTGCGTCTCGGCCACGGCGGCGGTGGCCAGCTCGCTCGTGACTTCATCCAGCACGAGCTCTTGCCACGTCTGGACAATCCGGTACTGCGCGCCCTGGGTGACGGCGCAGTTCTCGAGTTCGCTGGGCGCAGGCTCGCTTTCACCACGGACAGCTTCGTGGTGCAGCCGCGCTTCTTCGAGGGCGGATGCATCGGGAGCCTGGCGGTCAATGGCACGGTCAACGATCTCGCGTGTTGCGGGGCGCGGCCACGCCACCTGTCCCTGGCCCTCATCGCCGAAGAAGGCCTGTCCCTCGACGAGCTGCGGCGCATCCTCGACGCCGTGAGCCTGGCCGCCAGGGCCGCCGGGGTCGAGGTGGTGTGTGGCGACACCAAGGTCGTCCCTCGCGGACAGGTCGACGGCCTGTTCATCAACACCGCGGGGATCGGCGAGGTGGCACCGGGCCTCGACCTGGGTCTGCATCGCGTGGTGGAAGGCGACCGCCTGCTGGTGTCAGGGCCCATCGGCGATCACGGTGCCGCCATCCTGGTCGCTCGGGGCCAGCTCGGGCAGGCGCGAGGCGTCGAAAGCGACTGCGCCCCCGTGCACGAACTGTGCGCGGCGCTCGTCGACCTCGGTCCAGCGCTGCACTTCCTGCGCGACCCCACTCGCGGCGGACTGGGCGGAGTGACGACGGAAATCGCTGACGGTGCTCGATGTGCCGTGCACCTCGATCTGCGTCAGATTCCGGTACGTCCCTCGACGCGGGCCGTGTGTGAACTCGCGGGCCTGGATCCCTTGCTGCTGCCCTGCGAAGGGCGCGTGCTGGCAGTCGTGGCCGCCGACCAGGCCAACGAGGCGCTGACCCGCTGGCATGGACTCGACGACGGCCGACAGGCTGCCGTGGTCGGATCCGTCGCAGGCGGTCCGGCAGGTCAGGTGGTGCTGGCCACCGAGGCGGGCACGCAGCGGCTGTTCGTCCTGCCCATGGAAGATCCGCTACCGCGAATCTGCTGATCGAACACTGGTGGGTGGCAGCGCAGGGCGGTCTACAGCTCTATCTGCCGCGCCAGCTTGACCGACTCGGCCAGGTCCAGGCGCAGGTCCACGAAGAGTCGCGTGTAGCGGTTGAAGAAGGGCATGTAGTAGCCGCCATCCGGTGCCAGCTGCGGGTTGGTGGTACTGGTGCCCACCGTGATGCCCAGCGCCTTGATCGGATTGAAGCGTGCACCCAGCTGGTAGTAGTTGAGAAAGCGCGCATCCACCGGATCCGCAACCCGGTACGAGATGCCGGGGACCTCGGCGCGCGGGTAGAGAAAGCCCGTGACCGTGCCGACCCGTCCGATGAGCTTGAGCCACTCGGTGGGGGCGACCTGCACCACCAGATCATTGGTCAGGGACCAGCTGGCGTTGCGCTCGCCCGAGTTGACGAAGCGCCCGCAGCCTCCGGCCGAGTTGGCACAGTCGCCGACGCTCGAGCCCGCGTTCTCCGCCGTGGTGTAGCGGTGCCAGGCCTTGCCCGGGCGCAGGGTGTAGCCGACGATGATGCCCTCCCACACGTCAAAGCTGCGGCTCACGCTCAGGTTGGCTGCGGTCTCGGCGACCAGGGTCTGGGCCCAGGCGACCTTGCTGGTGGGCAGCACGAGCTCGGCCTCGGCCGCGAACTCGAGCCCGAGCCAGGGGTCCGTCCACAGCAGGTCGTGCCCGGCGTTGATCACGCCGTCACCGGCCTCCCACTCTCCGCGTGCGGTGTTGGCGTCCGCCTCGGTGAGCTCGCGTGTGATGTCGATGGTACCCACGGCATACAGGTGCTCCGTGAACCACCAGGACAGGCGCATCTCGGTATTGAGCGCGACGTAGGGGTTGTAGGTGAGCTCGGCGCCCTGGACCAGGCTGGTGGCCCGCACGTCGCTGCGCAGCTTCACCCGCGAGTCGCGATAGGGCGAGGTCGAGGTGGTCGCCTGGTCCGCGATGGACGCGGCTGTGGCAGTGGCCGCCAGGAGCAGCACCGCGAGAGGCACCAGCGCCAGCCTTGCATGTCGATGTGTCATCTTCTGCCTCCGATCGGGGAGAGAGCGGACAGCCCCTCCCGGTCGTTCCCGCACATCGACAAAATCAGGGATAGAGCCCCAGCTGGTCTGGAGAGGCGAGCTGGTACACGCGCAGGACCTCCCACAGGTAGTCGGGCACGGACTTGTAGCCGGACAGCTCGTAGGCCCAGTGGTTGTCAAAGATCGTGAGCTGCCTGCAGCCCGGGTCCTCGTTCTGGTTGCAGGCCTCGGGTGGCGTGCCGTTATCTCCGGTGGGCGTGATCTCCACCAGACCTGGGTCCGGGATCACGACGGGGTTGCCATCGGGGTGGTGCTGCACCATGGCGCGCCCATAAGCATTGAAGCCGGCGGGGCGCTTGTTGGTGGCCGGGTAGTTGACCGTGTCCAGCTCGAAGCCGCGCGCTGTCAACGCGTTGGCGAATTCGAGGATGCGGGCAGCGATGCCCTTCTCGACGATCTTGCCACCCTGGCAGCTCGCGCCACTGCCGAACAGACATTCGCTGCCGACGCTCAGCGCGTAATACAGCTGACCACTCACCGGGTCCTGCCACTCGATGCGCTGCTCGAAGTCCTGCGAGGTGTTCTCGCCCACGCGGTAGATGCGCATGAGGTCTATCCAGCTGGTGCGCTGGTTGGCCGGGATGTAGGCCAGGGTCCAGGCGATGAGGAACTTCTGCACTTCCCAGCCTATCTGCGGGTCCACGCCTATGGTACGGGCCGGCAGCTCGGGGTCGAACGCGCCCGCGAAGCCTCGATAGGGCGCGCACACGTTGCGCCCCTGGGAGGGGAAGCAGGTCATGGGACCCGTGCGCGGCCACCAGCTGGTCCAGCCGATGGGACGAGCCGGGTAGGAGCGCGCCATGGAGTCCACGCGGGTGTCCGCGGTGACGTCGAGCAAGGGGTTGCCCTGGGCATCGGCGGCGATCTGCGGCGCCATGATGCTGCGGTCGCCGGTCAGGGCATTGGCCAGCACGCGGCGCCAGCCCTCGGGGAACACGTCAGCCATGCCGGCGGCGCGACCACGGGCGTCGTAGAAGTCGCCACGACTCTGACTGATGAAGCGATCCTCGCTCTCGCTGAGCAGGATGGCGACGTTGATCTTCTCGTAATAGCTGCCCGCATTCATCGTGTAGTCGGTGTCAAAATCGCCGTTGTCCTCGCTCAGGGCGTTCTCCAGGGGATGACCGCCGAAGCCGAGGTCCCGGAAGTAGCCGGTGGTGCCGTTGGGCACCACGACCTTGGTCACGCCGGCGTTGCCCTCGGGGTCCTTGCTCGAGCGCAGCACCTTGTCGTCGTACCCCGCGCTCAGGGCAAAGTGCTCGCCGTCCTCGGGCCGCACCAGCTGACGCACGAAGTGATCGAACACCACCGAGGCGGCGATCATGTTGTCTCGCACCTGCCAGTCCACGATGAAGGGCCACAGGGTGTCAAAGGTGTAGCCCTGGCTGGCCGCGAAGTTCTTGTAGATGTTGCTGTAGAAACCAAGGGCGCTCGCCAGGCCGAGCAGCTTCTCGTTGTAGCGGCTGTAGCCCCTGTTCTTGGCCGCGCGCACGTCAAAGGTGGTGCGGTTGCGCCTGAAGTTGTCGAGGATGTGGCGGTTCTCCTGGGTCGTGATCAGGAACTGCGCGATCTCGTAGGGGTCACCACCGTTGTCATGGCGATACACGCTGGCATTGCCGAGGTCGGCCCAGTTGTCCGACGCGAAGGCGTAGGGGACGCGCAGCCGGTTCTGACGGTCCACCGACGGACCGCCGCGGTAGTAGCCGCCTCCGATCTCGCGGGTGGAGGGCATGCGTAGATCGTTCCAGGCCACGTAGTCCACGCGGGGCTGCCGGCACTTGCTGAAGGTCCCATCGATGGCGACCACCCGACCGTCGAGCAGCGGATCCCAGACGCCGTCGATGTCCTCGTCCCAGGACGGCGGGGCTGCGGGTGTCACATCGCGACAACCCTCGATCACGCCGTACTCCTTTTGCAGCTGCGAGTAGTGAATGTCCTCGGGGCCGGTGAGCGCCGAGCCACCGGTCATGTACTTGATTCCGACCAGTCCGCCGAAGGTGTCGGTGGCGTTGGTGATGCCGATGCCGACGTTGGTGGCGGCACCGTAGCGCGCGGTGTCGGCGTACACGGCGGCGTTGTCACCGTAGAACATGCGGGTGGCGGCCACGTCCCACACCCCGAGCCCCATGGTGTCCTGGGACACATCGCCGGGGTAGTCCATGACGCTGGAGTGCATGAACATCCAGATCATCTGCGACTGCTCCTCGGTGGTGATCGGGTCGTAGTAGCGCGGACCCACGCAGCCGCTGCCGTCGCTGACGGCGTCGGTGCACTCGCGCGTGACCCGGCCGTTCTTGGTGCGAAGCTGCCAGTACTGGGGCCGGTAGAACAGCGGAGCTGACGAGCTGACGAAGTTGTGCCGGTGCCCCACCGAGTGCCCCATCTCGTGGATGATGACACTGTATTGGAAGCGCCGCTTGAGGTAGCGGTGCATCTTCTCGTAGCGCTCGCGCTGCTGGCTGTCAGACTCCCCGGCCACCGCCGGGAACTTCTTGGCGAGGATGTCGGCCAGGCCGCTGATCCCCGACGGCTCGGGGGCCTCGTGCAGGATGCAGGCACCACGCGCGGCCAGGGCATTTTCCCGGGCCTGCCGGAGCCGCGACACGAGCTGGGGGTTATTCAGACGAAGGGGCGAGGTCAGGTCGGCCACAGGACCGTCCACCGCCAGGTCGCCGGGCACACCCGCAGCCTGCAGCATGGCCGGGTTGAGCAGCTCCGTCTCGACGTGGGTGCCGCGCGCCTGGCGCATGCGGGTCTGGGCCACGTTCTGCTGCACCGAGGGCGTACCGGCGCGGATGGCGACGTCCTGTGCCTGGTTGTAGGTCGGTCGCAGCTGCATCTTGAGCTCGGCGCTGAGCCCGCCGCGGGTCAACTCTGCGAAGGCTCGCCCATCGAGCTTGGTGGATGCTGCCAGGCGCTCGTTCACGTCGTTCTTGCTCAGGGTGGCGCCACCCTGGCCACCGCTGGCCAGACGCACCGCCGCCGCCCAGTCGCGCACGTAGTTGCCATTGGTGATCTCCTCGGTGCTCAGCTCGCCATTGGCATAGCGCACCAGATCCACCAGGCCTTGCACCGCCAGGTCCGTGACGTGGTCCCAGATATTGATGCTGGCCGCGATCTTCTCTCCCGTGACCGGATCGTCGGCGTCCACCATGATGCCCCACGACGAGGGACTCTGCGGCTTGTCGATGATGAGCACGGTGTTGTAGCGCAGGTCGCCCAGGCGTGGCTTCAGACCAGGGACGCCGCAGGCCGGGTGATCCGTGGCCGCCACCGGGTTGTGGCAGAGCACGAACATGGGCTGCAGCTTGACCACCTCACCGATGGCACGGGCGTTGGCGTCGTTGGCGTCACCCCGCTCGTCGGCGAGCTCGGCCACCATGCGGTCCACCTCGTCGAGGCAGGAGCGAGCACTGTAGCCATTGGCGCGGCGACAGCTATCGAGCTCGCGCGAGATCTTCACGGCCTCATCGAAGTCCTCCTGCTGGCCCGTCCACATCGGGTACTGGGCTGAGCAGTCGCCGTCGTTGGTGCGCCGGCACTCGACCAGGCGCGACACCTGGATCGCCGTCTTCATGCTCAGGTCCCACTCCAGGGTCGCCCAGTTGGTGGCCTCGAACAGATCGGGATCGGTCTTGCCCCCGATGTACCAGGGGATGGTTTTGGGCTGGCGGGCACGCACTGGCAGGGTGCAGCGGCCCTTGAACACATCGCATTGTGACCCCGGATAGCTGCTGCGCTCGGTCACCGCCTCGCACTCGTCGGCCGTGCCCTCGCGGTTGTCATCGCGGTTGGGATCGGCGCCGGGATTGCCGGTGGCGATCTCGGTGGTCTCACGACTGGCGCAGACCACCGGCCCGGTCATGCTGGCGGCGTCGTCATAGTAGTGCGAGCGCTCCCAGATGTTGTAGCGCGCGGCGAAGCGGAACCACTTGTCGTCGACCATGCCGTAGTTGCGCTCGTAGCCGTAGCGGTAGCTGAAATTGAAGATGCCGTAGGCCTGAAAACGAATGCCGTCGTAGTTCACGGGCTCGTAGTCGGTGTCGTGCACGCGCTTGAACGACTGCCGTATGGTGATCTCGACCGGGTTGCAGTTGCCCGAGGGCTGGGAGCCGCCGGCAAATTCTCCGGGCAGCATGCAGGCCGGGAACTTGTCCATGCCCCAGCCCAGGCTCGACAGGTCGATGAGCTGCGGCGTGGCAAAGGCCTTGTTGGTGACGTCCATGTAGCCGTTGTCGAGGTCCACAAAGGGAGCGTTCTCGTCGTTGGGGTCCTGCACCGTGAAGGCCAGGGGTTCATACTGCACCCCGCCGTAGATGCCGATCATGGCCAGGGTGTCGAAGTCATACGCATGCGTTGCGTGGTTCATGGACCAGTCCACGCGCAGGTACTGGCGCTCGTACCACGGCCGGTCGCTGGTGTTCTCCTCGATGACGTTCATTTCCTCGCCGGTGATGGGGTTGTAGGCCGGCGCGATGTCGAAGTGCGACTCGACGCGGTAGCTGGCCACGATCTGGCCGTCGTTCGAGGTCTTCTTGCGCAGACCGTCGATCTTCTCACCCTTGCCGTCGGTGCCCTCGATGCGCTCGTAGGCCAGCCGGGCGTTGAGGAAGTTCTCGGTGATCTCCCAGCGCACCCTCGACACGGGCTGGGCGTAGGTCGAGGTGAACAGCCCATCCTGGGCGGCGCCGTAGCCAACGTCGATGACGGTGCCACGCAGGTAGAACTCGGGGTCATCCGCGATGTCGGCCAGATCCTCGCCCACGAAGAAGCTCTTGGGCATCACGTTGGCCTGCACACGGTTGATGGGCTCGCGCTCCTGGGCGCAGCGCACCGTGGTCAGCAACACGACACAGGCGAGTCCCCCTTGAAGCCAGCGCACCTTGTTCACGTCGTCCTCCACGCACCATAAGGATGAGAAATCCTGAAGAGTCTCAGTACCGGCCTGCTGTCGTTCCTTGACTGCACATCCCGGGTGTCCCTTCCCGCGAAGGAATCCGGACGGAGTCGGAGCAGACCTTGAGCAATCGCTGTGCCACTGCGGGGAGCCGCGCCTTGTGTTGAAGGCATCCTTATTTCATGTGGTTGACCGAGGCCGAGGACCCGGACGCGGGTAGCACTGGCTCATCCGGTTCACAGGTGGCCGATATCCGCCGAAAAAAAGTGGCTTGCGCGCATACCCTCGGCCGTTACATGGGCATCACTATCGGTGCAGGAGGTGTGCTCATATGAAGAAGTTGCTCAAGCCTGTCAGCGATGACGTCCGAGGCCGCACATTCCGGTCGAGGATTCCGGGTTGCACCCTGCATCGCAACACGCACCAGTGGTGCCGGCGCCTGTGCATGCCTCAGGGAAGCATGGGTACCTGCGGTCGCGCTGCACCGCACGCGATGCTGAGCCGAATCCAGCAAGCGATCCTGGAGCAACGGCGTCGCGCGAGTTGATTCGATGGCCGGCCCGGCGGCTCAAACAAGCTCGTCCTCAATAGGCCATTCCACCAGCGACCGCCGGGGTCGTGGTGACGGCCTTGCGTTCGGCCTGGCCGCTTTCTGAAGCGGCGGGTGCGTTCTCATCGCGGGCGAACAGTGCGTGGGCCACGACGGGAATGACCGCCGAGGTGGCCTGGCCAGCGACGATGGCGAGGCCCAGCGCCACACCGCCGATAGCTCCGAGGCCTATCCAGAATCCAATGGTGAGAGGATTCAACCCACCTGTCTGGGTGGCCACGCCGAGAACCGCCAGCGCACCACCCAGGTACAGGGCCAGGAAGGTCGCCACACCGGCAGTGGTGCACACCGGCATGACACAGAACTGGCCGATGTAGGCGCCGATGATCGCGGCCCAGGGGGAGGTCTTGCGACCACTCAGGGCGTCCCCCACGACCTGCACCAAAAAACCGTTGAGAGCAGGGATCAGAAACACCAGCACCTGCCCGAGGCCAGGAATGATGGCCAGGTTGCCCGCGATCATGGGTACCACGCAGGCCGTGCCGCACTGGGCGAGCCACACGACGGGATCGGGCATGCCCTGCTTGACCGGAGCCCCCGGAGCAGGGTCGAGCTGCGGCGGAGTGCCCACCTCCGGTGGCGTGCTCGGTACGGGCGATGCTGCAGGAGGCGGCTGCGCGACAGGTGAGTTTGGTGTCTGCGGTGGCTGAGCCGAAACCCCGGGATCAGGCTGTCCGGGAGTGGCTGCGGGCGACGAGTTTTCGAAGGGCACAAACTCGTCACCCTGAGCTCGCAGTGGAGAACTCGTCAGCCACAGCAAGGCAAACAGAAGTCCAACACCTGATGGCCCACGCATGGTCCTGCACCTCTGATGCGGCGTCTGATGCTGCACAGCCCGGCGAGCTTGTGCCAACCCCATCGGGAGTGCAAGCCAGCGGCGGGACAGCTCTTTGGCGACCCCTGTGCGCCGCCTCACAGTGCTCCGATGAATCTCCCATCGCAGGCCGCGTCTCACCGGCAGAGCGCGGAACACTCAGACCCAAACCGGACCGCGCCATGGACAAGGAGGATCTCATGACACGCCCACTGACCCTCGCCACCATCGCTGCGCTGGCCCTGGGAGCACTGATGCTGAGCGCGCGTCCCGCGCAGGCCCAAGTTTACGTTCGCCCTGCTGGCCAGGTTTCCATCCACGCCCACGCACCGCAGCTCGTGCTGCCCTTGTTCCGCGCCAGCTACTACGGCGGTGACCTGGCGATGTTCTACGACGCCGGCAACTGGTGGACCATCGTCGACGACCAGCTGTACGTGACCTACCAGGACGGCGACCAGTGGCTTTTATACTACCCGGCCACCGTGCCCGTGGTGCGCACACAGTTCGCCTACAGCTACGCCTATGCCTGCTACCAGGGCTACCGCTCCGCGTGCCGGCAGTGGCACAACCAGGTCCGCTACGACGTACGCAACCGGCCCGTGTATCGCCAGGCCCAGTACCGATACTGGCAGGAGCGAGAGCGGAGCCATGCCCGGCATCCCAGCCAGTATGCCCGTGTCAACGCTCGCCCTGCCCAGCAGCCGGCGTACCAAGGGTCGCGTCAAAACGGTCGAAATGACGGGCGTCACGACGAGCGCAACAAGGGCAAGAGCAACGGGCGCGGCAACGGCCAGGGTCACCGCTAGCCTCCCAGCCAACGAAACACCGCTCGCCCCCTCCCCGGCTTACGCCCTCGACCCTTGACTCCTCACTGAACAGTTCGCCCAACGCAGCGGGCAATCGCCACTCGGTGCACTACTCGAAGGCGCCTGCCAGCAGCTCGCTCAGCCCCGTGGCGTCGTCGATGATGATGCCAAGGTTATGCAGGTTTCCGAGCGCCCAGTTCTCGCGCATCTTCTGCTCGTAGGCCAGCTGCGAGCGGCTGGTACAGCGACCGCCGATGATGGTCAGCACGCGCATCGGCTGCTGCGCCAGCTCGGCCCCTATGCCCGTGGGATCGCCCTTGAAAGCCCAGCTCGCGGCCGCGGCAGTAGCGCTGCGCAACAGGGTGACGGCCGTCCCCTGCCCCTCACGTCGAGCCTGCTCGTACTCGCCGAGGGTGGCCATGATGGCACCCGCCACGGAATTACCCGTGTCCAGGGCCTTGAAAGTGCGCGCCCTGGCCAGGTGCCCGCGCAGCCGCGCCACCTCGTTGGCGTGGGCCAGGGGTCCGAGCCCTTTTCCGCGCGTGACAAGGTCCCGTGAGGTCTTCCAAGCCGCGGCCATTGCCTGCCTCTCGCCCAGGGACAGCGTGCCTGCCAGGGCGGTGCTGAAGGCCTGATCGAAGCCCAGGCTCGTGGGCACGGGCTTGAGCCCGGGCGCGACGGACAGCGCCTTGCGGCAACTCGGACAGTCCGCAGGCGCCAGCAGGTCGGCGAGTCCGGGGTTCGCTCGCAGCCACTTGCGCAGCGACGCGTTGTCACCGGCCAGCTCGTCGAGCATGTCGCTGGCGGCAGGTTCCAGCCCAGGCGCCTGCGAGGCCATCAGCTCCAGGGGCGTCGCGCGGTCTGGCGAGGCCGGATCCACCGCCGAGGTTCCTCGAGTGTCGACGAGACGGATCGGGTCGCAATAGGCGTAGGAATAGGGGTTGACCGCCCACGGCAGCGCAGGTCCTGGCCAGATGGCGTCGCGGGTGAGGAAACGACCGCTGGCTGCGTCGTACAGGCGATCCCCCATGTGATACAGCTCGCCCACCCCGGCACGGCGGCCGCCGTAGAGGCCCGCGTAGGTATAGGGCTGGTCGCTGCTGCCCACGTGGCCGAGCAGGCGACCGTAGGGGCTGTAAGCATAGGCGTCGCTGACCGCGCCCGCGCCGTCGCTGAGCAGCAGCACGTGACCCGAACGATCGCCGTGGTAGAAGCGCACCTCCCCCAGGGGCGACACCGAGTACAGCAGCCTGCCCCCCGGCGTCAGCACGTAGAACCGTAGCCATAGTCCGGTGTCCGCATCGCGCTCGGCAACCACGCTGTGCAGCCCGAGCGCCGGGTGGGTGAGCAGGTGCACGCGCACGGCACCGTCGACGCGCTCGACCAGATTGCCCAGGGCATCGTGCACCAACTCGACGCTGCCGAGGTGCGTGGCCAGGTCCGCATCGTCGTAGGCGATGGCGACATCGTCGACGAGCACGGCGCGACCGCGGGCGTCACTGCCGTAGCTGCTGTGCACGATCTGGGAAGCGGCGTCGTGGGACCAGGTCGCATCGTCGGCAACCAAAGACGGCTCCGCGTCAAGCGGTGCGCTGACGTCGACCCCGGTCACGCGCCCCACTTCGTCGTAGGCGTAAGCCAGGGTCGCGAGACTGCCGTGCACCAGGGACAGCAGGCGCGAGCCGGTGTCCCAGCTCCAGTCCGTGGCCACACCGTTGCTGCGCGTCTCCCGCACCAGGCGGCCGTCGTCGTCGTACTCGAAGCCCATGCTGGCACCGCCAAGGTCGTCGCTCACGCTGACGAGCCTGTCCTGGGTGTCGTAGGTGTAGGTCACGGTCAGCACACCACCGACGTCGAGACTCTCGAGACGTCGACCGTCGTCGTAGCCCGCCAGCACGGTCACACCCTGGTGCGTGCGCGCCAGGGGCTGGCCCACGGCGTTGTAGCTCAGGCTCAGGTCACCAGCCTGGGTCAGGCGGCCCAGGTCGTCGTAAGCCAGGGTCAGGTCGCTGCCGTCGCTGCTCTGCCAGTGCGCGAGCCGCCCGGCATGGTCATAGCTGAGGTTGGCCTGGGCCGCGTCGGCGAACAGGATGCTCTCGACCTGTCCGCGCGCGTTGAACACCAGGTCGCGGCTCCGCCCGAGGGGGTCGGTCGAGCGCAGGCTGCCCCCCAGATCGCGCAGCTCGAAGCCCCAGCTCGAGCCCAGGGGATCGATGAGCTGAGCCAGGCGCTGCGCAGCGTCGTGAACCAGCAGCAGGCTCTCACCGCTGTCGGCCAGCGCCTGCGTGATCAGGCCTCCCTGGCGCGTGTACGCCACACGCATGCCGTCGGGCGCGAGCAGGCTCTCGACCTGGCCCAGGGCGTCGCGTGCGATGCTGAGCAGATGCCCGCGCGGTCCGCTCACGCTGCGCAGAGAACCTGCCAGGTCGAGACCGAGTTCGTAGTGGCGACCCAGGGGAGTGTCGACCCCTACCACGCGTCCTTCGGCATCGCGACCCAGGGCCCAGACCTGGCCACTGCTGTCGGTGACCTCCGTGATCGCGCCATTGCTATTGCGGGTGAGCTGCCAGGTGGTGCCGGCTGCATCGGTGAGCGTCGCCACGCGGCCGACGGCGTCGCGCGTCACGTCAACGCTGCGACCTGCGCGATCGACGATGGCCATCACCTTGCCCGAAGCATCGCGCGTCACGCCCAGACCGTGACCCGTGGTATCGCTGACACCGACGAGTTCGCCTGCGGCATCGTAGGCCAGTTCGACCCAGCGTCCGTCTATGTCGACGACTCGCGTCAACCGGTCGAGGGCGTCGTACTCGAGGTCGACCTGTGCTCCGTCGTCATGGGCGATGCGGGTCACGCGTCCGGCCGCGTCGTGGGTCCAGGTCGAGGCTCCGTTGACCTCGGTCAGGTTGCCATCGGTGTCATAGGTGTAACTCTCGCTGAGGCCTGCGGGATCGTCGACCTGCGCGATCTGACCACGGCTGTTGTAGCTCAGGGTCCAGGTCTCTCCAGTGCGGTCCACCAGGCCAGTGACCCGGCCCACGGCGTCGCGGGTGAGCGAGACGTGGGTACCGTCGGGGTAGTCGATGCGCGAGGGAGACGTGAAGCGCAGGTCGACACCTGCAATGTTCTGCACCTGATCCTGGTACTGGAGCTGCACGGTGCCGCCATTGGGTCCGCTCAAGGTCGCAGGCACACGGCGTGTCGCGTCGTAGCTCACGGTGGACGTGGTACCCATCCGATCCGTGATCTGGACCAGGCGCCAGCTCAGGTCGTGACTCAGGGTCACCGCGTCACCCGCTGGATTGGCGTGCAGGGTCAGCGCGCGCTCCTCGAGGTGCGTCAGGTGAGTGCGCGCCGAGGCCGCATCGGTGACGCGTGTGATCCCGCTTGACGGCGTGTTGTAGCCGATGGTGGTCAGCCTGTTCTCGCCATCGCGCTGCTGGGTGACCCGGCCCAGGCTGTTGAAGGTCTGGGTCCAGGCCACCACGCCGTCGGGACGGGTGGTCGAGGTGATCCGCGTGAGCAGACCGGAGTTGTCGTAGGCATACTGGGTGAGCCCACCCTCGGCATCGGTGACGCCGACCAGGTTGTTGCCGACCACGTCGTACAGAACCTCGCGACCGTCGCTGGCAACGAGCCGGGTCAGGGCACCTGCGCTGTACTCCAGGTCTATGCGATGACCGCGGCCATCCTCGACGTGGGTCAGGGTGCCGCTGGTGTACTCCAGGGTGAGAGCATTGCCACTGCGGTCCTCGACCGAGACCAAGGCTCCCGCGGCATCGAAGCGCTGCACCTGTCCAGACAGGGGGTCGACCACCAGGGTGCCATCCGACAGCAGATAGAGGTCCAGGGGTTCGGGCTCGGTGTCGGGAAGGGTCCAGCTGCCATCGTCACGCTCGATGAAACGGTAGATCTGACCACGCGGTGTGGTGAGAACGGCCACCGCACCCTGCACATTGAGCTGGTATTCGAAGCCGTGGCGCCAGCCATTGCCCAGGGGCCCATCGGCGAGAGCGTCGAGGTCGAGCCAGGTGCGGTGGTGGCGCACCCAGACCAGGGGCAAGGGTCCGTCAAAGGCGAGATCTGTCTCCTCGAGCAGGAGCTCCCCGGTGGCCGCGTCGACGGGATCGCCCACCGACGGCTGCAGACCGCGATCGCGGGCCACGGGCAGGGGCATGCGTGCGCCCAGGCAGCTCACCAGGTGACAACCCTCGCCCATCGCTGCCGGCGCCGCGCCCAATGGCTGCACGTAGCGCGCGCGCATGCGGTTCGACAGGTCAGCGCGATCGCGAATGCGCGCCGCGATCTGAGCCAGATCCGTCGTACCCCACCAGTTGCCCTCGGCGTCGAGGTCATAGTCATCCACTGCCGACGAGGGCTTGGCGCCGACCTCGAGATCGAAGTCCGTGCTGTTGCCCTGTATGGACACCCCTGACACCCGCGCGGGTGTGTCAAACCACAGCGCCGAGGAGTTGGCAGTGGACGGGTTCTCGGTGTGGCCTGTCACCGATCCACCCTGCAGCTCGGTGAAGCAGGAGCGGGTGGCGAACAAGGCCGCGCCGCTGTTGCCCTGGTTGTTCTCGAAGTCCACGTCGGCGAGGGCGATGCTCGAGCTGTTCAGGGCCAGGTTGGTGGTGCTCGAGTAGATGCCACCGCCGTTGGTCCCGGTCGAGTTGTGACGGAACACCGTGTCGCACACGGCCAGCCTGCTGCGCGGCCTGGCCTCCCACATCAAGCCGCCACCGCCGGAGGCCGTCACGTTGTCCTCGAACAAGCTGGTCTCGACATGCAGGACCGCATCGTTGGTGGAGGGATCTGCAAACATGCCACCGCCGCCGCCGCTCGTGTTCTCGTTGCCAAGAACCTGAAGTCCGCTGACCGTGGCCTCGACAAAACGGGTCAGGTAGACACCGGGGTGGGTCCCGACGTTGTCCTGCACCACGGAATTCTCGACGATGATCGTGCCGTAGGCCGCGCTCAACCAGGCGCCGGAGCTGAAGTTGTCGTGGGCGTCGAGCATGTGCACGCTGATGACGCCTGGCGTGCCCGTGGGCAGGCTGACCTCGAGCGCGGCACCCGAGTTCTGCATGACCTCGACATCGTCGACGACCACCACGTCGGCCTGGGCCGACACTCCGTTATCTCCGTTCCCGCTCGCCACCGTGCTGGTGACGTCGACGCGATCCCTGGCAACGAGCAGGACGCCCGAGCCCCCATTCCCGCTGGCCTCGACGGCATGGACGGCCACCGAGATGGCCGAAGTGACGTAGAGCCCGGTGTCCTTGTTGTTGTGAAAATGAGCCCCCGACACCGCGGTGCTGCCGCCAGTTCCGTGGGTGATTCCCAGGCCACCGTAGTACGCCGTGGCCGAGGACGGAGTGTTGTCCGAGTACTCACCGCCGACGACGATGACATTGCCCACGGGGTTCATGCTGACGGCGTAGCCGTTGTTGTACCGATGGGTGTTGCGCACGCTGACGTGGTCCAGCAGCACGGTATCGGAGTCGTACACCCCGATACCCTCACCGGGGCTGTCGTGGACGGTGCAGTCCTCCATGGTGACGACGCCCACACGGTCGAAGTTGACGACGCGAAAGGTACCACCGGAGAGGTCCAGCTTGAGCAGCTGAACCAGGGGAAACTGGCTCGCATTGACGGTGTAGGTGGTCGAGCCCTGCACGATCACGCCGTCCTCGCCCTCGATGATGAGTCCCGTCAGATTGGGGTGGCCCGGGCCGCTCACCGAGAACGGGTCGTAGGTGCCGGCCTTGACCAGGACGTGAGCAACTCCGGTGCCCGCGTCGATGGCGGCCTGGATCGTTGGGTACTGATCGGGCACCACGAGCTGGGCGCGTGCCGCGGGGGCCAGCGCGAGGATGGCGACGAGGATCGCTCCAGGACGCTGGGCGAGGCGAAAGAGCCGCGTGCGGCGTCTCCGCACCAGCAAGGCACACAGCGCGAGACCGAAGATGCCAGTGTGCATTCCCCCGGATCGCTGAGCGGTGCAGCCACAGCCATCCGCCGCCACCTTGGCATCGTCATCGTCGTCGTCACCGGTTGCGGGCCCTGCCGAGTCCGTCGCCACCACGATGGCATCGACGGGAGACGACACATCGGCTGTCGTCCAGCGATCCAGCGCGGCGGCGGAATCCGCCGGCGACACCCTGTCGGCCTGTCCAAGGTCGGTTGTGCCGGCGGCGTCCGGCCTCTGGCCGGTGTCGACACTCGTGGACACATCGGCAGTTGTACCGGAGTCGGAAGCAGCCGTGGCGTCCACGACGGCGGCCGCATCAACAAGGGCTGACCCGTCCGATAGCAGCGTGGCATCCACGAGCATCGCTGCATCCAGGGTGGCACCGGCATCGGTTGTGCTCCCCGAATCACCGACCACCGCGCCATCCGGTGTCGTGCCCGCGTCCGGCGCCGGCACCACGACCTGCCGCCGCACCAGGTTGCCATTGAGATCGTAGCTGAACACGATCGAACGCCCGTTGCCGTAATCTGCTCGCTGCAAGCGGCCTGTGGCGTCGTACTGGTAGGCAATGCTCCCGGCGTGAAGTCCGGGCGGCACGAGCACGAGCACGAGTGCAGTTCCCAGGATGCGTGCGAGGCGGTGCATGTGAGTCCTCCCTCTGACACTGACCCGCTCAGGGAGTGTGCTCGCGGTCACGAGACCTCGGTGGCTCGTCCCAGCATCGCGCACTCTCAACGCGTCAGGCAGCTCGGTAATGCACCCGGCATACTAGCGAAGACACACCCAAGGTGAAACCCCCGGCGACCGCGCCACGGGTCACCCTGGGACCAGCAGCTCTGTGTCCCCTGCAAGCCAGAGATTCTCCAGCATCCCTCGTCGGGAAAGGGATTGGAGTGTCCGCCAGTGGGCTCAGAACAGCCGGTTCAGTCCGTTGAGCGCCGCCACGCGGTAGGCCTCGGCCATGGTGGGATAGTTGAAGGTCGCGTTGACGAAGTACTCCAATGAGTTGGCACGGCCAGCCTGGGCCATGATGGCCTGGCCGATGTGCACGATCTCGGCAGCCTGGTGGCCGAAGCAGTGAACGCCCAAGATCTCGAGTGTCTTGCGATGGAACAGCAGCTTCAGCACGCCGACGGTCTGGCCCGTGATCTGTGCCCGCGCCAGACTCTTGAACAGGGAGTGGCCAAGCTCGTAGGGAACCTTGGCCTCGGTGAGTTCGCGCTCGGTGCGACCGACGCTGCTGATCTCGGGGCTGGTGTAGATGCCGGTCGGCACCAGCTCGACCAGTGTGTGATCGCACTCGGGGTTGACCATGTGGCGCGCGGCAAAGCGTCCCTGATCGTAGGCCGCACTGGCCAGTGCCGGCGGACCGATGACATCGCCCACCGCATAGATGTGGGGTACTGCCGTGCGGTAGTGCTCGTCGACACTCAGGTTGCCGCGCTGATCGGTGGTGAGGCCGATGGCACCAAGGCCGAGATCGTTGGAGTTACCGGTCCGACCATTGGCCCACAGCAGCGCGTCGACCTTGATCTGCTTGCCGCTCTTCAGGTGCATCACCACGGCGTCGTCGGCCACAGCCTCGATGCGCGCACATTCCTCGTCGTGGCGCACCAGCACGCCCTGCTCGCGCAGGTGGTAGGCCAGGGCATCCACGATCTCGTCGTCGAGAAAGGACAGCAGGTGGCTACGGGTGTTGATCAGGTTGACCTTGATGCCGAGGTTGCGAAACATCGACGCGTACTCGCAGCCGATCACCCCGGCGCCGTAGACCAGAAGGTTCTGCGGCGTGTGGTCGAGCTTGAGGATGGTGTCGGCGTCGAACACACAGGGATGCGAGAAGTCCACGTCGGGCGGACGGTAGGGTCGCGAACCGGTGGCGATGACCACCTGCTGGGCGCGCAGGAGTAGCCGCTGGCCGTCGGGGCGCTCGACCTCGACCCTGTGCGGATCCACGAAGCGCGCCTGCCCGCCGAGAACATCGACGTGGTTGCGCTCGTAGAAGCTCTGCCGCATGTCCACCTGCTGCTGGATCACGTTGGCTGCCGAGCGCAGCAGAGCCGGGACCTCGCGCATGGATGCGCGCGCGGCCTCGCGGAACAGCGGATTGCGCTGGAAGGTGGTGAGCTCCTGGATCGCGTGGCGCAGCGCCTTGCTCGGGATGGTGCCCCAGTGCGTGCAGCCGCCGCCGACCTGGGCAAAGCGCTCGACCACCACCACCGAGCGGCCGAGCTTGCTCGATTGCATGGCCGCGCCTTCACCACCCGGTCCACTGCCGATGACCACCACGTCGACGTCGCGTTGCTCGAGGTCCGTGTTCATCACTACCCTTCCATGTTGCGATGGTCCGCAGCGCTCTCCCCGGCACCCGCTGTCGCCTCGGGGCACCTCTCGCACGGCAGGCCTGGTCAGGCACCCTACGTATCACCAGCAGCCACCTGCGGCATCAGGTGCGACATCTCCCCACATGAAGGATGGCTGAAATCCTCGCGCCCTGGCCGAAATCCGCCACCTCTCAACAGCCCACGCGGTCGCCCATCCGGGTCGGTTCATATGCGTACTGTCACCACTTTCACCCACCTGACTGGATGGGGGAACAGAACTTGCTGAGCTGGCGGCCAAGCCCCACGGAGGTTGCCTTGGCACACCGCGCCATCGTTCTCGTCGCCGGACTCACCGTCAGCATGCTGGGCTTCGCGGCTTCACCACGGCAGCCCGCCCGGGTGGAGTTCACGCCTGCGGGAACGGAGTGGATCGCGAGTCATTCGCCCAGGGCGATGAGCAGCCACGAACCGGCCCTGCGGCAGAAGGTCGCCTTTGATACCGAGACCTGGATGGTGCGCCGTGCGGCGCCGATGGGCCTGTTCCGCCAGATCTGGGGACGTGGCGTCGAGGTCGACCCGCGTGCCATGCGCGATCCCGCGGTGGCCGAGCGCGCGGTGCGCCGCTTCTGGGAAGAAAACGCCAGCATGCTCCCTGCGGGCGTCACTCCATCGGATCTGACGCCGTGGTCCAATGTCCTGACCCATGGCACTCGCCTGGTCAGCCACCACCAGCTGGTGGGAGGCGTCCCCGTGCTCGGCGCCAGCGTGTACGTCGCGATCAAGAACAGCCGGCTGGTCATGGTGGGCGTGCGCGCCTTCCCCGCGAGCCCCCTGGACACCAGGCCGGGTATCGACCCTGCGCGCGCCCGCCAGGTCGCCGAGCTCGCCCTGCAACAGCGCGGGCTCGACCTGCACGCCAGCCAGCCCGAGCTCGCGGTGTTCCCACTGCTCGAGCGGGGCAACACAAGGCTGGCCCTGGTCTACACGACGGAACTCAAGGCTTCGGGCCTCGGTCGCTGGACCGCCTACGTGGACGCGCACAAGGGCGCGTTGCTCGCGTTGCGCGACGAGAGGCTGTTCGTGTCCGGTCACGTCGACCTCGAGCACCACCAGCGGCATCCGGGAACCGGTTTCATCAATAGCCCGGCCAGCAACATGAACCTGACCGTGGGCACCACCAGTGGCACCACGGACGGGGGCGGAGCCTTTGACCTGGGAGCAACAGGCAGCACGGCCACCCTGGGGCTGCGCGGCCCCCATGTCCGGGTGCTCAACTTCTCGGGGAGCGCCCTGAGCGCGCAGTTCGACAACGTGCAGGACGGTCAGACCCTGCTATGGCAGAGCGACCAGGGTGAGTTCAACCTGGCACAGCTCGACGCCTTCGCGTTCACCAGCGAGGTCCGGGACTTCGTGCGCAGCCGCGTCGACGACAACGGGTGGCTGGACGAGACCCTGAAGGTCAACGTGAACATCGCCGATAGCGAGCTGGTCGCATGCAATGCCTGGTTCGACGGCGAGCTCAGCTTTCTGACCGCCGGTTCGGTTTCTGGCTGGGACTGCAACAACACGGCCATGGTGGGCGACATCGTCTACCACGAGTACGGCCACGGCCTGCACTACGCCAGCGTCACCGGTGGCGTCGGCGGCATGGACTCAGCCGTCAGCGAGGGTTTTGCAGACTTCAATGGCGCCACCATCACCGGTGACCACCTGCTGGCACCCTACATGGTGGTGGGTGGCGAGCCCCTGCGCGACCTCGAGCCCGACAAGGTATGGCCTGCGGACGAAAGCTTTGACGAGCACGAGACCGGCCTCATCGTCGGTGGCGCACTGTGGGATCTGCGCACGCAGATGATGCAGCGGCTGGGCGAGCAGGCTGGTGCGGACGCCACGCGGGATCTGTTCTATGCGGTCATGCGGGTGACCACGGACGTGCCGTCGCTGTACGAGGCTGCCTTGCTGGTGGACGACGATAACGGCAATCTGGACGATGGCACGCCCAACGTCTGTGCCATCGACCAGGCCTTCTCGCAGCACGGCCTGTCGAGCGCCCGTCTCGGCCTGCTGCGCATCGCGCACGAGCAGCGGACGCAGGCGGCCGCGGGGCAGCCGATCCCCTTCGAGGCTCAGGTGGCCGTGGGTAACGCGGACTGTTCCGACGCCCAGATCGGCACCGTGCGGCTGGTGTACAGCACCGACGGAGGCAGCGCACTGCAGTATGCGGACATGCACAGTCAGGGCAGTGGGCAGTACCGCGTCGAGCTGCCGGCCATGAGCCAGGGCACCCAGATCCGCTACCGCATCGAGGCGCGCGACCTGACCTCAGGGACCCAGGTCGCACAACCCAACAACCGCTCCGAGCCCTGGTACTTCGTCTACGTCGGCGAGCTACAGCCGGTGTTCTGCGACAACCTCGACGGCGAGGACCTGGGCTGGACCCATGAACTGCTCGCAGGCACCATGGTCGAGGGGGCCGACGACTGGCAGCGCGCCACACCCACGGGACTTGGGGGCGACCCCGACCGCGCCTTCAGTGGCGACATGGTGTGGGGCAACGACCTGGCGCTGCAGGACAGCTGGAACGGCCAGTACCAGTCGAGCAAGAAGACCGCGTTGAGCAGCCCGGCCATCGATCTGACGGGCAAACCCAGGGCCAGACTGCAGTTCCGACGCTGGTTGCAGGTCGAGGACGGGGTGTACGACCACGCCCGCGTCATGGTCAACGATCGCGAGGTCTGGTCCAACGCGGCCGCGGATGGGCAGACCCATCACCTGGACAACGAGTGGATCCTGTTCGATGTCGATATCAGCGAGGTGGCCGGCGGACGGCCGGATGTGCGCGTGCGCTGGGAGCTGGAGAGCGATCAGGGCCTGGAGTTCGGAGGCTGGAACATCGACGACGTGTGCGTCTACGAGATGGTCGAAGGCAGCGTCACACCGACGGTGGACCCGCACAACCCGGACCCGGTGACCGCTCCAGGGGACGATGGCAGCGGCAACCACACCGCCGTCGACGGCTGTAGCTGCCAGGGCAGCTCGCCCGCGGGTCTGCTACCTCTTCTAGCCCTGGGGCTGCTGCTGTTCCGCCGTCGCTCGTTCAGGAAGCTGGCGTACAGGCAGGCTGCGAGGCGGCCTTCTCGCGCGCTCGCATCTCGCGATATTCCTTCTCGAGCATCAGCTCACCCGACTCCTTGCGATCGATGAACAGAGTGCCGTCGAGGTGGTCGATCTCGTGCTGGAAGATGCGCGCGGTGAAGCCCGTCACGGTCTCCCAGGTTGCGCTGTCTGACGTCGCGGACGTCAGCTCGATGGCCGCCGGGCGCCGCACCTGGCCAAAGCCCGCGGGGACGGACAGACAACCTTCCCAGTCGACCACGGTGTCGTCGGACATCGCGCCGATGCGCGGGTTCAGGTAGCTCTCGAAAGGCTTTCCGGGCTCGCGGTCGAGTCGCTGGACCCACACGATACGGCGCGAGATGCCGACCTGGGGTGCTGCGATGCCCACGCCCTTTTCCTGCTCCACGGTGGCACGCATACGCGACAGCAGGTGCGGCAGATCCGGATCCAGTGGGTCGATGATCCGCGCCTTCTGACGCAGGAACTGGTCGCCCTCGAAGCTGTCGTTGGTGACCAGCGCCATGGGCTGGTCTGCGGATCCTGCCAGGATCTTCTGCCTCTCCTCGTCGCTGAAGCGGCTCTCGGGTGCCGGCGCAGCGTCGGAGCGTGGGGTGGAAGCGCAGGCCACGAGCAGCAGCATCGTGGTCGCGAGCAGGGCACGCGAACGCATCACTCCCTCCCCTGCTTCCAGGAGGCCCACAGCTGGTCACAGGCCTGCCTCAGCCCACCCTCGATGGCGTGCACCTCGGCGTCGGTCCACTCCGCCTCGGGTTTGCGGGCAAAGGTGGTGAGATCGGTCCGGTTGTCGAACACGGCCACGGGCAGGTGAAAGACCTGGCCGTCGCGCCCGACGCGAAGGGTGCCCGGGCGATCGCTCTGCTCGACGAGGTACATCATGTCACAGGCTCCGTACTCCTGGTTCATCACCGACTCCGGAGTGCCGTGGAACAGGATGGAGCCGTGGCCGTCAGGTCTGGCGCGCGCGCGGTTCTTGCGTCGGCTCTCCTCGGGATCCACCCGGATGTACAGCACGCAGGAGCGGCCAAGCAGCTGTGGACTCAGGTGGCGCAGGGTCCCCTGGTAGCCATAGCCCTCGGGCAGCGGCATCTTGTCGACGACAGGACCACCGCGTGCGAACTCGATGACCACGGTTCGACCCGGGACCATGCTCTCGATCTGCCGGCGCTTGTCGGCGTAGAGTGCCTGCGCCTCGTCGGCGATGGCGACGCGCAATTTCTCGAGCGCTGGCGGCGACAGGCGGTTGAACTTGCGGCTGGCTCCGACCCTCTCGCTGGCATCGTCGAGGCGCCGCAGCAGGTCGTACGCAGGATCCGCCGCCTGGGAGGCCTTTTTGTCGAGGATCTCCTGGTAGTCATCGTTGAGCAGTTCGACCAGGGCACCCAGCTCGCGGGGTTCCATGAAGGGTCCATTGCGCTGCCCCTCAGGATCCAGATGGTGATAGGCGCGGGGCAGTCCCTGGGCCTGCAATGCCTCGTCGAGCAGCAGTTGCAGGTGCACGTAGGGATAATCGTCAAGCTGTACCGTGGGCCCCATATGGAAAGCCTGCGGGTTGCGCGCGGTCAAAAAAGTGCGGACCTCACTCTTGCCAGAAGCTGGCAGCGCGAGCAGCAACAGGGTGTCGAAGACCTTGGACATGGGAATCCTCCTCGTTGCGGGGCCACAGCGGGAGATGGTTCCCCGGCAGCGGGCTCGCATCATAGACAACGCGAATGCAGCGGTCACGCCTGTCGGGGCACGGACCACAGCGCGTCCCGCAGTCCGGAGCGGCGGCGCACGCGGCGCCCAAGGGTGTGGCGCAGGATCTCCTCGCTGGCGACCAGGATCACGGCGCTGCGGGCCCGGGTCACCGCGGTGTAGAGCAGCTCGACCGTGAGCACGGGCGAGGCCTCGGGCGGTAGCACCACCGCGACCTCGTCGAACTCCGAGCCCTGGCTCTTGTGGACGGTCATGGCGTACACCGTCTCGTGAGCCGGCAACCACGACGGGGCCAGGGCGCGCAGCGCACCGGAGTCGCCCCCCTCGAACATCGCCCGCAGCACACCAGAGTCGTCCGGCCACAGCAGACCCACGTCGCCATTGTACAGCTGCACCCCGTAGTCGTTGCGCGTCACCAGCAGCGGGCGACCCGGCAGGTCCAGCGATCCGCGCCCAGCCGTTGCGTCGAGGAGCAGGTGCTCCAGACACCGATTGAGCTGCTCGACCCCGGCGGCACCTCGCCGGTGCGCGCCCAGGATGCGAAAACGGCTAAGGGCCTGCAAAGCCGTCGCCGCGTCACCGGCCTCGCGGATGGCCGTGTAGCGTTGCTGCGCCAGCTCGAACACGGCTTGAGGAACGGGCTCGGCTGGCGAGGCCCGCATCCAGGTGACTGCGGGCCAGCGCTGGTCGTGGAGACCTGCCAGCAGCTCGTCAGCACGCTGGGCATTGATGACCGCTGCGAGTTCACCCAGCGCAGCCTGGCCGGCGTGGCGATAGCTGTGGCGCAGGGTCACGATGCCATCGCCCACGCTCGAGCGCGCGGCCTGCTTCTCGTCGTCAGGAAGGGACAGACCTGCGCTCTCGCGCAGGGAGGTCCGCAACGCGGGCGTTGTCCCCAGCGGCTGACCGCTGTTGCACAGGTCACCGAGCACCGCTCCAGCCTCGACCGAGGCCAGCTGATCGCGATCACCCAGCAGGATCAACCGAGCACCTGGCCGCAGAGCCCCGAGCAGCCGCGACATCAGACCCACGTCCACCATGGAGGCCTCGTCCACCAGCACCACATCTACGGGCAGCGGGTTGTCCTCGCCATGCCTGAAATGGGTGTGCTGTCCGGGCATGGCGCCCAGCGCGCGGTGAATGGTGAAGGCCTGGTCCGGGATGCAGGCTCGGACGGCGTCGTCACATGCGAGCGATCCCCGGGCTGAACGGACGGACTCGAGCAGGCGATGCGCCGCCTTGCCCGTGGGCGCCAGCAAGGCCATGCGCGGTGGCCTGTGGCCCGTGGTCAGGGCCTGCTCGACCAGCAATGCCAGGATCTTGGTCACGGTGTAGGTCTTGCCCGTGCCAGGCCCACCCGTGATCACGCACAGCGAGCGCAGCATGGCCACGGCCCCTGCCACCTTCTGCCAATCCGGCTCATTCTCGGGCAGTGACGACGGAAAAAGGCGCCCGAGGGCTGCGTGCAGCCATGCCGCGTCAACCGCGGATTTGGGCTGGCGTGCCAGTCGCTCGAGCGCAGCCACGATTCGCTGCTCGTGCTTCCAGTAGCGGTACAGGTAAAGACGGCCATGGTCGTCCAGCACCAGAGGGGTGGGCGGATGACCCTCACCCACCAGCGTGCTGCTTCGAAGCAGCACCCTCAGGCCGGGCAGATCCTGCCACGTCGGCGCCGGGCTTTCCTCGTCGCTGGCAAGACCCACAGGCTCCGCAGCGAGGTCGGCGAGGTCCACACACACGTCGCCCTGGCGCACGCGCTGACACAGCACGGTGATGACCTGGTGCAGGTCCGGGTGCTGCACGTGACCGAGCCTGACCAGCAGCGCCGCCAGGTGCGCATCGACCTGGCTGGACGCGCGCTCTGCAGGGTCCTGGCGCGGGCGCCGGCTCATGCGCGGACCTCCGCACAGCCTTCGAAAACCTGGTCGAGATCCTCGATGAGGGCGTCTGCTGGCCGGTCGAAGAACACGCCGCAGCCCTCTGGAGCGCCCTCGCACATGCCGCGCACGAACAGGTACAGCACGCCACCGAAGTGCCGGGCATAGCTGTAGGACGCGAGGTCGGGCTGACCGGAGTTCCGCCGCCAGCGCAGGTAACGATGCAGGGCCAGGGTGTACAGGTGGTACTGCAGCACGTAGTGGTGCTCGAGCATGGCCTCGTCGAGGTGGACAGGGTCGTAGTCTGCCACTCGCGGGCCCAAAAAGTTGGTCTTGTAGTCGACGACGTACCAGCGCCCCCCGTGCTCGAACACCAGGTCCACAAACCCTCCCAGGTAGCCTGCGGGAGCACGGATGCCGGTCTGGCGCAGCAGGGCCCCGTAGCGCCGTCCCAGTACGTCATTCGCGCGGTCCTCGAACAAGCACGCCAGCTGCTCCGTCGTCACCCCCACGGTCGAGCGCGGCGAGGTGAAGACCTGGGGTGCGATGGTGAGCTGGAAGGGAAGCTCCACCAGCGAGCGTTCGGGTGCGATCTGGCGCAGGCAGAAGCCAGGCGCGACCGCGTCCAGCGGGCGCTCGAGCAGCACCAGCAGAGCGTCGGCAAGGCGCTCGCGGCTCGGCGCATCGAAGGCTCTGTCCACCCCGAGCGCACGATCCAGGGTGGCGCGCAATTCGGGCGCCGTGGCCAGCGCCAGGTTGCTGTGCTCCAGCACTGCGTGCACAGCGCGGCCCAGCCCGGCACCACCAGCCAGATCGTGGAGCGCAATGCGCGTGCTGGAGTCTAGCGCCACAGGCCCGCGCTCGACGACGGGCGCGCGGTCGCGGTCCGCCTCATCCTCTGTCACGCGCTCGCTGCTGGCGACGAGCGAGGAGTAGCTGCTCACGCTGTGGCCCCGTGGCGGATCCCGGGTCAGGATCGCGGGCTGTAGATCCCGCACATCCTGTGCCTGGCACACCGAGCGCTGCGCCGCCTGATCGAGACGGATGGCGCGCACGGCGATGCTGCCCTGGCTCGCTGCGACCAGGCGGTCGAGGGGAGCCCGCAGTTGCTCGGGAGCGCTGGCCAGGCTCTTGAACTCCGCGTGAGCGGCGGCCATCCAGGCAGCGATATCGCCGGCTCCGGCACCACCATGCAGCAGGTAGGACAGGGGCGAGGTGGCAGCCTCGTTGAACACACCCCACACGCAGCGACACAGGTGGCGCGCGCGGGTGACCGCCACGTAGAACAGCCGCAGCGACTCGGCCAGGGCCTCGACTTCGGCTCGCGTCTCGCCATCCCCACCCTTGTTCAGATCGATGACGAGCTGACCAGGCTGGCTCCCGTCGTGGTACAGCCACCACGGTGTGCTGTCGCGCAGCAGCTTGCCGTCCCACAGGTAGGGCGCGTACACCACGTCGTACTGCAGGCCCTTGCTGCGGTGCACGGTCACCAGCTGCACCGCCTCGTCGTCAGTCTCCAGGCGCAGCTGCGCACTGTCACCGACCTCCTCGCTGCGGGCGGCCTGGTCGTGACGCATGCGGTGCAGCCACTGCACCAGCGCCGCCGGTCCCAGGTGCCTGTCCACCGCGGCCTGTTGCAGAAGCTCGCCGAGGTGCAGGAGGTTGGTCAGGCGCCGCTCGCCCCCCCACCTCGGACAGCCAGCGAGCCATGAGTTCGACCTGCTCCGTGACACTGCGCAAGCAGGCCAGCACTCCGCGCCGCCGCCACACATCGGCCAGGGCCTGGACTCGCGTGACCTGCGCCGTCCAGGCAGGCACGTCGTCCGCCAGAGCCAGCAGGCTGCTCGAGTTCTCGCCCAGGATGCGCGTGGCCAGGGCCGAGCGCAGGGCGCGCCGGTCGCCAGGATCAGCCAGGGCGTGCAGCACCCGCTCGAGGTCCAGTGCCTCGGCGGTGTCGAACACGCTGGCCGCGCTCTGCAGCACGCTCGGCAGGCCCGCTTCGCGCAGTGCATCCTGCACGGCCTGGGCCTGGCGATGGGTGCGGCTCAGCACCGCCACCTGCCCGGGGCGAAGCGCAGCGAAATCACCGGCGCGGTCCGCGATCTGCACGGCACCGTCGAGCAGAGCCACGATGTCCGCTGCCACGGTGCGCGCCAGACCACGCAGGGCACGGCCCTTGCCAATGGCTTTGTCCGACTCGGGGGCGGCGAGCAGGAACTCGAAGGGGGCGCAGCGCTCGGCAGGGCCACGCACGCGGCAGCCGTGTCGCGCCTGCACCGGCGCGAAGGGGATCTGCTCGAACACGAAGGGCCGCGCGCCCACGGCAAACAGGTTGTTGACCGCCTGCACCAGACCCTGATCGCTGCGATGATTGGTGGGCAGGGTCGAACGAGCATCGGCACGCTGCACAGCCTCGAGGTAGGCGAACACGTCCGCGCCGCGAAACGAGTAGATGGCCTGCTTGGGATCGCCGATCAGGAACAGCCCACCGTGACCCGCCCAGACCCTGTCAAAGACCTCGTACTGCACCGCATCCGTGTCCTGAAACTCGTCGATGAGCGCCACCCGGTAGCGTTCGCGGATACGCGCCGCCAGGCTGTCGTCGGGCCGCCGCAGCGCTTGCCGCAGCTGGTACACCAAATCGTCGAAGGCCAGCAGACCCTGCGCGTCCTTGCGTCCGGGCAACTCGTCGCGCACCCGTGCGGCCAGCTCCCTGAGCACACCCAGGCGCAGTTCCTCGAGCCCGGCCAGCAGCTCGCGGCTGCGCTCCACCAGGGTCTGGCAGGCATCGAAGAAGGGGTGCCGGGGCGGGCTGTGCTTGAACTTCTTGTTCGTCCTGGATAGAAGAACCGGCGGCGTGCAGCGCTGCAGGACCGTGGCGTCGTCGGCGTCGATCAGGCTCGCGGGGCTGTCCACACGCAGCGCCTGATCCAGCCAGGGCACCCACTTCGCGGTGATGCGTTCGGGCTTGTAGCTCCCTGCATGGAGCACACCGGGCTGGCACAGGACAGCCACGATGGCCTCGCGCTGCGCACTCCAGATCGCCTGCGCCGCGTCACGAGCCTGGCGCCAGGCCGCAGCCACGGGTTCGAGGTCGAGGTCGACCGTGGCAGCCTCGGGCCGCACCTGCGCATCGCGGTGGGTCGAGACCAGCCTGGCCAGGGCCTGCAAGGTCCCGAATTCCGTCCCCTGCTCGTGCAGATAACGCACCAGGAGCGGCGAGCTGCCATACAGGCGTTGCGCCCAGTGTTCGTGGACCAGCGCGCCCAGCAGGGCGTCGTCCTCCTGCAAGGTGGCGTCGAAGCGCACGCCGCTTTCGAAGGCATTCTCCTGCAGCACGCGCTGGCAAAAACCGTGGATGGTGTGGATGGCTGCCGTGTCGAAGGCGCGCAGGGCCTCCTCGACACAGCGCAGGTCTCTGGGCCCCTGCCCCACCGCCAGCCGCTGCGCCAGGTAGTCGCGCAGACTGGGGTCGTCCTCGAGCTCACTTCCTAAAAGGGCCTCGCGCACCAGGCTCAGGCGCGCGCGCAGACGGTCGCGCAGCTCCGAGGTGGCAGCGCGGGTGAAGGTGACGACGAGGATCTGGTCGATGCGCAGATCTTTCTCGAGCAACAGACGCACGAACAGGGTGGCGATGCTGTGGGTCTTGCCAGTGCCCGCGCTGGCCTCGATGAGGTTGACGCAGGACAGGTTTACGGCGAGGGGATCGAAGGTCTGCACCGGCCTTACCCCCTGTGCCTGAGCAAGGGCCTGTACAGCCGCAGCGCCAGGTCTGCGAAGCCCAGGCTGTGCCCGTCGATCTCGATGCGCTGCAGCAGTGGATCACAGTGCGCGAAGGCCTGACGTACCTGCGGGTCGTCGGCCTCGGCGTCGAGGTGGAAGCCGCCCTCGAACACCTCGCGCGCCTTGGACAGGGCATAGGCTGGATCCTCCTCGTTCTTCGCCTCCACCAGGACCCGCGCATAGGTCCACGAGGCCTGCTTGAACAGCGGCAGTGGCAGGCAAGAGCCCAGGCTGCACAGCTCGACCAGCGACGTCAGGATCGCGCCCGGATCCTCTGGCCTCGAGAAGATCCGCTGCACCGGTCCACTGCCGGCCTTCTCGCCTCGGCACAGCAACGTGGAATGGCGGGCCTCGGGGGAACAGGCGCACAGCACCAGGTGACGCAACCACAGCGCCAGCTCCTGGGCACCGCCATCGCGAGAATAGCTGACCTGCACCAGGCCTTGCTCTCGCACCTGCCGCAGCGTGCCGGTCAGGCGCGTCGCACCCAGTGCAAGGTCCACCTCGACGTCACGGTGCGCACCCTGCAACAGCGGGCGCGCCGCACGGACCAGATCGCGAACCTGTGCCTCGACCTCGTCGAGCGCGCAGTCTCCCACCACACCCAGGGGGAGCTGGCCCGCCGCGCGCTGCACCCGCCGGGACAGCTCGAGGTCTTGACCCTCGAGGGCCTGCGCGAGCAGTTGCGAGCCCACCTGCCAGCGAGACAATCCCGCGAGGTCGAGCGGCTCGTCTGGCTCCAGGCTGTCCTGCCGGTCCGACAGCTCCAGACCCAGGCGGCGGGTAAAGAACCAGGCCAGGGGATCGCGGCAGAAGCGCGCCAGCTCGTCGAGGGACAGCTCGCCAAGGTCCAGCGCAGGGAGCGGGGAATCCACGAAGGCAGATCGTGGCACCGCCTGCTGCTGCAGGGCTCGGGCCCCCCGACACGCCGCCGCATCGTGGCTCCTCGGGGTGTGGTCCGCCGCGTGCTGCCGCGGATCGTCGCTCGCGGGTGCCATGACGAAGTTGCGGGGACTGAAGGGTTGCAGGGCATGCTCCTGCACCAGGACCTGCCGCAGCGCGTTCTTCATGCGCAGGCTGCCTGCAGCCACAGCCTGACCCTCGTGGCTCAGGTCGGGCAATCGAAAGCTGTCGCACAGCACGTCGAGCAGCTCGCTCACCACCACCGAGGGCGGACGCGTTGCATTGTCGGCCACGCTGCGGCCGGTGTAGGTGAGAATCAGCCATTGCCGCGCCGACAGCAGGGCCTCGAGGAACAGGTAGCGGTCGTCCTCGCGCCGACTGCGATCGCCAGGCAAGGGCTTCTTTGCCATCAGGTCGAAGCCGGGCCGCCGGTCCTGGCGGGGGAAGCTGTCGTCGTTCATGCCGACCAGGGCCAGCACCTTGAAGGGAATGGCGCGCATGGGCACGGTGCCACAGAATGTGATGGCACCGCGCAAGAAACCCTGGGCAACCCGGCCGCGCTCGACCAGCGGCTCGAGCAAGGTGGTGATGGCCTCGAGCTCGACCTCGCGTCCATAGCCCGCTTGCCCGGCCCTTTGCGCCAGCTCGTCGAGGGTATGGCGTATCAGATCAGCCTCGGCCTCATGCTCGTCGCCCACGGCAAAGAAGTCGTCCAGCGCCCCGCTGAGGAGCGCTGCCCACTGCGCCACGGGACGCGCGGTGGAGAGCTGGCGGTGCCAGGCGAGCAGGCGCTGCCACAGGCCCAGGAACTTGCCCAGGGTCTCGGCGTCACTGCCCTCGACGTCGTCGAAGGGAAGGACCCCCTGAAACAGAGCCCGACCCTCGCCAGGCATGGCGTAGCCCAGGAGCAACCGGTCCAGACCCGCACGCCAGGTGTTGTCGTCGAGCGCCGGGTGGCCCAGGCTGCGCCGGTGCTCGGCGTCGATGCCCCAGCGAATTCCTGACTCGCGGATCCAACCCTCGATGCGCGCGACCTCGTCGGGCTGCACTCCATGACGTCGTCGCAGCGACGGGTTGGCCAGCAGGTCGAACACGGCAGGCGCATCAAAGCGGCCTCGCCCGAGTTCGATCAGCCGCAGCAGGCCGTCGACCAGATCGAGGCTGTGTCGAGCGCTGCGATCGGCCACGGTGTAGCGCAGTCGCCGCGCCAGCTCGGGCGCGCCGAACACCGCATCAATGGCCGGGGCGTAGGCGTCGATGTCAGGGGTGAGCACCGCGATGTCCGCCGGCACCAGCGCGTCGTCATGCTCGAACAGATCCAGCAGCTGGTCGCGCAGCACCTCGATCTCGCGCAGCGCGCTGTGACAGCAATGGATGGTGATGCTGCGGTCCCCGGGCAACAGGGGACGTGGATCCACGCGCTGCTCGCTTGCGGACACGGCCCCGGCAGCCGCACGCAGCTGCAAGCGCCGCATGTCCTCTTGCACAACCTGCAGCATGGTCGTGGGCGGCGCAGCGGAATCCTCCGTGGCTCCAGCATCCCCGTCCTGCCCACTGCTGAGGTAGGGCGCAGGTGCGCGGTAGTCGTCCAGCTCATCCGCCTCGGGCAGGGCTTCGAGCAGGCGCTGCATGTCGCGACCCTGCCGCCCCAGGGAGGCCAGCAAGGGGTGACCCAGGGTGTAGTGCAGGTCGAGCTCGGCAGCACCCTCGCGCCACTCGCGCAGGTGCGACCCCAGGTGACGCTGGATGTCGCTCCAGTACGCCTCGGAGGGACTCAGCAGGTACAGATGCACGGTGCTGTGCTCGGCCAGGGCCACCAGCACCCGCAGGTAGAGCGGCGCCAGCGAGGTCAGGCCGAAAAGGTGCAGCCGGGGTGGCAGGGCGCCGACATCGAGACGGCCCGTGGCCAGGGCCGAGAAGAAATCCCGCGCGCGCCGCGGTGGATGGTGCGGACCCAGCCTGCCGACCAGGGCGCGCCACAGCTCGGCTTGCCAGTCGTGCTGCTCCGCATGGTCGGGAACGCGCTGTCCCTGTTCCCAGTGCTGTATCCAGCGCGGTCGATACACCGCGTAGTCGTCGAGGGTGCGCGCCAGGCGCTCGCTCAGCTCCAGCCAGCGCGGCGAACCGGGGAGTGCCCCGGCCAGGTAGTTGCGCAGTGGCGCGAAGCTGGGCCTGTCCTGGAGCTCGACCAGCAGGTCGGCCACAGCCCACAGTGTGAGTTCCGGCTCGAAGCGCGCGATCGAAACCTGGTCGTCGTCGGGCGCGGGCACCAGGTCGAGCACACGGCCAACCATGGCGCGGGGGAACAGCACCTGCACGTTGGCCCAGATGCCGTTGCGCAGCGCCACCTGCTGGCTCAGCCAGCGCTCCAGCCCTCGCCCCTCGACCACCAGCAGCTCGGGAGTGCAGGCGCCGGGCAGGGGCTGACCCATCTCGTGGGCCAGGTGCGCGGCCAGCACCTCGGCGCGATTGCTGCGATGAACGGTCAGTGCCATGCCATCCCCTGGTCGCTCCTTCCTCTCACGCCCAGTCTGCCGCGGGCAAGCGACGAAACGAGTCGCACCCGGTCAGGCGTGCTAGGCTGCGCCATGCCGTCGACGCTGCGCACGGTGTTCAGCGGCCGCATGCTGGTCACCGTGCTCACCGGGTTCTCCTCGGGTCTGCCCTTGCTGCTTACCGGCAGCACCTTGCAGGCATGGCTGGTCGACGCCAAGGTCGACCTCACCTCCATTGGCCTGTTCGCCCTGGTCGGCCTGCCGTACACCCTCAAGTTCCTGTGGGCGCCCCTGCTCGACCGCTTCGTGCCGCCCTACCTCGGACGGCGCCGCGGCTGGATGCTGAGCGTGCAGCTGGTGCTGGTGCTGGCCATCGCCGGGCTCGGCCTGGCGGATCCGACGACGCATCCCTGGCACATCGCGGCGCTGGCGCTGTTGCTGGCCTTCATGAGCGCCACCCAGGACATCGTGCTCGACGCCTACCGCCGGGAACTGTTGCCGGAAGCCGAGCTGGGCCTGGGTTCGTCGCTGTTCGTCAACGGCTACCGGGTGGCCATGCTGGCCTCGGGTGCCATGGCGCTGTTCCTCGCGGACCTCCTGCCCTGGCACAGCGTGTACCTGATCATGGCCGGCTTCATGGGGGTGGGAATCGTCACCACCCTCCTCGCCCCGGAACCGCAGGTCGATGCACCTCCGCCGCGCACCCTGCGCGAGGCCGTGGTCGAGCCCTTCGTGGATTTCTTCCGACGCCCAGGCGCGCTCACCATCCTGAGCTTCATCCTGCTGTACAAGATCGGCGACCAGATGGCCTCGTCGATGACGACACCCTTCGTGCTGGGCCTGGGTTTCTCGAAAACCCAGCTCGCCGCAGTGGTCAAGACCTTCGGCATGGCTGCCACCATAGGTGGAGGCTTTGCCGGCGGCCTGCTCATGCTGCGCATGGGGATACGCCGCGCCCTGTGGCTGTTCGGCATCGCCCAGGCCTCGGCCATCCTGGGATACGCCGGCCTGGCCCAGCTTGGCCCTGTGACCTGGGGACTTGCCCTGGCCATCACCCTGGAGATGCTCACCGCGGGCATGGGTACCAGCGCCTACGTGGCCTACATGGCCAGCCTGACCAACAAGCGTTTCACCGCCACGCAGTACGCGCTGTTCTCGAGCCTGATGGGGATCCCACGGGTGTTCGCGGCCGCACCCACGGGCTGGATCGCCGCCCACCTGGGCTGGAGCGGCTACTTCGTGTTCTGTACCCTGGCTGCGATCCCTGGCCTGGCGCTGTTGCGCCTGGTGCTCCCAGCGGACGACCAGCCCGACGACACACGGACGACGACAGGCCAGCCAGGCTGAGTCCGCATGCGATCCTCGCTTGGGCAGCGCAGGGGTCCGCGATAGCGTGCATTCCCTGCTCGCGCACTTTCGCCGGCCACCGCACCGAGGAGCCGCAGGGCTGGGCGGACCCGCGTTCAGAAAGGATACCGCGATGGCACAACACGAGATCCCCGCCGAGGGCTGGAGCCACCAGCGGGTGCTCGACGAGATGCGCAGCTATGGCGCCCAGGACGTCGACTACCGCGCCGCCCGCACCTTCAGCCTGGTGTACTGGCTTGGCGACGAGCACACCGACTTCCTGAAGCAAGCCCATGGCATGTACTTCTCGGAGAACGGCCTCAACCCCATGGCCTTCAAGAGCCTGCGCCGCTTCGAGAACGAGGTGGTGCGCATGGCCGCGGACATGCTCCACGGCGACGCCCAGGTGGTCGGCACCATGACCACAGGCGGCACCGAGAGCTGCCTGCTGGCAGTCAAGACGGCGCGCGATCGCTACCGCTCGCGCCTGCTGCCCGGCATGCGACGCCCCGAGGTGGTGATGCCCGAGTCGGCACACGTGGCGTTCCGCAAGGGCTGCCACTACTTCGGGCTCAAGCAGGTGACCGTGCCGGTGGGCAAGGATCTGCGCGTCGACCTCAAGGCGCTGAAGCGGCGGCTGTCGTCGAGAACCGCGCTGGTGGTGGCCTCGGCGCCGGGTTACCCGCACGGCGTGGTCGATCCCATCGAGGAGATCGCCGCCCTCACCCGGTCGCGCGGCATCCCCCTGCACGTCGACGCCTGCCTCGGCGGCTTCCTGCTGCCCTGGGTCGAGAAGCTCGGCTACCCGGTTCCGACCTTCGACTTCCGGGTCCCCGGCGTCACCTCGATGTCGGCGGACATTCACAAGTACGGCTACGCGGCCAAGGGAGCCAGCCTGATCCTGCACCGCGACATCAGCTACCTGCGCCACCAATTCAACGCCATCGTGGACTGGTCTGGCGGTGTCTACGTCTCCCCCACGCTGATGGGCACGCGCCCCGGTGGTGCCATCGGTGCGGCCTGGGCCACGCTCAAGGCCATTGGCCAGGACGGCTATCTCGAGCGCACCCGCGGGCTGATGGAGACCACCCGCAGGTTTCGCGAGGGCATCGCGTCCATTGCGGGCCTCGAGGTGCTCGGCAATCCCGTGATGAGCGTGATGGCCTTTTGCTCCCGCGACCCCGACCTCTACATCTATGCCGTGGCCGACGAGATGGACAGGCGGGGCTGGAACATCGACCGCCTGCAAAAACCCGAAGCGCTGCACGTGATGCTCACCCCGCTGCACGCCACCGTCGTCGACACCTGGCTCGCCGACCTGCGCGAGGCCGTCTCCCTGGTGCGCGGGCATCCCGAGCTGGCCGAGACCGGCAGCGCGGCCATGTACGGCATGGTCTCGAAGATTCCGGTGAAGCGTCTGGTCGAGGGCAGCGTCATCGACATGATGGCCGACATGTACGGCCCTGACGGCGGCAACCTGGATCCCGCGGCCGCTGCGGGATCCGACGACCTCGTCAATCGCCTGGGTCTGGCCTTCACCAGAATGCGGCGCAAGGTCGAGCGCAGGCTCGGGCGCTAGCTCGATTTCTGCGCCAAGGCGGTCACGGACCTTTCTCCAGCCGCCGCAGTTCCTGCAGACTCTGCTGAACCTCGTCCCGGGGCAGCCCACCCTGCTCCAGGTCCTCGTCCCTCTTGCCGAGCAACTGGTCGTAGAGCCTGAGCCCAAGAGCCAGCGCCCCGTCCACTCCGTCCTCGACCAGGGGAAACAGCACATCCTCGGCGCGGTCGTACCTGCCCGCGGCCTCGTACACACCCACCAGGCTCAGCAGCTGGTGATCGGTCAAGGCGTGGTCCGGCAGCTTCGCGAGCAGATCCAGGATCTTGAGCGCGTACAGCGCTCTTTCGCGCTGCGGCAGCACCCGATAGCCCGCCATGAACAGCTCCAGGCTTCTCAGCCGCATGGCGTCGGCCTGGGCACGATGCTCGAGGTCCAGGTGCAAGGCCGCAGCCTGAACCAGCAACTCGCCGGCCGCGATGCACTTGCCGGGGTCGAGTTCGTCCTCGGTGGTGAACAGCAGCTTGAGCTGGGCGAGCGGCTGCAGGGCGACGACGGTGAAGGCCAGGCCCAGGTGCTCGGTGCTGGCCTCGTCGAGCAAGCGCGCGGTGGCGAGGTGATCGCCGGACTCTCGCGTGAGCGCGATCTGCGCCATCAGCTTCTGGATCTGCTCGACCATTCGCATGATGTAGTCGGTTCTCAGCATGGCTTTCTGGCTCCCCTGCTATCGCCGCGGCAGCATAGCGAATGCCGCAGCGCGCGTCCTGCATCCAAAATCCGTGGGCGTGACGACGTGTCAAGGCAGTGGTCTGGCGGCCTGCAGGTCGTACAGGTGGAGCTCGAGAGTCGAGCCAGGCGGCCGCAGGTCGGTGTAGGGCAGCTCCTGGGACGTCAGGTACAGCGGCCTGAAACCGAAGGCGATCATCTTCCGCACCAGCTCCGGGCTCGGCTGGCGCGGCGTCCCCACGACCGGATTGTCGAGGTGGATGGCCAGGCGCACGGGCAGTCCCTCGTGTTCCACGAAGAGGCCCATCTCGGGTGTCAGGAGTGGGCGGATCTGGGCCGCGACCTGCTTCATGCGCAGGTGCTCCGGATCTTTCTTGCCGGCGATGGCGACCCGCTGGGCCTCGAAGGCGTGTGCCGTGACTCCAACCACCGCAAGTCCGACGCAGACCGCACACCCGGTGGCCAGGGCCGGGCCCTGGGTAAAGGCGCCAAGGAAGCCTCGGCGGCGGGCGAGCGTGAGGACAGCGAACACCGCCAGCAGCAGCAAGAAGGTCGGTGCGAACACACTGAGGTTGAGTGCCATCGTGGGATCCCTGGCCGCGTCATGGACCAGGCTCTTGAGCCCAGGATAGCGATGAAAATTGAACACCTCGAACAGGGTCCCGCGGGCCAGCCCGAGGTCGAGCAGGATCGCACTGGTGGCGAGACCGAGACCAAGCGGGAAGAAGCGCGCACTGGAGAACACGATCAGCCCAATTCCTATGGTCAGCGTCGGTAGACAGCCCGCGAAGACCACCGGTGGCTTGGTCTTGGAGACCAGGAAGACCGCCAGGGTGAGCAGGCACCAGATCCCGACGCTGAGGGTGGCGACGTTCCGGGTCCTGACCATTCTCCAGCTCAGTGCGCCCACGCCGCAGAGCCCCAGCAGGGCCAGTGGCTTTGAGAACAGCGCTTTCCAGACCCCGTTGAAGGGGTAGTCCCAGGGCAGCGCCCAGACCTCGAGCCCGTGTGTCAGGTGCCGCAGAAAGTAGACATTCTCCTCGAGGAACACATCGGTGAACTGCAGCAGCAACCACAGGTTGATGGGCAGGATGGTGACGACAAAGGCGCCTGCCATGATCGCCAGATCCCGCAGCCTGGGCCCGGAACCCAGGACAGGGGTTCGACCCAGCCCGGTCAGCAGCACCGCCACGCCGAGCGGGGACAGCCCGAGGAAGGCCTTGGAGAGCACCCCGAGACCACACAGCACCCCAGCCAGGGCGAAAAGCCGCGGACGCCTGGAGTCCTGGGCGTGGATCAGTGCCAGAACGCTGGCGGTGGAGAAAAACTGCAAGGGCAGGTCGAACATGTCCGAGAACACGTCGCCCTGGGTCAGGCGGACCAGGAAGGGATTGAGGGCCAGAAGTGACGCCGCGAGGTTGCCGAGCGGCACGGAGTGCACCCGGGTCCCGAGGGCCCGCACCGTCAGGATCAACAGGACGAAGAAACAGACAGAGGGGAGCCGGTAGAAGAAGAGCTGGCGACCGCCAAGCTTGACCGAGATCGCGGACATCCACGACGGCAGGATGGGCTTGTGCATCCAGATCGTGCTGTCGCTCCAGCCAGGGTTCTTGCTGCCGCTGGCGTCGATGAGCTGAAGCCGCGGCTTGAAGAAGTCGAGCGTGAGGGACTGGGCCACGGCCAGGTGGTACTGCTCATCCCACTTGTGAATGTAGACGTGGTCGAGCAGCTTCAGGTGAAGCGTCGTCGTGCCGATCAGAACTGCGACGAAGAGCAGGTCGGTGGCGCGCCTTCTCAGCAACATCCCGAATGTCGACACCAGCTGGTTCACGATGACCTTGCGCCCAGGGCTACGGTCCTGGCCGAATCCAGCACGGGGGCGCTCTGCGCGTCAACCGGCCGGGGCCACGTCGTGCCTATCCTGGCCCCGGACGCCCGGCTCAGCCCTTGGTGAGCGCCGCCGTGATCTCGGTGCAGCGGCTGGTGGCGGCGTCGACCGCGCGCATCACCGACGAGCGGATGCCGCTCTCCTCGATGTGGTAGATGCCCTGGATGGTGGTGCCGGCCGGGGTGACCACCATCTCCTTGAGCTGCGCCGGGTGGATGTGCGCGTCCAGGATCATGCGCGCGGAGCCGAGCATGGTCTGCGCAGCGCTGCGCAGGGCCACGTCCCGGGGCAAGCCCACCTTGAGGCCCGCGTAGGCCATGGCCTCGATGAAGATGGCAGCGTAGGCCGGGCCACTGCCGCTGAGCCCGGTCACAGCATCGAGCAAGTTCTCCTCGACCACGGCGGCCTCACCCAGCTCGCCCAGCACCTGCTCGGCCAGCTTGCGGGTGCGTGCGCTCACGCCCTCGGCCATGGCGTAGCCCGTGTACGAGGCCTGCACCAGGAGCGCGATATTGGGCATGGCACGCACGAACTCGGCGCCCGGTGCAGCGGTCCGCAGCACCTCGATGGTGATGGCCGCGACGATGGAGATGACGGTCTTGCCCTGAAGGGCAGGCGCCATGCTGCGCAGGGTCTCGACGGCGTTCTTGGGCTTGACCGCCAGGATCACCAGCTCGGCCTGGCGCGCAGCGTCGGCCGCGTCCGCAAACACCGCAAGCCCCTCGGCCTTCATGCGCGCTCGCGCCTCGGCCACCTTGTCGACGGCGAGCACGCGGTAGCGCCCGGCACGATGCAGGGCCAGGGCCGTCGCACTGCCTATCTGACCCACGCCCACGACGGCGACGGTGAGCTTTTTGGATTTCTTGGGCTTTGCAGACACGGGACCTCCAGGTGCGCTCGCAGCAGGCGGCGGCGGGGTGCGAAATCTAGCAGCTCACCCCGACACGTACAGCTTCGATTGTCCGCTTGCTGGCCAGAACGCACAGCGGTTGCCTTTCACCGCTTTTCAGGGTTGAAGAGATGAGGCACAGCGAACCACAGCGAGGTCCCCCATGGCCATGCACTCCGACGAGCTCTTCGCCCTCACGGACCGCTACAGCGCCCGCAACTACAAGCCCCTGCCCATCGTCATCGAGTATGCCGACGGCATCTGGGTGTGGGATCCCGAGGAGCACAAGTACCTGGATTTCCTGTCCTGCTACTCGGCGGTCAACCACGGCCATCGCCACCCCGAGATCATGAAGACCCTGATCCAGCAGGCCAGCCGGGTCACCGTGACCTCGCGCGCCTTTCATAACGCGCTGCTGGGGCCCTTCTTGCGCGACGTGTGTGAGCTGACGGGCACCGAGATGGGCCTGCCCATGAACACCGGCGCCGAGGCCGTGGAGACCGCCATCAAGGCAGCCCGGCAGTGGGGCTACAAGGTCAAGGGTGTGCCCGCGAACCAGGCCGAAATCATTGTGTGTTCCGACAACTTTCACGGCCGCACGGTCACCATCATCTCCTTCTCGACCGAACCGCTGTACCAGGAGGGCTTCGGGCCCTTCACCCCGGGCTTCAAGATCATCCCTTATGGCGACGCCGCAGCCCTCGAGAAGGCCATCACCCCCAACACCGTGGCCTTCATGGTCGAGCCCATACAGGGCGAGGCAGGCGTGATCATCCCGCCCGCCGGCTACCTCAAGCGTGCGCGTGAGCTGTGCACGAAGAACAACGTGCTGCTGGTCGCCGACGAGATCCAGACCGGTTTCGGCCGCACCGGCAAGCTCTTCGCCTGCGAGCACGAGGGCGTGAAGCCCGACTTGTACATCCTGGGCAAGGCCCTGGGTGGTGGCGTGCTGCCCATCTCCGCCGTCGTCGGCAGCAAGGATGTGATGGGCCTGTTCACCCCCGGCTCCCATGGCAGCACCTTCGGCGGCAACCCGCTGGCCTGCGCGGTGTCCTGCACGGCCATGCGCGTGCTACGCGAGGACAGGCTCACCGAACGCTCGGCCGAGCTGGGCGAGTACCTGATGGGCCGGCTGCGCACCCTCAAGAGCAAGCACATCAAGGAGGTGCGCGGTCGCGGCCTGTTCGTCGGCGTCGAGCTGCACAAGGAAGCCGGTGGTGCCCGCCGCTTCTGCGAGGCGCTGATGGCCGAAGGCATGCTGTGCAAGGAGACCCACGACGACGTAATCCGCTTCGCGCCACCGCTGGTGATCGAGAAGAAGGACATCGACTGGGCCTTCGAGCGCATCAAGAAGGTGCTCGAGGCCTGACCCACCCCGTCGGTCGGCGAGCGTTCAGGGCCTGTGCAGGATGCTGCCGTTGTCACCCACCACCCAGATGCCGGCGATGGTCGAGCCCCAGATGTCGTTGATGGCCGTGCCCGTGCCGCGCAGCGGGTTGTCGACCTCGCTCCAGCCATTGCCGTCGTAGTGCGCGATCAGTCCGTCGTCACCCACCACCCACAGGTCGCTGGCGCTGGAGGCCCACACGCCGTTGAGCGCCTCGCCGTTGGGGCGAAGCACATCGTTGACCCTGTTCCAGGTCTGAAAGTGCGAGTCGTAAGCCACCAGGCCCTGGGTACCCGACATCCACACGTTGTCCGCGTCGGCGGCGAAGACGTCGGTGTAGAAGCCCACGCCGTCCGCGGTCTGCGGGTTCCAGCCGCCGCCGAAGTTGTAGTAGATGCCACCGGTGGTGCCCACCCAGGCCTCGTTGCCATAGCCGCCAATGGCCAGGCACGAGGGCTCGATGCTCTGGCTCGATTCGAACTCCAGGCCGTTCCACTTCATGATCGAGCACTGCACGTACTGGCTGGTCGGGCGATGCAGGAAGTAGATGCTGGTGCTGTAGTCGCCCCAGACGCCCACCAACTCTCCGGCCCAGCCCGTGCCGTGGTCGAACTCGGATCCGGTCCAGATCAGGGTCGTGTACAGGCCTGAGACGAACCAGCTGTCCGTCGAGGTGCCGACCACGCCGTAAAGGGGCTGGGTGGTGGGTGTGGTCTTCTGGGTCCAGTTGTTGCCATCCCAGGTCAGCACCGTGCCCTGAGAGCCCACGGCCCACAGGGTCTGACTCCACGACGCCACCACGCCCCACACGCTGTTGAGCGAGATGTCGGTGCGACCCTGCACGGGGTTGCTGACGGCGACAAAGCCCCCGGCTGGACCCGAATCCCCGGCGCTGCCGGCATCCTGTGGAGGAACGACATCAACCCCTGTGCTGGCGTCGACTGTGCTCCCCGCGTCCGTGACGGCCAGGCAGTCCTGACTGTCGTCGAAGTGATTACTGTAGATGGCGCAGCTCTGCGAGGGCGGATCCAGGTCGCAGTAGCCGTCGTTGGACCAGCCGCAGGGGTCGGCGGCCGAGCAACTGCAGGCCGTGTAGTACATGTTGCTGCAGTCGCTCGGGCAATCCGTGGGTACGGCCGAATCCGTGCCGGTGTCGGGGGTGCTGGTCTGATCTACGCCCGTCGCGTGATCGCTGGGGCCCGCGTCGAGGCCCGTGCCACTGTCCGGCACCGTCGCGGTGTCCGGCGCGCTCCCGGCGTCGCTGGCCGGGCGACAGTCCACAGCGTCGTCGAAGTGCTGGGTGAAGCCCAGGCAGCTGGACCGGGACGGATCCAGGTCGCAGTAGCCATCACCTATCCAGCCGCAGGGATCGGCGACGCCGCAGGTGCACTCGTCGTAGATGAGGTCCGTGCACGAGGTGCCGCAGCCCACCTGACCCTGGTCCTGCCCCACGCTGTCGCTGGCACCGGCGTCCCGTTCACAGTCCGGGTCGCAGGAGCACCCCGGCTCGCACACCCCGCGCTGGTTGCACGAGCAGTCGAAGCCCTCGGACGGTCCGGTGGGCCCGAGCACCTTGAACGGGCAGGCGAGCTGCAGGGTGGCCAGGGCCAGGGCCGGAATCAGCGTCAGGGCGCGGGTCTGGGTGTGGGCACGGTGGGGCATC
>JBDRCO010000030.1:0-5663 GCA_043821645.1 Pseudomonadota bacterium | reverse complement strand
CCTCGATGCGGCGCGCCTGCAGGTTCAGGATCTTCAGCAGTGCCGCGTAGAAGGCCCCGATGCGGACCGCCTGCCCTTGCCGGATCTCCAGCGCGGCCTCGACAGCGTGGGACAGCGGGAGCTGGATCTGCAGCAGGTGCGAAAGCTGCGCTTGATCCAGCGCGCCGCCACCACGCTTGTTGACCACCTCGACCACGCCGGGACATCCACCATCCCTGGCGAGGAGGGGCGTGGCGATCAAGCTGCGCGTCTCGAAACCGGACATCTGGTCCGCCGCAGCCGAGAACTGCGGGGCTTGACGGGTGTCCTCCACCAGCACCGGGGTGCGCGTCTCGAACACCTGCCAGGCCACACCCTGCCCCCGGGACAGGCGGAGGTCCTGGATCTTCGAACCGGCCTCGCCGACCGCCACGGCAAACGACAGCTCGTCCGTGCTGGCATCATACAGCAGCAGCGATGCAGCCTCGGCGTTGCAGCAGTCCTTGATCACCTCGACCAGGATATTCAACGGGACATCGACGACCTGCGCCATCCCCATCTCTGCCTGTTGTTCGAGGGCGCCACGGTGATCGGTCACGATTCCTCCGCCGACAAGCGGTCGGGTCGTTCCGAGAGACGTCCACACCGCACGCGAGGCTCGCACCCCGAGATGCCCGACCATCGGCTCGCAGGATGCATACCTTGAGCGCCCCCGGCATCGAATCAGCGGGGGCGAGTTGGTTCGGGGTCGATGCAGAGCTCGAAAGGCTAGTCTTCCTCGTCCATGGCCGGACCCGAGGTGTCGAGGATCTGGTGTCGTCGGGCCAAGCGCTTGAAGCTGCTTCGGTCCAGGTGAGACTGCCGGGCTGCCGCGGCGATCTTGCCCTTGGCTTGCTTCAGCGCATTCTCCAGGTACTGGCGCTCGAAGCTCTCGGTCAACCGGCGCTTGGCCTCGGTGAAGGGAAGCGCCAGCAGCTCGCTCGCTGTGGGAGAGGCCCCGTCCCCCACGTCCGCCTCCTCGATGGCCTGGAGATCCAGCGCCGTGATCGGGTCCCCCTCGGTCATCACCACGGCCCGGTACACCAGGTTCTGCAGCTCTCTCACGTTGCCCGGCCAGCGCTGCTGCGACAGGTAGTCCAGGGCGTCCTGTGCGAACACCAGACCCGACTTGCCTTCACTGTGCGAGTAGGTGTTCAGGAAGTGGTCGGCGAGGTCTGGAATATCGTCTCGCCGACTGCGAAGGGGCGGCACCTCGACGCGGACGACGTTGACACGAAAGAACAGGTCCTTGCGAAATCGCTCATCCACCACCAGGAAGCGCAGATCCACGTTGGTCGCGCAGAGCAGGCGAAAATCCACCTTCTTCTCGACGCTGGCGCCCACCGGCCTGACCTGCCGGACCTGCAGTACACGCAGCAGCTTGGTCTGCGTCGGCAGGGTAAGGTCACCGACCTCGTCGAGAAAGAGGGTGCCGCCTTCGGCGGCTGAGAACAGCCCAGGCTTGTCGACGGCGGCCCCCGTGAACGCGCCCTTGACGTAGCCAAAGAGCTCGGCCTCCTGCAAGCTCTCCGGTAGCGCCGCGCAATTCAACGGGATCCACGGACGCTCGTGACGTCGGGACAGGCGGTGGATTTCACGGGCAATCAGCTCCTTGCCGGTACCGGACTCCCCCAGGATGAGAACAGGGGCGTCGCTCCGCGCAACCTTCTCCATCAACATGCGTACCTGTGCCATGGCCGGAGATTTTCCGAAGATCAGCTCCGGCTGGTCCGCTGCGTCGCCGGTCTTCACCCGCGCCGGCTCCACTGCCTTGGGCAGCTCGACAGCACGCCGGATGGCGTCGCAGACCTCGTTGAACTTGGCAAAGGGCTTGGGCAAGAAATCGAAGGCGCCGAGCCTCATGGCGTGGATAACGGACTCCATGTCGGCCAGTCCCGTCATCATCACCACCTCGACCCCGGGCAGCTCTGCCTTGAGCTGCTGCAAGACCTCGAAGCCGTTGAGGCGGGGCATGTAGATGTCGAGCAGGACCACATCGGCAGCGTGGGCACGGGCGAGGCCCAGGGCCTGCTGCGAATCCAGACAAGGCACTACCTGGTAGCCGAGTCTGTTCAGACGGCGGCGCACAACGCGCACGAACATCTCATCGTCGTCAACGAGCAGGACCTTGATCGCGTCACTCACGGCTTCACTCCAGCTTCGCCCTGCAGCACGGCGGCGATGAGCTCGCGAAGCTTCTGCGCTTGGAAGGGCTTCTCGATGGTGGGGCGCTGGATGAGCTGCAGCGACTCGCGGGTGTGGGGAGTGAAGATCCCTCCTGTCATGAACAGAAAGCGGTTGACCAAGGAGGGGTGCTTACGCGTGATGCGTTCGAAGACATCGACGCCCGTGACGCTCGGCATCATCACGTCACAGAGCACCACGCCGAAGTCACTATCTCGCTCTAGCAAGTCGATGGCTGCCTGGCCCGAGTCCACGGTCACGACATCATGCACAGGACCCAAGAGCCGCTGTATGACGGAACGCATCAGTGGATCGTCGTCGACAACCAGGATCCGAGACCGGGCCACTGGGCGCACGACATCCCTGGCGGCCGGTGCGACGCTCGCCGCAGCGGTACGACCTTCGGGCAGGCGAATCACGAACGAGGTCCCCTGGCCAGCTTCGCTCCTCACCGAGATCTCACCACCAAGCCCCTCGACAATGCTCCGGCAGATGCTCAGACCGAGTCCGGACCCGATGCCCGATGGCTTGGTCGTGAAAAAGGGGTCGAAGACCTTTCCCAGATGTTCCGGCGCAATCCCCTTGCCCGTGTCCGTCACCGAGACCTCGACCAATCCATCGCGTGCTCGAGTGCGAATGACAATCTGCTGATTCTGGGCATCGCCCTCCTGAATGGCCTGGGCCGCATTGACCAGCAGATTCAGGAACACCTGCGCGAGGCGGCCGTCATTGGCAAGGACCAGCGGCACCAGGGGCAGATCCTTGACCAGCTTCGCGCGGTACTTGATCTCGTGATAACCCATGCTGATCGCAGTCTCGATCGGCCCTCGGATGTCCACCAGGGCCAGCTTGTCCTCCTCGACGCGGGAGAAGACCTTGAGATCGCGCACGATGTCGCGAACGCGCTCGGCACCGAGGGTGGCGTCGTCCAGGGAGGCCTTGATCTCCAGAACCGGATCCACTCCAATTGTCCGCTGGTAGGGGCGCAGCAGCTCCTCGACCACCTCAGCACCAGCCATCTCCAGCAGCTGCCGTCTCAGTACCTCGACCATCTCGAGCAGGCGCGGAAGATCCTCGTTGACCATGATCAGGTTGAAGAGGATGGAGGTCAGGGGATTGTTGATCTCGTGCGCCACCCCTGCGGCCAGCATTCCCACCGTGGCCAGGCGGTCATTCTGGGCGAGCTGAGCCCGGATGTGGGTGGACTCCGTGACATCCTCGCCGACGCACAGGAAACCGGCGAACGTTCCCTGGCTGTCCTCGCGCTGCTTGGTATGCCAGAGCATCTGCCGTTGGTTCAGGGTCACCGCGAACTCTTCGAACCGGTCGACGACGTGGTCACCTGCTTCAAAGAAGCGGTGGGAGTTGGTCCTGTGTTTCTCGTCGACGAGGACCTCGGCGGCAACAAGCCCGACCACTTCTGACTCCTGCTTGCCCGTCAGCAGGTAGCCAGTCCTGTTCATCCACTCGACGCGACCGCGGGCGTCCACCGCCACCAGGACCGATGGAACCAGATCGAGGAGCTGCTGCCCGCGCAGTATCTCCTCGAGCAGGCGGCGAGATACAGCGGGCTGCATTTGTTTCTCCGTCTTGAAATCCTCCGTCATGAACACCTTGCTCCGTCCATTGAAATGCGATCTGTGGATCTACTGAGAATGCGGGATACCTGGTGTGCTTCTGGCCCGCCTCCTGCATCAGCAGCTCGGCACCCCCTCTCAGCAGGCGGGGTAAAAACGGGAGAGGAAGAATGCGCGCGCCAATCTGCTTTTTCAATGGGCATGTCGGCCTGCAGCCAGAACCATTGGTAGGGCCTAGGATTCACTACAATTTTTTTTGCGACCAGATTTTTCAAGGCCTTGGGGACTCGAGCCCAGGCGGTGGCTCAAGGGCGTTTCAGGCGTCCTCGGGACGATCGCCTGTGCTCGCTAGGCTGGGTGCCGGACGACCCGCCCGCAGCCCCGAGCACCCCAGGACACAGCCACACCTGCGGGACGGGCACAGGGCACGCCCATGAACGCACTCCTCCACTCCCTGGCGCGCCTGCACTCCGGGTTTCTCGTGCTGGACCCCGCCCATCGTGTCACCCACGCAGATGCTCGCGCGCTGCAACTCCTCTCCCGAACAAGGGACGAGCTTCTAGGCAAGAGCTGCTGGGAGATCCTGCCCCGGGAAGGCGCCCCGCCCGATCGCTGCTCGCGGCCCGGCAGCCGGGTCCTTTGGGTGCGCGACCCGCAAGGCGTCGACACCTGGCTGTTGCTCCGCATGTTTGAGATCGATGATTTCCTGGTGGTGCTTCTCGAGGATCTGCTCCCAGTACTGGCTGGCTCGCGAAAGCTGCCACAGCTTCTGCGCGCCCTCGAGAACCAGGCCCAGCCGCGGCAGACCAGCGACTATCTGCACGTACTGTGCTGCCGATGCAACAAGGTGCGCTTCGAAGATGGATCCTGGGTGAGTGGCCGGTCGCTCGACGAGAGCAGCTACCGCAACGGGTTATCCCACGGCTATTGTCCGCAGTGCGCCCTGGACATCTCCAAGGAACTCGATGCACAAGACAAGCGGTAGAACGGCCCCCTTCAGCCCGACCTCGACCGCATGCGGGTAGTGCAGGTGTTGGCAGCGCTTATTGTGTGCAATTCGGGAACCCGGGTGACCCACGGATTTTTTTTGCTCTTCTCCGTTTCGAGGCTCACTGACAGGATTACGTTTGGGCCCCACGTTCTATTCGTGCGAATGTACTCGGCGACTGGGGGGGCCTTGGACATGAGCCATCCTGACAAAACAAGAGACCAGCCTGTTCCACAGGACGAGGCGTTGACACAACGCGTCGCCAGGCTGGAGGGACAGCTACAGCCCTCGGTGGCCACCCAAAACCGGCCACTGATGGCCACCTGAAAACCGGCCACCACGGGTAGCGGATCGAGATGTTGACGAGGGCGCTGGGGCCGTGGTCCCTCGCCCGGATGGCCAACGTCTTGAGCGAAGCGAAGCAGCAGCAAGTTCTGGCACTTGGGCGACAGGGCTGGTCGCTCCGGCGCATTCAACAAGCCACGGCGGTGCGCCGGGAGACCGCGAGCGGCTACCTGAAGGCGGCCGGGGTCGCGGTGCGCGGCAAGGGCGGTCGGCCACGGGAATGCCCACCGGCAGAGCCGGCCACCATGGCCGAGGTGGCCACCGACCCTGGAGGGGCAAAACCGGCCACCACGGTCCAGATGGCCACCGACTCGGCAGCGGGTCCCTGGCGCCGGCGTCACCACAGGTGTCCAGAGCGAGCGCCTGCGAGCCGTACCGCGAGCTGATCGTCGAGGCGCTGGAGCGTGGCTGCAACGCCATGGCGATCTGGCAGGACCTCGTCGACGACCACGGCTTCCGCTCGGCCTACGGCAGCGTGAAGCGCTTCGTGCGCACGCTGCGCGGCAGCACCAGCGCCGAGGCGCACGTCGTCATCACGACCGCGCCGGGCG
>JBDRCO010000029.1:0-54847 GCA_043821645.1 Pseudomonadota bacterium | reverse complement strand
GGGGTCTAGCCATGAAATGGATGCGACTCGCATTTTCGGCTGGCATGTGTGCCACTCTCTCGATCGCCGGGTGCGACTGCGGCACCACCACCACTCCAGGCAAGGACGCCGGGGCCCGCGACGGCAGCGTCGTGAGCGACGCCAATGTCGGCACGGACCTCACGGGCCGTGACTGGACGGGTGTCGACCTGGTGGGCATCGACACGGGACAAGGCCAGGACGCGGCCACGGGGCAAGACGGAGCCACCGGGCAGGACGGCCCGGCGGGCGACAGCAGCGGCCTCGACGCCACCATCGCCGACACCGTGGGCGAGGACCTCGCGCCACCGACCCTGACCATCACCGGCTTGTTCCCGAGCGCTGGCTGGCGCGGGCAGGACGTGGACATCGTGATCACGGGCGTGGCCATCCTGCCCGGCGCGGTGGTGACCTTCGCACACCAGACCCAGGCGAGCGCCACCGAGGTCATCAGCAACGGCGCGGTGGCGGCCAACGGCACCTCCATCCAGCTGACCTTCCCCATGCTCAGTCCACCCAGTGACCGTCCGGCGGGCCCTTACGACGTGACGGTGGAGAATCCCTCGGGTTCACCGGCGCCGCGCACCGCCATGGCACCCACCCCGTACACCGTGACCGTGGTGCCGCCGCCGGTGGTCACCGACGTGACGCCGACCTCGGCTTATGCGGGAACCATCACCGACACAGTGCTGTCTGACCGCGCCATCACGGTGCGCGGTGGCAACTTCGCCGCCGTGCCCAATGTGCTGTGGATAGACGTCAACAACCCCAACCGGCGCTTTGCCGCCAGCGACGTCAACTACCTGTCCGACACCCAGGTGGTGGCGGTGGTGCCCAGCGAGTCCCAGGCCATGCCGACGGGCCTGTATCACGTGTTCCTGGAGAACCCCGACGGTCAGGGAGCCTTCTGGCTCGAGGACACCGTGGTGTCCACGGACGCCGGGACCTTCACCCTGCAGCGCCGCGGCCTGTTCGAAATTACCCCCATCCCGCCGCCCGTCATCGACGCCATCGATCCGGCGCGACCTCGTTCTGGCCAGCTGACCACCCCCGGGACCCTCAAGCTGACGGGCAAGAACTTCGCGACCGCCGGCGCCGTGGTCGAGTTGCTCAGCCCCAGCTTCGGCATGGGGCCCTGCCTGGTTCCCGAGCTGGGAACCCCGCCCGCGGCCGACTCCTCGACGGTGCTGTGGCGCAACCTGGCCGCCGCGGCGACGAACTGCGGCCTGGGCCAGGGCCTGGTCGCTGCCGTGCGGGTGACCAACCCCGACGGACAGTTTGGCACCTACTACTCGATGACCGTCACCTCCAACGCCGATGGCAAGCTGAGCGCCTTCTGCGAGTACCTCGAGTTCGACCGCGCACAGTGCCCCGGCTCGGGCACGGCCATGACCCTGGTCGACGGCCGCGCCCGTCATGACTCGACCGTGGGCTTCGACGATCTGTTCAACGCACACATCTATGTCTCCGGTGGCGTTGGCTCCAGCGCGGCCTACCTCGACAGCATCGAGCGCGCGAGCGTGACGCCCTTTGGCCAGCCCGGACAGTTTGCCAGGTTGAAGCAGACCAACCCGGCCGGCAACGGCGAGCGCATCGACAACACCCTGCGCACCCCGCGCAAGAATCACCAGATGGTGCGGGTGCAGAATTTTGTGTACGTCATCGGTGGCACCGTCGACGACAGCGCCACCCCCACGCCCACGGTGGATGTGGAACGCGCCAAGATCCTGGGCCTGGACTCGATCCCAGGCGTGACCGGCGCACGCTACCTGGACAGCACCGGATCTCTCCCCGCGGGCGGCTGGTACTACCGCGTGGCCGCCGTGACCCAGCTCGGTGAGGGCCTGGCCTCGCGCGAGGTGATCGCGCGCACCAGCGCCCAGGGTCGCGTGCAGCTCAGCGTCGAGAGCTATCCGGGAGCCCTGTTCTACGCCGTGTATCGCTCCCTGGCCACGGACGGTCGCGCCCAGTCCTCGCGCTTTTTGACCACCTTCGTCGACCCGGCGAGCGGCAGCTTCGTGCACTTCGTCGACGACGGCGTGGGGAACCTGGCCCCGGCCCCGGGCAACCTGACCGCCCAGGCCAAGGCTGGCAGCGGCAACCTGGCCGCAAGCCTGTACGGCTATCGCGTGGCCGCCGAGGTGCCAGATGGTGGAGGCGGGACCCTGTGGACGCGCCCCGGCTACCGCGTCGTGGCCGAGGTCACCGCGAGCGAGGACGAGGTCAGCCTGAGCTGGTCTGCGGTGCCGGGCGCCACCGCCTATCGCCTGTACCGCACCGAGGCTGGCGGCGACGGCCTGGGTCAGAGCTACCTGCTCGACACGGGCGCGCTCACAGCGACGAACTACACCGACGGCGGCGACACCGTCGACACCAACGCGCCGGCCGTGGACGCGGTGCTACCCCTGGCCCGGGGCAGCCTGTCGCTGTTCGAGACCCTACCCACCCGCATGCAGCTCAACATGCCTCGTGAGGGTGGCGAGGCTTTTGTGCTTGACGTGCCCGTGTTCAACCCCGGTCCCGACGAGCCCGGTTTCAAGACCTACATCTTCATGGTAGCGGGCCGCTCGGACCGGGCCGGCTCAGGCGTCTACGAACGCACCACCGAGCGCACCGAGGTGGCCCTGCTCGGCGACTCGAATGTCGCGCCGGGTGACCTGCTGGGCTGGGAGTTCCAGCGTGCGGACCCGAGCAGCCCCACCTCGGCCCACCTTGAGCTGGGTACAGGCCGCGCGTTCTTTGGCCTGGTCACCAACGCGGGTTCACACAGCGATCCCGTGCCGCCTGTCATCGTGGATCCCTGCGCGGTGCCGGACCGTGACGCGGACGGTTATCGCGCCGTGGACTGCGGCGGCACCGATTGCGCGGACGATGATCCACGCATCCACCCCGGGGCCGCGGACCCCTGTGGCGACGGCGTCGACCAGGACTGCGACGGCATAGACCCGACCTGCCAGGCCGGCAGCTGCGACACGCCACAGCAGCGCGACCAGGACGCTGACGGCTTTGACAGCATCGCCTGCGGTGGCACGGACTGCGATGACTTCAACAACGAGATCTACCCCGGCCGCGCCGAGATCTGCGGCGACGGCATCGATCAGAACTGCGACGGCAACGACCTGGCCTGCAGCTTTGACGCCGCCGGTTTTGATACCTTCGTGCCTCCGGTGGATGGCAGCGTGGCCGTGGACAGCAGCGTCACCGCCGACGGCAGCGTGATCCCGGACGCCGCGGTCACCCGGGACGCGGCCATCAGCCCCTGCTCGCTGCCGCAGCTGCGCGACCGCGACCGCGACGGCTACGTCAGCGTCGAGTGTGGCGGCACGGATTGCGACGACACCAACCCCAACATCAACCCCGGCGTGGTCGAACTGCCCTGGCCCGCGGCGGGCATGTGCAACAACGGCATCGACGAGAACTGCGACGGCGTGGACACGGTCTGCGTCAACGGCTTCACCGCGCCACCGGCCCTCGGCGTCACCCTGGAGGAGAACGGCGAGCAGGTGTTCGTGACCGTTCTCTACGGCTCTCGCGCCCTGCTGGGAACCGGTGGCGAGACCATGATCACAGAGGGCGGAGGCGACCACCTGTTCGAGACCAGCTTCATCTCGAACAACGGCGATCTGCTGAGCTGGACTTTCAATGACAAGCCCAACGGTACCTATGCCAGCGCCGTTGGCCTCGAAGGCCTGCTTTATTTCAACTACCTTTACGCCGTGCTCGGCTTTGACGGTCAGGTCGGCGGCAACATCGATCGCTACCCCATGTGTCCTCCGGGAGCGGAGAACAACGAGGCGGCTTGCTCGCCAGCGCCCTCGAACTACGACGTGGAGCAGGACCTGGTCGGCGGCAAGCAGTCCACCAGCGTGGCGCCCCACACTGCCCACGCCTTCTTTGCGATGGAGCGTATCTACACGCGCATCTTCGCCATCGGCGGCTACACGTCCTACACGGCGAGCAGCGGCAACGGAACGGTCACCAGCGTGGTGGAGCAAGCACAGCAGTAGGCCGCGACCGATCGAACCTCGGGCGCCCGACCCCTTATTCCGTCCCCTGATGCGTGCGCGCAGCAACTACTCCAGGCAGTAGTAGCCCTCCTCCTCGTCGTACAGCTCGCAACTGGCGTCGAGTTCGCGGCAGTCCTGGCTCTGCACCCGGTCATTCTCACACCACACCAGGGTTTGGCCCTCGCAGCGGCCGTACCAGGTCTCGCCCGCGCAAGGAGCATCGGCGCAGTCCGCCATGCCCTGGGCGTTGACAGCGCAGTACTTGTCGTCGTCGCCACAGTCCCAGCTGTAGACCACCTCATCCTCGCACCACCACACGATGTCTGAGTCGCAGCGGCCAGCCAGGGTTTCACCGCCACAAGGATCCAGCTCCCGGCCGAGGATGAAATCGAGGTAGGGATCGACCCGGGTGGCGATGCCGAAGCGCTCGCACCAGGCGTCGCCCGACGAGATGACGCCGACGACCTGGACCTGTCCGCTGTCCTCGTACAGCGCGGGCGCACCCGAATCGCCGTTGCAGATGTTGGCGTCGTAGCCGCCGAACTCGATCTCGAGGGGAGCGACGCGTTCGATGGGCATGCGCACCTCGCGCTTGATGCCCACCCGCTCGGGCGAATAAGGCGCGTCCATGCCATAGCCCACGAACTGAAGCTCGACGCCGATCCAGCTCGAATCCATGCGCTGCAGCAGGGGAAGCGGAGGAACTCGAGCATCGCGGGCCAGATGCACCAGCCCCACGTCCGCCTCGAGGGTGTCGGGGTCGTAGTCCGGGTGTGGCTCGAGTTCGACCACGCCCAGCTCTGCCTCGGGCTCCCAGGCCGAGGGGCCGATGGCAAAGCGGATCAGCCAGGGTGCATCGTTCTCGAGACAGTGCGCGGCGGTGAGCACCAGGCGAGGCGCGATGAGAGTGCCAGAGCAAAAAGGTGCGCCGTCGTAGGTCAGGGCGCCCACGGCGGGCAGGCCCGCATAGGCATCCCCCCCGATGATGCGGGGCGAGCTGCGCGAGCTGCCCAGACCCACGATACCTTGACCATGTGACGGTCTTGGCGCACAGCCCAAGACCTGCAGCGCGAGGCTGGAGAAAATGAACAGGACAAGGGCGTATCGAGAACGAGTACACATGACTCCCTCCTGCGGCCAGCTCTGGCCGGAGTTGATGACGGTGTAGCGGTCAGCTTGTGGCGATGACCGCGCAGCCTGGCAGAGCAAGCGGCGGGCCAGCGCAGGGATTCACCCAAAGGGGCGGATACACGGGCTTGTCAGCACGGTCAGGGGATGCGCCCTCGGGCCAGCGCTGCCGCAGCTTGCATCAGGCTGTGGCAAGATGCAGCGGTCAGGGCAGACGGTAGCGCAGCCTCAGCTCGGCGTAGTCGGTGCGAACCTGGGCCAAACCTGTGCCATTGGGGCCACGCGGTGTGACCGCGAAGTGCAGGGTGTCGCGCACGCGCATGCGCTCGACAACGCTGATGTCCGTGGGGCTCCAGGGAAGATCCGCAGGCGTCGCCAGCGGCGCGCTGTTGCTGTCCAGGCTGACCCAATGGTCACCCTGCCAGGCATGGAGCTCGGCCCCTGGCTGGGCGGAACCGGCCACCTCACCGCGGGCACCGGAGCGCAGCAGCACATCGAGGCCAGTGACCGTGGCCGTGGCATCGAGGCGCATGGCTGCCAGGTCCACGCGAAACACCTGCGCCGGCTGGACCTGGTCGTGGTCGAACTCCCAGGTCTCGGCGTCGCGCCCGCTGCCCGCGTTGCCGCCGAACAACACCACCTTGCCGCGCACCGGGTCGTAGCTCATGGCGTGGCGTTGACGCCGAGCCGGCTTCTCGACGACGGTGGTGGGGGTCCAGGTCGTGCCGTTCCACTCCCAGGTCTCGTCGGTGTACACCAGCGGGTTCGCGCACTGGCCGCCACCGAAGAGCAGGGTCTGCTGCCGGCCGGGGTCGTAGACCATGGCGTGGTACTGCAGCGCCGGGGGCTGCTGCGCCGGGGAGAGCAGTCCCCAGCACGGCTCGCCGGCCACGGCACAGGTGGGCACGCCCCACTCTCCGAACTCCCAGGTCTCGTCGAGACAGGCGCTCGCAGCATCGGTGCCACCGTTGAGGACGACGCGATCGCGCCCCTCGTCGTAGGCCATGGCAAAGAGCTGGCAGCTCGTGGGACCTCCTGTGTTGCTGAGCCGGGTCCAGCAGGCCTCGTCGGACGGGAAGCAGTTGAGGGCATCGAAGCGCCACTCCCATGTCTCGCTTTGAGTGCAGCTGAAATGGCCGCCATAGAGCACGCTGCGATCGCGCAGCCCGTCGTAGACCAGGGCGCTTTGGCGCAGTGAGCGCGGATGGCCCAGCGCCGAGGGCTTGGACCACTGGCTGCCGTCCCACTCCCAGGTGTCCTCGTCCGGGTAGCTGATGACGCCACTGAAGTGGGCGCCGCCATACAGCACCGTGCGTCCCCGGGACACGTCATGGGCCAGGGCATGCTGGTGGCACGCCGTGGGGCTCACCGCCGTCGCCAGCGCGTGCCAGGTCTCGCCATCCCACAGCCAGGTGGTGCGGTCACAGCTGCTGCTGGAGGTCGAACCACCGTAAAGCAGGGTCTTCTGGCTCACCGCGTCGTAGGCCATGGCCAGATCGATGCGAGGATCGGGACTGATCTCGGGACGGATCTGGCGCCAGCCCCGGGGGTCGCGGAGCCAGGTCGAGTTGCTGCGCTGGACGGGGCCCGTGGGCAGCTCGCGGCCGGTGTTGCCTCCGAAAAGAAACACCTGCTGCCTCGCGGCGTCGTACACCGCCGTATGACCGTGCCGCGCCTCCGGCCTCCGCGCTCCGTCCGCCGGCGTCCAGGCCGTGCCTGTCCAGGCCCAGGTGTCGTCGAAATTTCCGTAGTGGCTCGCGCTCGTCGACGCGTAGCCCCCGAACAGCAGGAGCTGGCTCTGTGCACCATCGTGGACCGCGGTGGCCCCCCAGCGTGCACTCGGCCCCGTCGTCGTCGCCAGGCTCCAGTTCGCTCCGTCCCACAGCCAGGTCTCGGACGAATAGCACCCGTCGGTGAGGTCGTTTCCGCCAAAGAGCACGATCTTCTTGGAAGACGCGTCAAAGGCCATGGTGTGGCTCTCGCGGGGGCCTGGCGTGTCCACGGGTTGAACACGATCCCAGTCCTGGCCATCCCACTCCCAGGTGTCGTCGTTGCGATCGGGCTGACCGGGCAGCCCACAGCGGCCCTGCTCGTCGCTGAAACCGCCGTACAGCACGACGCGACGGCGAGAAGCGTCGTAGGCCATGGCGGCGAAGCGTCGCCAGCACGGATCGTGCGCCGGAAAGCGCTGCAGCCAGTCGTGACCATCCCACTCCCAGGTTTCGGCCCAGTCTGTCGACGTGGTCTTGCCCCCGTACATCACGACCCGTGCCCTGGCCTCGTCGTAGACCATGCTGTGCGCGTGTCGCGGCCGGGGCTTGGTGGCGGGGTCGAGCAGGTGCCACAGGTGCCCATCCCACTCCCAGGTCTCGTCGACGTCGCCCGCGGCGGTGGTGCCGCCAAAGAGCACGGAACGACCACGCGCCACGTCGTAGGCCATGGCGTGATCTTGGCGCGGAGAGGGCTGCGCCTGGCCTTCGGTATCGGGTGCCCGGACCCGTGTCCAGCCCGCATCACCGGCAACCTGGGCCCAGCCGGGGCTTCCCACACCCGCCGCGGCACCACCAACCTCGCTCGTCGTGGCGTTGCTGGCCGCGTAGAGCATGGGTGGAAACTCGACCAGGTTCTCGAAGCGGTGAGGATTGGAGGCGGTGCTGCCGGCGAGCTTGCGGCCCAGGGTCGCCACCCACTCGACGTCGCGGATGCCCTGCACGGGCCCGCGCGCCCCCGAGCGATGCACGGCCACGGCGTACACGCGATCCACGTCGCCGCCGGACAGATCCGGGATCGTGAAGTCGCCACTGCCGGCATCGACGTCGCCCATGCCGATCTGATCGCCTGAACGCGCCTGGGTATCCCGGAAGGCCAGTACGTGCACGGCACTGCTCGAGACACCGACGTTGCCGGAGAGCGAGAAACGCGGCACCCCAGAACTCTCCTCGGCTCCCCAGGGGATGCGCCGGTACACGGTGTGGTCGACATCCACGCCCAGTCCCGGTGCTGCGGCGACGAGCATCATGGTGACAGGAAGCACGCGGGTGGTCGCGTTGCGTGCCAGATCGGCCCAGGTCACCGTGAACTGGTAGGCGCCATCGACGTAGGGAACCGCAGGATTGGGGTCGAAGGTGTAGCTGAAGATGGCCAGGGCCTCGTCGACGGCGTCGAGGACGAAGGGCAGACTCGCGTTTCCAGGTCCGGTCACGCTGAGGACGGGCCGACCGTTGACAAGGCTGTTGTTCAGGCGCTCGCTGGCAAAGACGTACAGCCGCGCCGTCACCGGGCTATCCGTGAAGGGATCGGTGGCCGAGAACCAGGTGCGCTGGCCGTCCCGTGCCGGGGCGAAGAAGGGCTCGCGCAGCAGGCTGGCGCCGATGACGGCGGGCGGCGTGGAGTCGTACTCGACCGCGCCCAGATGATGCGTGGCGTGGTTCTCGGCGAGATCCACCAGGCTCACGGTGAGATCCTTGAAGCCGTCGAGGTCGCCGGCTGCGGGCTGGTGCGTGCAGGTGACGTCGAGGCCGACCCGCGTGCAGCTGTTCACGGCCAGGCCCGCGACCAGCACCACGGGCTCTTGCGACAGCTCCTCGTCGATGGTGAAGGCCAGGGTGAAGGTGTCACCCAGATGCACCGATGTCGGGCTCACCGAGATGCTGCCGGGCACCGGGCCAGGCAGGGTCGCGTCGACGTGGAGATCGCCCACGGCCACATCGACCAGGGCATTGCCCACCAGGTCGCGGGTGCTGACGGTGAAGCTGTGACTTCCGTCGCCTCCGGCGCTTCCGGGCGGCAAGGTGTAGGTGAAGTCGAGACCGGTGGCACCACCGCTGAAGCCCAGACCGTCCCAGTGCACGGTGGTGGCAGTGACGGGTTCCGAGAAGCTGAAGCTCACGGCCACCGCGCTGGTGGCGTTGGCCACGCCCGGTGACACCACGGGGCTGAGCAGCACCGGAGGCTCGAAGTCGAGGACGATGGGTGCGTCGGCGCCATCGCTGTTGCCTGCGGCGTCCCAGATGGTGGCATAGACGACCCGCGTGCCGCCTGGCGTCGTGCCGTCGTCGACGACCTGGTAGCTGCACGCGATCTCGCGCGGATCACTGGTGGACGAGGCGCAGCTGTCGCTGATGCGCTCGTCATCGACCCACAGCTCGTAGCGCTGCGGTGCCTGGTCCGCGCGCAGGCGCACCTGCACCAGATCGTACCCGCTGTGGGCGCTGTAGCGGGGGCTGGGGGTGGTCAGAACCTCGATGATCGGCGCCGTGGCATCGACGCTGAAGGGGCACAGTGCCTGGCCATCGACGTCCTCGGTCAGGGCCGAGCCGTGGCAGTTGTTCACGCGGTCACACAGACCGGTGACGCGCAATGCGTATTCACCATCGGCGCCCGCGGCGGCGCGATAGACCCAGCTCAGGGTCAGGCGATCGGAGCTCACCTGAGCCTGGCCCAGATCCAGGCTCGCGCTGCCGGCGGTGAAGGCATTCGCGGTGGGCGAGGCACCGGCCTTGAGCGGCTCGTCGAGGGTGAGCTGCAAGGCCACCTGGCCATCGAGCTTGAGCAGGTGCGGCGTGGCCACCGAGTGCGTGACCCGGGGCGGCGTGGTGTCGACGGTGGCCTGGGTGCTGAGCACGGGCGAGGCATAGCCTTCGTCGTTGAGTAGCTTGAGGTACACGCGTCGCGTGCCGTCGGCGCACGGGGGTTGCGAGCACAGACCGGTGTCGAGGTTCCAGCTCCGCCACAGGTAGTGCTCGCCGTCACGGCTCAGCTCGGTGATGGCTCGCTGGCTGCGGTGGAGTGAGAAGCTCAGGTCATTGGCGACCAGGACCTGGCTGGCGCCCTCGGCGACGAAGCTCAGGGTGACTTCGGGGGATCCGACCAGGCCGTCCTGGGCGGCGGCCTCGACGATGCTCAGGGCCCCGGTCGGATCCGTGCCGGCCGGCACGTGGGGAACGCGCCGGGTCTGCATGCGCACCTTCACCTCGACCTGCTGCTCGGGCTGGATCGCAAAGGGCTCGGACTCGCCGTAGAATGTCGCCGGGGACGCACGTTCCTGCAGCGCCGCGATCTCGAGCACCACCACCAGCAGCGCGCGCGCCTCGTTGGGCACGGCGGAGAAGGCGAGCTGCGTGTCCCCTGAAAAGCCATAGGCCGCCGGTGCCGCCTCGGCCACCACGGTCCAGGCTGCGCGATCGGTGCCGTCGCGACGCTCGACCCGTCCCCGCACCCACAGCTCGGGGAACTCCGCGGCGGTGGGCGCCGAGGTTGCGCTCCAGTCGAAGACGACCTCGAAACTGCCGGGCTGCTGGTCCTTGTTGCAGTCGGCGAGCAGCAGCGCGAGGCACAGGCCCCTCGTGGCCAGGGTCAGCGGCCTCACGGGGCACCTCGCAGGGTGAGGGTTCCCGAGGCGGTATCCGGGATGTCGCCGGGCAGGGCGAGCACCACACCCACGGCGGTACCCGCGGCCAGCACCGCACCGCCGGTCAGGGTCCAGAACCACCAGGTCTGGTACCAGGGCGTGGGCCGCTCCTCGAGCTGGGCCCACACCACGGCGGCCTCGCCGGGGTTGACGTAGATATCGGACTGGTCGTCGAAGAAGCCGTCGCGGGACAGGCGCACCGTGTGACGACCGGCAGCGATGCTCTGCAGCGGCGGCAGCGGTAGCACCCCCGCGAGCTCGCCGTCGACGAAGACCTCGGCCTCCTCCTCGCTGCAACCCACGGCCAGGGTCCCCGTGGCGCCCTCGCCCACGCCCAGGAGCTGGCGGCCGGCGTGGCGCACGGCGCCGATGAGCTGGTCGGCGCTGCCGCGATAGGTCTCGGTGACGCGGTTGTCGACGGAGGCACGCGCCGGATCGATGAGTCTGAGCGAGATGACATAGCTCTGATTGAGCTGGCCGACGTGGCCCACCACCAGCTTGTCCACGCCCAGGGCGCCGCCGAGCTCGGCCATGCACGAGGTGTCCTCGCAGGCCAGCAACTGCTTGGTCTGCTCGAGCTGCAGCATGGCCTTGATGTCGTCGCGGCTGATGACCTTGCTGCCCTCGACGCGCTTGATCTCGGTGCCCAGGACCTGGGTCAGGTTGACCGCCAGCTCCTCGGCAAGACCTGTCGCCTGCAGGTCCATGACGGCGAAGGACAGGGCCGTTCCCTGGGGTAGAGCGTAGCGTGGACCTGCCGCCTGACCCTGCCATCCGAACAGGCGATCGAGCACGCCGGGAAGGGCCGGCGCGATGGCGTCGGTGCCGTCGACGGTGTCGCTGGCCCGGGCCAGGGAACGAGAGGCCTTGACGTCGAGAAGAGACAGATTCAGCAGCACCTGCTTGCCGATGGCGCCCACCGAGCCTGCGACCACAAGGTCCGCCTGGGTGAAGCGCTGCAGGTCGGCGAGACACGCGCCATCCCGACATCCCACCAGTTGCTTGGTCTGCTCGAGGCTGAGCGCGCCCTTCAGATCGGCCAGCGTGGACACCTGCAGCTCCGGGCGCTGGCCAAGGTGCTGGGCCACGAGCTGCGTGGTGGTCGTGGCCACGGCCTCGGGCACGCCCGTCGCCTGCAGGTCCATGACCAGCACGCGCTGGGGCACGGGGCGACCCTCCAGCACACCTGGCGCTGCCCGCGCCGAGACCGGTGTTCCGGCCAGGGCTGTGGATGCGAGCACGCAGAGTGCCGCCAAGCGCAAGCAGGTGCAGCAGCGACAAAAGACATGACGCGGGACGACCATGGTGAGCGTCTCCTGAGGTGTCGATGTTTGAGCCGTTCGAGAAGTGCCCCCCAGAACGGTCTGGCAACCATTTCAGCGCAAAGCCGGAACGAGCGCCACACCTGCGGGTCCGGTCTGCCAGGGAAAAAGCCCCTTCATCCGGCGGACCGCTGTGCCACAATGCGCGCCATGTCCGCGTCCCCGTCGCCACTGCCGCCTCTGATCGCCCACCTGCCGGCCACCGCCGATCCCGATGCGATCCTCAACGGCTTCCTGGAGGCCGTGCTCGGGCGCGGCCTCGAGCTGTACCCTGCGCAAGAAGAAGCGATCCTGGAGATCGTCCAGGGCAAGCATTTGATCCTCAACACACCCACGGGGTCGGGTAAGTCGCTGGTGGCCGAGGCCCTGCACTTCAAGGCCCTGGCCGAGGGAAAGCGCTCGGTCTACACCGCGCCCATCAAGGCCCTGGTCAGCGAGAAGTTCTTTGCCCTGTGCGACCAGTTCGGCGCCGATCGCGTGGGCATGATGACCGGCGACGCCTCGATCAATCGCGATGCGCCCATCCTGTGCTGCACCGCCGAGATCCTGAGCAACCTGGCCCTGCGCGAGGGGGCTGCGGTGCCCTTCGACGCCGTGGTCATCGACGAGTTCCACTACTATGGCGACCGCGACCGCGGTGTGGCGTGGCAGGTGCCGCTGCTGCTGCTGACCCGCGCCAGCTTCGTGCTCATGTCGGCCACCCTGGGCGACGTGCTCGACATCCAGCGCTCGCTGGAAAAGCGAACGGGTCGCGCGGTGGCGGTGGTGCGCTCCTTCGATCGCCCGGTGCCCCTCGACTTCGAGTACCGCGAGACCTTTGTCCACGAGAGCATCGAGGAGCTGATCGAAAGCCATCGCGCACCCGTGTACATCGTCCATTTCACCCAGCGCGACGCCGCCGAGCAGGCCCAGGCCTTGACCAGCGCCAAGCTCGTCGACAAGGAGGCCAAGCAGGCCATCACCCAGGCCCTGTACGGCCATCGCTTCGACACGCCCTACGGCAAGGACGTGCGCAAGTACGCGGTCGCTGGCATCGGCTTGCACCACGCCGGCCTGCTGCCAAAGTACCGTCTCCTCGTCGAGAAACTGGCCCAGGATGGGCTGCTCAAGGTCATCTGCGGCACCGACACCCTGGGCGTGGGCGTCAACATCCCCATCCGCACCGTGCTGTTCAGCAAGCTGTGCAAGTTCGACGGCGAAAAGACGGGCATCCTGAGCGTGCGCGACTTCAAGCAGATCGCGGGGCGTGCCGGCCGCAAGGGCTTCGACGAGCAGGGCTGGGTGGTGGTGCAGGCGCCCGAGCACGTGGTCGAGAACCGGCGTCTCGAGGACAAGGTGGCGCGCGGAGGGCTCAAGCGCACCAAGGTGGTCAAGAAGAAGCCCCCCGAGCGCAACTTCGTCGCCTGGGACGAGGGCACCTTCAAGCGTCTGATCGAGCAGCCGCCCGAGGCCTTGCGCTCGCAGTTTCAGGTCGGCCACGGCATGCTGCTCAACCTGCTGCAAGGCGGTGCCGAGCAGGATCGCAACGGCTACCGCGACCTGGTGGCGCTCATCGACTGCTGCCACGATACGGACCACCAGAAGCGCCAGCACCGGCGTCGAGCGGCCCAGCTCTTTCGCTCGCTGGTCCAGGGTGGCATCGTCAGCGTGGTGCGCAACCGCGACAGCGGCAACCGCGTCGTCGTCAACGCGGATCTGCAACGCGACTTCTCGCTCAACCACACCCTGAGCCTGTTCCTGCTCGATGCCCTGCCCCGGTTGGACCACGCCAGCGAGAGCTATGCCCTCGACGTGATGAGCCTGTGCGAGTCCATCCTGGAGAGCCCGCGGGTGGTCCTGCAAAAGCAGGTCGACAAGCTCTTCGTGGAGCGCCTGGCCGAACTCAAGGCCCAGGGCATGGAGTACGACCAGCGCATGGAAGAGCTGCAGAAGCTCGAACACCCAAAACCGCTGGGCGAGTTCATCTACGACACCTTCAATGCCTTCGCCGGCAAGCATCCGTGGGTCGGCCACGAGGACATCCGCCCGAAATCCATCGCCCGCGAGCTGTACGAGCGCTGTCTGCGGTTTCATGACTACGTGGGCGAGTATGGTCTGCAGCGCAGCGAGGGTGTGCTCCTGCGCTACCTCTCCGATGCCTACAAGACCCTGGTGCAGAACGTTCCCGAATCCGCTCGCGACGAGGGCGTGCTGGACATCCTGGCCACCCTGCGCACCCTGCTCGCCGAGGTGGACTCGAGCCTGCTGCGCGAGTGGGAGCAGCTCCTCGAGCCCACCCAGCAGGTGCTGCCCGACGCCGAGCGCGAGGCTCGCCTGAGGCGTCGCCAGCTGTTTGATCCCGACGTCAATCCGCGCGCGTTTGCGGCCCGGGTGCGCGCCGAGTTGCATCGTCTGGTGGCGTCCCTGGCCGCACGCGACCTGGAGGCCGCGCTGGCGGCCTGCCTCCCCGAGGACGGAGATCCCTGGGACGCCGCGCGCCTCGACAGCACCCTCAGGGTCTTCTTCGACGAGCATACCTCGCTGGTCTACAACCACGCCGCGCGCCTGCCGGAACACACGACCCTGGTGCAGGACGGCCCGCGCCAGTGGACCGCGCGCCAGGTCTTGCTCGACGGAGACGGGCCCACGGACTGGATGATCGAGTGCCAGATCGACGTCTCGGCCGAGCGCGATGTGGACCAGCCGCTGATCCAGCTACTGCGCATTGGGGTGTGACGTGAACGCTGCGGCCGCTCCAGATCCGGCGGCTTCCGCGGAGTTCCTCCACGGTCGGCTGGTCCTCGTCGTCATTGGCATTGGCACTTTGCTCAGCGCCATGGCTGGCTCGGCGGTGTCCCTGGCCTTGCCCTCCATTGGCCACGAGCTGCAGATCTCGCTCGACCGCTCGAGCTGGGTCATGCAGGGCTTTTTGCTCGTCGTCACCTCGCTGTTGCTCATCGCGGGACGTCTGGGTGATTTGCTCGGCCATCGCCGCCTGTATCTGGCAGGGTTCACCCTGTTCGGCCTGGCTGCCTTGACCTGCGGTCTGGCGACGAGCTTCGGCATGCTGGTAGCCGGCCGCGCGCTGCAAGGCGTGGGCGGAGCCATGGTCATGGCGTCGAGTCCGGCCCTGCTGACCACCTCGTTCCCCCCGCAGCAGCGCGGCAAGGCCCTGGGTATCCTGGCCACGGCCACCTACATCGGCCTCACCATCGGCCCGCCCCTGAGCGGCCTGCTGGTCTCCACCGTCGGCTGGCGCTGGGTGTTCTTCATCAACCTTCCCGTCGCTGTCGTGATCCTGGCGCTGGGCCTGCGCTATCTGCCCGGTCGCACCACCCGCCCTGCGTTCGAGCTGGACCTGCCCGGAACGGTGACCCTGCTGTTCGGCCTGCCCTTGCTCCTGCTCACCCTGTCCGAGGGACGCGCCTGGGGCTGGAGCTCGTTCCCGACGCTGGGCAGTGCCGGGGCCGCCCTGGTGCTCCTCGCGAGCTTCATCGTCATCGAACGGCGCCATCGCACACCCGTGCTCGATCTGAAGCTGTTTCGCTCGGTCTCGTTCAGCGGTGCTGCGGCGAGCGCCATGGCCAACTACGTCGCCCTGTTCGTGCCCATCATCCTGCTGCCCTTTTACCTGACCGAGGCTCTGGGTCTGGATGCGCGTCACGCCGGCATGCTGCTCAGCGTGCAGGCGCTGGTCATGGCCCTGGTGGCCTCGCCCGCGGGCAGCCTGTCCGACCGCATCGGCACGCGCCCCCTGGCCACTGCGGGGTTGCTGCTCGAGGCCGGCGGCCTGCTGGGCATGCTCAGCCTCGACGCCACGAGTCCGGTCGCGCTGGTCGCCGTGTGGCAGGTGGTGATGGGACTGGGCACGGGCATCTTCATCTCGCCCAACTCGAGCGCGCTCATGGGCTCGGCGCCCCGGCAGCAGCAGGGTGTGGCGGGTGGGGTGCTGGCAGTGGCGCGGAACTTCGGCATGGCCCTGGGCGTGGCCACGGCCACGACCTTGTTTCACGTCGCCGGGGGCGAGACCGGACGGACCTGGGGCGAGGCCGAGCTGCGGGGGTTTCACACGGCGCTGGTCGCCGCGGCCATCGTTGCGGCCGCTGGGGCCGTGGTGGCTTTTGCCGGGCACAAGTCGAGGCCCCACGAGGGGACCCGCAGCCCGCGTTGACCGGCCAGGCCTGGCTCGTCATGATGGCGGTGGGCGCCACCAGCGTGCACGTGCTCGACCCGCGACGGGGGGGAGTGATGAGCACCGGACAGGGACCTTCCTCAGGCAGCAAGCATGGAGCCACTGACGCGCCTGGAAGCTCGACGGACGTCGAGGCCGGGCGCACGATCGAGCTGCGCTACCAGCGCCTGGTCGAGCTGTCACCCTTCGCCATCGCCATCCATTCCCAGGGCCTGCTGCGCTACGCCAACCCGACCTGTCTCGAGATCTTTAAAGTCCCGGAACAAGATCTGATCCTGGGCAGGCCCATCCTGGACTTCGTGCATCCGGACTCCCACGCGGCAGTGCGCGAGCGCGTGGCTCTGGTCTACGAGAAGAGCGCGTCGAGCCAGATCATCGAGGAGAAGATGCTGCGCCTCGACGGCGAGCCCTTCGACGCTGTGGTGGCGGTGGCGCCCATGACCTACGAAGGCGAGCCAGCCGCTCAGGTGGTGATCCAGGATATCTCCCGGCGCAAGCAAGCCGAGCGAGCCCTCGCCGAGAGCGAGGAGAAGTTCCGATCCCTGGCCGAGAGCTCGCCCAACATCATCTTCATCAACCGCGGTGGCCACGTCTCCTATGTCAACGCCAGAGCCTGCATTGTGCTGGGCTACTCGCGCGATGAGTTCTACGCCGACACTTTCGATTTCATGTGCTTGATCGCTCCGGAGAGCGTCGATGCCGTGACCAGAGCGCTGGCCCAGCGTGCGCGTGGCCAGGTGGTCGAGCCCTACGAATGTACCCTGCGGACCAAGCGCGACCAGCGCCTGTTCAGCATCCTGTCGACGGACCAGGTCGAGCTGCAGGGGGAGCGCGCGATCCTCGGCGTGGTCACCGACATCTCGGCCCGCAGGCGCGCGGAACAGCGTGTGCACGAGCTCAACGAGGCCCTGGAACGCCGCGTGACCGAGCGCACCGCGCAGCTCGAGGCGGTCAACAGCGAACTCGAGGCCTTCGTGTATTCCGTCTCTCACGATCTGCGTTCGCCCCTGCACCACATCAACGGCTTCGCCGAGGCGCTGCAGGACGAGTTTGGCGAGGTCCTGGGCGAGCAGGGTCTGCACTACCTGTCGCGCATGCGGCAAGGTGTCGAGCAGATGTCCGGGTTGATAGAGGACCTGCTGCGCCTGTCCCGGCTGTCGAGGGCCGAGCTGCAGCGCATGGACATCGACCTGTCGAGCCTGTGTCGGGTCATCGTGGATGAGCTGAGCAGCGAGACAGCTCCCCGGCGTTTCGCGGTCGAGATCGAGGCTGGATTGCATGTGCGCGCCGACGCCAACCTGCTGCGGGTGGCGCTGGAGAACCTGCTGAGCAATGCCTTCAAGTTCACGCGCCTGGTCGACGACGCGCGCATCGAAGTGGGGCAGATCCTTGGGGCTGAGCTCGACGGCGAGGTTCCACCGGGCCAGCCGGTTCTATACGTCCGCGACACGGGTGTCGGCTTTGACATGAAGCAGGCGGATCGCCTGTTCGCGCCCTTCCAGCGCCTGCACCGGCAGAGCGACTACCCCGGACAGGGCGTGGGCCTTGCCACGGTGCAGCGCATCATCACCCGCCATGGTGGGCGCATCTGGGCTCGCAGCAAACCCGGCGAAGGAGCGACCTTCTACTTCACGCTGCCCGACGCTGTCGTGGAAGCCTGACGCGCTTGCGGCAGGCGTGGAAGGGTGCCACTGCCGGCAACACCCGCTGTCCAGGCGCAGGCAGGTGGAACTCATGGACCGCTTGGCCGTATAACAGCGACATGAGCGCACAGCGCATCGACCTCAAGGTCCTGGGGCCCCTGATCGGCATGTTCCTGCTCGCCCTGTTCTTCTGGGACTGGGCCTTCATGTACCCGATCAAGGTCTTCGTGGTGCTGCTGCACGAGCTGGGGCACGGCCTGGCAGCGGTGGTCAGCGGCGGCGAGATCGTGCGCATCGAGCTCAGCGCCAACCTCGGTGGTGTGTGCTGGTCGCGCGGAGGGTGGACCCTCCTGGTGCTGCCCGCCGGCTACCTGGGCAGCATGTTCTTCGGTGGTCTGATTCTCGTCGGTGCGGCCCGTACTCGTCACGACCGCCTGATCTCGATGGGTCTCGGCGTGATGGTGCTGCTGGTGACCGTGCTGTACGTGCGCAGCCTGTTCGGTTTCGTCTTCGGTCTCGGCTTCGGGCTGCTGCTGGTCGGGCTCGGCCGCTGGGCCCCGGAGCAGATCAACGACCTGTGGCTCAAGTTTCTGGGTCTGACCTCGTCGATGTACGCGGTCATCGACATCAAGGAGGATCTGATCTCGCGCACGGTACCGGGCTCCGATGCCTGGGCCATGTCGAAGGCCTTTTTGCTGCCGCCGGTGTTCTGGGGCGTGCTGTGGATCGCCATCGCTCTCGTCGCCACCGGCTTCTTCCTGTGGATTGCTGCACGAGGTGGAGCGGGGTCGGCGGCGGCACCGATGAACTCGAAAGCACGCTGACGCAGACGCCGTGCCGGGCGTTCCCTGTCCACTCCTGGCGTTGCGGGATGGGCGCGCCCGGCCAGGTCGGGCCACGGCCACATCACCGCACACCGAAAAGTATGGATGGGTCGCGCGGTGGGGAGCCCAGGCGAGGCCCCACCATGTTGTCGGATCAACTCGATTTCGAAGCACACCGGGAGCGGCAGCCCGCTTGCACACCACCCGGAGCCCGCCCGCTGTCAGAAGATGCGCATCAGCTTGAGCAGGCCGACATAGGCCGGGACATTTGCATCCGCGGCAGCGGGAGGCAGGTGGCCGTGCTCATGAGATTCGGTCCGGTAATACCTGTCGCTCGAGGTCCCGCCGTCGTGCGCCAAGGGATAGATGCCATTGCCGGCGCTGTCGAGGCCATCTCCCCAGTTCATGAGTTGCTCGAAGGTGCCACTGTCGTTCCAGCTCCACCAGTTCTCGTTCGAGCTGAAGAGGGCCCAGCGATGTGAGTGCGCACTGGGCTGGTGCGCCAGCTCGCCGTCCTGGCCGCCACTGGTGCCGATCTGCGCGGGACTGGTGACTCCCCGCACGAACTTGTTGCTCAGGTCGGGCACACTCTTGCCATTGAAGGGCGAGCGCGGCTCGCTGATCGCCGTGCCATCGCAGATCTTGTAGCCCGCGGGGACGTCGACGGTGGCATCCGGTCGCCACCAGTCGATGACGGTGCCGATGGGAACGTCCCCGGAGCTCCGCTGCGCCAGCGCCACCGGCATCACGGCCTGGCAGCCGCTGAGCGAGCTGCCCTCCACCGCGATGGTGAGGCCAATGGGCGCTGCCCGGAACAGACTGTCCGGGATGGCCGGATCGCCCGCGCCGGCGTCACCGAGCAGAACCGAGAACGCACCAGCATTCACCACCACCGCAGCCCGGGTCGCGGTCCAGCTGGCGTTGTTGCCCTGCTGGCAGTCGGCGAGCGAGGCGTACAGGGTGAAGGTCATCGCTGTGGCACCATGCACGGCCTGGCCGTTGTGCTCGAGGTGCCCGACGTAGGGGATGATCCGGGGAACGGGCTCAACGACGTAGGCCGCCCGAGCCGCCGTGGGCCCCAGCAGAGCTCCAGCGACCACGATCAGAGCCAGGAGCTGGCGCAACTTCTCTAACATGGACACATCTCCTTGACATGATGTGAGCATCGTTTGAGTTCCCCGAGGGAGACCCAGGTATGGAGAGCGAGCCATTCATGGTAACGCGCGTGGCGTCGATTCCTAGCGGGAAATGCTGCCGCCAGGAGCCCACCCAGGGCACTCAGGGTGTTATGTCCCACGACAGGTCAAAGGTTTCTCCGTAGCCGAAGGACGTGGCGTCGATGACCACGAAGTAGTCAACGCTGGCGGTGCTGCTGTTGGTCCACGCCAGCTCGCCCCACGAGGGGCCGCTGCCCAGCTTCAGTTCCAGCTCATCGCCGCCAACGACCATGCAGGAGTCGCCGCGCACCGGGCAGTTGCTGTTCAGCACGTAGGCCAGCAGGGGGAAGTAGGGCTCGCTGTGCTCCACGCGCAGGGTGGCCGTACGGCCGGCAGGAACGGTCAGCCTGTAAAAGAGATCACCACCACTGCTGCTGTTGTAGCAGCCCACGTCGATCGCGGACACGTCGTGCACGGCGCCGCTGGTGTCGCCGCGCAGACTCCCGCTGGCTCCCGTCAAGGCCACCGCGTCGAGGCAGGTCTCCCCGCCCTGGAGCGCGGGCGGTGCAAAGACATAGCGGGCGCTCAAGGTGAAAGGCCCCTGCGATTCGCTGCAGCAGACATCGGCGTAGCCGTCGACCACCACGGTGTAGCTCGCTCCCTGCTGGACCTCGAAGCGGTACCACAGCGGAGGTACGCGCGAGGTGCTGTACATGCCCCAGCACATGTGCTCCGCGGGGCTGGCCCCACAGGCTCCGTCCTGCACGTAGATCGAGGCCCTCCAGTCCATGTCCAGCTCGAGGTGCACGGTTCCGGTGCTGGCCGCGGTGAAGGCGTAGAACAGCTCGGGCGCGTAGGTCACCGTGGCCTGGCAGTAGCTGGAGCTGCTCTGCGCATCGAGGGTGTGGGTGCCCTCGGCGGTGTCGCCGGACACCTGCACCACACTGCCGTCCGTGGGCAGCACGAAGGTCTCGGCGCCGGCGCAGGTGTCGTTGACCGGGATGGGGCGATAGTGCAAACGCAGCTCGAAGGTGCCTTCGTCGCCGGTTACCTCGCCATCGACCGCGACATAGTACGTGTGCCCTCCTGTCACCGGGAACACCGCTCTGCTCGAGGAACAGTCCAGATCCGCGCTGGCGTTGCAGTCGCCTTCAAAGGCATACACCACGCCGTACCAGCCGTCGGTGATCAGCTCCGCGAACACGTGGCCAGTCAAACCTGCGCCCATGGTGAACTGGTAGAACACGTCGCGCGTGATGCTCCCGGTGCTCGGGTTGTGGCACGAGGACATCGTGGATTCCCGGCTGTCGCCCGCCGCCAGGGTGGAACCTGTCACGCTGACCTGGCTGCCATTCGCTGGCACGGTGACCACCTGGGCCTGCTCGCAGCTGTCGTTGTCCGGAGGTGGATAGGTGGTGAAGCGCAGGGTGTAGGGCGCGCTGCCCCCGGAATAGTGATCGACCCTGAGCAGCAGAGCGGTCTCCGCAGCCTGGGGGGCCAGGTTGACCTGCTCGTTGTCCGACGTGGACATCGAGGTGTCGAGCGAGCGCGTGATGTTATCGGCGCGGTAGAGCGCGAGGTCGAGATCTGCCACCGCATCCGTGAACAGAATATCAATGACCAGCCCCTGGTTGGCGGGCACGGTGAAAGAGAACCAGTCGTCATCGCACCCGGTCAGGTTGTACTCCAAGGAGATATCCAGCGCCGGGGCATGGCTGACGTCGTCGTTCTCCTCGAAGCTGTCGTCGCTGGTGCAGGTTCCAGAGGTGGCGTCCACACCCGCGGCGTCCCGGATAGCGTCGACGTCCTGGGCGGTGCCCGCATCGCCGGCGGTCGCGTCCGCCGAGCTGGCGGTATCGCTCATCGAGCCATCCGTTCCAGAGCTGGAATCCACACCACCGCCATCGACGACAGCGCCATCCACCGCGGCACCATCCACTCCGGCGCCATCCACCCGGGCAGCGTCCTGCACGACCGCCGCATCGTCTCTTCGGGTATCCGGAGTCGCCGTGTCGCGGCCCGTCAGGTCCTGTCCCACCAGGTCCGGGGCCGCAGCGTCCAGCACCAGGGCGTCGCTGTCGCCTGCATCGTGGTGCACGGGCGTGAAGCCGCTGTCATCGGTGGCGTGCTCCACAGGACAGGCTGCAAGCACAGCGAGCGACGCAACAAACGTGAATCGATACAGATTGTTCATCACAGCTCCTTAGACATTCCACGACAGATCATGGCCCGGTGATCGTCCACTTCAGGTCATAAGGCTCGCCGTAGTAGGTCGCGTAGGCGTCGACGACGACGAAGTAGTCGGCAGCCGTGGTGCCGCTGTTGACGATATACTGGGTGGCGAACTCGCTCGCGGAAAAGGTCTCCGCGTCCAGGCACGAGTCCCCGCGTACCGGGCAATCGGCGCGCATGGTGACCAGCACAGCCCCCTTGTAGGGATCGCCATGCTGCAGGGTGATGGTGGCACTCTGACCCGGGGCCAGCGTCAGCTTGTAGAAGGTGTCGTTGCCGGGTGCCGCCAGGTTGCAGCCCATGGCGTCGGGTGACAGGTCGTTGACGCCCGTCTCGGTCGTGCCGTGAACGGTGCCGCTGCTCCCCACCAGGGGCACGGCCTGGGCACAGGTCTCGCCTCCCTGCAGGGTCGCAGGCTGGATGTAGTAGCCCAGCCCCACCTCGAAAGAGCCGCTGGCTGGGCTGCAGCAGGTGTCGGCGTAGCCATCGACCACCACGACGTAGGTCTGACCCTGCACCACGTCAAAGCGGTACCACAGGGGATCCTTGACGTAGAACTCGCCGTTGCAGACCAGCTCGGTCGAGGCGCCGCACCCCCCCTCGAGCACGTACATGCTCGCGTCCCAGTCCCAGGCGTTGAGCTTTGCGCGCACAGTGCCATTTCGGGACGCCATGAAGGTGTAGTACAGGTCCGGTGCGAACCGGGCCGTGGCCTGGCAGTACTCGCTCGAGCTGGTGGCCGAGCGGGTATCCGTCCCCGTGCCGGTGTGACCGTTGGTGACCAGGATGTAGCCATCCGTCGGAGGATCCAGGGTCTTGGCGCCGGCGCAGGTGTCGTTGGTGGGGGCCGCCTGATACCTCAAGTCCAGCGAGAACTCGCCGCTGCCCGTGGACTTCGCGTCCACTGCGACAACGTAGCTGTGTCCCGCCTGGATGGGGACCGCGAGCGCGGCACTGCCACAAGCCAGCTCGGTGCTCGCGCCGCAGCTTTCGAACACCGAGATCACGCCCTGCCATTCCGATTCCCACAGCTCGGCGAGCAAGAAGCCCGTTGCCGGCGCCACGAAGGTGTAAAAAAGGTCAGGGCCTGGAGAGCCCGCCGTCAGGATCTGGCAACCGCTGGTGCTGGAACTCCTGCTATCCGACGCCATCGTCGTGCTCGCGTCTATCCACGCGGACGTGCCATTGCTGGGCAGGGTCACGCTCTCGGCCGCGGCACAGGTGTCGTTGGCCGGGGGGCCGAGCAAGCGGACCTCGAGGGCGTATGGCGCGCTGCTGCCCGAGAAATGCCTGACCCGGATGCGCATGGGCGTGGCCGTCACCTGCAGCGGGGCCTGCACCAGCTCGTCGTCGGTGGTGGACAGGGACGAGTCAATGCTGGAGCCGTCCGAGGCGCGGCTCAGGTAGAGGTCGAGGTCCGCCACGGCATCGACGAACTCGAGCTTGACCTCGACGCCGGAGCCCGCCGGCGCGGTGAAGCTGTACCAGTCGTCGTCGCAGCCCACCAGGCTGTCGAAGCGCACCGGCACGCTGATGGGTGTGGCCTCACTGGCGATGTCGTTGGGCTCGTAGCTGTCGTCGACGCTGCAGGCCGTGGTGGCGTCGGCCACTGCGCTGTCAGGTCTCGCGGAGTCGCTGCTGTGCTGGTCGCGAGCCGCGCTGTCCGGCCTGGCGCTGTCCGGGATGCCCAGGTCGGTCCCGCTCGCGTCATGGCCGGGGCCCGCATCGACAGCCGCCGCGTCGCTCCCGGCGGCGTCACGAAACACCGGCCTGTAGCTACCGTCATCGGTCGCGTGCTCGACCACGCAGGCCGAGACGGCAGAGAACAGGAGCATCACGGTCCATGGTCGCATGTTTTGTCCTCGGACAGGTCTCTCGCTTCATAGCCGGGCCAGCGGCGCTTTGGACCGCGCTTCGACCCGGGTGTGACGACGCGCACACAAGCTCACCGGCACGCTGCCGGTCCCAACCAAGGATGTCACGAAGTGAGAAAAGTCGCAGCGCGATCAGCAGCGCCAGGACACGCTGACTCCATCGCGCACGGTGAGCAGCACAGGCTCCAGGCGGGCGTCCTCGCGCACCAGATCGTTGAAGCGGCGCAGGGCGCGGGTGGTCTCCTCCTGGTGGGTTGCGTCGATGATGCGGCCGCTCCACAGCACGTTGTCCGCCACCAGCAGGCCACCGGGGCGCAGCCGGGGCACGGCCAGCTCCAGGTAGGCGGGGTAGTTCTCCTTGTCGGCGTCGAGGAAGATCAGGTCAAAGGGCCCGTCGAGGGCCCGCAGGCTATCCAGGGCCGGGCCGCGGCAAAGCTCGATCTTGGTGCCGTCGGGGCTGCGGTCAAAGAAGCCCTGGGCGATGTCGGCGTTGTGAGGATCCAGCTCGCAGGTGATCAGGCGACCGTCGTCGGCAAGGGCGCTGGCCATGGCCAGGGCGCTGTAGCCGGTGAAAGTGCCCACCTCGAGCACGCGGCGGGCCTGTACCAGGCGCACCAGCAGGCGCAGAAAGGCGCCCTCGCCGCGGTCCACGATCATGTGGGCGTCCTCGACCTGGGCGTAGGTGAAGGCGCGCACCTCGTCGAGCAGCGGCGGCAGCGCAGCCGAGTGCTCGGCGGCGTAGGTCTCCAGGGCGGGGTCGACCAGCGGTGTCATGGGGCCTCCTTGAGCTGCTCCACATATCGCAGGGGTGGGCACGCCGCAGCCCTGGCCCCACCGGCCGCTACTGCAGGTCGATGTGGAGGATATCCCGGGCCAGGACTCCCGCCGTTGCGGCCTCGACCTCGAGCTGGCACTGCGCCGCGTCCGGTGTCTCGAAGCGCGCCTCGTAGTGCCGGTCGACGCGCCGCATGGTCTGCCAGGCTCCGTCGTCGACGCGGTAGCGCAACGGTTCGGGTGTCACCCCCGGTGCGAACACCATCGCCCGCAGCAACTGCTCGCCGCTGGCGCGCGGGAGTGGCTGGGCCCAGGGATTGCCCGAACCCAGCGCCGGGTTGGCGGGCCGCGTGATCATCACCACGGGCCAGGGCACGGCCATGTTCGCCTCGTCGAGGGGGACGCCGCGTGCCGTGAGGCCGTCGTCGTAGACCAGGATGTTGAACCCGGCCCGACTGGCAGCGTTCGCGTCGCCCGGATTGCCCAGGGTGCGCGCCATGGAGAACAGGCAGCTTCCGCGCCAGCTGAGCATGTGGATGTGGCGGTGGCCAAACAGGTAGGCGTCGGCCCCGGCGGCGTCGAGCACGCGCAGCAGGTCGTCGTCGGTGTTGAACAGCGACAGGCCGTCGATGTCGATGGGGTGGTGTCCAAGCGCCACGGTGATCGCCGCGGGCTCGGTCTCGGTCGCCATGACGGCGATCAGTTCGTCCACCTGCGCGGGAGCCAGGTAGCCGGTGGAGTCGCGCAGGGGATCTCCGCTGCTGACGGTGTCCAGGGCCAGCACCCGCAGCCGGCCCCAGGCGCTGCTCAGGCTGTAGAGCCCGTGCGTGCCATGGCCAGCGCGGCCCGCCAGGGTGTGCGCCAGGTACTCGCTGAGATCCAGGTCCAGGTAGATGTCGTGGTTGCCGGGAACCTCGATGAAGTTCTGATCGTCGAGACCCGAGGCGTCGAGGTGGGCCATGTAGTCGTCCCAGGCCTCGGCGTTGTTGCCGACCTCGACCAGGTCACCACTGGCGAAGGTGACCAGGGGCGCGACGGTGGGGATGATCTCGTCCGTGGCTAGCTCGAAGGCCGGGACCGCGAAGCTGCCCGAGCCGAAGTGGATGTCCGAGAGATGTAGCAGCACCAGCGGTGCGGGGAGCTGGTGACCGGCGTCGAAACCGCTCCCGCTGTCCGCCACGGTGGCAAGGTCGGGCGCTCCGGCGTCGGGACGCGCGCTGCCGGGATCCCCTGCCATGACGTCGGCAATCCAGCGGTCCACGGCGAGGGCCGCGTCCTGTGTCGGCGGTGCGTCCCCGCTCGCATGATCGCTCGTGTGTGCGTCGAGCGAACCTGCGTCGTTGTGCCCCGCGTCGGCGAGGGCGCCCCGGTCGGCCAGGGCCTCGACGGCGGGCTCATCGCACGCCAGCACCGTGGCCAGCACAAGCACAGCGGGACCGGCCAGGGAGGGCCAGGCGGATGACGGGCGCGGAGTCCTCATTGTCCTTGCTCTCCCACGCTAGCGCGCGGTGAACAAGAACGAATAGCCGACACCTTTCTCGGTCATGTCCTGGTCGATCAGGTAGACGTTGAAGAAATTGTCACCATCGAACTTCAGCTCGGCCTCGCCGTCGTCGTGGCCCTCCCCCGAGGCGGAGCAGATGTCCTCGGGGTAGGTGCCCTCTTCCCGCACCTGCTCCAGGTTCATGCGCGCGCCGTCGTCAGCCCAGAGTTCGACGTGAAAGCGGTCCCCCTTGGCACCGCCGAGTCGGTAGGTGTCCGAGTAGTAGGTGTTGTCGGTGGCGTTGCTCTGCTTCGCGTTGTCCGCGAAGTCTATGGTGCCTTCCACCTTCTGACCGGGTGTGATCGACGGAACGCAGGCCATCCCCAGCGCACCTGCGAGCAGCACGAGAGTGAGTTTCTGCATGGGGACCCTCCGAGTACGCTCCACGGACCTCTTCGTCGGTCAGGTCTGGGCGTCGGGCAAGGGGTGGCGGCTGGTCGCCCGGCCGGGGCACCACCACGCCGTCGACGAAGAAGATTCACTCCACCCTCTTGAACTTGTCCGTGATGCGCGCGAATTTCTCGACGATGGGCGAGGGGCGCTGGGCTCCCTTTGTGTCGCGCGGGATCACCTGGGAGCCGGGATCCTGCCACTGCCGCAGCTCGGCGACACGACCGGAACCCTCGCCCTGGGGGTGCAGCCACACGAAGCAGGTACGGCCGAAGGGTCGGGTGCACTCCACGTCGTGGTAGGCCGGCGACCAGGTGCCTGAGTTGAGCAGCTCGACGCCCTCGATCTCGGTGTGCTTCTCCTTGTGGGTGTGGCCCATCACCAGGCGCGTGACGCCGGCAAGCCGCGCCACCTCCGGCAGCAAACGACGAAGGCCGCGCTCGTAGTTGTCCACGTCGGAGTGGACACCGCGGGCGTACAGGATGAACAGGGGCAGCAGCAGCACGAAGAACACCAGCCACCACCAGATGGGCATGGTGACGAAGACGTTGAGGATGGAGAACAGTTGAAAGGTCCCGAACAGAACCAGGGCCAGCAGCAGCGCGCGGTCCAGCCACAGCTCGCGGGCAATGCTGAGCGGATTGTAGTAAGCCGGCCGCACCCGCAGGGCCGGCAGGGCACGCACCAGCCTGGGAGTGGCACGCGCGCGCAGGGCGATCCCCTCCACCTGTTCGTCGAGGCTGAAGGGGTCGCGAACCGTAGGCGCCAAGCCCTCGCGCACCGTGATCACCAGGGTCAGCAAGGCGGTCCAGAACCAGGTCCAGGGCAGCAAGGGCTGTATTCGCAGCATGTAGCGCCAGAAGAAGACCGCGTACTCGGGCAGGGAGCGGATGAAGCTGCTCTCGACGTGAGGATTGAACAGCCCCATGCCGTTGAGCATCAGTTTTCCCGCCAGGTTGCCGAAAGGCAGCCGCATGCGCTCGATCCCGCGCCAGCGGATGCGCGGGTGCACGGGATCGGTGGCCGCGCAGTAGCTGTCGTACTGGTTGCCGTGCTCCAGCAGCGTGTCGCCCCCGCTCAGGGTGAACCACTCGCAGAAGCGCAGCCGTTCACCGGCCCCCGTCGTCAGGTCGAGGGCGCGACGGATCTCGGCCTGCACTTCGGGCCAGTGCAGTTCCATGTCGTGATTGCCGATGACGAAAGCCACCTGGTGACCGTCGTTCAGGAACTCGCGCAGCGCGGTGACGAAGGCCGGGTGGTCGCCCAGGATCACCTGGATCTTGAACACCGACTTGTCCTGCTCGGCGTCCAGACCGCGCAGCCTCTCGAGCCAGTTCACCGGGAAGGCCCTCGACCGGGGCAGGGCCATCACCGAGTCGAAGTCGAAGATGTCGCCATTGAGGACCAGCTCGATGGGCTCTCCGGCCCCGGCCAGTTCGCGCAGGTGCGCCAGGCAGCGGGCCAGGCTGTCGTCGATGAACAGGTCGCGCCCCTTGAAGCGTTTCCACAGCGGTCGGGCTGGATCCACGACCTGCGCATCCGACAGGTGAATGTCGCTGATGGCGAAGGTGTGCCGGGGATCGTCGCTGGGGGAGGTCGGAGGCATGGCATCGGGACCTGGAGTTTGCGGGCCGCCATTGAACCACACTCCGCACCGTGCGCCATAGGGAGATCACGGACCGGTGAAGAGGACTCGCCGACGTCATCATTCGCGCCGCCGCTGCCGTATCCTGGCCGCGCTTCGACAGCGGCTCCCTGCGCTCGGAGCAGGGCGTACGGCCGGTTGCGACAGCGCGGCTGCCGTCGGTGTGTGTGGCTCGACCTCGAAGCTCGGTGCGGGTTCAAGCAGTCAAGGACCTTTCAATTTTCGCTCCCAAGGCAGCCCAAGATCGCAGCGAGGTCGTGCAGATCAATATTAAGTATTTGTTTTTAAACATATTATACAGGATCCAGTCGTAATGTAGGCCAATGTCGGACAGCACTTGCTATTTGACGCAAGGCGTTAGTAACTCTCTAAAGAGTTACCAAGGAGGGAGATCATGTCCCGCACCAAGCTGTCCTGCACTCCGTTGCTGCTGCTCTCGCTGCTGGCCTGTGGGCCGCTGGACGACTCCTTCGAGCTCACCGGTGCCAGCGACGATGGCGCGCTGGCCCCGGTCGACTACAACGCGCTCAATCCGGCAGCGGGCGAGATGGTGCTGTACGAGTTGCAGGTGCGCACGGCCAACGCCTGCCACCCCGACCTGGGCTCGTTAGCACAGCGCCAGCGCTGCACTGCCAAGGTCGCACCGGACATCCCCTACCGGGCCGAGGGCATGCACTGCGGTCAGCTGGACGCGCTCAAGAAGATCAGGCTCGGCACGCTGGACGACCTGCTCGAGGACACGTCGGGCTTTGACCGCGGCATCACCGTGCGCCACATCGACGAGGCGCTCGGCGCCAGCGCGCTGTGGCTGATGCCGCTGTTCCCCAACAACGATCGCTGGAGCATTCCCGACGCCTGCGACGACCTCGGCTCGCCCTACGCGGTGCGCGACTACCTGCACGCCCGCGGAACCCTGGCGCGGCGCTGCATCCTGGCCGGCCGCGACGAATCGAGCGAGGTGCCGTGCCATGGCAATGTCGAGCTCGATGCGCTGATCGCGCAGGCGCACCAGCGCGGCCTCAAGGTGTTCCTCGACGTGGCCTTCAACCACCTGGGCCACAACTACCAGCTCTACGACAGCACGGCCTTTCTGCCGGTGCGCGAGCGCATCGCGGCCGGCGAGGACCTGCGAGCCCTGTGGGACTACCGGGCCACCGAGGAGAGCTACCTCATCCGTCCGCAGCTGCTCGAGGACCCGGATCAGCTCGAGGCCCTGGCCGCCAGCTCGCCCTGGCACGCGGAGCGGCTCGGCGCCTTGCTGGATCGATGCCCCGAGCTCTCGGGGCAGGCCCTGGTGCAGGCCTACGGCGCATGGCGCATCGCCCTCGAGCACGAGCGAGCACAGTTCCCCTGTGACACGAGCTTCCTCGAGTACCAGGCGCCGGGCTTCTACCTGGGCCGCGATGGGCACAATCCCTCGCGCGGTGTCGGCGACAACTTCACCAACAACTGGCGCGATGTGAAATTCCTGTACCTGCGCGAGGAGGATCCGGCCCACCAGCACGAGTTCGTGCGCAACCGCGAGTACCTGTTCCGCGTCCTCAACTACTGGGCGTCGCGCGGCGTCGACGGCTTCCGGCTCGATCACACCAGCGACGAGCGCTCCGGCATCGACGCCAATTTCTGGAAGTACGTGCTGGGCAAGGTCGACTACTACGCCTGGCGACGGGGCCAGGCGCGGCCGGTGTACCTGGCCGAGGAGTTTCACGACCAGCAGGACATGAACCGGGTGGTGGACATCCTCACCGAGGGCTACGTCGGCGACATGACGGGCCGTGGTGGCGTGATCAAGGACGCCTCCCACGTCGAGCAGGTGGTGTCCAACATGCAACGCTTCGGCGGCCACAGCCTGGTGCTGAGCGCGCTGGAGACGCACGACGAGAAGCGCCTGACCGATGGCACGGGCTTCGACGTGTGGACCGGCGCCGGCTTCTGGGGCATTGGCGCCAGCACGCGCTCGACGCCCATGCTGGTGATGGGGCAGGAGCTGGGCGAACCCTGGCAGCTGGGTTTCCGCCGCTCTGACCTGCTGCGCAGCCGCCTGGTGGGCACGCCGCAGCGCCATCCACAGGTGCGCGAGCTGCTGGGCTACTACCGGCAGCTGATCGAAGCTCGCCTCGACCACCGCAACCGCGCCCTGCGCGCGCCCAACTATCGCTTTCTGCGCCGGCGTCACGGCAACGATGCGGACCCGCGCATCTATGCTGCCGCGCGCTGGAGTGACGACGGCAACGTGGTGTTCGCCGTGCACAACCTGTGGGCCCAAGACGTGGCGCAGAGCTACTACCTGCCGCCGGATTTGGCCGCCGCGCTCTCGCTTCGCGACAACCTGCGCTACCGGCTGGTGGACGCCATCGGCGGTGCGCAGCAGGGAGCGTGTCGCAGTGGTGCGGAGCTGAAGTGGGACTTCTACGTCTCCATGGACGCGGACACGCGCGCGCAGTGGTTGCGGCTCGAGCGCTGCGACTGAGTGACGTCCGGCCGAGCGCGTGAAGGCATCATCCCGGATCCTCCTCAGCAGTCCGTTGGTGCAAAGCAGAAGCCCCGGGGTCTCGGACCGGTGGCTCAGCGCTCGTGCGCGCCGATGTCGCAGGCGCTGCCCTGCGGCCTGGTCGCCCCGGTGACGTCGAGGTCAGGGCAGTCGAGGTTGCTGCCGTGGTCGCGCATGCCCTGATCGCAGCTGAGTGGTGACAGGTCGTACAGCGGCGCAAAGGCACCTGCGAAGCCGACCGCCTCCGCCGTCGAGGCCGCGTCGTGGCCCCGTGCTTGCCAGGCGTCCAGGGGATAGCGGGAGGTGCCGACCGCGGCCCAGGATCCGCCTGCGCCGGGTGACAGCTCGCACAGGTTGTGGTCCGCACGCAACAGCACGGCCGGGTCGCCGTAGCGGAAGCAGTCGAAGCTGTCGGCCAGACCTGTGTATTGCACCGCGTTGTTGGCCACCACGTGATCGACACCCTCGGCAGCGACGCGCACCCCGGTACAGCCTGGATCGTCGCGACCGATGGCGATGGAGTTGTTGACCACCGCGATGGCCGAGGTCTCCGCGTCCGCTTCTTCGAGGCGCTGCAGCACGGTGATGCCCGCGCAGGAGGTCCAGCTCGCGGCGTTGGGCGGCAGGGCGACGGTGTTGCTCGCGACCTGGCTGCCGTCGTGCGCGCTGACCACGATGCCTGCGGCGAGGTTCTCGATGCGGTTGCCGCTGATCGAGCAGCCGACGCAGAACTCCAGGATGCCGTCCGGGTTGGCCAGGGCCTCGATGCCGCTGCAACCCTCGCGGATCCCGTCCTGGGGCTCGTGAAGGTAATTGCCCTCGACGCGCGCGCCGTAGCTGCCTCCGTTGATCCGCAGGGCCACGCCGCGGCACAGACCCTGGCTGTCCACGGCGGTGCGCGTGATCTCGTTGCCGATGATCTCGAGCACGCTGCCGTCAAAGGAGTAGCCGACGAACAGACTCCAGTCATCGGCGCAGCTGTCGTCGTCCACCGCGCCGATGCAGCCGTTGTACTCCAGCAGGTTGTGGCGAAGACGGAGACCTGGCCCCCCGGCAACGATGCCGGCCGAGTGGCTATGATGAAAGGACACGTACTCGACCAGGATGTTGGCCGCAGCGGACAGGTACAGCCCGTAATCAAAGCCCTCCACCTCGAGCCGCTGCAGCACGACGTCGCGCACCGCGGCGCCGGTCACCGCCAGTCCCCAGCCCGAGCCGCGCCGGGTACAGTCAGGACAGATCAGATGCAGGTCTTCGACCACCAGTCCTCGAACCACGCCGCTGCTGCCATGGATCACCAGCCCGTCGTTGTTGCCGCTGAGCACCAGCCGCGGCCGCTTCTCGTCGCCACTGGCCCACGCGGCCCTGTAGGCACCGAGGTGAACGGGTGTTCCCGAGCAATCCACAGAGGGGACCACGTAGCTGGCGGAGGGCTCGAACGCACCCCCCAAACAGAATCGCAGCTCGTCACCGCAGTGGAGGTTGGCCAGCACCTGTTGCGCCGCTGCGGTGCTCTGCACGGCGCGCTGGGGCGCCAGTCCATCGGCTGCGTCCGCGCCCGGGACGCAATCGGAGTCGGCACCTGCGGCGCAATCGCAGGCAAAGTGGATGTCGCCCCCAGGCACGCGGCCGTTGTCGATGGTGAAGACCTGCTGCGCCGCCGTCGTGTTGGTGGCGCCGTCCCGGGCTCGCGCGATCAGCTGATGCTCGCCATCGGCCAGCCGACGGCTGTCCAGGCTGTGGCAGTAAGGCGCCACCGAATCCTCGGCGCCGAGCTGCGCACCGTCTACCCAGAAGCGCACGCCCACGACGTGAACGCTGTCCGTGGCCTCGGCGCAGACCTCGATGGTGCCGCTCACCGCCGTCGCCGCACCCGGCGAGATCACATGCAGGCTCGGGGGCACCAGATCGCCGAGTACCTGGCTCCTGGTCAGGCCCGTGCATCCCGCATCCGCGCCGGCGTCCGCAGTGCGAGGATGAGGCGTCCAGAAACCGGACCTTGCGCAGCCGGCCACGCTTGCCACGACCACCACCGCAAGGAGCACCCTGTATGCTCGCGCTGCAGATCTGGTCGCTGGGTGCATCCTTCCAATGTGCCCGCAGTCGCTTCGAGAAGCAAACCCGCGAACCGGGAATTGAGCGGATCCGCCGGGGGGCCATCTCAGCTCCAGGCCTTTCGGGACAACATATGCCGGATATGCGCGCTCGAAGGCTCCGGGAGGGCGTGGAAGGAAAGCGGGGTAGTAGGGACATGGATGAGCGCTGGAAGGGGGGGCATAGGGGGCACATGAAGATTAAAAATAGGGACAAATAGGGGACTGGCACTTACAATTACATATTAAGCAGAAAAAATGCGATCTAAATTGAGAGCGGAATTACTTCCAATTATCATGCTAACATATGGCTAACATGATACAAAAAAATGTAATTGTAAGTGCCAGTCCCCTGCTACGATCCATCCCATCTCCTCTCAACTTGTTTTGTTTCATCTCGTTTCGTCTTCTTCTCAATCCGCGAGCAACAGCCCGTGAATCCGTGCGCATTTACGCTCTGAACAGTCGTGTCTCGCGGGGCGCGACCCCCAACACCGCGGGGAGTTCACCGGTCTTGCTTCGAAGGGTCACAAGTGCTCTCTGGAGCGGTCCATCCAGCCACTCAACACGGAGGGCCTGCCATGCGTCGACTCCTTTCGGTCGCAGCAGCGGTGATCACCGGTGCGTGCGTTCTCGCCACCTGCAAGACGACGACACCTCAGACACCAGCGCAGACCTCGACCTCCGTCGAATCGCCCACCCCGGCACCTGAACCCGTCGTCGAGCACCTGACCAGCGACGCGCCGAGGACCACCACCGAGGGCAACGGCTTCATCGCGCCGGCTGGCTGGAGCATCACCGTTCGCGGCCCGTCTACCATCCTCGAAGCTCCCGAGGGAGACTCTCGCATCGCCCTCATCGATCTGCGGGCTGGCAGTGCGGACGCAGCGGTGGCCGCGGCCTGGAAGGTTTACAAGCCCGACGTCACGTGGCCGCTCAAGGTGGTCAGCCCGTCCCCGGACCGGGACGGCTGGACCGATCGCAGCGCGTACAGCTACCAGACCTCACCCAACGAGAAGCGCGACGTCGGTGTCTACGTGCGGCGGGCCAACGAGGTGTGGACCGTGGCCATCTATGACATGACCCAGGCGGTCGGTGAAAAACGCCTGGCCCAGGTCGCTCTGATCTTCGATCAGCTGCTGCCCAAGGGGCACAGCCGCGAGTCCTTTGCCGGGAAATCAGCGCAGCCCCTGGATGCCGCGCGAATCGCGGCCTTCAACGGTTTCGTCCAGACTGCGATGAAGCAGCTCGGTGTACCCGGGGTCGCGGTGGGCCTGATCCAGGCTGGCAAGGTGGTGTTCGCCGATGGCTTTGGCGTGCGTCAGCTCGGGGGAAAGCAGAAGGTCGACGCCGAGACGCTGTTCATGGTCGCATCGAACACCAAGGCCATGACCACGCTCATGCTGGGCAAGCTGGTCGATGAGAAGAAGCTGACCTGGGACACGCCGGTGACCAGCCTGCTGCCGTCGTTCAAGCTTGGCGACGACGCCACCACCAGCCAGGTCCAGGTCAAGCACCTGATCTGCGCCTGCACCGGATTGCCGCGCCAGGACATGGAGTGGTTGTTCGAGTTCAAGGGGGTGACCCCCGACGGCGCGCTGGCGACGCTGGCGACCATGCAGCCAACCAGTGGCTTCGGCGAAATGTTCCAGTACTCCAACCCCCTCGCCGGTGCGGGTGGGTTCGTCGGCGGGCACGTCGCGTTCCCCGAGCTCGAACTCGGAGCTGCCTACGACAAGGCCATGCAGACACGCGTGTTCGGCCCGCTCGGCATGAAGTCGACCAGCTTCGACTATGCACGGGTGCTGCGCGGCAACCACGCCATGCCGCATGCTCCTGACATCGACGGCAAGCCAGCGGCCGCGGTGATGGAGCTCAACTACTCCATCCTCCCCCTACGGCCCGCCGGTGCCGCCTGGAGCAACATCCATGACCTGCTTGCATACGTGGCCATGGAGCTGGCCGAGGGAGTGCTGCCCGACGGCACGCGCTACATCGAGCGGGATACCTTGCTGGCGCGGCGCGCGCCCCAGGTGACCATAGGCAGCAACACGACCTACGGCATGGGACTCGAGGTGGACACCACCTATGGCGTGCCGGTGGTCCACCACGGCGGTGCCATGATCGGCTTCTATTCCGACATGATGTGGCTGCCCGAGCACGGCGTCGGCGCGGTGGTGCTGACCAACAGCGATCCGGGCTGGCTCCTGCTGTGGCCATTCCAGCGCAAGCTGCTCGAGATCTTGTTCGACGGTGTGCCGGAGGCCGACGCGCTCGTGGCCTCCAAGGCCAGGAGCTACTTCGACCAGCTGGCTGCCGAGCGCAAGCTGCTCACCGTGCCCGCAGATCCCGCCGAGGCCGCAAAGCTCGCCAGCCGCTACACCAGCGACGCGCTCGGCGAGATCGCGGTGAGCCAGAAAAAGGGCGCGACGGTTTTCGATTTTGGTGAGTGGCGCAGCGAGGTCGCATCACGGAAAAATCCCGACGGCACGCTGTCCTTCGTGACCACGGCTCCCGGCATCGCGGGTTTCGAGTTCGTCGTGGGCAGTGGCGACAAGCGCACGCTCATCGTCCGCGACGCCCAGCACGAGTACGCCTTCACCGAGAAGTGAACACGACCTGCCATCCGCGACGTTGCGGGTGACAGACCTCCGCCACCCAGGGCTGCGCCGTGAGCAGGGGAGGGCTGGATAGTCCTGTAGCCTGTGCACGGTCACCCGACAGCGGGACCGTTCGCGGCGCGGAGGCAGCGTGGACATCACCAAGGACACCCGGGTCATCAAGATCCTCGACGCGTATGGCGACGTCGCCGAGGTGATGGAGAGCTTTGGCGTGAGGCGTGTGGGACCCTTCAGCGTTCGCCGCCTTGTGACCCGATTCCTCACGGTGGGGATGGCCGCGCGTGTCCACGGTGTGCCACTGGACCTCTTTCTCAAGCAGCTTCGGACCGCCACCTCCCGCGCTGCCGCGAACAAAGCGGCTCTGGGCTGAACGATCTCGAGCGCCGCCGGGGGTTTCCTCGAGTCACGACGCGCATAACATCGTGTTTACCGGGCACCAACCGCGAGTAAGATCCACCGACGGCTGGAGTGGAACTCATACGGGAGGGGGAGCATGGCATGCGCGGACTCTGTGTGATGCTCGCAGTGACCTGCGGGGTGTTGGTTGCGGCGTGCCCGTCTGTCGACGACAGCGAGCCCGATTCGGGAGCCCACAGCGATGCCGCCGCCCGACCGGACACCGCCGTTCACGTTGACACCGGCCAGGATCGCAGCAGCGCGACGGATACCCGGACCCTTCCCGACACGGTGCAGACCGTCGACGCCAGCGCGGCGGACACCCGGACCCTTCCTGACACGGCGCAGCCCGTCGACGCGACCGCGGATGCGGCCGAAACCGTCGTCACCTACGGACCGACCTACCAGGGAGGCGAATTCCATCTTGGCCCTGTCGACTACCAGGAGTCGGTGTGGCACAACGCCTGCGCGCCGGGTTCGGGCTACGCGCCCGCGATCCAGCAAGCCCAGGGCACCTTGCTGGCCGGGCTATGGAACGGCATCCCCGACGTGGCGGACGCCTGCGACACCTGCGTCCACATCGTCACCGCCATGGGTAAGTCCGCCGTTCTGCGCGTCGTCACCTTCGGCGTGACCACCACCAACAGCATCGACACCAGTCCCGAGGCCTACGCTGTGCTCGACAGCGGCGAATACCCGAGGCACATGAGCTGGCAGTTTGCACGCTGTCCCGACACCGGGCCCCTGCTGTACGAGTTCCAGACTGGCTCGAGCGAGTGGTGGACCAGCCTGTGGGTGCGCAACGCGCGCGTGCCCCTGCACAAGGTCGAGGTGTTGAGCGCCAACCACGCGAGCTACACCGCGTTGGTCCGCGGCAGCGACGGCACGCTCAACGACGCGAGCGGTTTCGGGGCGGGCGCGTTCACCCTCCGTCTCACCGGTATCGATGGTCAGGTCGTCAGCGACAGCTTCGCGTGGCCCGCCTCGGGCATCGCCGGCGCTCTTTTGACCGGGCACGGTAACTTCGAGTAGCTCGCGCCAGCGCCGTCAGATGGCAGCTCCGCCGGTCGAGGATCCACGACGGGCTCCCTCGAGCGCTCAGCCTCGCCAGAGGTCTGCGCACCTGTTCCACGCGGTCTGACGAGAACTCAGCCCGCGGCCAGCTTCTCGAGGTCGCGCTGTTGCTTGACCAGGTGACGCGTGTGCTCGGCGATGCCCAGGGGCCACTGTGCAAGCAGCTCGTCGAGGCGGGCATAATCCCGGGCATAGAACGCGCGCGAGACCTCCTCGAAGCGGGGCAGGTTGCCTGCCATGTCCCACATGAAACGATGCGTGGCCTCCTGCGCCCTGCGCGCCAGGTCGCGCGCGGCGTGCTCGCGCCTGGCGATGTCAACCAGCTTGCGCAGCGCCACCGAGGCTCCTCCGGGTTGTTCGCCGAGCCAGTCCCAGTGCCGCGGCAGCAAGGTGACCTCGCGCGCCACCACGCCGAGGCGGGGCCGTCCAGGTCCCCTCGGTGCCAGCGCTTCACGCTCGGCCTGCGGCAACATGGGGTGGTCGCGCAGGCGCGCGAGCACCTCGTCGACGGTGCCGCGATAGTCGATATCGAGAGCACGGCCCGAGCTGTCGTCGAACAGGGCGACGCGCTCCGTCGTCCCGCTATCCACGCAATTTTTTGCCGCGCGTACCACCTCACCGATGGCCCCAGTGCAGATCCGTTCAGTCCCGCAAAATAGTGCGTAACAACCTGTTGTTACTAATGTATCCAGCATGATTGACTCCACCTTTGAGGGTCTTCTATAATATACCCGGGTAGATTATAATGTCAATATTATCCGGATAAAACTAACCCAGGCAGACTCCCTACTCCTCTTCGCCAAGGAAAAGTGCTTGCAGGACGCAGACAGATCGAGGGGGGAGAGGAGAGACAACAGGAGCAACAGGAGGGGACTGGCACTTACAATTACATTTTCTGGAAGCAGATTTATCGCCTGCCCAGAAGCGCGCGATGGATAATAGAAATACGTCTTAATGGTTCGTAATAGTTAAATAATAAAATGTAATAGTAAGTGCCAGACCCCTCCGGGCCGACCACCCGGAAGGGGCCACCGGTGATGCGCGTTCCGCCGCTGCGTGGGCTCAGGCTGCGCTGCGCTTCCGTGGTTCGGACGCCGACTCAAGACCCAAGTAGCCTTGCACGAAGCGCGCGATGACCTGCAGCGCCTGCGTGGCCTCGGGAAACAGCCCGGCGCAGGCCGGGTAGCAGTGAAACAGGCCCTCGCCCAGATGCAAGGTGACGTCGACGCCCGCGGCCCTGGCCTTGTCAGCGAAGCGCACGCTGTCGTCTCGCATCAGCTCGTCCGAGCCCGCGAACAGCAGCAGTGGCGGCAGACCGCGCAGGTCGCCATGCAGTGGCGACACCAGGGGATCGTCCAGGGCGTGCTCGCCGGCGTAGTAGCGCGCGAACACTGCAGCCGAGTTGCGCCAGGTCAGGTGGTCGCGCTCGAGGTTCTCCTGGTAGCTGGCGCCGCTGTTGGTCAGGTCCGTCCACGGCGACAGGGCGACCACGGCCGCGGGTAGAGGCAGGCCGTCGCGCTGGCAGGCGAGCAGGATGCTCAAGCACAGGTTTCCACCGCCCGAGTCGCCCATGAACACGATGTCCTGAGGTGCAAGACCGCCGTCGAGCAGGTGGCGGTAGGCGCGCAGCGAATCCTCCAGTGCCCGCGGAAAGGGCTGCTCCGGCGCCAGACCGTAGTCGAACACCAGCGCCGGCACGCCGCAGGCCCCCGCGAACTTCTGCACGATGTTGCGGTGCGAGCGCGCCGAGCCCACTACCAGACCGCCGCCGTGAAAGTACAGCAGGGCCTTGTCGCCAGCGGCTGCGGGCGGACGCAGCCACTCCGCGTTCAGACCCTCGATGTCCACCGGCTCGATCGTGAAACCCGGCGCCAGCTTCCCAAACATGCCGGCGCTCTTCTCGACCCGCGCCCGCAGCTCGGCGATGGAGGTGTCCTCGGTGATGACCTCGGGGCCACCGCGGCGGCTCTTCAACCACAGGCGGAACCTGAGTGCGAAGACAAACAGTCGGCTGCGCAGGCTAGGCATGATCACGCTCCCCGGGCCGCGCCCTGGGTCGACAACGGCGCGTCGAACAGCGCCATCAGGATCTCGGCCTCCGGCATCACCGCCGCCTGGCCATGGGCTGCCCTGTGCATGGCCAACCCCTTGATCGTGGTCCAGAACACCAGGGCCAGTTGCTGCACGTCCGCCTCGCGAATCGTGCCCTCGCGCTGACCCTGGGCCAGGATCCTGGCCATCACCTCGTAGGGCAGCGCACTGTCGCGAGCGAGGATGGCCCGCGCCTCGTCGGGGATCGCCGTGGAGGCTGTGGCCTGGGCGATGAGCATGTGTGCGCGCGCCGCATCCTCGCCCTCGGCAAAGCCTTGCAGCAGGGCACGCAGGGCCATGTCGACCTTGTCCCGCGCCGGCGCCTGCAGCGCCTCGAGTTCCTGGCAGGCGGCATTCAGGCGCTCGAAGGCGTGGCGGATCAGCGCCGTGAAGATCTCCTCCTTGCAGGAGAAGTAGTGGTAGACCAGGCCCTGGGCCATGGGCACCGCCTCGGCGATATCGCAGATGCGCGTCGCCGCCAGGCCGCGGCTGGCAAAGAGCTGCAGCGAGGCGCTCAGGATCTGAGCACGCCGCTGATCCCGCATCTGCTCGTTGGTACTCTGTTTTCTCGGCATGGTCGATATATCATTGAATATTAATTCAACATATACACGACAGCCTGGTCCACGTCAAGGCCCGCCCGTGCACGGACCGCCACAGCCCGAGAAACACGGCCTCCGGGCCCGGGGACAGTCACTGATTTTTGAGGCTATCGGGGGCCACCGTGGGCCCGGCCGTGTAGGCGAGCGCGCAGGGAGCTGGTTCGGCCCCCAAGCGAGGCGTCGCATGTCAGATCATCGCGCGCGCGTTACTGCTGATTGTCGGGGATCCCGTCGCCGTCGGCATCCTCGTCGTCGTCGGCCACGCCCTTCTTGCCGCCGCCGCGCTTGCCGCGGTGGGTCTCCTGCAGCTTTTGCTGCACCTCGTTCTTCAGGTCGCTGAGCTTGTCGAAGCTGAGCTCGGGCAGCTGTACTGACGGGGCCAGCGAGCCGGCCTGGCCAGCCTTGACACCCTCGAACTTGTCCAGGTAGTTCTCGGGTGTGATGGGAGTCTGCTGCGGCTGGGTGCCGGTGGGCAGGCCCTGGACCTGGGACGCATCTCCCACTTCCCGTGGAAGATGCAACGCAGAACCGGACCCCTGGATCTTCATAAAACCTCCAGCTCCCCGTCGAGAGTCCCTCGGGCGTGAGCCATCGCGCAGTGTCGGCTGCGCCACTCTGGCCGTTGCGTGATTCGCGTGACGATGGTCCCCCGCTCGTTGAAATCCCCGCGACGGTCTGCGGGGTGCATCTTCAACGCGCGGCAGCGATCGCGCAGTTCCGCCCTGTGGCCGGGGACCCCTGAGCAGGGCCGAACATCTTGGCGCCACGGGAAATTCGGAGTGCAGGCGAGTTGCCTTGTGGTTTCAACCAGGCCTGTCATACGAAATCGCTAAGATTCGACCCTGTTGTGGGGCCACGCCTTCACCGGCGAGTCTTTTTGTCCTCGCGAGCTTGGAAAAAGCCTTTCCTGGGCCCCCACATCAAGCTCCATCAAAGCGATTCGGTAGTGCTCTGCTGCAACCCTATCCGGGGATGAGGCGATGGAGAATCGCGAAGGTGCGCGAGGGGGACTGGCACTTACAATTACATTTTCTTGTGGCAGACTTCGCGTCTGTTTGCGGTATCGAAATGGGATGATCTAATCGTCATAACTAAAAGAAATCGTGCAGAATATAAATGTAATTGTAAGTGCCAGACCCCTCCCCACAAGACCCCTCCCCACAACCTGTGGCCGGTGGCGGTGGCGCAGAGCTACTGCCTCCCGCCCGACCTGGCCGCGGCCATGTCCCTGCGCGACGACCTGTCCTACAGGCTGGTCGACGCCATCAGTGGCCTGCAGCAGGGCTCCTGTCGACGAGGCGCCGACCTGAAGTGGGACTTCTACGTCGCCCTCGACGCCAGTACGCGCGCCCAGTGGCTGCGGCTGGAGCGCTGCGAGTAAGGCCAGGGCGACGCCACACGTCGCGGCACTCGGCGGTGCCCCGCACCCCCGGTGTGTGAAATAATGCGCGCACCACTCACCTCATCCACCTGGCGTGACGGCCACACTGCTGCCGTCGGAGGAGTCGGAGATGCTGCGTGCGCGAGTTGCCCTGCTCATTCTCTGCGGGAGCGCCGTGCTGACTTCTGGCCAGGCGCAGGCCTACACCGAGGCAGAAAAGACCGAGCTGCTTCACCTGGCCGTGATCATCGGCGACGAGAACGTCGTGGCCAGCATGCTCGACGACGGCTTTGACATCCACGCCACCACCGCGAGCGGCGCCACACCCCTGCACTCCGCCGTGGCCCAGACTCACATCGTGGAGCTGTTGCTGCTGCGCGGTGCCGACGCCAGGCGCCAGGATCGTGCGGGCAACACCCCGTTGCACCTCGCTGCCCAGGGAGGCCACATCGGATCGCTGCTGCTGCTGATGCCCAATACCCCCCTCGACATCGAGAACAACGAGGGCTTCACCGCGCTGGATCTCGCCGACAAAGCGGACAAGACCGAGGCCGTCGAGTGGCTGGTCAAGAAGAAGGCGCCGCACGGCTCCGGGTACGACAGGGCTCTGCCCCCGGCCGAGCCCGTGGATTCCAGCTTCGAGCTGCAACCCTGCCTCGGCGGGCTGGGCTGCGGGCCCCAGCCCCAGGGGATCGCCGGGGTCGAGCCACTGCGCATCGGCGCCCCCCTTCCCGCGGCAGACATCCGCAAGTTGCAGGGCGTGTGGACGGGCAAGGGCTTCTGGGGACCGGTGAGCTACGACGCCCACCTGGTGGTGGACGAAGACGGCTCGGCCTCGGGCAAGCTCGACGCCAGTACAGGTTTTCCGGTGGGCGAACTGCAGCTGCTGGGCGATGTGCTGGTCGTCTCGGCGGTGCTGGGCTCGACCGAGCAGGTGGCCTTCTGCCTGGCCGAGCCCCAGGGCGCCGACCATCACCTCGAGGTCAAGGTCGCCAGGTGGTTCGGCGATAGCTGTGGCGACTACAAGGACAGGCTGGTGCTGGATCGGGATCCCGCCACTGCCGCGGGCGCCGCACAACCGGCAGCGCCGGCGCGGACAGAGGCAAGCCCGGACGAGGACGGCCCGGACCGGACCGACGAGGGCTCCACAACCGAGGTCGAGGACGAAGTCGGGGGTGAATCCGGCGCCGATGCCGAGGTCGAATCGTCGTCCACGACGGACAGCGACACCGACGACGGCCTTGAGCTTGGCCTGCCCGAGGCGCTGGAGCTGGGCCCCGCGCGCTTCTCGCTCCAGGCGATGGCGGGTGTGGACAGCAACCCCTACCGCATCAACGCCGGCGGTCTGCGCAACGACGGCAGCAGCGACCTGTATCTGAAGCCGCACGCCGTGGCGCAGCTGGTCCCTGGCGTCGCGATGCAGGTGCTCGACAGCGAGTGGCAGTTTCAGCTCCAGGCGCAGCTCGACTATCGGGCCCTGTTCGGACCGGACGATGCCGCAGGCGTCAGCCGGGAGGCGACCCTGAACCCGCTGCTGCTGGACAGCTTCGTCGACGGCGAGCTGATCTACGGCGAGGACATCTGGTGGCTGTTGCTCCGCGACCGCGCCGAGGTCGGCTTGGAGCCCGGGCGTTTCGTGTCCTTGCAGGGCGCTCCCATCCCCATGGGCGCGGGGCTGTATGGCGAAACCATCGCTCGCCAGAGCAACCTGCTGCAGGCTGCCTTCCTGATCTTCCTTGACGAGATGGGCGCCGAGGCCGGCGGCTCGTTATGGCTGGGGCGCTACACCCAGCACAACGTGGTGGACTCGTCGGCGGAGCTGGGCCAGCTCGTCGACACTGCGGCCCCCGACGCGCTGACCCGGGCGGGGCTGCCCGAGGGCTCGCTGGGCGGTCTGGTCGCCGATGCCTACATCAAGGTGTTGCCCGGCTTGATGAACCTGTTCGCCGCGGCAGGTCTGGGCTACGCCTCCTTCTCGGCACCGCGACACCGCAGTGTGCTGGCGCACGTGGGCGTGGGTTTTCAGCCCAGGACGGACAAACCGGGCAATGAGGATGTGCTCTTCGTGGGCTGGCAGGTGCCCAACCTCGAGGACTTTCCCGACGTGCCGGGCACCCCGATGCTGCAGCTCCGGATGCGCCTTCTGGAGCTCGAATGGATGACCCTGCACGGCTCGCTGGAGCGCGCCTATGCGCCCAACATTCTCTACCAGGAGCTGGTGCGCAACCACCTGGCCCTGGGTGTGGTGCTGCGCCCTGCCGACGCGCTGCGGGTCGACCTCGACCTGGGTGCGGGGGCCTGGCAGATCAGCCACCAGCGCTACCCGGGGCAGGCGCTGAGCGTGGCACGCGACGACGCCATGGCCCTGGATCCCTACCTGTTCACCACGCTCGGCGTCGAGTTCGCCCTGCATCCGCTGCTGCGTCCCCGCCTCGAGGCCAGCCTGGAATGGTATCAGGCCGCGGGTGTGTCGAACGGACCGAGCTATCAGGCCGCCGCTGGCGTGCCCCTGTCCATGCTGCGTGGCGTGCTGAACCTGGGAATGAACTTCTAGGCCGATCTCGGTCAGGTCGACCGACGGGCGCGGGGCCCGTGGCCCAGCCGCCCCCTTCATCTCGACATGGATGGCGGGCGCGCCCGGTGTGGATAGAGGTCCCATTTTGTCCTTACAGATATGTATTTAATGTTATGTAAATATTAGCAAAATAAATGTAATGGTCAGTGCCAGTCCCCTCCTGGTGAGACCATCTGGTTCGGCCACCCGCACCGCATTTCGCATCCTCGATTCAGGCTCCCAGCAAGAACGCCACCGCCTTCGGCGTCAGGTGGATCATCAGGTCCGAAAAAACCTCGAGCATGAGCCCGGCCAGGCCCCACATCGGGATCAGGGTCCACAGGGTGTAGCCGCGCTCGAAGACCTTGAAGCGCGACTGCGCGTAGTAGTCCCAGGGGTAGAAGCCCAGCAGCTTGTCGAGGAGCAAGCCGTACAGCGCCTCGCAGGCGCTGATGAGCACGGCCCACACCACGAAGCGCAGACCGATGAACCAGTCGCGGATGAGCGCGTGTACCAGCTCGAAGCCGAACAGGATGCCCAGGCCGTGCAGGGGGATCATGTAGGCGGTGGTGAAGCCCTCGAGGTACCTGAAGGGCACGCGCCGCTGCAGCGTGTAGCCCAGCATCCGCTCGATGCCGTGCATGGCGAAGATCACCTCGAGGGTGAGCCCGAACAGCACGTACATGCAGCAGCGAAAGCCCAGGCCTGCGATGTGTTCCATGACCCCTCGTGCGACGCTGTTTCGGCAGAACAGATCGAACGGTGTGGGGCGCAGGGGCAAGACTTTTTTTCGCAGCTTGCGAGGACAAGAAGGCTTGCCCCGTCGCGGGAGCCCCACACCACGGCTGCCCCGGACGCTTCAGAAGTCCTAGAAAATGCGCGCCTGCTTGGTCCCGTCGGCCCGGCTCAGGCGCGGCAGCAGCCAGTCAAAGAGCGCGTCGGGGAGCAGCCTGTTGAACAGGGTGAGCAGGCGCATGGGCCAGGGGAACAGGTACAGCGACCGGCGGTGTTGGATCGCGCGCAGGATGAGCTGCGCGGCCCTGTCCACGGGCACCATGAATGGCAGCGGGAACTCGTCGTGCTCGGTCATGGCGGTCTTGACGAAGCCCGGGCAGATGCAGCTCACGGCCACGCCGCGCGGCTTGAGGTCGACGCGTAGCGACTCGAGCAGGATGCGCTGGGCGGCCTTGGTCGAGCTGTAGGAGCCCGCGCCGGGCAGGCCGCGAAACGAGGCCAGCGACGAGATGCCCACCAGGTGACCGCCGCCGCGCTCGACCATTTTGGGGATGTAGGGCGCCAGGCTGTGCACCAGTCCCATCACGTTGATGTCGACGGTGCGCTGGTGAATCTCCGTCGAGAAGGCGTAGCCCGGGTTGAGTCCGCCGACACCGGCGTTGGCGACGACCAGGTCCACGCGCCCGAACTCGGCGTGCACCTGCCTGGCCACCTCGGCCATGCGCGGGCCATCGGCGACGTCGGCGGTGAACGGGAGCACGCCCGGGAGCAGGGCCAGGGGTTGCAGGGACGCGGCCTTGAGGTCGAGGGCGGCGACGCGGGCTCCGTGGGCGCTCAGGGCCTGCACCAGGGCGCGGCCAATGCCCGAACCGGCGCCGGTGACGACGACGTGGCGATCCTGAAAGAAGGAGCCCATGTCCGGCCTCCTGGTGCAGCGCCCAGCGGTCCCGCGATGAGAGCACAAAGCGGCGCCCGCGACGAGGAGGGCGACGCCACCTCGTTCAAAGCAGCAGCAGCAGCACGTCGGTGGCCGGGAGGTCGAGCTGCAGCACGCCGTCGACGGGCTGCAACAGGCGGTCTGACCACAGCTCGCGCACCGGACCTTCGCGGTCGCCGCGCAGCTGTGCCAGCTCCAGCTCGACCCGCGCCGGCGCCGGGTCCCAGTTGAACAGGGCCAGCAGCAGCCTTCCGTCGTCGAGGGGGCGCATCCAGCGGGCGGGCACGCTATAGGCGTCCGGGGTCAAGAAGTACTCGAACTTGGTGGCAAAGGCCTGGTCGCGTTGCGCGAACAGGTCGAGCGCCCAGAACCCCCGCTGCGCGTCCGCGCCCGTCAGCGCCAGGGACAGCGGGGGCTCGGCCACCCTGCGCAGCAGCTCGAGGCGCGGCCCGTCGAGCGCACCCAGGTCATCGCCCAGATTGAGCAGCGATCCGGCCAGCAGGTCCGCGGTCAGGTTGATGCGCTGCGCGCCGGGGGCGAGCTCGCGCAGCAACACGGTGTCGGGATCGCTGACCAGCGCGTGGCGCAGGTAGGCGCGGTAGGCCACGTTGCGAAAGGCGTTCTTGTTGTAGAGCACACTGTAGCCACCGTGTGCCGCGGCGATGTCCTCGCCGGTGCGAATGGCGTGAAAGCGCCCCACGCTGGGCAACAGGGGCGCGCCGCAGGCCAGCAGATAGACCCCGCGCTCGGCCGCCCGGCTGGCCAGCTCGCCGAACAGGTTGCGGTAAGCTGTCACCGCGGTGACGTCGGGATCGTGGCGCGCGCCCTCGAAGGTGCCGGCGAACAGGAAGTCGCTCTTGATGTAGCGGTAGCCCTGGTCGACAAAGCGCGCGAAGGTGTCGACCACGAAGGCCCGGGCGTCGGGGTGGGTGACGTCGAGCACGCGGTAGCGGTGCACGTCTCCCGTCGTCTGATACAGCCGCGGCGTGCCCGCCGCGTCGCGCAGGAACCAGTCGGGCTGCGCGCTCACCAGGGGCAGCTCCTCGGCGACCAGGAAGGGCGCCCACCACAGGCCCGGGGCAAAGCCCTGGGCGTCGAGCCGGGCCGCGAGCGCGGCCATGCCGTCCGGGAAGCGCGCGTTGGCGTTCCAGTCGCCCCAGGCCTTCTCCCAGCCGTCGTCGATCTGCAGGTTGTTGAGCGCCAGCGTCGGCAGCTGGGCGCGCGCGGCCCCGGCCGCGTCGAGGATGATGGTGGCGCTGATGTCGGAGAAGAAGGTGTTCCAGGAGTTCCAGCCCCGGGGCTGGTAGGGCTGTGGCAGCAGCCCGTTGGTGGACGCCACCTCGCGGCCGTAGCGGTCGAGGCCCGAGGCGGCGTCGTCGAACAGGCCGATGAACAGGGCCTCGCTGCGCAGGGGTGTGTCCGCGCTGCCCACCGGCACGCTGTCGCCGGTGTCGCCCACCCGCAGCTCCCACTGCACCTGCTCGCGCTCGCTCGCCGCGTCATAGTAGGTCAGCACCCGGGTCTTGAAGGCCTCGGCCGTGAGCGCGCCGCTGACCAGGCCCGCGCCGGGGTAGGCCAGGGCCGAGGTCCACCAGCTGACGCGGGCGTCGCTGGCGATGTAGTCGTCGTTGTCGCCGGTGCGCGCCACGCGCTCGATGTCGCTGGTCTCCTCGACGACGACGAAGTTGGCGGCGTTCCACGAGGCGAAGCCCTCCATGTACACGCCGCGCGGCCGGCCGGGACCGGTGACGCGCCCGCGCAGGCCCAGGCCCCCCAGCCGTGGCCGGGGATCGCGGGAGCTCCACAGCGCCACCTGCGCCACCGCGACCGCGTCGTCGCGCGCGGTCAGGCTCAGGTGCACCTCGACCTCGCCGCACCGGCCACGCTGCACGATCGCGTTGCCCCGGGCGGTGGTCTCGGGCGAGCAGGTGGCGAGCTCCACCCGCTGCTCGTCGAGCAGCAGCCAGGTCGTGAGCTGGTGCAGGTGCAGCTCGCCTCGCCGCAGCTCGGGCTGGCCCTCGACCACGGCGAGGGTCAGGGCCGGTGCCGTCGGCGGCTCGGGGCAGCCGGCGAGCCAGGTCAGCAGCGCGGTGAGGATGCCGGCTTGGCAGCGCGGTCTGCGGCGAGCGCGGGGAGCGGCGGCCATGACGGTCCTGTCCAGCGTCGTCGGCGTGTCGATGCTCAGTACGTGATCATCCACGCGCTGCCCGGGCCGTCGGGGGTGAAGAAGCGTGCGAAGTCGGACTCCTTGACGTACATGCGGGCGCCGCGGTCAGGGTCGTTGACGATGAAGCTCTTGCGCGCCTCGTCGTAGCCCACCGCCGCCATCCAGTGGCCGCCGCCGCGGTACGCATGATCCCAGACTCGATTGCTGCCGTCGGCGTAGGTGCCCACGAAACGCCCCTCGCCGCCTATGGGCACGGCGTGGCCGCGCGCCAGCTGCGCCTTGACGTCGGCGAGGCTGCCGGTGGTGGTGTAGTGCGCGTTGGGCAGGCCCAGCTCGCGCGCCCGCGCCGCCAGCAGCGAGCCGCTGGAGCCGCCGCCCGGGCTGTAGGGGTGCGCCCCGCCCAGGGCCACAGCGTCGGCCCCGGGGTCGGCCTTGCCCTCGAGGCGCAGGGTCATGCGCAGGGCGGTGATGGCGCAGTAGCCCCCGGGGTAGCTGCCCGAGCTGTGCTGGTTGATCACGGGGGTGTCGAGGCCGCGCTGGCTGCCTGCCGCGTGCTGCTGCTCGGCGCGCCCGGCCTTGTCCAGGGCGTCCAGGGTGGTGGGACCGACCAGGCCCGTTGGCTGCACCTGGTGATCGGCCTGAAACTTCTTCAGCTGGCTCTCGGTCTGGGCTCCGAACACCTGGCTCTTGCCCACGCCATAGCCGAGCGTGCTGAGCCGCTCTTGCAGCTGGCCCACGGCGGGGCCGCTGTCGCCACGGCCGAGCACGGCCCCCTGCTGGCGCACGGCCTTGTCGAGGTCCTGATAGCTGCGCGCCTCGCGGGCTCCGAGCTGGGCGTCGAGGCCAGCGCGGGTGCGCGAGCTCAGGTTGGGCGTCCTGGCGCCGGCGTTCACCGCAGGCGCAGGCGCGTTGCCACCGACGCTGGCCACGGCCTCGTTGCGATCACGAGTGGTGGGCGAGGGCTCGAAGCTGGCGCCGTTCTTCAGGGCACTCAGGGTCTGCGCCCCGGCCTTGCCGTCGACCTCGAGGCCATTGCGTTGCTGGAAGGTCCGGACCGCCAGGTCGGTGGCCGGATCGAAGCTGCCGTTCACACCCAGCGGTGGCTGGGCGCCGGCCTGGTTGAGCTGTCGCTGTAGCGAGCTCACGGCAGGGCCCTGGTGACCGAGGCGAAGACTGGTGCCGCCGCGCGCGACCGCCTCCAGGCTGGGGGCGGGCTTGTAGGAGCTGGGCGGAGCGACAGGGCGGAGGATGGAAGGGGCGTTGACCCTGGAGTTGATCGTGACCATGGCAGGCTCCGCAATAGGCTACACGGTCGATTATCGTCCAGCTGTCCGTGCCGTTGCGACTGAAGATGATCCAGCGCACATCGACTTTTTGTCTCGCTTCAACCTGCGCCCCCCAGCGATCTCGTTCTTTCTACCACTCTTGCCTTCTCGCTGGGCACGGGCTTTACCTGGCAGCCTCTTTTTCTACCACCTGGAAGTTAAATCTCAAGACGCACAGCGTCAAGAACGCGAATAGTTTCGCATAGAAGCACTATTTCTTTATAGAACAGCATGTTGGGATACAAATATACCGCTTGACAGATTAATTCCGATTCGCAACAAGAGCTCAGAATCTCGGACCAGGCTTCTGCAACATGCCAGGCGGGCATGCGCAGGCTGCGCTGCGCGGGCGAAGCTGCGCCTCAAACCGGAGTTTGAGCAATGAACCGAACAAAAACAACAAGTTGTCTCTTCATGGCGCTATCGCTCGGGAGCCTGCTGGGCTGCTTCGCTGCGCCCGGGGCCGAGGACGCAGTCTGTCAGGACGATCCGGCTTGCCTGGATACACAGGTGCGTTGCCAGGACAACCAGCTCCTGGTCTGCAGCTCGGGCAGCGATGCGTGCCTGCACGCCGAATGGCAGGACTGCGGTGACGCCACCTGCGGCGTCGTGGACGGTGTGGCCCGCTGCGTGGACGGCCCGGCGCTCGACACCCTTGTACCGGTCGTGGCCCAGGCCATCTGCGGCACGCTGTTCCGCTGCTGCGGCGACGGCCACCGCGAGCGCTACTTCGGCAGCTATCGCTACAGCGAGCGGCTCCGAAACGCGGGTTTCGAGGGACGGCTGCCGCCCGACGCCGCGCTGAGCGCCGAGGACTGTCCGGCGCTGGTGGCGGACATGCTGCAGGTGGAGCCGCTGGGACCCTGGGTGGTCGCAGCCCAGGCCGGCGAGGTGGCCTACGACGGCCCGGCTGCCCGGGTGTGCCTGGACGCGCTGCGCGACGCGGCCTGCGGTGACGACGCCTGGAGCGCGCTCACCGACGCGACCTGCTTCGCCCACCTGCCGCCGACGGGGGGCGACGAGCGCAGGTCCATGTTCGAGCGCAGCCGCGGCCCTGGCCAAAGCTGTCGTGCGCTCAGCGACGGAGTCGGCGGCGCCGTGTACGGCAGCTGCGACCCGGCGCGGGCCTGGTGCTGCCGGCCCGACGCCGAGGACAGCGCGCGCTGCAGCCTGGTGGGCGACAGCGGCACCTGCGTCGCGGTCTCCGCCCAGGGCGAGCGCTGCCAGTACTTCGGCGGCGACGTGCAGGTCTGCGCTACGGGCCTGGACTGCGCCGACCTCAGCAGCGAGGGCCTGGGGCAGTGTCGGAGTCTCGACGGCGAGGCCGCCCTGGCCGCGGGCGAGGCCTGCTACGACGACGCCAGCTACAGCCTGCTGGGCAGCTGCCAGGACAGCAGCTGCGACCTGTTCGGCAGCGGCCTGTGCGAGCCCTATCACGGCGCGGGTGAGGCCTGCGCCGAGGACAGCGAGTGCCGGAGCGGCGGCTGCGAGCAGGGGGTCTGCATCGCCAGCTTCTGCCCCGGTGTGGATTGAACGGCACCGTGCAGCACCCAGGTGCACAGTGGAGGTACACCGTGCGAAGGACAAGCATCGAGACCGCGCTGCTCCTGGCCCTGGTGACGACGGCCTGCCTGGTGGTGGAACCGGCTCCGCCGGATGCGACGGTCGCCGACGCCGGGCGGGACGATGGTGGGCTCCGCGGCGACGCGGAGTGGACCCCTGACAGCTGGGCGGGGCAGGACGGCGACCCCGGCACGGACGCGCGGGCCGCTGCGGACGACGCGAGTCCCGTGGACAGCGCCAGCAGCACGCTGCTGGACAGCTCCCATCCCGTCGATGCGAGGCCGGGCGCGGACGTCTCGGTGGCGGTCGATGCGGACCTGCTCCCCGACGTCAGCCAGCCCGTCGATGCCGGCGATCCCTGCCAGGGCCTGACGCCCTGTAGCGAGGTCGCACGTCGCTGCGAGGGCGACACCCTGGTGATCTGCGCGCCCCACGCCGCAGGCGCGAGCTCCACCTGCCTGGCCGAGACCCGGGTCGACTGCACGGGCCGCGGCCAGAGCTGCACCGACGACGGCGAGCCGACCTGCACCGGCTCTGGCCTGTGCCCGGCGGCGCGCGTCCTCGACTGCGACAGCGGGACCCTCGTCGACACCACCCTGGTCGGCCTGGCTAGCATCGACGACTACAGCTGCGACCCCGACGCCTCCCCCTACAGCAGCTTCGAGGGCCGCGAGGCCCTGTACGCCCTGACCGTGGACAGGGACACCCGGGTGACCGTGACCGCCACGCCCCTGGACGGCCTGCTGCGCGCCTACCAGCTGTTCGTGCTGCGCGCTGCCGGGCAGGCGTGCAGCGGCGAGCTGGACTGCGTGGCGCCGCCCCAGGACGGCTATGCCACGAACCAGCAGCAGAGCTTCGATGCCCTGGCCGGCGAGACCTTCTATCTGTCCTACGATCTCAAGGGCAACTTCCTGCTCGACCACAGCACGCGTCTGCAGCTGAGCGTCCTGTGCCAGGACCCTGTCTGTGGCAACGGGCTGCAGGAGATCGGCGAAGGCTGCGACGACGCCGCGACCGCCCCCGAGGACGGGTGCTCCGCCACCTGCCAGGTCGAGGAGGGATGGGCCTGCGACACCGCGGCGGGACAGGTCAGCGTGTGCCACGCCATGGGCTGCGGCGACGGCGTGGTCGACGCGAACGAGGCCTGTGACGACGGGAACACCCGCGCCGAGGACGGGTGCTCCCCCGGCTGCGCCCTGGAGGCCGGGTTTCAGTGCTTTGGCGAGCCCTCGCGCTGCTACGCGGGAGGCGACAGCTGCGACCAGCCCATCGCGCTGCAGCCCGGGCTGCACAGGCTCGACAGCAGCGGCTACACCGACAGCGGGGTCGACCTGGCCTGCGACTATGCGGGCAACAGCGGCAAGGACCTCTACCTCAGCGTCGAGATCCCGGCGCAGACCCTGCTCAGCGCGCGCCTCACCGCCGACTGGTACGAGGCCGAGCTGTTCGCGCTCTCCGGCTGCGACGACCTGGCGCACAGCTGTCAGCGCAGCGGTGACCTGGACCTGTTCAACGGCAGCACCCAGGCCGTGCAGCGCCTGTTGCTGGTGGACACCTCGAGCTACGCCAGCAGCCCGAGCAGCGGTTCGTTCGACCTCAACCTGGCGTTGACGCCGGCGGCCCAGCTCCCCGCGGGCGACAGCTGCCACAGCGCGCAGCGCATCGAGACCGCGAGCCTGCCGATCACCGTGCAGGGCGACACCACGGGCCTGCACAACCTCTACGCCCGCTACTTCAACGCGGGCACGGCCTGCACCTACTACACGACCTATGCGGGCACGGGGGGAGGTGCCGACAAGGTCTACGTGGTGCAGGTGCCGGCGGGCAAGACCCTGCGCGCGAGCGTGACCACGAGCTGGAGCGGCAGCGGCGACACCGACAGCGTGCTGGTGATCTCGCCCAGCTGCGACGTCGAGAACGCCTGCCTGGCCTATGGCAACCAGGAGGGGGCGGCGCTCAGCGTGGTCAACAGCACCCAGGCCGCCGCGGACTATTTCGTGGTGGTCGACGGCTTCGGCGCCACCCACGCCGGCAGCTTCGGTCTGAGCCTCGAGCTGGTGGACTGAGCGGGTGCTGCAGCGGGGCCCTGACAACGACGAGCTCGAACTCAGGCCCCGTACTTCTTGATCGCCGCGTCGAGCCTGGGCAGCAGCATGAAGATGAAGCCCGAGGCCAGCGCCGCCAGCCCGGCCAGCAACAGGAAGAAACCCACCGGCGTCATGCGGCCCTGTATGCCGCCGAAGAAGCCCGAGAAGTTGTTGCCAAAGGCGGTGGCCAAAAACCAGCCGCCCATGGTCAGGCCGACCAGGCGCTTGGGCGAGAGCTTGGTGACCAGGGACAATCCCATGGGCGACAGGCACAGCTCGCCCAGGGTGACGATGAGGTAGAAGCCACCCAGCCACAGCCCGGCGACCTTGACGCTGCCGTTGTCGCTCAGCCAGCCGGCCAGGGCCATCACCAGCAGCGCCAGCGTGGTCAGCACCAGGCCCCCGAAGATCTTCTGCGCGGTGGTGATGCCGCGGCCACGGCGCACCATCCAGCCGAAGAAGAACACCACCAGCGGGGTCCCCAGGACCACGAAGATGGGGTTGAAGTTCTGGTACACCTCGGGGTTGACCACGCGCAGAAAGACCCCCGGCTCGAGGGCCTGGGGCAGCTTGCCGAACTTCTTCTGGTAGCCGAGGTACATCTCGTCGAAGGTGGCCTTGTCCAGGACGAAGAGGGCGATGTCCTTGCCGTCGAGGTGGCGCACGAAGGCCACCTGCTTGATCGGCTTGGCGCCGTCGGGCACCTCGACGGTGACCGTGGGTGCGCCGTGGCTGTCGGTGCCCTCGCGCACGCTGACCACGCCGTCGGCGTAGACCTTGCTGGCGCGCTGCAGCAGCGCGGGGTCGGCACCGGCGCCGTCGAGGGGCAGCTCCCGCACCTCGATCTCGCCCCGGGCAGCCACCGCCGCCACCGCGGCCTCGTCCATGCGCTGCTGGCCATACATGCGGGCGATCTTGAGGTCGTCGACGGTCAGCAGGCTGGCCGGGTGCGGCCGCGGCACGTCCTCGCCGGCGTTGAGGTAGTAGCGCGGCAGGGCCTCTTGCCTGGGCACGGGCAGCATCTCGACCTGGCGGTCGGTGTTGTCGCGCGCCCACTGCGTCATGGCGCTGCCGTTGAGGTGCAGGATCATGAAGAAGGTGCCGCCGGCCAGGTACACAGGCAGCAGGGCCAGCAGGCCCGGGCGCTCGTCGGGGCTGGCCTTCAGGCCCAGGCGCACGAAGAAGATGATCACCGGTACCATGCCGGCGAGAAAGCCGGCCACCGCTGGCCGCATGCCGAAGTCGGCAGGCAGGTAGGCGCGCGCCAGGAAGTAGCCGGCCAGACCGACCACCAAGGCCGGGCCGAGGATCTTGTACAGGATCACACTGAAGGGGGTGTCGTCGGGGTTCTTCTCGGGTTGGCGGTCCGCGCGCTCCAGGGTCTTCCAGCTGACCAGCAAGATGGTCAGGCCGACCAGCAGACCGAGGCCGGCGACCCGGAAGGTCCACAGCCAGCCCAGCTCGTTGCGCACGCTGGCGGCGAGGAAGGCCGCGACGAAGGCGCCGACGTTGATGCCCATGTAGAAGATGTTGAACCCGGCGTCGCGCTTGGTGTCGCCCGGCTCGTAGAGGTTGCCGACCATCACCGAGATGTTGGGTTTGAAGAAGCCGTTGCCGACGACCAGCAAGGTCAGGCCGCTGACGAAGGGCAGGTAGCCCGGCACGCTCATCAGAAACAACCCGGTCGACATGCTGATGCCGCCCACCAGGACCGCGCGCCTGTAGCCGATGAAGCGATCGGCGATCATGCCGCCAATGAAGGGCGTGAAGTACACGAAGGCCAGGTACATGCCGTAGATCTCGTTGCCCTCGGTGGCCGGCAAGCCCAGGCCACCGCGCTCGAGATCGGTGGTGTACAGCACCAGGATGGCCAGCATGGTGTAGAAGGCCAGCCGCTCCCACATCTCGGTGAAGAACAGCGGAAACAGTCCCTTGGGGTGGCCGAGCGCCATGGGTCACCTCGTCGTCGCTGGGGTGTGAAGTGCGGGCATGCTGTCGGACAAAGCGGCCCAGGGCAACCCTGATCGGATGTGAGGTCCGCGCGGAAGGACGGGAAAGGCGGAGCTGACGTCGAGAAGACGGTGAAGTCTACATCCGCACCAGGGCCGAGCCCCAGGTGAAGCCCGAGCCGAAGGCGGTGAGCGCCAGCAGGTGGCCGGGCTTGAGGAAGCCGGCGTCCAGGGCGTCGCGCATGCACAGCGGGATGGAGGCGGCGGTGGTGTTGCCGACCTTCTGGATATTGTTGAAGACCTTGTCCTCGATCTCGAGGGCGCGGCCCACGATCTCGTTGATGCGCAGGTTGGCCTGGTGCGCGATGAGCACGTCGAGGTCCTGCGGCGACAGCTTGTTGCGCTCGCAGATGAGCTTGATCGCATGCGGCATCTTGACGATGGCGTGCTTGAACACCTTGTTGCCTTCCATGTACGGGTACATGGTGCCCTCGGCGATGTGCTCGTCGGTGACGAAGCGCTCCCAGCGCGAGCCCATGCTGCGCACGGCCAGGGACTCGGCGTACTTGCCATCGGCGCCCAGGTAGACGTCGATCAGGCCCTTGTCCTGGTCGGTGGCGGTGAGCACCGCGGCGCCGGCGCC
>JBDRCO010000028.1:0-5086 GCA_043821645.1 Pseudomonadota bacterium | reverse complement strand
CATATCTGCGGGTACAGCAAGGATGGGGCCAGTTGGGCCCCTTCATCCGGTACCAGAAATTACCTCACTTTTTTCTGATTGCACCCTGTAGGGCGTCGCAAATTGAGGCAGCGTGATGCAAATTGGGTCTCTGTCCCCAATTCGCCAATTCGCCCAATTCACCAATTCACTGTCCCCAATTCAACCCAATTCACCTTTCAGGTGTCCACCGAATCGGGGCAATGCCATTAGAGAGGAAGGCAGAGTAGAAGAACGAGTGATCAGAACGCCTGGCCAGGTGCCGGCCCAAGTGGAAGCGGCTGCGCCCGTTCGTCACTATCGTCCTCGCCGGCGGACGGCAGAGACTGTGCGCCGCTGTCGACGGGGGGAGCAGGGTTCTGCCAGTAGTTGTCGGCGTCGGGTGGCACGAAGAAGGTCGGCGGCCAGGTCAGGCCTTCGTCGTGCTGATCAAAGGTTCCACCTGGTTTGAGCTGCATTGCTATCTCGTCGGGCAGGGTCTGGGCCTGCTGCAGCATGAGCAGAGTCGGCGAGGTCGCGACGATCCACACACAGCCCGCGCCTGCGATGATCGCTCCCAGGGTCGGGCCGGCGATCAGGCTGGCACCGCAGGTGACCGGCGTCAGCGCCACACCACCGATGACTGGCACCAGTGCCACTGGCCAGGCCACGGTGCCGCACAGTGGCGCTGCCGAGATCAGCGCCCAGGGATTGGCCTGGCGCCGTTGCACCCGGATCTCGAGGGTCTCGTAGCCGTTGAGGCGGGCTGCGATCACATGTTCGCGCACCTCGGGATCGCCGCTGTCCTCGAATTCGAGGGGTGTTGTGCCGACGTTCTTGCCATTGACGGTGACCTGAGCACCCGGTGGATCGGTTCGCACCCGCACCGTGTGCGCGCAGGCGGTGACGCCCACCAAGCTGATGGCGACGAGCATGCGAGCAGCCATCACAAGCCATCCTCCGTCGGTCTTCACTTTGACCCGACGCAACCGCACACGTCCAGTTTATCTCATGTGAGCCTCGGTGTAGCGTTGCGACGGCAGGAAGGTGGAACGATGCGCGCACGGTTGAAAGCTTTTTTGTGGCCGGGACCTGGACGCCTGGCGCTGCTAGCGCTGAGCGCGCTACTTCTGACCCTGGCCCAGCCCATGGCCTGGCCAGGGAGTTCCGCGACGCTGTTACCCACCTGGCTGTCGGCGCTGCTCGGCTATTTCTCGCCGGTTCCACTCGTCATCGCGGTGGCTGGCACGCGGCCGCGCTGGGCCTACTTCTTGGGACTGCTGTGCTTCTGGATGCACTTCGCACTGGCTTACGCGTGGTTATACGTGCCGGTGGTGACCTTCGGCCACCTACCTCCTGCCGCTGGTGTGGGTGCCGCGGTGGGTGTGGCCTTGTTGATGGCACCGCTGCTGGCGCTGGTGCCCATGCTGGTGCGCCTGGGTGAACGCCGTTCTCGGGTGCCAGAGCTCGTGCTGTGGCCGGCGGCGTGGACCGCGGTCGAGTACCTTCGGCAGTTCGTGCCCTTCAATGGTTTTCCCTGGGGCCACATTGGCACCAGCCAGGTGGGTCTGTCCCCGGTGCTACAGCTGGCCAGCCTGGGCGGTGCCAGCGCGCTGACCTTCACGGTGGTGCTGGTGGCGGCGAGCCTGGGGCAGCTGGTCCTGTGCTGGCGGGCACGAAGGCCGCTCCCGCTGCGATCGGCGGCCTGGGTGGCCATAGCGATGGTCCTGGCCGTGGGCTGGGGACGCTTTCGTCAGGCGGCGCTGGCGTCGGACATGGACGCTGCGCCCCGGCTGCGTGTGGCGGTGGTGCAGGGCAACATCGAACAGGGCATCAAGAACCAGGATCAGCAGTATCGTGGGGTGATCCTGAAGAAATACGCCCGGCTGACCGCCGACGCCTACGCGCGTGGCGCGATGCTGGCCATCTGGCCCGAGGCCGCGCACCCGACCTACTTCGATCGCCAGGCCGTGACTCTGTCCGGGCGCGGGTTTCCTGTCCCGCCCAGGGGGGCGCACCTGGCCGCAGGCGTGGTGTTCTACTGGCGCGACCCGGCCGAGTTCGCGCGTGTACAGATGCACAACAGCGTGGTGTTTCTCGACGACGAGTTGCTGGTCGAGGGCAGCTTTCACAAGCGCCACCTGGTGCCCTTTGGTGAGTATGTCCCGTGGCCCCTGGACGCCCTCTTTCATCGCCTGGTACCCGGGGCTGGTCTGCTGCAGCCTGGCCTCGACACGACGCCGCTGGAGATCGCCGGCGCGCGGGTGGCGGGCTTGGTGTGCTACGAGGGCGTGTTCCCGCGCTACAGCCGGCACTTCACGCAAGCTGGCGCCACTTTGCTGATCAACGTCGTCAACGACGCCTGGTACGGCCTCTCGTCCGCTCCGCACCAGCACCTGGCGGCGTACCAGCTTCGCGCGGTCGAGACAGGCCGAAGCGTGGTGCGCGCTGCCAATACCGGGATCAGTGCGCTGCTGCTTCCCGACGGGAGCCTGCGCGGTCGCAGTGAGCTGTTCGCCGACGCGGTGGTGGTGGAGGATGCACCCCTCCTCGACGGGATGACGGTCTACGTGCGCCTGGGGGAGTGGCTGTCCTGGATGAGCCTGGTGGTGCTGGCCGTGGCCGTGCTGGGGCCGGCGCGCAGACGCAGGCAGGGATCCGCGCGGGTCTAGCGCGTCACCTTGATATCGTCGTCACTGGGCGGTCGAATGGGTTTTCGCGGCGGCTGCGGTTTGCGGGCGGAGGGGCGCGTTCCCGCCGCGTCTGGCTTTGGGGTCGCCAGCTGTTCGTGCTCGGGTTCGAGATCCTGGCGCAGCTCGACAACCTGGCTGTCGGTGGGGCCCTGCTCCAGTTCAACGCGGCGGTAACCCTCGAGGCGCAGCTCGAAGCGGCGCGGACTGGCTTCGATCAGCGAGGACGCTGCCACCGGGAGCTTCAGCGGCGTGAGCCCCAGCTTGCGCGAACCCTCCCACACCTCCGCCGCCTCTGGCCGGGTCACGAACTCCAGGGTCACCTGTCGCTCTGTCTCGGCGGCCACAGCGCTCGAGGCGTTGGCGCTCGCCGTCACGGGCTGCGACCGCTGCAACCACCACAGCCCAGTGCCCGCCAGACCGAGGAAGCCTAAACCGACCACAGCCACCAGCAACATCGGTCGTCGGCGCTGGAGGCTGGCGGGGGTGACGGTGATCGCGCTGTCGGGACGGTCGGTATCCTTGATGGCCCGCTGTGCGATCAGGGTTGGCGCCTCGTGCGCGGCCGGCGCCGAGCGCAACATCCTGGCCGCATCCAGTCGCAACACGCTCGATGGTGTGGGGTCGATGTCTCCGCTGATCAGCTCGGTGTGTCCGGCCTCGATGGCCTTGATGGCGCCCAGCAGTTCAGACATCGAGTGAAAGCGATGCGCCGGCTCCTTGTGCAGGCACTTCATCACCAGCTGCTCGATGACCGCGGGGATCGTCGCACCCCCGGGCTTGCTGGTGAGTGGCGGCGGGGGGCTGTTGAGCTGCGCCATGATGAGGTCGATCTGCGCAGCGTCACGGCTTTTACTCTTGAAGGGCGGTACACCGGCCAGCATCTCGTACAGGATCACACCCATGGCATAGATGTCGGTGCGCGCGTCGACCTCGACGGCCAGGATCTGCTCCGGCGACATGTAGCGCGGCGTGCCCAACATGGCGCCCGAGGCTGTCAGATCGTGGTCCGCGTCGCCGAGCTGCTTGACCAGCCCGAAGTCGAACACCTTGACCACGTCTCCCTCGTCGTCGCCGTCGAGGATGAAGATGTTGGATGGTTTGAGGTCGCGGTGCACCACCCCGGCTTCGTGGGCCTCGCGCAGGCTGCGGCAGATCTGCTTCGTGACGTGCAGCGCCCGCTCGATCCCGAACGCACCATCCTCGGCGATGGCCTTGCGCAGGGTGCGGCCCCGCATAAACTCCATCACGATGTACAAGCCGTCGCTGCCCTCGACCTTGCCGAAATCGTGGATGGTCACCGTGTTGGGGTGAGTGAGCTTGGACGAGATGCTGGCCTCGAGGAAGAAGCGCTTCTCGAAGGTGTCGCGATTGGCGGCGTTCATGCCAGGAACATCCAGCACTTTGATCGCGACCAGGCGGCCCAGTGGCTCCTGCACCCCCTGGTAAATGCGCCCCATGCCGCCGCGGGCGATGGCCTTGATCACGCGAAACTTGCCCGCGATGAGCTGGCCAAGCAGGGGATCGTCGTGCGGCTGGGCCATGACGGCGCTCCGCGCAACCGGAGTGAGCGTGAGACGGGGTGCGCCCGACCATTATGCCCTCAAGCCTCAGGGGGGGTCCACGGGAACGGCCAGCACAGCTGCGCCAGGCTCGGTGGTATGTCGGGCGGAGAGGGGGTGTGGGAGCCCCGCGGTCATCTTGACAGGGTGCGTCAGGCGGTGTTATCCAAACACCGAATTTCCTGGTCAGGATGCGCACATCGCGCGGTGCCGGGCACGCAGAAAGCGATGTATGGTCCTGCCTCGACGCAGCACGTCATCGGAGACCGAGATGACATCCACCAGCCCCAAGCTCATCAAGCGCTACGCCAATCGCAAGCTCTACGACACCAAGCGTAGCTGCTACGTCACGCTCGACGAGATCGCGCAGATGGTCAAGGCCGGTGAGGACGTCAAGATTGTCGACAACAAGACCAAGGAAGACATGACAGCGGTGACGCTGGCCCAGATCATCTTCGAGCAGGAGAAGAAGACCAGCCGCATGCCGCTCGACGTGCTGCGCGGAATGATCCAGCAGGGCGGCGAGGTGCTGACCGACTTCTTCCAGCGTACCGTGACCACCCCGGTGGGGCGGATTCAGGGTGAAATGGAGAAGAGCTTCGAACGCGTGTTTCACCGCGGCGAGGGCGACAAGATCGAGGGCGCCGAGGCCGCCGAGGAGAGTCGCAACATGGTGCGCGCGTTCATGGACGCGTCGAGCCACACCTTCGAGGACTGGCAGAAGCGCGTGGACGACCAGGTGCACCGGGCCATGTCCACCATGACCAACCTGTCGACCCTCGGCAGCGAGCTTCAGGCCCTGCGCAGTCGCGTCAGCGAGCTCGAGGAGACCCTGTC
>JBDRCO010000027.1:0-3522 GCA_043821645.1 Pseudomonadota bacterium | reverse complement strand
CCGCTGACCACGGTGGCCGTGTCGAGCACGACCAGCTCGGACTCCATCTCCTCGCCGATCGCGGTCCCGGCCCCGGCCGAGAGATCCTGCGCGATGTCCGTCGACACGTCGTGGGTCTGCTGGTCGTTGCTCGCGATGCTCGACGCGCCGTTCCACGAGATCACCCGGCTCCCGAAGACCGTGTCGAGCTGGGTGACGTGCAGCGTGATCCGGTTGCCGATGGCCAGCCCGAGATCCTGCGCCGGATCGATGGTGTTGCCGGTCTGGACCATGATCCCCGGGCCCTCGCGGACCTCCTGCATGTAGAAGCCGATGAAGCGGAGGTAGGTCACGTACGCGGGGCAGGTCACGACGTCGACCGGGCCATCGGCCATGGCGCGCAGCTCGGCGATGGTGACACAGGCTGAGCCGCCGCCATCGCTGCTGCCCGCGCCATCGAGGGTGGCCAGATCCGCGGACGTGGTATCCGCGGCGGCCGTGTCGGCGATGGTTGTGTCGGTGAGTGCCGTGTCGGTGGCCACCGTGTCGGTGGCCGCCGTGTCAGTGGCCGCCGTGTCAGTGGCTGCAGTGTCGGTGACCGCGGTATCGGTGGCTACGGTGTCGGTGACCGCGGTGTCGCTGACCGCGGTGTCGGTGACCGCGGTGTCGGTGACCGCCGTGTCGGTGACCGCGGTGTCCGTGACCGCAGTGTCGGTGAGCGCGGAGTCGGTGAGCGCCGTGTCGGTGAGCGCCGTGTCGGTGAGCGCGGTGTCGCCGACCGCCATGTCGCTGACCGCGGAGTCGGTGGCCGCGGTGTCCGCAGCGGTCGTGTCTGCGTGGGTGGTGTCCGCCGTGGTCGCGTCGATGACCGCGCTGTCCACGCGGCCCGAGTCGTGGACAAGGGCATCGTGGCCACCCGCATCTGCCACGTCCGTGCCCCCACAGTCACAGCTCGCCAATGACAGAGACAGGCAGAGACCGGTGCCGAGCATCCATTTCGCGACGCGCATCGACGACCTCCTGTTGCGCTCAAGCTGACCGACTCGAGCAACGGCCACAGGGGCTGTCAATGAGAGAAAGGACACAGAGTAACACTAAGAATTACTTAGGGTGGACTGTATCGACCAGGCCACAAGGGCTCACCTCGCCAACCAGCTGGCCAGGAATGCGCACCCGCGACCAGGAGGAGCGCGGACGACAGGCAGCGGCACGGGCGAGCGAACCTGCGAGTACAGATCCCGGCAAGCTCAAACCGGTCTAGAGTGCCACCATGACACCACGACTCTGGCTGGCGCTCTGCGTGCTCGGAGCCGGCGTGGCAGGGGGCTGCTCCTGCACCTACGAGAACTCCGTGGACGTGCCGGGTGACGTGCACCGCTTCGATCCCATCGCGGCGCTGCCCGCCGTGCTGGCCTACGCCGGCCCTGGCGCGCAGCTCCTTGGCCTCGACGTGTTGCACGCGCGCGAGGACGGGACCCTGGACCTGGAGGCGGACTACTACCCGGGCTGGACCGTGCCCGTGCGCTACCAGGTGCTGCGCCCGAGCACGCAGACGGTGGATCCCTCGATCCCCCTGGGCGCGCGCCCCGCGCTCGAGCCCCTCGAGAGCGTCGAGATCGAGGTCATGAAGCCGCACTGGCGCACCGTCGACACCAACGGCTCCGAGTGGACCAGCAAGCACCGCGGCATGCTGGGCGGCACGCGCCGCGGCGTCGCCTCGTCCCGGCCTGCGACCGGATCCGGGAGCGGGGCCGTGGCGTCGGCACCGGGCTGCGACCTCGGCACGCTGTGGCAGGTGGCGCGGCAGCGCGGCGCGCCCTCCGGGGCGGTCGCCACGATCCACTACGACGCCGCCGGCTATCGCTTCGCGATCCCGCAGACATCGGTGGACTTCCAGGTGGACGCGAGCTGCCGCTAGCCTGCCCACCTCGCGAGCCAGGGCCCTCGACGTCGACGGCAACGAGCGCGCCATCGCGCGGCGACGGGTGTCGGTGACGCGCTGAGCCTCAGGGCCCGATGATGTTCCGGCGATGCTGCAGGGCGGGCAGGCGCTCGCGCACCTGGCGCAGGTAGCCCAGGTCGACCTCGGCCAGGCACGCGCCCTCGGCCTCGGCGCAGCGCGCGAGCACGGTGCCCCAGGGGTCGACCACCATGGCGCTGCCAAACGAATGGCGGCGCTCGTTGTGCTTGCCGAACTGCGCCGGCGCCAGCACGTAGCTCTGGAACTCGATGGCGCGCGCCCGCTGCAGCACCTCCCAGTGATCCTTGCCGGTCTGCAGGGTGAAGGCCGCAGGGATGGTCAGCAGTTGCGCGCCGGCGTCGACCAGCCGCGTGTACAGCGCTCCGAAGCGAAGGTCGTAGCAGATGCTCAGGCCGACCTTGAGGCCGGCCAGCTCGCACACCACTGCCTGCTCGCCGGCCGTGGTGTGGCGCGACTCGGTCAGGGTGCCGGCGGTGCCCAGGTCCACGTCGAAGAGGTGGATCTTGCGGTAGGTGGCGACGAGGTCTCCGCTGACGCCGATGGCGACGCTGGTGTTGTAGGGCCGCTCGGGATCCGGCGAGCGCTCCTGAAAGCCGCCGAGGATGAGATCCACCCCCAGCTCCCGGGCCAGGTCCCTGAAGCGCTGCACGATGGGACCGTCCAGGGGCTCCTGCATGGCCAGCTTGTCGCGCTCGCGCGTGCCCAAAAAGGCGAAGTTCTCGGGCAGTCCGACCAGCGCGGCGCCGCGGCGTGCCGCCTCGCGAATCCAGCGCTCGGCCGAGGCCAGGTTGCGGGCCACGTCCTCGGTGGAGCACAGCTGCACGGCGGCGACCAGGGTCATGGGAGCCTCCAGGGGGTCTGCGCGGCCAGATCTACATGTCCGATCCAATCTTCTCAACCGGGGCCCTGGCTCGCGCGTCCTGGAATCGAACAGCCAGGAGCCCCTCATGTACCGCATCCCATGCCATGTCCTCGTCCTTCTTCTCTCCCTGGCGGTGGCCGCGCTGCAGCTCGCCTGCGGCCCCCTTCCAGCCCCGGCCTCGGATGCTGGCACCGCCGTGGACGCCGGCCCTGGCGATGCGGGAGACGACCCTGACGCCACCAAGGGCTGCCCGAATGCGGATCCCGTGGTGCAGGCCCTGGCTTCGACCAGCAGCGTGACCTTCGAGGTGACCAACCAGGGCGCGAACACTGTGTACCTGGTGACCTCGGGCTGGTTCTGCGACGCCTACGCCATCACCACGACCAGCGGCTCGGCGCTTCCGCAGCAGGTTGGGTTCAACTGCGGCTGCGAGTGCCCCAACCCTGGCGCGCCTGAAGCGAGCGGCTTTGTCACCCTGGAGCCTGGCCAGAGCCACAGCGTGACCTGGGATGCGCGGCGCCTGGTGACCTACAACAGCCCGGTGGACTGTGCAGCCCAGGGCTGGGGCGACTTCTGTGCGGACGCAGTGGCCGGTGCCAGGCAGCCCGTGGCTCAAGGCCCGTACGCGGCGCGATTCGGCTACGTGGAGGCCATTCCCGAGGGCTGCTCGGACGATGGCAGCGGCCAGATCTTCTGCCAC
>JBDRCO010000026.1:0-59550 GCA_043821645.1 Pseudomonadota bacterium | reverse complement strand
GCGACTGGTCAAGGCCTGGCCGCCCTGGCTGGTGCGCTTCGGCGTACCCCTGGGCTGGGCCATCGTGGTGACCAGCGGCCTGTTTGCCCTGGGGCACTATGCGGGCGAGTGGGGCAATCCGGCGCGGCTGGGGCCCTTCTTTCCGGCCCTGCTATTCTCGGCCATGCGCGCGCGCTCCGGATCCATCCTGGGCTGCGTGCTGTACCACGGCCTGTCCAACGTGTTCAGCGAGACCCTGCGCGCGGGGTATACTTTCCACTGATCCCTCACGGTGGCAGCCACCATCGGGTGCCGACGCCTTCCTCCGACCAGCGAGTCATCCATGTCCGAGCTCAGGCAGAACATCGCGACCAAGGAGTGGGTCATCATCGCGCCCGAGCGCAGCAACCGGCCCGAGGACTTCATCCGGCCGCGGGAGACCGGCGGAACACCCGTCCGCCACAGCGAGAGCTGCCCCTTCTGTCCGGGGAACGAGCACCTTTCTCCGGATGAGCAGTGCGTGCTGCGCGACGCCGAGGGGCAGTGGCTGGTGCGCGTGGTGTCCAACAAGTATCCGGCGGTGTCGCGCGGCGGCGAGCTCATGTACCAGGAGCAGGGCACGCGACGCTGGATGAGTGGGGTGGGCTTGCACGACGTCATCGTCGAGGCCCCGCGGCATGACCTCGGGCTGGCCCAGCTCGAGGTGGAGCAACTGACCCGGGTTCTGGACGTGTACCGCACCTCGTATCTGACCGCGGTGTCAGACCCACGGGTGGAGCTGGTCACCCTGTTCAAGAACCACGGTGTGACGGCCGGAACCTCGCTCGAGCATCCGCACTCGCAGATGATCGCCACCCCCGTGGTGCCGGCCCAGGTGCGACAGCGCGTGCAGCTGGCGGTGCGCTACTACGACGACCATCGTACCTGTGTGTACTGCGCCATGCTGGCCGAGGAGTTGCGCGAGGACGAGCGCATGGTGGCCGAGACAGAGTATTTCGCGGCCTTCGTGCTGTACGCCGCGCTATCGCCCTTTCACATCTGGATCCTGCCCAAGCGCCATCACTCGGCCTTCCCCGAGCTGTCCAACGCGGAGATGGGGGATCTGGCGCTGATCCTGCGGTCGGTGCTGCGCAAGATTCACAAGGGTCTCGATGACCCGGACTACAACTTCGTGATTCGCTCGATCCCGGGAACGCCCTGCCAGAGTCCCTACTTTCACTGGTACCTGAGCCTGGTGCCGCGGGTCTCGACCTCGGCGGGCTTCGAACTCGGCAGTGGCATGTTCATCAACACCGTGCTGCCCGAGAAGGCGGCTGCGTTTCTTCGCAGCGTCGAGGCCTGAGGGCGCCGCTCCGGTCGATGATGCTGTCGCCAGTTTCGGTAAACGGGCTCAGGTGTCGGAATCATCCTCGCCGTCGTCGGATGCGGCGCTGGCGTCGAGGTCAGAGGTCTGGGGCTCGCTGTCTGCATCCTCGGGACCTGCATTCTCGAGGACCGCAGCGTCCAAAGCGTCGGCATCGCCGTCCACGTCTTCTTGCTCCTCGATGCGCGCCACGCTGACAACGCGCTCACCCTCGTCGACGGGCATGATGCGCACACCCTGGGTGTTGCGGCCGATGATGGAGATGTTGTCGGCCTTGGTGCGAATCAAGCGGCCGCGATCGGTGACCACCATGACCTCGTCACCTTCGAGCACCGGCACCACGCCGACCACCGAACCATTTCGGTCGTTGGCCTTGATGGTGATGATGCCCTTGCCGCCGCGGCCCTGCACCCGGTACTCATCGGAGCGGGTGCGCTTGCCGTAGCCATTCTCGGTGACGGTGAGGATGGGGCAGGCCTCCTGCAACACCATGCTGCCCACCACCGCATCCTGGTCCTCGAGAGCGATGCCGCGCACACCAACCGCGGCGCGCCCCATGGAGCGCACCTCGCTCTCGTTGAATCGGATGGCCATGCCGGTGCGTGTGGCGAGCACGATGTCGTCGTCACCGGAGGTCAGGTAGGCGCCGATCAGAGCGTCACCCTCGTTGATGCCGCAGGCGATGAGGCCGACGCTGCGCGGGTTCGCATATTCCATGAGGGAGGTCTTCTTGACGGTGCCGCCCCGGGTACAGGTCAGGATGTACTTGCCTTCCTCGAACTCGCGCACCGGCAGCACCGCGCGCACGTTCTCGCCCGCGCTGAGTTGCAGCAGGTTGACGATGGCCTTGCCGCGGGCCTGCGGGCTGGCCTCTGGCAGCGCGTGCACCTTGAGCCAGTACACCTTGCCTAGGTCGCTGAAGCACAGCAAGAAGGCGTGGGTCGAGGCCACGAACAGGTGGCTGACGAAGTCCTCCTCGCGGGGCCGCGCGGCCCCCCTGCCGCGTCCGCCGCGTCGCTGCGCGCGATACGCGGTCAGCGGCGTGCGCTTGAGGTAGCCGGCGTGGGTGAAGGTGACCACCATCTCTTCTTCGGCGATCAGATCCTCGTCGACGAATTCCTCGACATCCGTGGTGATGACGGTGCGCCGTGGGTCGTTGTAGGTGGCGCGAATGGTGGTGAGTTCCTCGCGGATCACGGTCTTGAGCCGGGTCGGGTCGTCGAGGATGGCCTGCAGCTCGGCGATCACGACCTTGAGATCCTCGCCCTCGCTCAGCAGCTTCTCGCGCTCGAGGCCGGTGAGGCGGCTCAGGCGCATTTCCAGGATGGCCTTGGCCTGATCCTCGTCGAGGTTGGCAAAACCCTGGACCAGCCAGCCCTCGATCTGGGGCGTCGGCGACGAGGTGAACAGGCCGATCTGCGCCACGCCGGAAAACTTCTCGGCGCACAGGCGCACGCGCGCGGTGTCGGAATCCGGCGACGAGCGAATGATCTCGATGACGCGGTCAATGGCGTCGACGGCCACCACCAGGCCTGCCAGCAGGTGAAAGCGCTCCTGGGCCTTGCGCAGGCGGAAGCGGCTGCGCCGGGTCACCACCTCGCGCCTGTGGTCGAGGAACAGGCTGATCAGTTCGGCGAGCGTCATCACGCGTGGCTGCCCACCCACGATGGCGAGGTTGATGATACCAAAGGAACTCTGCAGCGCCGTGTGCTTGTACAGGCCGTTGAGCACCACCTCGGAGATGGCGTCCCGCTTGAGCTCGATGACGACGCGCATGCCCTCGCGGTCGCTCTCGTCGCGCACATCGCTGATGCCCTCGATGCGCTTGTCGTGCACCAGCTCGGCGATGCGCTCGACCAGGCGCGCCTTGTTCACCTGAAAAGGGATCTCGTCGATGATGATCTGCTCACGACCCTTGGCGGTCTCCTCGATGCGACACTTGGCGCGCATCTTGACCGTGCCGCGACCGCTCTCGTAGGCCTGGCGGATGCCGGCCGTGCCGCAGATGAAGGCGCCGGTCGGGAAGTCCGGACCGGGGATCACCTGCATCAGTTCACGCACCGTGGTCTGCGGCCTGTCCAGGAGCATCAGACAACCGTCGATGATCTCGCCGAGGTTGTGAGGGGGCATCTTGGTGGCCATGCCCACAGCGATGCCCTCGCTGCCGTTCACCAGCAGGTTGGGCAGCTTGGCCGGCAACACCGCGGGCTCCTGGGTGCTGTCGTCGTAGTTCGACAAAAAGTCGACGGTCTCCTCGTCAATGTCTGCCAGCATCTCTTCGGCGATGGCCTTGAGCCGGGCCTCGGTGTAGCGGTAGGCCGCGGCCGGGTCGCCGTCGACGCTGCCGAAGTTGCCCTGGCCGTCGATGAGCGGGTAGCGCAGGTTCCACGGCTGGGCCAGGCGCACCAGCGCGTCGTACACCGCGGAGTCACCGTGGGGGTGGTACTTCTTGAGCACCTCGCCGACGACGCCAGCGCATTTCGAGTGCTTCTTGCTGTGTAGCAGGCCCTCGTCGTACATCGCGAACAGGATGCGCCGGAGCACCGGCTTCATGCCGTCGCGCACGTCGGGCAGGGCGCGGCCCACGATGACGCTCATCGAGTAATCGAGATAGGCCGAGCGCATCTCGTCTTCGATATTGACCGGAAGCGCGGGGCGGGCTCCGCCGTCCATGCTCTCTGCCATGATGGGCTCCACGTTCATCGCCAGGCGACGACGGAAAGGCTCGAAATCGTCGCTTGTTTATAGGGACGGGGTGGGCCCCTGTCAACGCCCGCACCGGCTCAGTGCGCGGGGCTGTCCTCGACGGAAAACAGCTTCTGGTGGGCGGCCTGGGCACGGCGGCGAACCTCGCGATCCGGGTGCGTCCGGGCCAGGGTCTGCAGGGGCTCCAGGGCGCGAAGATCCGCCAGCGTGGCCAGGGTCTCGATGGTGACCAGGACCAGTTCGAGCTTCCCGGACTGCAGGGCTGGCAGCAGCGCGTCGGTGGCGGATTGATCGCCCAGCTGGCCCAGCGCCCGTGCGGCGGCCACGCGTTCACCGTCCTCGCCCTCGTGCAGCCTGCGCACGAGGTAGGCCAGGACCCGGGGGTCGCGCAGGGTTGACAGTTCCTGGAGAGCCGGACCCCGCGCTGCCGCCTCCAGCGCACCGACCCTGGCCAGAGCCCGCGCCACCCTGTCCAGGCCCGCGTCTTCTGCGGTGCTCGCGTCCCCGCCTTGCGGCGCCACCAGCATCGTCGCGTCGGCAGAAGTGGCCACTCCCGTCGTCGAGGAGACTCCACCATCCTGGGCGCCTGGCATCGCAGGATCCCGCGCGGGGCTCTGTCGTGCCATCCACCACGGCGCGCCCACCACCAGCACGCCGGCCAGGGCTGCGGCCCCCACCAGGGCTGCCCCGAGCCTCACGCCAGTGCGCCAGTTCGAGGCGGGCTCCACGGCGTCGAGCAAGGCGTCGACGAAGCTGTCGTGGTCTGCAAAACGCTGCTCGGGGTCCTTGCCCAGGGCCTTCGCGATCACCTCCCACAGCGCCGGCGTCACCTCGGGGGCGATCGCCGGCAGGGGCTGCGGCGCCTCTTGCTGATGCTTGAGCAGCAGCGCCACGTCGCTGTCGGCGTCGAAAGGCGGCTGCCCGCACAGCAGATGGTACAGGCTGGCGGCGAGCGCGTACTGGTCGGCGCGGTGGTCGATGGCGTCACCCCGCGCCTGCTCCGGTGCCATGTAGTGGGGCGTTCCCATGGCCACGCCCTGGGCTGTGTGAGGCCCTGGTTTGTCGCCGATGCGCGCCAGGCCAAAGTCGACGATCTTGATGCCGCCGTCGTCCTGCAGCAGCAGGTTGTGCGGCTTGACGTCCCGATGAATGACCCCGGCAGCGGCCGCGGCGGCCAGGCCTCGGGCGGCCTGCACCGCATAGGCCACGGCCTCGTCGACGACCAGGGCACCGCGCTGCTGTACGATCTCGAACAGGCTCGGGCCGTCGACCCATTCCATGGAAAAGTAGGGAAGGCCCTCGACTTCGCCCAGCCCGTACACCTGCACCACGTTGGGATGGGTGAGCCGGGCCAGGGCCCGGGCTTCGCGCACGAAGCGCGCCACGTTCTCCTCGTCGTCGAGGTCGAACAGCACCTTGACGGCCACCGCGCGCCCGAGCACCTCGTCGACGGCGCGGTAGACCACACCCATGCCGCCCCGGCCCACCACGCCTTCGAGGCGCAGGTGGCCGATGCGATCCGTGCTCAGGGTCGGGGGCTGCATGTCGTCCCCCGCACCAGGCTAGTTGACGTCGAAGCCCATGCCCGCGTCGAAGCTGGGCAGTCCGCCCGTGCCCGCGCACAGCGGCACACCGATGATGACGGTGCAGGTCTTGCCGGTCTCCGGGCACACGGTGCCCTCGGTCTCGCACATCTCGTAGCAAACCCGGGTGAACACGCCGCAGAAGTAGTTGGCGCGGCACTCGGCCTGATCCTGGCACGGTTCTCCGTCGCCACCCGTGCCGCTGCTCGAGGTCGAGCACTGGTGCAGGGCGTTGCAGCTCTCCCCCGCGCCGATGTTGCAGTCGCTGTCGTCGCGGCAACCCTGGCGGCAGGCGCCGGAGAGCTGTCCCGAGGGGATGTCGCAGTATTCGGACAGGCCAACAGCACAGGTCTGGTTGTTGTCGACGTCGTCGGGGCAACATTCGAGGTTGCTGGCACAGCTCTGGCCGGCCGGCGGCACACAGCGACCCTGGGTACTGCACTCGTCGGGCGGGGTGCAGGTCACGCCGCCGTTGAGGCAGGTCGGCACCTCGCAGCGATGCGGGTTGGCCGTCAGGTTGCAGAAGGTGGCGGGTGCCTGGCTCGCGCAATCGGTGCTGGTGGTGCACTGCGAGGTGCGCTCGCAGATACGGTTCTGGGTGTTGCAGTACAGGCCATAGGCGTCGCAGTCAGCTTGCGCGGTGCAGCCTGGCTGCGCGATGCAGGTGGTCTGGTTGCAGATGCCGCCGATGCCGCAGTCCTGTAACTCGGTGCCCAGGGTGCAGGCCACGCCGGTGACGCACTCGTGCTGGGCATTGCAGGTGCAGCCGCTCTCGCAGCCCTGCCGTCCCACGCAGTCGGTGGCGTTGTTGCATCCCGCCGGGGCGGGGTCGAAACAGACCTGGGTGAAGCCGTTGCACAGCTGGTTGTCGGGACAGTCCTCGGGGCCGGCACACACCGTGGGCGGGTCGTCGCAGATCTGGTTGATGCACACCAGACCCGACGGGCAGTCGGCCTTGGTGGTGCACGCGCCGCTGGAGTCGATGCAGGAACCGCGCGCACACAGCTTGCCCTCGGCGCAGTCGGCCTTGCTGCGGCAGCCGACCTCGCAAAAGCCGTTGGACGAGCAGAACTGGCCCACGTCACAGACGTCGTGCACCGAGCACTTGCGCAGGCACAGGCCGACCACGCAGCTCTCGCCGCTCTGGCACTGCGAGTCGCTGATGCAGCTGTTGTTGGGGGGCGTGGGGCCCGCGTCCTTGTTTTGCTCATCCGGGCAGGCGCCACCGCCGACGACCAGCAGCAAGGGGAGCGCAAGGAGCAGCGAACGCAGGTTGTGCAGATATCGTCGAGGGCACATCATGATCATCCTCATCAGGGGCCGCCGCCCGGGGGCGACCGATCCAGGGCTCCGCGCAACGCGCCGCAGGCACGCCGCAGCCGCCTCGTCGTCGACGGGGTGCACTTGGAAATGTACGGTGTGGGCACCACCCCTGTCAAACAAGCGGCCTTTTTCCGAGCCTGTTGCGACGCGGGCGGCGCGACGGTCACGGCTGCTGGCGGGTGCACCATCGATGGCAGGAAGGGTGGGGGTCGCCTGGTTGGACCGCCGCCTGTCGACGGGAGCAACGGCCTCGTGGCGGTCACCCAGCGCGCCGCAGCGGCCGATTTTTTGACCCGAGTATGACCTGCGCGTACCTTGGCCACATGGCCAGCGCAATACCACTCAAGACCCTCGAGATCGACTGGGCGGATCTGGAGATCGCCTACCGCGACAGCACCACCGGCATCGAGAGCTTCCTCGATCGCGAGACCGGCGAGGTGGTCACCGTCTTTGACCGTGACCAGCCCGAATGGGGTCTGGTGCGGCGCCAGCCCGAGCGCTACCTGCGCGTGCCGGGCTACCGCTGCGAGGAGGCGCGGGCCGTGCTCCGGGGCTTCGTGCAGCAGCTGCACGAGGGCGAGACCCGCAGCGCGCTCGAGGGCGCCCTGCAGAGTCCGGCGGCGCTCAGTCGATGCAGCGAGATCCTCGCCGAGAACGCCCTGCTGCTCGACGACTTCGCGCACTTCGAGGAGCGGGCGATCTACGAGCGCCTGATGCTGTGGCTCGGCGCCCTGGGCATCTGCGCGGAGCAGCCGCCCCCTTTTGCCGTCTGCCTCGCGCTCGTGGGCCTGCGCACGCAGGCCGCATGAGGCGTGGGCGCAGTCGCAACAGCCTGCGCCGTCCTGCCTGACCCGACGCTGCCGCGAAGGCCGGTGTTCAAGCCAATCGAATCCGCACCGAATCCTGCCGGGTGTGACCGACCGCGCGCACGCGGACCGTGACCGTGCAGCCTGCTGCGTCGGGGCAGTCAAAGCGCGCCTGGTAGTGGTCGCCCAGCCGCGCCATGGCCGACCACGACCCGCCATCGATTTGCCAGGAGACTTCGTCCGGAACCTGGGGCGACACCACCAGCGCCCTGAGCAACTGCTGGCTGGCACCCCGCGGCAGGGTTCTGGCGCGCGGGTTGAAACCACCCAGCTCGGCGTGCGCCGGGCGCGTGATCAGCACCAGGGGCCAGTCCGCCTCGGCCACATCGCCGTTCTTGAGCAGCGGCACATGGCGCAGGTTGACGCCGTCGTCGAGGCTGAGCAGGCCAAACCCAGGGGCGTTGTTGATCAGCGTGGGATTGCCCAGGGTGCTGGCCTGGCCCGCGAGGCAGCGTCCGTCCCAGCTCATCCTCGGCTGGTGGGTGTGGCCGAACAGGTAGGCCTCGGCGTCGGTGGCGGCGATGAGGCGGCGCAGCTCGACGTCGGTGTTGAGGATGGCCAGGCCGGTGGCGCCCTCGAGCGGATGGTGGCCCACGATCAGGGTGTGATCGGCAACGGGGGCGAGGGCCAGGTCTGCCAGCACGGCGTCCACCTGCTCGGTGGGCAGATAGCCGGTGAGGTTGCGCGCCCAGCTACCGCCCGCGGCGGTGTTGACGGCGATGAGACGAATCCTGCGCCCGTTGACGACCAGGTCGCGCAGGCCAAAGGCTCCGCCGCAGGCCTGGCCGGTGAGGCTCTGCGCCAGGTAGCGCACCAGGTCGGCATCGCCCTTGGCGTCGTGGTTGCCCGGAACCTCGAGCACGCCTGTGGCGACGACGCCCGCGGCGTCCAGGGCGTCGCGATAGGCCTGCCACTGGCTGTCCTGCTCGCCGTCGTCCACCAGATCGCCCGTGATCAGGGTCAGGGCTGGTTGCAGCGTGGGCAGAATGCCGCCCAGCGCCACGGTGAAGGCGCTGAGGGCATAGGGTTGGGCGCCGATGTGGACATCGGAGAGCTGCAGCAGGACCACGGGCGGGGGCGGATCCACCGCGCTGCCCGCGTCGATGCGGGCATCCTCCTGCGCCCCGTCCGCGTTCCCGTCCTGGGCGGCCGCGTCCTCGGCCCGCCTGCGATCCTCGTCGCTGCCGTCGAGCGAACCTGCGTCCACGCCCGCGTCCGCTGGCTGCTGGCAGCAGTCGCCGAAGGTGCGCGCGGTCGGTGGCGCATCCGGACAGCCCACCAGCAGACCCGCGGTGGCCACACCGCCCACCTTGAGCAGCTCGCGCCGGGTCACCCGCCACGGGGCCTGCGGGGGCTCTGGTGCTGTCCGTCGTGCCACCCTTCAAAGGTGCCACACCACCTTGGCCTGGGCCAGCGCGACGGATCGAGGGGGGGCAGGATTCTGGCGCCTGCAGCGTGGCCAGAACACAGCGTCCCCAGGGGCTGCAAAAGAGGGACGCCGCGCACCCAACTCGCGCGGCGTCACCATGTCATGAAGTCAGGGATTCAGGTCAGGAGGGCAGACAGAGGTCTCAGCCGCCGCAGCGGCCGTTGATGCAGACGCTGCCATCGGAGCACGCGGTGTTGTCTTCGCACACCGGCGGATCGGTCTCGTCGGGCAGGCACTCGGGCATGGGCGGGCAAGGCTCGGTGAAGCACTGCACCTGCACCATCTCGCAGTGGAAGCCGGCCTGGCAGCGCACGTTGGCGCAGGTCAGGGTGGGCTCGCCGCAGCTGCGGGCGTCGACGCACTCGTAGCAGTTGTTGCGCACGGCCAGGGTCTGACCCGGCTGGCACACCGGCGGGATGCGGTCGCACAGGGGCTCGCTGCCGTCGTCACAGTTGGGGACAACGCACACGCCGACGGTCTGGGGGCCCATGCACTCCTCGCAGATGTCGCAGTAGCCGTTGTCACAGTCGCGGTCGCTCTGGCAGCGCAGGGGCTCCACCGGCTGGCACACTGCCGGGCCGCACACGTCGCACATGGGGCAGTTGGGGTCGCTGGGGCAGGTGTTGCAGAAGAAGCCGTCGCGGCAGTCCGCGTCATTCTGGCACGCGGCAGCGTCGGGAACGCACATGGCGATGGGGTAGCAGGGCTCGGTGAAGCACTGTACCTGCACCATCTCGCAGTGGGTGCCACCGGCGCAGCGCACGGTGTCGCAGGTCGGGAAGGGCTGGCACTGGCCGGCAGGCACGCAGGCCCAGCAGTGATTGATCACGGCCAGTTCCTGGTCGTCACGGCAGTCGGGGGCGACCATGTCGCACAGCAGCTCGGTGCCGTCGCCGCAGCGCGGGGGCTCGACCGGCAGGCAGATGCCGCCGCCCATGCAATCGGTGCCGTCGTTGGCGCAGTCCATCAGGGCGCAGAAGAAGCCAGCCGGGCAGTCGGCGTCGGCGCGGCACTGCGGCGGCGGGGGAGGCTGGCGCGGCACGCACATCCAGCCCATGTCATGGCAGTCCTCGCAGATGCAGTCGGTGGCGTCGGGCGGGCAGTCGCAGGCGCAGGGGCGGCCCATGGGCACCTCGAGCAGCTCGCACTCGGGATGCGCCAGGCACTGGTCCATGCTCAGGCCCTCGCAACCCTGGGGGCGGCGCTCGGTGCAGCCCATGAACACGTCGTCGATGGGGGGCATGCAATCGCAGGGGTAGCACTCCTCGCCAGGCAGGCACGCGGGGCAGGCGCAGCCGACACCGCCGAAGATGGGCTCGCAGTCGGCGCGCATCAGGCACTGCTGCTCGTCGAGCTGGCCGCAGTTCAGGGGCTCGCGGGGAACGCAGGCCAGGACTGGCGGCGGGCACTCGCAGGCGCAGTTCGCGTCGCCGGCCGGGCAATCGCAGCGGCAGGGCATGCCCAGCTGCATCTCGATCAACATGCATTGCTCGTGGCGTTCGCACTCCTCGGGGCTCAGGTTCGCGCAGTCATCCAGGCAGATGGGGGGCAGCGGGCAGCCGTACTCGTCGTAGCCCTGGCCCACGATCTCGCCGCTGGGGCAGTAGGGCGGCGCGTACTCCGGGCAAGGGTAAGGCAGGCACTGGCCCATGGCCACGTCGCCGCCGCAGTTGCTGCCGTCGTCGCAGTTGGTGAAGCCGTCGAGGAAGGCGCAGAAGTAGCCGCGGCCGCAGTCGGCGTCGCTGTAGCACTCGCCGTGGTTGGGCTCGACGCAGCGGCCGTAGCACACCGCGGGGCAGGCCATACCATCTTCGCAGCCGGGAGCGGCCTCGCAGTAATTGACCGTGTCACAGACCAGACCCGCGGGGCACTCGGCGTCGGACCAGCAGCTCATGCCACCGCCCATGCACACGCCGTTGATGCAGACCTCGCCGCGGGCGCAGTCGATGTCGGCAGCGCAGGGCTCCCCGCCGCGGTCCTTGCACAGGCCGAAGCACACGGCCATGCAATCCATGCCGTCCTCACAGTCCGGAGGCGTCTGGCAGGTCTCGAAGGAGCAGAACTGAGCGTCGGCGCAGTCGGCGTCGCCCATGCACTTGACCGGGGCCGGCTCGCCGATGCACTCGCAGATGGCGCAGCCATTCTTGTCGACCTTGAAGCCGTCGGGGCATTCGAGCGCGGGGCAGGCAATGTAGAGATCAGGGCATGGGGTCGGGACGCAGCCACCGCGGGCGCCAAGCGCCGCGATCAGCCCGGTACAGATGCACAAGGTCACCAGGGTCTGTGTCAGTTTCTTGCTCATGGCCATCTCCTCCGGAAAGGGAGTTGTGAACGGGTTTGGAGGGGACATGTGCACGAGGCAGGCCAGGTCCTACCCGCTCCCACCTTGTCTCCATAACTGCCCGGAAGATCAGGCTGAGTCGCAAATGCACCGCCCGCAGGGGTGGGTCTGTGTCCCCCCCGCCTGCTGATGCCTGCGATTATCACTCCACCATTTTTCGAGAGCTGGGCGCAGCACCCAAGCGGACGCTTTGTGCGCAGGATCACAGCGCTTCGGCCATCTCCCGGCACAGGCTCGCCAGCCAGCGCACGGCCGAGGCCGGATCCGGTCCCACGGCGGTCTCGTCAGAAAGCACGAAACCCGAGACCTGCTGATCCAGCGCCGTCTGCAGATCGGTGAGCTCGGCGCGCGAGGGCTGGGGCCGGTGCAGGGTCGTCAGCAGCACCTCACCGGCCAGCAGCCAGGGCGTATGGGCGTGCTGGGCGGCGGTCGCGACCAGGCGCTGCGCCCTGGGGACGCGAGCCAGACCTATCTCCACCCCCAGGTCGCCGCGCGCCAGGCACAGGGCATCGGCCTCGGCCGCAATGGCCGGGAGTTCCTGCAGGGCGGCAGCGCGCTCGATCTTGGCGATGAGGCGGCAGTTCATGCCCCGCGCGTCGAGCTCGCGGCGCAACAGAACCAGGTCCTCGGCGCGCTCGACAAAGGACAGATAGAGATGATCCGGTGGCTGGGCGCGCAGCGCATCGAGGTCCGCCAGGTCGCGCGGGGTGAGCGCAGGCAAGGTCAGCGCTGTGCCTGGCAGGTTGACGCCGACGCGCTCAAGCAGGGGGCCACCCGTCAGCACCACGCAGCGCACGCGCGCGGGCGCGGCGTCGACCACCTGCAGCTCGAGGGCTCCATCGTCCAGAAGAATGCGGGTGCCGGGGCGCACCAGCGCCCCAAGCTGCGGGCAGTTCACCGTCGCCCGGGCGCCATCACCCACCCCCTCCTCGTCGACAGGCAGCGGGCATAGCTCGAAGTCCTGACCGGCCTGGAGCAGCACCTGGCCGTGCTGCAGGGTGCCGGTGCGCAGCTTGCGTCCGCGCAGGTCCGCGCCCAGTGCAACGGCGAATCCCTGCGCGCGCGCCTGCCCGCGGAGCTCTCCCAGCAGCGCCGCGGCCTGCTCGCCTGGAGCATGCGAGAGGTTGACCCGCAGCGCCGTGGTGCCCGCGCACAGGAGCGCGTGGCGGGCCTGGCCGCTCGCCGCGGCAGGGCCCAGGGTCGCGTGAAATTCAAGCGAAGGACTCACCAAACCCCAGCCTCGACGGGTATCTGACCCAGCGTCCGCACAGTTCGCACACGATCCATGTCACACGCGTGCTGTTCACAAACTCAGCGCTACATGGTTCCCACACGCAGAGCACGGGTGTCCAGGGCTCTGTTCGGGGGATGAAGCGTCGTGTGAGTGGCAGGGGAGATCGAGGGTGACGCGGCGGCCCAGGATCGCGACACGGCCGCGCCAGTGGGGCATGTAAAACCATGACACAGGGCAACAACACCTAGCGTAGCAGTATGATAATAGTGCGTTCCCGAGGTGGGGGCTGGCGAGGCCAGGTCTTCGGGTAGGAGGCAACGTGTTCGAGATCCGTCATGCAGACGAGCGCGGCCAGTTCAACTACGGCTGGCTCGAGACCGCCCATACCTTCTCGTTTGGACCCTACACCGATCTCGATCACATGAACTTCCGCGCCTTGCGCGTGATCAACGAGAACAAGCTGCAGCCCGGTCAGGGCTTCCTGGACTATCCGCATCGCAACGTCGAGGTGCTGAGCTACGTGCTCGCAGGCGAGCTGTCGCATCGGGACAGCGTCGGCAACCAGGCCACGCTCGAGGCCGGGTCCATGCAGTGCCTGAGCGCCGGCAGTGGCGTGGTGCACAGCGAATACAACAGCTCGACCAACAGCAAGCTGCATTTCTTGCAGATCTGGCTCAGGCCCTCGACGCTCGACACGCCACCTCGCTACCAGCAGCACTGCTTCAGCGCACAGGACAAGCAGGGGCGCCTGTGCTTGCTGGCGTCGGGTGACGGAGCCCAGGGCTCGCTGCAGGTGCAACAGGACGTCAAGCTCTACGCCACGCTGCTGCGGCCCGGGCAGACCGTCGAGGTCAACGGGGCGCCGGAGCGCTACCTGTGGCTTCAGGTGGTGCGCGGCGGGGTCGAGGTCAATGGCCAGCCGCTGTCGCGGGGTGACGGTGGCGGTCTCAATGGCTATCACCGCATCGAGATCCAGGGCACCGAGGACAGCGAGCTTTTGATCTTCGACCTGGCCTGACGGCAGTCCGGTGCTTTCCTCCGCACGCTGCGCCCGCTACATTGATCGCATGCACAGCGTCACGAAGGTTCTGTCGTGCGGGGCACTGGTCCTGCTGCTGGTCCTGGAAAGCGCCTGCCCCGGTCGCACCGAGGCTCAAGCACCGCCTCCCCCTGCGCCTCTCGACGAGGTGCTGGGACCCGGCCAGGTGCGCTGTGGTTTCGTGACCCGCCCCAGCGAGCTCATTGGCGGCGTGGGCGCCTACGCCCAGGTCGGGCGCAGCCTGCGCTGCTACAACAGCCGCATCCGCTTCATCGTGCAGGATGGCTCGCGCCCGGTGGGAAACTCCAGCCGCGGCGGTACCTTGATCGACGTCGATCTCGTTCGTGCCGACGAGACCCAGCCCGGAGAGGACAGCTTTCGCGAGCTGGTGGCGGCGGCGGGTTTCAACGAGATCGTGGTCGACGAGGTGCGTGTCCTCGACGACGGTCGGCACGGTGGACAGGCCGCGGTGCGGGTGGCGGGATGGCCGGCGCCACCGAGCCTGATGCCCGCGGCGGTGGTGCTCAGCCAGGAGATCCCTGGCCGCATCGAGCACGACTTTGTCCTGCGTCCGGACAGCGCGGTGATCGAGATTCGCAGCACCATTCACAACGAGTCCGACGACGCCCTGGGCCCGCTCACCATCGCCGACTTCTGGGCCCCGGGGCGCTCGACGCGGCCCCACAATCCACGCACCGGCTTCGGCGGGCTCGAGCCCTTCGCCCGCGTCCCCTTTTTGGTGAACGGTCGCGGCGATCAGGTGTCCTATGGCTATGCCTGCAAGGACGGCGATCTCACCATCCCGCTCATCGAGTCCGGCATCACCCTGCCCATCTGCACCGACAACTTCTACGTCGGTGCCGCGGACAGCTTCTCGCGCTACCTGCTGGTGGGCGACGGCAGCATTGACAGCGTGGCGAGCCAGGCCTGGGCGCTGCGCGGCATCGCCACGGGCACGGTGCGCGGGCAGGTCTCGGTGCCTGGCGGCGGCGCCGCCAGCCGGGTGTGGATCTCGGCGCTGAGTGCGGCGGACCTCGACGACGCGGCCACGGTGGTCGTCAACCAGGCGCGCAGCGCCGACGACGGCAGCTACCGGATGACGCTGCCCCCGGGCAGCTATCACCTCCTCGCTCACATCGAGGACAGAGGCCGCTCGGCGGTGCAGCCTGTGCAGGTGCAGGTCGAGAGCGAGAGCGCTCAGGACCTCGAGCTGGGGGGTCAGGCCAGGGTGCAGGTGCACACGAGCTTTCTCGACCGCGGCGGTCTGGCGCTGCCGCCACACCCGTGCAAGCTCAGCGTGGTTCCTCTGGACGATACGCCGCGTCCCAGCCGCACCCTGGGCGAGTTCGTGCAGAACAGCCTGTACAGCTACGCGCTCAGCGTCGACGGCGAATTTGACGTGATGCTGCCGCCGGGGCGCTACGAGCTGGTGGTATCGCGCGGCTTCGAGTTCACCCGCTCCAGCGAGGCCGTGCAGCTGGTCGACGGCGACAGCGTGCAGGTGCAGGCCGAGCTGCAGCACGTCGTCGACAGCACGGGCTGGATCGCCGGTGAGTTTCACCAGCACACCCTGGGCTCGGTCGACGCCGCCGTCCCGGTCGAGGTCAAGGTGCTCGAGAACGCCGCCGAGGGCATCGAGTTCGCCGCCTCGACCGACCACGACAACATCGTCGACTTTCAGCCCTGGGTCGAGGCCCTCGGTCTGCAGCCCTTCCTGACCGTGGTGCCGGGCAACGAGGTCACCTACCAGGGCCTCGGCCACTTCAATACCTATCCCTGGACCATCGATCCCCTGGACCCCTATCGCGACGTGGGCACGCGCATCTGGTGGGGCCGCACCATCCCCGAGCTGTTCGGCCACCTGCGCCAGCTGGCCGGCGATCCCATCATCCAGATCAACCACCCGCGCAGTACGGGCGGCGGCCTGTTCACCACCTTCGGCATCGACCCGGTGCACGGCACGTTGTTCCCGCAGCCCCTGGCCACGCTGCCGACGCTGCCACCGACGGTGTTCCAGGACTGGAGCGACAACTTCGACGTCATCGAGATCAATGGCAGCCTGGGCTCGCCCGAGCTCTTCGCGCCAGAGGCGCGGCAGCAGCTGTTCGAGCTGGCGCGCGACCACTACGGCGACGTGCCCGTGCTGGCAGACTACTTCGCCCTGCTCGGCGCGGGCCTGACCGTTGGATTCACCGGCGTCAGCGACAGCCACGAGCGCAACGCCGGGGTGGGCTACCCACGCACCTTCCTGCGGGTGGACCGCGATGACCCGCCCGGCGTCGACGAGGACAGCCTTCGCCGCACCATGCGCAGCCAGCGTACCGCCGAGGGTAACGGCTGCCTCATCGAGATCTTCGTCGGTGACGCTCGCCCCATGGGCTTGCCCGAGGCCATAGACCGCCGGGGACTGGAGCTGCTGCGTGTTCGCGTGCAGGCACCTCCCTTCGTGCGGCTGGACCGACTGGAGCTCTACCTCAACGGTGAGAGCCAGCGGCTACGGGTGCAGGACGGTGTGATCCGCGTCGACGCAGCAGGCAGCCTGCGCTTGCCCCTGACCGACCTCGCTGTCGACGAGGTGCGACGCCTCGACGCCGCGCTGCGCAATCTCCCCCGGGACCGCGACCTCGTGATCACGGCCATCGCCCGGGGAAGCAGCGGGCTGTGGCCAAGCGGTGAGGGCTCGCCCTTCTGCGTCAGCGCGCCCCTGTACGTCGACGTCGATGGCGGGGGCTGGACGCCGTGGCTCGCCGACAGCCAGACCCTGCGCCAGCATCCCTTTCCCGCGCTGCCCTGAGCAGGGCCCGAGCGCGGGGAGCCTGCGCCGCGGCGTGGTACACTGTGGCCATGATCGCGACGCGAGCGCTGTCCGCCCGCCGGCACGCAGCCCTGTCGGCCACCCTGCTGCTGGTGCTGCAGGTGGGCTGTCCGGCCGCGGTGCTGGATCAAGACCAGCTCGCCTTCGAGTGCCAGCACGACTTCGACTGCTCTCCGGGCTACCGCTGCATGGACAATCGCTGCCGACCGGTGTCGACCTCGCTGGACGGAGGAAGGCTGCGGACCGACGCCGGCGCCAGCGACGCGACGCTGCTGGACACTGTGGGCATCGAGGCTGGTCACCACGATCTCCTGGAGCTGGATAGAAGCGCGGCGGACAGCACCCAGGGCGACAGGTCGACCCCGGATGGCCGTGTCGACGACGGGACAGGGCTGGACGGGGCGGGTGTGGACCGTGTGCTGGATGCCGGCGGCGATGCCTCAACCGCCGCGGACGCCGCGGCGGGCGACGGTGGCGTACAGGATGTGTCGCTCCCCACAGACGCGGCGGCCGCCGATCAGAGTGACCAGGATGCGACGACGTCGGATCTTCAGCCCCTGGACGCGGCCCTGGGCGACCAGACCCAGCCCGATTCGGCGCCTCCCGTCGACGCTGCGCTTGCCGACAACGCCCCGGCTGTCGACGCCGCTCAACCGGACACGGCGCCCGACGTGGATGCGGCCGTGCCCGACAGCGTCGTTGCCGTCGATGCCGCACAACCGGATACGGCGCCCGGGGTGGATGCGGCCCTTCCCGACTCTGCCGTTGCCGTTGATGCTGCACCACCGCCCTGCCCGGGCTCGCAGCCAGCGGGACCCTTCTGCGACGGCACGGATCCGCTGCTGGTGGCCTGCTACACCTTTGACAGCGACGTCGACAACGGCAATGGCAGCTGGACGGTGATGGACAGCTCGGGCGAGGGCAACCACGGCCAGGGCAGCGGCTACAGCTACGTCACGGGGCACCAGGGTCAGGCGGCGTCCTTTGCCGCGAGTGGCCAGGTGGAGGTCGCGGACAGCGCCAGCCTCGACATTGCTGGCTCCTTCACCCTCGAGGCCTGGGTGTGGCTGCAGGACGCACCGGGCGTGGATCGCGTCACCATTCTCGACAACAACGGCCAGTACGGCCTGTTCGTGTACCCGGGCACGCCGCCGTTTTTGCGCTGCTCGGCGGGCGCCACCCTGCTCGACGGGCCCGTGCCGGCGCTGCGCAGCTGGGTGCACGTGGCCTGCGTGGACGATCAGGACGCCGCCGAGCGTCGCCTGCTCATCGACGGCAACGTGGTGCAGGTCGGTGCGGCGTCGGCGCCAGGGACGACCGACACCACCCACATGGCCCTGGGCGCCAACAGCCCAGGCAACGACAACAACTGGAACGGTCGCCTGGACCAGATCCGCATCTGGAACGGCGTGCGCAGCGACGCGGAGCTGTGCTGGGCGGCACAGCCATGACGCGTGCCCCACACCGTGGGGAGTCCGTTGTCAGTGGCGGAGATGCGCGTGGTATAAGCAGGGACAGGACGGTATCGCGAGCGCGGATAGACCTGCCCGTTCCGTCCGCACAGCGGGACGGGGCGCAGGTGACAGCACGGGGTGAGGATCATGCGTAGTCTGACGAGCGGATTTCTGGTCGCCCTGCTGACCCTGGCCCTGGTGCATCCCGCCGACGCCAAGCGCCGCAAGACCGCCACCACCACCACGCCCTTCGTCGTGCTCCTGCGCTTGGACAAGAGCGTGCCCGAGCTGTGGGAGGCCGAGCTGCAGAGCACGGCACTGGCAGCGGCCGCGCAGAGACCCAACCTTCAATGGATGCCGCCCCCGCAGGTCAGCCTCGAAGAGACGCGCATGCTGCTGGGGTGCCCTGCCTGGGATGCGGCCTGCGTCGCGCAGATCGGCGAGACCCTGGGTGCTGGCCGCGCCCTGTACGTGGAGCTGGTCATCAACGATACGGTGCCTGTGCTGCAGGTGCTGGATGTCGACGTCAAGCATTCCGACAAGGCAAAGCTGCGACGCATCGAGCTGCCCGATCTGGACGCCACGGGCCAGGCCCTGGCCAAGGCGCACGTGCGTGGCACCATCCAGGGCCTCGCGGTGACAACCCTGGCGGTGCGCAGCGAGCCGCCCGGGGTGGTGGTCACCCTCGACGGCAAGATGATCGGCGCGGCCCCCCTGGCTCGCATCGAGGGCTTCTCGGCCGGCTCGCACGCCCTGTACTTCACCCGCGAGGGGTACGAGCCCCAGGAGCAACAGGTGGTGGTCCAGAAGGGCCAGGCGCTGCTGGTGCGGGTTGCCCTCAAGCCCATGGTCGTGGCTGTGGCCGTCCCCCCCCCCGTTCCTGACACAGCTGCCCCGACCAGCTCGGGAACCAACAGCATGGTGGCGACGACGACCGAGGAGGACAGCGGGGACACCGTGGCGGTGGAGACCGATGAGTCCCCGCCGCCTCCCATCGAAAGGGCCCCGTACCCGCACTGGGATTCCATCGTCGCCTGGACCGGGGTGGGCGTTGGTGCCCTGGTGATGGTCGGTGGTGGCGCGCTGTACGGTGCGCACCAGTTCACGGCGCAGCCCCTGCTCAAGGCGGAGGCCGAGTTCAAGGATACCCAGACGGTGACGAGCATGACCCAGGTGCAGTACGCCGAGGCCAAGGAAACCTCGGATGCTCTGTACATCGCGTCCCTGGTGAGTGCCGGCGTGGGCGCGCTGCTCGCGCTCAGCGGCAGCACCCTGCTGTTTGTTCCACCACCGTCGGAATAGGACCTCGCGGGCTCCCCGTTCCAGGTTCCCGGTTCCCAGTTCCCAGTTCCCAGTTCCCCATCGCGGCACTGGTCTGCACGGCGAGTGCCGATGGCGTGGTGGCCATCGCGTCCGCCTTCGATGTGGAACCTTGTACGTGGACCGGAGTCGCGCCTCAGCGCCGACGTCGACGCCACAGCAGCAGGGCCGGGGTCAGCAGCACCCAGGCCACGGGGCTCGCGTTCGAGCTGGCGCAGCCACAGCCGCCGTCGTCGTCTTTCTTCTTCTCGGGCGGCGTGGGCGGGTCCGGCGGGGTGACGCAGGCGCCGCTGTCGCACACCAGGCCCTCGCCACAGGGCACATCCTCGCGGCAGGGCACCTGGCAGGAATAGCTGGCGTCGCAGCCCAGGGTGGCGCCTTCACCGGCGCCGAGGCAGAACTGGCCGGTGCCACGGCGCAGGCTGATCTCGCGGCACACCGAGTCGCCCGGGCAGCTGCCGTCGGCGTCGCAGGAGATCAGACAGCGCTGGCCCATGCCGTCGTCGCGGTCGTAGCAGCGGCCGCGGGGGCCGCAGTCCGCATCCTCGGTGCAGGTGGCGCAGACCTCGGCACAGCCCTGGCGATCGTCGCGATGGCAGCTGCCGTCGGCCTGACAGTAGTCGCCCAGCTTGCAGCCCTCGTCACCGCTGCAGGTGACCCCGAACTCTGTGTCCGGGAAGCACTGCGGGAAGTACCAGTCGCTCTCGCGCTCGGTGGCCACCTCGGAGCATTCATACGCGTAGCACCAGCTTCCACCCCAGGACCCGGTGCAGGTGCAGGTGGCAAAGCCGCAGTGGAAGTTCGTGGGGCAGGCGCCAGGCTGGTCGTCGAAGCACAGGTCGCTGCAGTAGGGCTGACCGTCGGAGCCGAGCACGGTGACGTCGGCACCCACCATGTCATTGACGCAGGCAAAGCGGGAGGCCGGCTCGCCGGCAGAAGGTGAGCCCACGGCGCAGACCTTGGGGCCACCTGCACCCAGACGGCGGCAGTCCCAGCCGGTGGGGCAGTCCTCGTCGCTGGCGCACAGCTCGGTGCACAGCTGGGTGGGCTCGAACTCGATGTCGAGGGCGGGCACGCAGTAGGTGCAGGCATCGACGCAGCGCTCGCCGATGTCCGTGGGGCGCGGCGCCACCTCCTCGCACACACCGCCGTCGCAACGCGTGCCGTCGGGGCAATCGCCCTGGTACTTGCATCGCAGCATGCAGCGGTCGTTGGGCCCGCACACCGGGCAACCCGGGGCCGAGCACAGGGCCCCCTGCAGGCTCGGGTGCAGCGCAGCCTGCATGGCCGAGGTCGCGTTGACGCGGCCCCAGCCAAAGCCTATCGAGTGGCCGATGGCGTCGTACTCGAACAAGGTCTCGATGTCCTGGCCGAAGATGGACTGCCAGTCGACCTTGTCGGCGCGCACCTTGTCCGCGGTGGCGGTCAGGATCACGCGCACCTGGTCCGCGGTGAGGCCGGGGTTGGCGCTCAGCAGCAGACCGGCCAGGCCGGCCACCACCGGTGACGAGGCCGAGGTGCCGCCGAAGTCGGTGGCGTAGTTGCCCGCGGCGTAGCCGTCGTCGCCGGACACGTCGGTGGTGACGATGCCGAAATCGTCCTGATTCTGGACGGCGCCGCCGCTGGTCGGGGCCACCAGGTCTATCTCCCAGCCGTAGTTCGAGTAGTAGGCCCAGTCGTCGAGGTTGGTGGTGCCGGACACCGCCAGCACATTGCGATCCCGGGCGTAGCAGTCGCCGGACACGTCGGCGGTGTCGTTGCCCGAGGCGAAGACCACCACCGCGCCCTTGCCGCCGCGGCCCTGGTAGCGGGTGTAGAGCAGGGCGTCTGCCTCGGCCTGGCTGAGCGGGAAGTAGCGCGAGAAGCCGATGCCCCAGCTGTTGTTGATGACCCAGGCGCCGTCGTCCACCGCGCGAATGAAGGCCTCGGCCGTGCTCAGGCCGCTGAGCATGTCCGAGCCGCCGAGCAGGCGCACGGGCAGGATGCTGCACAGCGGGCACACACCACTGGTGCCCTGGCTGTTGTCGCCACGACCGGCGGCGGTGCCGCACACCGAGGTGCTGTGGGACTCGCGGTAGGGCTCGCTGGCAGGGCAGGTGGCAGACTCCTGGCGGCCGTCGTAGCTGGCCGAGCACTCGGCACTGGGGTTCTCGTCGTCGTCCGCGGCGTCGAAGCCGGGAACGAAGTTGGGGGTCAGGTCCTCGTGCTGCAGGTCCACGCCGGTGTCGAACACCGCCACCACCACCGAGGGATCGCCCTTGGTGACGTCCCAGGCGCCGGTGACGTGAATCTCGCCGCTGCCCGGCACGCTGGTATCGGTGTGCGACAGGTGCCACTGCTGGCCGTACATGGGGTCGTTGACCACGGCGGTCGGCACCAGGCGGCGGTACAGGTCGGGCTCGGCCGCGCGCAGCCCCGGGATGTTGGCCTGGCTCAGGGCGCGCGAGGCCTCGACCGCATCAAAGGCGAAGGCCGCGCCGACCCGCACCAGGGCAGTGTCGTGCACCCGTGAGCGGCGCTCGAGGCTGCCGGCGATCTTGGGCAACACCACGTCGAGCACGGCGTCGAGCTGGCCGGGCGCGGCGCTCACCACCAGGTGATCGTCGGCGTAGGCGCGATGGCCCAGGCGGCTCAGCACCGGGTAGACCTGCAGCACGCGCGGGTCGGCGACCAGGCGCTGCGCCAGAACCAGGCGCTGGTTCGGTGATAACGCGCGATCCAGTTCGAGCTCGTACAGGCCGTCGCGGCGCAGCACGCGCGCCGGCTCCAGCAGTGTGGGAACGCGCGAGCCGCCGTCGAGCTCGCGGTCCAGCACCTCGAACAGGCTGCGCTCGACCAGGCGCGCGACCTCGTGGGCAGGCAGGGCCGGCACGGTGCGCAGGGCCAGTCTGTCCGCAGCGGCCATCACCACCACGGGCCGGCCCTGGACGGAATACCAGCGCGCCTCGAAGCGGCTCGCCAGGTCGGGTTGCGCGGCCAGGACCGGGGCTGCACTCAGGGCGCAGCACAGGGGCAGGGCGACGAGGGAGCGAGACAGGAGCATGATGGCCTCGTGATCCGCGGCGATGGAGGGGCTCGCGGAAGGGGTGAATCTGGCGCTTTCGTGCAGCAAGGTCCATACCTACATGGGAGCACCTCATATACCCGCCATTGCTGCACTTTTTGTGCACTGAGGGGGCGTATGGCTGGATCTCCTGGGCCACGGGTGGTTCATTTGATCCGGCTGCCCAGATCCAGGAGCCGTGGCCAGGCTGCACGGTGCGGCCGGGTGCAGGCCTCAGTCGGTCGTGGCCGGGGTCGTTCCGCGCACGCTGAACAGGTGCTTGAGGGGCACCCAGCCGTCATCGCCGTGGCTGAACACCACGCGCTCCTCGCCCAGCAGGTGGCCGAGCACCACCACGGGCTGCTCGCGCGTGCTCAGGTCGGTGTCGACGAGCACGCGGCCAATTCCGCCCTCGCGCGCGGCCAGATCGATGGCGAGCTTGCCGCTGCCACTGTTGTTGCGCTCGGTGTCGCTGACACCGCTGGCCGCGGTGCGCGCGGCGGTGCTCAGCTCGGTGGGCGCGCGCCACAGGATGCGGCAGGGCAGGCCCGGAAAAGAGCGCCGCAACCTGTCGGGACCGACCACGAACAGGGGCTTGTCCGGCACGCAGGCCTTGCTGGTTGACAGTGCCGCCAGCACCAGCGCGCCCTCGACGTCATTGCTCTGGTCCAGGGGGGCCGTGTCGACCACCAGGGGGTTGCCATCCTGGTCATCGGGACGTCCGTCGCCGTCGCTGTCCGGGGTATCCAGGCGCGTGCCCAGGGTGCGCTCGAGGGCATTGCTCAGGCCGTCACCGTCGTCATCGCCGTAGATCTCGGCCAGCGGCACGGCCAGCGCGGTCACCCAGTCGCCGCCCAGGCGCAGCTGGAACAGGGCCTCGCCGCCCTGCACGGTGAAGCGCCGCAGGTAGCAGGCGCCTTCCTGCGCCCCCGTCTTCTGGTTGGTGATCCACAAGGCGCGGCCGAAGCACGAGGGCACCAGGCCCGTGAACACGGCCTCGCCAAAGGGCGCGTCGGGCTCGGCGCGCTGCAGCCACAGGTCCACCGAGTCGCCTACACCGGCGTAGACGCGGCGCTCGGACACCTGCCAGCGCACGCGCTGATCGTCCACCACCACCCGCGCCAGGCCATCCGGGATGAAGGGCGCCTGGCGGTAGGGCGCGTCGAGCTTCTGCTGCACCTCGCTCAGGGAGCAGGCGGCGAGGCTCATCAATATCAGCGCCCAGGCGACTGCTCTCACAGGTCCACCACCTCGATCGCGTCGACTTTCTGGCCAAAGAAGCGCGCGCACATCTCGTCGGTGCGCGGGTTCTGATCGGTGAACAGGAAGCGGTGCGTGGTGCCATCGCCGCCCTCGCGGCGCAGCCCGCGATCGTCGAGCAGCGTGCGCAGTTCGAGCGCGGTGGCATGGGCGCTGTCGACCACCCGCACCTCGGGGCCGAGGCTGTGCGCGATGGTCTGCTTGAGCAAGGGATAGTGGGTGCACCCGAGGATGGCGGTGTCGACCTGGCCGCGCAGGCTGTCCAGGTAGCGCTGGCACACCAGCTCGACGATGGGACCCTCGCACAGGCCCTCCTCGGCCAGGGGCACGAACAGCGGGCAGGCTTGATCCCGCACCTCGACCTCCGCCCGGATCTCGTGCAGGGCGCGATCGTAGGCGCCGGAGCGAATCGTGCCCTCGGTGGCCAGCACCGCGACGCGCTGCGCGGGGTGCGAGCCGTCCAGGGCCGCGCGGGCACCGGGCGCGATCACACCCAGGGTGGGCAGGCCAAAGCGCTCGTGCAGGGCGGGCAGGGCCACCGCGGAGGCCGTGTTGCAGGCCACCACCAGGGCTTTGAGAGGGCTGCGGGTCAACAATTCAACGACGTTGAGCGCGTAGCGGGTGACCACGGCGGCGCTCTTGCTGCCGTAGGGCAAGCGCGCGGTATCGCCGAGGTACACGGTGTGCTCGCCAGGCAGCAGGTCGACCACCGCGCGCAGCACCGTGAGCCCACCCACTCCCGAGTCAAAAACACCTATCGCTGGCTCATGTTGTCGCATCGGTCGCCTGCCGGGTGGTCATTTGGCATTTGTAGCCGATAATGAGAGGTGAGCTTGTATCATGTTGATCTCGGCTGCCCAAGCCGCCAAGGAGTGGTGCCATGCAGGTCGGACGCGTTGGGGGTGGAGCGCTGTACGGCACCAGCCACCTGTGGCACGACCCGGACTACTCCCTGGACCGGGCCAATCCCTACTTTCGCGTCCAGAAGGCGCTCGATACCACGCTCCCCTACCAGGAGCACGTCGAGCCCGAGAAGGCGCAGGATCCCTACCAGGCGCAGGAGAAGGGCTACGACGTGGCCTTCGCGCAGATGACGCGCGGTATCGAGGGCCGCGACTTCCTGCACGGGGTCAAGAACCCCGAGGCCTTCAGCAATGCGCTGCAGACCCAGGCCGTGCTGCGCTCCCAGCACAGCCCGCAGGCGCAGATCGTGGATGCCGCGGCCAGCACGCGTGCCGGGCTCGAGGCCACCCAGACCTACGTGGCGCCCCCGCCGGGTGCCAGGTCGTCGCAGGCCACCAGCACCGCCGGCGACAAGGAGGCGGAGCAGGCTGCGCAGGCTGCCAGCAACAGCAACACCGTCACCGACGTCATGTCCCTGGTGGGTGGCGCTGTCACCACCGCGGCCACGGTGAGCGCCCAGGCGCAGGCCCTGCAGGCCCTGGGCAGCCACGCCTCGCATGCCATCACCGCCCTGCAGGGTGCAGTGACGACGAGCGCCACGGCAGCCGGTCAGACCTTGCAGGCTCAGGAGAAGAGCGAGGCCGAATCCGCTGCCAAGATGGGTCAGCTGTCGCGCGCCTTCAGCAAGTCACCGCAGGCGGCCTCCGAGCAGGCCGTCGAGGCTGCCGACCCGCTGCGCGATCCGAGCAAGCAGGACTGACGCTCTAGCGATTCAAGCTCGCGCCGAAGCGGATCAATTCCATGAAGCGCTCGAGTTCACCCTTGGCGAACTTGCCGCGCTTCTGGCCCAGCCACAGATAGCGCACGCCAGCCAGGGGATACTGCACCGAGCCCACGCCGATGACGTGGCGACGCCGCAACACGGCCACCACGCTGTCGGCGGTCCACCCCATGGGCCGCGCTCGGTTGAGGTCCGTCCACAGCTTCTTCATGGCCGTGACGTAGGAGCGGATGTGGTGAATGGCTTCGCCGGAATCGCAGGCCGCGCGGATGGCCTGGGAGATCTCGGGCAGCTCCTCGAACAGCTCGAGCTTGCGCGCCGCGGGGGCCTTGGGCTCCTTGCGCTGCGGCCACGACCCCGGGTCGCTCTCGAGCAGACGAAAGAAGGCGTCGCTCACCGCGCGGCCGTTGAAGCCGTCGCACCAGGCCTGGGCGATCTCGTCGGGGCTGGACACGCCCTCGCGCACCTTGAAGCGTGGCCGGTCGATGGAGCCAAAGCGGGACAGCTTGCGCAAGTCGTTGCGGATGGGCCGCTCGAGGAAGGCGGCGACCAGCTCGGGGCCATCGTCGAGGGTCGGGGTCTTCTTGGCGTTCATGAAGGGTGTCCTGCCAGCTGTTGCACGATCTGCTGCGCGATATCGCGCGCGCGCGCGACCTGACCGGGCGGCAAGGTCACCGCCCCCACCGCGGGGTGGCCTCCGCCACCGTGTGCCTCGCACAGCGCCGCGATGTCGTGTCGCCGCTCGTCGGCGCGCCACGGATTGGACCCGACCGAGACCTTGCTGCGCTCGGATCCCTGAGTCACCACCACACTATAGACCGCTTCGGGAAAAAGATAATAGCCAATGAACTTGTTGAAGCCATCGACCTCGACGGACCCCAGATCGCACAGCAGGACCGGTCCCTGGAGCCGGGCGTGGCGCCGGAACAGCTCGATGTTGGCGCGGTGCTGGGCGAGCTGCGCCGCGAGGGCGCTGCGCACTGGCTGCTGCGCCACCAGCTCGGCGATGGGCTGCTCGAGGAAGCGCGGGATGAGAGCGCTGACCTCGTCATGGGGCGCGGTCTCGACCCAGGTCATGAGCTGCAGTGCGGGATGCGCCAGCTCCACCGCCTCGGCGGCGGAACGGAAGCGCGCGCTGTCGACGCGGTCGACCCAGGCCAGGGTGTCGTCGGCGATGAGCTGCAGGCCGTGCTGCGTGCGCGCCACCGCGTCGAGGACATGGGCACAGGAAGGCGCGGCGAGATCGAGCACGAAGCGCTCGGGCGGGCGCGTGGCGTGGTGGGCGCGCGCGGCGTCGTCGACAAAGGCGCTCTTGTGGTGATCGAACCACCAGTGCAGGCGCGGGCTCGCGCTGTACTTGAAGTCGACGATGGCATTGCTGTCTCCGTCGAGCGCGGCGTCGTCGAAGCGGTTGCCCTGTCGGTGCACCTGGGGCTTGAACACGACCTGATCCGCGGGGCCGTCGACCTGCTCGAGCAGCTTCGCGGCCAGGGCGGCCGAGGCCATGCCGTCGAGGCAGCGGCCGTGGTAGGCGATGACACGCTTCATCCAGAACTCCGCAGTGGGGGCGTGGTCGAGGCGCTGAGGTTACTTCATCTGCGCTGGATTTGTTCAAGAACCCTGCGCGGTGGGCGGGGTGTTTCGGGTGGTGGTCTTTCGGTGGACGCCCGGCAGGCCGAGCTGTCTCCCCTCCTCGTCGGTCGCCAGCTCGCGGTCGAGAGGGCAACCCGTTCACGCGTTGTCAGGGGTGCGCGCGTTTTTCCCGCGCTTGGTGCGCCAACCGTTTTGGAATGGTGTGCCCCGCTCGGGCTTCCTCCTCCTCGTCGGGGAGACAGCTCGGCCTGCCGGGGCTCGCGGGTCTTTCGGGTGCTGGTTGTGCGGCGAACGCCGGTCAGGGCGTGTTGGCATTGACGAACTTGAAGGTGGCCTGGGTCCAGGCGCGTCTGGCGGTGCCGGACAGGTCCAGGTAGCTGAAGTTGTCGAAGCGGAAGTTGGGCACGTACACCGCGATCATCCACGCCTGGTAGGCGCCGAGGCCGGTGTTCCCGGGCGGGTTGTCGACGTCGAGAGGTGGGAAGGTCGGCACCACCAGCTTGCTCAGATTTCCAGGCACGTAAAAGTCCCAGGCCGTGCCGTCGAGGCCGGCGATGTAGACCTCGTAGTACGAGGGCAGGGTGCCGGGTGCGGGCTTCCAGCGCATGCGGTTGCCCGTCATCACGCCGTTGGGCTGGGGCTCGATCATCTCGGGGAAGCCCAGGATGGGATCCAGGGTGATGCCTGCGGACAGGTCGCCCACGCCGTCGCGCACCACCACCGATATTGGACAGCTGCCCGCGGCCTGGCAGGGGCGGTAGGCGTCGAGCACGAAGGCGCCGGCGAGGAAGGTCAGCATCTCGCCGGGGAGATCCGGGAAATCGATGAAGGTGACCTGGGTCTGCTGCCCCACCTGCTGCTCGGGCAGGGGGTAGACGCCCTCGCCGCCGAGGTTGATGAAGGGCATGACCAGGCCGCTCTCGGGGTCCGGGTCGCCGTAGGGCATGGCGGGTAGCGTCACCTCGAGCTCGCTGTTGAGGGGCACGGTCAGCTCGACGTCGATGTTCTCGAGCACGTCGCCATAGCCCGCCTGCACGCCGCGCGCGAAACCCACCTGGCGCGGCCGGAAGCTCTGGGTGGTGACGTTGTAGATGCCGGCCACTGCCACCACGGCCAGGCGTCCGGGGCGCGCCGCCGGGATGGTGTAGGTGCCGCCATTGGAGACCACGTACTGGCTCTGCTGCGGCGACGAGGGCTGGCTGAAGATCGAGCGAATGGTGGTCTCGACGATGGCCAGCGCGCTCTCGCCCGGACCCAGGGCGGCCGGGTCGAACAGCTCCTTGGCGAATCCATACACGCGACCGCTGATCACCGGTGGCGGCGGCAGCGGTGGCGGCTGGCCCGACGAGGGCGTCATGGTGGTGGGGTACAGGAACAGCGAGATCTCGGCGGCGTTGACCTCGACCAGGGTGATGGACTCGTAGCCCGCGGCCGCGGCCGAGATGGTCTGCGGGCCGTGCAGATCGGGCCCGCTGAGGGTGGCCTGGCCATAAACGTCGGTGAGCGCGATGTAGGGGGACCCCTGGCCGGTGCCCAGCTTGACCGTGATGCCCTCGAGGGGCAGGCCGGTCATGGCGTGGAAGCAGCTGACATAGATCGCACCGTCGATCTCGCCGCCGCGGGTGCCACCGACCAGCGAGCCCGGATCGTAAAAGGTGAAGGCCCGCGGCACCGTGGCCAGCTCCTCGCCACGGCCGACGCTGACGTCGACGACCCCTGGTGCATGGGCCGGCGTGCGAGCGCTGAGCAGGTTGTCGGCCAGCACCTGCACGTCGCTGGCGACCGTCTGGCCAAACAACACATTCGGCGCGCTGCCCGTCGCGAAGCCGCGGCCATAGAGGTGCACGAAGGTGTCTCCGGCCATGCCGCCGCGCACCGGGCGCACCGCCACCAGACCCAGCTCCGCCTGGTAGACGAAGCCGTCGCTCAGCCGCGCGAGGCCGCGCTGGGGATCCTCGAGCAGAACCTCGGCCGCGCCGGCGCTCCCCGGCGGCGTGTTCGCCGTCAGCGTGCTGTCGTCGACGAACACCAGGTCGAGCGCCGCCTGACCGCCGATGCGCAGGGTGGTGTCGACGGTGAAGCCGTGGCCGCTCACGGTGATGGCGGTGCTGCCGCTGGCCGGGCCGCTGCCCGGTGCCACCTGGCTCAGGCCGAGCGCGCCCTGGTAGCGAAAGCCCTGGGGCAGGGTCGAACTCTGGCTGGCCGCGCTGATGCGCACATCCACCGCGCCCTCGGCATGCGCGGGAGAACGCACGCGCAGCGCGGTCGCGCTGTCCACGGCCACCAGCTCGGCGGCGAGGCCGTCGAAGGTGACGTCGGGTGTGGCCAGATCGAAGCCGGCGCCGTACAGGTGCAGCACTTGACCGCCCGCCGTGTCACCGCGGGACGGCACCACGGCATCCAGGCGCAGGCTGCTCGAGGCGGCGGGCTGGTAGGCAAAACCGCCGTGCAGGGTGGCGCTGCTCAGGCTGTCCTGCACCACCAGATCCACGGCGCCACCCAGAGTGACGGCGGGGGTGGTGAAGCGCAGGCGCCCTCCGTCGATGAGCAGCAGCGCAGCGACGGGCAGATTGCCCACGCGCAGGGTGGTGAACTCGGTGAAGCCGTCACCGTGCAGGGTCACCACCGTGCCACCGGACAGCGGGCCGACTGCGGGCTCGGCGTGATGAAGCTGCAGCGGCGCCATGTAGCGCAGCGCCAGGGGCGCCTCGACGCGACCGTAGGTGCTCAGGATCTCGACGTGGACGCGGCCTGCAGGTCCCGGCGGCGTGATCAGGCGCAGCTGGTGCTCGCTCAGGATCTCGACCCCGGCAGCGGCGCGGCCGCCCACCAGCACCAGCAGCTCGCCCACGAAGCCGGCGCCGTCGACGGTGACGAGGCTGCCGCCGGTGCTGGGCACCACGTCTGGCTGCAGCTGGTCGATGACCAGACCGTCGAAGTACACGAAGCCGGCCTCGAGTGTGGCGCTGTGCGCGCCGTTGTCGACGGTGACATCGACCGGTCCTGCCACCGCTGCCGCCGGCACCCGCACCGTGACCGAGCGCGAGTTCTGCAGCAACAGGTTGTCGGCAGGTCGGTCCCCAAACAGCACGCGCAGGCCCGTGGTGAAGCCGTCACCGGTGAGGCGAATGCGGTAGCCACCCGTGATCACGCCCGAGCGCGGGGAAATGTCCTCCAGGAAGATCTCACCGCCGGCATCCAGCGGCCCCAGTTCGCCCGCCGAGGCGTCGAAGCGCAGGGCGTTGTCCGCCAGCCCGGCATCGGTCAGCGAGGGCGTGGCATCGGGCAACAGATCGGTGATGTCGGGCGAGGGGCACGCGCACAGGGCCAGCACCCCCAGTCCCAGCACAGCGCGCATGAAAGCCATGTCTTCCTCCGGACGACACACACAGGATCGAATGCGCAGCAGGGAGCCGCGAACCCGACTCCAAGCATGTAACATGTGGCGGGCAGGGCTTCAAACCGGGCAGGCTGCCTACAGCTTGGCTTCCAGCACCGCGATGGCGTCTTTTTTGAGAAGCTTCATGCGTTGCAGGGTCTTGGCTTCGAGCTGTTCGTCCGGGCTCAGGTAGGGGCGGTCGTGCAGGTGATCCACGCGACGCTTCAACTCGGCGTGCTCGGTCTTGAGCTGATCGATCGCCGCGCGGATCTTGTCAGGGTCATCGCTGACCAGGAGTTCTTTGTCCATGCACAGCTCCCCGCTGGACCCGGTGTGATCCGGCCCAGGCGGCCGCATCTTCGAGCCCGCGCGCGCACCTTGTCAACACGGCGCGGCAGGAACTCTTGCACCCTCGGATGATGACGCGTAGCGCAATCAACGGTTGACCGGCGCAGCGCCCGATGCTGACATGCCGCACATTCACGTTGTGTCGTCGACACGCTGAGGGGGCGTGTCAGCTGGGGGAGGCCCCGGTTCGATGCAGAGGAGGGGCGCGGTCGCATGAGCAACGCCGCGCCCGGGAGGACCACATGGCTCGATTTTTGATCGCTCTCGCCGTTTCGTGCTGTCTGGTGGGTGGCACGGCCTGTACCGACAACGGCCCCAAGGACGCCAAGTACTGGGGCAGCAAGCTGATCAAGGACCCCAAGCTGCGCGAGCAGGCGGTGAGCGAGCTCAAGAAGCTCAAGGACCCGGCCTGCGTCCCCGACCTCATCGCGGCGCTCAAGATCGACGGCGATCACCGTGGTGACGTGGCCTTCTTGCTCGGCGAGCTCAAGGACAAGAGCGCGGTGCCGGCCCTGGTTGCGGGCATCGACTACGCCGTGGGCGCGGGTCGTGACAAGGAGAGCAAATCCAAGAACAGCGCCAACACCAAGATCGCCGAGGCCCTGGGCAAGATCGGTGACATGACCGCTGCCGAGCCGCTGATCAAGATGCTCAAGAGCCGCGATCAGTACGTGCAGCTCGCGGCGGTGCGCGCCCTGGGTGTGCTCAAGGCGCCGCAGGCCGTCGAGCCGCTCATGGACATCACCGAGAACAACGAGAACAACTTCATGATCAAGAACGCCATCATGTCGCTGGGCGACATTGGCGATGCCAAGGCCATCCCGCTGTTGATCAAGATGATGTTCTTCGAGCGCGGAGTCAGCTTCTATCGCGAGTCGAGCTACGCCCTGTTCCAGTTCGGTCGCGACGCGGTGCCGGCCTTGCTCGATGCCTACGAGGGCAAGAACGAGCAGGTCGCCAGTCTGAAGCTGGACCCGGCAGTGGCGCCGGCCAAGGTCGCGGTGGTGCTGGGCGACATTGGCGACCCGCGCGGCCTGCCCGTGATCCGCAAGATCGCCACCTTTGACGACGAGCAGAGCCCCATGGGCATGGGTCCCTTGGCCCGCGCCAACGCCATGCGTGCCCTGGGTCTCATCGGCGACAAGGGCGCCGTGGCCATCCTGAAGAACGGCCTGTTCGAGATCGACGTGTCGATGCGCGAGTTCCCCACCGAGGCCCTGGGCCTGGTGGGCGACCGCGGCGTGTGCCCCGACCTGTTCAAGGCCGCCAGCCACGAGCCCTACTGGACCGACTGCAAGAAGGCCGGCTACGACGACGAGGCCTGCAAGAACAGCGAGTGGGAAGTGCGCCAGCTGTCCAGCGAGTGGCTCAGCCGGCTGTGCGACCAGAGCTACACCGACAAGTTCAAGCAGATGCTCGACGGTGAGAAGGAGGAGAGGGTCAAGCGCATGCTCGAGGTCGACATGGCGCGCCTCGATGCAGCCAAGGAGTGCACTGACAAGGCCGACTGCTGGGTGGGCAAGCTCAAGACCTTTGCCGCCGAGGGTGCCAACAAGGATCTGGTCGCGCAGGCCGCGCGGATTCGCGACAAGGCTGGCTTCGAGCTGAGCTACCTGGCCGATCCCAAGACGGCCCCGGCCCTGCTCGACGCGCTGCAGGACCCCGACCTCGAGGCGCGCTTCGCCATCGCGGTGGCCCTGCTGCGGCTGCTGCCCAAGGACGGCGCGGACAAGGTCGAGAAGATCCTCGACGACGAGTACGGCAAGGCCACCTACATCAAGGTCAACGAGGACCTCAAGCGCCTGGCCGTGAAGATGCGCAGAGGCTACTGATTTCCTTGGGGGCGGTCGGCCCGCGCCCCTGCCGTCGAAGTGAATTCGACGGCATTCACCCCGGCAGCACCTGCCGTCGTGCTGGTCGGGTGAATGACGGTCGGACCTGCGCCGGCCGTCAGAGGGGCTGCCCGACAGCCCCTGGGCAAGGTCGCTTTCAGCGGCATTCACCCCTGGCAGCACCTGAGATATCTGCACCACGCTCGGGTGGGCGGTCGGCCCCCCTCGCCAACCTGCACTCCTCGCGCTAGACTCCGTGCGCTCTGGGGGACGAGGTTGTGCGCATGACCTGTCGTTTGATCTTCGCACTGGTGACCCTGACCGCCGCGGCCTGCCTGCCCGGGCAAGATCCCCCCGATATCGGGGTGCAGGATCCCGACGGCGGTGCCACCATCTTCTGCTCGGTCAACGAGCAATGCCCGGAAGGCTGGACCTGCCTGGGCGGCGTGTGCTCGGACCGCGAATGCGAGACCAAGGCGACCTGTCCGGCGGGCAAGGTCTGCCGCGATGGCTGGTGTGGCGACCCGCCGGCGGATTGCACCACCCCCGAGGACTGTCCTGGTGACTGGGTGTGTGAGGGTTTCTCCCGCACCTGCATCGATCCCTCGCCTAGCGGCTGCCGCACGTCTTTTGACTGTGCGCTCGAGCCTGGCTGCGAGAACGGCTGCAACTGCCTGCCGGATGGCCGCTGCGTGCCGCTCACGGTGGTCGACGCGGGACCGCGCCCGGATGCCATCGCCACCGACCTGACCAGCCGCGACACCAACGTCACGTTCGATGCCGGTCCACCGCCGGGGATTGATCTGGGGGGCTACCGGATCGAGAACCGGGAGCACTCTCCCGTCACCCAGCTCATCGAGTTTCCTCCGAACACCAGGCTGTTGCCGGGCGGCCTGCTGGTGGTCGCGAGGTTCTCGGACAAGGCACATTTTCAGACGGAATGGGGCGTGACCCTGGGCAGCCGCGTGCTGTTCTTGAACAACGGACTGGAGAACGCCGGGGTCCCCATCATCAATGGCGGCGAGCGCTGGGCGCTGATCTCGCCCAGTGGCACCATCATCGACGGCATCACCATCACCGGCGTCAAGAAGAAGTCCTACCAGCGCGTTTCGACGGAGAGCGCAGGGTACTCGTCCAGCTGGCTCGAGACCGCGGACACCGCGGGAACTCCCGGCGTCACTTCATTGCCGCAGAGTGGCGTCGGGCTCATCATCTCCGAGTGGTCAGACCGCGACTCGGACTACTTCGTCGAGTTCATCGAGCTGTACTACGCACCCTGAGCCGGCCCGTGCCGGTGCACCTTCATCAGACGAGAAGTCCATGTCCCACATGTACGCCATCATCGGAGCGGGTCGTACCGGCAAGGCTGCGGCCTATGACCTCGCGCGCCATGGCCAGGCTCGCGCCATTCGCCTGTTCGACATCGACGGCGGCCGCGCCCGCGCCGTGGCCGACGAGCTCCGGCCCCTGCTTGCGACCCTGGCGCAGCCCCCCGAGATCACAGCAGCGCCGCTGGATGCCGCGGACCTCGACGCCACGGCCCGGGCCATCGCCGGAAGCGACGCCGTGATGTCCTGCTCGGCCTACTGGCTCAATGCCGACCTCGCCGCCGTGGCCATCGCCCAGAAGGCGCACTTCAACGACCTGGGTGGCAACACCGAGGTGGTCCAGCGCGAGCTGGCTCTCGACGCCAGGGCGCGCGCCGCCGGGGTCAGCATCGTCCCCGATTGCGGCCTGGCGCCGGGTCTGGTCAACACCCTGGCGGCGGCCGGTATGGGTCGACTGGCGCGCTGCGAACGTGTGGCGCTGCGCTGTGGTGGGTTACCGCAGCAGCCGCGGGGCCCCCTGGACTACGCCCTGAGCTTCTCGATCACGGGCCTCACCAACGAGTACACGGGCCAGGCCTTTGTGCTGCGCGACGGCGCGCTGGTCACGGTGCCCGCGCTCGCCGAACTCGAGGACATCCACTTCGACGGACTGCCGCCGCTGGAGGCCTTCGTGACGACGGGTGGCGCCTCGACCGCCCCCGAGTCCTTCGCTGGCACCGTGCGCGATTACGACTACAAGACCATGCGCTACCGGGGTCACTGTCAAAAGCTGCGCTTGCTCGACGCGCTGGGCCTGTTCTCGCTGCAACCCGTCGAGGTCGAGGCGCAGCAGGTGGTGCCGCGCCGTCTGCTCGAGGCAGTGATGGGACCGCGCTTGAGCTTCGCGGACAGTCGCGACCTGATCCTGGTGCGCGTCACCTGCGAGGGGGTTCTCGCCGACGGCAGCCGCGCGCGGGTGGTGTTCGAGATGGTGGACCGTCACGACGAGGCCACGGGGCTGTCGGCCATGGAGCGCTGCACCTCCTTCCCGGCCGCCGCGGTGACCCACCTGCAGGCCTCGGGCGGTGTGGCGCCGGGGGCGCGCAGGCTGGAGACCGAGGTGCCGGCCGAGCCCCTGCTGGCAGCGACGCGAGCACGCGGGCTGGAGATTCGCGAGCGGCTGGAGAAGTTGTGAACGACGATGTGCCGTTCGACCTGACACGGCCAGGGTGCGGGCCCCGGTTCCCGACGTCGACCGTGGCGCCCGCGGTTCGCGTCCAGGCAGATCGAACGGCTCCAGGGAGTCGGTGACCGGCCATGCGCGTCGGCGTCTTCATCCCCTGCTTCGTATCCCAGCTGCGGCCCGCCACGGCCGAGCGCCTCATCGTGTTGCTGCAGCGCCTGGGCGTGGACCTGGTGTTGCCCGAGGAGGCCCCGGTCTGTTGTGGGCAACCGTCCTACAACGCGGGCCTGTGGAGCGAGGCGGCCTGCTGCGCCGAAAAGCTGGTCCGCGCGTTTGCCGGGGTCGAGCAGGTGGTGGTGCCCTCGGCAAGCTGTGCCGCCATGGTGCAGCGCTACCCGGAGATCCCGGAGCTGGACCCAGCCTTGCGCAACGAGGTGGAGCAGATCGCCCGGCGTACCACAGAGGTCTGCCGTTTCTTGGTGCAGGACCTGGGCGTCGAGGATCTCGAGGTCACGCGGGCGGGCCGGGTCGCCTACCACGACGGCTGCCATGGCCTGCGCGAACTCGGGCTGCGCGACGAGCCTCGGCTGTTGCTGCGCAAGGTGCGTGGTCTCGAGCTGTGCGAGCTGGCCGGGGTCCCTGTGTGCTGCGGCTTTGGCGGCACCTTCTCGATCAAGTATCCCGAGATCTCCGTCGACATGGCCGACCACAAGCTGGCGTTGCTGGCGCGCTGTGGCACCGACACCCTGGTCTCGGCCGACCTGTCCTGCCTGTTGCACCTGGAGTCGCGAGCGCGTCGTCGCGGGGTGCCCTTCGTCGGTCTGCACGTGCTCGATGTGCTGGTCCCCGAGGTGGCAGCGTGAAGCCCGGGATCCGCGATCGGTCCGTCGCCATGCTGCGCGACCCCGAGCTGCAGCAGAACCTGCACCATGCCCTGCAGCACAGCCTGCAGCGGCGCGCGGACCTGGTGGCGGCCAACCCCCGCTGGCCCCTGCTGCGTGAACGCGCTGCCGCCATCCGGGACGAGGCCCTGAACACCCTGCCAGCCCTGCAGGACGCATTGATCGCGCGCATGCAGGAGCGAGGGGTGACGGTGCACCTGGCTCGCGATGCTGCACAGGCGCGCTCTCTCTGTCTCGGCATCCTGACCGCGCGCGGTGTACGCCACGTGGTCAAGGGCAAGAGCATGGTCAGCGAGGAGATCGCTCTCAACCCGGCGCTCGAGGCGCAGGGCATCGAGGTCCTGGAGGCCGATCTCGGTGAGCTCATCGTGCAGCTGGCCGGGCAGGCGCCCTCGCACATCACGGCACCCGCCCTGCACCTCAACCGGCGCCAGGTGGGCCGCCTGTTTGTCGAGCACCTGGGCATCGCCTACACCGAGGACCCGGTCGAGCTCACCGGGCACGCGCGCCGCTTCCTGCGCCAGAAGTTCCTCACCGCCGAGGCCGGTATCACCGGCGGAAACTTCGTGGTGGTGGATTCGGGCAGCCTGGTGCTGGTCGAGAACGAGAGCAACATCCGCCTGGCCACCTCGCTGCCGCCCCTGCACATCGCCATCACGGGCATCGAGAAGCTGGTACCCCGTCTGCACGATCTGGCGGTGCTGCTCGAACTGCTGCCGGTCTCCGCCACGGGGCAGAAGATGCCCGCCGCGGTGTCGCTGCTCGGCGGACCACGCCAGACCGGCGAGACCGATGGTCCTCGCGAGGTGCACTGGATCCTCGTCGACAACGGACGGATGCGGCTGCTCTCCGATCCCCAGCTTCGATCGACCCTGCGCTGCATTCGTTGTGGCGCCTGCCTCAACGTGTGTCCGGTGTTCCAGCGCCTAGGTGGGCACGGCTTTGGTTCGGTCTACCCCGGCCCCATCGGCGTGATGCTGTCCCGCGCCCTGCTCGGCGACAGCGACAGTGCGCATGCTTTCGCCTGCGCGCTGTGCGGAGCCTGCGACGAGATCTGCCCGGTGCAGGTCCCGCTGACGCGCGGCATCCTCGAGATCCGACGGCGCTGCCAGCAGGCCGCGGGTCCCAGCGTCGAGAGCCTCGGCCACGCGGCCTTTGCTACCCTGGCCACCCGCCCGCGGCTGTTCGAGACCCTGGCCACGCTGGGCCGGCCCCTGCTCGCACACTGGCCCTCGTCGTGGAGCGGGCCCTGGGGTGGCCGCTTCAGTGACCTGCGAGCGCTGCCTCGACCCCGCGGTGCCGGCCTTCGTTCGCGCCTGCGCGGAAGGCACAAGTGAGCGTGCCTCACCTCGAGCGTCTGCTGCGGGAGTGCCAGCGCAGCGACACGCAGCTCGCGATCCTGCCCGGCGCGGCGGCAGCGCAGGCCTGGGCCAGCGCGCTGCGCCAGCGCTGGGCGGAGGACGTCGACGGCGAAGGCTTCGAGGCGGTGCGGGTGCTTCGCGCTGCCGCCGTCATCGCGGAGACCGGTAGCATCGTGCTGCACGGTGGCCCGGGCGACACCAGGCGCGCATCGCTGTGCGTACGAAACCTGATCGTGCTGGTCGACGCGTCACGGGTGCACGGCGATCTGCACACCTATCTCGCGGCCCGCGATCCGCAGCAGCTGCACCGCGAGCTGGGGAGCCATCTGACGCTGATCACGGGTCCGAGCCGCACCGCGGACATCGAGAAGGTGCTGGTGGTGCCGGCCCACGGCCCGGCCCGGCTATGGCTGGGCGTGGTCGACGGCGAGCGACAGGGTGGCGATCCGGACTGATGCGCTCAGCTGACCGGCGCCTCGTCGCCGAGAACCACCACGGACTCGATGGCCTTGTTGTTGATGGCGGCGAAGGGCAACTCGAGGGTCTCGCCCGGGGTCAGCGGCGTGGTGTAGCGCACGCGGGTGGCTGCCAAGAAGGGGTGGTCCGCGCGCGGGTACATGGCGGCCTTGGCGCCGCCCCGCACCATTCCCACGATGTGCAGCCCACCCTTGAGGATGATGTCGAGCTCGGACGGGGGGCCCGTCTGCATGGCGTCGATGCCGGTGCCGACGGGGCCCGGTGGCGACTCGTCAGAACCCAGGAGCACGGAGTCGAGGCGCAGGAACATGCGCTGAAAAGCGCGCGGGGGCTCGCCATGAAACGAGTGGCGGACGCCAGCGACCAGGATGACGGTGGTGGTGCTGCCGACCTCGCCAGGGTTCTTGAGAAAGGTGGCCGGGGCGTTGAGGACGTCGAGAAAGCGCGGCAGCTTGGCGCCGGGTGCACCCGTGCGCTGCGGGAGGAGCAGGCTCCCCGTGAGGTAGGCGTCGTTGGTGATGATGTGTACCTTGTACGGAACGAAATCGAGAGGCTGCATGATGGGCTCCACCTGAGAATCCAGGATACGCGATGCGACTGAAACGCGCCAATCTGCGCCCGCGTTGCAGGGGTGGGCGGTGGCTGTTAAAGCTGCGGGACCTAACCGGAGCGTGACGACGAAGCATGTCTCTGCCCCCGCTCAACCCGCAACAGGACGAGGCGGTCCAATACGACGGACACGCCCTGTGCATCCTCGCCGGCGCCGGGAGCGGCAAGACTCGTGTCATCACCCACCGCATCGTCGATCTGGTGCAGCGCCGCTCTGCCCAGGCGTCGAGCGTGCTCGCCGTCACCTTCACCAACAAGGCAGCCCGCGAGATGCGCGAGCGCGTGGAGCGGTTGCTTCCCGGCCGCGGCCGCGCGCTCACGGTGGCGACCTTTCACAGTGCCTGTGCCCGCATCCTGCGAGAACACGGCGAGAGCGTCGGCCTGAGCCCACACTTCACCATCTATGACGACGAAGAGAGCGCGCGCCTGGTGCAGCAGCTGCTCGACGGCCGCAGCACCTCGCGCCAGGACGCGCGGCTGGTCGCCCGGGAGATCGAACGTGCGCGCAATGCAGGGCAGGATGCACGCAGCATGGAGGTCAGCGACTTCGACGTGCCGGGTCGCCGCGCCCGCGAGCTGATCGACGCCTACCAGGCTGCGCTGCGCCAGGCCGACGCCACGGACTTTGCCGGACTGCTGCTCGACGTGGTGCGCCTGCTCGAGGCCGATGGCCCCGAGGCGCGGGCACTGCAGGCGCGTTATCGCCACCTTCTGGTCGACGAGTACCAGGACACCAATGCGGTGCAGGCCCGCCTGGTGTACGCCCTGGGACGCCCGGCCCAGAGCGTGACCGTGGTGGGCGATGACGACCAGTCCATCTACGCCTGGCGCGGCGCCAGCGCAGATAACCTGCTCGACTTCCTGCACGGCTTTCCTGGCGCGCACACCGTGCGCCTGGAGCAGAACTACCGCTCCACCGCCACCATTCTCGAGGCGGCCAACGCGGTGATCGCGCACAACCCGGGGCGCCTGGAGAAGAAGCTGTTCACCGCCGGCCCGGGCGGCTCGCCGCTGCGCATCCTGGGCTGTGACGACGATCGGAACGAGGCGCATCGCATCGTGGACTGCGTGGCCCAGCATCTGCGAGGGGGCCTGCGCGCGGATCAGGTCGCGGTGCTGTACCGCACCAACGCCCAGTCGAGAGTGATCGAGGACGTGATGCGCCGCCGCCGCGTGCCCTATCGCGTGGTGGGAGGTGTGCACTTCTACGATAGGCGCGAGGTCAAGGACCTGGTGGCGTACCTGCGGCTGGCGGTCAATCCCCGCTCCGACGTGGATCTGCTGCGCGTGCTCAACGTCCCCGCGCGCGGCCTGGGAGACACCACGCGCCAGCGCCTGGTGCAGGCCGGGGCGCGACAGGGCAAACCCCTCCACGAGGTCATGGGCGATACCGAGGCCCTGGCCGCGTTGCAGGTCAAGAGCGCTGCCGCCAGCCGCCTGCGCGCCCTGGCCGAGCTCATCGCGTCGCTGGGGCACCAGGTGGTGGACCTGGGCGCGGAGCAAGCCGTGCGCGTCGTGGCCATGCAGTGCGGCCTGGTCGAGGCTTTTCAGCAGGAGGCGGCACAGGGTGGGGCACGCGGCATGGAAGCCGCCGAGCGTCTGGACAACATCGGTGCCCTGGTCAGCGCAGCCCACGACTTTTCGCTCGAGGCCATGGCCCAGGGTCAGGCCGCGAATCTTGTCGCCTTCCTGGAAGAGGCGGCCCTGGCCACCGATGTGGAATCCTCGCAGGTACAGGCGGACGGCGAGGCCGTGACCTTGATGACCCTGCACGCAGCCAAGGGCCTCGAATTTGACGCCGTGATCCTGTGTGGACTGGAAGAGGGGTTGTTTCCGCAAGGGCGAGACGGCGGGCTCGACGATCCCGACCGCCTCGGTGAGGAACGCCGGCTGTGCTACGTCGGCATCACCCGGGCACGCCAGCATCTGACCCTGACCTGGGCACGCCGTCGCCAGACCTTCGGCGAGACGCGGCCAGGCAAGCGTTCGCGGTTTCTCGATGACATCCCGGCCCAGCTGGTCGTGCGGGGCGAGTCGGGGTATCGCGACGCTCCGCCCCGGCGCCCGTCGTCGCCGCGCGGGCAGCGGCCGACAGGGCCCCCTGCGACCCGACGTGACGTCGACATCGATATGGACTTCGGTGCTGAATTCATCGACGATGAGATCGTGCGGGACCTCGTGGTGGAGGGACCTCGGGTCGGTTCGCGGGTGCACCACGCCACCTTTGGGGAGGGTGTGGTGCAGGCCCTCGAAGGCCAGGGTCCCCAGGGGCGGCTGGTCATCCAGTTCGGGGCCAGTATCAAGCGCGTGGTGGCCAGGTACGTGACCCTGGCCAAGGAATTCGGGTCATGATCGTCGCCTGTCCCAACTGCAACAGCCGCTACAGAGCGCCCGATGGCGGCTCGGCGGGCTCCAGGCTGAAGTGCACCAAGTGCGGCTTGATCTTCGGTGCTGCGACGCCGCCGCCGGTCGGCACTGCCACGGTTCCATCCACCGGAGCGACACCCGCACCTGTTCCCTTTGACGCCGCGCCCGCGGCGCGCACGGTGTCGGATCCTGTGGGCCGCGAGTGGGATTCCAAGGTCACCGGGCCGCTGGAAAGCGTTCCCGCCGCTCTGCCCGCGGACGACCTGCTCGCGGACATCTTGCCTCCCCTGCCGTCGATGGCGGCGCCCCCCACCGCGGACGGCGCGGTCGATGGGCGGGCCGGCAGCCAGGCGCGCGATCCGTTCTACGAGGCCAACCCGCTGGTGGTGGAGAAGCCGCCTGCGGATGCACCGCAGCAGGCGCCGCGCATGGGCTACGCCTCGCAGCCCGCCATGGCCGGCTTCGCCACCGTGCCTGGCGCGACCGCGCCCGCGGCGAATCCCGTCCCGACCCCATCTCGAGATCCCTTCGGGACCCTCCAGCCGCGCAGGTCGGTGCCGCCAGTCGTGGCCGCCGCCACGCCCACGGTGGCGCCGAGTTACCCAGGGGAGACCAGCGATCCCTTCGCCAACATCAGCCTGGTGGCTCCGGCCGCCGCCCCGGTTGCGGGCTCGGACGGTGCTGCCGAGGCACCGGCATACGTGGCGGGCCCGACGATTCCTGCGTCTTCGACCCTGTCGACGGTTGCGTCGCAGGCCAGCATCCGCTTCCGCGACCGCTCCGGTGCAACGCGGGATTTTCTCGAATGGGGCAAGGCGCGGACCTGGGCCACACACCACGCCGATCCCGACGGGCTCGAGATCTCCGTCGACGATGCCCCCTACGAGCCGGTGGTGCGCTCGCCCCACATGCGGGGTCTCCAGTTCGACAGGCGCGGACTGGCCGGCGAGAGTTTTCCACCGCCGCCGCGGGTACCCGTGACGGAGTCGAACGGCGAGACCACATCGCTGCTGAGCTGGCTCGCTGTCCTGCTGGCCGCGGTCTTCCTCGTGCTCGGCGCGGGTTACGCGCTGTGGCAATTCGAGGTGCTCCCGCTCGATCCGGCTCTGTCCAGGATGGTGTCGAGGGTGACCGGGCTCCACTCTCCGCTGGCGCCCCAGGATCAGGACGTGGAGAAACAGGTGCAGGATGCCCGATCGCAGGCCCAGGCCGCTCAGGCCAAGGGTGCGCTGGGCATAGCCATCGTGCATTACCGCCGTGTCCTGCTGTTCAGACCCGACGATGCCGCCGCGCGGGCGGCTCTGAGCATGTGCTTCACACAACTCGGCGATCGCAATGCCGCACGCAGCGGCGGGGACACGCGGACCTCGCCCTAGGCGGGGGATCGCGAGGGAGCCACGTGACGCCAGCGACCCGTACCGATCTGGTCCTGGTTTTTCATAACCACCAGCCCGTGGGCAACTTCGACGCGGTATTTCGCGCGGCCCACGATCGCTGCTACCGCCCCCTGCTCGACGTGATCATCCGCCATCCCGAGGTGCGCGTTGCCATGCACCATTCGGGATCCCTGTTCGAGTGGCTGGCCCGGGAGGAACCGTCCTATCTCCCGGATCTGCGCGCCCTGGTCGAGCGCCAGCAGGTCGAGGTGGTGGGAGGCGGATTCTACGAACCCATGCTGGCCCTGCTCACCGACGACGACGTGCGGGGGCAGATCGACATGATGAATGCCTTCGTCGACCGCCACCTTGGCACGTTGCCGCGCGGCTTGTGGCTGGCGGAGCGGGTCTGGGATCCCGACCTGCCGCGTGCCCTGGCCCCTGCCGGGGTCCAGTACACCCTGCTCGACGACAGCCACCTGATGGGCGCCGGGCTGTTGCCCGACGAATCGCTGGACGTGTCTGGCTTCTACGTCACCGAGAAGGCTGGCGCCTCGATGGCGATCTTCCCCATCTCTCGCCGCCTGCGCTACGCCATCCCCTTTCGCCCCGTGGCCGAGGTGGTCGAGGGCATCGCATCCATGGGGGCGCGCCTGGCTGCGGCAGGGCGCTCGACCGTGCTGACCTACGGTGACGACGGAGAGAAGCTGGGTTTGTGGCCCGGCACCGAGCAGCTGGTGGCAGAAGGTTGGCTCGAGAGTTTCTTCAAAACGCTCGAGGATAACGCCGATCGCATCCACACCACCACGCCCACCACCGTGCTGGTTCGCCATCCGTCGAGCGGCAGGGTGTACCTGCCCACCTCGGCCTACGAGGAGATGGACGCCTGGGTGTTGCCACCCGAGGCCTGCAACCAGCTGCAGCGTGTGCGCGCCGCCGCTCGCAATGCCCCACCAGACAGCGCGCTGGCGCAAGCCCTGCCCTTCTTGCGGGGAGGCGTGTGGTCCAATTTCCTGGCGCGCTATCCCGAAGCCAACCGCATGCACAAGCGCATGCTGCATGTCTCGTCCAAGCTGCGCGAGGGCTTCGTGGCGCAACGCGCGGGCGCGCTGTACGGCGACGCCGACGAGGCGGCCGATCGCCTGGCGACGGCACAGCGGGCCCTGTACGCGGGCCAGTGTGCCTGCGCCTACTGGCATGGCTGGTACGGTGGCATCTACCAGCCGCACCTGCGGCACGCCGTGATCGAGCACCTGCTCCAGGCCGAGACCTTGCTCGATCAGGTCCTGCTCGGCGACCAGCCGATCGCCCAGGCCGAACGCCTGGACTTCGACGGTGATCTGGCGGACGAGGCGGTGCTGGGGAATGCCGCGATCCGGATCATTGCCCGGCCCACAGAGGGTGGAGCGCTGAGTGCGGTGGATGATCGCGCCCGGGCCTATCCCCTGCTCAACGTGATGGCGCGACGGCGCGAGGGCTATCACGACCAGCTGGGTGCCGACGCCCACCTGGTTTTTGACGACGCGGCGCGGCTGGGATTCCTGGATCGCTTCTACCGGAGTGACGCCGACCCGGTGTCGGTTCGGGATCGCACCAGCCCGGACATCGGAGGTCTGGCCACCAGTGTGTACAGCCTGGTCGAGGTCGGCGCCTGCGACGATCTGGACGGCAGCGTCGAGGCGGTGCTGCGTGGAGATGGCTGGGTGCGCGACCGGCATGGCGACGCCAGGGTGCGCCTGGTCAAGCGCTACCTGGTGGCACGCGACGCCGCGGCCGTGCAGGTGGTGTACACCTTGACCCACGAACAAGGTGCACCGCTGACCTGCCTGTTCGCGCCCGAGGTCAACCTGTCGCTGCTGTCCGACGACGATCCCGAACGCTTCGTGCTGGCAGGCCGCCAGCGCCTGGCGCCGGGTCTCAGCGGCACCGTCGAGGGCATTGGCGAGATCTGCGTGGTCGACGGGCACCTCGATCTCGCGGCGGTGCTTTCTGCCGACGAGGCCGTGCGCTTTTGGCACTACCCGGTGATCACGCGCAATCGCTCGGACGTGGGCTTTGGCGAGGTCTTCCAGGGTGTGGCCCTGCACCCGGTGTTCGAACTGTGCATGAAGCCAGGCGAGGTGCGCGATCTGGTGCTGATGCTCGGCATCACCTCGGCGCGCGAGCTGCTGGACGAGGCACCGCCCGCCTGAATCTCACGCCCGGCGTCAGGCGCCGTTCAGATCTCGACGGCATGGCTGCATCACGAGGCCCACATGCCCGTCGGTGCCGGGCAGCGCAACGGATGTGATGAACGCGGGGGGGGCGCGACACCTTTTAGAAGGGATTGAACAGCACCCACACCAGCTGCAGCCCGTTGACCAGCAATCCCAGGCCGACCAGCAACAGGAAGCCGAGCACCACGAGGCGCCACAGCGTGCGAAGCATGGTTGCGCCGCCGGTTTCCGTCGCCCGCGCGTCGCGCCAGGCACCGGGCAGCTGCCGCCACCAGTCGCCAAACGCCTGCGCCTGCTGCGACAGCGACCCGCGCAGCCACAGTGCCACGGCAGCGCCCAGCAGAAGACCCAGCACCAGGGGGGGGCCACCTCCGGCCAGGAACAGGGGCCAGGACACGACCAGGGTGGCCACTGCGGTAGCGCCCCGAGGCGTGTGCCAGCGACGGGAGCCAGGCCACAGGCCGTCCACCAGCAGGGCCGTGGCGAAGATCAGCAGGGCCAGCAGGAGCAGGACGATGGGAGTCCGCAGCCAGCCGCGCAGGTAGGAAAAGGACACGCGTGTGCGGTGCTGTGCCTCGAGCCAGTAGCGCGTGTGCTCCAGCCGCACACCGGTCTTGGGAATCTGGATGCGCACGGGCATGGCGCCACCAGCCGCGGCGTTCTCGGCGTCAAGGGTGGTGGTGGCCAGGGTCTCCGTGCTGGCTGGCGCGGGCGCCTGATAGCCAGGCTGGTGCCAGCGCGCGGTCCCGGCATAGAGCTGGGGCTCGACGTCACCGCGCAGGCGGCTGTAGCGGTTCTTGGCCGGTGCGTACAGGCTCCAGGCCAGGGTCGAGACCGGCAGCTCGATGGCGGGCAGCTCGATCTCGGGCCAGCCCCAGAGGCCGAGGCCCGGTGTCGCCTGTTCCAGCACCACCTGCAGGGTGAAGGGCTTGAGCTGCTCACCACCTTCGCTGCGTTGCAGCGGTAGCTGCAAGGCTCCGCTCGCATCGCGGCTGGGCTTGACCGGCTGTCCGTCGAGCAGGGTGGAGCGTACCTGCACGCCCTCGGCAAGCTTCAGGGCGAGACTGTGGCGCAGTCGGTTACGCAGAGTGATGCGAAGCTCCGTGAGCAGCACACCCTCGTCGGAGAGCACGCTCAGGGCGCGCACGCTGTCGACGGAAGCCGAGGCGGGTTCCTTCTCGGGCAGGCGTTCGATCTTGAGCGCCACCCGGGCGTCGGGGCCGTGGTAGCGATAGGCGCGCAGGATGGGGCTGACCGCGCTCTCCAGCATCTCGGGTGGAAGTTGCCGCACGTCGACCGGAAGCACGGCCGCGGCCTGGGCCTCCTCGAGGCGCAGCTTGCCCGTCACCTCCACCGCCAGCCAGCCATGCTCGCGCTCCACGCCCTGGGCGGTGGGGCGCTGGATCTCGACGGTCTCGCCCTGGCGGGCGATCTCCCGGTGCAGGCGCAGCGAGATCTCGTAGCTGTTGCGGATGGGGAACGCCGTCTCGCCGCGCAGCACGGTCTTGCCGTCACTCTCGTCGAGGTCGTAGCGGAAGGCACCTTCGCCGTCGGCCCCGACCACGTTCCAGCCTTCGGGGATGCGGATCGGAAATGACCGCGCCCCGGCGTACAGGATGCTGTAGCGAATGACCGTGAACAGGTCGAGGGCACCCTCGTCGACGCTGAGCAGGTTCAGGCTCTCGGCGTAGAGCTTGGCCTGGCGTGTCTCGGCCTCTCCGAGGTCGCGGAAGCCCACCAGGTGAATGCGTGCCGTGGGCTGCAGCGAGGCCACGAGCACCGTACTTGCGCCCTCGGTACGGCTGTCCGCGCGCACCGCCGCGTCGAGCTTGGGTTGCAGTCCGGGCACCGGAAAGCGGCAGGTGAACTCGGTGGCCGGAGTGCGGGCGACCAGGAAGTCGTACTCGATGGAGCCGCGCGGGCCCCGGGCGGGCACCAGCACGTCGACGACGAGGGTTCGCTCGCCGCTCTCGCGGGTGACCCACACGTGGTAGCCATCCTGGGCGGAGAGGGGAAGCGCGGCACCCTGGCTGGTCGCCGAGACCACCACCACCGAGTCGCCGATGACAGGGACCAGCTTCCACTGGTCCACCGCGCCCAGGGTGACGTCGAGCTCCAGTCGCAGGGCCAGGGCCCCCTGTCTGGCCTCGCCGCGGAAGCGCGCGGCGCCCAGCACCACCAGGGGGGCCTGCAACCGACCGCGCTTGTCGACATCGTCGGCGATGGCCGTGCGCAGGGCATCAAAGCGTGTGGTCGGGATCTCGGCCTTGGCCTCCTCGGCGGTCGGTGGCGTCAGCGTCCCCATCGCGCCCAGGGCATTGAGCACGGGGGCGTTCATGTCGTTGCCGAACGCACTCACGGCCTGCTGCACGGCAGCGTTCTTGGACATGAGGGCGTCGAAGTTCTGTTCGGCCGCCTTGCGCTTGGCCGAGGGTCGGGGGGGCGCCGCCTTGCCCGCTCGTGCCTCCCCGCCAAGGAGCCCGCTCTCGTCGTCGGCGAAGGGGTTCTGGTCCGTGTCCTCTTCGCCATCAGCGTCTTCAGCTGCATATTCACTGTCGACCTGCTGCTCGACCTCGCCATCCTGGGTCAGCCCGAAGGCGTTGCCCAGGCCGTTGGACCTCACGTTGTCGTCGAGAAATTCGGACTGGGCGTAGCTGGCGTGCGCCCGCGTCGCGAGAAGCACCAGCACGATCAGACACAGCCGGAGCACGCCACGCGGTTCGAGGATGTTACGCATGACGCACCTCCTCGCCCGCTGGCCGCGCGCGCCAGACCAGGACCAGCAGCAGCAGCAAGGCCACCGACGACAGCAGCAGGGGCATGCTCACCACGAACAGCAGCAGCAGCAACCAGCCGAAGCTCGCCAGCACCGTGCGCAGCCGCAGCGCCTGCCACCAGGTCCAGGGTGTGGCGAGGGAGGCCCACAGTCCGCGCCACAGACTCGGTCCGCGCCACCGCACCCAGGTGATGAGCAGCGCCAGGTCAACGCCCCACAGCACGCGGCGATGGACCCCGAGCACGTAGTGGCCCAGCACCAGAAGCAGCAGCGCACCCAGCCCGAGCACGACCCAGCGCCCGCGCTCCCGGGGGCGTCCCAGCACCCACAGCACCAGAGCCAGGGCGAGGCCCAGGGCGAGCCAGCGCACGGCCGGCAGTCCGCGGTTCGCGATGTAGGTGACGCCCAGCTGGGGCTGCGCGGCGCCAGGGAGCAGGCGCTTGAAGCGATAGCGCTCGCCGACCAGCGGGAAGGCTGCGAGCACGCCGCGGCTGCTTCCCTTGTGGCGGTTCTCGATCTGCCAGATGGATTTTCGCTGCAGCAGGATGCTCTGGTAGCGCTCGCCGGCCCAGGCGTTCTTGACCCACATGGCGCGCTGCAAGAACTGCTGCACGCGGCGGAAGGGGTCGTAGCGGATGGCCGAGTACTGGGACAGGTTGCCGTCGAAGCGCAGGGGCGACAGCGCGCGCGGCAGGTACAGGTGCCACAGCACGCTCACGGTGTCGACGTCGAGCGCCGGAAGCTGCAAGCTGCACCGGCCCAGCGCTCCCAGGGGTGGGTGACCGAGGCTGTAGGCCAGCTCGACCACGAAGCTGCTCTCCTCGACGGCGTTGCCCGCGGCCAGGGGGACGCGCAGGCGCTGTCCCTCGTAGATGTCGTGGGGTCCGCCGAGCTGATCCGGGTTGGCCTCGACGATGCGCTCCCAGCTTCCCGGACTGCCGAAGTAAAAATTGGCGATGTCGCTGAGGGTCTCGCCGAGCTGCACCTGGTGCTGGCGACTCTTGCCCTGGGCCAGGCGCTCGCTTTGTCGCAGGGGCAGCAACAACACCTCGGCCTGGCCGTCCTGACCACCCAGGGCCGGACGCACCGGGGTGCCGTCGATGAGGGCGTGGGTGAGCAGGGCGCCGGCGGGAAGCGTCACCCGCAAGTACTGGCGCGTGTTGTTGCGCACGCGCAGCTTGAGCTTGGTGATCTCGGCACCGTCCTCGTTGAGCACGCTCGAGGCCTGCAGCTCGTCGACGACGGTGGTGGTCAGCGCCACCTCGGCCAGGCGCGACAAGGTGATGGCCAGTTCCGGCGGTTCGCCAAAGGCGTAGCCGAAGAGCAACGGGCTCTGGGTGAGTTCGGTGAGCTCCGCGGGCAGGTCGCGCAGGGTCTGTTCGGTGGCCTTCTGCACGCTGGCCGTCTCGACCTGCAGCCCGGCCGCGGCGAGCACACCGAGGTGTCCGCTCAGGGGCACGCCCTCGGCCGGCAGGGGGGTGCGCAGGGCCACCGGCTTGGTGACGTCCTCGACGGGGTACTGGAAGCGCACCGCGATGCGCGTGCGCCTGTCCACCAGGTAGCGCAGGAGCACGCTCAGCTGGCCCGGCTTGTCGGGGTCGCCGTGCCACTGCAGGACCGCCGGCCCCTCGACCGAGACCACCTCGACGCCCTCGGGCACGCGCAGCTCGAGGCGATCGGTCTCGCCCTCGAGCACATCGATGTCCATGGCGCACAGCCCCGTGATCAGGGCCTCGCCCACGGTGTACAGCACCGAGAGCCGGGCCTCGCTGCGCACGCTGATGTCTTCCCGGTGCATGGCCTTGCGGCGCCACCCCAGGTCGAACAGGCCCTGGGCGTCGAGGTGCGCCACCAGCTGCGTGTTGCCGTCGAGGCGGCGCGGAGGGTCCAGGGCGCCCTGGCCCAGCTCGGCCTCGATGTCGGTCTCGGGTACCTGCACCCGCACCTCGCTGGCACCGGCGGCGGGCAACGAGAAGCGCAGGCGACGTGCGAAGCGATCCTGCTCCTGGCCCCACAGAAAACGCGCGCGCAATAGGTGCGGCCCGGCCCTGTCCACGCCGACGGTGTACAGCGATCCCTCGCGCTGCAGCGAGGTCCGCACGCCGTCCAGGGTGACGTCCTGGATCGCCGCACTGCTGTCGAGGACGGGCACGCGCACGTGGCCCTTGTCGGCGAGCACCACGAAGCGCGCCTCGAGGGTCGCACTGAACAGGCCCTTGCGAAAACGCCCTTCGACCAGACGGCTCTGCGCCGCGACGGCGACCGGTGGCTGTGGCTTCTCTCCCAGCTTCTCGACCTGATCGATCATGGTCTGGTAGCGCGACAGGGGAAGGGTCACGGTGCCGGTCTCCGCCGCGTTGCCGCGGGCGGCGAGCAGGCACACGACGAGCGCGAGCAGGCGAGCGTGCGTCTTCATCGAGCACTCCTTGTGGAGCGAGAGTGAGCGCAGCGTAGCAGCGCCCCGGATCGCGCTCAAGGCGACGATCGCGAGCAAGCGCGGACTGCGAGCACACCTCTGGCCTCGAGCTGTCAACGTGCAGCGTGCGCGGGCGATCTAGGGCTGCGATCTGTGGCTGGCGCGAAAGGCATCCCGGCGTCGTAACACCTCGTCGACCAGCGCCGCGTCGACACTGCGACCGCGCGCCAGCTCGAGCGCCCTGGCGCCCGCGGTTCGCCAGGCTTCACGCTGGGCCGGGCTGGGGCTGTGTACCACCACCCCGCGCGTCTTGAGGATGGCCAGGGCCTCGACATTGCTGCGGCGTACCTCGGCGCTCATCTCTGCGCCACCCTGCTGGCAGCGGGCGAGGATGCGTGCGCGCTGCTGTGGCGGGATGCGCTGCCAGGCGCTGCGGTCCACCACCACCGCGGCGAGCATGAAGGCGATGGGCACGTCGACCATGTGCGGCGTCGACGGAAAGGTCTGCAAGGCCAGGGCGGTCATCGGCGTGCCCGGGAAGACCTCGACCATGCCCGTGCGCAGCGCTGGCAGGATGTCCACGTCGGACAGGATCACCGGCTGCAGCCCGATGGAGGCAAAGCTGGCCACGGCGCCGTCGTCATGGGGCCACATCCACATCTTGCGCCGCGCCATGTCCACCACCGAGACCGCAGGCTCCGACGCGAACAGGTAGATCCAGCCACCATCGCTCCAGGCCAGAGGCACCAGGCCGTCCGCCTCGAGCGCGCGGTCGAAGGTGGGCTGCATCTGCGCCAGCACGGCGTCGATCTCGGCCGTGCTGTCGAACATCATGGGCAGCTGCATGGCGATGGGTTCGGTGCTGACATTGCCCAGGCCCTTGCTCGACAGCAGCGCACCTTGCAGCTGACCCACGCGCAGCTTGCGCACGATGGTGGGCTCGTCGCCCACGGTCCCGGGATAGATCTTGAGCTGCACCTGACCCTGGGTCTCCTCGTCGAAGATCTGCGCCATCTTCAGCAGGGCCCGATGCGGCAGGGTGTTCTCCGGCGCCATGGTGCCGATCTTGAGGACCTGGCCCGAGGCCTGGTCGCGCGCGGAGGCAGCGGGAGCCACCAGCTGCGCGCAGATCATCAGGAGCCCGAGGTGTGCGCGCCGAGCACGGGCAGCTCGAAGGAGAGGGCAGATCATCCACAGGTTCTAGTGCAGGGCCCGCGAGTGCGCCATGGCAAGTCACGAGAAAGCTCTCGCGGGGTGCCTACTTGCCGATCTTGTTCGGGGCCAGGGTGAGCACGAAGGGGACGCGCACGGTGACCGCGCCGGCGTCGCTGGTGGGGAAGCGCCAGCTGCTGATGCGCTGCAGCATGCAGTCGTGCACCTCGTCGACGCCTATGCCCTGGTCCAGCAGACGCGCCTCCAGCACCTGGCCCTCGGCGCCGTACACGATCTCGACCTCGACGGTTCCGGCCAGGCTGCTGTCCTTCTTGAGCGCACTTTCGTAGCACTCGCGGATCAGGTACCTGTTGCGCGCGACCACCGCCGCGATGGCGTCAGGGTCCGGGGGCGTGGCGCGGACGCGGGGCGGTCTCGGCCGCGGCTTGGGATCGGCGGGCAGGGGCCGGGGCTCGTCGAGGGGCGGCGGTTCCTCTTCGGGGAACAGGGCGTCCAGCATGGCAAAGTGCGGACTCCTGGGCTCCTCGCGGGCAAAGCCGTCGACGGTGGTGGCCGCCTGCTGCTGCGAGCCGACCATCACGCTGCGGCCTTCGGCATCCATCACTTCAACCAGGCCGTGCTGCACGCCGATCACTGTCTGGTCCTCGCGCACCTCGACGAAGAACACGGTACCCCGCACGTACACGGTGGCGTGGGGGGTGCGCACCTCCAGCGGCTGCACGCCCTCGGGCCGCGTGAAGCGCACCATCACGGTCTGCCGCTCCAGCACCAGGATGGGTCGATCCGGCGTGGCCTCGTAGCGCAGTGCCGCAGCCTCCGGCGCGAAGGCCTCGACCCCCAAGCCTGCCTGCACCCAGCCGCTGAGCTCGGGCTGGGGCTCGGGCTGGTGCAGCCACAGCATCATGGCTGCGGCCGCCGCCATGGCCACGGCTGGCACGGCCAGGCGCGGCCAGCCCAGACGGCGCACCCGCGCCACCACGCTGGGCTGGTCCTCGATATCCTCGAGCACGCCCTCGAGGATCACTCGCTTGCGGGCATCGCTCAGGGGAGGCGGTCCCTGCTTGGCGGCGCTCTCGAGCTCGGCCTGCAGCCACAGCTCGCTTCGGCAGGACGCACAGCCTGCCACGTGCACTTCCACCGACTGCCGCCACAGCGGCGTGCCCTCACCACCCCTGAAGGCGTGGAGCTGGTCGCGGATCTGCTGGCAGCGCACCTCGTCCATGTCCGTCATCCCACGGCCTTGAGTGGCACCTGCTTGAGGCGTCGCTCCATGGCCTGTCGTACTTCCTGGCGGGCCGCGCGCAGCCGGGCCGCCACCGTGTTGACCGACGAATCCACCACCTCGGCGATTTCCTCCAGCGTGTGGCCCTCGATCTCGTACATCACGAACACCAATCTTTTCTTGGGCTTGAGCCTGTCGAGGACCTGGTGCAGGACACGGATTTGCTGGCCGCGGTCGGCCATGGCATCAGGCTGCTCGGGCTCGGACGGCATGGGGAGCATGTCGCGCACGCTGTCCAGCCGGAACCAGCGCCGCCGCCGTCGCAGGTGATCCAGGGCGACGTTGACGGTGACGCGGTGCAGCCAGGTCGAGACGCTCGATTCTCCGCGAAAGGTATGAATTCGCTGGTGAACCAGCACGAAGGTCTGCTGCACGAGGTCGTCGAGGTCCGAATCCGGGCCCACGATGGAGAACAGGTGTCGGTGCACGCGGTCCACATAGGCGTAGTAAAACTCCTCGAACGCTCCCGGAAGCTGGGCCTGCACGCGCTCGACAAGCTCCTGGTTGCGCATCCGTGCCGGCTCCACTCCGCGTTCGCTGTCCGTCATGTTGGACGCTCGATGGGGCGAAGCTGTTAAAAAAAAGAGTGGGATCCTGCCTGTGCCGAGCTGCAGACGATATTTCCCGGGTCGTGCGCAGACCAGAACGTTCAAAAAAATATCACAACAGGCTTCACACTCCGCGTCCAACACGCCGAGACCGCCATTGCGCCAGCGCCGGTACACGACCGGGCTGCTTAACCCCCCGGTGAGGCGGGGGCCGGGAGAGGTGCGTCATGATGAAATGGAGTTGGCTTGCAGGACTGACGCTGCTGGTGGGGACGGGCTGCGTCTACGAGTACTACGGCTACGACGAGGAGACCTGCCGCCCCAAGTGCGGAGGTGACAACGCCTGCATGGCGCAGTGCACCTCGGACCCGGGCGCGCAAGATCCCGGTGCGATCGACAGCGATGGCGACGGCCTGGCCGATGACGATGAGGCCGCCTGCAACACCAATCCTGGCGTGGCCGACACCGACGGCGACGGCATCCTCGACGGCGACGAAGATCCCGACGGCGATGGCGCCACCAACAGCGAAGAGATCGCCGCGGGTACCGACCCCGCCGACGGCAGCGATGCACCTGGCAGCGAGCCTCCTCCGCCCCCTCCGCCTCCTCCGCCGCCGGACACCGATGGTGATGGCCTGATCGACGCGGTCGAGGGTAGCTGCAACACCAACCCCAACAACGCCGACACCGATGGCGACGGCATCCTGGATGGCGACGAGGACCCCGACGGCGACGGCTTCAGCAATGCCGATGAGGTGGCCGCGGGCACCGATCCGGCCAACGGCAGCGACTACCCGGGCGCCCCGGCTCCCCAGGACCCGCCGGTCTGCGACGCGGGCGTCAGCTGCGGCGAGGACCCGCCTGTGGATCCACCGGTCGAGCCCACCTGCCCGGACGCGCCGGACTGCGACCAGCCCACCCCCGAGGACCCGGTGTGCCCCTTCGCGGACCAGGGACAGAGCTGCCGCGCGGAACCCTACTGCGGCGAGTGCGAGTGGATCTGCGAACACGATGGCGACTGGGCTTACTGCATGCAGACCTGCTCGTCCTGCACCGTCACCTGCGTCGAGGACTCCTGCGGCGAGCAGAGCTGCACCTTCGCGGGTGAATGCCGCTACCAGGAGAGCTGCCAGGACTGCCGCGGTCCGAGTTGCCCGTGGAACGACTACAGGCACGACGTCGACATCGACTGCGCCTCGCTGGGCCAGGATGGCGCCGGCGTGAGTGCCCTGGTCTTGATGCTGGGCCTGTGTGCCCTGCCGCTGCGCCGCCTTCGTCGACGCTAAGCAATCCCGTCGACGTCGCCCCCGCAGCAGCATCCGGCGGTCGTGATTCGCCAAAGCCCCCACCAACCCAGACAGCGATCCACCCAAGCTCCGCCCCGACGCACACGACGCGCGCTTCAGGCAGCGGCTGCGCTATGCTCCAGCACAGGTTGTCACCAGTGCACCTGTGCGGTGGTGCAGAGGGGAGAGTTCATGTCACGAACGCTGCTGGCGGTGATGAGCGCCGGCGTGCTGCTGGCTGCGCCCGGCGCGCGCGCGCGATCGAGTTTCCCGGGCACCATCCCCAACGGCTCGGTGTTCTCCTGCGAGACCTGCCACGTCAACCCTGCAGGCGGCGGCACGCGCAATGCTTTTGGCCAGGCCTATGGCTCCAGCCACAACTGGAACAGCCTGTGGGACATCGACTGTGACCTCGATGGCCAGAGCAATGGCCAGGAGCTGGGAGATCCCTGCGGCGACTGGGCTTCCGGGCAGACAGCCGGGCGCACCACCAACATCAGCAATCCCGGCGACAGCAGCAGCACCTCGACGACGCCGGATCTGCCGGCCTGCACACCGCCGCCGACCGATGCCGGGATCTCGCCTGGCCAGGACGCTGCGCGCGCCGATGTCAGCGTGAGCAGCGACGGGGCAAGCCGCGCCGACGCCCGCGTCGATGCGGGGCCCACCTGCGAGCCCGTCTGCCTCGACCGCGATCGTCTGTACGACTGCAACCAGCAGGGCCAGCACGTGATCGTGCCCTGCCCGTCGGGCCAGACCTGCGCGTCCGGGGTGTGCAGCTCCGCCGTCATCGACGCCGGCGCCGATGCGCAAAATGCCGCAGCGGGCTGCTCCTGCGGCAGTGCGAGCACACCAGCAGCCCCCATCGGATGGCTGCTGTGCGGGCTGCTCGCCGCCACGAGGCGTCGACGCGATCGCAGCGCGCGATCCGCGCGACCGAGCTAGGACCCGCGGTTCCGCTGCGAGGTGGCGACGCTCCTGCCCCTTCCCCTTGTCTGTCTGCCGCAGGTGCCTAGCTTGACCGCGGGCTGGCCTGTCCTTCAACCGCACGCCCATCCCGGCGTCGCGACGCGGAGCACTGTTGGTGGATGTGACCCGTCACTGGCGCGACATCCAGGACGATCCCGGACTGACAGGACGTCTGCTCGCGCGCCTGCGCAACCAGCCCGTGGACTACCAGCTGACGCCCTACCTGGAGATCCTGGCGCAGATCAACCAGGCCGAACAAACAGTCCGTGACCTCGACGATGCAGCGCTCTCGGCCTCGGCGGCGACCCTGCGCGAGCGAGGACGCGGCGGGGCCACCCTCGACGCGATGCTGGTCGAGACCTTCGCCCTGGTGCGCGAGATCGCGCGCCGCGTACTGGGACAGCGCCTGTTCGACGAGCAGATCGTCGGCGCCCTCGCCCTGCATCAGGGCAAGCTGGCCGAGCTGCCCACCGGCGAGGGCAAGACCCTGGCGGCAGTGCCCGCGGCCACCCTGCACGCCCTGGGCGGTGACGGCGTGCACGTGCTCACATTCAACGACTACCTGGCGCGCCGCGACGCGGCCTGGATGGGCGAGGTGTACCGCCGGCTCGGCCTGAGCGTGGGCTGTGTGCAGTCGGGCCAGCACGCCGACGACCGGCGCACCGCCTACGCCGCAGACATCACCTACCTCACGGCCAAGGAAGCCGGCTTCGATCACCTGCGCGATGGCCTGGTGTACCGCAGCGAGGATCGCGTGCAGCGGCCCCTGCACTTCGGCATCGTCGACGAGGCCGACTCCATCCTCATCGACGAGGCGCGCATCCCGCTGGTGCTGGCGGGCCACGGCGGCGAGAGTCTCCCGGACGCGGTGCAGATGGCGGCGCTGGCGGCGCAGTTACAGGCCGGGGTCGACTACGAGGTCGATGAGACGCGGCGCAGCACCTGCCTCACCGAGCAGGGCCAGGCCCGGGCCGAAGCCGCGCTGGGCTGCGGTAACCTCGAGCACGCGCACAACCAGCTCCCCTACACCCTGCTCAACCAGGCCCTGCACGCCCGCGCCATCCTGCGCCGCGACGTCGACTACATCGTGCGCGCGCAGCGGGTCGAGCTGGTCGACGAGCTCACCGGCCGCGTCGCCAGCGACAGGCACTGGCCCGATGGCCTGCAGGCCGCCATCGAGGCGCGCGAGGGCCTGCCCATCACCCGCAGTGGCATCGTGCTGGGCAGCCTGACCTTGCAGCACTACTTCGCGCTCTACCCGGGGCTCGCGGGCATGACCGCCACCGCACGTCCCAGCGAGGTCGAGCTGTTCGAGCACTACGGGCTGGTCACGGTGCCGGTACCCTCGCATTGCCCGTGCATCCGTCGTGACCTCGAGGATCGCGTGTTCAGCCATCGCGAGGCCAAGCTCGCCGCGGTCGAGGACGAGATCGTGCACGCCCACGCGCAGGGACAGCCCGTGCTCGTCGGAACAGCCTCGGTGGCGGAGAGCGAGGAGCTGGCTGCCCGGCTCGAGGCCCGAGGTCTGCACTGCCAGGTACTCAATGCGCGCACCGACGAGCTCGAGGCGCAGATCATCGCCGAGGCGGGCGCCCCCGGGGCCCTGACCATCTCGACCAACATGGCGGGGCGTGGCATCGACATCTGCCTCGGTGGCGCCGATGGAGCAGCGCGCGACCATGTCGTGGCCGCCGGTGGGCTGTACGTCATCGGCCTCAACCGTCACGACAGCCGGCGCATCGACAACCAGCTGCGCGGTCGCGCCGGCCGCCAGGGCGATCCGGGGCTGAGTTGCTGTTTCGTCAGCCTCGAGGATCCCCTGGTCCGTCGCCACGGCGTGGCGGAGATGATCCCCGACAAGCACCGCGCGCGCCGCAGCGAGAGCATCGCGCACCCCGTCGTGCGCAGCCGCATTCACTGGGCCCAGCGCGTGGTGGACGGGCACAACACCGAGATCCGCCACACCCTGAGCCGCTACTCCGGCATCGTCGAGCAGCAGCGCTTGATGCTGCGTCACCTGCGCGAGGAGCTGCTGGCGGCACCCCAGGCGGTGTTCGCGCAGCGCGTGCCGGGCTCGCATGCGCAGCTCGCAAAGGCGCTCGGAGCGCCTGCCCTGGACGCGGTGGAGCGGCAGCTCGGCCTGGTGCAGCTGGACCGGGCCTGGGCCAACCACCTGTGCGTCATCGCCGACCTGCGCGAGTCCTTGCCCCTGCTGCGGCTGGGCACGACCCAACCCCACACCGAGTTCCTGCGCCGCGCCGATCAGGCCTTTCAGGCCATGCTCGAGAGCTTTGATCGCGAGCTCGAGCGCGCGCTGGATCGGGTGACCCTCCGCGGAGGCGAGGTCGACCTGGATCAGGCCGAGCTGCGTGGGCCTTCTGCGACCTGGACCTACCTGGTGGACGACGATCCCTTCCGCAGCGCCCTGGGTCTCGACGTGGCGGGCAACCTGGGCCTGGCCCTGGGCGCCGCCATGCTGTGGCCACTGTTCCTGCTCGCGGGAGCCCTGCAGCGTCGGCGCCAGCGGCGCCAGCCCGGTCCGCCCACGACCTGAAACCGAACCAGGCGGGCTGCACACCTGCGATCGCCGCTCACCCATTTGTGCCAGATCTCGCTTTCGACTGAAGGTTCAGCGCGAGGGAGGGAAGGAGGAGTTGCACCCCACGATGGAGGTCCCATGCGACGATGCACGGCAGCACTGAGCCTGGTGGTGCTCGCGAGCGCCTGCGTGGATCACGGCTTCGATGTCCCCTTGACCGCCGCCGGTGGCGAGACCCGGCTGATGTCCCGGGTCGAGGTGGAGCGCGCCGCGGACATCCTGTTCGTCATCGACAACTCGGGATCCATGGCAGAGGAGCAGGACAATCTCGCGCGCAATGCCTCGTCCAGCGCGGACCCGCTGAGCCTGTGCAACGCCCAGGGTTTTAACCGCCTGCGCCAGTACGTCGACGAGAATGCACAGCTGGGGCCGGCGCAGTGGCCGCCGGATCACCAGGCCACCTATGCCGAATGTGGTTTCATCGAGCGCCTCATGCTGCTGGACAACAAGTTTCACATCGGCGTGATCAGCACCGACATGCATGACTGTGACTCCCCCTACAGCGCCGCCGGGCGGGGCTCGGTGCCCCAGCGTGGCTGCCTGCAGACCGCCCCGGACGCTCCCGCCCTGACCGTGCTCACCCCCGAGACGCCGGACCTGGCCGCACGCTTTGGTGGCATCGTGCGCAATCTGGGCGTCTGGGGTTCGGCCCTGGAAAAAGGCATGCAGGCCGCGCAGCACTTCCTGACGCCGGATCACGACACACCGGCGGCAGGGACCTGCATGCTCGCCCGCGACTGCAGCGACGACCGCGCGCTGTTCTGGCGCCGCGATGAGGTCAACGCTTGCGGCGACAGGGTCGAGACCAAGCTGGTGGTCATCTACGTCACCGACGAGGACGATTGCTCCAACGACGGGACCATCGACGAGGCCCAGTCTGGCTCCAGCATCCTGTGCTACAGCCGACCCGAGCTGCTGACGCCGGTGGCCGAACACGCGCGCTTCTTGACACGGCTCAAGACGCGGCCCGAACTGGTCAGGGTGGCGGCCATCGCGGGCTTCTCGGACGCGGGCAACGGACTCGAGGCCATGGGCTGCCGGCTCGACGAGGGCGTGCACAGCAACGTCTGCGACCCGGCCCAGGGCAACAGCGTGGCCACCTGCGACATCTGCATCAACGGCGAGCCGGTGTGCTCCTGCCACCCGGCCATCCCGGCCGAGCGCTGCCAGGGTGTCGAGCAGCCCGCGACCCACTGCTGCCAGGCCGACCCGGCGCGGCGCTACCAGGCCCTGGCCGAGGCCATGCCGCTGAGCGTACGCGACACTCTGTGCTCGGACAGCTACCGCGACACCATGATGGAGATCGCGGACCTGGCCAACCGCACCGATGTGGTCTGCCTGCCCGAGGCGCCGCCTGCCGAGGCTGTGGTCAAGCTCGTGCACGCCGATGGCAGCGAGGACATCGTGCCGCGTGCCAGCAGCAGCAGCGAGGGTGGCTGGACCCTGCTCGATAGCGGGCACTGCCTGGGTTTCAGCGGAGCTTACCTGCCGCGGCCTGGCGACCGCGTCGAGGTGCACGTGCCGCTGTGAGTCGGCGTGGAGCGCTTCGCCACCAGCGCGGCGCGCTTCGACGGCCCCCCCTGGTTATCGCCCAACAAAATATAACACACCGATAACACTGATATAATTCCATGTCTGCGGGCGTCGGGCGCCCCGGGAATAGTCTTCGACGACCGCGGGTTGTGCCTGGGAGGTGCGGATGCGGCAGGTGCGAACAGCGAGCTGGCAGATCCTGGTGGTGGTCAGCACCCTGGGCGTCTTGCTGTGGCTGGCGCCTGCCACAGGCCAGCGCAACCTGCGCCGATCGCAACAGCCTGGTCCGGGCAGCGAAGGGCCCACGGCCGTGCCCGAGTCCCAGGGCGACGACGATTTTTCTTTCAGCGATGGCCCCGATCTTGGCCTCGTCCTTGCCACCTGGACTCTGCTTCAACAGCGCGAGATCTGCACCTCGATCCTACCCCGGCCCGTGGCCAGCGAACACATCCAGGATGCCTGGCTGGTCGTCGTGGCGCCGCCGCGCGGACCTCCTGCGGCCTGACCCCGGCCCCTGCATCGCACACCAAAAAGCGCGACCTTCCCGTCGACGGGAGCCGCGACAGGAGTTCATCACGA